>CAWDJO010000021.1:0-83829 GCA_963802665.1 uncultured delta proteobacterium | reverse complement strand
GTCGGCCCCGGAGAAATAGCGGCGATCACGCAGGGCCAGGGAGGGCGCAGGGGAGAAAAAATGAAAAAGAATTTGCGCGTGGGGCTTATCGGTTGCGGGGTTATCGGCGGATTCGTTCTCGATGCCTTTGTGGCCAGGAAGATCAATGAGGCGGAGCTGGTCGTGATCTGTCAGAGAAGCGAGCGCCCGGGAGAAAAGAAAAAAGCCCTCGCCCAGGGGATCAGATGGGTGGCGAAGGCGGAGGAAATACTAAAGGAGAAGCTTGACGTCGTTGTGGAGGCCGCTTCCCATGAGGCGCTGGAAGAGTACGGAGTGAAAATCCTGAAAGCCGGCATGGACCTGATTCCCGTCAGCATCGGGGCGCTTGTGGATGCCCGGTTGCTGGGGCGTTTGATCGATGCAGCCGCCGAGTCGGGCAGCCGGCTTCATCTTCCTTCAGGCGGGATCGGGGGGCTGGATGCCATCCAGGGGCTGGTTCTGCAAGAGGTTGAGGAAATCAGCATGACCACCCGCAAACCTCCGAATGCCTGGAAAGGAATCCCCCATGTAGAGCGAGCTGGGCCTCGATATGGATAAGATAACCACCCCCACAGTACTCTACGAAGGACCGGCAAGGGACTGCGTCAAGAAATTTCCCCAGAGCATCAACATCGCCGCCGCCCTGAGTCTCGCGGGAATCGGCTTTGAAAAAACGAAAATCCGGATTCTCGCCGACCCGGGGATAAATCACAATACCCACGAAATCCACTACCGTGGAGAGGCCGGGCGCTTGACCATGAAATTTGAAAACGTTCCCGTCCCGGCCAACCCGAAAACCACCTACCTCGCCTGCCTCAGTGTCCTGGCCGCCCTGAAGAACATCCGGTCTCCTTACCGGGTCGGCACTTGATAGGGGGACTCGCACAGAATGTTAAGGGGAAGGGGTCAGTCCAGGAAATTAGGAATTTTAACTTTTTGATAGCGCGAAGGGATAGAAAATTCCTAAATTCATGGACTGACCCTTTTTCATAAGTCTCTTGTTCTTACCGGATAATTTTTCAGCTCATTCCTCGGTTTTCGTTCCCCCTCCCTCGCCCAGATTTCCCACCGGAACGGCGTAGGGGCCTTCGCGGATGAAGGCCACTCGGGGAGAGGCGTTCTTCTCCTGGTGTTTGGCCTGGTAATGAATAGAAGACGGCGTTCTGGACCATCTCCTGGACCTTCTTGGCCCGGCTTTTCTTCTTGCCGGCGGGAGTCAGGAAGTCATATCCGCTCACCCCGGGCAGCATGGAGAAAACAGGCTCGGGGATATCGGAGGTGCAGTAAATCATCCCCTCCTCTCCAACCTTTCTCAGGACTTTTCCCCAGACCTCGGGCTCCCATTGGTCCTTGGTAAATTTCCAGGAGGGGGACTTGAGAATCTCCACGTATCGGTCAGGACCCTGGAGTTTCAGAAGGTGGGTTAAGGTCTTGTATTCGGGCCCGCCGATGGGTTCCGGATCGCGGTTGTCGGCGGCGATGATGATGATCCCCTTCTCCTTCACCGCGGGGATGGCTCCCACCGCGGCCTTGGCGGTCTGGTAATGGTTTCTCCCCACATATCCGCCGTGGGTCAGGACGATGTCGAATTCCTCTTCCACCGGGATGGCCACGTAGGTCTTGATCTTTTCCACGGCCTTTTCCAGAACCTTTTCCAGGTCTCCGGCAAAGACCCCGGTCATGCGCATGTCCTTGTCCAGGGTCACGGTGATGGTGAAATCGACACCCACCGATTTGGCCACGGCCAGGGCTTCTTCGTGGCAGGGGTTTCCTTCGAAGACCAGGTTGGTGGCGCAGGGCGATTCGAGGAATTCCGGGCTGTGGAACTTCTGGATGGTCCGGAGATCCACCAGCCCCGGGCAGACGGCCTTTCGTCCCCCCGAGGCTCCGGCCATGAAATGGCTCTCGGTCAGGCCGGTGGCGATCTTCAAATCGGCTTCGTGAAAGAATCGATTCAAATAGACGTGGGTCCCCGTGGGGGTCTTGCCCAACGAGACCAGGATGGATTCATTCTCGCAATCGTGGTCCACGACCGAATAGGAAGAGACGACCTCCTTGCCGAGCATCTCTACCTTTTCTTGGAGTGTGCTGGCTCGGTGGGTCCCCGTTCCCACGATGATGAGGATCTTTTCCCGCTGGATCCCCAGGGAGTGCAGTTTCTTCAACAGGGGAGGAAGAATTCCGCTCTTTCCCTGGTAGGGGACCGGCCGGGTGATGTCGGATATGGTGATGGCCACCTTCAACTGGCCCGCATCTTTCCCCTTTCCCCGGATGATCTCTTCCAGAGTGGGGCCCCCGCAGGGTTGGTCTAAGGCTTTTTGTATCTCCTTCGCCGGGTTCTTCAACAGCTCGGCCTTTCTCATGGTCAGTTCAACGCAGTCCGGAGGAACTGAAATGACCAGAGGCCCGCCGGTGAATTCCACCTTCACTTTCTTCCAGCCCTTGGTTTTTACCTTCTTCAAGGTCTCTAACAAATCAGCTCTCATATTGAAAAGCTCTCCTTCGAATGCAAATTGCGGATTGCGGAAGCCCTGCAGTGCAAAGCGCGGTCTCTGACCGTCATTCCGGCGAATCCGCCTTGCGCTACGAACTACCGGACCGGTTCACCGGGGTGACAGCTGAATTTCAAGTTCACGCATCTCCGCATATTGAACTAGCCCACGGTCGGAATCAGCTCCAGGTCCCCGGTGAAAGCCGCATCCAGGGTGGGTTTCATCAGCTTGTCCACGTCTCCCCGCTCCGCTTCCATGGGGGTGGGCATGTTCTGCAGCTTCATCTTCAGCTGCGGGTCTTTGGCCGCGGTGATCATCCGTTTGATATGGGCCTTGGAAACTCCCGCATCCGCCAGGGTCGCCGGGAAGCCGAGGGCTTTGGAGAACTGGATCATCCCCCTGGCCACCATCATAGCCAGGGCCCTTCCCTTCTTGCCCTCGGTCTTGGCTTTGATGAACCCGGCCTCTTTCAAAATTTCCCCGAAGACCGCCAGCTGATCCTGGATCTTGGGGGCAAAAAGAACCGTGTAGTAAGGGTTCAGGATCGCGCAGGCCCGCCCGTGCGTCAGAACATCGATCAGGGAGAAGCTTCCCAGATGGGGGCCGCTGGTCCCGCCGATCATGATCGAGTATCCTCCCAGGTCGGTGCCCAGGCCCAGGCTGTGCCGGGCGTCCCGATCTCCGGGGTTCGCCTTGATTTTGGGCAGTCCGTACACAATCAGGGCGAGGCAGGCCTTGGCCACTTCTTTCATCTTTTCATAATAGGCCTGGCCGGTGGCGCCCATAAAGACTTCCCAGGCATGAGCGATCCCGTCCAGTCCTCCGTCCAGGGTCAAGTCCATGGGCGCCCCCAGGGTGACTTGGTAATCGAAGACCGCGGCCTGGGGTACAATGGCTTCGTCCACGATCAGCTTCTTTTGTCCGGTCACCAGGTCGGTGATGTTGGAATACTTGGTCAGATGGGCCCCCGAACTCGCCGCTGTCTGTACGGCCACCAGGGGCAGGAGAGATTTACTGGCCATCCCTTTGACCTTGGTCACGTTGCCCACGCCAAAGTAAGGGTCGATGGTGCTGGCCACACCCTCCGGGGCCTGCAGAGCCTTCTTCACGTCTTGGGGAGAAAAAGTCGCCAGGACGTTGGCCGCTTTGGCGGCATCGATGGTACTGCCTCCCCCGACGGCCAGGATGACTTCGGGCCTCGTCCGGGCCACCTGAAGGGCCAGCCGGTATACGTCCTCCCGCGGGGCATTGGGCCCGGCGCCGATGATGATTTCCGTTTCCACCCCCCTGGCCTTGAGGGAATCGGTGATGGTCTGCAGGGTTCCCGCCATCCAGCCCTGCCCCAGATCGGCCATGATCCCCAGAGCCCGCTTTCCATGCCGGGCGACAATATCCCCGGTTTTTCCCAGAACTTCAAACCCGAAGGTGTAGGAATCCCCCTTCCATTCCTTCAGCAAACTCTCCGCCTTTTCCACCACGCGTTCCATGAATTGAATCCTCCTTTTGAGATTGCGGAATGCGCCCTGCACTCAACGTAGTGCAGGGCGGAATGAACTAGCCGGCTTTTATTCCGCAATCCGCAATCCGAAATCCGAAATTTATTTCAATGCTTCTTCCACCAAGGCAATCAATCTTTTGGGAGAAATGGGTTTGGGCAAGTAGAGGTTGGCTCCCGCTTCCATGCCCCGCTGTCGATCCTCTTCCCCGCTCCGGGCGGTCAGCATCAGGATGGGCGTTTCCGCGTAGGAGTCCATCTGCCGAATCTTCTGGCAGACCTCAAACCCGGTCATCTCCGGCATGCTCACATCCAGAATCACCAAGTCGAACTGATTTTGGCAAACCTTCTCCAGCGCCTCCGGCCCGCTGGACAAGGGGGTCACTACGAACCCCAGGGGAGTGAGCAGCTCCTGGATGGCGATCAAAACCAGGTCATCATCATCGACCACCAGAATCTTTTTGGCCATGCCTTTTCTTCTCCTTCAAGGGGGTGCCTAGAACTCCGCTCTGGGCCGATCAAACGGTGCCATATCCCTTTTCCGCTTATGCTTCCACCATCCATTCCAAAGCCGTCCCCAGGTGGGACGACAATACGGGCAGAAGCACCCGGAAAGTCGTCCCCTCGTTTATCTTGCTCTCCACCTCGATCCTCCCCCCGTGGGCTTCGATGATCCCGTAACAGATGGAAAGCCCCAGGCCCGTCCCCTGGCCCACTTCCTTCGTGCTGAAAAAGGGTTCAAAGATCTTGTCGATATTTTCCGGGGGAATGCCGTTCCCGGTGTCTTTCACGATCACTTCCACATCATTCCAGCCGTTATGGCGGAGGAGGGAAGCGGCGATGGTGAGCTCCTTTTTCCGGTCTGCCCTTTCCATGGCATCCCGGGCGTTGGAGATGAGATTGAGGAACACCTGCTCGAGCTGATTGGCATCTCCCCGGATCTTGGGAAGGTCGGGCTGAAATTCCTTGATGATCCGGATGCCGTGGTTGATCATCTGCTGGCCGGTGATCATCAGGGCGTTCTCGATCGGCTCGGTCACCTCCATGGGCCGGAAGTCGAACTTGGACTGCCGGGAGAAGTCCCGCAGGTGGTTGATGATCTTGGCGATCCTTTCATGGCACCTCTGAAGCAACTCGAGCCGCTTCCGGTTCTCATGGTCCTGGTCTAGCTTTTCTCTCATGACGTGGACGAACGTATCCGCGGCCATGAGCGGGTTATTCAGCTCGTGAGCCACCCCGGCCACGAGATCCCCCAAGGCCCGCATCTTTCCCGCCTGGATGAGGTGGGCCTGGGTCTTCTGCAACTCTTCTTCCAGTTTCTTCTTCTCGGTAAGATCCTTGAAAACTCCGAGGGTCCCGATGATCTGGCCCTTCTCGTCGCGAAGGAGGGAAGCCGAGGTCAGGATTGGAACCGTCCCGCCGCCAGCTTTTATGGCCGTGGTTTCATGGTTCTTCAGGCTTCCCTTCTCCCGCAGGATGGACATGATCTTGCGGGCCTCATTGATTCCGTCGAGGTAGAATTGATGGATGGGCCGGCCGATCATCTCTTCGCGGGAGCTGCTCACCATTTCTTCCATGGCCCGGTTCACAAAGGTGATCTTCCCCTTGGGGTCCGTCGTCACGATGGCATCCACGGAGCTTTGGACGATATTTTCCAACTGGTCCTTGGTCTTCCAAAGCTCTTTTTCCAGGGCGATTTTCTCGGTGATGTCCCGGGCAATCTCCACAAACCCCAGGGTCTTCCCCGAGGGATCCTTCAGCGAGGTCACGATGGCGTGGGCGGTGAAAAGGGACCCGTCTTTCCGTACCCGTTCCACCTGGTATTCGGTCATTCCTTCCTCTTCCACCTTGCGGGAGATCACCCGAATCAGGCCGCGCGACCGGTCGTCTTTCCAGAAAGTCCGGCTGATGCGCATCTTTCCGATGACTTCTTCTTTGGTCCACCCGAAGAGTTTTTCCGACCCGCTGTTGTACTGCAGGATCACCCCGTTGGGGTCCGTGGCCATGATCGAATATTCCGTGGAGCTCTCCAGAACGCTGTTGAGCAGACGGGAAAGATTTCGGTATTCTTCTTCCTTTTCCTGAATCTCCTGGGTGCGGGCTTGGACGATCTCCTCCAGGTTGCGGGTGTAATTGAGAACCTGATCGGCCATGCGGTTGAAGGACTGAGCCAGGGTTCCGATTTCATCACCCGCCGCTGAGTTTGACCTTTTGGGTCAGGTCCCCGCCGGCCATCCGGGCGGTCACCTCGGTGAGCTGCTGAAGCGGCCGGGTGAGAACCCGGGAGAGCATGACCGTGAGCAGGATCGCCAGGGCCACCGTTCCCAGGGCCACCAGGGTGATGAAAAACTTGGTCCGGGCTACACCTTCATAGATCTCCTCTTCGTAGCTCCCCGCCGCGATGATCCAATCCCAATCCCGAAAGTACAGGTATTTGTTGATCTTCATCCTGGGGACAGATCTCCCCCAACTCCACATTGGCCCAGGGGTAACGGAGGGTGCCCACCTCTGTTTCCCCCAATTGGGGAGCCAGACGAACTATCTCCTTGATGTACTCGAATCCCGTCGAATCCTTGGCCTCCAGAATCGTTTCCCCTTCTTTGGCCGGGTGGACGACCAGCCTCCCCGAGCTGTCCATGATGAATGCATAGCCGGTCTTGCCGATCTTGATGGACTTGATGGCCGTCTTCAAAGCCACGGCTCTCTGCTCCGGGATTCCCACGTAAAGAGCCCCGATGACTTTCTTGCTTTCATCGAAAATCGGCTCGTAGGCGGTAATGTACCAGTCATTCACCACGAAAGCCCGCCCCCGGTACGTTTCTCCCCGGAGGATGGTCCGGGTGACCTCGCTGGCGGCCGGCAGGTAGGTTCCCACTGCCCGGCTTCCGTCGGACCGCAAGACATTGGTCGAAATCCGCAAGAGCCGGTCACCCTGGATGCGCTGGAAAACGGTACAGGTCCCCCCGACCATCTGCTGGACCTGGTCGACGAGGGTATCGTTCCGGGTGATCGCCTGCCCGCCGATGGACCAGAAAGGAACCCGGATGCGGGTGGTCTCTTTGGTAAGTTGATCTTCCGCCTCAAATTCCACCAGCCGTTCCGGCGAGATGACGATTCGGTGTCCATTCCGGTGAAATATCCGGTGGGCAATCTTCAGGTCGGAGGTAAGTTTGTTCTGGAGGAGCTCCTGCTGAGCCCGGCACATGGCATGAATGTTGGTGACGATGTGATCGAGGTCCGACTCGTAGGCTTGCTTCAAATCTTCCGTGAATTTCTGCAAAGACACTACGGCCGCGACCCCCATGGGCAGGAGGGCGAGCAAAAGAGTAAAAGCAATTAATTTGGAGCGAATTTTCCAGTCTTTGAAGGGTTTCACCGGTCTAGCCCCCGATTCAATATATCAAAGGGGCCGAAAAATCTCAAACGCTTTAACTCTCATAAATATTCCCCCGGATAAGTAGAACCTTTTAAAAGATATGGAGAAATAGAGAATAGGGAGGCCTTAAACTTATATTGTCATTTTGTCAAAGTAAATGATGCCAATTTTGTTTATTTTGCCAATATTGAATTTTTGTCCGAATGAATATTCATTCATTTGTCATTTTGCCATTATTCCAGGTTAAAATATTACCATGGTTGGAAAAGCGAATATTTATAAAAATTAAATAAAATCAAATAGTTAAACTGTAAATATGGCATAGGCATGGGACCCGCTAAAGTCCTGGCACGGCCCTTGCTGTTAATGAGGGCAGAGGATAGAGGGAGAGAGCACAGATGAAGGAGGGACTGAAAATGAAAAAATCAACCATCGTGATAACGGCGTCCATGATCCTGGTCGGATTGGCCTCCAATGTATATGCCGCTGAAATTCTCGGGTACCCCATCGTGGCCAAACAGGCTAAATTTTACTCCATCATCCTGGGCGTGATGGCCGCCTCCATGGCCATGGTCGCGGTTCTCCTACCTATGTTTCTGGTTGGCCGATCTGAAGAAGCGGGCAAGGGTTCCCAAACCCGTCGAGAAAGCGGCTTTTGCCGGCGAACTGGTGGCTGCCGCTCAATCAGCCAAATAACCCGAGTTCCCGGATTCCATAAAAAAACCCCTTCTTGAAGAATCTCAAGAAGGGGTTTTTTATTTCCCGACTCATCTCCAGCGCCTCTCCGCTTTATCGACTTTGGCCTTGGGCGGCCGGGTAACGAACGTCAGGCCTGCAGCAACCAGCAGACAGACGGCGGCAATCAAGTAGGCGTTGTTGAAATTCTTGTAGCTGTCGAAGATCAGCCCGCTCAGCATGGGCCCCAAAATTCCCCCCACGCCCCAGGCAGTGAAGACAAACCCGTAGTTGACTCCGAAATTCTTCAGCCCGAAGTAGTCTTTGGTCGCCGAGGGGAAGACCGAGAGGTTGGCCCCATAGTTGAAGCCGATGAGCACGGAGGCCAAGAAGAGGGTGCCGTAGGTGTCCAGGCCGCGCAGGAAGAACATGAGGACCGCCTGGAAAACAAAGACGGCAAACATCGTCCAGGTGCGGCCGATCTTGTCGGAAAGAACGCCGGCGACGATCCGTCCAGCGGCATTTCCGACGGCCAGCATGGCCACGAAGATAAACCCGGCCTTGATTCCGGCCTGCAGGTCGACGATCTTGGCCAGCTTCCCGATGATCATCAACCCGGCCCCGGCGCCGAAGACAAACATGATCCATAGGAGGAAGAACTGGGGAGTCCGGACCATCTCCGTCCATTCGTAATCGGCGGCCGCAGCGGTAGCCTTCGGCGCGGATCCGGCTTTTGCCGGAGCGGGGTTGCCCGCCGGTTTGTACCCGGCGAGGCGGGTTTTTCAGGAGTTGGGACAGAATCACCACGGCGATGAGAAAAGCGATTCCCAGAACCAGGAAGGTGCTCTGGATGCCGAAACCCGAAAGCAAATAGTTGGCCAGGGGGGCAATATATACCGAGGCCAGCCCGAAGCCGGCCACCACCAGGCCGGCGATCAAGCCCGTCCGGGCCGGGGGAAACCATTTGACCGCAGGGGGGGTTGCCGAGGCGTAGCCGCATCCGATGCCCGCTCCCGCCAGAATTCCGAACCCGATGACCATACCCGTTATGGACTGCCCCAGGCTGGCGATGATGAAGCCGATCCCGCAAAGAATTCCGCCCAGGGTGGCCACCAGCCGGGGGCCCGTACTTGTCCTGCATCCTTCCTGCCGGCACCATCATGATGGCAAAAACGATGATGGCCACGGAATAAGGAAGAGCGGCCTGGGTCTCGTTCCATCCCCACTCCTTGGTGATCTGTTTGGAAATAACCGACCAGGCGTAGAGGACTCCCAAAGCCAGGTTGATTCCGGTCCCGGCAAAGGTGACGATCCATCCACGGTTTTCGCCGACCGCCGGAGGGTTGGCGGCCTTGGTTTGATCAGACATGTGAATGAGCCTCCTTGACAGAATTAAGGGAGCAGGTCTCTGTTTCGAGCCCTGCTCCCTTCATCTTGTCCACCGCCGATCTCGAAGGCTACTGCCTTTCCGAAACCAGGGTGGTCACCACCGTTGGGTCGGCCAGGGTGGTGGTGTCGCCCAGGTCGCCGATCTCTCCGGCGGCGATCTTCTTCAGGATGCGCCGCATGATCTTGCCGCTGCGCGTCTTGGGCAGCATATCGGCCAACTGGATCTTGTCCGGAGTGGCGATGGGGCCGATCTCCTTCCGCACGTGGGCCACCAGGGTCTTCTTCAGGTCGTCCGACTTGGTCTGGCCGGCCTTCACCGTGACAAAGGCGTAAATCCCCTGGCCTTTGATGTCGTGGGGCATGCCCACCACCGCGGCTTCGGCCACGGAGGGATGGCTCACCAGGGCGCTCTCCACTTCCGCGGTCCCGATCCGGTGTCCGGAGACGTTGATGACGTCGTCCACCCGGCCCATGAGCCAGAAGTCGCCGTCTTCATCCACCCGGGCGCCGTCGCCGGTGAAATACAGCCCGGGGAACTGGACGAAGTAGGTCTCCTTGAAGCGCTCGTGCTGCCCGTAAATGGTCCGCATCATTCCCGGCCAGGGCTTCTTGATCACCAGGTATCCGCCTTCGTTGGGGCTGGCCGGAGACCCGTCTTCGCGGATGACCGCGGCGTCCACTCCGGGGAAGGGCTTGGTGGCCGAACCGGGCTTGATGGGCCAGCCGCCCGGCAGGGGGGTGATCAGGATTCCGCCGGTCTCGGTCTGCCACCAGGTATCGACGATGGGGCATTTCTCCTTGCCGATGACCTTGTAGTACCACATCCAGGCCTCGGGGTTGATGGGCTCTCCCACGGTCCCCAGGAGGCGGAGGGAAGAGAGGTTCCGGCCCAGGGGCCACTTGTCGCCGTCGCGCATCATGGCCCGGAGAGCGGTGGGCGCCGTGTAGAAGATATTGACCTTGTACTTCTCCACGATCTCCCAGAAACGGTCGGGCTTGGGATAGTTGGGAACGCCTTCGAACATGAGGCTGGTGGCCCCGGCGGCCAGAGGACCGTAAACGATGTAGCTGTGCCCGGTGACCCAGCCGATGTCGGCGGTGCACCAGAAAATATCTTCATCCTTGTAATCGAAGATCCACTTGAAGGTGGTCATCACGAAGAGGAGGTATCCCGCCTGGGTGTGGAGAACCCCTTTGGGTTTGCCGGTGGAGCCGGAGGTATAGAGCATGAAGAGGGGATCCTCCGCATCCATGACTTCGGGCTTGCATTCCGGTTTGATGTCCTTGGCGGCCATTTCTTCATGCCACCAGAAATCCCGGCCCGCCTTCATGTCGACCTTGGTGTTGGTCCGGTTGTAGACGATGACGGTCTTGACGGTGGGGCAGCTGGCCAGGGCCGCGTCGGCGTTGTTCTTCAGGCCGATGACCTTGCCGCTGCGGTAGCTGGCGTCGGTGGTGATCAGCACGGTGGCGCTGGCATCCTGGATGCGGTCCCTCAGGGCATCGGCGCTGAATCCCCCGAAGACGATGCTGTGGATGGCCCCGATTCGGGCGCAGGCCAGCATGGCAATGGGCAGTTCGGGGATCATGGGCATGTAGATGGTCACCCGGTCCCCTTTCTTCACGCCCTTCTTCTTGAGCACATTGGCGAACTTGCAGACTTCTTCGTAGAGCTGCTGGTAGGTGTACTTCCGGGCTATCCCCCGGTTCTCCTTCCCAGATCAGGGCGACCTTGTTCTTCTTCGCGGTCTTCAGGTGTCGGTCCAGGCAGTTCACGGTCACGTTGATCTTCCCGCCCTGGAACCATTTGATGTACAGGTTGTCGCCGAAGCTGTAATCCAGGACCTTATCCCACTTCTTGAACCACTCCAGGTTTTGCGCCTGTTCTCCCCAGAATCCGTCCGGGTCCTTGATGGACCTTTCGTACAATTTCTTGTACTCTTCCAGGCTCTTGATGTGGGCCTTGGAGCTGAATTCCTTGCTGGGAGGAAAGGTCCGTTTCTCCTCCATCATGCTGGTGATGGTTTTCTTATCTTCTGCCATAGATAACCTCCGATAGGATGTTTTGATACAAGGCTATATTATCTTCATTCTGCCTTTGTTCTGCAAGACTAACTTTTCACCTTTATGGGGGGGTCCCCTTTCCTGGCGGCGGGGCTATCGTAGTCCGGGAATTCCCGGGGACGGGGGGAAGCCAATCACCAGAGGGGCCTTCCGGGAAGAAAATAAAAATATATGGACCCTTCCGCTTCTCTTCGAAGAAGGAAAGCTTCCCGGTTCAGCATTGATTTGATAGTTTTGAACCCCAATTCCCGCGGGTTCCTTAGTGGGCTGAATCCGCCCGTAAGGTGCGGGAATAACCCATCCGTTGAACCGCCGGCTCACCGACCAGGTCCATGATCTCCCCTAGCAGTTCGCGGACCCGCTCTTTGAGGAAGCGCAATTCTGTAGCCATGGCCTGCTTTTCCAGGGCCTGTTTGATGGTCTTGTTCAAGGCCAGTTTGGTAAAAGGCTTCTGGATGAAATCAAAAGCCCCGGCGCGCAGAGCTTCCAGCCCCATTTCGGTCTTGCCATGGCCGGTCATCAGAATGACTTCGACATCGGGATGGATGGATTTGGCCATCCTGAGCAGTTTGTTCCCGTCCATCCGCGGCATACAGACATCGGAAAGAATGACATTTACCTGGTTCTCCCTGAGGACGTCCAGCGCGGCCTGCCCGTCCTCTGCCGTCAGAACACTGTATCCTTCCCGTTCGAGAATTTTTACCAGGGTTTCGCGAATGGTCTCCCCATTATCCACGACTAAAACCGTTTTCTTTTCCACGCTTCCTCCATCTTGCGGAATAGAAAAGAAACCTGCTTACACCTCGTCACGTTCCCAGAAAATTTGAAGGGGTCCGATCTGATAGAGGAGGGTTGTTGTTTCGGTTGCCAGTCACAGATGAGCAGGGGAGTTCGCTCGTTCGTAGCCTGTGAAGATCGGACCCCTTCAAATTTTCCAATTTTATAGTTTATTAAGCAAGAGGTGTGCCAAAAGGAGACAGGGAGAGGATGCAAAATTGATTCATAACATTATAGAATCATTATTCTATTTCTGGTTCTTCGGCGAGGTTGAGATGCTCTTTGGCTCTAATCCGGGAAATGGAGACATCGTGTCAATTGGGGTAAAAAAATCGTGAAAAAATGACAATTTAATAAATATTTAACCGTCCTTTTGTCAATTTGTCAAGATCCTTGCCCACCTTTTTCCGACTGGTCTTCCCGGTTTTCTTCTTTTCCCTCTTCTTTTTCATCCTCCATTTTCCGGTAGATGGTCCGGGCGGAGATCCCCAGAATCTTGGAAGCCAGGTTCTTGTCTCCCCGGGAGTGTCGCAGGGTCTCCTCGATCACCCGTTTTTCAATCGCTTCCAGGGGGGTGCCGAGAGGGATGGACAGGGTCTTCTCGTCCAGCAGGGCCGTTCTTAGCTCCGCGGGGCCTACGGCCTTCTGGATCTCGGGGGGAAGGTCGCCGGGGGTGATCAAATCGCCCCTGGATAATACCACGGCCCTTTCGATGGCGTTTTCCAGCTGACGCACATTTCGCGGCCAGGGGTACTGCAGCATGACCTCCATGACCTCCTGGGTGAAACCTTTAACCCCTTTGTTATTCTTCTTCTTGAAGATCTCCAGGAAGTGGTGGGCCAGGAGGGGAATATCCCCTTCTCTTTCCCGTAAAGGAGGAAGGGTCACGGTAATCACATTCAGCCGGGAGTAAAGGTCTTCCCGGAAAGCCTTCCGCTCTATGGCCTCCAGCAGGTTCATATTGGTGGCCGCCACGATCCGCACATCGGCCCTCAGAGTCTTGGTCCCGCCCAGCCTTTCGAACTCACCCACCTGAAGGACCCGCAGGAGTTTCACCTGCACCGTGAGGCTCACTTCTCCGATTTCATCCAGAAAGAGCGTTCCGCCGTGGGCCAGCTCAAACCGCCCTTCTTTGCGGGCACTGGCCCCGGTAAAAGCCCCCCGCTCATACCCGAAGAGTTCGGCCTCCAGGAGGGTCTCCGGAAGGGCGGCGCAACTCACCTTGATAAAGGGTTCCTTGGCCCGCGGGCTCAGGTCGTGGACGGCCTGGGCGATCACTTCTTTTCCCGTTCCGCTCTCCCCCTGGATGAGCACCGTGGCCGAACTCGGGGCCACTTGCGCCACGATTTCCAAGATCTTCTTCATGGCCGGACTTCGGCCCACGATCTTCTCCACCTTCTGGAAATCCTTGATCCTCTCCTGGAGCATGCGGTTTTCCAGGACCAGGGACTGCTTTTCCACCGCTTTGCGCACCAGTTTGAGGATCTCCCGCGGCTTGAAGGGTTTCTGGATGTAATCGAAGGCCCCGTCCTTCATGGCCGTTACAGCCGTATCGACCGTCCCGTAGCCGGTCATGAGGATGACTTCCGTTTCCGGTCGGATGGCCTTGGCCACTTTCAGGAGCTCCACCCCGTCCATTTTGGGCATCTTCAAATCGGTCAGAACCAGATGGATGAATTCCTTGCGCAGAATGTCCAGGGCTTCCTCTCCATCCTTGGCCGGGAACACCCGGAACCCCTCCCCCCCCAGAATCTTGGCCAGAGAGTCGCGGAAAGGCTGGTGGTCATCCACCAGCAGAATCGTCTTGGGTTCTGGAATTTCCATGGCCTTCCCCGGAAGCGGCTAGCTTCCCCGTACCCGTTCCGCCCTCACTCCAGCGTCCTGCCTCTCTTCCCCGGAAACCGGGGAGGGGACGGGAGGAATCGGCAGGCGGATGATGAAAGAGGTTCCCATACCCTCGTAGCTTTCGAAATGGATCGTTCCCCCATGCTCTTTCACGATGTGCGAAGTGATGGAGAGCCCTAAACCCGTGCCGCCGTGCTTGGTGCTGAAGAAGGGAGTAAAAATCAGATCCTGGCTCTCCTCCGGGATTCCTTTTCCCGTGTCCCCGATGGTGATTTCCACCTTGCCGTCCCGCTGGGCCGTGGAAACGGTAAGTTTGCCCCCGTCGGGCATGGCCTCGAAAGAGTTCTTGATGATGTTCAAAAAGGCCTGGCGGAGCTGCTTGGGGTCGAGCTGCACGGGGGGCAGATGGGGGTCCAGGTTCTCCACCAGCAGGATCTTCCGCTCCCCCACTTCTTCCCGGAGGAAGAGGAGGAGATCGTTGATCACTTCGTTGGGATTCCCCTCTTCCAGTTTGATTTTGGGGAGGCGGGCGAATTGGAGGTATTCCTCCACCACCTCCAGGAGACGGTCCACCTCCGACTTGACCACCGCCAGGAGTTCCCGGGCTTCGGCCGTTCGATCGGGTCCTATTTTATCCAGCTCTTCGTCCAGGAGCTCCGCGTTCAGGACGATGGTCCCCAGAGGATTCTTGATCTCGTGGGCTACGTTGGCCGCCATGCGGCCCACTACCGCCAGGCGCTCCGACTGGATCATCTGTTGCTGCAGCTCTTTCTCGGCGGTGACATCTTTTACGTACTCCACCACCTCCACCACCTCCCCGTTCCGATCGCGGAGGGGAAAGGTAAAGATCTGCAGGTAGTACTTGGTCCCTCTGGCCACCAGGCTGGCCCGCTCCCGGAAGGCGGGACGGCCCGTGCGAAAGGATTCCTCCGCCGGGCAGTTGACGCACAGGTCGGAGCGTTTCTGGAATTCCTGATGGCAGGGCCGGCCCACGAAATCTTCCATGCCCCGCTTGTACCAGTTCTGGGCCGTCTTATTCACCGTGAGGATCCGGTAATTCCGGTCCACGATGGCTATGGCATCGGGGGCCCCGTCGAAGAGAGCCTGGAGACGATTCTGACTCCGCATGATCTCCTCGCTCCACTTGACCTTCTCGGCCGCCCGGATTCGCTCCTGGTTGATCTTGTGCCCCACATAAGTGCCGGCCAGCAGGGTGGAGGCCATGATCAGAATGAGGACGGCGGAATTCTGAAATCTTCCCCACACCAGGCGGGTCACCTCTGAGTGGGGAACGACTACGGCCACCGACCAGACCTGGTCGCCCAGGCGAACCGGCGCGTAAGCGATCAATTTTTTGATCTGTCCCTGTTCTCCCAGGTGCCACCCGCTGGTATATTCGCCCGTCCCCTCCCGGCCGGCGATCATCTTTTCCTTCATGATCCGGTCGATCTGCTCCGAAGAAATGCCCGGATCCCGTTCTTTTCGGGCGGAAAAAGCGTTCTTCCCCAGAAGGTTGGGGTCATCGTGGGCGATGATTTTTCCCTCCTGGTCGATCATCCAGGAGGCTCCCTGGGTTCCGGAGCGGATGGGGTGAACGAAGCGGTCATAGAGCTTTTTAAAGTCGATCCCGGCCCCCAGAAATCCCGCCGGCTCCGAGCCGCGGAATATCGGGGATAAAAGGAAAAGAAAGCCGAAACGGGAAGGCTGGTTCTTATCCTCCGCCAATGGTCCCACATGAACCAGCGACGGATTCCCGGTCGTGCGCGCCTTCCGGAAATAAGGCCCGAAGTCGAAACCCTTTCCCGCTATGCCCTCCAGCGTCTTCGCCGGGTAGGAAGAAATCAGCTCTCCCCGCTCATCCACCTGGAACAGAAAATCAACGGCCCCCCCGAGTTGTTCCCTGAGAACCTTCAGTACTCCTTCCCCCCGCCCTTCGGTCCTTCCCTTTTCCGGATTCCGGATTTCGGGAATTCGGGTGAGGAGGGTCAGGGTCTGCCGGAGATTTCCCAGATGGCTCTCCATCCCCTGCGCCGCCTGGCGGGCCAGGATGAGCTGCTGCTGATTGAACTGGTCGGCCATGGCCTTCTCCGCCGAGGAATAGCTGTAGAGCCCCATGGCGATCAGGATTCCGATGATCAGGCAGGTAACACCCCAGATCACCGGCATCAGGGGAAGGCCATATTTTTTCATCCACTCTTCTAAGCGGGAAATAATGGACTGGCTGGGCATATGGAAGAATTATAACGAATTCAGAAGGCTAAGTCAAAGCTCCTCCGGCGCTTGCTCCCTTCACTTTTCGTCAAGTGGGCATTGGATCGATTGAATTGCAGGCATTGCCCGGCCCGGAAGCAAGGGCATTGCGCGCA
The DNA here is from genome assembly GCA_963802665.1 of uncultured delta proteobacterium. GTDB lineage: Bacteria > Desulfobacterota > SM23-61 > SM23-61 > SM23-61 > SM23-61. Next base: position 67,332 of record CAWDJO010000021.1, on the reverse strand, counting down.
AAAACCATGAGGCGCGCCCCATTTCTTGGACCGGGCGGGCAAGTTGTTCTTTCCCCATGAACAAGCTTATTCCGATGTAGGGGCGCCCGGCCGGGCGCCCGATGGGCCCGCCTCACTCTGCGGAAGTGACGGGGGCATCTCCGAATCGAATACTTTTCCCGCCGATGCTTTTTTCGCGCAATGCCCTTGCTTCCGGGCCACAAGCTTGCTTTTTCGCAGTAAAAGGAACCGCAAAAGTGAAGGTGGTCCTTTGGCGTCGCTTTTCCGCGATTCGCTTTTCCCTTGCTTCTCTTTTCAATTTCACCCTATAATTTCAATAAAGTATGACCCCTTCGGAAATCCTGAAAAGGAAAGCATACAGGCGGTTCTCGCCCAGCCGGATCGGGGCGAGTTCCGGATTCAAGGAACCCCTTTATTCCCCCTGGCCAATACTTGATTTTTGAGAAGCATGCGGATCGGGTCCAAACTTCTCCTCGGCTTTATTCCCCTGGCAATCCTCACCGCCATGGTCGCCGAGGTGTTGTACGTCAATTCCCAACGGATCAGCGATAGCTCTCAGCGGGTCAAGGAAGCCTACCGGAATTACAGCAACCTTCAGGAGATGCGTCGCTACGAGAAGAACTTCTCTTTCTACCGGGAAAAATTCTACCTTGACCGCATTCAGGAGGCCTCCTCGCGGGCGGCTGAATCCCTCTCCCGTCTGAAGGAACTGGGGGAGGAGAACGAAACTGTCTTTCCGTTCAACCGGGCCCAGGCGGTCTTGAAAGATTACCAGCGGGTCATCCATATCCTCTCGGCCACCGAGGACCGGCCCGAGGCCGAAAAACAGATTGCCGAACTGGAGGCTCTGGGGCACCAGCTGGAAAAGATGGCCGAACAGGCCGTCGGTCTTTCCTGGCTGCCGATCCAGGTGGCCACCCGCAAGGCCCAGACCTATTCCTGGATCTTCGCCGTCCAGGCCGGTCTGATCGGGGTGGTTCTGGCTTTCTACTTCAGCCAGCTCCTGGTCAAACCCATCCGGCAGCTCCTTCGGGTCACCAAGAAAGTGGCCGAAGGGGATTTCTCCCAGGTCGTCCCCATGAAATCCAAGGACGAAATCGGCGAGCTGGCCGAATCCTTCAATCGGATGGTGACCTCCCTCGAGCAGGGCCGGACGCAACTCCAGCAGTCGGCCCAGGAGCTGCGGGGGACCAAGGAGACCCTGGAGAATATCGTCCAGAGCTCGGTCGATGCCATCGTGGCCACCGACCCCAAAGGCCGGATCACCTTCGCCAACCGCTCCATGCAGGAATTGATCCTGGGCCGGGCCGGGCAGAAAGAGAAGCTGATCGGCGTCCCCATGGCCCGGCTTTACTCCGGGGGTCTGGCCGAGGCCCGAAAGATCATGTCCATCCTCCAGGAGCACGGCCAGTTGATGAATTACGAGACGACCATGGTCAGCGAGGGCCGGGTGATTCCCCTTCTGACTTCCGCTTCCCTTCTCAAGGATGAGCGGGGAGCGGTCATCGGGACTTTGGGGGTGATCAAGGATCTGACCGAAAAGAAGAATCTGGAAGAAGACCTGAAGAAAGCCCAGGCGGACCTGGTCCAGACGGAGAAGCTGGCGGCCATCGGCCGGCTGGCTTCGGGCGTCGCCCATGAAATGAATGACCCTCTGACCTCCATCCTGACTTTCGGCAACCTCCTGCGGGAAGACACCCGGGAGGGAGACCCCAGCCGGGAGAGTCTGGATATCATCGTCAAAGAAGCCACTCGGGCCAAACGAATCGTCTCCGACCTTCTCTCCTTCTCCCGGGAGGCGAGCCCCTCCCTGGAATGGGTGGACCTCAACGACGTGATGAATACAAGCCTTCTCCTCCTGGAAAAACAGGGGGTGATGGAAGGGATCGAGGTTCAGCTCGACCTGGCCGGGGAACTCCCCCTGGTCCGGGCCGATGCGGGGCAGATGCATCAGGTTTTCACCAACCTCCTTCTCAACGCCGTTCAGGCCATGCATTCCAACACCGCACTGCCAGGGCCCTCTGAACCCGGGCATTGCCCAAAGAGACTTTTCCTTCATACCCGGTTTTGTGAAAACCCGGACGAATCCCTCTCCATTCCTTCCTCTCCGGCCGGGCCCTTCATCCGGGTGGTCATCCGGGACACGGGCTCAGGGATTCCCGCTGAAAACCTGGATAAAGTCTTCGACCCTTTCTTTTCCACCAAGGGCACCGGGGAAGGAACCGGATTGGGTCTATATATCGTCTCAGGCATCCTGAAAAATTACGGAGCCGAGTATCACCTGGAAAGCACCGTCGGCCAGGGAACCACCTTCACCGTCGATTTCCCTTTATCCAACAGGCCCAAGCTCTGACATGGAAAACTCCGACCCAAATTCTTATCGTGGACGACCAGATCAATACCTGCAAATCCCTTCAGGCCATCCTGAAGAAGAGCGGGTATCGCTCGGACTACACCCAGAGCGCCGAAGAGGCTTTGCGGCGAATCCAGGACGAACACTACGACATTGTCATCAGTGACATCCGCATGCCCGGCATGGACGGGATGCAGCTCCTGGAAGAGCTGAAGAAGATTCAGCCGTCCCTGGTGGTCATCATGATCACCGGATATGCCACCATCAAAAGCGCGGTCGAAGCCATTCAGAAGGGAGCTTACGACTACCTGCCGAAACCCTTTACTCCCGACGAGGTCCGGGTGATCATCGAGCGGGCGGTGGAGCGCAGCCGGCTGGAGGCGGAAAACATCCTTCTGCGCCGGCATCTCCAGGCCCAGCGCCCCTTCGAAAACATCCTCGGCAGCAGCCCGGCCCTGCAGAGGGTGTTTGAAATGATCGAAAAGGTGGCCGACACGGACAGCAGCATCCTGCTCACCGGGGAAACGGGGACGGGAAAAGAACTCGTGGCCCGAGCGATCCATGACCGGAGCCGGAGGCGGGAAAAGCTCTTCCTCCCCCTCAACTGCGGGGCCCTGGCCGAAGGGGTGTTGGAGAGCGAGCTTTTCGGCCACGTCAAGGGGGCCTTCACCGGCGCCGTGGCCACCCGCAAAGGCCTGATCGAGGCCGCCGACGGGGGGACTCTCTTCCTGGACGAGATTTCCGAGACGACCCCTCCCTTCCAGGTCAAACTGCTGCGGGTTCTTCAGGAAGGGGAATTCATGCGGGTGGGGGACCCTCATCCCCTCCGGGTGAATATCCGGATCATTGCCGCCACCAACCGGGATCTGGAGAGCGCGGTGGAGAGGAGGGAATTCCGCCAGGACCTCTATTACCGGCTGAAAGGGATCGCCATCCACCTTCCCCCGTTGCGGGACCGCCTGGATGACATCCCCCTTCTGGCCTATCATTTCCTGGCCAAATACCGGCGCGACCGGAAGGCGGAGCGCATCGACCCCCAGGCTCTAAAGGCTCTCCAGGCCTACAAGTGGCCGGGAAACGTACGCGAGCTGGAACATGTGATCGAATACGCCCTCTCCATGGCGGAACAAGAGAACATCCAGATCACCGACCTCCCGGAGGAATTCGTGAACCGGGTGGCGGATCGCGTCTCTTCCCCGGAGAGCTGGGCCAACGCCCCCTTCAGCAAAGCGAAGGAGGAATTTGAAAAAATCTACATCACCCAGATCCTGAAGGAGAGCAACTGGAACATCTCCGAGGCTTCCCGCAAAGCCCAGATGTTCCGCCAGAACCTCCAGCAGAAGATCCGCAAATACGGGATCAAGGTGGAAGAAGAGAAGGAAGGAAAAAAGGAATAAGGAATCAGCAGGAATCAGGAGTACAGGAATTAGGAAGCGGAAGAACATGAACGTTACTCGTATAGGGGATTTTTATCCTGATTCCTGACTCCTGATTCCTGGATCCCGCTCCTTTATCCTCTTTTCTTCTTCCCGAACCTTTCCTCGAAAATGGGGGCCGTCAGGTTATCCACGGGCGCGTGGTCGTCGGTGAGGATCATGGCGAAGCGGTTCTGCAGTTTTTTATCCACCTCCTGGGGGGTCATGACATAACAGTTTTCCGGGTTTACTTCTTCCGCTTCCTTCCAGCGTTGCTCCATGGCGCTGGCCGATACGATCATGGTGCTGATTCCCATCTCCTCGAAGGCGGAGTCCGAAACCAGGGCCACTTTCCCCCGGCCGAAGACTTCTTCCAGGGTGCGGACGTAAGAAGGCATGAAAAGCCCGGTCTGAAAATGGTCGATCACGTTGGCGATGAGCAGCCCGTCGGGTTTCAGGAGGGAACGGAGCAGGGTGCTGAACTCTTTGGTGGTCAGGTGGTAGGGAATGGAGAGATCGTTGAAGGCATCCCCTAAGATAAAGTCATAAACCCCCTTCTCCTTGAAGTTCATCAGGGTCCAGCGGGCATCGTCGTTGAACGTCCGGATCCGGGTTTGCGGGGAAAGGCCCAGGTATTGGTAAGCCAGTTGGGTCAAATGGGCGTCGATCTCGACCACGTCGATCCGGGCCTCCGGATACTTGGCCTCCAAAAAACGGGGGAAGGTGTACCCTCCGCCCCCGATGATGAGAACCCGGAACTTCGAGTTGTTTTTGACTTTCCAGGCAATCAGATCCGCATAGGTTCTTTCGTACCCGTACTGCAGGTGGAGCGGGTCCTCCAGGTCCACAAAGGAGTGGATCAGGTTGTCCAGGACGACCATTTCCAGGGGCCGGCTCGTCCTTCTCCGTTTTTTTCAGCTCGATGGTGAAATAATCGGTTTCCTTGAAATAATAGGAGTTGTCGTCGCGCTGCTTGGTGAAGGCCTGGTCGTGGACCGCCCAGAGGGAGACGAAGAGAACCGGGAAAAGGATCATCAAGACCCGCCGCTTGAGGAAGGCCCCCCCGAAAAAGGGAGAGGAGACGATCAGGATCAGGGACATGAGGAGGAGGATGTTCCGGGTTCCCATCCAGGAGATCAGGAAGAAGCCGGTGGCAAAGGTTCCCAGGATCGACCCCAGGGTGGAGAAAGCGTAAATCTTTCCCACCACGTTACCCGACCGTTCCAGTCGATCCAGAGAAAGACGAACCACCACCGGGGAGATCATTCCCAAGAGCGTGGAGGGAACAAAGAAGATGACCGCCGTGACCGCCAGGATGCGAAGCATGAGGCTGGTTTCCAGTTGCCAGCGGGCCACGGCCCCGGTTAAAGGAGAGATGGAGAGGGCGGCCAGGCCGGAAGCGAACAGCAGCCAGCCGAGAGTTTTGGGGGTGGGATACCGGTCGGCCAGGATTCCCCCCAGATAGGCTCCGATGCTGATCCCCGCCAGAACGACCCCGATGATCGAGGTCCAGGTATATAGCGAAACCCCCACGTAGGGGGCCATGATCCGTCCCGCCACCAGCTCGATGACCATGGTGCAGAAGCTGGCGACAAAAACGACCAAGACTGCCTTCACCACTTCCTTGCGCATTGCCAGATAACTCTCCCTTCATTCAATTTTTTCAATGGTTTTTAATCTAGCACAGATTTTTCCATTTTGCACTAATCCTTGATCTCCTTGCAGGTTTCCGGATTTTGTGCCGCCCCTGCGCTCTCTGCGGCCTCCACGAGATCGCAGAGCAGGCGCAGAGAAGAAAAGAGGCAGTCCTTCCTCCTCGCTCATTGCCTCAGCTCCAAGCTTCATTAAAGAAGCGGGCGAGAGAAAGGCGCGGATCATCGGTTGAAGTCAGCATAATAAAAGGCGTAGAATTACTAATGAGGCCATAATTATCTGGACAGGAATTCCGTCTTTTCATCATCCTGGATTCCGGCTTCTGCCGGAATGACAACCAAGAACCATGCCTCTCAAATGTTCGTCACTCCGGCGAAAGCCGGAGTCCAGTTCGAGGTTTTCAAAAGGCAACGTCCTCCAATGAACGTCTAGACTATAATGGACTCCTTAGTAAGTCCTGCCCTCCTGCCTTTAGGTTGGAGCGTTGCGTTCACACCCTAGCGGCAGGCACCCTCCCCCAAGAGGATGGAGGGCAAAGGAGCTGAGCAGTGAATCAGAATTCAGGCGGAAAAGGGTACCAGATTCAGGCGGCCGTTTTACGCAAGAAAGGTGGCCCTTTGAAGATCGAATCCCTTGAGATGGAAGGCCCGCGGAACGAGGAAGTCCTGGTGCGTCTCGTCGCCTCGGGCATCTGCCATACCGATATAGACTTCTGTGACAGCTGGGACGAGGCCGACAATGCCGTGGTGCTGGGCCATGAGGGTGCGGGCGTGGTGGAGCGGGTGGGTAAGAGCGTGAAGAGCTTCAAGCGCGGCGATCATGTCGTGCTTTCTTACCAGTCTTGCGGCCGCTGCCGTCAATGCCGGAGTGGACACCCTGCACATTGCCAGCACTTCTACGAGGCAAACTTTGGTTTCCAGCGCCTGGACGGCAGCAATGCGCTGCAACGCAGCGGCGTACGCGGGCACTTTTTCGGCCAGTCTTCGTTCGCCACCCATTCCCTGGCGACGGAACGCAACCTCGTCAAGGTTTCCAAAGAGCTACCCCTGGAAATTCTTTCTCCCCTGGGCTGCGGCTTGCAGACTGGAGCCGGCACGGTGATAAACTCGCTTAGGGTTTCAAAGGGGGCGAGCATCGCCGTCTTCGGTACGGGAGCGGTCGGCCTGGCGGCGGTCATGGCGGCTCGCCTCGTCGGCGCCCACCCGATCATCGGTGTCGATAGAAAGCCCAAGCGGCTTAAACTGGCCCTGCGAGTTGGGCGCCACCCATACGATCGACAACCGCCGTCAAGATGTCACCGCCCGCATCGTTCATATCACCGGGAGGGGAGTCGATTACGTGGTGGAGACCACGGCCAGCCCGAAGATGCACCAGCTCGCCATTGAGGTGTTGAATCCCCATGGCATCGTGGCCCTTCTCACCGGCGAGAGCGGGACGGACTCCCTCCCGGAAGGACGGAAAACCCTCGGCATAATACAGGGCGACGCCATCCCCCAGCAGTTTATTCCTAAACTGATCCAGCTGTACCAGGCAGGACAGTTTCCCTTTGACCGCCTCTTGAAGTTCTATGACTTCGGCGACATCAACCGGGCCATTGCCGATGCCAGGCGCGGTGACACCATCAAGCCCGTGTTGCGGATCAGCAAGGTGTAGAGGTCAGGCTTGGGATGGAGGGGGGACAGAAGAGAACTGGCTCGCAATTGGGATGCCGGCTTTCCAAAATCCGTGAAGGCATACCGGAAAACCATTGATGGAGGGCGGACGATGCCCTACGATGAAGAAATCGAAACCCGGATCAACAAAGTCATCTCCCGATGGAAGAACACCGACTCCAAGAAGATGTTCGGAGGGGTATGCCATCTGCTCGACGGGAGCATGTTCTGCGGCGTGTACAAGGACTTCCTGATTCTCCGCCTGGGTGAAGAAGAATCCAAGGGGGCGTTGAAATTACCCTTTGTCCGCCCCTTTGACATAACCGGCAAAACCATGAAGGGATGGGTGATGGTGGAAAAGGCGGGATTTAAGAGCGACGAGGCTTTGAAGGCCTGGTTGGTCAAAGCCAAAAAGTTTGTTGGTGCTCTGCCCTTGAAAGGATAGGGATCAGCGATGCAGCCTACCCTTCAAACCAAGCGCCTCTTCCTGAGGCCCTTTGAACTCCCCGATGGAGACGACGTCCGGAGGCTGGCCGGGGATCGGGCCATTGCCGACACCACCCTCCAGATTCCCCACCCTTACGAAGTCGGGATGGCCGAGGAGTGGATTCTGACCCATCGGCTCAGATTCGAAGCCGGAGAACAGGTTGTTTTCGCCGTCGTCCTGCGCGAGTCAGGCCAGTTGATCGGGGCCATGGGTCTGGTCATCGAAGGCAAATTCCGGAGGGCTGAACTCGGGTACTGGATCGGCCGGCCCTATTGGGGTAACGGCTACTGTACCGAAGCGGGGCTGGCCGTCCTGGAATATGGTTTCCAGGCGCTGAATCTCAACCGGATTCACGCCTACCATTTCAAACGGAATCCGGCATCCGGGAGGGTCATGCGGAAATTGGGCATGAAACATGAAGGTTCTTCCCCGGAACATATTATGAAGTGGGGTGTCTTTGAGGATGTCGAGCTTTATGGAATTCTCCGTTCCCAATGGCAGAGCGCAAGGGGCATCCTTGAATCTGCCTGAACGTTGCATAAAAACCTAATTGGACACAGATGAACACAGATCACAGAATGCCTAAAATTCGAAATGCCTAAAATGCCTAAAATTCAAACCAGGCTTTTATCGCCTTTGACTCCGAACTCAAAACTCCGAACTATTTTTGGACACGGATGAACGCGGATGAACGCGGATAAGGATTCTCCACGCTCCCTGCTCGTCTGCTCCCTGCTTCGTTAAGCCTTTCCCTCCGCCGGAACCGGAACGGCATTCAGGATTTCCTTCACCAGGTCTTCCGGAGACTGCCCCTTCATCCGGGCTTCGGTCTTTACGATGAAGCGGTGGGCCAAAACCGGAACGGCCAGGGATTTCACGTCGTCGGGGATCACATAGTTCCTCCCCTGGATGGCCGCCTTCGCCTGGGAGGCAAGGTAGAGTCCCAAAGATGCCCGCGGGCTGGCCCCCAACCGAATCTTCTCGTGGCCGCGCGTTGCCCGGGTCAAAGCGGTCATATACCGGCGGACAGAGTCCTCCACAAAAACCCGACGGCATCGCTTCTGCAGATCCAGAACCGTTTTGGCATCCAGGACGCCGGCGAGGTCCTCCAGCGGGTTCGACTCGTGAAAACGGGTCAGGATCGCTTCCTCTTCCCCATCCTCCGGGTATCCCAGCCTCACCCGGAAAAGAAAACGGTCGAGCTGGGCCTCCGGCAGGGGAAAGGTCCCCTCCAGTTCGATGGGGTTTTGCGTGGCCAGGATGATGAAAGGCCGGGGCAGGGGCACCGTTTCCAGGTCCACGGTGACCTGCTGCTCCTGCATGCACTCCAGGAGCGAAGATTGGGTCCGGGGCATGGCCCGGTTGATTTCGTCCACCAGGACGATGTTGGCCAAGATGGGGCCGGGACGAAATTCAAAGGCCGAAGTCTTCTGGTTGAAATAGTGGATCCCGGTCACATCCGAGGGCAGGAGGTCGGGGGTGCACTGGATCCTCTTGAAACGGCAGCCCGCGGACCTGGCCATGGCCTTGGCCAGCAGGGTCTTTCCCACCCCGGGAACATCCTCGATCAGCACATGGCCCTCGCAGAGAAGGGCGATAAAGACCAGCTGGATGGTTTCCTTTTTCCCCACGATGACCCGGTTGACGTTCTGGAGAAGCCTTTCCGCAGCTTCCTTGATTTGGCCCACCTCCGCAGCCGGAGGGGCAATAGATTGATTCATGTTCATCTCCTAATCCTCTTTTTATTGCTCAGGAAATTATAAAAGTCTCTGCCCTCAAGCAGATAATTGGAATGATGGAATATTGGAATACTGGAATATTGGGTTTTTGTCTTTCGTTTTCCTACCCATTATTCCATCATTCCATTATTCCACTATTCCATTAATTCTGTTGATCTCTGCGGTTAAGTTTTTAATTTTTTCGAACCCTTCTTGAACCGGGTTTGCCGGATCCGCTGCCAGCTCTGCCGCAACTCTTCCAGACCGCTTTCCCCCGGAATCGCCGGGCTGTACCGCGTGCGGACGTACTGTTCGGTGAGGAAGGCGAGATCTCCCCCCCTTTCCGGAAGCCAGGCGACCAATCCTGGCAGGTATTCATAGGGGGTTTGGGCAGCCTTCCGGGCATGACCCCTGGCCGCCGCCCAGGCCAGGAGCCGGCGATACATTTCCCGCACGAATTCGGCCTCCGGCAGACAGCGGCTCCGCTTTTCTTCCTCTTCGAAAAGGCCACTTCATGCCGAAAATCCGGAATAAACTCTTCAGAAAATGCAGAAGATCCTCGCGGAAGGCCCCCGCCATGGGCTCCACCTCGGCCTCCTGCACGCCGCCCCATTTGCGCCGGAGCCACCCAAAAATCTGGGAAGAAATCCTCCACAGGGCAATCAGGATGAGGCCCAACCATATCATACACCAGATGAACCGAATGATTTCCCGAACCGAATCGGAAAAGATCTGGAATGGAAACTCGCCCGGCCTTTTCATCTGCGGCAGGGGGGTGGGAGGCGGCAGTCTCTCCCGGTTTGGGCGCGGGGAAAAGACCGCTCAGGAAAAGGAATAATCTTCTGATCCCCTCCAGGATCCATTGACCCACCTGGGTCATGAGGGAGAGAAGGAATTCGACCAGCGGGGGGTTTACCATCACGCTGATCAGCCACCCCGCAGCCAGGATGACTCCGATGCTGAAGAGCAAGAAAGCAAACCAGGGATTTTTGAACCGGCCCGAAAGCCAGCTCTCCTGCTCCAGGGCATGGGAGACGGCAATTCCCGACAGAGCAAAGAGAAAGAAAACCAGGGTCAGCGGGATCAGGAAAGCGGAATTCGTTCCTCCCAGAGCGTCCAGAAAAAAAACGAACAGCAGGATGGCCAGCCCGAACTGGAACTCGCTGACCAGCGTGGAGAAACGAATTTTCACCGCGGCCAGACGCCAGCCGAATCCCCAGAGGACGGCGCTGCTCATCACCGCGAGGGCTTCCGGGGTTCATGGACTGAAACATTCGGGCCAAAGCATCCCCGAAGGCCCGAAGCCATTCCGGGTCCCACCATCCTTGATGGTCGAAGAATTCGATCTTCGCCAGAAGAAGCACCAGCGCCGCCCAGGCCAGACAGCTCCACAGGAGGGCGCGGCTGCGTTTGAACTTCCGGAGCGCCCGGTGGAAGAGGATAGCCAGGGGGTAGAAGCCCAGGATTGTAAGCGGAGATAGGGAACCGCCGCTCACCCTCCGGGTCAGAAGGTCCAGCGCGGCCCAGAACCAGCAGACTTCCATTCCCGCCGCGGCCGCATACAAAAGGAACCGGGTCCAGGTCCGCTTCATACCCGGACCTCCGGATGGATTCGCGAGAGGCTTCCGGGGTGGCGGATCGAACAGGAGGGGATGAATCCATCCCCTCCGCTCTCCTGCGGATCTCCGGTCAGCAGAAGAAGCAGTTTGGATCCGCTCTCCTTCAGGTCTCTCAACTGCCAGAGAAGGGGGTCCGGAACCCGGGAAGCGATGAGAATGAGAGTGGTTCCGGAGGTCAGGGATTGGCTCACCCGCTGGAAAAATGTCTCCGCAGAATCCTTGCAGCGGGGAGTGACCCGGGCCAGAGCATCCAGGATCTCCATTAATTGATCGCGGCTTCCCCCTGCCGGAATCTGTATGGCCTGGCCCGAATCGACCCGGCAGGCGTTGGAGATGAGTCCCACGGGAGTTCCCTGATCGATGAGATAATAGGCGATGGAGGCGGCCGCGCTGACCGCCAGCTCGAACTCTTCGCCGGCCCGCGACGGATCCTGCTGGAAACCATCGCCGGCCAGGAATAAGGAGACCTTCAGGGTGGTGGTGGGCTCGAAGACTTTCACCTGCAACTGCTGATGGCGGGCGCTGGCCTTCCAGTGGATATGCTTGAGGCTGTCCTGCGGGTGATAATCCCGCAGGCCGATCGCCCGGGTCGGGTCCTGGAAAATGCGACGGCGGGTCCTCGCTTCTCCCATGGGATGCAGGGATGGAATCTCCAATTGTTCGACGGGGAAGATTCGGGGATAGACGAGGACGAAATCGGTGGAAGGAAACGAAGCCCAGCGGGGATAAAAGCCAAAGATATCCCCGGAAGTTACGGTGAGAGGTCCGATTGGATAATACCCTCGTTTCTCCCCCTGAAGGCGGTATTTCCAGCTTGCCTTCCGATACCAGAGAAGCGATGCCGAACGGGTTAGGAGGCCGAACCCGGGACGGGAAGCCGGCTCCGTGGCCAGGTCCCGGGCCAGCTCCACCGGGCATTTCATCATCCACCTTGACCCAGGGAAGAGGCAGGGGTTTGCGGTTGTAGATTTCCATTATGACTTCGGTGGATTCCCCCGGGAAAAGGCGCCTTTCCCGGATCAAACGCCGGCAATGGACCCTTGCCAGGGAAACCCGGCTCCACAGTCCCGCCAACCCGGCGACGCTGAAAACCAGGCCGAGAAGGATGACGATTCCCGCCTGCCCTTTCCAGGCGGCCAGGAAAAGGATTCCTGCCAGAGTGTAGAGGCTCGCTTTATGCAGCAGGTAGCCGGAGGGTCGGGACGCGAAGCTTCGGCTTTCCTCCGCCGCGGATGGAGGGATTCGTTCCAGGCATGGGGATGACTCGAAAATCCTGTCCGCCTCAGGAGGGGGCAACCCCTATCCGTCGGATGCTTGGCAAAATAAAACACCTCCCGAGACCGCCGGAAATTCTCATCCGCTTGCGCCCATCAGCCCCGGCGACTTCACCCGGGAAGTGCTGGTTGAATATAACATAAGGCCGCATTCTTTCCCAGCCAAATTGGCCGCCGCTTCATGATGGGGTTCAGGGAAAGTCTGGCGGGGAAGTCAAAAGTGCCGCGCCGAGCGAGCGGTCCCCTTTTCTTTTTGAGAGAATCCAGGTATGTTGGGAAATAGTAATTTCAGAAGAAAAGGAGATTGCATCATGCGGACAAATTCTCTCCGGCGGTGGATGTTGTCGACCTTGTTGGTACTTTCTTTCCTTTTGTCCCTGTGCTTCCGGCGGATGGGCCCAGCAGTACCCCACCAAGCCGATCAACATGCTCATCGGATGGGGAGCAGGCGGGTTCCACGGATGTGACCCTGCGCGCGCTATCCGACGCGGCCGGCAAAATTCTGGGACAGCCCATCGTGGTCCAGAACAAGCCCGGCGGAGGGTCGGCCGTGGCCCTGGCTCTCCTCAAGAATGAAAAACCCGACGGCTACACCCTGGGGAACCTTTCCTCCGCCGGAATCGTGGGCCAGCATTTGCGCAAAGTGCCTTACGATTCGACCCAGGATTTCACCCCCATCATCCGCTACGGAGACTACATCCATGGGATTCCGGTCCGGGCCGACGCTCCCTGGAAGAACATCAAGGAGCTGGTCGCTTTCGCCAGGGCCAATCCCGGCAAGCTCAAGTACAGCAGCCCGGGGACGGGGTCCTCTCATCACCTGGTGGTGGAAGCCCTGGGGATTCAGGAAGGGATCAAGTGGACCCACATCCCCTACAAGGGGGGACACGAAGCCACGACGGCCCTCCTGGGAGGGCACGTGGATTTCCAGACCTGCGCTTCCGAATGGAAGCCCTACGTGGACAGCAAAGCCCTGCGGCTCCTGGCCACGACCGGCGAGAAACGCTATGAAAAATATCCGAACGTTCCCACCCTGATCGACCAGGGATACAAGATCTGGGCCATCACGCTGGTCGGAGTCATCGGCCCCAAGGGAATTCCGGCTCCCATCGTGGAGAAACTGCACGGGGCCTTCAAACAGGCCATGGAGAACCCGGAGTTCAAAAAGGCCATGAGTAATTTCGACATGCCCATCGTCTACCGGGACGGGCAGGGGCTTCTGAGGGACACGAAGGAAATCAGCGACATTTGGGGGCCGATCATCAAGCAGCTGGGGCTCCGACAGGATTAAAAATAGGTTTGAGGATCGAGGTTTGAGGAAAGAAATAAGGGGGTGAGGAAGGTCCATTTCGATCGAAATACGGTTGCCGGGCTGGGGGCGATTCTCATCTGGAGCACTTCCATCGCCCTGGTCCGGAGCATCAGCGAACAGGTGGGACCCCTGGCCGGGGCGGCGGCTGTCCATTTGATCGGAGGGGGTTTTTCCTTCGCTCTTTTTCTCTACCGGTCGAAAGGGTCCCTTCTGCCTCTCCAAAACCTTTCCGGAAAATTCTTGCTCGGCTGCGGAGCCCTGTTTGTTCTTTACATGCTGGCCCTTTTTGTGGCCGTGGGCATGGCCGCCGACCGCCACCAGGTGCTGGAGATCGGTCTCCTCAATTATCTCTGGCCCGCCCTGACCATCCTCTTTTCCCTCCTCCTGCTCCATAAGAAAGGAAATTTCATCCTCGTCCCGGGAACCCTCCTGGCCCTTTCGGGGGTCTTCCTTGTTCTGACCCAGGGACAGGCGATCTCGGTCGCTTCCATCATCGGCAACGTGGGCCGGAACCCGGGCGCCTACGCCCTGGCGTTCACGGCCGCGGTCTCCTGGGGCCTCTATTCGAACCTGACCCGCCGGTGGGGAGGCCCGCAGGCCAGGGGCGCGGTGGAGCTATTCATTCTCGTCACGGGGGTCGTCTTCCTCCTTTTCTTCTGGTTAGCCGGGGAGGGCCGGGTGTGGACCTGGCGGGCCGGGTTGGAAGTCACCTTCATGGGGCTGGCTACGGCTCTGGCCTACATCCTCTGGGACCTGGCCATGAGAAAAGGGGATATCGTCTTCGTGGCCGCCTGCTCCTATTTCACGCCCCTCCTTTCCACCCTTCTGAGTTGCGTCTACCTCCAGGTGGCTGCCGGGGTCAGTCTTTGGCTGGGCTGCATTCTTATCGTCGCCGGTTCGCTCCTGAGCTGGGTGTCGGTCTCCGACCGGGAAACGCAGCCCTCTCATTAAGCCGGAAAAAATTTGAGTCCCGGGGGCATCTCGGATAAAATTCAAGAAAAAACTTAATTGGACACAGATGAACACAGATAAACACAGATTTCATATTGGCAAAAGACTTAAAGACAAAAGACCTAATGGGACGCGGATGAACGCGGATCAACACGGATGAAAGCGTTAAGAACAAATACGAACATCTGGCGAGGCTGAAATGCTCGGTGAATGAAGCGTATGGAAAAAACGGCGGACATCGTCATCATCGGCGGCGGGATCATCGGGACGAGCATCGCCTACCACCTGGCGCAGAAAAAGGCCAAAGGGGTCGTGCTCCTGGAAAAAGGCATGCTGGGCGAAGGGTCCACGGCCAAATGCGCCGGGGGAATCCGGGCTCAGTTCTCCACCGAGATCAACATTCGATTCTCCCTGGAAAGTTTCAAGACCTGGGACCATTTCCAGGAAATCATGGAGACGGAACTCGATTTTAAAAAGGTGGGCTACCTTTTCTTGGCCAGCACGGAGGAAGAATGGGCCGTATTCCAGAGTAATTCGGTCCTCCAGCACAAGTTCGGAATTCCGGTGGAACTCCTCTCCCCGCGGGAGATCCAACATCGCTGGCCCTACCTCCGGGTGGATGACCTCCGGGGAGGAACTTTCTGCGCCCGGGAGGGGTACGCCGGCCCCTACGAAGCTTTGAGCGGCTTTGCCCGGGGGGCGCGGCGGGGCGGGGTGAAAATTTTTGAGGAGACCGAGGTCACCCAGATTCTGCGGAATGGGAATCGGGTGGCCGGGGTTCGAACTCCCCGGGGAGATATCTCTTCGCCCGTCGTGGTCAACGCGGCAGGCCCCTATGCGGGAGAAGTGGGCAAAATGGCCGGGGTGGAAGTGCCCGTCCAGCCTTTCCGCCGCCAGCTTTTTTTCACCGGCCCTTTTCCCCATATTCCCGACCCCATCCCCCTGGTGATCGACTTTCACCGGGCGTGGTATTTCCGCCGGGAAGGGGCGGGGCTTTTGATCTCCGGGCCGAAGGATCATTTTCCCTCGTTCAACCTGAATGTCGATTACGACGCCATGGTTGAGGTGGCCGAGAATTCCATCTACCGCGTTCCCGTCTTGGAAAAAGCGGCGATCGACCGCGGCTGGGCCGGCTCTTACGAAATCTCCCCGGACAACCATGCCATTCTGGGGGAATTTCCCGGACTAAAAGGATTCTTTCTGGCCAACGGCTTCAGCGGCCACGGCTTCCAGCACAGCCCGGCGGTGGGGCGGGTCATGGCGGAACTGATCCTCGGGGAAAAGCCTTCCATCGACATCTCCTGTCTATCGGTGGAACGCTTCGCCAGAGGAGACCTGATCCGGGAGCCCTTGACCGCTTTCAAAGACTGAACGATTCTTTCCTTCCTTATTATCTTTTCCTGCCCGTGACCAAAACCCCGCCTCCGCTGAGCGGTTCCGGCCCCATCCGGGAATGGCCCCCAGATACACAGTTTTCCAGCCAAAAATACATAAAACACCCCATTTTTATGGGTTCGGCTATATATTACGCTACTCATAAATTAGGGGTGAAAACAGCTTCCACCGATGAAAATGGAAAAGATTCTCATTGTTCCATTATCATTATTAATTGCCCTTCCCTTTTCCCATCTTCAGGTTTCCGGAAAAGACCGGACACCGCCGGCAAGTTTTCATTTTTTTGCTCCAGCTGTCCTGAACCTCCCCCCGGCAGTGGGTGCCGTTGACAAACCAGCAAAGGTGTCCGACCTGAAATTCCCAGGCCGGACAGTTTTTTCGCCGGGAGGCCGGGCATCTCTCGACCTCCCAGCACGGGCGGGTCCCTTTGCGACCACCCGGTTTCATGGCCGCCAAGAAAAGAATCTGCCTTTCGATGTAAGCGGGGATTTTGCGCCATCCCTGCTCGAAGCTCTGCACGGCCCGGATCGAGATTCCCAGGAGTTGAGCCATCTCCTTCTGGGTTTTTTGCAGGCGCTCGCCGGAGAGTCAGGAATTCTTTGGAGTCCATGGAGCCTCCATCTCTAAAAAAATGGTTCGGTTGAATTTTTCTCTTGACAGCTTATATCACAATGTGTTACTCAAGAAAACACTTTTTTCAAGTCTCGTTTCGGTTGCCAAACCTAGCCAAAAAAATTTAGAAACATAGGTTGCCGGGGATCACGAATTCCCCAACCACCGGGTTTCATTTTACCTGCAAAAGGAGAGGGATATGATGAGGAAAGTCATTCTCGTCCTTTCCATCGTCCCCGTTCTTCTCATCTTCGGGGAAGGCCTGTCTCCTCAGGAGGCGAGCGGAAGCAACGGCACCGTGGGAACGGAAATCTGCAAAGGCTGCCATGAGGACCGCTTCAAGACCTACATGATTTCGACCCATTCCAAAAAACCCATCCCCGGAAGCCCCGAAAACAAAGAAGGGTGCGAATCCTGCCATGGTCCGGGCGCGGCCCATGTGGAAAAGAGCGGTGAGGGAGGCGTGGGCATTTTCATCTTCGGCAAGCGAATCGCCGACGCCAAGGCCAAATCCGCCAAATGCCTTGTCTGTCATAGCGAGCAGAAGGACCTGTCCTTTTGGGACATGGCCAAGCATAAGAATGAGGGGATTTCCTGCGACAACTGCCACACCGTTCATTCCGGTACCCGGAAGAATTTGAAGGCCCCCGAGCCAGACCTCTGCAATTTCTGCCACAAGAGCATAAGGGCCCAGCAGAACAAGACCTCCCACCATCCCATCCGCGAAGGAAAACTGAAATGCACGGGTTGTCACGAACATCACGGAGGCTTTGGCCCCACCCAGATCAAGGCAGATTCCGTGAATGAACTCTGTTACCAATGCCATGCCGAAAAGAGGGGTCCTTACATGTGGCCCCATCCTGCGGTGGAGGAGAACTGCTTGAATTGTCACACGCCTCACGGCAGCAACCACAACAAACTCCTGACCAGCCGAATGCCGCAGGTCTGCCGAAATTGCCACGATGTGACCCGTCATCCCAACACCCCTTACACCCGGTTTGAAACTTTTCAGGGAGCGACTCCTTCGAACCGGATGTATGCCCGGTCCTGTCTGAATTGTCATGGAAATATCCACGGAAGCAACGCGCCCGCCGTCCGAGGAAAGGTACTTGTCCGGTAGGGGGATGAAAAAGATGGACTTCAAAGGATTTCTAGCGGCCATGATTGTCAGCCTGTTGCTTTGCGGGGAGGCCCCGGCCCAAGAAGGAACCCTGACCGGAGAGGTTTCCGTTGCTCCAACCGGGGTAGACGTCAAGGGCAACCGGGCCAAATTTAACGAATACCGCGACCTCCGGAGCGGAGTCTATGGCCATATCGGCCTTCGCTACGATGGGGACCGAACGTACCTCGATTTCCGGGCCGACGACATGGGGTACAAAGACCAAAAGTATGAGCTGGAGGGGGGAAGTCGGGGGAACTTTAAATTTCATTTGGGCTATGATGAAATTCCCCATCATTTTACCCCTGGCGACAGCCCATCCGTAAGAGGAAAACCTTTTATCCGCTAGAGGGGGTGAATCGATGAAGTCCAGAATTTTTGTGGTGGCGTTGATTTTCGCCTTGATTCCTTTCGCCAATGCCTCTGCCGAAGAAATGAAAGTAAACGCGGAAGCTACCCTTATCGGCCAGTACGTGGACGTGCAGGGGGAAAAGGCCAAGTTTAACGAATACCGGGATATCCATTCCGGAGTCACCGGAGACGCGGGCTTTCAGTATGAGCGGGACAAATACTATCTGGATTTCACCGCCCAGGAGGTTGGACGAAAAGATCAAAGCTACGAACTCCTGGGGGGGAAATGGGGTAGTTTTCGGTATGATTTCAGGTATGACGAACTCCCCCATAACTTTACCACCAACGCCAAGACTTTTTATTCCGGGGCCGGCGGGGCCAATTTAACTTACCCTCCCCAGCCCCCGAGTACTTTTCTCCCCAACGCGAATTTTGCCACCTGGAATTCATTTGATTATACGGTGGACAGGAAAAATTACGGCGGCGGGTTCAAACTGGAAATGCTCAAGCCTTTCTTCTTTGGAGCCGCGGTTGCCCGGGAAGAAAGAAGGGGAATTTATCCCATCGGGACTGCGGGGACTTCTCCGGGGGGGATCGCCCTCGAGCTGCCCGCCCCCGTCAATTACCTGACCGACACCCTCAACCTTGAGGCCGGCTATCTCAAAAACCCCCTTTCTTTGACTTTGCGTTATACCTACGGCCAGTTTCAAAATGACAACTCCAATTTGAACTTCCGCAACCCGGCCACGGCTAACACCGCAGCAACCACGGACAGCTACACCCTTCCCCCGGACAATGATTTTCACAAATTTGATTTCAAAGGGGCCCTGAAACTTCCCTGGAACAGTAAATTTAATACCAATCTCTCCTATGCGCAGAACGAGAGCGCCAGGACCCTCTTGAATTCTTACGTCACCGATGCTACCGCCGCGGCTTCCAACATTGGCGTACAGGGGCAGAGGGGAGTCTTCCTCAGCAATAATGTCTTCAACGGAAAGATGGATATCCAGAATTATAATTTTGCCTTGACTTCCAATCCGCTTTACTGGCTGGACGGAAAGGTGTTCTATAAATATTATGAGACCCACAACAAATCGACCGAAGTCACGAGCACCGATCCCGGACCTACGCCGATCGGGACTACTCCATCGATTTTAGACAATGAGGAACGGCTGTTTGACTACCTCACCTATAAATATGGGGCGAAGTTGGGCTTCAAACTCCCCATGAGTTTTCACCTGAATGCCGGCTATACCCGGGGCCACATCTCCCGCAAGAGGGAGGACATCCCCAAAAATGACGATGACCTCTATGAAGCTGAGGTCAGATGGAGCGGGGTGGATTTTATGGTAGCCCGGGCGGGGTATGAAAGGCTCCATCGGAAGGCGGATTTTGAGCCCCCCACGGTAACCGGGCCTACGGACTCCGCCCTAATCGAGAATTATATGCGCCGGTTCGACGCAGCCGCCAAAGATCAGGACACCTGGAAGGCCTATATCGATTTCTTCCCCGTCGAGGACCTTACCTTCAGTGTAGGGTACAGATATAGAGATACCCGTTATAAAGATACCACCCTTGGATTGCGGAGCTGGACGGGGAATGAATGGCACGTGGATGCCGATTATCTCATCGCCAAACGGGTGCGGTTGTTCGGCTATTATGATTTTGAATATGCCAAACTGGACCAATTTGAAAGGACCTTTACCTCGGGCACCAACGCCAACCCCGACCTAGCCCCCACGACCACGGCTTTCAATTGGACGGTGACCGAAACCGATAGAAACCATGCCTATGGCCTCGGGACGGACGTCTATGCCATCCCGAAAAAATTAACCCTCACGTTCCAGTATAGTTACGTACAATCGCGGGGATTTGCCGATTATACCTACCTCCGGGCCTTCGTCGCCGGAGATGCCGGCCGGAATAACGATAACATTGACATCGACAACCTGGACAGTTATAGCCTGAGATATTACCTTGTAAAGGCTACCTATACTCCCATAAAGTCTTTGGCCTTCTCCGTGGGGTACGCCTACGAGAAGTATAACTATGATGATGCCCAGTATAACGGATACCAATACGTTCCGCTTTCTTCGACTGGAGCCACTCAGGCCTATCTAACCGGGGCCTATGCCAATCCGGACTATCGCGCGAATGTTGTGTTCGCAAACGTCTCCTATCTTTTCTTCTAAAAGGAGGGAACGAATGAAGCGGCGAAGCGCATGGAAATTGAATATAGCGGTTTGGGCCGTGGTCGGGCTTCTTTGCGGGGTGAGCGGCTGCGCAACGGGAAAGTGGAGTTATATCGACCCAAACGATAAGATCACCATCCCCGGTCCTTTTGATGATGTCACGCCCTTTACCGAAGGACTGGCGGCCGTAAAAATCGGAGAAAAGTGGGGGTATATCGACAAAACGGGAAAGAGGGTCATCGAACCCCAATTTGACGGGGCCTGGCGCTTCCGTGACGGACTCGGTGCCGTATTGACCGGTGGAAAATGGGGTTACATCGACGCCCAGGGAAAGTTCGTAATCCAGCCCCAGTTCGATGATGCCTTCTCTTTTGATGAAGGAATGGCCCCCGTAGAGCAAAAAGGCAAGTACGGATACATTGACAAGACCGGCCAATTCGTGATCCAACCCCAATTTGATTATGCCTTCCGCTTTTCGGAAGGGCTCGCCGAAGTAAAGATGGGGGGGAAATGGGGCTTTATCGATCGAACGGGGCAGATGGTCATCAAGCCCCAGTACGACGGAGTGTTATCTTTCTCCGAAGGATTGGCCGCCGTCGCGGTCGGCGGCAAGCGCGGTTTTATCGATAAAACCGGGCAGATGGTCATAAAACCCCAGTATGATTACGTCCTGTCATTTGGGGACGGGTTGGCCCCGGTAAAGGTCGGACTCCAATGGGGGTATATTGATAAAACCGGGCAGGTCGTGATTCAGCCCCAGTTTGAAAGGGCCTTTCCCTTCCACGACGGGTTAGCCCCCGTGAAATTTGAATACAAATGGGGGTATATCTTCAAAACGGCCCAGTTCGCCATAAGGCCGAAGTTCGACGGAGCCTATCCTTTCAGCGAAGGTCTGGCCATGGTGAAGATGGGACGGGCAACCGGCTACATCGACAAGACCGGAAGGTACATGCGCATCCTTTAATCTCCCTTTTTTTGCTCCTCCAACAGCGACCGCCTGCTCGCGGAGCAGGTTCATTGCTGATGGAATGGAGGGGTTGGAGATAAGCGGCAGCTGATTCCCAACCCCCTTTTTTCTCCGAGTGATCCCCCCATAAATCCTCTTCAAAAAATAGGGTATTTTCCCCATTCCCTCGGAAGGCCTTTCCGAGTAATAATGTTTTTTGTCTGCAAAAAAGGTTAGAATCTGGATGCTTTCCCGAAGGAGGCAGAATGGAAAATGCCCTGAATATTCTGATCGGGGGAGAAGCGGGCCAGGGGTTGGTGACCGTGGGAGAGATCCTGGCCAGGAGCCTGGTGCGGGCCGGTTACTACATCCTGGTCACCCAGAGCTACATGTCCAGAATCCGCGGCGGCCATAATACTTTTGCCATCCGGGTGAGTAACGAAGAAATCTTTGCTTCCCAGGAAGCGGTGGACCTCCTCGTGGCGCTGGACGATCTGACCCTCACTCTTCATGAAAAGGAATTAAGCCCCCGGGGGAGGATCGTCGCCGACCAGGGGTGCGGCGCGGATGAAAAAATCTGTCTGAAAGTCCCCTTCGGCCATCTGGCCTCTGATACCTTCTCCAATATCGCCGCCCTGGGGGTCGTCTCCGGCCTCATTGGCTTGGACGAAGAGGTTGTCGGCCGGACCCTGGAGGATTTCTTCGGAAAAAAGACCCCGGGGGTTGCGGAAGAGAACCGCAAGGTTCTGGGGAAGGCCATGCGCTGGACCGGCTCCCAGCCTCCTTCTGTGGGGAAACTCCCTCCCGTAACGAACCCTGCGCAGAGGATGATGATGCAGGGGAACGAGGCCATCGCCCTGGGAGCCATTTCCGCCGGTCTGAAATTTTACTCCTTCTATCCCATGACCCCCGCCACCTCGGTCGGCCTGACCCTCGCCAAGTGGGCCGGAAAAATGGGCTTGGTGGTGGAGCAGGCCGAAGATGAGATCGCGGCCATCAACATGGCCCTGGGCGCTTCCTATGCCGGGGCTCCCAGCATGGTGGGGACCTCGGGAGGAGGGTTCGCCCTCATGGTCGAGGGGGTCAGTCTGGCCGGAATGACCGAAACGCCCGTGGTCATCGTGGTGGCCCAGCGTCCGGGACCGGCCACGGGGTTGCCCACCCGCACGGAGCAGGCCGACCTGCAATTCGTCCTCTACGCGGGCCACGGAGAATTTCCCCGGGCCATCTTTGCCCCCGGGACTGTGGAAGAATGTTTCGACCTGGCCCGCAAGGCTTTTTTCCTGGCGGAAAAATACCAGGGTCCCGTATTTATCCTGACCGATCAATTTCTCTCCGACTCCTATCGCTCCGTAGCTCCCTTCGATGTGGCGAACCTGCCCCCGGTGCAAGTCCCGTTGAATTCCGTCCCCGGGTCCCGACCCTACCGCCGGTACGCCATCACCGGAAACGGGGTCTCTCCGCGCCTTCTTCCGGGGATGAGCGAACACCTAGTGGTGGCCGGAAGTGACGAACACACGGAGGACGGACACCTCACCGAGGACCTTGCGGTTCGCCAGCAGATGGCCGATAAGCGGCTGAAAAAAGCGGAAGGAATCCGGCGGGAGGTCATTCCCCCGGAACTGAAAGGAGACCGGAATCCGGACCTCCTTCTGGTCACCTGGGGTTCCAGCAAGGGGGCGGTTCTGGAAGCGGCGTCTCACCTCCGCTCCGGGGGGAAAAAAACGGCGACTCTTTATTTTCCCCAGGTTTGGCCATTGGTTCAGGAACAATTCTTATCCGCCCTGCAGGGGGCGCGCCGGGTCGTCTCCGTGGAAGGAAATGCCACGGGGCAGCTGGCCAGCCTGATCCGGCAGGAATCCGGCTTTGAAATCAAAGATCGAGTCAGTCGCTACGACGGCCTGCCGATCACCCCGGAGTTCATTCTCCGGCAATTGAATTGACCGGGGCGTAGGGGCGGGTTTGAAACCCGCCCCTACGGCGGCACAAGGACAAAAAGCCTAAGAGGACACAGATGAACACAGATAATAAAGTGCCTAAAGTGCGCTAAAGTGCCTAGAGTGCCTAAAGTTAAAAACAGGGCTTTATCGCCTTTGACTCCGAACTCCGAACTCAAAACTCTGAACTTTTTTTGGACACGGATGAACGCGGATCAACACGGATAATGATTCATGAAAAAATCTTAGCAAAATATAAAGATTTTAGACTGCGTTAGTACAGCGCGGCAGAGCCGCAACCAAAAGAATCCCCCTCCTCCCCTCCCCCCTCAGGGGGAGGGATAGGGTGGGGGGGAATTTTCTTCACAAGATTTAAAGAGTCTTAACATTAGTAGTACAGCGCGGTTGCCCCGCGCTGAAGAAGGGGGACATCCATGGTGACTCTGAAGGATTACGGAGATTACGAGACAACCTGGTGTCCGGGGTGCGGCAATTTTTCCATTCTGAAAGCGGTGAAACAGGCCCTGGTGGCCTGTCGGCTGAGGCCCCAGGATGTCATCTTCGTCTCCGGGATCGGACAGGCGGCGAAGGCTCCCCACTACCTGAACGTGAATCTCTTTGACGGCCTTCACGGACGCTCCCTGCCCGTCGCCACCGGGATCAAGTTGTCCAACCCCAAGAAGACGGTGATTGTGGAGAGCGGGGACGGTTGCAACTACGGGGAGGGGGGAAATCACTTCCTCGCGGCCCTGCGGCGGAATCTGGACCTCACTCTCCTGGTCCATGACAATCAGGTGTATGGGTTGACCAAAGGCCAGGCCAGCCCCACTTCGGACACCGGTTTCGTAACCAAGGCCCAGCCGGAAGGGGTTGCTTCGTCTCCTTTCAACCCGGTCGCCGTGGCCGTAGCCATGCGGGCCGGGTTCGTGGCCCGGGCTTTCTCGGGAATGGCGGACCATCTGGCGGTGATCATCCAGGAAGCCATCGCCCACCGCGGGTTCTCCCTGGTGGATATTCTTCAGCCCTGCGTATCCTTTAATAAAGTGAACACCTTCAACTGGTACAAGTCCCGCTGCAGGGAACTGCCGCCCGATTACGACCCCGCGAACTGGGAGGCCGCCATGAAGGCGGCTGAAGAGTGGGGAGACACCATTCCGGTGGGAATCCTCTTCCGGAATGTCCGGCCGACCTTCGAATCTCACTTCCCGGCCCTCAAAGAGGGACCGCTGGTGGGAAAAGGGGTGGACCGGGGGTTACTGGCGAAAATCTTGGAGAGTTATCGGTAACCGATTCGCCTGCCTGGAGCGGGGGCTTTCCCCCAATCCCTGATTTTCGGTTTGGTTGTTCCGAAATGGATCTGCGTTCATCTGCGTCCGATAGGATTTAACATTGGAAAAGGAGAAGACCATGAAACCTTTGGAGATCGCCAAGAATATCTATTGGCTGGGAGCCGTCGACTGGAACATCCGTGACTTCCACGGCTATTCCACCTACCAGGGAACCACCTACAATGCCTTTTTGATCCGCGATGAAAAAGTCGTCCTCCTCGACACGGTGAAGAAGGACTTTTTCTCCGAGTGGATGGACCAAATCCGGCAGGTCATCGACCCGAAGAAGATTGACTGCGTGATCAGTAACCACTCGGAATTGGATCATTCCGGCAGTCTGGAATGGCTGATGCACGTGATCGGGAACGACAAGCCGGTCTACTGCTCGAAAATAGGGGCGCAGAACCTGGCCCGCCACTTTCACGGGACCCTGAATCTCAAGCCGGTGAACGAAGGGGAAGAGATGAAGGTGGGGCAGAGGACCCTAACTTTTCTGGAGACCCGCATGCTTCACTGGCCGGACAGCATGTTTACCTACCTCAAAGAAGACCAGATCCTCTTCTCCAGCGACGCCTTCGGGCAGCATTATGCCGGGATGGAGAGATTTGACGACCAGATCGGGGAGGCGATCATGCCCCACGCCAAGAAGTATTTTGCCAACATTCTTCTCCCCTACGCTCCGCTGGTTCTCAAGCTCGTCGAGAAGGTCACCCGGATGGGATTAAAAATCAGGATGATCTGCCCGGACCACGGAATCATGTGGCGAAAGGACCCGGGGAAGATCATCGGGGCTTACGTCGAATGGTCGCAGCAGCGGCCTAAGAAGAAGGCTTTGGTGATCTACGACAGCATGTGGCACAGCACCCAGACCATGGCCGAGGCCATGGTTGAAGCCCTCGCGCAGGAAGGAGTGGACGCCCGCACGCTGCACCTGAGGACCACCCACCGGAGCGACGTGATGACCGAAGTCCTGGATGCCGGTGCGATTCTCCTGGGGTCTCCCACCCTGAACAACGGTCTCTTTCCCACCGTGGCTGACTTCCTGTGCTACCTGAAAGGGCTCAAGCCGCAGAACAAGATCGCCGCCGCCTTCGGCTCCTACGGCTGGAGCGGGGAGGCGGTGAAGTTGATCAATCAGGACCTGGAGGAGATGAAGTTCCAGATCGTCGACCCGGGGTTGAAAATCCAGTATGTCCCCGACCAAAAGGGGCTGGAGGCCTGCCGTGCCCTGGGTAAAAAAGTCGGCCAGGCCATGGCTTCCTAAATCCGCCATGTCCCTCGCCGGGTGCCCATGCCAGGCCCGGGGGCAAGGGCCTTCCCCGCAGAAACCATGAGACGTCTTTGATTCCATGGAACGGGCGGGCCTCCGGAATTGCGGATTGGATTGCGGAATGCGGATTGAAAAAGAAAACTCCAAAATCCGAAATCCGCAATTCGAAATCCGAAATTCAATCGGCCGATGCTTTTTGAGCACAAGGCCCTTGCGCCCGGGCCACGACCTAACTTCTAGGCAAACTCGGACAATCCGCAAGGTCTTTTCTATGAAATTATTTTCCCGTGAACAGGGCCTTATACCCTTCCTGGTAAATATAGAACCATTTGGTCCCGGGGGACTCCTCCGGGACCCCCCACAGGATCATCAGATAATTCATGGCCAACAGCACCCCTACGCCGATCAACGGCCCGGGGGTGAATATTTTTACCCCCGAGATTCCTCTCTTTTTAAGCCGCCACCGGCAGACCATCTCGCACAGGCTCATGTACCCCACCTGATAGACCAACAAACCGGAGGGCATGGGACTGAAGGCGTAGTAAACCGACTCCCCCGCCGTAAAGTACTCGCTCACCCGGAATATTTCCGCGAAGACCCAGACCAGCAGAACGGCGTAGGAGCCGATCATCCTTTCCTTCAGGGAAGCGCCCCGGAAAAACAGGATTGGATAGAGGAAGAAGCTGCCGAAGGCGATCAGGATCCCCAGCAGAAGATAGGACGAAAAAGCGGCCGCGCGATACGGGACGCCGGTGCCGAACCATTCAAGATGGCCGGTCAGGAAATCCAGTCCCGCCCAGATCCCCAGGGCGATCCCCACCGGCCAGAGGAAACGGCTGCTGAAGTGCCTCTTTTCTCTTCAACCGGAACCGGTTCACTCACGGGTCTTCCCCCGGACGTATTCCCGGAGTTTCTCCTTCAGCTCCGGAAGAACTTTCTTTCCTTCAGGCGAATCGATGATATTCTGCAGGGTACGCGGGTCCTTCTGGATGTCGAAGAGCTCCGGTTTCTTTCCCCCCCGGTACTCGACGTAGAGAAACTTCCCCGTGCGCACCCCGTCATACTCGGGAACCCGGTAGGGGAAATCCTTGTAGTATTCCAGGTGGAAGGAATCCCGGAGGGAAACACCCCGGTTCTCCAGAACGGGCCTAATGCTCTTCCCCTGCATGGACTCGGGAACGGGCACCCCCGCCGCATCCAGGAGGGTGGGCGCCAGGTCCACATTCAGGACCATCTGGTCGGCCTTTCTTCCGGGAGCTTTCGACCCCGCCGGATACCTGACGATAAAAGGAATCCTCGTGGCTTCTTCGTAGGGCCATCTCTTGTCGATGAACTGCTTTTCGCCCCAGAAGATCCCGTTGTCGCCCGCATAGACGACCAGGGTGTGATCGGCGATTCCCAACCGGTCCAGCTCCGCCAGAATCCTTCCGATTTGCTTGTCCATGGCCGTAATCGTCCGGCAATAGTCGCGGTAGAATTGCTCTACATTCCCGAGCATGCCGTAATACCAGCTCCCTCTCATCATGCTGACCCAGCTGTGATACTCCGGGGGGAGGTGTCGGCCTACCTCGACGTCCTTATAGAGCTTCCGGTATTCAGGCGGCGTCCAGAAGGGTTGGTGGACCGCCTTGTGGGCCAGATAGACGCAGAAAGGGCCGTCCTTTTCCCGTTTGATGAATTCCAGGGCCAAATCGGTTAAATCCTCGGTGAGGTATCGGCCTTTCCTTTCCTGCATCTTTCCGTCGATGATCAAAGGACAATCGAAGTAGATCCCCTGTCCCCCCGACGCCGTGAAGGTGACAAACCGGTCCACCGCCTTGCCCAGGATATTCGGCAACCGGCCGGGCATGTGCCACTTGCCGATAAAGGCCGTTTTGTACCCGGCCTTCTTCAAGAGTTCGAGGAGCGTGACGTTCCGGTCATCCCATGGAGTGAGATTATTCTTCACCCCGTGCCGGTGCGGGTACATCCCGGTGAGAAAGCTGGCCCGGGAAGGGCTGCAGAGGGGGGTGGTCACAAAGGCGTTGTTGAAGCGGATCCCCTCTTGGGCCAGCCGGTCGAGGCTCGGGGTCTGGAGGAAGGGGTGGCCCATGTTCCCCATAGCGTCCCAGCGGTGGTCGTCGGAGAGAATAAAGATAATGTTCGGCTTTTTCTCAAGGGCGAATGCGGGGTCGGAAAAAAGACAGCCGATGAGGCCAAAGATGGCCGCTAGCGTTTCCAAGACCCCCCGCCAGCGGATTCCCCGAGATAATTTCTTCGCCGCAACCATTCTTTTTTCTCTTGTTTTTAATTAACGGTTCATCCGTGTTTATCCGCGTTCATCCGTGTCCAAAAAAAGTTCAGAGTTTTGAGTTCGGAGTTCGGAGTCAAAGGCGATAAAGCCCTGTTTTTAACTTTAGGCACTCTAGGCACTTTAGCGCACTTTAGGCACTTTATTATCTGTGTTCATCTGTGTTTATCTGTGTCCCTTTGGCTTTTTTTGCTCAGCTGGCCAAATCCGGAATTCGCTCCCACGGGCATGGCCTTCCAAGGATCGAAGAATATCATGAAATAAAACCTCCATCAAGCAGACGAATTCCTGCCGCCTAAAGCGGCCTATTTCCACCTGAGATCTCCATAGGAGCTTGAAATTTAAACCGATTTAGGGTACATTGAAAACGGCTCCTGGCGGAATGATGGAGTTGGTTCGTATCGAGTGAAATCCTTCAATACACGGACCAGATTCAAAGGAGGGATCTTAGCCCTCCATTTCCACGCGCGGGAAGGCGATGTATAAAAAGTTTTACGGTTTTTCAGAAGATCCTTTTGCCCTCAACCCCGATCCCAAATTTCTGTACCTCGCCCTCGGCCACTGGAAAGCCCTTTCCTCCATGATGTCCGGGATCAAGGAGAGGAAGCGCCTTATTGTGATCACTGGAGAGGTGGGAGTTGGAAAGACCATTCTGATTTATGCCCTCCTGAAGGATCTGACCGAAAAGATAAAAACCGCCTTCATCTTCAACCCCAAGCTTGATTTCAAAAACCTGCTCAAAACGATTTTCCAGGACCTGGAGATCCCCCTTGAGGGAAAGGAAGAAAATGTCCCTTCGCTCATGCGTCAGTTCACCATCTATCTCCAGGAGAGGCTGGCTCGCGACGAAATCGTGACCGTGATCATCGATGAATCCCAGGGCCTGGAAGAAAAAGTCCTGGAAGCGGTGCTGGGTCTGGCCACCCTGGACATTCCTGCGGCGAAGGCCCTGCAGGTTCTGCTGGTGGGACAGCCGGAGCTGGAGGAAAAATTGAACTCCCCTAAGCTGCGGCATTGGAAGGAAAAAATCGCCATCCATGGGCAGGTCCACCCGCTGACCCGCGAGGAAGGCAGAGGATACATCCGGCACCGGCTGAAACTGGTGGGGCGGAGCGTGTCCGAGGTCTTCACTTCCGAGGCGATCAACCGCATCTGGGAATTTGCCGGGGGGATTCCTCGGGTGATCAATTTGCTCTGCGACCGGGCCCTTCTGATCGGGTACACCAACTCGAGTTCCATGATCGATTCTAAAACCGCCGATCAGGCGGCTCAGGATTTCAAATATCTGAAAACCCCCAAATCCGAAATCCTGCGCCCCGTGTTCTCCTTCGTGAAATCCCGCTATGGGGTGGGAGTTCTCGTTCTTTTGCTCATAAGCCTGGGAGTTTTCGCTTTCTTCTACTTCGATTTCCGCTCCCCCCCCTGGAAACCGGCCGGCAAGATAGCTCCCTCGGAACAACGCCCGCTGGAGAAACGCCAGGAAGCCCTGGAGGCGAAAAAAATACCCTCCCCTGCGGGGAAGGCTGCCGCAAAAAAGCGGGAAGCGGTCACCGAAGTTAAAAAAGATTCCCCTCCGCCCGTAAAGCGGCCCATGCCGAAACTCGAGGAACAAACCATTCTGGTGAAGCAAGGCTGGACTCTTTCTTCCGTCGGCCGGCAGTATTTTTCAGGAATCAATCATAGTCTCCTGGATTTCATGCTGGAAGCCAATCCTGAGATCACGGACATAAATTTGATCTTTTCCGGGCAAAAGATCAAAATCCCCCATATCACCGAGGAGACTCTTCTCCTGCGGGGTTCGGATAACCGGTATCAGATCTATTTGGGGACTTTCGCCACCGCCCAGGAGGCGGGTCGGTATAAAAATGAACCGGCCCTGAAAGAAAAGAGTCTGAAAGTTACTTCCCGCCGGGTCTCTCCGCGGGAGGCCTGGTACAGGATCGTAGCGGGACCTTTTCAAACCAGGGAAGAAGCCCTGAAATCCATTCAAACCCTGAAAGCAAAAAAGCTGTTGCCCCTCCTCGACTGTCTTCCGAGGAAAGCGACCTGATACCCGATTACCTTTCTTCCCATGTATCCAACTCTGGAATTCGCGGCCATCTCTCTGTCTTTGATTTTCTTTATCGTAGACCCTTTGGGTAACGCCCCGATTTTTTTATCGATCACCGGGGGCCAAAGCCCTCCGGAGAGGAACCGGACGGCCCTGCGGGCCAGTCTGGTTACCTTTCTGATTCTTCTGGTTTTTGCCTTTGTGGGCGAATGGATCTTGAAGCTGCTCCGGGTAACGATCAGCTCTTTTCAAATCGCCGGCGGGATTTTGATCTTCATCATTGCCCTGAGCATGCTCCAGGCCCGCAGGTCTCGGGCCAAGTCCACTCCCCAGGAAGAGCACGAGAAGCATGAGGGAGAGGACGTGGCCGTATTCCCCCTGGCCATTCCCATGCTCAGCGGACCGGCGGCCATCACCACGGTCATGGTTCTGATCAACCTCTCTACGTCCATAACTCAAAGGGCTTTGGTGATCCTGGCCATCTTCTTGACCTGTTTGTTCACCTACCTGATTTTAAGAGCCTCCGGGCGCGTGCTGGGCCTGCTGGGCCAGACCGGCATCAACGTCCTCACCCGCCTCATGGGCCTCCTCCTGGCGGTCATCTCCGTCCAGTTCGTGATCGACGGGATCAAAGAGGCTTTCCTGCCAATCGCTTCCGGAAAATAGCCGTTCCGGATCCCTTCGTCTTTGCCGTTCCTTTGAGAACTCAAGATCTAAATAGTTCAGCTTCAGCCTGCAACCGCGCGTGTCCGGAGTTATGCGTATAGGGGCGCGCGGCAAGCGTCCAGGAAGGAAAGCAGTATTTTTTATATTTCAACCCGCTTTCAGGATCCGAAGATTGCCCCAAGAGACCCATTTAATCTACCATTTTTTCGGCCACGGACTGTTTGAAAGATCGGCAGTAGCCTTTAATTGCAACATTGCAAGCCTGACCCCTTTTATAATGGATCGGCCAAGAAGGAGAGAGATTCGGATTGATTACCCAAAAGAAGGGGGGGGTGGATCTACCACCCGGCGATAAAAAGATCCACCCCCTAAGGAGAAAGGTTCTACTTCCTCAAATTCGCGGGAGGGATGTAATTCTGGGGCTGCGCCTTTCCATTTTCATCTACCAACCATGCGACCTTCCCCTCTTTCTGGAACTGGGCAATGGCCAGCAGGTAGTATCCGGGGTACATAGAATAGGGATTGTTGGGATCGCAAAGGACGCGGGAATGGAAGAATGGCTTGATGCGTCGGGTTTCATATTTCATTTTCCCCAGGGAGTAAACCGTTTCCACCTCTTCCATGGCCTTGATCAGCTTCTCCTTGTCTTCCACTCCGCCAGCCTTTTCAATGGCCGCTTTGAAGTGGTAGATGTCGGCGTAGGCG
Source organism: uncultured delta proteobacterium (assembly GCA_963802665.1). Classification (GTDB taxonomy): domain Bacteria; phylum Desulfobacterota; class SM23-61; order SM23-61; family SM23-61; genus SM23-61. The sequence goes on along the minus strand of CAWDJO010000021.1, from coordinate 35,997 downwards.
ATATGAACATGAATCTGCAGCGGAATCCCCAGCTTTTTCCCCTGGGCGATAAAGGGAAGAGTCTTGGGGGTGTAAGGAATATCACCTTCGTAAAATCCAGTGATCATTCCCAGCGACTTCCCACCGGTCATCCTCCAATAATCATGCGTCTGGGCGACCCCTCCGTATAAATAGGTGGGGATATTTTTGGCCGCCGAATCAGCCCACTGCTTGGCGTAAACCTCCGTGTCGGTGAACCAGGAGCTTACAAACCAGACCACGTCGGCCTTCTTCATGGCGATTTCCTGCAGGATCGGCAAATACATGGTTCCCCTGGGTTTCACCGGTTTGCTGTACACCACTTCTATGCCGTATTTTTGCTTAGCTACCTCTTCCCATGTGGGAAGTTTAAGGTAATCAATTCCTTTGCGCCACATCTGGGTCCAGGCCAGATCTTCCCACAGGAAAGCAAGCTTTTTTGCCTTAATCACCTTTTTAAAGAGACCCCCCATGATATTTTCGAGCCAGGAGTAGTGAGCTGGCTCTGGATCCCAGTCCCGGAAGCAGAATTTGTACTTCTCATAGTTGTCTACCACCTTGGCGGTCAATTCAGAGGCCATGGGGCCGTTGAAGATCAGGATGTGGGGATACTCTTTGTAAAGGGCGGCTGAATTCTCCTGGGCCGCCAGGCAGATCTCGGACCGCCCTTCGATGGACACAAAGCTAGCCTTGTTCTCCATGATGAGCCGCCGGGCTGCTTCGACGGAGAGAGAAGTGTCTCCCTTACCGTCAAGCACCACGTACTCCACCGGTCGGCCCAGGATCCCGCCGGCTTTGTTTATCTCCTCCACCGCAAACTTCTGGAGGTCCATGCAGGGTTTGGTCCCAGGGGAGGCGACGTTGCCGACATAGCCAATGACGATCGGCTTGCCCTTCGGCTGGGCAACGGCCGCGGGGCTGGATCCCAACCACAAGAGCGAAAGGACCGCCAGGAAAACGACTCCCAACTTAAGCCATCTTTCCATTGCTCACCCTCCTTATTGGTTATTTTTTGAGGCTCTCGGTCCTCGGACAACCACCCACAAGTACTTAACCGCAGAGATCACGGAGACCGCCGAGAAAATTCGAAGCACGAAATTCGAAATCCGAAACAAGCCCGAATGACCAAAAATGAGAAATTCGAAACTTACATTTCTTAAGATTTGAGTCATTCGAATTTTGAATTTGTTTCGAACTTCGATATTCGGATTTCGAGTTTATCCTCCTACCCTGGATCGCATACCCTCCCTTTTATCAACCGCTGAGATACTTCTTCCGCACGTACTCGTTGTCCTTCCCGATGGTGCTGGAGACCCATTTGATCCGGGGGGGGGATTCGGACATTTTCACGAAGTTCGTGTTGATCACGAATTTGCCCGCGTTCTCGTCCTCCACTTCCTGGAAGATCCTGCGGATGGCGAACTGCTTGCTCTCCATGGTCATGGGGGGAGTCATCATCTTCATGACAATGGGCACCCCTCCCCCTCGCCATTTGGACCGGGCGGATTTGGCGCTGTAGGTCAGGGCCTTCTTCACCAGTTCGTCGGCGGTGTACTGGAGGGTTTTCTCTTCGATTTCTTTGTACAATACCATGGCCTGGTCCACCACGTCGGGAATGCGGTCGGCCGTGTACCTCCAGTCGTCCTCCAGATGCCAGATTCCGAGGATCTTGAGCAGAGCCCGGAAATCGTGGTCCCGGGGAGCGGCTATGACCACATAGCCGTCTTTGCACTTCCAGAGTCCATACGGATAAAGGATGAAGTCCAGGACCCCGATCCGCGGCCGGGCCTTTTCCCAGGTATACCCGATGGTGGCCGGAAACCCAACCATGTTGGAATAGGCATCCATGGCGGCCACATCCACCATCTGGCCTTCTTTGGTCTGCTGGCGGTGGACCAGGGCAACGGTTCCGCCCAGGGCGGCGCTCAAACCCGATATGTACCAGCCCGCCCACATGCCGGCTTTCAGCGGCCAGTTGAAAGGTTCAGGGGCATTCGCCAGGTCTCCCACCTGAGCGGGCAGGCCCGAGCCGGCCTGGCAGGTGATGTCCGTATCCGGCTGATGGGCAAGCTCTTTGGCCTTATCCGTGTACTGGCCGTAAGGAGTAATCGCAATATAGACCAGGCCCGGGTTCTTCTGGCTCAGCTGCCGGTACCCGATTCCCCAGGAATCCATCTCCCCCGGGGCAAAGGTCTCGATGACCACCGCGGCCTTTTCCGCCAGCCGGGCAAAGTCCCTGCGGTCCTCCTCCGAATTCCTAAGGTCCAGGGTCATGTATTTTTTATTGCGCCCCTCGACCAGAAATGGAATCCCCACCCCTTTTATGTTAACCCCGTAAGGGGTCACCTGGCGCATGGGGTCCCCGCCGGGCGGTTCGATCTTGATGACTTCCGCGCCGAACTCAGCCAGGAAACTCGCGGCGATGATCCCGCTGAAGTTCCCCCAGCTCGCGTCCAAAACCAGGACGTCGTCCAGGACTTCGGGCTTTCCCTTCCGGGTTCATCACCTCGACCAGGGTCTTCCCCCAGGAAGCCAGGTGCTCGACGGTCTTCCCCGAAGCGACATAACGGGCGTAAACCTGCTCTTTTTCCCCTTTCCCGCTCACTTCTTTCCCCCTCTTCCGTAGTTAAAGACGGGATCCTCCTCCAGGTTGTAATAAACCGGGGGCTTGAGCCCGGGACGGTCGTCAAAGGTCCCGATGACTTTCTTGCGCTCCAGGACTGCGATCTGTTCGTCGGACATTTCCAGAAACTTCTTCAAGACCAGACGGTTGTGGTAACCCACGGGCCGGGCGGTCCACTTCGTCCGCGAGGGGGTCTTGCTCAACTGGGCGGAAGGGCCGGCCAGGACGATTTCTCCATACATATCATCATGGAAGAGAATCACGCTGCCCCTCTGGCGCCGCCAGGGGTCCTGGGAAATTTGATAGTCATCCTGCACCTCGGCCGCGGGCAAACTCTTTTCCTTGGCCACCCGGAGCACCGATTCGAGGTCTTGCCCTTTCAGCCATTCCGTCACGACCTGGGTCAAGGCTCTGGCATTTGCCGGTTTCAGCCTCTCGAAGGGGTCGGTATAGACCGCGTTTCTCAACAGGTCTTCTTTCCCCATGGCCGCACAGAGGCCCTCAAATTGTTTGGCGGTGGCGCAGGCCAGGGCGATGAATTTTCCGTCCCGAGTCTTGAAGATGGAGGCGGGGACCATGGTGGGATCGGTGTTGGCCGTTCGTCCGATTTCCGTCCCCGTCAGTTTGAAGGCCGTGAAGTGGAACAGGAGACGCATCAGGGCTTCGGACTGGGCCAGGTCGATATACTGGCCCTTCCCGGTCTTGTTGCGGAAGTAAAGGGCCATGAGAATGGCCAGGGCTCCGAAATTTCCGGGAATAAAATCTCCCAGGTAGTCGGGCAATTTATAAAACTTCTCGGTATCGGGGTAGCCGGTCAGGCTTAAAACCCCGCTGGCTGCCTGCGCCAGGAGGTCCCAGCCGGGGTAGAAGCGCAGGGGGCCGTACTGTCCGTAGGTGGAGCAGCTCAGATAAATGACTTTGGGGTTGATCTTGCTGATCTGGGTGTATCCCACCCCCCACGCCTCGGCCGTGCCCGCGGCGAAATTTTCCGCCACCACGTCGCACATCTGGGCCAGGCGGTAGATGATCTCCTTGGCTTCGGGGTGTTTCAGGTCCAGCCCGACAAAATACTTATTCTGGGTCACGAAATGCCAGAGAGGGTTGGAATGCTTCCAGTACTTTCCCCAGTAGGTGGCCGGCCTCCACAGGTCGCCGTGGAAGGGGAGCTCCAGTTTGATCACCTCGGCCCCGTAGTTGGCCATGATCCGGGTGGCGGTGGGACCGAAGATGACGTGGGAAAAATCCAGGACCCGGATCCCTTTCAGGACCTCGGACTTCTGACTGGTCTCGGAGGGATTGAAGAGCCTGGCCGTGTAGGAAAAATAATCTTCCATTCCTGACCCTCTTTGTTTTTGTCTTTCCTCTTATATCTGCTCTTTGCCCTATGCTCTCTGCTCTATGCTCTCTGCTCTTATCTTCCCAAGTAGGCCTTCTTCACCAGGTCGCTTTGCATGAGGGTCTGGCAATCTCCTTCCAGGACAACTTTTCCGTCCTGCATCACATAGCCCCGGTCGCCGATCGTCAGGGCCCGCAGGGCGTTCTGTTCGGGAAGGAGAATGGTGATCTTGGACTCCCGCAGCTTTTCCAGCGTGGCGTACAGGCTGTCCAGGATCACGGGGGCCAACCCCAGAGACGGCTCGTCCACCATGAGCAGCCGGGGAAGGGCCATCAACCCACGGCCGATGGTCAGCATCTGCTGTTCCCCCCCACTGAGGAGGCGCGATTGCATCTGGGCCCGCTCCTTCAAAATGGGAAACAGGCCCATGACCCATTCCATTCTCTCTTTCTTGCTGCCCCAGGCATTTCCCGGATAGGCCCCGAGGAGCAGATTTTCCCTCACGGTCATGTAGGGGAAAAGGCGACGTCCTTCCGGAACCTGAACGATGCCCTCGGCAATCACCCGGTGGGGAGGAAGTCCTTCAATCGCCTTTCCCAGGAACGAGATCGAGCCGGATGTGGGTTTCAGGAATCCCTGGATGGTGTTCAGCAAGGTGCTTTTGCCGGCCCCATTGGACCCCAGAAGGGCAACCAGTTCATTCTCTTTGACCCGCAGGCTCACGTCGTGAAGGACCGGGATGACCCCGTAGGACACATTCAGGTTTTTTACCTCAAGCATGAATCCCCCGGAATAGAGTGCCTAAAGTGCCTCAAGTGCGCTTAAGTGCCTTAAGTTTTAAAGATACTTTCCCTATTTCAATCCGCATTCCGCATTCCGAAATCCGCAATCAACCAAGCAGGCATGCGCAAAGCGCAGAGGCATAGCGTCCAGGTTTTTTCCTGTGCTCTATGCTCTAGGCTCTTTGCGCTTTCAATTACAGGTCCTTTTCTTCCACCCCGACCCGAGGTAGGCCTCGATGACCTTGTCGTTATTGGCAATCTCCGCCGGGGGTCCCTCGGCGATCTTCTCACCGAAGTGAATAGCGATGATTCGCTCGGCCGCTTCCATCAGGACGGCCATGACGTGTTCGATCCAGAAGATGGTCAGGCCGAATTCCTCTTTGGCCCGGGCAATCAGGTGGACCGCCTTGGTAGCTTCCCCCGGGTTGAGCCCGGCCATGACCTCGTCCACAAAGAGGAGCTTGGGAGAGGTGGCCAGGGCCCGGGCCAGCTCCAGCATCCGGAGTTCGAAGAAGGTGAGGTCCCGGGCCAGGATGTTCCGCTTGCTGAAGAGCCCGACAAATTCCAGGTAATGGGTTGCCTCTGCCGCGGCGTCATCCAGGCCCCGGTTGACCCGGTCTTTTCCGCAGAGGGCACTGGTGACGACGCTCATCAGGGCGGTGAGTTCGGGAAAAGGCCGGGGAATCTGGTACGTCCGGCTGAGGCCCAGATGGCAGCGCTTGTGGGGGGGGATGCGGGTGATCTTTTTCCCTTCCATTTCAATCTCCCCCCGGTCGGCATACAGGGAGCCGCAGAGAACGTTGACCAGGGTGGTCTTGCCGGCCCCGTTCGGCCCGATGAGGCCCACGGTCTCCCCTTTCCGGATGTGGAAGCTCAAATCGTGGACGGCGGTCAGCCCTCCGAAGGATTTGGTGATGTTCCGGACCGTCAGAATCTCAGGCATCTTGGCCTACCTCCGCACATGCAGGGTTGGCAGATATTCGCGATAGCGCCGTCTCCGGTACAGCCCGAAGAGGCCCTCGGGGAGGGTGAAGAGGAGAACGGCCAGGATGACCGGAAAGAGGACCGGCTGGATCTCCCCCAGGGTGGTCACCAGGATCATCTCCAGGAAGGCGATGAAATAGCCCCCCACCACGCAGCCGAATATTTGAGCCCGACCCCCGATGAAGATGACCAGGAGAATCTTGATCATGAAACTCAGCGGAAGATAGGTGATTCCGGCAAAAGTCCCAAAATAATGGGCATAGAACCACCCTGCGACTCCGATCATCCCCGCGGAAAAAACGAAAGCCAGGATCTTGACCTTGTTGATGTTGACCCCGATTCCGTGGGCTACCTCCTCCCCGTCGTTGATCGTGGCCATGATGAGGCCGTAGCGGGATTTGATGACCTTGTTGATCACCCATAAATAAAGGAGCATGAGGATCATGGAGATGTAGGCGGTGAGGAGGAAATTGATTTTCACCATTCCCGTGTCCATCAGGAGCTGGATCCCTGCCAGGCCCACGTCCCCCTTGAAGGTGTCGGTGTAGATGAAGGTGATTTCCATGAAGACCAGGGGAAGAAGCAAGGTCAGGAGGACGTAATAGAGACCCCGGGCCACGATCACCAGGGGGGAAAAAACCAGGGCCGAAAGGAGGCTCATGAGGACGGCAAAGGGGAAGGTCTTCACCGGGCCCCACCCGTAGGCGATGGAGAGAAGGGCTGCCGTGTACCCTCCCACGCCGATGAAGAAATTCGGACCGAAATTAATCCTCCCCGTCCCCAGGGTCATCAGCGCCAGGGGGATGGCGATGGCCGCGTAGAGGTTGGCGTTGACCACCGTGTTGAGGAGGATGGGGCTGATGAAGTAGCAAAGGATGGGAAAGATCAGGAGGCCCGCCGTCCAGAGGAGCGTGTTCCGCCAGTAGCGGGGCTCCAGGATCCAGTCCCACTTTTTTCCTTTGTAACGGAGGATGATTCGGTCTCGCCTGATTTCCACATCTACCATAGGGCCTCACTCTTGGCGATTCCTTGCGGTCTCACCATTAGAATGATCATGACCAGAACCAAAGCCGAGAAATTCATGAACCGGGGTTCTCCCGCCAGGAAAGAGACCCCGGAATGGGTGAAACCGATGAGATAACTCGCGATGATGGTTCCCTTGATGTTTCCCAGCCCACCCAGAATGGCCACCAGGATAGCCGTGGTAAAGTAAAGGGATCCCATGGTGGGGTCCACCGCCCAGACCGGGGCTACGATGAGGGTCCCCACGATGACCGGAATCAGGATGAGGAACATGGTAAGCGTATAGAGTACCTCCACGTTGACCCCGATGAGTTGGCTGCTGTAGATATCCTGGGAGAGCGCCCGGATGGCCAGGCCGGTCCGGGTCTTCAGGAAGAAGAAGACGAAGAGGACGGTGAGCAGAATGGCGATTCCGGCGCCGACGAGCAGCTGGTTGGAAATCACCACCGCTCCGATCTCCGAGCTTCCTTCGATGAGCGTGGTGTGAATGAAAACCCCGGCCTGGATGGGGTAACGGTAATTGACCGCCTGTTCCACGATGATAGCTACCAGGAGGAGTCCGGTCAGGATGATCTCTTCCCGGTCCATGTATTTCATGATGATCCCCTTGTAGATGAGGTAGGAGATCCCAAACTGAACCGCGACCATGGCAATCAAGGCCGGAACCAGCCCGAATCCGAGTTCTTTCATGAACATCCAGGCAAGGTACACGGTCAGGGTAAAGAGGTAGGCATACCCCAGATGAAAAATCCGCAGCACCCCGCAGATGATGGAGAAGCCCAGAGAGATGAGCAGGTAGATGGACCCGAGGATGAAGGTGTAAATAAAAACCACTTGGAGGGTTTCCCACATATCCTGGCCTCCCCCTTTTTATCCCAAATCAATGATGCCGAAGAACGAATATGACTTCCTGAAGATCGGGCGGCTCTTAAAATACACCCCCTCTTATAATAAATGGTGGATTTTTGTCAAGACCTTTTTGAATAAGTAAAGAGTGTTACTAAATGATATACAGCTAACTATCCAATAAATAATGAAATATTTAAATCAATAGTTAGATTTCGAAAGCCAGGAAAATTTATTTGGGAGGGGGAAATCTGGGGTTCTGGTTTCTGGGGGGTTTACGCCTTCCCTGTCTTTACCATTTCCTTGTGCACCTGGCGCAGGGCTTTGAGCAGGGCCTGATTCTCCTTTGGGCTGCGTACGGCAATCCGGAAAAAGTAAGGGCCGAGGTGGTGGAAAGATCGGCAGTCCCGGATCAGGATCCTCCGGGGGATCATCTTTTCCCGCAGTTCGGCAGCGCTGAGGTTTAAAGAAGGATGCAGTTGCACCAGAAGGTAATTGGCGGACCCGGGATAGGGGATGAAGCCGGGAATCCCCTGCAAGCCATGGGCGAGATTCTCCCGTTCCTCCCGGATGTAGGCCAGCGTTCGGTCGGCGTAAGCCTTGTCCTGAAGACTTTCCACGGCGGCGATCTGGGCCAGAGCATTGACCGTCCAGGGCTCTTTGACCCGGGAGAATTTCTCGATCACCCCGGAGTTGGAAATCAGGTATCCGGCCCGGAGCCCGGGCAGGGCGTAGAATTTGGTCAGGGACCGGAGGAGGATGAGCCGGGAGGATAGGGCGGCTTCCCGGAGGAGGGATTCCCCGGGAATGAAATCGATGAAGGCTTCGTCCAGGATGAACCAGACCTTCTCCCGTTCCGCCTGGGCCAAGACCCGCAATAGATCCTTCTTCTCGGCCAAAATCCCGGTGGGATTGTTGGGATTGCAGAGGTAGAGGGCATCGTACCCCTGGGTCAGGGCCAGCAGCAGCCCCTCCACGTTGAGTTCAAACCCGTCCTCTTCCCGGGTTTCAAAAAAATGAATCCGGCAATCCCGGCTCTGGATTTCAAGAGCATTTTCATACTCGCTGAAGGCCGGGGTCACCAGGAGGATGCTCTCCAGTTTCAGCACTCGCGGAAGGGAGTAAATGAATTCCGTGGAACCAGCTCCGGGAAGGATGCAGTCTTCCGCAATCCCGTGGAACTGAGCCAGCGCGGTTCGGAGTTCCCCGCATCGGCTATCCGGATAATGAAGAACCGCCTCCAGCCCCACTTTGCCAAGTTTCTTCTTGGCCCTCGGAGACAGGCCCAGGGGATTGATGGAAGCGCTGAAATCGATGATCTTTTTCGGATCGATCCCCTCCTTCGCCGCAATTTCGTATATGTTGCCGCCGTGGATTCTGTTCACAAGTTTTCCTCAAGCAAAAAATCAAGGAGCGAAAAAGAAAAAATGTGGGGGTCCCCCCTTGGCGGGATGCCGGCCTAAGCATGGGCGCCCACATAGGGGCGCCCCTACATTCTTTTCTCAAAACCCCGACTTTCTTTAAAATCTATTCCCGAAAGCCATCTTAGGGCAAGGGGAAAAATCTCCTCCCAACCCAATTTAGACCCAGGGACAGTAGAAGCATGAAGAAGGACGACAGGTATAAAATCTTCCAGCCCTCCCTCACGTCTCTCCGCTCGATGTTCCTTTTTCGGTCACCGATGAAGGGTTTCAGGTTGGGACGGCCGAAGTAATCATTCAAACCCCCTAGCTGAACTCCCAGCGCTCCGGCCATGGCCGCTTCGGGCCAGGCGCTGTTAGGGCTCTGATGGTTCGCATGGTCTCGCCCCAGAATTTTCAGGGAATCTTTCCAGCCCTTTCCAAGGATGAGGGACGAAAGGACGATGATCCCCCCTGAAATCCGGGCCGGGAGGAAGTTGGCGACATCATCCAGCCTCGCCGAAGCCCAGCCCAAGTGCTGGAACCGCTCGTTCTTGTACCCCACCATGGAATCCAGGGTGTTGATCGCCTTGTAGGTCATGGCCCAGGCAGGCCCGCCCAGGCCGAGATAGAAAAGGGGAGCAATCACCCCGTCGGAAATATTTTCCGCGATGGTTTCCACCAGGGCCCGGAGGATTTCCGGCTCATCCAGGTGCACCGTGTCCCGGCCCACCAGAAGAGACAGTTCTTGGCGGGCTCTTGGCAAGTCCCCCGCCTCGAGAGCCAAAAGAACCTTCCGGGTCTCCACATGCAGATCACGGGTGGCCAGGGTGGTGTAGCCTAGAAAGATCGAAGCGGCCAGCCCCGCCACCGAGGACAGATCTCCCAAAAAGCGGATTAAAAAATGGGTTGTCAGAAAGGTGATCCCGCAGACGGTTCCCGCCAAGATCACTCCGGCGAGTATCAGCCAGGAGGGGGAAGAATGAATCTTGCGCAAGCCTTTTTCCAGCCCGGAGATGAGCCGGCCAATCAGGCGGACAGGATGGGGGAATCCATGCGGGTCGCCCAGGAGGAGATCTAGAAGATAGGCGGAAATGAGGGCGGCGGAAGACATAAATCCGTAGTTCGTGGTCCGTGGTCCGTTATCAGTTCTCAGTTCCTTTTATCTGCTGCCGGTTATCGGTCATCTTTTTTTTCGAACCGGACATCCAACACCGGCGCAGGTTTTGGTTACCCATGCTTTTTTTCTTTATCTGTGTTCATCTGTGTTTATCTGTGTCCCAGTATTTTCTTTGGTCTTGTTTTTGAACAAACGCCAAATCCGTGTTTATCCGTGTTCATCCGTGTCCAAGAAGAGTTCAGAGTTTTGAGTTCGGAGTTCGGAGTCAAAGGCGATAAAGCCCTGTTTTTAACTTTAGGCACTCTAGGCACTTTAGCGCACTTTAGGCACTTTCTTATTCGTGTTTATCTGTGTTCATCTGTGTCCCATAAACGTTTTCAGTTGTTCGAAAATCGGGGGGCCGGGAGGCGGCGGCAGAGGGTCCAGGACTGATACCGGGGCGTGTAGCGGAGCAGGAAGATTTCCCCCTCTTTGCTCTTCACCCGGAAATAATCCTGGCGCAACGCTTTCGGGTCCACTCCCCCTTCGTACCACCGGTCCAGGATCTCCAGAATCTCGTACCGCCGGGTCAGATGGACAAAAGCCCGGGGGCTCTCCTGTCCCTTATAGCCGGCGTAGGATTCAACTTCGATGTCTTCAAAAACCCACTCTTTTTCCATTTCATTTTCACCGCAGAGATCGCTGAGCCCGCAGAGACAGATTAAAAATTTTTTGGTTTACTAAATTCGAACAAAGTCTAAACAGAAAGAAACAATCCTGCCGGTAAAGGCGCTTTGCCGGCTATTTTATTTTTTGAATTTCATTTTCTAATTTTTCCAGCTCTCTGCGTTCTCCGCGTTCTCTGCGGTGAAAAAGTTTTTTAAAGAATTTTGAAGGCGATGACCACTTTCAGCCATCCTTCTTTGTAAGGCAGAGGGGCCGCCCGCTGGACCGTCTCCAGGGAAGCCTGATCCAGAATCTCGGATCCCGATGATTCCATGAGCTCCACCCCTTCGACCTTTCCATCGGGTTTGATTTTAAAACGGACCGTCGCCTGACCCTCCGTTCCCATCTTCCGGGCCATCCTCGGGTAGCGCTTGGCTTTTTCGATGCGGCGCATGATCTCGGCAATGACCGAATCTCCATCTCCTGAGGACCCGTGAACACTGCTGAAACGGGAGGCGCCCCCTTCTCCCTGCCCTGCCCCCGAACCTTTTCCGCCGCCTCCAACGGCAATTCCTTCTCTGCCCGATTCAGGCCCCGCTGAAGTGAGGAAGACAGCCCCTCCATCCCCTCTTCCCCCGGAAGTCGGGGAGCCTTTCAGAGGGCTCGCCGATTCTCTCATTTCCGCGGTGCCCCCGGCGGACGGGGTCAGTCTGGCCATGAGAACCGGGAACTCTTCGCTTCTGGCTGTCAGAACCGGGGGCTCCGAAGGCATCCTTTCTTCCGCCCTGGCTTTTTCTTCCCTGATTTCTTTCTGGTCGGGTTCGGTCTTCTCCGGCTTGGGCTCCTCCATCCTCAATTCTTCTTTCGCCCGGGCAACCTGTCGGGTCGCCTCTGCCTTCTTTTTTTCCTGGATATCTTCCTTCTTAGAGGATTTCTTTTCTGATTTTTTATCCCCCTCCTCCTTCTTCCCCTCCGGCTTTCCCTCGATCCGTTCAACCAGGGACACCTCCACCACGCTCCCGGCACGAAGGCGATCGGCCAGCGGAATCTCCCAGGAAAAGAGGAGCAGGAGGGCAACCGCATGGAGAAAGATGGAAATGAATAGGAAACGTTTCATGGCCAAATAATTAAAAAATTGGAATGATGGAATGATGGAATAATGGAATGACGGGTAAAACGACTTTTGCGGCCTTTAAACCCAATATTCCATTATTCCAGTGTTCCATCATTCCACTCCCCCATTATTTCACTATTCCATTATTCCATTGTTTAGAAAGCAATGGAAACCCCTCCGTTTAAGGACCGAGGAGGCATGGGATATCCTTCGACGGTCTGGTATTCCTTATCCAGGGCGTTGGTAAGGCTGAGGTACGCTTCCCCGCTCAAATATTGCCAGACTTTGAATTCATACCCGACGCGGCCGTCGAGGACGAAATAGTCCTGATTCAGAGTAGACCCCTGACTGGTATAGAGCCGGATGTATCTCCCTTTCAGGCTGCCCTTGATGCCGAAGGGACTCTTGTAATCGATGCCCGCGTTGACCATGTGTTTGGGCCGGTTGGGAATCGGGTCCCCCGTGCTCTCATCCCGCGGGTACACGTAGGAATAATTGAGGGGGATGGCCCAGCCCTTCGCCGGGTACAGAACGAACTCCGCCTCCGTCCCCCAGATCTTCGCGTCGGAGATGTTGCTGGGCCGCCAGACAAAGTTCGCATCCGGCGCCCAGTTGATCAGGTCCTTGACATCCCGATAGAAACCGGCGATTTTTATGGCTGCCAGGTTTTGAAAACTTTTTTCCGCCCCCAGTTCATAATTCCAGGCGGTCTCCGGTTTCAGGTTTGGATTCCCCGCCGTGTAAGCGGAGGCGGGCCAGTAAAGGTCATTGAAGGTGGGAGCGCGGAACGAGCGGCCGGCCGAAGCCCGAAGACGAAAATCCGCCGGAAGCCGCAGGAGAACACCCACGCGCGGGTCTAACTGGTCGTTGTAAACCGAATGGAAGTCATACCGCAGCCCCAGGGTGGCGGTCAAGGGCTTGCCGACCTCGATTTCATCCTGAAGATATACGGCCCCGCGGGTGGCCTCCTTCACGCCGAACGACGAGCTGTTCGCCCGGTCTTCGATGGCTTCCAGTCCCCCCACAAACAGGTGGCTTTTCCCCAGTTGATAGGTGGATTGCAAGTCTCCCCCGGATTCAGAGCTCTTATGGAGGGCCGAGGTCCCCATGCTCAGGATTCCCTGGGACCCCGCATCAAAAGTGTTTCGGTATTGGTTGTGCCACCCTCTGAAACCCAATTTCAGCTGCGGAGTGATCTGCCCCTGGTAGCTGAGATTCAAAAGGGTATTATCATCCTTTTGCCGGTCGTCGGGGTCGGGGAAACTCACCGGCCCCGGTAGACCCACTTCTTTTTGAATATAGCGGGCGGAGAACTTCACCTCGGACTGGGAGGTCAGGCTGTATCCCACCTCTCCTCCCAGAATCCAGGCGTCATATTGGCTATTTTCCCGGTAGCCGTCCGATTTCTCCCTCCCCAGGGAAATCCCGTAGCTGAAAGGCCCGGGTTTCCACCGGTGGGTCAGAGAATACTGCTGGGTATCGAACCGGCCATAGGAGGCCGAAGCGGAGGTGAAAGGTTTGGCCGTCGGGGTCCTGGTGATGATGTTGATCACTCCGGCCAGGGCATCCGCCCCGTAGAGTGCCGAAGCCCCTCCCCGCAGGACTTCGATCCGCTCGATATCCTCCTTGGGAACCGGCAGATTGTTCAAGTCAAACTGGCCGTTTTGAGCATCGTTGAGCCGTTGGCCGTTGAGCAGGATCAATACCTGGCCCGCGGTGGAGCCCCGCACCTGCGGCACAGCCAGGGCGCCCATCGGGCCGTTCTGGGTGACTTGAACCGCGGGGGCCCGCTGAAGGATCTCCCCCAGGGTCCGATCGGGACTGTTCTGGATTTCTTCTTTGGTGATCACGCTGATGGACTGGGGAACTTCGCTGATTTCCGTCTCCGTCTTGGTCGCCGTAACCACTACCCTGCCCAGTTCCACCTCCGCTCCCCCGGCTGCGGGGGCTGAAAAAACCACCCCGGCAGCAAGACCGGCCGTGACCCATAAAACAAAGCCCTTCTTCATTTTTTCTCCTTTCCCGCGAAAGGTCAGAAATAATTCCCTCGGGGTCAGGTTTACTGGCTCGGGGCCCCCTACTCGCCACGCCTTCCCGGACCGGAGTCCAGTGGCTTAAAAACAGGTAAGAGGTTGGAGGTTAGAGGTTCGAGGCTGAAAGACGAATTTAATTTTTTTTATCCTTGTCTTGGCCTCTTACCTCTTACCTCTTGCCTCATACCTGTCTTCTGTATGGTTTTCGTTCCCCTCACAGTTGCGGGGCAGCAGTGGGTTTACACCACTTTCCCTTGAATCCTTCGGGTCCAGCCTTTCACAACCTCCTTTTATTTTCCGGGAACCACCGATCCCGGTTGTTGGGGCGCGGCCCCCGCGAATTGCGGATTTCTGATTGCGGAATGCGGAATGAAAAAGAAAAACTCAAAATCCGAATTCCGCATTTCGAAATCCGAATTCCAATGGGCCGATGCTTTTTGCGCACGGGCTCCTTGCCCCCGGGCCACGACCAAGGCATCCCAACAAGGTGCCAAAAACCCCACGTGGAGCCGGGGGTCGGGCCGATGCGCGCCGCCAAAATCCGGCGGGAGAAACCCCCCTTGGGCCGCATCCCTGGGGTTCCGCAAAGGTACACGGACACAATGGCTTGGCCTCCATAAGTATGTAAAATGCGGACCCTTAGGAAGTACTTACCCTTAGATCCCCTTGATCTAGGGAGACACCACCGCCTATTTTGGCAAGCGCAGCGGCCCGGCCCCCGGCTCCCGGCACTGGCTCCGGCTACGAGCTCGTCTGCCAATTTCCGGCACCCCGTATTAGACCGGATTCAGATGTCTCTCCGCTTCTTCCAGCAGCCGGGAATGATCGGGGATGAATACCGCTCCCTTCTCCTTCAGGCGCCGGTAATAAGCCTTTGCTTCACCCCCGGTGAAATCGTATTCCAAGTTGTTTTCCAGGACGATCACCTTTTTCCCTTTTTCCAGAGCCTCCAGGGCCGCCCGGAGATTGTCCCGGTTTCCCGGGCCTACGTGAAATCTCTCCACCAGCACCAGGTCCGCTTTTTCGATCAATTTCCGATTCTCTTCCATGCCCCGCTCGGAGATGGAGGAGAAAGGCCCCTCCAGGGCCATGGGCAGACCGAGGGTCTTCCCGATTTTCTGGTCCGTATCACCCGTATTCAGGACTCCCAGAGACACCCGGTACCCTCTCAGGAGCAGCCGGCGGGCCGAATCCACCCCGCTCCCCTCCCCGCAGATGATATGCACGGTCCTTTGCGGTCCCGGTTGTTCCATCTTCCCTTTTCCCAGCAGGGTGATCCGGGGAGCCCCGGAAAGAGGGTTCTTTTCGACCAAAACCTTGGTCTCGTAAACCCGGCGGATGTTTTCCTCGGTGATCACCTCCGAGGGAACCCCTGCGGAGAAGACCGACCCCTGATGAAGCAAGACAATCCGGTGGCAATACTCCGCCGCCAGGTTTAAATCATGGGAAATATGGAGGACCGTGAGTCCTTTCTGCAGATTCAGTCCCCGGATCAGCTCGTTGATCTCCACCTGATGATTGATGTCCAGGTGGGAAGTGGGCTCGTCGAGCAGGATGATCCTGGGTTCCTGGGCCAGGGCCCGGGCGATTAAGACCCTCTGTTTCTCCCCCTGGCTCAACTCCCAGAAAGTCCGGTCTCCCAGGCCGGCCACATCCGTGAGGGCCATGGCCTCACGGGCTACATCCAGGTCCTTCTGCTTTTCCCAGCCGAAGCGGGTCAGGTACGGCGCCCTTCCCATGAGCACGATCTCCCCGACAGTGAAAGAAAACGGGACCTCCATGGCCTGCGGCACCACGGCGATCTTCCGGGCCACCTGCGCCCGGGGAATCTGCTCCAAGTTCCTCTCTTCCAGCAGGATTCTTCCCCGCTGAGGCTGGAGCAGTCCGTCCATCAATTTCAGGAGGGTCGTCTTGCCCGAGCTGTTGGGCCCGATGAGGCCCAGAACCTCCCCCTCCTCCAGAGAGAGGCTCAGCCCGGAAAAGATCGGCCTCTCCGGGTAACGAAAATCGACCGACTCCATTCTAATAATAGACGGCATGGCCCTTTTTCCTCAGGAGGTAAACGAAGAAGGGGGCCCCTCCCATGGCCGTGACGACCCCCACGGGAATCTCCGTCGGGGCCATGACCGTCCGGGCAAGGGTGTCGGCCACGACCATGAGCATGGCCCCCACCAGGGCGGAAGCCGGGAGGAGGAACCGGTGGTCCGGCCCCCAGATCATCCGCACCACGTGGGGGACAATCAGGCCCACAAATCCGATCAGCCCGCTCACGGAAACGACCGCTCCGGTTATGAGGGAAGCAAAGATGAACGCCATTTTTTTCACCCTCTCCACATCCACCCCCAGCTCGGACGCGGTCTCTTCTCCCAGGGACAGGAGGTTGAGGTCCCGGGCCAAGGCAAAGAGGATCCCCCCACCCGCCACCAAATAAAGGAAGATGACCCCCAGGGATTGGGAAGCCATGTATTCCAGGTTGCCCATGAGCCAGAAGGTCACGTGTATAGATCTGCTCGTCGCTGGTGGCGGAGATCAAAAACATGATGACCGCCGAGAAAAAGGAGCTCACGATGACTCCGGCCAGCAGCATGGTATTCGTGGGCGCCCGGCCCTCCACGCGGGCGATGAAATAGACCAGGAACAGGGTAATCAGGGCCCCCCCAAAGGCGGATCCCGGGACCGCGTAGGCCCCCAGGAAAGTCGATCCCAAGCCAAAGAGGATCGCCAGCACCGCGCCCACAGCCGCCCCGCTGGAGATCCCCAGGACAAAGGGATCCGCCAGGGGGTTCCGCAGAAGGGCCTGAAGAACGGACCCCGCCATGGCCAGGGCGGAACCCACGAGGGCCCCGGAAAGAACCCGCGGGAGCCGCAGGTCGAGGATGATCGAGGATTCGCTCGCCGTCCAGTTTCCGGGGGTGGAAACGCCCAGGAACTGATGGGCAAGAATGGACCAGCTCTTGGAGAGGGGGATGGTCACCGCCCCCAGGGACACCGAGACCCCCATCACTCCGGCCAGAAGAGCGGCCAGCATGACCATCCAGAGAATCCACCTTTTAAAGGTCCAACGAGACCATAGGTAAACTCTCAAGCATCAGCGACAGCATTCCAAATTCCAACTAAAAGGTTGAATTCCTCATTTATTTTGGCTGATTCTGGATTGCTATTTAAATGCTTCCGGATGTATGGCCTTGGCCACTTGTTCCAATCCCTCCACCATCCTCGGGGAAGGCCGGTGGATGAGGTCTGAGTCAAGGACATATATCCGGCCCTGTTTGACCGCGGTGATCGTCTTCCACCGTTCCCACCATCGTCGCTGTTTGACCAAGGGGTCCTGGGATTTCATGGAAGCCAGGAGAATCACCTCCGGGTCCTGGATCAGAACCTCCTCCATGCTGAAGCGCGGGTACTTTCCCGTGGCCGTCTCCGCCAGGTTCCGGCCCCCCCCGAGGCGGATCAGGTCATCCACGAAGGTTCCTTTGCCGGCGCTGATCAGGGGGTTGAAATCCAGGATATGGAGCACCCGGGGCCGCGGCCTCCCCTCCACCTTGTCCCGGATCCTCCGGATCTTCTCTTCCATGGAGAGGACGATTTTCCGGGCGGGCTCCGGGGCAAAGGTGACCTCGCCGATTTTCCGGATGGAGGTCAGGACTTCAAGGGCGTCCCGGGGGTTGGCGATGTACACCGGGATCTTCAAAGCGGTCAGCTTATCCACGAAAGTCCTCAGATCGCCCTCGGCGATCCCCACCACCAGGTCCGGCCGCAGGGCCACGATCTTTTCCAGGGAGGGGTTGATGTATCCCCCGATCTTCTCGATCTTCAAAGCTTCCGGAGGATACTGGCAGTAGGTGCTCACTCCCACCAACCGGTCTCCGAGGCCCAGGGCGAAAAGGATCTCCGTCACGTTGGGAGCCACGGATACGATCCGCTGGGGCGGCCCGCTGACTTCCACCGTCCGCCCCACTTCATCGGTGAAGGTGGCGGCAGGCGCCCGATTTCCGACGCCGAAAAAGAAAGCGAATAGAAAAAAAACGAAAACTCGCTTCAAGTCCCCGCCTTGGCACCGTTCGGTATTTGTAGGGGCGACCGGCCGGTCGCCCGCGAATTCCGACCTTCTGAAGGGCGCGCGCCGCGCGCCCCTACAATTCCGCATTCCGCAATCCGAAATCCGCATTCTTGTTACCCATTCACCAGCTTCACCACCGTCCACGTGGGCGTGTAATCGATAACATTAAGGCACCCGTAGTCCTGCTCGATCCGCAGGAGGTGGTCCATGGGCAAGTGCAGCGCATCGGCCAGGATCACCCGGTTCAGGGCCCCGTGGCAGACCAGCAGGATCTCCTCTCCCCGGTGGCTTTCAATCAGCCCCTGCAGCTTGGGGATCGCCCGCTGCCGCACTTCGCCCATGCTCTCCCCCTCTGGAATGCGGAAGGTCTCCACGTTGCTCAACCACTGGGGAATATCCGATGGGTAGCGCTCCATGACCTGGGCATAGCTCAAACCCTGCCAGCGGCCGAAATGCACTTCGCGGAACTCGGGGAAAACCTGGGGCTTCAGGCCATGGGGCTGGGCGATGATCTCAGCCCCTTTGCGGGTGCGCAGGAGGTCGCTGCTGTATACCGCCCGGAGGTTTTTATCTTGCAGAAGGTCGCGGAGCCGTTCCATCTGTTGGATCGCTTTGGGGGTGATATCCACATCGGTTTGGCCGTTGTACACTCCATGATTTACAACTTCCCCGTGGCGGGTCAGGTAAAGTCGAGTTCGATCGGCTTCCATTCCTAATCCTCTCTTGGGAAGGCCGTAGGGGCGATTCATGAATCGCCCTTACAATCCTTGACAAAATCGTAAAATGTCAAAAAGTAGGTTTTTCCGTCATTCCGGCGGAAGCCGGAATCCAGTTCTTTCCACTCGTCATGAGTTCCCTGGACTCCGGTTTCCACCGGAGTGACCATTTTTTTTAAATCCTCAAACCTTGAATCGTCTAAAAGAATCCATGAAAGATTCCCGCAACTATCAGCAGGACCAGGATTTCATGGATCTCATTGGCGGCCCCGAGGATGTCCCCCGTAACCCCGCCTATTTTTTTCTCGAAAAATAACTGAATCCCCAGGGCGGAGACTCCCACGGCCAGCCAGAGGACCGCCCCCCAGAACCGGAGGAGAAATACCGCCACAACCAGGGAGAAGGCTGTGGCGATCAGCATCTCCCTTTTCCTAACATTTTCTTTAAAGATCTTGCCCAGCCCTCCCTCCGGACGGGCATAGGGAGTCCGGTAGGTCAGCTGGACCATGGACCAGCGGCTCAGGACCAGGGCCACCAGCAATGTTTTGCCGATGATATCTTCGGGCAGCGAATTCAGAGCCAGGAATTTGATCCCCAGGATCAGAATGAGGCCCACGGCTCCGAAGGTCCCCACCCGATGGTCGCGCATGATCTGGAGCCTTTCCTCGGTAGACTTTCCGGCCGCCATCCCGTCCAGCGTGTCGGCCAGCCCGTCCAGATGAAGGGCTCCCGTGATAATGACCAGAAGGAGGATGACCAGCCCGTCGCAGAGCGTCCGGGGAAAGGCGTGGGAGAACAGCCAATAGGTTCCCCAGAGAATGACCCCGAGGAGGAGCCCAACGAGGGGATAGCAGGCCATGGAGCGACCCAGGTCCCGGGGGCTTATGTCGGCGTCTTTTTTCCCGCCGGGAAGAATGGTCAGAAACCGCCAGGCCAAAAGGAAGCTGGTCATTTTTTTTCTTCCGAAACTCCCGCCTCGGCAAAGGTGGCCATTTCGTTCAAGACCTTCACGGAGGCCTCGATGATGGACATGGCCAGGGCCGCGCCCGTGCCTTCGCCCAAACGCAGGGAGAGGTCGAGAATCGGCTTCTGTCCGATGTACTCCCACATGAACTGGTGCCCCACTTCGACGGATTTGTGGGAGGCAAAGAGGTACTCCCGGATCCGGGGGTTGAGGGCCACGGCAATCATCGCCCCGGCGGTGGAAATAAAGCCATCCACCACGACCGGAATCCGGTGGCCCGCGCACCCGATGATCAACCCGGCGATTCCGGCAATCTCGAACCCCCCCACCTTGCCCAGCACATCCAGCGGGTCTCTGGGGTCCGGGGAATTGATCTCCAGGGCCTTCTCAATCGTCCTGATCTTTCGCACCAGACCCACATCATCGACTCCCGTTCCCCGGTGAGTCACCTGATTCACGGGAAGGCCGGTCATGGCCGCCAGGATGGCGCTGCTCGGGGTCGTATTGCCGATGCCCATATCTCCCGTCCCCACCAGGTCGGCGTTCTGGGTCTTGGCGTGATCCGCCAGCTCCAGTCCCACAGAAATGGCCTGCAGGGCCTGTTCCCTGGACATGGCCGGACCCCGGGCGATGTTTCCCGTTCCCCGGGCCACCTTGCGGATGACCAGCCCTTCCATGGGCTCAAACAGATGGTCCACGCCGATGTCCACCACCACTACTTTCGCTCCCGCATGGCCCGCCAGGACATTGATGGCCGCGCCTTGGCGGAGAAAGTTGTAGACCATCTGAGGAGTGACATCCTTGGGATAGGCGCTGACTCCTTCAGCCGTCACCCCGTGGTCTCCGGCGAAAGTGTAAATCATTTTCTTCTGGATCCGGGGGCGAATATTCTCGACGATGGCCACGTACCTCTTGGCAATCTCTTCGAGCTGTCCCAGGCTTCCCCGGGGCTTGGTCAGCTGATCCAGACGCTCCTGGGCTTGATCGAAAAACTCTTTCTTCAGCGGCTGAATCGTGGCCAGCCTTTCTTTTATCTCCTTTTCCAATCTCATCTCTTCAAACATCTCCCCTTAACTTGATCCTGGTTCATTGGCCATTGTTCAATGATCTTTGGTCAATGCCCATTGCTCATTGATCATTGGTCATTGACCATTGCTCTCTGCTCTCCGCTCTCTGCTCTTATCCTTGACCTTGACCTTGGCCTCGACCTTAACCTTTTATTCTTTGTGCAATTCCGCTCACCATGAAATAAACCTCATCCGCCTCCCGGGCTACCTTCTGCTGGATAAACCCGCTGAGGTCTCGGAAGAGCCTGGCCTGGGCATTCTCGGGAACGATTCCCATCCCCACCTCATTGCCGACCAGAATGAGGGAGCACTTAGCCCGCTGGCAAGCATCAAGCAGACGATTCCCCTCCCCCAGGATCTTCGCTTCGTTCCAGCCGGCCATCATGAGGTTGGAGATCCAGAGGGTCAGGCAGTCCAGCAGGATGAGGTCAAACCTTTCGCCCTCCTCCTCGATGCAGCCAGCCACCCCCATGGGCTCTTCCAGAGTCTGCCAGTCGCTGGGACGGTTCTCCCGGTGCCGGCGGATCCGCTCGGCCATCTCTTCATCCAGGGCCTGGGCCGTGGCCAGGTAGGCTTTGGCGCCCCGGAAATTGCCGGGCCAGCTCCTCGGCAAACCGGCTCTTCCCGCTCCTGGCACCGCCGGTAATGAAGACAATCCTCTTTTGTGCTTTTTGCGGCTAAATTAGGCTGAGACTATTATTCTCCATGGAAAATCTCTAATGCGGATTTCGGATTCGGAATGCGGAATAATAATTCCTTGAAATTCCGCAATCTCGCAATCCGTCAATCCGCAATAATGAAAAAACCCCAACCTTCTGGGGGGAGAAAGTTGGGGTTCTGGAAATCCAAACGGTTACCCGCCCTTCCCCGCGGAAGGATTTCAAGGTGCATGACGAGTCGGGCAGGTTTCCTGGCTTGCGGCTGCCTACTTCCCACGCCTTCCCGGACCTAAGTCCAGTGGCTGAAAAACAGGTCATCAGGTCCGAGGTCATAGGTTATGGAGATAAAATATTTCTTTACCTCATCACCTATTACCCATCACCTCTTACCTGTTTTCTTGTGGGTTTCGTTCCGCTCACAGTTGCGGGGCAGCGGTGGACTTGCACCACCTTCCCTAACCGGCTCGTTATTGTCGCTTTCTGTAGGGGCGGGTCTAAAACCCGCCCCTACGGCTTTTATATTCCCACCTCTAAAATAGAATGTCAATTCGTAATTCTTTCGCCCTCCGCTATGATTCTTGCTTTTCGCCCTTTACCCTATGCTCCTCGCTCTAAGCTCCTTGCTTTTTATCCCATCAGGTATTTATGGATCGCTTCGCCCGCCTTCCGTCCGGCTCCCATGGCCAGGATGACCGTGGCCGACCCGGTCACGATGTCTCCTCCGGCGTAGACCCCTTTCTTGCTCGTGGCTCCGGTCTCCGGATCGGCTATGATGTAGCCCCACTTGTTGGTCTTCAAATCGAGGGTGGTGGAGGGAATCAGGGGATTTGCGCCGGTTCCGATGGCGACGACCACCATATCCACTTCCATGACGAATTCCGAGCCGGGGATGGGAATGGGCCGGCGTCGGCCGGATTCATCGGGCTCGCCCAGTTCCATTTTCTGGCACTTCATCCCGCAGACCCACCCATCATCCTTGCCCAGGATCTCCACCGGCAGGGTCAGGAAATGAAATTTTATTCCTTCTTCCTCGGCGTGGTGGACTTCTTCGATCCGGGCGGGCAATTCCTTCTTGGACCGGCGGTAAACGATGTAAACCTCATCGGCCCCCAGGCGAAGGGCCGTGCGGGCCGAGTCCATGGCCACGTTTCCGCCCCCCAGGACCGCCACCTTCTTCCCCATGGCGATGGGAGTATCGTATTTGGGGAAGAGATAGGCCTTCATCAGGTTGGAGCGGGTCAGGTATTCGTTGGCCGAGTAGACCCCGTTCAGGTTTTCGCCGGGGATGTTCATGAAGGTCGGCAGACCGGCTCCCGTTCCCAGGAAGACCGCATCGTACCCGTTGGCCATGAGCTCATCCACCGTGAAAATCTGCCCGATGACCATGTCGCACTTGACTTCCACCCCCAGCTTTTCCAGGTATTCCACCTCGGCCTGGACGATGGCCTTGGGAAGGCGAAACTCCGGGATTCCGTACACCAGCACCCCCCCGGCTTTGTGCAGGGCCTCGAACACCGTCACCTTGTGCCCTTTCTTGATCAGGTCTCCGGCCAGCGTCAATCCGGCCGGGCCCGACCCCACCACGGCGACTTTTTTCCCGGTGGGGGATGCCATGGGGGGCATGATGAACTCTCCCTGCTTCTGTTCGAAATCCGCAGCAAAGCGCTCCAGCCGCCCGATGGCTACCGGTTCTCCCTTCTTTCCCAGGATGCATACCTTTTCGCACTGGTCTTCCTGGGGGCAGACCCGGCCGCAGACCGCCGGGAGGCTGTTCATCTCCTTGAGCTTGCGGGCTGCGCCCCGGAAGTCCTCCTGAAGGATCAGCCCGATGAACGCGGGGATGTCGATGGAAACCGGGCACCCCGCCACGCAGGCGGGTTTCTTGCACTGCAGACATCGGCTGGCCTCCAGCTTGGCCAGCTCCGGATTGTAACCGAAAGGCACCTCGTCGAAATTCCTGGCCCGGACCTTGGGCTCCTGCTCGGGCATCGGGGTCCGGGGAATCTGGGTTTTTTTCTTCTTTTCGGTCGGCTCGGTCATCAGCTCTTTCCTCCCATGCAGGCTCCCCCCGGATGCAGGAACATCTTCGAAGCCTGCTGCTCCTGATCTAGGTAAGCCCTCTGGCGTTTGACCAGTTCGGCGAAATTGACCTCGTGGCCGTCGAACTCCGGCCCGTCCACGCAGACGAAGCGCGTCCTGCCTCCCACGCTGACGCGGCAGGCCCCGCACATCCCGGTGGCGTCCACCATGATGGGGTTCAGGCTCACCACGGTCTTGAGGTTCCGGCTCCGGGTCACGTTGCAGACCACCCGCATCATGGGCACCGGGCCGATGGTCACCACCAGATGGATGGGGTTTCCTTCATCGATGACATCCTGCAGGACATCGCTGACGAACCCGTGGTAGCCGTAGCTTCCGTCGTCCGTGGAAACCTTCAGAACGTGGGATACCGTCGCCATTTCCTCCTCCAGAATCAGGAGGTCCTTGGTGCGGGCTCCGATGATGGAAATGACTGTGTTCCCCGCCTCCCGCATGCCTTTGGCGATGGGATAGACCGGGGCGATGCCGATTCCGCCGCCGATGCAGACCACCGTCCCGAAGTTTTCGATGTGGGTGGGGCGGCCTAAAGGTCCGATTAAATCCAGGATCGAATCCCCGGTTTTGAGTTTGCCGAGATGCATGGTGGACTTGCCCACTTCCTGAAAGATCAGGGTAATCGTCCCGGCCGACGGGTCGGCGTCGGCAATGGTCAGGGGAATGCGTTCCCCCTCCTCATGGGTCCGTAGAACCACAAACTGCCCGGGTTTTCTCTTTTTGGCGATCTCCGGCGCGGCCACTTTGAACTGCTTCACCGAGGCCGCCAGGAGCCTGGCATCGACGATGGGAAACACTCGATTTTCTCCTTTCCCTGGGATGGAAGAATCAGAGTGGGATTGCCCGCTGGCAGGAATGTTTGATTGTCGGAAAGCTGTCAATTTGGCGGGCGCCCATCCTTCAGGTGGACCTTATCACAGCCATTGTCGGCTTGTCAATTTTCTCGGACCGGGGGTAGAACCGAGTGTGTCCCACATTTCATCCTTCCTTCTTTCTCCGTCTCCGCGTCCCCGAATTCCTATGTCTCCGCCTCTTCCCTCAGGTGAGCCATCTCTTGCGCCTTTTGTAGTGCTTCACCTGGCGGAAACTCTTCCGGACCTCCATTTCCGAGAGGCCCAGATAGAAATCCCGAATGTCGGGGTTGGCTCTCAATTTCTCGGAGGTGTCATGCATCACCAGTCTTCCGTTTTCCAGCACATATCCGTAGGCGGCCACGGTGAGCGCTAGCTTCACATTCTGTTCAACGAGCAGAATGGAGATCTTCTCCTCCCCGTTCAGCCGGGTAATGATATCGAAGATCTCCTTGATCAGGAGGGGGGCGAGGCCCATGGAAGGTTCATCCAGAAGCATGAGTTTCGGGTTGGCCATCAACGCCCGGCCGATGACCGTCATCTGCTGTTCTCCGCCGCTGGTGAAGCCGGCGAGGACATTTTTACGTTCCATCAGCCTGGGGAAGTAGTTATAGACCATCTCCAGTCTCTCTTTCGTGGCTGAACCACTTCCCCTGAGGTGGGCCCCGACGCGCAGATTTTCTTCCACGGTGAGGTGTTCAAAGACTCTTCTTCCCTCGATGATCTGGAAGATTCCCTTCTTGGCGACTTCTTCGGCAGGGAGGTGGTGGATCTTCTCGCCCATGAAGTCAATACTCCCATCAGTCACCTCACCATCCTCATGCTTTAACAAGCCGGAAATGGATTTTAAGGTGGTTGATTTCCCGGCCCCATTGGCCCCAAGAAGAGCGACAATCCCTCCTTGAGGCACTTCAATAGAAACGCCTTTCAGCACCAGTATCACCTCATGATACATGACTTCGACATTGTTCAATTTGAGGATGCTGGGATTCGTTCTCCAACCCGGTTCTCCCCGTTTTCCTGCGATGCCCTCTAGAAGGGCGACCCATCGGGTCGCCCCTACAAAACTTCGATTGCTTAAGGGCGCGCGCCGCGCGCCCCTACATTCCGCCCGCAATCGGACCGCAGACCGTAGACCACCGTTCCAGACCTGCGGTCGTCGGTCCGCGGTCGTCGGTCATTTCCCCATTCCGCATTCCCCATTCCGAATTCCGCATTTCATTTACCATCCCAGCCAGGAAGCCCACTTGTCAGGGAATTTGGCCTTTAAGTCAATTTCACCGACTGTTTGAGGTTTTCCTTTAATGACCCTTCCGACCCTAACAACGGAGGTATAGCGATGGTCTGTTGGGGTAATCGTCACCAATTGACCACCGAACTCCTTCAATCCTGGCCAATCCTTATATGATTCAAAAACCTCTTTGATTCCAGGACCATTCAGTTTTCCTGCCTTATCTGCCTTTTTCATGGCATCTACCGCCATCGTGACTTTTACCCAACCCTGAACTTCTCGAACGTGCCGGGTTCCCAGAGGGGTTTTCGGGTCTATTTTCAACGCATATTCATGAACGATTTTCTTCGCCGGATATTCATCATGGAAGAGGGCGCAGGCGATCAGTCCGATTGCACCTTCTGCCGCAGGGCCGGCCAATCTTGGAAGGTTCTCATCAAATCCCCAGGGATTAATGATGAAGTCCGCTCCTAGTCCTAAGGCATAGGCGTCTTTAAGAGTGGCGGATGTGGACATGGTGGTGTTCCCATGCCAGCCGAGGTTGGCGCCGAAATCTTTGGCTCTTAGAACCTGGCTCTTTGTATCCAGTGCAGATAAGGCCACATCCTGATCAGGACCGATCTCAAACCCAAGCAGGGTTGCCTGGTCCTTAATAGCCTTGATCGGAGCGGTAGCGTAAGGCGAGGCAGTGGCTATGAAGCAGATGAGTTTGGGTTTAACACCCTTTTCTCGGAGAGCCTTCCATTTCGGGTCTTTCTTCCAGACCTCTTCAAACCAATAGGTGATCGCTCCCCTTGCGTTGGTTGAATAATCCGTTCCATAGACGAAGTTGTAAGGGGTCTTTTTGGGATCAGTGAGATGGGCGGAAAAGGAACTGGTGAGATAAGGCATCTGATCAGCCGTAATCGTAGGGGCAAGCCCTTCTGTGTCGGGGGTTCCCCATCCCAAAATCATGACTACCTTATCGACATCCTTGAATCTTTTGTAGGTGGTGATGGCTTCCGGAATTTTATATCCATAATCATATTGGAATAGCCGTATCTTTTTGCCGTTAATCCCTCCTTTATCATTATAATATTGTACGGCGGCCCGGACCCCCACAGCCTCCCCCTTACCCACATCAGACGTGGGCCCAGTAAGATCTTGCAGCGCACCCAGTCTGACCTCTTGGGCAAAGCTCCCTGAACTGGTAAGGTTAGCGATGATAAATGATAAAACGATCACCAAGATTTTGACTCTCATTTTCTACCTCCGTAAGAAGTGAAATGAAAATTTGGGACGATGACCTCCTCGTTTCTTCCACCAGTCAATGACGTAGCATCACCCCCCTCCTTAAACGCTTCTTTCCTCCCCCACGAGCGGGCAGAGGATCCTTTGGATTAATAGGAAAAAGGCCATAAATTAAAGTAATTCTTTATCTGCCACCATCGATAAGAGATTCCATTGGGTTCGAAGATGAGAAACAGGGCGATGGACAAACCAAAGACCGCTTCTTTAACAAAGAGAAATTTTTCCAGGAGAAGAGGCAAAAAAGGCATTAGGTTAACCAAAAATGGGTCTTGGGTTAAGATGAAAATCAGAGCCTTCAACCCTTCAGGAATCAAAGTCATAAACATCGCACCAAAGATGATCCCATGGATGCTTCCCGCCCCGCCAATCAGGATGACTCCCACTAACCAGAGGGACCACCCAAAATGGAAATGTTCGGGGCTGACTGCCGCAAGGGAGGAAACCCAGAAGGCGCCGGCAATCCCCCCAAAGAAACCCGCCACAAAGAAGGCGAGTAATTTGTACAAAACAATGTTGACTCCTAATGCTTCTGCGGCAATATCATTGTCTCGAATCGCAATCCAGGCTCGACCGATCTTTGATCGAAGCAGATTCGACATGATAAAAGTACATAGTACTACCAATGCTGCCATCACATAATAAACTTCCCCATCCGACTGAATCACCCAAGGGCCAACCTTGACGGTCCCGGGCGGGATGGAGAAAGCAACCCCTCTCCCCCCGATTTGACTCACGTATTGAGTAATTAAAAATTCAACGGTGATGAATTGAGCCGCCATGGTAGTCATGATGAGGTAAAACCCTTTCACCCGCGCCGAAGGAAGACCGAACAATACACACCATAGTCCCCCTGCAATTCCTCCGAGGATCATCGCGATGGGGTAGGGCAGATGTAATTGGAGCATCAATAATGTGCAGGTATATGCCCCAACTGCAAGGAAGGCAGAATGTCCTAAGGTGACCTGTCCACAGTAGCCAATGAGTAATTGAACCCCCATGGCAGAGAGAATCGTGTATCCGATCACATTGGCGACCGAAATATAATACAGGCCTGCAAACTTCGGGAAGAGATAAAAAATAGTAATGAATAGAAGGATCATCTTTCCCCAGACGAATTTGGTCTGCCACCATGCGTGGTCTTGCCTATAATATTGATGATAAACGCCACAGGGTCGATAACCCATAAAACCCCCCGATGTTCAATAATCAATATTCATTGGTCATTGATCATTGACCATTGCTCAATGACCATTGATCATTGATATTCTAAACTCGCTCTATTCGTACCCATCCCCAGAGTCCGTAGGGCTTAAACAGTAGAACGATGACCATTACGACAAAGGGAAAAACTTCTTTGACTCCTCCCGGAGTATAGCGGCTCAGATAGCCGTCAGCCAAATTCTGTATAACGCCAATCACTAGACCTCCTACAATTGCTCCTGGAACGGAGTTAAGGCCTCCCAAAACGACAGCAGGGAGAACTAATAAACCCAGATATCCTACAGAGATATTTAGACCATTGATGTTTCCTAAAAGAGTTCCGCCTACTCCAGCGGCCATGAAGGCAATGGCCCAAGCAAGTGCGTAAACAATCTTGGCGTTTACTCCCAAAGAGAGAGCAGCCATTTCGTCATCTGCGGTCGCCTGCATGGATAAACCCCACTTCGTATACTTGAAGAAGGTGACAAAAGCGAGAAGAAGGATGATCGATGCTACAAAGGCCCAGAGATAAACCTGGCCAACAACAATTTTCCCTATAAAGATGGGTTCCATCGGAAATACCGTTGGGGTGAAGACGACCGTATCCGTTCCCCAGATTAACTCCACCACTCCTTTGAAGAAGAAGGAAAGACCCACCGTCACCATAATAACGCTCAATACCGGTTCCCCCACCATGGGACGTAGGAAGAGGTGCTCGGTTAAGAGGCCCAGGGCAAAGCCAACCCCAAGGGTAAAAATCAACGCCAGGATAAAAGGAATTCCCCAGTTGTAAAAACTGAGGCAGACATAGGCCCCGATCAGGGTGAGTTCACCCATGGCCAGGTTGAGGACGCCGGAACATTTGTAAATGAGCGTCCACCCGAGAGCAACCAGGGCATATATGCTGCCTACCAAAATCCCGGTTATGAATAGCTGGGAAAAAAATTCCATGAAACCTCCCCTTTGCAGACGGAATCCTGGAATGATGAAATGTTTGAATAGGGGGTAAATCACCCATCATTCCATTTTTTCAATTTTCCATTTCCTCCAAGTCTATAGGAGTACCTCCATCACTTTCAGGGCTGTCTTAATATGTATCACTCTTCCATCTTCGTAGGTAATGTTCGTATCCATATGGACGCTATCTTTGTCGGAATAAAGGCCGTCCACAATATCTTTATAGCGAACTTCCACGAACGCCCTTCTTAGTTTTCGGGTTCGGGTCAACTCATCATCGTCGGCATCGAATTCTTTGTAAAGGTTTACAAACTTTCTAATTTTGGCCACCGGCGGCAAATCCTTGTTCATTTTTATAATCTCTTTTTTTACCAGTTCATAAACTTCGGTCATCTGGGAAAGTTCCGGATAGCTGGTGTAGGCAATATTGCGCTCCTCTGCCCAGTTACCCACTACTCCGTAATCGATACACGCCACGCAGGTGACATAGGGTCTTTGGTCACCAATCGCCCAAACATCTTTGATGTAGGGGCTGAACTTGAGACGGGTCTCCAGGTACTGGGGGGAGAATTTGGTGCCGTCGGGGAGGACCATCACGTCTTTGGTCCGGTCGAAGACCACCAGGTGTCCGTCGCTGTCGATGAATCCCGTATCCCCGGAATAGAGCCATCCGTCCCGGAGGGTTTTCGCCGTCTCCGTGGGCATCCGGTAATATCCCAGGAAGACCGACGGGCTCTTGGAGATGATCTCCCCCTCCGGGGTGACCCGAATCTCGGTCTGGGGAATGGGCTTGCCTACCGTATCGAACTTGACGTCCCCGTCCCGGTGCAGGGCGGAGATGCCCGCAATCTCGGTCTGCCCGTAGATTTGCTTCAAGTTCACCCCCAAGGCATGGAAAAAACGGAAATGATCGGGGCCCATGGCCGCCCCGCCGGTGTAGGTGTGGCGGATGCGGGAGACTCCCAGGTGGTCCCGGAGCTTCTTGTGAACCGTGAAATGGGCAAGGAGTCCCAAGATTCGCAGCCACCCGGGGACGGTTTTTTTGGCAAACTTCAGGTCCGCCACCCGGTAGCCCACGGCCATGGACCATCCATACATTTTCCGCTTGATCCAGGTGGCATCGAGGTACTTGACCTGGACGGTCCGGACCATCTGTTCGTAGATCCGCGGCGGGGAGAACATAACCTGCGGCCCGATCTCCCGGATGTTCTCCTGGGCGGTCTCCGGCTCCTCGGGAAAGTTGATGGTGAATCCGGCCAGGAGGCCGCAGGAGAGGGACATCATCTGTTCCCCGATCCAGGCAAAGGGCAGAAAAGACACAAAGTCATCGGTTTCGTAACAGGGGTCCACCCGCATGAGGTTCTGCCCCATGGTAAGCATGTTGTGGTGGCTGAGGAGGGCTCCCTTGGGGAGGGCCGTGGTTCCCGAAGTATAAAAGAGGAGGGCCACGTCGCTGCCCTTGCCCGTCCGGATCAGGACGTCAAACAGGGCGGGCTCTTTCTCGTCCAGCTTCTTCCCGCGCTCCAGGACGTGCTTTAAACTGATCAAAAGAGGGTCCTCGTACCCCCTTAAACCTTTGGGGTCGTCCCAGACCACCTTCTGCAGCTTCGGGCACTTGCCCTTGATGGAAAGGGCCTTGTCCACCTCTTCCTGCCCTTCCCCCATGAGGAACCGGGAGTCGGAATGGTCGATGATGTAGGCTACTTCATCGATCAAAGAGTCCTGGAAAAGCCAAACCCCGATCCCTCCCGCGCACAGGGCGGCCATCTCCACCATCAACCCCTCGGGACGGTTGTCCCCGATCATGGCCACCTTGTCTCCCCGTTGCAGGCCCAGGGAGTGCAGCCCGAGGGCGATCCACTTTACCTTCTCGTAGTAATCCTTCCAGGTGATGGGGCGCCAGAGGCCGAATTCCTTCTCCCGCAGGGCCGCCTTCCGGTCCCAGTATTTCCGGCAGGTCTCCTGAAAGAGCTTGGGCAGGGTGAGGTCCGGACCGATCTCCCGGTCCAGGTATTGGAGCTCATCGGCGCGTGGCATAGAGGCCCTCCACCTCACCCAGGTAGGCTTGAACCACCAGCGGGTTTTTCTGGACTTCCTGGGGAGTGCCGTCGGCGATCTTCTCCCCGAAGTTCAGGACCGCCACCCGGTGGGAAATGTCCATGACCACCCCCATGTCATGCTCCACCAGGAGGCAGGTGACCCTCCAGCGTTCCTCCTCGTTCACATCCAGGATGAACCGGGCCATGTCTTCCACCTCTTCCAGGTTGAGCCCGGCCATGGGCTCGTCCAGGATCAGGAGCTTGGGGTTCAGGGCCAGCGCCCGGGCCAGCTCCACCCGCTTCTGCAGGCCGTAGGGCAGCATGCCCACCACTTTGTCCCGGATGTACTCGATCTCCAGAAGGTCGATGATCTCTTTTTCGATGAACTCCCGGTGCTCGATCTCCTGCCGGGCGGTCCGGCCCAGGTAGAAGGCTCCTTCGAGGAGGTTGGTCTTCAGGTGGATGTGGCGGCCCAGCCGGATGTTGTCCAGGACGGTCATCCCCTTGAAGAGCTCGATCTTCTGGAAGGACCGGGCGATTCCCAGCCGGGCCCGCTGGTAGGGTTTCAGGTGGGTGATCTCCTCTCCCTCAAAGAAGATCTTTCCCTCCTGGGGACGGTAGAGACCGTTGATACAGTTCAGGCAGACGGTTTTCCCCGCCCCGTTGGGACCGATGAGGGAAAAGATCTCTCCCTTCCGGACCTCCAGGTTCACTTCCCGGAGGGCCTTTACTCCCCCGAAAGAGATGTGGAGGCCATCAACCCGGAGCTGAACATCATCGACGCGGACCATGTTTTCCACTCTCGCGCTGATTTTTTCGGCTTCGGACCCGGATCAATGAATCAGACTGGATGAAAAAGAGACAGGTTCTCCGCCTGCTGCCATGCTCCGTCGGCCAACGGAAGGTCCGACGGTAAGCCCGGTACTGACACCGGATGCTGGATCCCATTCCTTCGCATTGAAGGAGTCACTCCCTTCAATCCTGGGAAGGGCAGGGTTCCGCCGAGGAAAAATCTTTCCCTTCGCTACCCGACAGATTCGTGAAGCTAAGAGACGAACCGCGAACGACATTCTTCCCCGTCCGCGATCCAGTATTCTAATGTGTTCGGTTCATTCAGGAAGGATAGGCTACGAACTTGTAATGTCGGTTAATGTATATTTGCCGATCATAAAAGTCAAGAAAAAAGTCAGATGACCTTGTTCAAGGCATACTCGATGATGCCTTCCGCCCCTTTTTTCAGAAGCTGGGGGATGAGTTCCCGCACCACCTCTTCCCGGACCACGACCTCCACGGAGTACCAGTCGCTTTGGTACAAGGAAGCGACGGTGGGGGCATTGAGGCAGGGGAGGATGGCGATGATCGTTTCCAGGTCTTTTTGGGGGACGTTCATCTTCAGCCCCACCATCCGGTCCGCCCCCAGGGCGGCCTTGAGCAGGGTGGCGATCTGCTGGATCTTCTCCTTCTTCCAGGGGTCCTGCCAGGATTCCTTGTTGGCGATGAGGCGGGGGGTGGACTGCATGAGTTCGTGCACGATCCGCAGATGATGGGCCCGGATCGTGGACCCGGTCTCGGTTACATCCACAATGGCGTCCACCAGCCCTTCCACCACCTTGGCCTCGGTGGTCCCCCAGGAAAACTCCACCTTCACGTTGATTCCCCGTTCGGCGAAGTATCTTTTGGTAAAAGAGACCAGCTCGGTGGCGATCTTCTTCCCCTGCAGGTCTTCGATCCGTTGGATGGGGGAGTCTTCGGTCACCACCAGGACCCACCGGGCCGGCTGGGGGCTTTCCTTGGAATAGATCATCTCCTGAACTTCGACCACGTCGCTGCCGCCTTCCAGGATCCAGTCTTTCCCGGTGATCGCCGCGTCCAGGACCCCTTCCTCCACGTAGTGGGCCATCTCCTGCGCCCGGATGATGGCGCAGGACAGATGAGGATCGTCCACCGTGGGAAAATAATTTCGGGAGCTGGTTTTGATCATCCATCCCGCCTTGGCGAAAAGATCGATGGTGGCCTTCTCCAGGCTCCCCTTGGGAATCCCGAACTTGAGCTTATTCACCGTAAACCTCCTTGGGGTCGAAGACTCTCTCTCCCATGATTTCCAGTTGATCCCCTTCGATGCGGCGGTAGAAGCAGGACCGGAATCCGGTGTGGCAGGCCGCCCCGCCGATCTGTTCCACCTTCAGTAAAAGAGAATCGTTGTCGCAATCCAGGTAGGCTTCTTTGACCATTTGCACGTGCCCCGAAGTCTCGCCCTTGAGCCAGAGCTTCTTGCGGGAGCGGGACCAGAAGCAGGCCTTTCCCGTCTCCTGCGTCTTGGCCCAGCTTTCGGCGTTCATGTAGGCCACCATGAGGACCTCCCCGGTCTTCCAGTCCTGGACGATGGCCGGGATGAGTCCCCCTGCTTTGGCAAAATCAATGCCTAATTTCTCCATAAAAACTCCTAAAAATTTAACCGCCGAGATCGCAGAGCACGCAGAGGACCAGAAGAAAAATAATCGATCAACAATATAAAAACAAGGATATTGCTTATTGGCCAGCTTGTGGGTCTTCCTGTTTTAATTTTAATTCCCTCTGCGTTCTCTGCGCGCTCTGCGGTGAAAAAGTTTTGTCTTGGCCCTGTCTTTACCCCGCCGGGATGGCTTCTTCTTTGATCTCCCCCCGGAGGAATTTAGCGGCCACGTTGGGGTAGAGGGCATAGGTGATCAGGTCTTCTTCCTTCTTCAAAATGCCCATTTTCTCCGCTTCCTGCCGCAGGGTTCCCAGGTGCGGCTTGATGAGATCGGCCGGCCGGCATTCGATGGGCGCTTCCTGGCCGATGATTTTCTTCCGAATGTCAGGATCGATGGGAGCCGGGGTCCGCCCGTAATATCCCAGGCAATATTCTTTTACCTCCTTGGTGACGCTGGCATACCGTTTTCCCAGGATCACGTTGATCACCGCCTGGGTCCCCACGATCTGGGAAGTGGGCGTGACCAGGGGAGGATAACCCAGGTCCTTCCGGACCCGGGGAATCTCCTGCAGGACATCCGGATATTTTTCCGCCTTCTTCTGCTCCTTGAGCTGGGAGAGGAGGTTGGAGAGCATCCCCCCGGGAATCTGGTGCAGAAAGACGTTGATGTCCGGCCGCTCGGCGATGGGGTCCAAGAGCCCCTTGTACTTCTCCCGCAAGGGGGTCAGGCGCCCGCTGATCCGGGCCAGAAGGTTCAGATCCAATCCGGTATCGAAGGGGGTACCCTGAAGAGCGGCCACCATGGCCTCCGTGGGCGGCTGGGAGGTACCGCCGCTGAAAGGACCCAGGGCCGTGTCCAGAATATCCACCCCGGCTTCCACCGCGGCCTGGTAGCTGAAAGGGGCCACCCCGCTGGTGCAGTGGCTGTGAAGGCTGATGGGTGCTTTCACGGCTTTTTTTAGGGCATGGGCCAGCTCGGTCACCGCTTTCGGGGTGATCAGGCCGGCCATGTCCTTGATGCAGATCGAATCGCACCCCGTCTTTTCCAGTTCGATCCCCATCTGCACAAAGCTTTCGACGGTGTGCACCGGGCTCACCGTGTAGCAGATGGTCCCCTGCACGTGGGCCTTCCCCTTCTTGGCCGCGGCGATGGCCGAAGTCATGTTGCGCACGTCGTTCAGGGCGTCGAAGATGCGAAAGACCCCGATCCCGTTTTTGATGGCCAGGCGGACGAACTCCTCCACTACATCGTCGGCGTAATGGCGGTACCCGACCAGGTTTTGCCCGCGGAGGAGCATCTGCAGGGGCGTATGGGGAAGGTGGGCTTTCAAGGTCCGGAGCCGTTCCCAGGGGTCTTCGTTGAGAAACCGGATGCAGGCGTCAAAAGTCGCTCCCCCCCAGCATTCGAGGGAAAAGAATCCCACCCGGTCCATTTCTTCGGCAATGGGCAGAAGGTCAGCCGTTCGCAACCGGGTGGCCATCAGCGACTGGTGGCCGTCCCTCATCGTCGTATCGGTGATCTTGACTCCCATGATCTTTCCCCTTCAGCGGGATAAAAAAAGCCAACCCCGGTTGGCTCATGCTGCCATCATGATGATCGGACTGAATCGTCGAAAGAGAGGAAACAACGCTTTTATGATATTATGGTTATAGGCACCGCCAAAAGTCAAGGTTCTCTTTCAGGATCGGCCTTTCAACAAAGGAGTCTGCATGAGCTTTTGGGACCGGATTTTCATGGGGAGGGTAATCAAGGATTTTGGGCCTCTCGAGGAAAAGTCTTTTCTCGGGGGAAAGATGAAAAAAAGTCTTCTCCTCGTCGAACGAAGGGGGAAGCTGAAGATCGTCTTCAAATGGTCGGGCTTGGCGCTGTTCGGGGCCAGCGTGAATTACTTCGACTTGAAGGCCGATTCGCTTCCCAAACTTCGTCAGTGCCTGGATGAAATTCAATCCATCTTCAACCGGCGATCCCCATCGCCGCAATCCGTTCCCCAGGCCGAAGGGATCGTCCCCGGGAGGTAAAAAGACCGATGAGGATCGATCGTCTGGACCATCTGGTCCTGACCGTGAAGAACATCCCCGCCACCTGTGACTTCTACTCCCGGGCGCTGGGCATGGAAGTCGTCACCTTCGGGGAGAACCGGAAGGCCCTGGCCTTCGGTTCCCAGAAGATCAACCTCCACGAAGCCGGGCATGAGGTGGACCCCAAAGCCCACCGGCCGACCCCCGGCTCCGCAGACCTCTGTTTTATTACTCCAGACGCCGCTTTCGGAATCATCGAGCATTTCAGACCGACTGGGCGATCGAAATCATCGAAGGCCCGGTGAAGCGAACCGGCGCCCAGGGCCCGATTGAATCGGTCTACCTCCGGGACCCGGATGGAAACTTGATCGAAATTTCAAATTATCCAGATCAGGCGCCCTAGGTCACTTCTTTCTGCATCTCGGCCAAGAATCTGCTTGGGGGGTTTTCCTACAGTCTTAACGCTCGGCATCA
>CAWDJO010000020.1:0-238803 GCA_963802665.1 uncultured delta proteobacterium | reverse complement strand
ATCGAGTTCCGGGGGCAGTCACGCTGAAGGCACAGGGAAAGGAAGAATTTCTGCTTTGCACGACCTGTGACTCCAGCATGAAAATCCCGTGCACCGCAGCGGGAAGATCTGAATAATGAACCATTAAGGGATCCGGTACCCGCAACCATAATTTCTGCTATAGACTTGTTCTCTTCAGACTGCCCAAAATGTTTGGATTTGATTTTCATATATTTCCCCAGCCCGAGGTTTTCTGCCGGAAATCCTCAACTCCTAAAACTTGCCTTGATTGCAGATAAATAGGTGGAGTCAACAGTTGAGTCAGCGCCTTGATTTGACAATGTCTGTAAAGACAAATATAGGTTAGGCAAATAAGCTACCCCAGTCTTTCGCATTTATCCCCAACGCCTGATCCGTGTTTATCCGTGTCCAAAAAAAGTTCAGAGTTTTGAGTTCGGAGTTCGGAGTCAAAGGCGATAAAACCCTGTTTTTAACTTTAGGCACTCTAGGCACTCGTAACTTTAGTCCCTTTCTTATCTGTGTTCATCTGTACTACTGTTTTGCAAAGTCTTTAAATTTTGTTAAGCAAATGGTGATCCAAATCAGATAACCTATCGATTTTTTTACTTAAGGCACTTGAGCGCACTTGAGGCACTTAAGGCACTTTCTTTGGTTGCGGCTCTGCCGCGCTGTGTATATCTGTGTCCCATTAGGGTTTTTTATTCCGCTAGTTTAAAAAATAACGCCGCCGTGGTCCGGATCCCGCCCTTGAAGCAGTCGATGGCCAGGTTTTCGTTGGGGGCGTGGTTGTTCTCGTCGGCGTTTCCGTAAGGGACGGAAAGAATGGGGATATTCAGGATGCTCCGGATGGCCGCGCCGGGAAAGCTTCCGCCGCCGGCGGGAATCAATACCGGATCTTTCTGGAATCCCTGGCGGATCGCCTCGGCGAACTTCGGGGCCAGGGGATGATCCACCGAGGTGCGGGAGGGGGCGTAGGTGTTGAGCATCTTCACTTCCAGGTCGTCGAAACCGTGCTTTTTCATGTGCCGGACGTATTTCTCGTAGATGTCCTCCGGGGTCTGGTTCACCACCAGCCTCATGTCCATCTTGAGCATCGCCTTGCAGGGAAGGACCGTCTTGCTCCCCTGCCCGCCGTAGCCGGAGGTAAACCCGGCGATGTTGAGCGTGGGGCGGAACATGAGTTTTTCCATGTAGCTGAGGTTTTCGGGCGGGGCAAACTTCTTCAGCCCGTACTTTTCCATGAATTTCTTCTCGTCGAAGGGAATCTGGGCCATCATTTCTTTCTCTTTGGGCGTCGGGGGCACGATGTTGTCGTAGAATCCATCGATGGCCACGGTTCCGTCCGGCTTTCGCAGCGTGGAAAGGAATTCCACCAGGCGCCAGGCCGGGTTGGGAATGGGACCGCCGAAGTTTCCCGAATGAAGGTCCGTATTAGCCCCCTGGGCATTGACCTCCACGTAAAGAACCCCGCGGTTGCCGAAACTAAGCCGGGGACGGCCCGAAGTGTCCATGGGGCCATCG
Source organism: uncultured delta proteobacterium (assembly GCA_963802665.1). GTDB lineage: Bacteria > Desulfobacterota > SM23-61 > SM23-61 > SM23-61 > SM23-61. The sequence goes on along the minus strand of CAWDJO010000020.1, from coordinate 237,282 downwards.
GAATTCAAGGCCATATCCGCGGCGAAGAGGGGCTTGTTCTGCCGGCAGAACTCGTTCAGGCTGGGGCTCCCGACCTCCTCTTCGGGGTCGAGGAGGAACTTCACGTTGACCGGCAGTTTCCCCCGGATCTTGAGGACCGATTCGATAGCCTTGAAGTGGGCGAAGAACTGGCCCTTATTATCGGCCGTGCCCCGGCCGTACATCCTTCCGTTCCGGATGGTCGGCTGGAAGGGGGGAGAGTCCCAGGCATCCAGCGGCTCCGGGGGCTGGACGTCGTAGTGCCCGTAGATGAGCAGGGTGCGCTTGGCTTCGGGATTCAGGATCTCCCCGTAGACCAGCGGAGGGTTCCGTTTCCCGCCCATGGGAAGCACCCGGGGCTTGATCCCGATCTTCTCCATCATCCCGGTCAAGAGCTTGCAGCAATCCTCCACTCCCTCCCACCGCGCGCTGATGGAGGGCTGGCGGACCAAAACAAAGAGTTCTTCGATAAAGCGATTGAGATTATCATCTACGTACTGGTAAACCTTTTCCATTTTGACCCCCTTCCTGTCAAAATTTCGGAATTGCGGATTTCGGAATGCGGATTAACCCCCCAAACTAAATGCGGAATAACCCCCAAATTTGAAAGGGCAGAAATCCGTTTTACGTCAAAATGTTTTCAAATAATGAATTGTGGAATGAAAAAACAAGCATTCCAATTCGGTGAAGCAAGAACTCTTTTTACTTCCGGTTTTTTCTGGCCGTTTTAATTGAGGCTACGGTAATAGCCAAGAGCTCATTTGCTTCCTTTATTAAAGCCTGTACCTTTTCTATATCTATAATTTTGCTCTCAACCAATAACTCCAGCCAGTAGATGGATTCGTCGATTTCTTCTTCGACAATTGTCATTTTAGCAATAAAATCAGCAGCTGATCTCGGCTCTGCAAGCGGAGCGATAATTTGCTCCCACCGAAGTTCCTGAGCGTAAAAGCTGTCTACCGAGGATTTCCGCTGTTCTCCTTTTCGGCAATGACTCGACAAACATGATAACGGCAAGGGCGAATAATTTCGTTCTTTGCTTCAAATCTCTCTGCCCCATTCTTTTTATTCCCCCTTGTTTTGAATTTTCCCATTCTGCGCATCAAATTCCCAATTAGGCCTGCTTTGTTACCATTCCGCATTTGAGATGTTTTGTTTCCCCCTCCGCATCCCGAATTCCGCATTCCGCGCTTTTTCCGTTTGGTTTTTCATTCCGCAATCCGCAATCCGAATTCCGCATTCGAATCACCGATTCCTCGTGTGTGGATCCAGCCAGTCCCTCAGCCCGTCCCCCATGAGGTTGATCCCCAGGGTGGTGAAGAAGATGGCCGAGCCGGGGATGGCGGCCAGCCACCACAGGCCGAGCATGTAGGACCTTCCCTCGGCCAGCATTCCTCCCCAGGAAGCATTGGGGGGCGGAATCCCCAGGCCCAGGAAGCTGAGGAAGGACTCGCGGATGATCATGCGGGCCAGCTCGAAGGTGGCCAGGACGATGATGGAACTGATCAGGTTGGGGAGGATGTGTTTCAGAATGACCCCGCTGTTGCGTCCGCCCAGGGCCCGGGCTGCGGTCACAAAATCCCGGCCCTTGAGTTCGATGACTTCCGCGCGGACCAGCCGGGTATAGATCGGCCATCCGGTGAACCCCAGAACCATGATTACGTTTCTGTAGCCCGGCCCCGTTGCCGCCATCACCGAAATCGCCAGCAGAATATAAGGGAAGGACATCATGATGTTCACGCAGTTGCTGATGATGGAGTCCGGGACGCCGCGGTAATACCCGGCCAGGATTCCGAGGGTGATTCCCAGCAGGGCGGAGAAGGTCATGGTTAAGAAGCCCACGGAAAGAGAGATCCTCGCCCCATAGATCAGCCGGCTGAGCATGTCCCTTCCCACCTGGTCGGTCCCCATCTTGTACTTGGGGTCGGTCTTTTCCTCCCAGAAGGGGGGCCGAAGACGGGCCTGCAGGTCCTGCTCCATGGGATCTCGGGGGGAGATAAAAGGTGCGAATAGAGCCATGGCCAACATCAAGGTTACCATGGCCAATCCCACCATCCCTGTTTTGGCGTGGCCCAGCCGGCGAAAGAAATATCGGTAACCGCTTCTTCCGTTCATGATCCCTAACCCGGCCTAGCCGGAACCATAAAGGTCTGAAGATTTGATAAATCCGAAATCCGAATGTCGAAATCCGAAACAAATTCGAAATTCAAAAGTTGATAATCTGGTAAAAAGTCCGAAAGCCCCTTTCCCCGTCATTCCGGCGAAAGCCGGAATCCAGTTATTTCAGGTTGTTCTGGACCCCGGCTTTCGCCGGGGTGACGCTTCAAGTGACTTTTTACGTGACCATCGAAAGTTCAAAAACAGTAAGCCAAGAAAGGACATTTGAATTTGGAACATTTGGATTTGTTTCGAGTTTCGGGTTTCGTGCTTCGAATTTGGAATCGGCCATTTACATTTGAAGTTTTGTTTCCATCTTGGGCACAACTTGGCCCTTAAAAGACTAAGTACCAAACCTCGTTTTCGGGTCGAGCCAGGCCACGGCGATGTCGGTCACCAGATTGGCGAAGACGATTAAAAGGGCGAACAGCGCCACCGCCGCCTGGACCACGGGAAAATCAGAGTTGAAAATCGATTCCACCACCAGGCTGGCCACTCCGGGCCAGGCAAAGATCGTCTCGGTGATGACCGCCCCTCCCAGGAGCATCCCGAATTGGAATCCCAGGACGGTAATGACCGGAATGAGCGCATTCCGCAGGGCATGCCGGAAGAGGACCGCCCGCTCTCCCAGGCCCTTCGCCCGGGCCGTGCGGATGTAATCCTGGGAGAGAATCTCGATCATCCGCGATCGGGTCAGACGCATAAGGATGGGGAGCAGAGAAACGGCGATTCCCGAGGCCGGCAGGATGATGTGTTGAAAGCTTCCCGCTCCCGAAGCGGGTAGAAGCCGAAGTTTCACCGCAAAAATGATGATCAGCATGATATCCAGCCAGAACAGGGGCATCGCTTGTCCCAGCACGGCCAAAACCGATGCGGAATGGTCCTGAATACGATTCCGGCGGATGGCCGCCAGAACCCCCAGGGGAATGGAGACGATGAGCGCCAGCAGCAATCCCGACGCCGCCAGCCAGAGGGTCATGGGCATGCGCTCCAGCACCAGGCTCAACGCCGGTTTGTGGGCGACGAAGGATTTCCCGAAATCCCCGCGCACCATACCCGAGAGAAATTTGAAGTATTGCAGGACGATCGGTTGATCAAGCCCCATCTCCCTGCGCAGAAGTTCGACGTCCTCTTTCGTGGCTTCCGGAGGCAGGAGAATCAGGACCGGGTCCCGGAACAAGTGGAGAAGTGAGAAGGTGATCAGGCTGATTCCCCAGATGACGATGACCACCTGGAAGAGACGGTGGAGAATGTAGCTTTTCATGAATCCATAAAAAGGGCTCATAGCTCATAGCTGATAGCAAAGACTATGAGCCATGAGCTATGAGCAATTTGACATGGGCTGTGAGCTTATTCTTTCAGCTTGGCCTCGAAGGTCCTCAGGAATTCATCGGGTGGGGCTTCGTAGATCACCCGCTTGTTGATACCCAGGATGGCGTGCTGGGCCCAGAGAGATACGGCCAGCGCCTGGTCATTGATGTACTTGCCGGCGTTATAGTAAAGTTTTTTTCGCTGTTCTACGTTCAGGGTGGCGCGGGCGTCATCCAACCATTTGTCCATCTCCGGGGAGGAACCATAACAGAAAGCCTGCCCCTTGCGGAAATAGTTATAATACAGCGCGTCGGCATCGTAAGTCCCGCCGCTGCCCCAGCTGTGGATGTGGCAGTCGTTCTGTTTCCCTTCGCGGCCCAGACGGTCCCACATTCCGATATCCGTGTAAACGTTGACATTGGTCTTGATCCCGACCTTGTTCATGTATCCGGCCACTGCCTCGATCAGGGCCCGGGGGTTTTGAATGCTCCCCGTGTAGGTGACCAGTCTCAACGGCTGGTCAAAGGGAAAGTTGGCTTCCTTCAGGAGTTGCTTGGCTTTTTCCGGGTTAAAGGGGTATGGGTTTTCTAATGACTTGTCATGCCCAAAGTGCTGAGGGTTCAGGACTGCGGCTGTGCGGGTCGCATTGCCGGTCATGACGGTTTTCATGATCGTGTCCACGTCGATGGCGTGGCTGATGGCCTGACGCACCTTTACGTTCTGCACCGGCGATTTCCCGGCTCGGCCGTCTGCGTCAAAGACCAGATAGATCACCCGGAGGGTGGGAGCCTTGGAAATCCTGGCAATTCCTGAATTTTCGACCAAAGAGATCTGGTCGGGAGGTATATCCCGGACAATATCGATGCCTCCCGTCAAAAGCTCGGAAATTTGGGTGGCGATTTCTTTGATGGGCCGAAAGACGATCGTCTTAATAGCCGGTGCCCCCTTCCAGTAGTCTTCTTTGGCCTCCAGGATGACCTGCACCCCGCGCTTCCATTCCTTCAGCCGGTAGGGGCCTGTACCGTTGGCGTGGGTGGTGAAGTGTTCAGTCCCTTTCTCTTTTAGCCATTTTGCGGGAAGCATTTGAAAGTTGGACAATCGTTCCAGGGCCACCGGGTAGGGCTTTTCCGTGATGAAGCGGACCGTGTGATCATCGATTACCTTGACCTCTTTGATCCAGGAGACCGAGGGCCGCTGGGGGCATTTGGGGTCCAACCCCCGTTCAATGGTGAACTTTACACACTCGGCGTTGAAGGGTTCTCCATTGTCGAACTTCACTCCTTTGCGCAGCTTGAATTCCCAGGTGTTATCATCGATAAGTCTCCAGGATTCGGCCAGATGGGGACCGATTTTCAAGGTTTTCTGGTCCCGGTACACGAGATTGTCATAAAGATGCCATCCGACGATGTAATTGACTCGGATGTTATGATACTGCGTGTCTAGGGTGCTGATGTCGCTGGAAAGGGCATTGACGAGCTGCCCTTTAGGGGCGGCAAGGACTTGCCCCGGAAAGAGCAAAGTAATCCCGCACAGGATGGAAACTCCCCAAATGGTCCATTTCCCGAAAGTTTTCATTTTGACCCCCTCCTTTTTTTGCTTTCTTGTTGCTGGGAAATTATGAAACCTTTCTTTTCATCCGTGTTGATCCGCGTTCATCCGCGTCCCAAAAAAGTCCAGAGTTTGTAGGGGCGCGCTGCTGCGCGCCCGTATGGAGTTCGGAGTCAAAGGCGATAGAGCCCTGTTTTTAACTTCAGGCAATTTTAGGCATTTTAGGCATTTTGAATTTTAGGCATTTTTTGCGTTTATCTGTGTCCCATCAGGCCTTTTGTTCTTGTGAGAGTGTAACCGGGAAATCAATTCGCATTCCGCGGTTTCAACCCCGGCAGATGGCCTGGATTCGGTCTATTGCTGGTGTTTGGGGGAGAAGAGCTGCAACCTGGATTTTCAATAGGCCGATACTATTCCTTTTATTGCTGCCTGTCAACTTCTTTATGCCTCTGAGCTGAGGCGGCCCGAAGGGAATTCAGATCTCTTTTTTCAGTCTCAGGATTCTCTCGACCAGCGGCGGATGAGAGTAATAGAACCAGGCATAGAGGGGGTGGGGGGTCAAGTTAGCAAGATTGTCCGCCGCCAGTCGCTTGAAGGCCTGAACTAGGGGCTCCGCCGAGGGGATCAGGCCCAGGGCGTAATCATCCGCCTCCCGTTCGAACTTCCTGGAAAAGGCCGAGCCAACAGGCTGGACAAAATAGCCGGCGGGACTGAAAAGCGCTCCGATCAAGAGCAGCCCGACGTAAGACACCGGCTCGGAAAAGCCGAAGGTCCGGTAGAGGAGGGGCCAGTTCAATAATTGCGCGACAGCATAAAAAGCGACAAGGGACAGCACCTCCATGAACAGGAGCTGCTTCAGGATATGCTTTTTCTTCCAGTGGCCGATCTCGTGGGCCAGGACGGCCTCGATTTCGTCGGCGGTATGGGACTGGAGAAGGGTGTCAAAAAGCACGATCCGTTTGCTCTTCCCCAGCCCCGTGAAGTAGGCGTTGGTGTGCCGGCTGCGCTTGCTGGCGTCCATCTGAAAAATCCCCCGGGCTTTCAGTCCCACCCTCTCCATCAATTTCGCGATCCGCTGGACCAGCTCGGTGTCGGCGACCGGCTCAAATTTGTTGAAAAGGGGGGCCAGGATTACCGGGTATAACCAGAGCAGCAGAAGTTCGAAAGCCCCCACCAGCATCCAGGCCCACAGCCACCAGAACTTGCCCCCCCCGCTGATAAGGGATAGCAGGAGCCATAGGAGAAAACCCCCGAGGAGGGCGGATAAAGCCAGGCTTTTCAGCAGATCCATGACCCAGACCCGGAAGGTTTTGGTGTTGAACCCGTACCGGTTTTCAATGACGAAAGTATCGTAAAGGTCGAAAGGGATCTGGAAGAGGTTGGTCAAGACTCCAAGGGAGGCAAAGAAAACCAAACCGCTGAGGATCGATCCCCACTCTTGTTGGGGGATCCGGTTGAGCATCCAGGGGAAAAATCCAGATAGCAGGAGGGCTAGAAAAAAAATCTGCGACGCTAAGGTAGAAAAAATGCCGAAGCGAGCAGAGTCGATCGTATAGGCAGAAATTTTTTTGAGTTTCTCCCGGTCGATCGTATCCCGGAAAACCTCCGGAACCGCGTCCCCATGCTGGCGGAGATGGGAGATGTTCAGGCGGTTGAGAAGAATCTGGGTTAAGGAGCGGAGAATGAAAAAAGTCAGGAAAGAGGAGAGCAATAAGTTGAATTGAGCCATAGATAAGGTCTCAGGCCGCAGGTTTCAGGCCACAGGTTAAAGGCAGAAGCCAAATTCCCAAAACTCGAGATCTTAAACCCATAGCTCGCAGGCCCTTTCGCCTTTTCCCCCTATCTTTCCATCCCCGACGCAAGGTTTACCGGGTGGCCCTGGGTGAAAACGGTCGTCTTATCGGACCCATAAATCACTACTTTCCCCATTCCAACCGCCTCCCAGGGAGGCCCTACCAAGGCTGTGGCCTCGTCGATCCCCACCAGGGTGACTTTCTCGGGGAGGGATGCGAGCATATCCTTTGCTTTCCAGACTTCCGCCAGCCGGGAATGGTGGGGGACGACTGCGATTCCAGGAAGAAGACCCAAACCCTCCCTCCATCCCTCCCCGGGAGCCCACATCCGCCCCCCCAGAATCATGGCCCCGGCGCTCGATCCGGCCAGGCTCCGCCCGCTCTCCCAAACTCCCCGCGCAGCCTCCCAGGCCGCAGAATTGCGAAGCGTCTCCAGCAGATGGACGGGATCGCCGCCGGCCAAATAAACCAGGTCCGCCTTTTGAATCAAACCCAGCCATTTCCCGTCTTGGGCTGTCGCCGGATCGACGACCATGGCTGCTTCCGCCCGTGCCCCCAGACGATTGAAATGGCGGATCCCGTTTTCCGCCGCCAAGCCGGGATTTTCGCGGGCGGCCGCCGTAGGAAGGATGATGACTCGGGGGTTCGTTCCGATTCTGGCCAGAAGCGATCGGTCCATGGCTTCGCATTCGGGCCGGAACTCGTTACCGCCCACGAGGATAATCAGACCGGACATTGAAAGACCGTGAGTTGAGAGTTGGGAGTTGGGAGTTGTAAGTCGAGCATTGAAAGACCGGGAATTGAGAGTTGGGAGGTGGGAGTTGTAAATCGGGAAGTCGGGAATGGGGAAGCCTTTTCCACCTCCCACCTCTCACCTCTCAACTTACATTTTATGTTCCTGCTTCCGAACTGTTTTGCCGTTTCCTCCGAGCTCTGAGCCTCCGTCGCCCCTACTTTGCTGCTTTATAAATTTCCATCACCCTCTCCACATCGTTTTTCGACCCGATGAAAAGAGGGACCCGCTGGTGGATTTCCTGCGGGTCGATGTCCAGGATCCGCCTCTTCCCGTCAGTGGCCATCCCTCCGGCCTGTTCCACCACCATGGCCAAAGGGGCCGCTTCGCACATGAGCCGCAGTTTCCCGCTGGGCTTTTTCGGGTCCCGGAAATCGGCGGGATACATGAAAATTCCGCCGGCCAGCAGGTTGCGGTGGAAATCGGCCACCAGGGAACCGATGTACCGCAGGTTGTAAGGGGATTTGTTTTCGGGATTTTTAAAGTAAGACACTGCCTTACGGGTGGTTTCATCCCAGTAAGGCCAATAGGATTCGTTGACCGAATAGAATTTTCCCGCCGGGGGGGTCTTGATGTCGGGGTGGGAAAGAAGGAATTCCCCCACACTGGGATCGAGCGTGAAGCCGTGGACCCCCTGGCCCGTGGTGTACACCATCATGGTGGAAGACCCGTAGATAAAATACCCTGCGGCTACCTGTTCGGTTCCTTTCTGCAAGAGATCGCCGAGATTCACATTCCTTCCGGGAGGGCTTTTGCGCCGGTAGATGGAGAAGATGGTTCCGATCGAGACGTTGCTGTCCACGTTGGAAGATCCGTCCAGGGGATCGAATATCAGAACATAGTCTCCGCTCGGAAAGGCCGGGGGAATTTCAATAATGTCGGCATTCTCTTCAGAAGCCATCGCGCACAGAACCCCGGCCCTTTCCATCCGGTAGATCAGAACCCGGTTGGCGAATTCGTCCAGCTTGACCACCTCTTCTCCCTGGACGTTGATTTCCCCGGTGAAACCCAGGATGTCCACCAGACCAGCCTTGTTCACCTCGCGGGAGATGATTTTGGCCGCCAGGATCAGTTCATTGAGGAGATGGGTAAAGCGCCCCGTGGCCATGCGAGATTCTTTCTGGAGGAGCAGGAGATGTTCCGTCACCGTGGTGATTCTCTGCATGTGAAACCTCCTCTCTTGGACATCAGGCTGAATCAAGAAAAGGCCCGAAAAGGGGCGGGTCGTAGGGTTTACCGAGATTTTTTGTAAAACGCCGGCAAGGGTTTCCCGAGTTTCTTCCATTGCTTGATGACCGCTTCCGCTTTTCCTGCGCAATTCAGCACCTGGAGCTTGTGCCTGACCATATTGACGATGGCTTCGCGGCCGGGGCCGAGGTAGTTGCGGGGGTCGAATTCGGAGGGTTTGGTGGCAAAGACTTCACGGATCTTGGCGGTGAGGGCCAGGCGCAGGTCGGTGTCGATGTTGACCTTGCAGACGCCGTATTTGGTCACCGCCAGGTTGATCTGGTCCTCCGGTACTCCCCGGGCGTTGGGCATGTTTCCGCCGTATTTGTTGATCAGGTCCACGTACTCCTGGGGCACGCTGGAGGAGCCGTGCATGACCAGGGGAAGTCCGGGGCAGGTCTTCATGATCTGCTCGATCCGGCCGATGGCCAGTTTGGCTTCGTGCTTGAATTTGAAGGCTCCGTGGCTGGTCCCGATGGCGATGGCCAGGCTGTCCACGCCGGTCTGTTTCCAGAAATCGCCGGCCTGTTTGGGGTCGGTCAGGTATTTCTCCACGTTTTTTTCGTACTCTTCGGCGCTGGCCCCGACGACGTGCTCTTCGATTCCTCCGAGCATCCCCAGTTCAGCCTCCACCACTACGCCTTTCTGATGCCCCGCCTTGGCGGCCGCGGCGCTCAGTTTGACGTTCTCCTCGAAGGGCGCGTGAGACCCGTCGATCATCACGCTGGTGAACCCGTCCTGGATGCAGGCTTCCACCAGGTCCACGGTGTCTCCGTGATCCAGATGAATGGAGATGGGGAGATCCGGGTTTTCCTCCACCGCGGCGTCGATGATATGCTTGAGGAAGCGCATGTTGGCGTATTTCCGGGCGCCTTTGGAGATCTGCAGGATCAGGGGAGCCTTTTCCGCCGCGCAGGCGGTGACGATCCCCTGGGTGATCTCCATATTGTTCACGTTGAACGCCCCGACGGCGAATCCGCCGCCATAGGCCAGGTCGAACATGGGTTTGGTGGTCATAAGGGGCATGGCCGGACTCCTTTCTCTCTGCTTTGGCCTCTTCCCCGCTGGGAAGAGGGATGGGGGTAAGGGGCATACCTGAGTTTATGAAAAAGTCGAATTTATTAAGAAGTATATTCCAACCCCCGGCAAAAGTCAAAAACCCGCCATTTCTTGCGCCCCTCGCTTTTAGCAATTGCCTTTTCTGCAATAAATGCAAGCTTGTCGGCCCGGAGGCAAGGGCGGTGCGCGGAAAAAGCATCGGCGCGGAAAAGAATTTGCTGCGGAGATCCGCCCCGTGCTTCCGCATTGTGAGGCGGGCCTATCGGGTGCCCGGCCGGGCGCCCCTACAACAGAATTACTCTGATCCTTGGCAGAAGAATGGCTTGCCCGCCGACCCAGAAAATGAACCGTGCCTCATGGTTTTTGCGCGCACCGCCCTTGCCTCCGGGCCTGGCAACGGCTGAAACTTAATGGGACCATGACTACTTGCCGGAAAGTGAAGGTGGGCAACCCGCCATTGTAAACGCAAAATGGGCTTTTCAATTGATCGCCGGGGAAGGATATGCTAATAAAAATAAGAGTGCTAAAAATTCATGAGTTCGGAAAAAAATCTAAAAATGGGGTTTTCCGTCATTCCGGCGAAAGCCGGAATCCAGTTCTTTTTCACAGGTATGATTTCTCTGGACTCCGGTTTGCACCGGAGTGACGACCTTTTACGAGATCATCAAAAATTAGTGCGAAAGGATTTAGGAAGGGATGGTCATGGATGGAGATAAAAGAAAAAACCCAACCGGCGCTCCTCCCCTGAAGGGGATCCGAGTCATTGACTTAACGAGGATTATCGCCGGCCCTTACTGCGCCATGGTTCTGGGCGATTTGGGGGCGGAGGTCATCAAAATCGAGCAGCCCAAAATCGGCGATGAGAGCCGCGCCTGGGGCCCGCCCTGGGTGAAGGAAGTCAGCGCCTATTTCATCGCCATCAACCGGAACAAGAAGAGCCTCACCCTGAATTTCAAACACCCCCAGGGGATCGAAATCTTCAAGAACCTGGTCCGGCACTCCGACGTGCTCCTGGAAAATTTCCGTCCCGGAACGATGGATGAGTTGGGAATCGGGTACGAGGTCCTTCGGGAGATCAACCCGAAGCTGATTTACTGCGACATGACCGGGTACGGCACGGACGGGCCCTACCGGGACAAGCCCGGGGTCGATGTGATCGTCTCGGCCATCGGAGGGCTGATGTCCATTACCGGCCCTCCCGAGGGGGAACCGGTAAAGGTCGGCGTGCCGCTCACGGATGTCCTGACCGGTTTGTATTCCTTCGGGGCCGTCTCTTCGGCCCTCTATCAAAGGCAGCAAACCGGAAAGGGGCAGAGGATCTCCGTCAACCTCCTGGCCATGCAGCTGGCGACCCTCATCAACATCGGGTCCAACTACCTGGTGGGGGGAGTGATTCCCCGCCGCTGGGGAAGCGCCCACCCCAACATCGTCCCCTATGAAGCCCATCGGGCCAAAGACGCTTTTCTGATCTTCGGAGTGGTCAACGAAAGAATGTGGAAATCCTTTTGCACCCTTCTTGGCATGGGAGAATTAAAGGACGACCCCCGGTTTGCGGACAATGCCGCCCGGATCAAGAACCGTCCGGTCCTAATGGAGGTTATCGACCGGAAACTGGCCGAGAAGACCGTGGACGAATGGATCCCTCTTTTCGACCAGGCCGGCATCCCCTGCGGGCCGATCAACACTTTCGACCGGGTCTTCAGCGATCCCCAGGTCCAGCATCTGGGGCTGGTGCAGGAGGTCGAGCACCCCCATTACGGGAAAGTGAACGTGGTCGGCCCGCCGGCCAGCTTCTCGGAAAGCGCCGTGGGGATCCAAAGCCCGCCCCCCTTGCTGGGAGAACACAACGGGGAAATATTAACCCGCCTCCTGGGATACTCGGAAGATCAGGTTAAATCCTTCCAAGATCAAGGCGTCGTGTAACCCTCTTCCTCCAACCGACAATCCCGCTTCGAGCGGGACAACCGGCGGCTTTTGGTCTTTGCCTCAAGCGAAGCGCTCCTCGAGTCGAGCCGCAGGCTCGACGGTCCTCAAGGCCCGCAGGGCCGGTCTATTTTCATTCCGCATTCCGCTTATGCAATCCGATTCCATTCCGCATTCTAAAAGATTCCTCCCAGGCTCCCCGCATATCCGGTGAGCTCCGCGTATCCTTCGCAGGTGACCTCGCGCCCCCCGGCAAGTCCTTTGCCGGCGATCGCCCCCTCCCAGTAGGTGATTCCGGTCGATCCTTCGGTGTGGAGTTCCTGGTCCGCCAGCAGAGGATCGATGGTCAGGTCGATTCCGGCGGAGGGAACCTGGATTCTCCAGCGGCTGGGATATTCTCCCTTGCTGCGGGGGCTCTTCCATCGGTCCAGAACAGTAACGGAAAAATCGGAAAGCTTCAGGTGGCGGGAAGACCCGTCGGCGGCAACCAGGGTCCCCGAAGACGCCGGCTCCACCGAGCCGTCCTTGAGGCGCAGGAAATAGATCATCAAATCCCGCCCGTCGGAGAGATGGAGGCTGAACCAGTCCCAGCCCTTCTGCTCCGGGGTGAGCTGGTTGGAGCCGAACTCCTGGTCAAACCAGCTCACCCCCCGGACTTCGATGGGAGAGGCGGAGCCGGGGAGCTTCAGAGACCCGCGGGTCTCCAGGTCGGTGAAAGAGACGTAATAGGAAGCCTGCCCCTGGGCCGGCCCTTTCCGGCTGAACCCGTTCTGTCCGTGAATGACCGGGGGCTTCCGGGGGGTGAGTTCCAGCCGGAGCTCTTTATCGGAGTCCCTGGCTTCGAGGTGGATGACTCGACCCCTTCATCCTGGCTGACCAGTTGAGAAGCCAAACGTGCATTCCCTCCAGGCTTGCGCCGGCCAGCCCGGGCCCTGCCCGGGACAGCCGGTCCGCGGCCCGGAATTTGCCGCCGGAGACATCGGTGACGGCGAAGTGGGCCAGGTAGATGTCCCGTATGTCCCAGGCGTTGGAGGGGGTGGGGAGCTGAGAGCGGATGCCCTGGCGGAAAAAAGTGAGCTGGTACCCATAGCGTTTCCCGGCCGAGTCCTTCAGGTTCCCGGTGAAATACCACCACTCGGTCCGGTACTCGGGATGAGCCCCGAAGTCCCGCGGGAAAGGACCAGATCCGGGGCCGGTAACCCTTGCCCAGTCATCGCTTCCGCAGGCGGGAGAGGCGATTGATCGCCGAAAAAATCAAGAACAAATAGGCAATAAGGTCTGAAGTTTCATTACAATCATGACATTACGCTTGGGAACTCGAGGGCACGCTGCGGCGTGCCCGTGCAGAGTTCGGATTTTACTGATCTCCTCTTGCTCATATTTCGCTATTGTTCTTTCCCGTACTCCGCACCTCACCTCTCCTCACTCTTTTCACTCTTCCCTTATCTGCATCTGCGGATAAGTCCGGTACACCTTCCAGATCGGGATACAAACGCAGCCCCCAGGCTGGCCAGGACGGCAATCACCGCAGCCATCAGGTAGGGAGACGCTTCGAGGTAAAAGAAGATGGTCCAGTTGAAACTCCTCAGGTTGATGACCCGGATCAGGACCCAGGCCAGGGCCGTCCCCACTCCCGATGCTCAAGAGGAAGCTGACCAGACCCATGCCGAACCCCTCCATGAGGGTCATGCCGGCGACCTGGCGGGTGGAAAAGCCCAGGGCCCGGTAGATTCCGAACTCCTTCTGCCGCTCCATGAAGAGGGTCAGCAGGGCCCCGGCGATCCCGAAGAAGGCGACGATGATGGTCAGGATCCGCATGGACCGGGTGACGGCAAAGGTGGAGTCAAATACGGAGAGGATGTTTCCGTGGAGCTGACCGCGGGTAAAGACCGGCAAGCCGCGGCTCTGGGCCCGCTTCCGCACTTCCTCCAGGAGTTCCTGGCGGCGGGGGTTGCCCGGATCGACAAAGATTCCCAGGCTGTTGATGGTGGTATCGCCGAAGATCCGCAGGTAAGTGGAGCGGGCCATCATGACCACTCCGTGCTCGGAGGTGTAATCGTAAAAGACCGCGGCCACCTCCAGCTCCGCCGATCCCCGGGCCCCGTTCAGGAGTGATCCGGTCACCGGGCTTCACCCCAAAGCGGCGGTAGAAGCTTTCAGAGATGATGACCGCCCCTTTTTTAACCGGGTCCCAGTTTTCGTTTCCTCCCTTCAGCCAGCCGAAGTTCGTGTATTTCTGCAGGACGGACGGGTCCACGGCGGAGATGAAGATGGGGGTTTCCTGGTAAGTCGACCTGGACATTTCGGTAAGGATCGACTCCGCCCAGACCGGGAATGGATTTGACGCTCTTCGTAGAAATCCTCGGGCACTTCCATCTCGTAAATCTTGCCGATGTACAGATCGGCCTGGAGCTGCGTGCCCATCCACCAGATGAGAGACTGGCGGAAACTGCCGATCATGGAGCTGAGCCCGATGGACATGGAAAGAGCGACCATGAAAGCGGCCACGGCCACGGACGTGCGCCCCAGGTTCTGCCGGATATTTCCCGCGGCCACTTTTCCGGAGAGTCCGGCCATGCGGCTTGAGAATCCACCTTCAACCCGGGGGCGAGCTTGAACCAGAATCAGCCCGGTGAGAAGGCTTGCCCCGATCAGCAGGGCAAAGGAGCTGGCGAAGCCGAAATAGACATGGACGGTGAGAAGCGGCCAGAAGACCCAGGCTGATTCCCAGGATCGCCAGCTCCGGCCAAGGCGGCTTTCCGGGCCATTTTCCTCTGCCCCCGTTTCACCGTCCGGCCCTGCAGGGCCTGGACCGGGTCCACCCGCACCAGCTCGGCCAGGGGAAAGAATCCTCCCAGCAGGCTTGCTCCGCAGCCCAGCAAGGTGCCGATCAGGAGGATCCACCAGGACCAGTCGGGCGGAACGGGCCGGAGGAAAAAATAGAGATTGCTGATCGTGCCCGCCACCAGGTCGGTCAGGAAGCGGCTCAAGAAAGTACCCCGCAATCCCTCCCAGGGCGCCGCCCAGGGCTCCCAGGAAGAGAATCTCGGAAAGAAAGGCAAAGACGATCTCCCTCCGGTTCGCTCCCAGGCTCCGCAGGATTCCGGCATCTTTCCGGCGGCTCACGACCGCAAACATGGCGGTGTTGTAAACCAGGAAAATCCCCACGAAGAGAGCCAGGAGGGAGAGGGCCTGCAGGTTCAGGCGGAAAGCCTGGAGCATGTCGCTCAGCGTCTGCTGCCGCTGTCTGCCGGACTGGAGACGGAACCCGTTGCCCCACCGGGAACGGAACCCGGATCATCCGTGAGGATCAGGTCCACGCGGTCCACTTTTCCCTGGAGAAGAAACAGCCGCTGGGCCTGGGCGATGTCCATCAGGATCAGGGGTTCGCTGGAGGGGTTGGGGAAAGTGCCGACCACCCGGAGGTCTCCGCGGTTGGTCGGCAGAAGATCGCCCGGGCGGACGCTTCAGCTGGGCGGCCAGTTCGGAATCGAGCAGGACGGACTTTTCCTGGAGGAGAAAAGAAAGGCTTTCCTCCGTGCCGGCCCGGCTTTTCGCCCAACTGGACGCGGGAGAGTTCCGGCCGCAGCGGCGCGATCCAGAAAAGGATCGATCCCCAGGAGGCGGACGGTCTCCCCAACCTTGAGTTTGACGGTGCGGTCAATCACCGGAGAGAAAAATGATACCGCCGGGTCCAGCATGAGACCCGCCAGAACGGTTTCCTCCATGGGCCCGGCGGGGCGTTCGAGAGAATGGGTGGCCTTTCCCTTCAGAAATTCCACCGCCTGGGTAAAACTCGACAGGGCAGCCCGGGCGGATAAGGCCATCCCCGCGGCGGCGGCGACTCCGCAGGCAATCCCCAGCAGTTGGAGAATGCTGAGCCCCCGCCGCCGGGGCAGGTAGCGGAGAAAGGCCTTGGTGACGATCCTCATGCGGGAAGCTCCGCGCAGGAGGTCTCCTCGACCACCCGGCCGTCCACCATGCGCAGGATCCGGTCTGAATACCTGCAGGTCAGGGGGCTGTGAGTGGCCATGAGCAGGGAAGTTCCGAACTCCCGGCAGCGGCCGGAAAGGAGGGTCAGGACCTGGTTGCCGGTTTGCGTGTCCAGGTTTCCCGTCGGCTCGTCCGCCAGGATGATGGCCGGTTCCTTCACCAGGGCCCGGGCGATGGCCACCCGCTGCTGCTCGCCGCCGGAAAGCTCGGAGGGAAATCGGTTTTCCTTCCCTTCCAGGCCGACGGCCTGCAGGGCCTGGTAGGCGGGTTGGGGGTCCGACCTTCCCGGCCAGTTCCAGGGAGAGGAAGACATTTTCCAGGACCGTCAAGGTGGGCAGGAGGTTGAAGAACTGGAAGATGAAGCCGATTCTCCGGCGGCGCAACTGGGTCCGGCCCTCTTCGCCGAGATTCTGCAGGTCCTTTCCATCCACCTCCACCCGCCCTTTGTCGGGCCGATCGATTCCCGCCAGGATGTTGAGGAGGGTCGATCTTCCCGGACCCGCTCTTCCCGTACAGGGCCACCACTTCCCCTGCCCTGATCTCCAGGCTGGTCCCCCGCAGGGCGGCCATGTTCTCCTGGCCAGTCCGATTGTAGTTCTTCCACAGGTCAATCACGCGGATGACAGGTTCCAAAGGATGTCCCCCCCAAGTTCTGAATAGGCCATATTTAATCTACCATTAGATGGAGTGACTGTCATCAGGAGGCTAGAAGGAGAGGACGGGGCGAAAATTGAGGCCCAGGAAGGATTGGATCTTTATCGTGAACGGGGATAAGTTGGCCGGTCATCAAGCTCGGTATGAATCAATTCTCCGGATAAAGGCCGAGCGGTATCCAGTTTCCCTCGCATCTCTGTTTCACTTTTGATCAGCCCGCCGGAGAGATTCATGACCACCTGCTTGATCTTGCCGGTGAAAGCAAGCGGTAGAGGTTCCAGAAAAAACAGTACGTGCATTTCAGGCTGCACACCGCCCCGGTCGGCTTGACCAGCACGTGGACCGGCATCCCGGGTTGGCTCACTTACGGCCTCCTTCCAGCCGTGCAACTGCGGATTCGAGCGTCGGGAAAAGCCGGTCGGACCCGATCTGCTCCTTCAGTCCCGTCTTCTCAAGCATGTAAGCGAGTGGTTCTTTTGCTCCTGCTATTGCGAATCCAACGCCTTTCTCTGCCAGTTCGCTGCATACTTCGCCGAGGACTGCCGCGCCCGTGCTGTCCATGAGAGGCATGCTCCCGGCGTCGAGAACAAAGCACCGCACCTCCCCTTTCGCCTCCTTGACAACGGTCCTGACTCGGGACTTGAAGTGATCCGAGTTGAAGAACACCAGCGCCGAGTCAAAGCGGAAGATCAGCAGCCCCGGGAAGGTCTCAGCCTCCGGGCGGCTCATGATGTCATGGAAACCATCGGTGCCGGGTATCCGTCCCAGGATCGCGTCGTGCGGGTGCGAGGCCTTGGCCACGAGCTGCAGGATCGCCATCCCCACCGCGACCAGGACCCCCGGAAGCACGCCGACGGTGATGACACCGAGCAGCGTGAGGATCGAGAGGCGAAACTCCTGGGGGCTGATCCGCCGCAGGGCGACGAGGCTTGGGAGGTCGAACAGACCGAGGGCCGCATGGATCAGCACCGCCGCGAGCACGGCGATAGGCAGAGAAGAAAGCGGAACGGTCAGGAAGAGCAGGACGAGGAGCAGCAGCCCGGCCGCCACCAGACCGGTCACCTGGCTCTTGCCGCCCACCGCGTCGTTGACCGCCGTGCGCGAATCAGCTCCGCTGACCGCAAAGCCCTGCAGTATCCCCGCCCCGATGTCCGCCACGCCAAGGGCGATAAACTCCTGGTTCGAATCGATCTCGTAGCGGTTCTTCACCGCGAAGCTCCGCGCGGTCACCATGGCGCTGTTGAAGCTGATGAGCGCGAGCCCCACGGCGCCGAGTGCCAGCCGCTCGAGATCGGCGCCGCCGATTCCCGGGATCACCAACGGCGGGAGCCCCGCGGGAATCTCTCCCAGCAGCACGACCCCGCGTTCGCCGAGACGGAAGAACTGCGAGGCCGCAATCCCCAGCCCCACGGCGATCAGCGGCCCGGGAAGCTTCGGCGACAGACGTTTGAGCAGCCGCAGCAGGGCAAAGGTCGCCAAACCGACGGCGAGCGTCAGCCCGTGCGTCTCGCCGAGCTTCGAGATGAACTCTGCGAACTGGCGGAAGAAGCCGGTGGGGTGCAAAGAAAAACCGAACAACTTCCCAAGTTGTCCACTGATGATGCTGATCGCGATACCATTCAGATAGCCCGAGAGGATGGGCCGCGCCAGGAAGTTCGTCAGGAAGCCGAGCCGTGCTGCGCCCGCCGCGATGCAGAACACGCCGGTCAGGATCGCGAGCCCTGCCGTCAGCGACACGTACCTCGCCGAGTCGTGCCCGGCGAGGGGCATCACGACGGCCGCGACGATCGCACAGGTTGCCGCGTCGGGAGCCATGATCAGCTGCCGGGAAGTGCCAAACACCGCGTAGGCGATAAGCGGCAGGATGCTGGCATAGAGCCCGTAGACCGGGGGAACGCCCGCAAGCTGGGAGTAGGCGATTGCGATCGGCACGGCAACAGCGGCGACCGACACCCCAGCCACGAGGTCGTACCGAAACCAGGTCGGATTATAGCTGCCCAGGGCAGCCAACCCTGGCACGAACCTGTGGATCGCCCGTCTGGCTACTCCACCCATCCACAACCTCCTGCAAACGTCATGATCAGAAAAAGTCCTTCCAATCCCTGGAGAGCAAACTGTTCATGGGCACCTCTCTCCTCATCCTGTCCTCTAATTACCGAGAATGTTGATTGCGCGTGACGCGACGACGACGATCGTCACGAGCGAGATCATGCTTTCGAGCATCATCAGCATCTTGGCGCGAGACGTCAGCGGCAGGGCATCGGTGGGGCTGAACGCCGTCGCCGTCGAAAATCCAAGGAACAGGTAGTCGACGAACGTCGGCCGCCAGTCGGGCGGCGCGTCCTCGGGAGCCCCCGCTTGCGGAAAGAGCCAGTCCGGCTTCGTGCTCGCGTTGTTCGCCCGAGCTTCAGGGCCGCCACGATCGATCTGCCAGTACAGCAGCGAGAACGTGAGCACGTTGGTGACCCACACCGCGATGCTTGAAGTGAGAAGCTGCACGCCGCCGATCTCCGTCGACCGGCGCACCATCGCGCCGATCAGATTCGCCAGGGTCGCGAGGGTTCCGACCCCCGTGACCAAGATGAAGAGCAGCATGATCGTGCGCTCGACGCGCAGCCACCGCGCTTTTTCTGCAGTCAGCCCGACGGCAGCCATCGGCACGATGAACGCGATTCCGACGACGTAGGGAACCCACGTCGGGAACAATCTGACGCGCTCGGGCAGCAACACCAGCAAGAGAATCACCGCGAGGATCGCGAGTGCGACGGGCCAGCGCGGTTCAAAACGGGGTGTTTGAGTCTGATCTTTCATGATCATTGATACTCTTCTGCGTAATTTTGCAAATTGTTTTCCTTCCCCGGGTCTCTTGGGGCGACGGCCATCGTGCGTGGCGGCCTCCACCCGTCGAGCACATCGATAGTTCGTAACGTGTTCTCATTCGTCTTTCCTCTTCGTTCGTGGTGATCGAGGTGAAGTGATAGTGATAAGACTTGCTTTGGAATAAGTTATATACTTACCCCATAAAAGAGTAGTATGTAAAGAATAAAGAGCCCCGATGATTTCCGATTGGAATCGTGTATACTTTGACAAAATGCTGAGTTGTTGAGTTTCAGAAGAACTTCACTTATTTTCAGGGGAATTTCGGCCTCCTGCCGAATTCAACGCCTCCACCTACAACAGTTCATCAGTGGCTTTGCTTAGAAGGGTGAGGATTACTGGAAGAAATGACGCATCCCAATTCAATATACGCTATTTTGTAGGAGAACTACTCAGGGAAAGTGGTCGGATGATTAATATTTTACGGAAATCCGATCCAGGAATGCACCAGTTGACTGACGGATCCAGCTGCACGATCACAATTAAAGTGGAGGACGCTAAAGAAAATACCCCTGCAGTCTGGAGTGCCGCGACATGTTTTATAAAACAGGAGAAATAGCCGGGGGAAATGGGTCTTCATGTAAGGGCTCCTATTTCATATACCCCATACGCTTCAGCCCCTCATAATGTCTCTTGGCCCTGTTAATTGCGTCCACGATTAAGACCGAAGTCATAGTCGCCGAAGATACCGAGTCCACCTGGGGATCGAAGTCCACAGGGTTTAGGATTGACCGTCCGACCAACCGTGCCTTCATCCGCTCCACCTCCTGGGCATTCCAGGGGAGGTTTCCCTCCTTGGTCACTTCCAGGGGAAGGAAATTAAGGATCATTCCCTTTTGGTCGAAGGCATAGAGGAAATGGACGGCATGGCAAATGTCGCAGATGGGTGCGCGGGTGACCAGCCTGGCAAAAAGGTAAAATTTCTTCTTGCCGGCCTGCGCCTCTCCGATATAAAATCCTCTTTCGTCTGGCCAAGCCACCTTAAATACGTGGAGCACCTCCCATTGGGAGCTGCTCAGGCATTCCCGAGCCTTCTTCAGCAACTGCTCCTCGTTGAGGCCCAAGCGCATCTCTGGGGCCCTGAAATGCTGGAATGACGGATCTTTAAATTTCTTCAAGAGATCACTCACGTCCGTCGTAAGGGAACTGTTTAGATCCTTTAAGATCTCTTCAGGGTCTTTCGTTAATCCGGCCGTCATGCGGGCCACAAGAAGGCCCGCATCGGTCTTGCGCAAATGGAGGCTGAGCGGGGCCACTCCCGGCTCTCCGATGTTTTCATAAACCAGGAACTTAGGGTCGGGGATGAAAGGGAAAGGGATCTGTTTCTCCGCCTTGAAGGACTCCACCTCTTTCTCGTTATTCCCCACTCCGATCCCTATGAATTTTATTCTCCCTTTTAACCGAGGGTCTTTATCCACCATAGAAAAGACTTGACTCAAGACGGGAGCCTGGAGCTGGCAGGAGAAACAGTATTTACTCATAAACTCCAAGATGATCAGCTCTGCTCTTACATCTTTGAGAGAAAAAGTCGCCCCCCTGACCAGGCCAAAGAATTTTTGAGGAAGTCCGAGGTAATCGGCGTCCGATTTTGTTTGGACCATGGGAAGGGAGATTTCCGGGAAAAAGTCTCCTGGAGTAATGACCCTGGCCTTCTCCATGGTCCAAGCCGGGGTCCCCGCCAAAATCTTAAAGGCTGCCAGCCATCCGAGAGAGATGATTGCAATCCTGATCCGCGAACCTGGGGCTCTGAATAATAAAAGTCTTCCCATCCTTTTCTCCAAAGGATTCAGACCAAGTTGTCAGGTTGATTTGGCTGGCGGGAGGGGTAACGACAATTAAAAAATACTCTTATGGGCCTTGGTAGTCAAGGCAAAATTCGGCATAATTTGAAGTTCCCAAAATGACAGAGATCGTGCCATTACCTGGAACCGACCGATTTGCCCAATTTATTGCATAAATGGTTTGCCTAACGATAATTTGAGGCTTTCGAAATGACGGCCAGAGAGCCGCAACAAGTAGTTGAAAGGCACGCCTTCTTTTATGCCTTCGCTCTTGAATGCAGGGTTAGGGGTCAATTCAATCGACTGGTATAAGCCGAATCTGCACACCATCGCATAGATGTTGCGGTTCTTATCGGACAGACTTGCCCGCTCTGTCCCCCCCAGACCACTGGCAACACTCTATGCGCCTAATTCCCAAAATAATCATTGACCGTTTCCCAAGCCACTTCTTGGAGGAAATTTGCGGTTTTCCCATCGATTCCGCCATTGTATGGATTCGCGACCGGCGATTTCCTGTATAGAGAGGCGTATATCGTGCACGCCGACAGGTACGTTCCAAGAAGACTCGGATGCCTTTTGTCTCGGTTGTAGAGGACGATTTCCTGATTTTTACTGAGGGCTTTCGCAAAGAAATCATGTCAACTGAAGACTAAAGGAGTCCTTGGGAAAGTGCATCAGATCCAATTCAAACCACCAGGAATAAATAGGGAAGGGAATTGAAAGTGATGTTTGGTTTACAGATGAGGGGTAATTTGAATAATTGGATGTCTTGAATCGGTGTGGACGGCAGACCCGAACGAGGAGCTATGGACAACAACCGGGGAATAGACTATGGGACTAGGCGCTTCGCGCCCGACTTAAACCAACATGTTGGCAAGGGGAAAATATCCTTCCTGGGACCGTAGGGCACGATGTCCCGCGAAAGGCGGGATTCCCCTACAAACTCATTGCACTATCTTCTCAGGCTTTTCTTCGATATTCGAAAGAATCGTCTGGAGGTCTATTTTCGGTTCTGTTTTTAAATGCGTTTTTTGTAAATCGTCTACCTTTTCCTCCAGTTGCAGCAGCATATCCTCCAGGTTGATGGTTTTTTCTTCCAACATCCCCAGCCGTTCCTGAATATGAACCAGCGGCCCGTTGCCGGGAAATTCCTGGTGTTCTTTCAGCGGTTCTTTTCCCACAGGGACCGGTTCTTGCACCCTGATTGCTTCTTCATGAACAGCTTCTTCCTGCTTGTCCTTTGGGGGTTCTGGTACTTCGGCTTCTTCTCTCTCCTCGAGAAGTATTACCGGTGAGTCGGGGATTACTTTATCCTCTTCCGTGAGGAGTATTTCTTGCTGCTCGGGCGCTGTTGCTTCGACTGGAGCGAGGGGGTCGGCCGACTCGGCGCTCTTTGGCTCTTCTCTTTTGGGCTTAGGGCTTTTGAGCAAGAAGAAAAGCAACAGGGTTCCACCCACAACTCCCGCTGCCAGAAGGGGTGCCATCGTGGGGCTGATGCCTATGGCCAGAAGCAGAGTGATGACTCCGGCCACAAGGACCGTCTTCTGGTAAACATTGACACGGCTTGAGCCGAGCTTAGCCCTTCTTTTCATGACTTCTTCCTCGTTTTTAGAATTCAAAGCCTACCGCCTCCCGCTCTTTCGAGCTTAACCCATTGTGAATATTAGGTAAATTTCAAGGGATCGACAGGGGTATATGCTACTTTATCGACAGGGTTCAGGGTTTAATTCAATGCTAAATTTTTGGGGTAAAGAGGGTGTGAGGAAAGGGATGTAGGGTGAAGGAGGCAGGGTGTAGGGGAAGACAGTGTTCAGTGTTGAGTGTTCAGAAAAATGAATTAAGGGCAGGGGCAGGGCGTAAGGGAAAGAAGTTCGGAGTAGGGGCGATTCATGAATCGCCCTTACAGAGTTCGGAGGGGAAAAAATTACCCGTGCAACGGGAAACTGGCAATCCCACTCCAAGCGGGACAACCGGCGGCTTTTGGTCTTTGCCTCAAGCGAAGCGCTCCTCGAGTCGAGCCGCAGGCTCGACGGTCCTCAAGGCCCGCAGGGCCGATCGATTTACATTCCGCATTTAAGAGATTCTCCCCATTTCCCCAACTATTTGTTCAGCGGCTTCCACCGCTTTCTTTTCCAGCTGTCTGCTGATCTTCCCTTCCTTTACCAGGAGCGCCAGGTCCTCCCGGTCCACGATGAAGGGGGATTCGCCCGCCCGCCGGACCACGTCGATCTCCAGGTCGATATAGCGGGCTCCATAGGCGTAGAGTTCCACCGGGGTATTGATGTTGTAATATTCCCCCTTCAGCTTGCCGTCCTTCGAGAAATAGGTATGCTTCAAGTGCCAGGCGCCTTCCTGAACTTCGGTAAGACCGTAATCTCCCCCTTCAATGGGCAGGTTCAGGCCGTCGTAACGTCCTTGAGAGAAAGACCTCTTGATCACAATCCGGCTTCCCTTGCCCTCCACCAGAACCCCTTCCCTGGGACGTACGGGTTTCCCCTTGATCTTGATATGTTCCAGCCTTACCCCTTCAGCCTTACTCAGGGGGAGAAGAATGGCTTCCTGGAATAGGGCCTTCTCCAGATTGGATTTCAACTCCGGACGTTCCCCGAGTTGGTTCTCCGCCCTCTCCAGAATTTTGGGATGAAGGATCCGAAGGCGGTGGTGACGGGCCAGGGTCGGGACAACGGAGGCACGAAGACCGTCCAGCTTTTCTTTCGATGCGCCTCCCAGCTCCAGCCGGGCATGGGAGAGTTCCCGGGAAGCTTCCAGCTCATCGATGAGTTCGGCTTCTCCTTCACCCAGGGGCTCAAAACTCATGAGGACTGCGTCTATGAGCGTTTCCTGAATCGTCTTCAACAACCCGCTGATTCCGTCCGCTTCCCCGATGAGGTCAACCCCCTGATGGTCTTCCCGGTCTTTTATCAGAATGTCAGGGGCCTTGGGTGTCGGACCCAGTTCAAAACGCTGCCGGATTTCAGGGGAAGGATCGGCGATCCGGTACCCTGAATCCACAAGGAGCCTGGTGAAGGCGGTCGTGTAAATTCCCCGGATTTTTATTCCCTTGGCCATGCGATTCTCCGATGGATCCCCTCTTTAAGGCGCTCTTTGAAACCCGATCCCTTCAATGGTCAGTATATTCCCTTTCAACTCCGTTTTCACTCCCAGAATCTCCTCCACCAGCCAGAGATTGGATCGGACATGGTCGGTCATCCGGGGAATCAGGTACCGGGTGGTCCCTTTGGCCAGGGCGGCAAAGAGAATCAATTGGTCCGCCAGGTGGCGGTCGGTGGTGGCCTGGGTTGCCAGATCCTCGAGGAGGGAAGAGACCACGAATTGAGCAATCGACTCCGACCGCCTACCGGGGGCGCCGGCCTGGTCCGCGCCCAGCAGGCAACCCGTGCCGGTCTCCGCCCAAAGGCACAAGGCCGCTCCTTTCTGGGCGGCATGCTGATCATCGATGGTGGTGATGATGGGCCGGTATCCATGTTTATCCAGCAGCCGCCGGCTCTCATCGGCCATCCTTGCACTTACTTTTCCCTCCTCCAGGTGGGAAGCAAGGGAAACCCCCTGGATTGCCTTCACCCTTCCCTGCTCGGTCAGATGCAGGGGGGTGAGGGATCCACTCAGGGGGTTCGTTTCCACCTGAAGGGATCCTTGCCCCCTGGGGGGATACCCCGGCCGCAGGATTTCGATGCGTACCTCCGCCCCCATTCTCCGCAGAATGGGGAGGAGTACTTTTTGCATGTGAAAGGCGCTGGGGGCAGAGTCCTGAAAAAGTCCTCCGGTCAGGGTAAAACGAGAAGGGCCTTTCGCGAAAAGGGCCAGGGGAATCAGCGTGAAGGCCAGCATGGTGGTCGAGCCGGCGGTTCCGATGTCCCATCGAAAATCCCCGTGGCTCAGGAATTTGCCCGGTTGATAGTGAATTTCGGCCGATCCAACTTCGGCCCCTTGGATTTCCCCGCCGGATAGGGAAGAACAGGCCCGCAAAGCCTGAAGGTGTTGGGGGCGTAACCCGGGTTTTTCTCGATTCGCCCGGATATGGGTCATATGGAGAGGGCTGGACAGCAAGGTGGCTAAGGCTACGGAATAGCGCAGGAGAGTCCCGCTTCCGGAATATTTGGAGCCGTCAATTTCCAGCACGTAAACACCGTCCCTGTCTTTGCTTCCCTCCGGTTCAACCTGCTTCAGGGGCCGGCATTCGCGCCCACCGGTCGAAGGGTAATCATGACCGGCCCCAGTTCTTTCTCCTGGAATGCGCCCTCAGGGGGTAACTCCTGGGAGCCCGAAAGTTGTATTCTCAAGGGCAAAGAAACGGGTTTGCTGAAATGCCCGGCCATATCCTCAATTTGAATGGTCATCGCCATTTCGGGAAAACCATCCACGTCAGGGCCCGGGTACCAGTATAAATAACCGTTCATTTCCTGGCGGTCATTTTCCTTGATTCGGGTGTGGGAAACGGCCGTGGTACCCCCGCCGGCCCCTCTTTCGAAATAAGCAATGATGGTTTTCATGTCGCCGTCGGGGTCGGAAGCTCTCAGGTACATTCTCCAGGTATCCCCCTTTTTCATGGCCTTGGAGGCGAATGATTGTTCTATAACCGGAGGCGCTTTCCCGTATTTCAGCTCCTTTACTTCCAGGCTTTCACAAGCAGAGCACCCGGTAAATAGAAACAGGGCCACTACCCCCGCGAAAAATTTTCTATTCATGGGATTTCCCTCCGTAAATGATTTCTATCCAGGTTCTGCGGTGATCAGCAGAGCTGTCTTTTTTCCCTTTCAGGAGAGCGAATAAAAATGTTTTTTTTGAATTCTTCATCTTTTATAATATAAATACCCTCGCAGTAAAATCAACTCCTTATAATTTTTGGATCATCTCCAAATTAGTTGAGAACCAAGGAGCTGGCCTATTCCCAATGGCGAATGATTCCAGGGTCCCGGAAGGAAAGTCATATTGCTTGCCATCATAAGGGGCATATCCCTTCTTAATACTCCCCAACCGCCGGGGGAAAGGGGTGAGCGGTTTCTTCTTCTCGGGCGGTTTATATAGCATTTGAAATTTGCCAAAGATTGAGAAAGGAGGAAAAATGGTTGGCGGGAATTTGAAGTCTTTTTGGATTTTCCCCATGGTTTTTCTGGCCCTTGGCTGTGGGTGCGCAGGGTTTAAGGCGAAAATACCCGTGGAAACCAAATCCGTTGACCCGGGAACTTCGGTAACCCGGGGGGAAGCCCGCTTTCAGCTCCTGGGTACGCCCATTTCTACCGGGAAGCCTTTGCCCCCGGTGAACCTGGTGGACGCCATGACCATGAAGGACGTGGACCTTTCGAAAGAGAAAGGGGTGGTCCTTTTCCTCAGCATTGTTCCTTCTATCGACACCCCGGTCTGTGAGGAGCAGACCCATTACCTGGGGGAAGAGGGGGAAAAGCTGCCCAAAGAGATCCGGAGGATCACCATCAGCCGGGACACCCCTTTTGCCCAGAAGCGCTTCGCCAAGGAAGCCAAGCTGACCAACCTGCAATATTTGTCGGATTACAAGGAGGGAGAATTCGGCAAGGGCACGGGACTCCTGACCGAGAAGACCATGCTCCTGGCCCGCTCCATCGTGCTGGTGGATAAAAAGGGGATCATCCGCTACATCCAGGTCGTTCCGGAGATCACCCGGCTGCCGGACATGGAAAAGGCGTTTCAGAAGGCGGTGGAACTGAACAAGGAGTAATGATAGAGTGCAGGGGGCAGGGAAGGGCGGACGGCGGAAAACTGATAGCTGATAGCTCATAGCTCATAGCGCCAGCCTGGTAAGACGACTCGAGAATTATGTGAACACACGAAAAACGCGACACGCCGGCGAAAAAAGAGACGGGCAATGGGAAACGTAAAACGGACAATCTGCTACTTACGACTCATGACTTACGACTTACGGCACTTAGAAAGGAGGCAAAATGGCAGACCTGAAAATTCTGGACCGAGTGTTCCAGCTCATCCTGAAGCGGATGATTGACACGGGGCAGGCCCCGTACTACACGGAGATCGCCTCGGAGATGGGAATCCCCGTGGAGGAGGGGCGAGGGCTTCTGCGGGAGCTTTTTGCCGCGGGAGTTCCGGGCTGGCTCTTTCCGGGGACGGATTACATCACCTCCTTTGCCCCGTTCAATAATCTCCCCACCCAGTACCGGATCACCGTGGATGGACAGCAGAAATGGTTTGGGCAGTGAGGGTTTGAATCGCTGGCAGTTTGCTGGCTATTCCCCGGAAAAGTAGTCCAGATCGATGCTCCGTGTCTGGATTGCGGACTCCCCATTCGCGTGGAAATTAAGGACGGACAGATCCTGCGGGCTGAACCCGGCGGGCTAATGGGATACGTAGCGGTTCCATTCTGGAGGTGGGCGGAAAACATTCCCTATGCCTGAAGCACCATGAACCTCTTCCGGTCGGAAGAGCACATCCGCAACTGGGCGCGGTTCGACCCGGCTACCGAGGAAGGGATCCTCTCGCTGCCTGCTCTGGTCAAGCTTTTCTCCGGCAGCTATTTCCGCAAAAGACTCGAACCCGGATGGGTCTCGCACGTCCGTGAGTATGGAATGGAGCTGGTCCAGACGATGAAGGAAATCGGCAAGACCGGGCCGTTCTGGAAAAGGCCTAAATAAGACAGGGGGTAGGGGGCAGGAAAAGGCGAAAAGAAGAAGGAATCAGGAATCAGGAACCAGGAATCAGGGGTCAGGATCGGAATTTCTAGCATCTAAAACAATAGAGGTTTATTTGCGAGGAGGGTTACGATGACCAAATGGGAGTACCTTTATTTTACGGATGCAGAAAAAGAAACTTCCACTCTTCATCCGCCCACCCATAAAGAAAGGCTGAACGATCTCGGCAAGCAGGGATGGGAATTGTGGGTTTGGTCGCCGATCAATCGGGGCGGGTCCAAAAATTGTATTTCAAACGGCCCCTGGGAGAAAAATAAGCGCGGGGGGGATGAAGGGAAGGATTCGGAAGGGTGGGTATTCCATCATTCTTGAATCCGCAAACGATTGGATCCCTGTTTTCTTGCGGGAGGGTACCATGATCAACTTGGAGAGAAGTACCAAGCTATCGACCGATGAGGTCATGAAAAGGCTGAAGAAGTATTTCGGGAAAGGGGGGCAGGGCCTGGAGGTGACTGAAGAGAACCCCTCCTGCATATCCTTTTCGGGGGCGGCGGGTATGTGAACGCCACGGTCTGCGTCGGAAGATGGAAAAACCAAAGTCAACCTGGTGACCCAGGAATGGGAATACCAGGTCAAAGAATTCCTGTCCCAACTCCCATGAATTCAATGGGACACAGATGAACAAAGAAAAGTGCCTAAAGTTCGAAATGCCTAAATTGCCTAAAATTTAAATTTCTCTTTTATCCGCGTTTATCCGTGTTCATCCGTGTCCCATTACCGTTCTTTATTGAAATTTTAATCTGTGTTCATCTGCGTCTTGTTTAAATCCCGAAAAGCTTCCGGGCGTTTTTCAGAAGGATCTTCTCTTTGACCTCGGGCTTCAGCTGAAGCTTCTCAAAATCCGAGAGCCATCGCTGCGGGGTCAGGTACGGGTGGTCAGACCCGAAGAGGCACTTGTCCTGCAAAAAAGTGTTGGCGTATTGGACCAGCGAAGCAGGGAAGTATTTGGGGGACCACCCGGAAAGGTCCATGTAAACATTGCCTTTGTGCATGGCCACGGCCAGCATCTCCTCCTGCCAGGGCCATGCGGGATGGGCCCCGATGATGGTCAGCTCGGGGAAATCCGCGGCCAGGTCATCAATGTAGGGGATGGGCCGGCAGTATTTTAAACGGATGCCGTCCCCTCCCGGCACACCTGCGCCATAACCGGTATTGCCCATGTGAAAGAGAACCGGAACCTTCAGCTCGGCGATCTTCTCCCAGAGGGGGTAGAAGCGTTTATCGCTCGGGTAAAAAGCCTGCGCCGCCTGCTGAAACTTTACTCCCCGCAGACCGAGGTCTTGAATCGCGATTTCCACCTCCTCGATGGCTACCTGGCCCTTCCAGGGATCCACTCCGGCAAAGCCGATAAAGGTCTTCGGATATTTTTGAACCAGCCGGGCGATGTATTCATTGGAGAGCCGCTTCAACCCCGTGTTGGTTTCCGCATCCCAGCCGAGAAGAACGCCCATAATATCCAGGGACTGGTACCTTTCCGCCAGGGCTTCTTCGGTTAAAAATTCAACCTTTTGGCCGAAGTAGCGAAGAGCATGCTCGATGTACTTGCCGCCACAATCGATGGTGTCTTCTTTGGTGCCCGGGTGAACATGGGAGTCGATCGCCTTCATCTCTTCCTCCTTTCTTTGTTGTCTTCCGATCCCTTCTCCATGGCGGTGAGGAGGACCGGCCGGTCGGCCCCTACTCGCCACTTGAAAAGGAGCCGATCAGGACCGTGGAGTCTCTGTTTTCCTGTCCCTTCTGCGCTTTTGATTCCGCAATCCGCATTCCGAATTCCGCATTCATTAGAATCTGCACTGGTCTTCACAAAGGAACCCGGCCCGCTGCAAGGCCCCCTGGATCTCATGAATGTGGTCATGCCCCTTGGTCTCCAGGGTGATGGAAACGTCTACATATCCGAAGGGGGCCAGGGAGTCGAAACGATGATGGGCGATCTCCAGAATGTTGGCCTGCAGCCCTTTGATGACCTCCAGGGCCGAGGTTAGAGTTCCGGGCAGATCCTTAAGACGGACGGTCATCTGGGTGATCCGGCCTTCCATGGCCAGGCCCCGGGTAATAATCTTGCCCAGGATGTTGACGTCGATATTCCCCCCGGAGATGATGAGCAGGACCTTCCGGCCTTCCAGGGGGACCTTTCGATTCAGGAGGGCCGCCAGGGGAACGGCGCCGGCCCCTTCGGCCACGATCTTTTCCATCTCCAAAAGCAGGAGAACGGCGTTGGCAATCTCGTTTTCTTCCACCGTGACCACTTCATCCACATACTTCTGGACCATGTCGAAGTTGATCTGCCCCACCATCTTGATGGCGATTCCGTCGGCCAGGGAGGAGGTCTTCTCCAGCTTGACCGGATGGCCTTCCAGGAGGGAGGCCTTCATGGAGGGGCAGGCGTACGCTTCCACCCCGATGACCCGAACCGCCGGGTTGATTTCCTTCAGGTAGGCGGCGATCCCGGAGATCAAACCCCCGCCCCCGATCGGGCAGAGCACCGCGGCCAGGTCCTTGGCCATTTCATCTTGCAGAATTTCGATGCCGATCGTTCCCTGGCCGGCTATGACCAAGGGGTCGGCAAAGGGGTGAATGAAAGTCAAACCCTCGTCCTTGGAAATCTGGAGGGCCAGCTCACCGGCATCATCCACCATCTCCCCGTGGAGAATCACTTCGGCCCCATAGCCTTGAGTGGAAACCACTTTGACGAGCGGAGTTCCCACGGGCATGACGATCTTGGACCGAATTCCCAGCCGCCGGCAGTGGTAGGCCACGGCCTGGGCGTGGTTCCCGGCGGAGGCGGCCACGACCCCTTTCCCTTTTTGTTCGGGAGACAGGCTCAGCAGCTTGTTCAGGGCCCCCCGTTCCTTGAAAGAGCCCGTCAACTGGAAATTCTCCAGCTTGAGGAGGACCTGGCACCCGCAGAGGTGGCTGAGCTTTTGCGAATAAACCAGGGGGGTACAAACGGTATCCTTCTGTATATTCCGATAAGCGGCTTCAATGTCCGCCTTGGATATCATGGTCATAAAATGGTCAGTAGCCAGGGGTCAGTCGTCCATATTCATTGATCATTGGTCACTGTCCATTGATCATTGATCAATGACCAATGACCATTGCTCTTTGCTCTTCGCTCTCCGCTCTATGCTTTTTCCCAGCATCCGCAGTATACATCCCACCACCGGGGTTTGTCAGTAACTTCTTTGAAAGAACAGAACCCCTTCTTTTCATGGCTGTAGAACTTCTCCTCCACGCAGGTCAGACCGACGCAGAAGGATTGCAGCATGGGGTGGCTGTAAATCCGGTGGGCATTGAAGGCGATGGAAGGCGCGGCGCGGGTGATGGTGGTGGTGAAGATCAGGCTTCCCCCCGGTCGCAAAACCCGGACCATCTCGGAAAAGGCTTCCCGGTCGGCGCCGGGGTCAAACTCATCCCCGTACCTTCCCAGGCCGAAATGCTCCAGGGCGCAGAGGGAGACAACCAGGTCAAAAGAATCGTCGGGCAGGGTGAGCCTTTTGGCGTCACAGGTGACGATCGTTTCATTCTCCACGACAGGTTTTCGGGGACGGACATCGATGGTGGTGACCGGGGAATGGGCGAGCAACCCCAGGATAAAATGCCGGTACGAACCCACGTCCAAGATCTTCAGGGGGTCCACCCTTCGAATGTGAAAGGCGGCAAAGGCGCATTGATGATCGATAAAATTCTGGGGATGCTCCCCGCTTTCAAAGAGGGGTTCCTGAAACACCTCGAACCCGCGCGGGTCTCGTCTCAGGGCTTCCCACTGTCGGTTATAAAGTTCCTTCGGATCCACCCGAACTCCTAAAGACTTTTACCACAGAGGGCACAGCCTAAAAAAATTGGAATGCTGGAATGTTGGAATAATGATTAAGCCGAATAGCAAAAGAAAAAATCTTTGTCCATCCATTATTCCATTGTTCCACTATTCCATGATTCCTTCCTTTTAATTCTCTGCGCTCTCTGCGGTTGAGTCTTTTTCCTTTGAATCATTCAGAGGGACTGCCTCTTCCCCAGCCATTTATGGAAAATAACCGGAACCAATGTCAGGGCCAATAGAAGACTGAAACCGACCCCCATGAGCGCTACCACTCCCATGGACTGAAGGCCGGGATAGGCGGAAAAGACCAGGGACCCGAAACCGACCAGAGTCGTAAGGGCCGCCAGGACAACCGCCCCGCTGACCTTACGCAATTCTTGTTCCAGTTGCCCCAAAGGACTCTGCAGCCCGCGGTGCAGAACATGGACCCCGTAGTCCACGCCGATGCCCAGGACCATGGTGAAGACCACCAGGTTCATAAAATTCAGGTGGATTCCCAAAATCCCCATGATGCCCAATGTCCAGAGAGAAGCCAGGACCACCGGGAGGAGACTTATGAAGGTCAACGTCCAGGACCGAAAATCAAAATAGATGAGCAGGGAAACGGCGGCCAATGCCAGGAGCAGGATCCTCCAGGATTCCCGGGTCATCAACTCTTCGAGCTCCATTTGGACCAGCTTGGAGCTGGTTATAGAAATAGCGGGGTTCGATCCCCCCAGTGCGCTCAGGAAATCCTTTGCCTGGGCATGCCCCCAGAAACCCGGCTGGAGGTGAACGTAAGCCACGGAAAGATAGGAATCCCCCGCCCTTTTCAGAAAGCGGTCGCCGATTTTTTTTAAGGGAGAACCTTCCACCTGTTCCCAGGTCAGCAATTCCCGGTGGGAAAGCATTTCCCGCAAGGCCTTCAGCCCCGGTTCGAAGGACTCCGCCCGGAGCCCTTCTTTCCGGAGACTTTCCCGGAGCGTTCTCTCCACCCGGCGGGGATCGAAGGCCTCCTTCCCCCGATTCTCCATCCACTCCAGGTTTTCCTTTTGCCGGGACAGAGGGGGAATGAAGGAGGACAGATTCTCGAAACGGGAAATGGGCAGGCCGGAAGACATCCCTTTCTTGAGACGTTGCGCCCAGGCCTCCTGAATTTCCAGGGCCTCTTCCGGTTTCCGGGTTTTGGTGAGCAGAACCAGGGTCTCCAACCCTTCCCCCATCTTCTCCTGGACCTGCATCTCCAGGGACAGAGAAGGATGGTTCGCCGGGCGGAGCCGGCGGGGATCATTGTCCAGGTCCACATGAAAGGCCCCAAAGATAGAAATCAGGGTGAAAGTTCCGCAGAGGAGGAAAAGGGCGAGAGGAATTCTCAGGGAAAGGGAGCTCAGCCGCTCCAGCCCCCAGGAGGCAGGGGGGATCTTCCGGTTTCCGGATTCCGGCTTTTTGCCCTCCCTCCAGGCCACCAGGGCGGGAAAGAGAAAGAGGGCACAGGCCAGGCTGATCAGAATCCCCGTCCCGGTGAGGAGGCCCAGGTCTCTTACGCCCCGGAAGTCGGATAGGAACAGGGCATAATAAGCCGCCGTTGTGGTAACGGCCCCGGTGAAAATTCCCGGGCCCACGGCAGTCAGGCTCTTGGCCAGGGCACCGGAGACGTCCGTCCCCATGTTTTTCTCTTCCAGGTAACGGCTGTACAGAAGGATGATGAAGTCGATGGAAAGGCCCAGGATGATGGCCGAAAAGGCTCCCGTGGATTCACTCAACCGGCCCAGGAAGGGAGAAAAGAGACCCAGGGTCAGGAGGGGGCTGATCAGGAGGGGGAAGAAAGCATAGAGGAGGGAAACCCCGCTTTTGAATGCTACCAAGATGAGAACCAGAACCCCGGCCAGGGAAATAGAAAAGTTCCATACCAGTTCTCTCTTGATCATCCGGCTGTCTTCCAGGGCATGAATGAAACCGCCCGTCAGACCCAGCCGGAGATCACTCATCAGGCCGGCGGCGTCGTCGCCCCGTTTCGGGGCGAAGTCCTGGCGGGCAAGGGCTTCCGCTTCGTGGACTCTTTTTACCAGCCTCTCGTCGTAATCCACATCCGGGGCCGACCCTTTGGGTTTGGCGATCAGGAGCATCATCTTCCGGTCGGCGGAAATCAGGTAACCTTGAGAATCGGAGTCTCCAAGGGAAGGCGGGAGGGGAAGGTTTTTTTGGAACAGGGGGAGAAGTTCGAGCGGATCGTAGGCCGCCAGGGGAGAGGTGAACAGGGAAGAGAGTTTGGCTTTCAGGAGCCGGATTTGTTCTTCGATCCCCCGGTCCGAGAGTTTGGATTCCACCATCTTCAGATCTTCTTCCGGCAAATAGAGGAGGGCCCTGCGGAGAAAGTGAAGGGCCATTTTCTCCTTCACCTCCGGTTCCATGCGTCCGATAATCTCGGTAAATTCCCCCGTGGCCATCAGGCGGTCAACCAGGACTTCGGCAAAGGGGATGAGGGATTCCACTTCTTCCCCGCTCTTGCGCTCCAGAACGATAAACAGGGAGTCTCCGGACCCGAAATCTTTGAGGAACTTGACGAAAGCCTGCGTCCGGGGGGCTTTTTCCGGGAGGAGATTGAGCACGTCGCTCTGAAATTGAAGGCGGGTGATCAGGAACCCGGCCATGGCTCCCAGAATCAAAGCTCCCAGAATCAGGCAGCGGCGATGAGAGAAAGAAAATCGGGCGATCCTGGAAAATATACGCGTTCGCATGGAGTTCATATTTTGAAAATTAATCAGCCACAGAGGTCACAGAGAGCACAGAGATTTAGGAGTCGAAAAAGGAATAGATCGCCGTTTTTTGGCTGAGCTGTTTCATATTTTGTTATTGCTAATTATAAGGCATATTTGGTAAAAATATTAGAGTGTTAAGGTCTTCAAGTGGGCCTGGCTGTTGTGACCTTTATCAGCTTGAGTCGGGATTGTCAAGATTCAAGGGAGAGATTGTGGAGCGAAACCCCGTCTGCGCGATCATACCTGCTTACAATGCCGAGCGTTCAGTAGGAAAAGTAATTGAAAGAACAAAGGAATATATTCCCCGGGTGATCGTGGTGAACGATGGGTCCACGGACCGCACGGAGGATGTGGCCCGCAGCCGCAACACGGAAGTTGTCTCCATCCCTTCCAACCGGGGAAAGGGGTATGCCCTTCGACAGGGATTTCACCTCGCCATGAGCAACGGATGCAAAGCCATCCTCACTCTGGATGCCGACGGGCAGCATGACCCGGCGGACATCCCCAACTTTTTGACGGCCCACGAACGAGACTCCCGGGCCATTCTGATCGGATCGCGCATGGCCCAGGCCGACCACTTTCCCACCCAGCGTTACTACTCCAACCGAACCGCGGCCTACTTTATCTCCAAAGCCCTGGGCCAGTACCTGGAGGATACCCAGTGCGGCTTTCGCCTCTATCCCGCGGAAACCCTCCGGTCGATTCCTTTGACTACCTCTCATTTTCAGACCGAAACCGAAGTCCTACTGCGCGCCGCGCGGCGGGGAATTCGCCTGAGCAGCATTCCGGTAAAGAACATCTACCATTTGAACGGAAACGCTCCCCGGAGCAACTTCCGCCCGGTGATCGATACCTTCTACATTTGTATGGTCGTCCTTCAGGGTTACCTGAAGCTCATGAAATAGCTTCCCCATCCAGGAGGGATCCTATGCAAGCGAAGAGAAGAATTGGAGCCGTGGCCCTTATCCTTCTGCTGGGCCTGTTCTTTCCCGGTCTGTTCCCCGCGGAATCCCGGGCTGCTTCGAAAACCCGGGTGGCGGTGATCGACTTCGAGCAGAAGGCCTTCCAGGAATTCCAGGGGAAGCAGATCGGAGAGATCGTCGCTGAATGGCTGATCACCTCCCTGGCCAACACGGGGCGGTTCGAGGTGGTGGAGCGGTCCCAGCTGCAGAAGATTCTGAAGGAGCAGCAGCTGGGGATCAGCGGGGTGATCAACCAGGAGACCGCGGCCAAGGTGGGGGAACTGCTGGGAGTCAAGGTCATCGTCTCCGGATCGGTCATCCAGATCGGAAACACCTACGACGTAAACGCCCGCCTGATCAACGTGCAGGACGGCTCGATCATCAAGGCGGAAAGAATCCGGGGAGTGGGCCTGGATGGGGTCGAGAGGTTGATGGACTCCCTGGCCGATTCCTTCAAGAAGGAATTCCCCCTGGAAGGCTACGTGGTCATGGTCAGCGGGAAGCGGGCCATGATCGACCTGGGGCGGGTCAACGGGGTGGAACCGGGGATGAGATTTTTCGCCCTGCGCAAGGGGGCTCCGGTGCGTCATCCGGTGACCGGCAAGATGCTGGCCGGAGAAGACATTCGGATCGGAGAGATGGTGGTCCAGACCGTGGAAAGGGAAGCTTCCTGGGCCGAGATCGTCCTGCAGGAACCGGGAATCTCCATCGCCGCCGGCAACCTGGCCAAGCAGGCTTTGGGAGAGAGAATGGCCGTAACGCCCGTGCCGCCCCCTGCGGTCGCGCCTGCCCCGGCGCCGCCCTCCCCGGCTGCTCCGGTGGTTCCGTCCCCCCAAATGCAGCCGACGATTCCGGGAAGAATCACGGGACACAAAATCCTGGTGGAATGGGCCGGCATGCATGACCTTCTCCTGGGGGACCGGGACGGATACGTTTGGGTCTTCATAAACATCGGGAGCAAGGATTCACCCCGGTACGACGCCGGGACCAAGCTGAGAGCCGGAGGGAAGGAGATCAAGGTCAGGGGGCCGTCCTACCCTTACCTCGTGGACTGGAATGAGGATGGGAAGATAGACCTCCTGGTGGGAAACGGCGGGGGGTACCTCCATCTCTTCTTGAACCAGGGAGACGGAACCTTTGCCTCCGGGGTGATGGTGAAGGCAGGGGGGAAAGACGTGGACACAGGAAGCCGTGCCTCTCCCTGCGTGGCCGACTGGAACGAGGACGGGAAGAAAGACCTGGTGATGGGAAACGGGAGCGGGGAGATCTTCCTCTACCTCAACGAAGGGACGAATCAGCAGCCGGCCTTCGGGAAGCACTTCAAGCTCAACAATGGAAGCCTGGACGTGGGGTCGGATTCCTCCCCCGACGTGGTGGATTGGAACGGGGACGGCAAGAAGGATTTGGTGATCGGGAATGACAACGGAGAGATCATCGTTTTCCTCAACCAGGGAACCAACCACGAGCCCCAGTTCAACAACGAGGGGGACAAGCTTCCCCTCAAGCTGGGTCCGGGTGCCATTCCCCAGGTGTTGAGCAAGGGGAGAGGAATGAACGACCTGGTGGTGGCCGACCGCTCCGGGGAAGTGACCTATTGCCCCAACACCGGAAACCCGAGAACTCCAATCTTTTCGGAAAAGAAAATCCTGAAGGCCGGAAAGCGGTGAGGATAAGGTTGTGACTCTGAGAAGGCAGAAAAGCCGGGAATGGAGCCCGGCCTTCTGGGCCATTGGGCTCCTCCTTTCGGGTTCCGAGTTTCGCGTTTAGCATTATCCTTAAGCCGAAGAAGGAAAAACTCTACCTCAAGATCGGACAAGCCTACGTGAAGAAAAACTTACGACCGTGAAGCCGTTCTCCCGCGTCACCGGTCTACGGTCCCCGGTCGCGGTCATAAATCGGCGGTCGGCTGTCTGCGTTCTGCCTCCTAGCATTTCATCTCCCTATCATTTTTTCCCATTGCCCCATCACCCCTCGCAGCGTCCCGAATTCCGCATTCCGCATTCCGAATTCCGCTTTCCTGCCTTCCCATCAATTTCCTCTCCATCCGTTTTAGTCCTTTCATGTACCCGAAATTCAGGACCAGATAGAGGCTGAAATGCTGGAAAGAAAAGGGGCGGCGCTGCCAGAGGGAGCGCAGGTTATAGGTCTGGCTATAGGCCCAGAAGATCTTTTCCTGGAGCTCCCGGGGGGTAAAATTGCGGGGCTGAAAAACTACATTTTGTCGGTCGTATTTAGCCCAGTCCCGGTCGATGATCCTTCCTTGTTTTTCTAAATCGGCATAAAGGGTGGTTCCGGGGAAAGGGGTGAGCCGGCAGTAGTTCACCCCGGTGAGCCGGTTCTCCTTCACAAACCGGACCGTGGCCGGGATGCTCTCCGGAGTATCCTCATCGAATCCGAAGATGAAAGAACCCTGGATGTGAATGCCCCGGGCGTGAATCTTTCGGATGGCCTCCTGATATTGCCGGTGGAGATTGACCCGTTTGCCGATGGATTTTAAGACCTCGGGGGAGATCGATTCAAACCCGATGAGCAAGCCGATGCAACCGCTGCGGGCCGCCAGGTCCAGAAGCTCCGGGTCGTCGGCGATGGACAGGGAGCACTGGGAGACCCATTTCTTCTTCAGGGGAATCATGGCGGCAAAGAGTTCTTTGGCTGAATCCGGATTACCGGCGATGTTGTCATCCGCGAAAATCAGAAGCTTTTTCTTGTGGGCCTTGATCTCTTCAATCACCCGGGAGACGGGGCGGTGCCGGTAGGAACGCCCGAAAAAGGAACTCACCGAACAGAAGGAACAGGCCATGGGACAGCCGCGGGAGACTTGGACCGTCCGGGGAACAAAGTACCTTTGAGTGGGGAGAAGATCCCACCGCGGAACGGGCAGCCGGTCCAGGGAAAGGGAGGATGAATTTTCGTAGCTCCCCTTCAAGCTTCTCTGTCCTGCATCCTTTAAAATCTGGGCCCAGTGGTTTTCTCCTTCCCCGATGACCACCGCGTCGCTGTGCAGGAGGGCCTCTTCCGGGAGGCTTGAGGGGTGAATCCCTCCCATCACCACTTTGATCCCCCGGGACCGGAAATGGTCCCCCAGTTGGTAAGCCCGGGGGGCGGTGGCCGTCATGACGGAAAGCCCAACCAGGTCGGCTTCCAGGTTGAGGTCCACGTCCTCCACCGCCTCGTCAACCAGTCGGACCTCCACCCCCGGCGGGGTGACCGCCGCCAGAAGAGGCAAGGCCATGGGCGGCAGCGTGAACGCCGCCCGCTTCTTTCTCCAAATGTAAGATGCCGGCGCCGGGGCAATCAGCGCGACGCGCATTGGTATTCTCCAGAATTCCCAAAGAACTTAAGAACTTGAAGAGATTATGAATCTTGACCCTGCAAACTGTCAAGGATGAACCACATCCCGAATTCCCCAATCGGCTTGCTTTCGAAAGATTATTTTTATATTATGGGGGCGGCTTTCGGCTTTTTATGGCTCCAATGATGCTTTTTATAATCCAACGGCTATCCAATTCCATGGGAACCAGATATGCCGGGACGAAAAAACGATAAAGACTCCAAACGGTCCGCCAGGTACCATTCGGTCATCAATCTTCTATCAGCCGAAGCTGCCTTGTCCAAATTGTCGCAAAACGTCTGGTGTCTGCTTCAAAGAGTGCCGAAGGACTAACCAATGCCATCCTCGCCAAGGCCTTCCGCGGCGAATTGGTCCCCACCGAAGCCGAGCTTGCCCGCCGCGAAGGCCGTTCCTACGAACCCGCCTCCAGCCTTTTGGCCAGGATCAAGGCGGAACGTGACATCGCGAGTCCGCCTGTCTCAAAAAAACAGGGAAACCGAGTATCAATTACAACTTGACAAAAGGTATCAATTGATACCATAATAAAATGAAAAGACCTTCTTATTCCGAAATTCATCGCAAGATAAAGCTGGCCAAAGAAGCGATATCCAACAACAATTTTTCGATCTTAAAACCCAAGGTCGTTACCCTTGATGCTCTCGGGCTGGGAATCCTGATGGAGGAGTTAAATCCTCTCTTGATTGATTTGCTAAATGAGATCAGGCCGGGGCATTATGCTGGAACATATCCGCCCCAGCGTTCTTACGAGGAAGAAATTTTCCGAAGCGAGCTTTTTGCCTTTCGGTGGGAAAGCAAGAGATTGGGATGCATGACCTACTTGAAGTTTCCTTTGAAGAAAACCGCTTATGGCTCATCTCTATCCACTCGGATCGCGTCGATCCTAAAGGAAGGTAATATGCGGGAGACGGGGATGAATTGTCCTCATGGACACAAGGAAATGAAAATAAAAAAATCAGAGGAAAAGGTTTGCTTTCGGGACGTCCAGTTGTCGATCCCGGTGGAACAGTACGTTTGCCCGGAATGCGGAGAAGAAGCGGGGACGGTTGAGCAAGCTGCGGCCATTCAGAAATCCATTTCCGATACTTACCGGAAGTCGGTTGGTCTGCTGACGGGCAAGGAGATCGTTGAAGGACGCAAGAAATTGAACCTGACCCAGGATGACCTGGCAAAAAAAATGAGCGTGGGAATCGCCAGCATCAAGCGGTGGGAAGGAGCCGGCATTCAAAGCAAGTCCATGGACCAGGCTCTGCGTTCGGCCTTGCATGGGCAAAACACGGGGGATTCCTGCACGGGAAACCGTAGCTTCTCTCTCCCGCGAATAAAATTAGTCTTCGTGGAATTGGAAAAGGCCCTTGGAAAGAAGCTGCTGAAGAAGAATGATAAAATGCTATTTGCCGCTAAATATCTTTGGTATGCCGACATGATCGCTCACCGGGAAACCGGGCAAAGCATGACCGGAGCGACTTATGCCGCACTTCCCTTAGGCCCTCAGCTCAATAATTATCGAGAGCTGATCGAAGACATCATCAAGGCGGACCCATCAAGCGATGAGCCCTTGAGCCCGGAAGAGAAAAGAATCCTCACCCGGGTGGCCTTGAAATTCCCCCGGGAGCAGCTGGTTTTCAAAGCCGCCCATGGAGAGCCTGCCTGGAAGAAAAAGTCCAATGGCCAGCTTATTCCTTACACGGATTCAGGCGAAATAACAGCCCTATAGCCCAAAGACTGCCAATCCACCCTACTCACCCTGCCCTTCTCCCGCGCGAGACTATGTCATAACTTGTCATGCCCGCGGAGGCGGGCATCCAGTCAGTTGGAGACAATAACAATTTCAAGGACCTGGATTCCCGCTCCCTGCTTACATACATGCAGGGACAGGCTTCGCGGGAATGACGGTGTTATCCCCATTACGACACAGTCTCCACAGAGAGAGGGAAATAACATCTGGTTTCAACTGTGAATTTCTTGCATTATTCGCCTGATTTTATTACAATTTCCTCACCATCCACCCGGGGGATTCATGGAACGGGAAGAAGAGTACCTCTCTCTGGCCGATCGGATCCGGGGCCTCAAGGAAAAGCGAAGATTTGCCGAGGCGGAGGAGGAAATCCAGAGAGAGCTGAAAAAGAATCCCGATCAGCCCTTCCTCAAAATGAGCCTGGCCGACCTTTGCCTGAGGCAGGATCGTCTGGCTCAAGCCAGAATCCTGGTCGAAGAAGTTCTCTCCCAAGACCCCCAGCATCCCCAGGCCTTAACCGTCCTGGGGGACCTCTTTCTCAGGCAGAATTCCCCGCAGGAAGCGCTGGAGTGTTTCCGCCAGGCCTTCGCCCGCGAACCCCGCGATTACCTGGTTCTCAGGTCCGCCCGGGCCCTGAAGGAGATGAAGCGTTTTGCCGAGGCCCTGGAGGAACTGGAAAAAGTTCTCGTGGTAAAGCCGAAGAACTTTCCTTTCCTCAAAGAAAAGGGGTTGGTGCTGTACAAAATGAAGAGGTTCGACCAGGCGCTGGAGGTTTTCGAGAGGGCGAAGGAAATTTCTCCCGAAGATTCCTTTGTCCAGCAAAGATCCTCCGGTCTGAGAAGCCGGGAGCGGCCCGAGGGATCAGGTTGTCAAGGAGCTGCAGCGGGTCGTGTCCATGGACTCGAAGAAGGATGATCCCCAGATGCACGGGCTCCTGGCCCAGAAGCTCAAAGATGCGGGCCAGGTCCGGGAAGCGGCCGCGGAATACCGAGTCGCATCCTCCCTGGACCCCCGGAATCTGTATTTCCTGAAGCAGGAAGGGTTTTGCCATAACCGCGACAAGAATTATGAAGAGGCCCTTCGCTGCCTCGGAGAAGCGCTGCGCCGCGACCCCGCCGATTATGTGGTGCGGAATACCCTGGAGAAAATCTATTCCGCCCGTGGGGAAATGAAAAAGTTCCTCCACCTTCTGGAAGAAATCCTCCGGGAGCACCCGGAGCAGAAGCCGATTCTGGGGACGATCCGGAGGATCCGGAAGAAGATGGAGAAGGAGAGGGGTAATGAGGGAATGAGGACAGGCCGTGATCCCAAATTTCAGTCCTGAAGTTGCAGGCATCCGGGGAATCGCCCGAATCATTTTCAGGAAATCCGAAACTGAAATGCCGAAATCCGAATGTCGAAATGCTTCTGCAAGAAGCCGCATTTGTTTAGAACATTCGAATTTTGAAAATTTGTAATTGTTTCGAATTTCGTGCTTCGATATTCGAATTTATTTTCCCCCTAAGGGATTTCAATCTTGGAAACCATTCAAGCGGATATAGACCATCAACTTCTGCAGGCCCGTCAACTGATGGAACGGGTCTTCGGGTTTCATGAGTTCCGGCCCGGCCAGGAGGAGATCGTGGAGGCGGTCTTCTCCGGCGAGGACGTTCTGGCGGTGATGCCCACCGGGGCGGGCAAATCGATCTGCTACCAGCTCCCGGCCCTGGTCCTGCCCGGGACCTGCCTGGTCATCTCCCCCCTCATCGCCCTGATGAAAGACCAGGTCGATTCCCTGCGGGTCCTGGACCTTCCCGCAACCTCCATCCACAGCCTCATGAGCCTCGCGGAGCAGGAGGCAGGTTTTAGGCAGGCTTGCCGCCGGGGATTATAAGATGGTTTACGTCGCCCCGGAGCGCCTGCGTCACGGACCTTTCCTGAGCGCCGTCAAGAAGCAGCCGATCTCCCTGGTGGCGGTGGATGAAGCCCACTGCATCTCCGAATGGGGCCACGACTTCCGGCCGGACTACCTCCGGATTCAAAAAGCCCTGGACCTGCTGGGCCGGCCCCAGGTCATCGCCCTTACCGCCACGGCCACCGAGCGGGTGCGGGAAGACATTGTTCAGCAGTTGAGGCTCCGCTCACCGCGCCAGTTCGTCACCGGCTTTGACCGGAAGAACCTGTTCTTCGAAGTGGCCCAGGTAAATCATTCCAAAGAAAAAATCGCCCTCCTGACGGACCGCTTGGAAAGCATCAAGGGCGGGGCCCTGGTCTACACGGGTACCCGGAAGAGCGTGGAGTCGCTCGTCGGCCATCTCCGCCGGGCCGGAATCGACGCCTCCGGTTATCACGCCGGGATGGAAGAGGAAGACCGGAACCGCATCCAGGAGGCTTTCCTGGATGCCCGCGCCGACCTCATCGTGGCCACCAACGCCTTCGGCATGGGGATCGACCGCTCGGACATCCGCGCGGTCATCCACCATCAACTGCCGGGAACGGTGGAGGCCTATTACCAGGAATGCGGCCGCGCCGGGCGCGACGGCGACCCAGCTCACTGCCTTCTCCTTTTCTCCCCCGCGGACCGGGACCTGCAGGAGTTTTTCATCGAGGCCAGCTACCCATCGAGGGATGTCGTCCTAGGGGTTTATCAAATCCTCCTGGAGAGGACCGAAGACCCCGTCTGGCTGACCTACCGGGAAATCGGCAGCCTGCTCCAGCCCGCGGCGCCGGAGATGGCCGTGTCTTCGTGCCTGAGGATCCTGGAAGAGGCGGGGGCCGTTCACCGCCTGAACCGCTACGAAAACCGGGCCGAACTGTATCTCAAGCTCAGCCCCGCTTCGATCCTGCAGTCGATTCCCAAGAGACTTTCGGGGAAGGCTCAATTCCTCAAGACCTTGGGCGACAATTATACCGATGAAGAGCTCCAGGAAGGGGTCCAGTTCCTGCCGGAGGATATGATTGCCAAAGCCGGCCTCACCAAGGAAACCTTTCGGAGAATCATGGCCGACCTGGAAGGGAAGGGCGAAGGGGCGTACATCCCGCCTTTCCGGGGGAGGGGGCTCCGCATGCTGCAGCGCCTGAACCCCGAGGATTTGAAGATCGACTTTCCGCGTTTGGCCCTGCGCAAGGCCTACGAGCTCGAGAAGCTGAACCGGATCATGGCCTATGGGACCTTGAACCGCTGCCGCAGAGCTTTCCTCCTGGAATATTTCGGCGAGTACCACCGGGAAGAAAATTGCGGCGGGTGCGATGTCTGTCGAAGCTCCGGAGAGAGTCCGAGGGGGGCGGAGGAGAAAGACCCTCTCCTGGGAGTGAAGATCCTGAGCGGAGTGGCCCGCCTGGGGGGGCGTTTCGGCCAGGGAGTGGCGGTGAAGATGCTGACCGGTTCCCGGGACAAAAACATGGAAAAGTTCAGACTCCACCGCCTATCCACCTACGGGCTT
This sequence comes from uncultured delta proteobacterium, assembly GCA_963802665.1. Lineage (GTDB taxonomy): Bacteria > Desulfobacterota > SM23-61 > SM23-61 > SM23-61 > SM23-61. Next base: position 193,424 of record CAWDJO010000020.1, on the reverse strand, counting down.
CTCGCGGATTATACCCAGGAGCAGGTGGAGAAATGGGTCCAGGAGCTGACGGCGCTGGGCCTGATCAAGCAGGAGCAGACCGTCCTGGGGGAAAAGAGCTATCCCGTTCTGGTCCTGACTCCCGAGGGAAGGGAAGCCATGCGCAAGCGGGAGACTCTTCCCCTATCGCCTTCTCCAGCGCAGAGGAAAGCCGAAGAAAAACCGTTGGAAGAGGAATTCGATAAGACCCTCTTCGAAGATTTAAGAAAATTGAGGATGCAACTGGCCCGGAAGGAGGGCCTTCCCCCCTACTCCATCTTCCATGACCGGACTTTGCGGGAGATGGCCACCCGGCGTCCCGCCAATCCCCGGGAGATGCTGGAGGTCGTAGGGGTCGGGGAGATCACCTTCCGTAAGTATGGCCGTTTTTTTCTCGATCTGATATCATCCTATTCAGCTCCGAATCCAAGCCTCCCCTCCCCCGGCGGGAGGTGACTTGGGAGTGCGCCGGCAGGACGGCGCTTTTTCGGGGCCGGGGGGCTGGTCCGCACTCCGGCCGGCGTGACGTGTCGCGCCTTCTGAAAGCGGCGACACGTCGCCGCACTCCAAAATGGTCTATTCGGTTAGTCCTGTAGTCGCATGGTCATTTTGTTTTTTTGACTATTCATAACCTGCGTTCATCTGCGTTTATCTGCGTCCCATTAAGTTTTTAGCATTTTGCGCCCAAGGAGGCGGGGAAGTGATTCGGATCGGAGACCTCGTCGAGGTTCCGGAGATCAAGACGGTCATTCAGCTGAAGGACCTGGAGAGGGCGGACCTCCGGCGGATGATCCTCGACTCCTTCGTGGTCACCGCCGAGGTATCGAAGAGCCTGGGGATGGTCCTGAAATCCCTGGCCGGGCCGGAAGGGCGGGGGGCCTTTTTGAAGGGGAATTTCGGGTCGGGCAAATCCCATTTCCTGGGCATGCTCAGCCTGCTCCTCCGCCAGCCCGAATCCTGGGCTTCCCTTGTCCAGCAGGAGCCGTCCCTGGAGAATTTCCGCCGGCCCCTCGAGGCGAAGAAATTTCTCGTCGTGGAAATCTCCCTCATACAGCACCGGGGGACGGAGTTTCTCGAAGACATCTTTCTGAAGGAGATCTTCCGGGAGCTCTCCCTCCGCATGGGCCGTTCCTTCGAAGGGAAGGAGTCACGGAAGGAAACCTTCGAAGAAATCCGCAAAGCCATGGTCAGGCTGGGTTTCTCCGGCCTGGTCCTTCTGGTGGACGAACTCTCCGAGTTTCTGCGCTCCAAGTCCGACGCCCATGCCTACCGGGAGGATATCCGCTTTCTCCAGTACCTGGGAGAGGAGGCCTCCTCTTTTCCCCTCTGGGTCGTGGCCTCGCTGCAGGAATGGATCGAGGAGACGGGGGAAATCAGCCAGGATGCCTTCAACAAAATCAAAGACCGCTACCCGGTTCGGCTGACCCTGGGCCGGGCCCACATCGAAGAACTGGTCTCCCACCGCCTGATCCGCCACCGCCAGGGAGCCCAGGAAGAGATCCGGAAGATCTTTCAGAATCTGAGGAGCTACTTTCCCTCCTTCCCGGTCGATGAAAAGAGGTTTATGAAGCTCTACCCGGTCCATCCCGCCACCATCACCCTGCTGGACCGGCTCAAACCCCTATTTTCGGAACACCGGGGAATCGTGGACTTCATCCATTACCGGCTGAAGGGGGATGTAGAACGGGGAATCCCCACCTTCCTCGACCGGCCGGCCCAGGAACTCCTGGGGCCCTCCGCCATCTTCGACCATTTCCTCCACCGCATCCGGGAGATGGCCGAAACCCAGCCGTACGTGGAGAAAGGGTTCGAATATTACCGGGAGGAGATCCCCCAGATCTTCAAGGACCCGGACCAGGAGAGAGTGGCCCTGGAAGCGGTCAAGCTCCTTATCCTCTTCGCCATCTCCCCGGTGGAGACCAAGTACACGGCGAGGCACATGGCCGAGATGGTCCTCTTCCGGGTGACGGAGCTGGACGGGCAGACCAACTACCAGTACTTCCGGGACATCCTTTCCCGGCTGGTGAAGGAGACCTCTTTCCTGGTGGTGAGTCCCGGAAAGGACCCCCTTGAAGACCGGATCTCCATCGACCTGCGGGTGGACCTCTCCGCCATTTTACGGCGCAAAATCCGGCAGGGGGTCTCGGAAATTTTTCCCGGGGACCGCCGGCTCTTCCACCGCCTTCTTCCCCTGGCGGAGTCTTCCCACATACCCTTTGCCGGCTGGGCAGAGCAGGGACAGCAGAAGGTCTCGACCCTCTGGGAATACACCCGGAGGAACGGACTTCTCCTCCTCCGCCAGATCGACGAGATTCCCCTGGCTGAATTGGAAAACCTGGCCGAGGAATGGACGCAGGTGGAAGACGATTTCTTCCTCATCGTGGGGACGACCCACGGGGTGGAGCGGCAGTACGAACACCTGCGCCGGAACCTGCTGCCGGCCCTGAAGGAAAAATGCCCGGGCACTTTTCTTTTCTGGGTCCCCGCCGCCGTCGGGGAGGAGGAAGAAGGGGGGATGAAAGAGCTCCTGGCCGTCCTCCTCCTGCAGGAGAAGCACCGGGAAGATTCCTCCGAAGGAGGGCCGGGGGCGGTCGAATACCTCCAGAACCTGCTGCAGGGGGGGAAGAAGAGGCTGGGGGAGATTCTGACCCGCTCTTATTTCCATGGCCACCTCCTCTGGGATGACCGGCAGGTGGAGCTTTCGGCTTACGGATTTCTGACCCAGGAGAGATTCTTGCGGGAATTCATCCCTCCCCTCCTTTCGAGGAGGTTCCCCAAGCACCACCGGGTGCACCCTTACCTGGAAGCCATGTCCCCGACTTCGATGCCCACGCTCATCAAGGATTTTTTTGCCACGGGAAGCGTGGAGATCGACGACCGGTTCAAATTCGGCCTGCGCACGATTCTGGACAGCCTGCTGAAGCCCATGGGGCTGGTGAAGGCCAAGGGGAACCACTATTCCCTCCAGGTGGACCCGAGAACCAATGAGCTGGCCTCTCATTTCTTCTCCCTGCTGGACAAGGGCGTCCAGACGCCGGAAGCCCTCTACTGGGCTTTTCGCAAGGGGGACTACGGCCTTCTGCGGTATCCCTTCGAAGCCCTGGTCCTGGCCCTGATCTTTTCGGGAAACATCGTCCCCTACCAGGGGCAGAGGAAGAAAGGGCTGGAGGATGTCTCCCGCAACGGCCTTCAGGGCATCACCACCCTGGGGAAAGGGGAGATCCTCTCCGAAGAAGTCCGGCAGGTCATCCCCAAGCACCCCCTCATCCCGGAAAAATTGCGCAAGGGGACCTTCACCCTGCCTTCCCAGGAAGCGCTCTGGGGCGAAGTGAAAGGAATGAAGGAGGCCGAAGCCGAATCCCTCCGCAACCTCCTCAACCGCCTGGGGTGGGCCTCTTCCTTCCAGGCCTTCAAGAACCTCCCCTGGGATTCCTTCCGACGGGACGTGGAGGATGTTCTCGCCCAGTGGGAGGAAGTGAAGGTCAGCTTCCCCGCCCGGGAGGGGCTGGAGCGGTTCCTTTCAGCGGCTTCCCGGGAGCCGTTTCTTTCCGACAAGCTCCGGCGGATCGAAGAATTGAGGAATTTCTTCGACCATGCGGAAAGAGTTCTCTTCGTCCACCAGTATGCCGGCGACCCGCGCCTCTCCATTCCCGACCGCCCCGATTATGCGGGCCTCCGGAAGGAAAAAGAAGAAATTCTCCGGTTCTTCGAAAAGGGCCGGATCTCCATCGACGGGGAGAAGACCGGGGAGCTGATGAAGCGGTTTCAGGAATTTCGGGAGAAATATATCCAGGCCTACAGCGAAGCCCACCGCCGGGCCAAGTCGGGAGAGCAGTTCGCCCCCTACGAAAAGGTGCGCCAGTCGAGACGCTACCAGGTTCTGGCCCGGCTGGATCAGCTGGAGATGATCTCGGTCCCCCACAACCGGAGTTCGGTGGACCGTTCGCTGGCCGCCGTCCTCCAGGCGGAGTGCAACGGCCCCTCTCCGGAATCGCTGCAGAGCAACCCCCGCTGCTCCTGCGGGTTTGCCCTGGGCGAGGAAATTTCCTTCCCGCCGCTCCGGGAAATGGAGGAGTCCATCGACCTGGGTATCCGGGAAACCCTGGAAGCCCTGGCCTCCGCCCCCTACCAGGAGAGGTTCATCCCCTACCTCAACGGGCTGGACGCCGTGGGGGAGAAGGACAAGGCGGCGGCCATGCGGCGGGTCCTTTCCATCACCCCGGGCCAGGAAGATATCCTCCCCCGCCTCGAAGAGGCTTTAACCCCCCTGGCCTTGCGGGAGATCAACGAGGCTTTCCGGGGAAGGGTGGTGGTCGTGAAGAGGGACCTGGACCAGCTCTACGGCGCGCTGATCCAGCGGAAATACACCCTGAGTCAGGTCCGAAAGATCCTCCGCGAGTGGCTTCAGGAAGAGGAGGTTTCGGATACGACCTTCGTTCATTTCATCGGCCAGGGGGAAGCCGGCGGCAAGACCTCCAGCCAAGACGCCTTCCTCCAATTTTTCCAGGCCGATTTTCCCCACCTCCTTTCCCTGGTCCAGGAAGCCGGACCCAGGGTCTTCAAAAAGGCTCTCCTTCTTTCCCTCTGGATCGAGGGGCACGACATCCCTCCGGGGGAGATGATTCCTCTCTTCCCCTTCCTGGAAAAGGGAAAGACGGAGAGAGGAGACCTCCTGGTCCGGGAGCTTTCCCGGGCCGCCCGGTCTCTCCATCAGAAAAACCCGTCTCTCTTCGAACGTCTCCTCCAGGAGATGGAGGGAGAAGAAGGGGTTGCCCGCGAAGCCTGGAAGCTCCTGGAAGGAAGGCCCGCCCAGGAAATCTTCCGCCGCGAAGCCCTCCTCCCTTCCATCCTGCGAGCAGGCCCTGGAAAGGCTTTTCGCCTCGCCGGAGGAGAGGGAAGGGGAGGATTTTTCCCATCTGGAGAGCTCCCTGACTCCCCTGCGGACTCCGGATTTCATCCGCAGGCAGACGGAGATGGCCGAGGCCCTTCAGGACATGAGCGTCCTTCGGCAGAAAGTCCAGGCTTTGAGAAGAAAGGAGAACAGCCCTCCCCAGGACTTTGCCAAATGGGAGTCTCTCTATACCCAGCAGCTCAGCCCCCTGGCCTATCTATTGGGGACGGTAGGCCAGAAGGTTCAGCGGATGGATGTGGCCCTGCCGCCCAATCTGAAAGAACGGCTGGCCCAGGGGGAGACCCTCTGCGATTCTCTTTCCCGAAGCTTTGCCGACTATTACCGGCGCTCCCTTCCGCGATGGGAGGCCGGCGAGGAAAAGAGACCGGTCAGGATCGAGGACCTGCCGGCCCTGAATCCCTGGAAGAGAAAATTCGCCGAAGGAAGGGAGAGGATTTTCATCCTCCTGGACGGGATGCGCTGGGACCTGTGGGAATACATAAAGGAGAGCTTCTTCAAACCCCTGGCCCATCAGGTAAGGATCGTGAGCGAAGGACCTCTCTGGGCCCATTTCCCCTCTTCCACCCCCCGGCAGATGGAGCTTCTGCAGCAGGCCATGGAAAAGACCTTCCCGGAGGGCAAAGGGTGGGCGGAGAGCCTGTGGAAGATCGGCGGCATCGACGAACGGGTGCACACCGAGCGGGGAGGATTGGAATACCTCTTCCGCAACGTCCTTCAGTACCTCCAGCTCGACCTGGCCCCGCGCCTCCGGGAGCTGCCCCCTCAGACGCTGCTTCTCTTTTTCTCCGACCACGGCTTCGTCGAAAGCCCCCACTTCGACAAGAGCGACAAGTACCGCACCTCCCGCTACTTTCACGGGGAAGCTTCCCCGTTTGAAGTCATCGTCCCCTGGGCGGCGGCGGTGCGGATGTAGGGACTTTTCTTCCCGAGCTGCCGCGGGACTTTACGTCTGACATTTCCGGGAGGCATAGTCGTGGTCCGGAAGCAAGGATTTGGCGGTAAAAAGCATCGGCCGGGAAAGAACTCTTCCAGGGAGCCCACCGTGTTCCGCAGAATAAGGCGGGCCCATCGGGCGCCCAGCCGGTCGCCCCTACATGGGAATAACCTTGGCATAGGAGAAGAACGGCTTGCCCGCCCGGTCCAAGAAATGACCCGTGCCTCATGATTTTTGCCCGCCAAATCCTTGCTTTCGGGCCTGGCAAAGGCTGCGAAGGCCGCAAGGGTGTACCTTTTCCTTGACACCGAACGAATGGAGAAAGTACAATTCCTTCCACAATGTCAAGGAAAAGACTCCTTCACCGCCTCGCTTATATCTACCTCACTTTAATCGGTTTTTTCGGCCACATTCTCCCCCGCTGGTTGATGCTCTGGTTGGCGGTCCTGATCGGGAACTTCTACTGGGCGGTCATGAAGGGTGACCGGGAGATGGTCCGGCGGAACCTGAGCCGGATCCTGGAAGATCCCTCCCAGGTCGGGCCCACGGTCCGCCGTCTCTACGTCCGGTATGCCAAGTACCTGGTGGATTACACCCGCATGGATCTGCTCAAGGGCAGGCACCTCCGCCGTCTGGTCCGGGGGTTCGAGGGGAAAGAACACATCGACGGAGCCATGGCGCGGGGGAAGGGGACCCTGATCCTGACCGCCCACCTGGGCAACTGGGAGATGGGGGGGATCTTTCTGTCCTTGATGGGCTATTCCCTCACCGTCATCACCGCTCCCGATGTGGAGGCGCGCCTTCACGAATTCCGGGTGCGACTTCGCCAGGAGCAGCAGATCAAGGTCGTCACCCTGGACGACACGCTGGCCTCCTCCCTGGCCGTTCTCAAGGCGCTCCAGGCCAATGAACTCGTAGCCCTCCTGGGAGACCGGGATCTCTTCGGCAAAGGGATCCCGGTCCATTTCTTCGGACAGAAGGTTTTCTTCCCCATCGGCCCGGCCCTCCTGGCCTACCTTTCCGAGGCGGCTCTGATTCCCACCTATGTGTTGATGAATGAGGACGACCGGTACCGCTGCGTCGCCGAACCTCCCATCGTTCTTCAGAAAACCGGGAACCGGGATCGAGATCTGGCCGAGAACACCCAGCGGATTGCCACGGCTCTGGAGAAGTTTATCCGCCTCTACCCCGACCAGTGGTATACTTTTTATGACTACTTCTCCCGGCATAAAGCCCCTGGATGAATAGGATGCTTTGGCTTGTTCCCATCGCCGGTTTTGCCGCCTTCGCCCTCAACGAGATTGCCAATCCCCGGCGGGCGTTTCTGGGGAAAGTGCACTGGCGGGGAGATCCCCAGGGGGTGGCTCTGACTTTCGATGACGGCCCCCATCCCCGGTGCACTCCGAGGGTGTTGGAAACCCTGGAAAGTTTTCAGGCCAAAGCGACTTTTTTTGTAATCGGGAAATACCTGCAGGAGCACGGTGAACTGGTGGCTGCCGCTTCCCGGGCGGGGCACCTCGTGGCCAACCATTCTTTTCATCATTTCCGGGCCATGAGTTTTTTCTCTGCGGAAAAGATCCGGCAGGAGGTCTTCCTCTGCCAGGAGGCGTTGGAAAAGTGGGTGGGGTACCGTCCCCGTTTCTACCGCCAGCCCGCCGGGTTTCGAAACCCCAGGATCTTTGCGATCCTGGAAGAATTGGGGATGTCCCTGGTCGGATGGCAGGCCCACGCCTTTGACAACCTGGTGAAGGAACCCCGGGCCATTGCGCAAAGAATCCTGAAGAGCGTCCGGCCCGGAGGGGTCATCCTTCTCCATGACGGTTGGGACCGGGATGAAGAACAAGACCGGGCTCCGACTCTGGAGGCTTTGCCCTTGATACTTCAGGGATTGAAGGATCGGGGGCTGGAATTTTTCACCCTGGATCGACTGCTGGGGATGAGCAAAGAGGCGCAAGGAGCAATGAGCAATGACCAATGATCATTGGTCAATGGGCAATGATCAATGGGCAATGAACACGGACAATGGACAATGATCAATGAGCAATGTCAATGGGCAATGATCAATGATCAATGGTAAATGGTCAATGATCGTTTTCCCCTCGATATTGGCCATTGGTCTGCTGGCCGGACTGGGTGGTTCATCGGCCTTCGGCCAGGATGTGCAGGAGATTATCCGGGCTATCGATGAACAGCAGAAAAAGATCCAGACTCTTTCGGGCAGCTTTTCCCAGAGAAAAGAAAGCTCGTTGGCCAGAGACCCCCTCGTTTCTTCGGGAGCGGTAAAGTTTAAACGGCCGGACCGGATTCATTTTGCCTATTCGAAGCCCGAGCAGATGGAAGTAGCCCTCGAGGGAAAGACCCTATGGATTTATTACCCCGGTCGATCTCAAGCGGAGAAATATTCTTTTGCCGGCCACAAGAAGATGACCCAATACCTGGAGCCGATCACCGGAATTTTCCAGAAAACCTTCACCCAGCTCACCGAAACCTATTCCCTGACCTACCAGGGTACCGAATCCGACCGGCTCTACCGTTTTCGCCTGCAGCCGAAGGAGGAAAAAGTCCAGAAGTTCCTTTCCCGGGTGGACTTGTGGATTGACAAGGCTTCCGGGGCCATTCTAAGATTTGAAATGATCGAAGCCGGAAAAGACCGCCTGTTTCTGGAATTCAAGGACCTGCAGATCAACCCGCCCCTGAAGGATGACGATCTAACCATCCTGATCCCTCCCTCGGTCAGGGTAAGGGAACAGATCTCGCCATGAACCGTCCCCGCGCTGTCGTTACCGGATTGGGCATCCTGACCTCCATCGGGCAGGACATTCCTTCCTTCTGGAAAAACCTGCTGGAGGGGGTTTGCGGAATCGACCGGATCACTCTTTTTGATGCCTCCGGCTACCGGGCAAAGAAGGCCGCAGAGGTTAAAGGGTTTAACCCCCGCCAGTACTTTTCACCCCGTCAACTGAAACGGATGTCCCGTTGTGATCAACTGGGAATGAAAGCGGCTCTGGAAGCCCTTACCGACTCCGCCCTGGATTTAACCAATGAAGACCGGGAACGGATCGGGATCTTTATCGGCGGAGGGGCAGGGGGGATTTTTTCCGCTGAAAAATACCGGAAGGAAATGATCCGGAAAGGATGGCGGAAGGTTCGGCCGAGCCTTCTGCTTCCTTTTTCCACCTGCGCCCTCAATGACGGCATCGCGGAAGAATACCGGATCCTGGGCCCGCGGGCGACCATTGCCACGGCGTGTTCCTCATCGGCTACGGCCATCGGCTGCGGCCTGGATGCCGTCCGTTCCGGGGAGGTGGATATCGCCATTGTGGGAGGCAGCGAATCCTTGTCCGAGGTCACCTTCGGAGGATTCAACAGCCTGCGCTCGGTGGATGAGGAATACTGCCGGCCTTTCGACCTCAACCGGAAAGGGCTATCCCTGGGGGAAGGGGCGGCTTTTTTGATTCTCGAAGAAGCAGAACACGCCAGGAAACGGGGGGGCAAAATTCTCGCTGAGCTCATGGGGTATGGGCTGAGCGGAGACGGGCAGCACATGACCGCCCCGGACCCGGAAGGGAAGGGGGCGGCCCGAGCGATGCAGGAAGCCCTGAAGGACGCCGGGGTCAACCGCGAAGAGGTCGATTACATCAACGCCCATGGTACGGCCACACCGGCCAACGATGCAGCCGAGACCAAGGCCATTAAGAGCCTCTTCGGGGAGAGGGTCGGGAGAATCCCCGTGAGCGCCAGCAAATCCATGATCGGGCATTGCCTGGGGGCTGCCGGGGCGCTGGAAGCCGTGGCTACCGTCTTAGCGGTCAGGAACAATCGAATTCCCCCCACCATTCATTATGAGACCCCGGACCCGGAATGCGACCTGGACTACGTTCCCAACCAGGCGCGGGATGCGGTGGTGGACATCGCCCTTTCCAATTCCTTCGCCTTCGGGGGAAACAACACGGCCTTGGTGTTCGGGAAATGGAAGGGATGAGGCGAATGCGGAATGCGGAATGCGGAATGCGGAATGAAAACCACCACCCATGGAGATCCTTCTTTTCCCGGCCTAAATATTGTCATGATTCATTTGCTTTTTCGAGATTGGAATGGAGAATCAGAATGCCAGAAAATAAACCAAATCCAAGAATTCCGCATTCCGCATTCCGAATTCCGCATTCGGAAGATATTGTTATCACCGGCATCGGGATCATCTCCGCCTGCGGCATCGGGAAGGAGGCCTTCTGGAAGAACTGCCTGGAGGGCCGGAGCGGGATCGCTCCCATTCAGTCCTTCGACACTTCGGCCTATCGATCCCACCTCGGAGCTGAAGCCCGGGACTTCAATCCCAAGGACTTCATGCCCTCTTTGAAATACCGCCGGATGAGCCGGGTCTCCCGGCTGGCGGTCGCCGCCAGCATCGAAGCGATAAAGGATGCAGCTCTGACGGTATCCCCTCAATCGGCCCCGTCGATCGGAGTGGTCCTGGGCACCGGCTACGGAAGCACCGCTCAAACGGATGAATTCTTTGTGGGCATGCTCAAGGAGGGTCCGGAAGGGGCCAACCCCGGCCTCTTTCCCGATACGGTGCCTAACGCTCCGGCCAGCCAGGTCTCCATTTACCATGGTCTCCAGGGGCCAAACACGACTTTCAGCCACAACGAAGTATCCGGAGAACAGGCCCTGGCCTATGCTTTTCGCCTCCTCCGGGAAGACCGCGCGCAGGCCATCCTGGCGGGAAGCGTGGATGAAATGAGTTTCGTCCTCTTCCACAGTTTTTCCGCCCTCCGCGCTCTATCTCCCAGGGACAAACAGGAAGAGGGAATGCGCCCCTTTGACCGCAAGAGAAACGGTCGGGTTCTGGGCGAGGGGGCCGGCATCCTGGTTCTGGAGAAAGAAAGCCGGGCAAAGGAAAGGGGAGCTAAAATCTACGGTTCTCTGGCAGCTTCCGCTTCCACCGGAAGTCCGGTGGGAATCTCTCGATACGAAGGCGGGGCCGAGCAGATGGCCCGGGCCATGGAAAAGACCCTGCGCCAGGCCGGAATTTCTCCCGATGAGGTCGATTACGTATCCGCCGCGGCGAATTCGACCCGGGAGCTGGACCGGGCGGAAGCCAAGGCAATCCAGAAAGTCTTCGGCGGAGGAAACCGGTGGCCTGCCGTGAGTTCCCTGAAAGGCCATACGGGCGACTTCTGCGGGTGCGGGACGCTCCGCGCCGCAGCCCTCCTTCTGTCCATGGGCGGCGGGAAAATTCCCCCCACGGCGGGGCTGAAAGACCCGGAGTTTGATCTGGATCATGTCCTCGACCGCCCCCGGGATAAGAAAATTCAGTATGCCCTGCTAAACGGCTTCTCCTTCGGCGGGAGCAATGTCTGCCTGCTGTTCAAAAACGAATAATATTGGACGCAGATGAACACAGATAAACACAGAAAAATGCCTAAAATTCGAAATGCCTAAAGTGCCTAAAATTTGAATTTCTCTTTTATCCGTGTCCCATTAGATCTTTTGTCTTTAAGTCTTTTGCCGATTAAATTTAATCTGTGTTCATCTGTGTCCAATTGAAAATGTATTTTTGTTTTTAAGCGTTTATATCTGCGCAAATCTGCGTCCCAATAAAAAATGAAAATTAAAATCATCTGCCCCCGATGGCCGGAGGGAAGCCTCTGGCGTCACTTCATCTTCCGGTTTCCCTACCTGAGCCTCACTACCCTTGCAGCGCTGACTCCCGGAGAAATCGAAGTCACCATCGAGGACGAAAACGTCCAGGAAGTCAACTTTGACGACCCCCCCGACCTGGTGGCCATCAGCATCATGACCCCTCTGGCCAAGCGGGGGTATGCTATCGCCGATCGTTTCCGGGAAAAATCCGTGCCCGTGGTCATGGGCGGATTCCATGCCACCTGGATGCCTGATGAGGCCGGGCAGCATGCCGACTCCGTGGTTTTAGGCGAGGCGGAACAATCCTGGGCTCGGCTCCTGGAGGATTTCAAAGCCGGCGGCCTTCAAAAGATCTACCGGGCCGACGGGAAGGCGGACCTGAAAGGTCTTCCCATCCCGCGGCGGGACCTGCTGAAAAAGAGAGGCTACTTTTTCACCAACACCATGCAGGTCAGCCGGGGATGTCCGTTTCAATGTAGCTTCTGTTCGGTCACCGCCTTCTTCGGCCATACCTGCCGTTTCCGCCCTCTCGACGAAGTCCGGAAGGAAGCGGAACTCCTCCGGCGGCAGAATGACTTTATTTTTTTCGTGGACGACAATATCATCGGCAACCCGGCCTACGCACTGGATCTTTTTTCGTTCTTGAAAGGGTTGAAGGTCAAATGGGTCAGCCATGCGTCGATCAATATCGCGGAAAATGAAGACCTTCTGAAAAGAGCCGGCGAAAGCGGCTGTCACGGCCTTTTCATCGGCTTTGAGTCCCTTTCCCAGGAAACCCTGAAGAGCCATCACAAGACTTCCAACCAGGTGGAACGGTACAAGGAGCAAATCCGGAAAATCCACGACCGGGGAATCGGGATCGAGGGGTCCTTCATCTTCGGTTCGGACGAAGAAGATTCTTCCGTTTTCCACCGGGTGGTGGACTTCTGCGAGGAGACCAAGATCGATGCGGCGGTCTTCGCCATCCTGACCCCTTATCCCGGAACGCGCATTTACGAACAATTTTTGAAAGAGGACCGGATCCTTTCCCGGGACTGGGACCTCTATGACATGGACCACGTCGTGTTCCGCCCCAGGAACATGACCGTGGAGCAACTCCAGGAAGGACACGACTGGGCCAACCGGCGCTTTTATTCCTACCCCTCCATGCTGAAACGGTTCTGGCCGCTTCGCCGGAGCCATCAGGTCTTTCTTCCCAGCAACTGGGGCATGCGCCGGGCGTGGAAAATCTGATGAAATCTTAATTTCCCCCACCCTTCTCCCCTCGAGGAGGAGAGGGGTGAGGAAGATGACGAGGAGGAATCCATGGAATCAACGATTTTGGAAGCCCTTCCCTTCCATGTCGATCTGGAACAGTTGAAAAAGAGCCTGAGGGTCAAGGAAGGGACCGAAATGGTCGGGAAATTTGAGACCATGGTCCAGGAAGCCCAGAAGATTGCCCGGCCGAAGGTCTGTTACGGGGTCGCCTACGTGGAATCCAAGGGCGACGACCGCCTGACGATCGAAGGGATTCAATTCACCAGCCGGGTCCTCCGGGTCAACCTGGACAAGGTGTACCGGGTGTTTCCCTTCGTGGCGACTTGCGGGCTGGAGCTGGAAGAATGGTCCAAATCCGTGGACGGCATCCTGGAGCAGTTCTGGGCTGAAGAGATCAAGGTGACGGCCGTTCGCTGGGCCATCCGCCACCTGCATGAATCCCTGACGGATCGGTATCAGCCGGGGAAGATGTCCCGCATGAACCCCGGATCCCTCCCCGATTGGCCCCTGTCGGAGCAAAAGCCGCTCTTCACCCTGCTGGGAAACGGCCCGGCCACGATCGGGGTCCAGTTGAAGGACAGCTTTCTCATGGTTCCGGTGAAATCCGTTTCCGGGATCTGGTTCCCCACGGAAGAGAAGTTTGAAAGCTGCCAGCTGTGTCAAAGGGAGAAATGCCCCGGCCGCCGCGCGCCGTATGACGCCAGTCTGTTCGATCGGAAATATCGGTAAGCGGGAGGATTCAGGAAACAGGAATCAAGAGACAGGAATCAGGTGTAGATTAGAAAGGAGCGAAGAAGCCCAATGAAAGCGATCGTGATCATCCCCGGAAAAGAAGGGGGGGTGCTGGAGATGAGGGATGTGCCCGAGCCGAAGCCGGGCTCCGGCCAGATCCTTTTGCGGGTGAAGGCGACGGCCCTGAATCGAGCCGATCTTTACCAGCGTCAGGGTCTTTACCCGACCCGCACCGCCCCCGGCAGCTCGCTGATCATCGCCGGCCTGGAGGCTGCGGGAGAGGTCACCGCCCTTGGCGAGGGAGTTGCCGGGTTTAAAGTCGGAGACCGCGTCATGGCCTTGTGCCCGGGCTCCTACGCCGAGTGGGTCGCCTTTGACCACCGTCTTGCCGTCCCCATCCCGGAGCGCCTGAGCTGGGAGGAGGCTGCGACCATCCCCGTCTCCTACAATACGGAACATAATGCCCTGATCACCAACGCCCGTCTCAAGCCGGGTGAATCGGTGCTCATCAACGCCGCCTCCTCGGGGGTCGGGGTTGCGGCGGTCCAGATCGCCAAGCTCTTTGGAGCGAAGCCGGTCATGGGCACTGGCGGCTCTCCCGAGAAGCTCCAGGCCCTCGCCAAGCTGGGGATGGATGTAGGCATCAATTACCGGACGGAGAATTTCGCCGACGCCGCCCTCGCGGCCACAAAGGGAGCGGGGGTCAACGTGATCATCGATCATGTCGGAGCCCCTTTCCTTAAGGATCATCTCCGATGCATGGCCCTGGAGGGGCGCCTGGTCAGCGTCGGCCGCCTCGCCGGCCGGGTGGGAGAGCTGGATCTCGACTTCCTGGCCCTCCGGCGTCTCCACCTGATCGGAGTCACCTTTCGCACGCGCACGCTGGAAGAAAGAATCGCCGTCACCCGCGCCTGCGCAGCCGACCTTCTGCCCGCCTTCGCCGACGGGCGCCTCAAACCCGTGATCCATCGGGTTTATCCGCTGCACCAGGCTCTCGAGGCGCAGGCCCATATGGCTTCCAACGCCCAGCTGGGCAAGATCGTGCTTACCGTTTAGAGACAGAGAGAGTCACGTCCCTAGGGTGATTCGTGAGTCGAGAGAGGGAAGGGCTCCATTCGTTCCTTGAGTTCCCGACATTCTCTATCATTTTGACGCTTTCAAATTATGCCAATTTTTGCTTGACAGATTCGTTATTTGCATGATAAGTTATTTACTAATATCAGTAGTTTACTATGCAAGTAAATAACTATGTCAAGGAGGATTCTAATTGTGAAGATACCAGCAATATTAAAACATAAGCCTGTTATTGTTTCTGAAAATTACGAAAATGTTGACGGCAGATATGCTTACAACACCGATGCCAAGGGGCTTTCATTAGGCTTGGCTCAATGGAATGACAGGGGGAAAGTGGATATCTCGGCAAAAGTATGGAGACATACAGGTGAAAAGTGGTCAAGGCAATCTGAAGAATTACCTCTTCACCGTGTGCTTGATCTTGCAATTTTTGTTTGCAGAGCAAAACAGTATTTTGCTACAGAGGCTTATCGCCATGAAAAACTTTATGATTCTGAAAAAACAGTAATTGACAGAGTCGGTCTGCAAGGCGATGCCATGACAATAGCAGTATGTACAGACAACCCCAAAATAGATGAGGATATAAAATTGTTTCAGCAAGCGTTAAGCAATGATGACGAACTGCTCAGCGAGCGATTACGAAGACTTTCTTCAATATTAAAGGAATTAGGATACTAAGAATAGCATTGCAATGTAGTAATGGAACGATGAGGACTGCGACTGTTTATTAAGGAAGGCTGCGGGCGGAATGAATGAGATAGCCCAGGCAGCGGGTCGAAGCGACAGGGGGCAACTGTCGGATGATTTCTATTTTCCATATTCCCCCTGCGCCTCAACCTTGTCGTCACTTTCTTTCAACTGGGAATTTTCAATCCCTACTATTGTCAGATAACCACTCTTTGTCGATGTACTCGCTATTTTTCAAAGGTGCGTAAAGCTGCTGAGGCTGTCGAAAAACCCCAAATTCGATCATTTTTTGATTTTCCATCGCTTGTAACTTCTTGATTTTTAATGATCCTGAAATCGCATGGAGTAGCCAGGGAGCCTTTTTCGACAGCCTCGCTATTTATCCTTCATTTGCATCGCATCAAAAACAGATGCGATATGGTTTCCATATATTGAATCGGGATGCAAGGCTTCTTTCCGTAATCTTCAAGGGCTAAGGAGGCTCAAATCTTTATCGGATAAGTTCCGTATTTCTTGGCTGCCTCGAACATGGCCACCACATTCTCTCCCTTACAACCAGGATGAACGGAGTTTGAAGAGGATAGGATGTAGCCTCCCCCGGGAGCTGCTTTCCGGATCGTGTCCTTCACAATTTCCACCACTTCTTCCTTTGTCCCGAAGGGCAGGGCATAGGTACAGTCGATATTCCCCAGGACACAGGCTTTTCCTTTCAGATGGTCCTTCACCTGCTTGATATCCATGCACTGGGGTTGGATGGGGTGGATTCCGTCGAATCCTACTTCCAGCAGGTCGTCCAGGATGGGCCATATGTTTCCATCGGTGTGCTTGATGATCGGCACCCCGCCTCTGTGGGCCGCCTCCACGATCTCCCGGTGGAAGGGCTTGAGGAATTTGCGGTACTGAACGGGGGACATGAGAGTGGTCGTTTTGTGGGCCAGGTCCCCTTCCAGGATGATTACCTCGGCTCCCTCTCCGATTCCCGCTTCGACGACCCCCTTGGCGAAATCGGTGGTCACCCGGGCCAGGTCGAGGGCGAATTCGGGTTCCTCGATGTAGGCCAGAAGCAGCCTCTCCATGGCGCCCATGACGCTCCAGCTGAAGCGGAAGGTCCCGGGCAGGGTGAGGAGGACGGCCCTCTCCGGGAGACTGCCCCGGACGAATTTGAGCATGATGAAATCCGCCGGGTCGGGAATCATGATTTTGAAGGTCTTCATGTCCTCCGGGCCCTTTACCGGCCCGTCCACGGGAAAAGGCTCCCCGTGCTTGGAGAGCTTGTAAACGATCCCGTAGCGGTCCTGGAGCAGGTCCTTGCCCCCGGGGATCCGTTTCCGGCCGGTGAAGAAAACGCAGTTCATGGCGTCGAGGTCCAATTCCCGGGTGAACTTGATCTGAATCCCGAGGAGCTTGACCATTTCTTCGACGCTGCAGTCGACGAGCGGCTTCAGGGGAGGAATGTCGGAGGTGAAATGCCTGCCCACATTCAGGATCGACTCTTCGTTGAAGCCTAAATCAAAGATCGGTACCCGGTCGGGCTCCCCCAGTTTCAACGCGGTCATGAATCTTTCCCGGTTGTTCATTCTTCTAGCCTCCAAAAATCAGAATAGGACGCAGATGAACGCAGATAAGCGCAGATTTAATATTAGAAAAAGACTCAAAGACAAAAGACCTAATTGGACACAGATAAACACAGGCGGCAGGCCGCAACCAAAAATGTAAGTTGCCCAGGCGCAGCGCCTTCCAGAAATCCCCCCTTCGCCCCCCTTTTCTAAAGGGTTGGGGGGTTTCAGACGTGTTTCCAGCCCAATATGCCTAACAAAAATTAAAGACTTTGCAAAACAGTAGTACAGATGAACACAGATTTAATATTAGGAAAAGACTTAAAGACAAAAAACATAATGCGACACGGATAAACGCGGATGAACACGGATAAAAAAATCAGACTTAGAACGAATTCTCCAATTTTATTTCTTGAGTTTCGAATTCCAAATTCTTGTTTTTAATCTGTGTTTATCTGTGTTCATCTGTGTCCAATATCAATTGAATTTAACCTTTTCCGAGCAGTTCCTTGGCCTTCTGGGCGGCGAGGTAAGCATCGGGGGCAAACCCGTCCGCCCCGAGTTTGCGGGCATATTCCTCCGTCAGAGGGGCCCCCCCCACCAGGATTCTGGTTTTTGGATTTTCCTTGCGGACAGCCTTGATAGCCTGCTCGATATTCAGCATGGTGGAACTGAGCAGGGCCGAAATCCCGGCCAGGTCGGCCTTATTCTCCCGGCAGGCCTGGGCAAAAGTCTCGGGATGCACGTCGGTTCCCAGGTCGACGACCCGGAACCCGGCCCCCTCCAGGCAGATCTTCACGATATTCTTGCCGATGTCGTGGACGTCCCCGAAGATCGTCCCGATGACGAAGACCCCCTGGTCCCCCAGGCCCATGGAAGGCACGCTGGCCTTGATGACTTCCACGGATTTGGTCATGGCGTGGCCGGCGGCAATCAATTCGGGCAGGAAGGCGGTTCCTTTGGAAAACTCATCCCCCACCTGATTCAACGCGGGAAGCATGGCTTTCTGCAGGATCTCTTCCCATGGGGTTCCTCTTTCCAACTCCATTTTGGTGTACTTCACGGAATCCTTGCTGCTTCCTTTATAGATGCTGTCGCGGATCGCTGCCAGGCTGCTCATAAAAATCTCCTCCTCCAGCGGAATCGGGTTGGGATCTTCGATCCGGGGTGGTCGAATTTGAAGAAAATGGTAGGGGGTTAAATAGACGCTGTCAAGGCCTATTTTCAGACCTATCCGTCCGCCGCAAATCAAAAGGGGGCAAACCGGCCGGGGGAGATCTCGGGCCCGCGTTTCCGATGATCCGCCCCTTCCCAGAGACAAGAACCTTTCCTCCCGGGGGCGAGTTTCTTTTAGCGGTTGCATTCCCGGTCTTCCGCTGATAATTTAGAAAGCAAAGCATGGCGAGAATTATCCCAGGATTTTCCAGAATCATCCGCTCCGGAGCTCTTCTTGCTCTTCTGACCGCCCTTTTCTTTCTCTTCTCCGCTCCGGCCTACGGGGCCAGCCCCAAGAAAAAGGACGGGGTATATCACCCGGTGACCAAAGGAATCACCCTCTACCGGATCAGCCAGGCCTATAAAATTTCCATCGCCAGGCTGATGGAGGCCAACAAACTCTCTTCTCCGTCCGCCGTCAAAGTGGGCCAGAAGCTGTTTATTCCCGGGGCCAAGGTCGTTCTGCCGGTGGAACCCTACGCTCCCCTTTCTCCATCAGAAAAGAAGAAATTGGAGCAGTCCCTGCAAACCGGGGAGCCTCCCTCTCCGCCCGCGGAGGGCAGCAGGGAGCGGCAGGATTCGGAAAAGCCCCCCTGGCGGGGGAAGGAGCTGGACGTCATCTGGCCCATCCAGGGGAAGATTAACTCTCCTTTCGGGCCCAGAGGAAAGGGATTCCACGGCGGGGTGGACATCGGTTCTCCCTCCTATCAGGAGGTGAAAGCGGCCATGGACGGGGAGGTGATTCTGGCCAGGCATACCCAGACGGGCTACGGCAAAGTGGTGATCCTCCGGCATGATCAGGGGTTCTCGACCATCTATGCCCATCTCAACGTGATCATCGCCCGGGAGGGTGAGGCCGTGCGTCAGGGCCAGTCGGTCGGGGGGGTAGGGAGCACGGGAAGGTCCACCGGGCCGCACCTCCACTTCGAGCTGCGCCACAAGGGACGCCCCTTGGACCCCCTTCCCCTTCTGCCCCCGACCATCGAGGAACTTCTGGAAAAAGCCTCGAAAAAATAATAATATAAATTCGGAATGCCGAACGGAAAGCCGCACCACAGAGACACAGAGGACACAGATGAACACAGATAAGAAGGTGCCTTAAGTTACCAAGTGCCTCAATTCAAGACCAAGGCTTTGTCGTCTTTGACTCCGAACTCCGAACTCAAAACTCCGAACTTTTTTGAACGCGGATGAACACGGATAAACACGGATGAAGCGCTAAGAACAAGAAGATAAAAATGAAAACAATTGTCTCTCGCAGAGGCCGCAGAGAAAAAGAAATGAGGAAATGCGAATGAAACTCGATTCCGACCTATACGCCTATACATGGAAAAGCTCCACGGAGAACAACTGCAACAGCTACATCATCGGTGGAGATATCCCGGTGATCATCGACCCGGGCCACCAGCATTTGGTGAAGAATTTGATCAAGCAGATGGAGAAGGACGGGAACCGGTTTGAAGACATCCGCCTCATCATTGCGACCCACGGGCACCCGGACCATTTTGAGGGCACCCAGACGTTCGCCCGCGGCGGGGTCCAGGTTGCCATCCACCAGGAGGAAGAGAAATTCCTGAAGGAAATCGGCGGCCAGTTTTACCGCGCCATGGGCGGGGAGATGCCCGAGTTGAAGGTCAGCTTTTACCTCAAGGAGGGGGAGTTGAAGGTGGGCTCCAAAACCTTCCAGATCATCCACACCCCCGGGCATTCCCCGGGGTCCATCAGCATCTACTGGCCGGAGAAGAAGGCCCTCTTCACCGGCGATGTGGTCTTTCCCATGGGCGTGGGGCGGACGGATTTCCCGGGGGGGGACGGGATGCTCCTGCGGGAATCGATCGAGCGGCTCGCCCAACTGGACGCCGAATGGCTTTTGTCCGGGCACGGGGAGGTCATCAAGGGGCGGCAGAACATTTTGCGCAATTATGCCTACATCCGCACCAACTATTATGATTATCTGTAAGTGGATATTTTTCTCTCCAAGAAAAACCCTGAAAGACATGAGGGTTCGATTGATGAAAAAAGCAGCCCTTCTTCTTTTCTTTCTTTTCGTAACCCACTCCGCTTTCGCCCAAAATGCGGAAATCCACAAGGCGGCCTATAACGGGGATATCAACAAGGTGCGGGAACTTCTGCAAAAAGGGGTAAAGCCGGATGAACGGGATTCGTTCGGGGGAACCGCCCTGCATGCCGCCATGTTCCAGAAAAATATGCAAATCGTGAAACTCCTTTTGCAGAATGGTTTCAACATCAACGCCCAGGGGACCCAAAATGGTTACACCCCGCTTCATGATGCCGTCTGGGCGAATAATCTGGAGGCGGCAAAACTTCTTTTGGATGAAGGAGCGAAGACGAACCTGAAAGGAAAAGACGGATTGACCCCCTTCGGCAAGGCCAAAAACGAGGGGAAAACAGAAATCGTCAAGTATTTTGAATCCCGGGGGATCAAAGAATAGCACAGCAACCGAAAGGATCTTCGGCCGCTTTTGAATCGCAGGGTTCCCTGGCAGCAGAATTCTTTGCTTGCCCACCTTCATTTTCCAGCAATTAGTTGTAAGCCCTATTGAATTTCAGGCGGTGCCCGGCCCTGTTCGCCAACAACGCCGTGGAGAAGGCCTGCAGCAGCGCCATGGATTTCATGGGCTCCTACGGTTATGCAAGAGAATTTGATATCGAGAAGCACTGGAGAGACCAGAAAATGATAGGGCTCTGGATGGGCGGGAAAGGCCTCAAAACTCTGGAGAATGCTCGTTATTGGTTTGACTTGGAAACGCTGTAGATACATAATCGACCTGGATCCACGGGGTTGCAGGTGAAAGGTCGCTGCCCTATTCCCCCTTTCAAATGGGAATAGGGGGGAGAATAAGGAGCAAGCCATGGCCGGGATTTATGAAAAGGTTCAAGAAAGGCTCGATCAGTTTCCCCAGGGATTTCCCAAGACCAAAAGCGGGGTGGAACTGGAGATTTTGAAATCTCTCTTTTCACCGGAGGAAGCGGAGGTGCTGCTTTTCCTCAGCCCGGTACTTCCGCAGCCTGCTTCCGCCATAGCCGGTAAGGCCGGCCGGGAGGCAAAGGAATTGGAAGAGATCCTTTTCCGGATGTCGCGGAAAGGCTTGATTTTCCGCCTGAGCCCTCCCGGGCAGCCCAACCAGTATTTCCTCGTCCCCTGGGTGATCGGAATCTGGGAATTCCAGTTGAAAAACTTGAACCCGGATAATATCAAGCTCTTCGAGAAATATTTTGAAGAAGGAATGACCGAGGAGAGAAAGAAGGCCAAAACCGCGGGATTCCGGGTGATCCCCGTGGAAAAGGAAATCCAGGCCATGACGGAGATTCAATCCTACGAAAAAGTCTCGACGATCATCGACTCGCACGTCCGGTTCGGGGTGGCCGAATGCATTTGCCGGAAAGAGACCCGGATGCTGGGAAAAGGCTGCGACAAGCTCCTGGAGGCCTGCATGATCTTCGGCCCGGCCGTGGATTACTACGTGGGGAATGGTTTCGGGAGGGAAATTTCCCAAAATGAGGCCAGGGCCATCCTGACCCGGGCCGAAGAAGAGGGCCTGGTCCATTGCTCCGCCAATCATGCCGGCCCCAAGATGGCCATCTGCAATTGCTGCGGGTGCTGCTGTAAGGCTCTGGGCTACCTCAACAAGTACCATATTCCGACGGCCGTCGCCCAATCGAACTACTATGCGGGAGTGAACCAAGAGACCTGTACCGGCTGTGAAACCTGTGTCGACCGCTGCCAGGTGAACGCCATCCAGATGGAAGATAACCACGCTTCCGTGATAAAGGGAAAATGCATCGGTTGCGGCCTCTGCATATCTTCCTGCCCGACGGAAGCCCTTTCTTTGGTTCATAAAAAGCCGGAGGAAGCGCCGCCCATATTTTTGGATTCCATGGCTCTCATTCAGACGATAGCCAAGGAGAAGAACAAACCGTTTCCGTTCGATTAGCAGTCCAGCCAGGAGAAAGGCATGGGATTCAGGGAATTGAATGTGGACCTGACCGATGAGCATATCGCCCTGCGGGATGCAGCCCGGAAGTTTCTGGAGGAGGTTTGGAGGCCCGCCTCCATCGCCCTGGATAGGCTTTCCGATCCCCAAGAGGTGATTGCCAAAAATTCCATCCTCTGGGATGTATTTCGTAAGACCCAAAAACTGGGCTACCACAAAATGGTTTTCTCCAAAGCCGTCGGAGGGCTGGAGTTGGATGTCCTGAGTTTGGCCTTGATCAGTGAAGAGATGGGCTGGGCGGCTCCGGACCTGGCCGTCAGCCTGGCCGTATCGATCACTCCTTTTGCCTATGCCCAGCTTTCCCCGGACCCTGAAGTGCGCGACCTGACCCGAAAGTTCTGCGAAGATGCAGATGCCGGGATGATCGGCTGCTGGGCCATCACCGAACCGGACCATGGGTCGGACTGGATTCTCCTGGACAGCGAGCAGGGGAAAGATCCCCAGATTGTCCCGCGGGTAAGGGCCGTGGCCGATGGAGATCACTATGTCCTCAACGGGCAGAAATCCTCCTGGGTCAGCAACGGCACCATTGCCACCCATGCGGCCGTCTGGGTATCCCTGGATCCATCCAAGGGAATGGAAGGGGGAGGAATCGCGGTGGTCCCCCTCAACCTGCCGGGGGTGTCCCGGGGGAAACCGCTGAATAAAATGGGACAGCGGGCGTTGAATCAGGGAGAGATCTTCTTCGAGAACGTGCGCATTCCCAAAAGCATGATGATTGCCCAGGAGCCCATGGGGTTCAAGTTCATGTCCCATGCCCAGCTGGCGCTGGCCAACGGGTTGATGGGACTCTGCTTTGCCGGAACGGCCCAGGCTGCTCTCGAAGAGGCCATAAAATACGCCAAGACAAGGGTACAGGGCGGGCAGCCGATCTGCAAGCATCAGGCCGTGAAATTGAAGCTCTTTGATATGTTTGTATCGGTTGAAGCGGCGCGCTCGCTGGCCCGACGGGTGGCGGTCTACAATGGAGGCCTCCTGAAAAAGCTGCAGCTCCCGGCGGTTCATTACGCCATGGCCGCCAAGATTCTCTCCACCGAAACGGCATTCCGGGTAGCGAGCGAGGCCATACAGATCCACGGGGGATACGGGCTCTGCAAGGATTACTACGTGGAAAAGATTTTCCGGGACGCCCGGGCGGCCATGATCGAGGATGGGACGAATGAGGTCCTGGCTTTAGGGGGAGCGGATCGGCTGCTGAGCGCGAAGGTGAGGGGAGAGGCCTGAAAAATTGCGGATTGTGGATTTCGGATTGCGGATTAAAGACAAAATATAAACCGCAGAGGCCGATGAGAAAAAAGATTTTGTTGTTTTTTTTGCATAATAATCCTCTGCGATCTCTGCGAGCTCTGCGGTTAAATTGTATTTCATAATCGAAGGAGGGTGTGGGAATGGGATACGTGAAGACTGCGGATGAAATCGCCAAGATCTACCGGGAGACCTATGATTTCTATGACGCGGAGATGCTGACCGTGGTCTGGGAGACCAAGCCGGAAATCGTCAAACGGCTGCTCCCTCCTCCGCTCAAGCCCGGAAAAAGGCCGATTGCCCTTGCTTTCGTGGCCAACTATCCCCGGACGAACTTTGGGGTGAGCTATCTGGAGAGCGCCCTCTTTCTGCGGGCCGAGTTCAAGGGGGAAGAAGGAAATTACTGTCTGGCCATGCCGGTCACCAATGACATGGCCCTGGTCCTGGGGCGGGAAGTCTTCGGGTATCCCAAGAAAATGGCGAATATCCAGTTCCGCCGTCAGGGGAAGGAAATTGAGGGCCTGACCGAACGGCACGGTCAATTCTTTTTTGAAGTGAAAGCCAGGATGACCGGGCAGCTCAATTTCCCGGAAGCGCAGAACATCCTCATGGAGGTGTTTCGCTTCGGTCCCAGCCTGGTGGTGGTTTCGTTCAATCTTAAATATTTCCTGGCCCCGGAGGGGGACGGATTTGATTATCCCCCGAGGCTCATGCGGGAGGAGGTGGAATTCCGTCCAAAGGCCATAGAGATCGGAGAGGCGGAGCTGAAGTTGCGCCCGTCCGAATTCGACCCCTGGGCCGAAGTGGAGCCGGTGAGGGTCCTGGGGGCGTTTTACACCGTCGGCCACAACTCCATGCGGAAGGGGAAGATCGTGGGCGAATCGGACCCGACAGCCTTCACCCCCTTTTCTTTTATGAAAACCGATTTTTAAACACTGAAATATTTTCCGGGAAGCCCCCGGTTCTGGCGGAGATTTTTGATTTTTCTTTGAGCAAATCCGCGTTCATTCGTGTCCCAATAAAGTCTGTTAAAAAAAGGAGGAATCCAGATGGCTACGTTTCTAATGTTCGGGAAGTACTCGGCGGAAGCGGTGAAGAAAATCAGCGCCAGGCGTACCAAGGATGCAGCCGGCCTGGTTAAAAAGTACGGCGGCAGCGTGAAGGCGATGTACTCGCTGCTCGGAGAAAAAGATCTGCTCTTTATCCTGACCTTTCCGCGGATGGAACAGGCGATGAAAGCCTCCGTGGCCCTGAGCAAAATGACCGGCATCGCTTTCACGACCTGTCCGGCAGTGAGCGTGGAAGAGTTCGACAAACTGATGGCCAGATAAAAAAGTTTCAAGTTCCAGGTTTCGAGTTTCGGGTTAGAAGAAGAAACCTGATACCTGCAACCTGGAACCTGAGACCTTTCCTATTTACTTGTCCCCCTTAAACAGGGGGATGGGTGTCTCCTTGCCCCATTTTTCCGGATTGGGGAGGGCGTTCTTCTCTCTGCAAAATCTTGCCCACCCTCATTTTTTTATCCTAGTTGGGCTGAAGGAATTCGGATCATCAGGCTCGGCGGGATTCCATCTTCTGAGCATCTTTCAGCTTATCCTCCGCAGAGAGAGGTCAGCGAGGGCCTAACTCTAAACGGAAGACAAGGCAGCCTTCCCGCCGAAGAGATCCTCTTCGCAAAAACTGGGGATATGCAAGCAAGCAAAATTCCTTGACATCTTTTTAGGATACTGCTAAGAATGAAGCCGCTTGGGGATAGCAGCGCCAGACGTAGCCGTATCTTGGTACCATTCCTTCCATTCTATTTGTTAATTTCCTTCCCATAGGTTCCACTGTTTCAGGGGTAGCTGAACTGGGGTTCGCACAATCAAAAAGGAGCAGGCGATGCCAGCTTCCCATCCGACAGGCGCGGGAGACCAGGTCGTGCTCAGGGTGGATGACATCTACCTGCGCTTCGGGGGAATGATGGCCCTCTCCGGGGTAAGCCTGGGGGTGAAGGATGGAGAAATTCTGGCCATCATCGGGCCCAACGGCGCCGGAAAGACCTGCACGCTGAACTGCATCAACGGATTCTACCGTCCCCAGCGGGGAGAGATTTTCTTCCAGGGCAAGAGGATTACTCCCCTTCCTCCCCACCGCATCGCCGAGCTGGGCATTTCCCGCACTTTCCAGAACATCGAACTCTTCACCGGCCTGAGCACGCTGGACAACCTCATGGCCGCGCGGCACATCCACATGCGGCGCGGGGCCCTGGCCGGATTTCTCTATTTCGGCCCCATGCGCCGGGAAGAGATCGCCCACCGGAAAGTCGTCGAAGACATCATCGACTTCCTGGAGCTGGAACCGGCCCGGAAGAGGACGGTGGGCCTCCTTCCCTACGGCCTGCGCAAGCGGGTGGAGCTGGGCCGGGCCCTGGCCCTGGAGCCGAAAATGCTTCTCCTCGACGAGCCCATGGCCGGAATGAACGTGGAAGAAAAGGAGGATATGGCCCGGTTCATCATCGACATCTCGGAGCTGAAAAAGATCCCCATCGTGCTGGTGGAGCATGACATGGGAGTGGTCATGGACATCGCCCAGCGGGTCGTGGTCCTGGATTTCGGCCAGAAGATCGCCGAGGGGACTCCGCCGGAGATCAAACAGGATCCGCGGGTGATCAAGGCTTACCTGGGGGAGGGAGAGATTGGCTAGGCAAGAAGATGCTTCCCGCAGCCTGGACACCCTGCCCAAGCTTCTGCGGTGGAATTACCAGAAGCACGGCGACCGCAAGATGGCCATGCGGGTAAAGGACCGGGGCATCTGGCAAAGTTACACCTGGAAGGACTACTACGAGAAGGTCAAATACTTCTCCCTCGGACTCATGAAGATGGGTCTGGAGAGGGGAGACAAGGTATCCATTCTCGGAGAGAACAAGCCGGAATGGTACTGGGCCGAGCTGGCGTCCCACTGCGCAGGAGCCCTCGTAGTGGGGATCTTCACCGATTGCATTCCCTCGGAAGTGAAATATTACCTGGAGCACTCCGACTCCAAATTTGTGGTGGCCCACGACCAGGAACAGGTGGACAAGCTGCTGGAGATCAAGGGTCAGCTTCCCCTGCTGAAAAAGGTCATCTACTGGGACCCGAAGGGGCTCTGGCATTACCGTGACCCGCTCCTCCTGTCCTTCGAGGAGGTCCTGAAGCTGGGCGAAGTCCAGGAGAAAGAGAATCCCCAACTTTTCGAGCAGAAGATCGACGAGGGGCAGAGTTCGGACATCGCGGTCATCTGCTATACCTCCGGGACCACCGGGCTGCCCAAGGGAGCCATGCTCAGCCAGAGGTGGCTGGTGGACGGCGTAAGGGCCTGGGCCTCGATGGACGACTGGAACGAAAAGGGGTACCAGTACCTTTCCTTCATCCCTCCGGCCTGGGCGACGGAGCAGGGCCTGGGGATCGGCGGCTCGCTGGTGGCGGACGTGTCCGTGAATTTCCCCGAAGAACCGGAGACGGTCCAGGAGAACCTGCGGGAAATCGGCCCCCAGATTCTTTTCTACGGCGCCCGGCTCTGGGAGAACGTGAACCGGATGGTACAGGCCCGGATGATCGATTCCACGGCCATCCGCCGGCTTCTCTACCGGATCTGCCTTCCCCTTGGATACCGGATGGCGGATATCGTCGGGGCGGGGAAGACGCCCTCCTGGTTCGATCGGATCTTATACGTCCTGGCCTACCAGACCATCTTCCGGGCGCTCAAGGACAAGCTGGGCCTTTCCAACGCCCAGGTGCGTGTATTCCGCCGGGGCTGCGGTCAGCCCGGAGATCATCCGCTTCTTCCAGGCCCTGGGGGTTCAGATCAAGCTCTTCTACGGAAGCACGGAACTGGGGGTCGTTTCGGTTCCCCGGGGGAAAGAGATCCGTCCCGAAACCTCCGGCCCCATCGTTCCCTGGGCCGAGGTCAGGCTCTCGGATGACGGGGAAATCCTGGTGAAGAGCCAGTTCATGTACTCCGGCTATTACAAGGATCCCGAGGCGACCGCCCGGAAGCTGAAAGACGGATGGTACGCCACGGGCGACTTCGGGCACATCGACGAAAAGGGGCACCTCATCGTCATCGACCGGATGGAGGACCTGAAGACACTGGCCGGGGGAAGAAGTTCTCCCCCCAATATACCGAAGTCCGATTGCGCTTCAGTCCGTACATCAAGGACGTCCTGGTGGTCGGGGGAGAGGACAAGGAATTCGTGACCGCCCTCGTCAACATCGACCTGGAGAACGTGGGGCGCTACGCGGAGAGCAAACGGATTCCCTACACCACCTTCACCGACCTGTCCCAGAAACCCGAAATCGTCGAATTGGTCAGGAAGGAGCTTGAGAAGGTCAACCGCACCCTGCCGGATTACGCCCGGGTGAAGCGCTTCGTCAACCTGCACAAGGAGTTCGACGCCGACGAGGCCGAGCTGACCCGCACCCGGAAGCTGCGCCGGACCTTCGTGGAAGACCGGTACAAAGACCTGGTGACCGCCCTGTACGGGGACAGCCCGGAGTACGCGGTGGAAGCGGCGATCACCTACCGGGACGGGAGAAAGGGAGTCATCAAAACGGAAATACACATAAACAAAATGAATTGACGGGACACAGATGAACACAGATAAAAATGCCTAAAATTCGAAATGCCTAAAATGCCTAAAATTTATACCTCTCTTTTATCTGTGTTCATCTGTGTTTATCTGTGTCCAATAAAATAAATAGATTGGATTAAAGGATGACTGATTTTCTCCAGCTGGCCATAACCGGATTGCTGACCGGCGGCCTGTACGCCATGGTGGGCGCGGCCATCGTCCTGGTTTACAAGTCCACCCACGTGGTCAGCCTGGCCCACGGCCAGTTTCTGGCCTTCGGAGCTTTTTTCTTCTACATTTTTATCGTGGTCCTGGCCCTGCCTTTCTGGGCCGCGATCCTGCTGACCTTCCTGGTGGCTGCGGCCATCGGCCTGGCCGCGGAACGCTTCTCCCTGCGGCCCCTGATCGGCCAGCCCCTCTTCTCCGCCTTCCTGATGACCTTCGCCATCTTTATGACCATGGACGGGATATTCCAGCTCATCCTCAAAGGAGAGACCCGAACCCTCCCCCGGTTTTTGAGCACGGAAACCCTGTCGGTCGGGAGGGCTGAACATTCCCACCGGCGGGATTCTCAGCTTCGGCGTGGCCCTGGCCATGTTTTTCCTCCTGGCCCTCTTCTTCCGCTTCACCAAAGTCGGGCTGGGAATGCGGGCCACGGCGGAAGATCATCAGCTGGCCCAGTCCACCGGGATCTCGGTCCGGACGATCTTCTCCATCGTCTGGATCGTTTCGGCCTTGGTCGCTGCCGTGGCCGGAATTTCCCTGGCGCGGGTGATGGACATTCACTACCCCCTGCCCTGGATAGGAGTGAAAGGGCTGGTGGTAGCCCTTTTCGGGGGCCTGGATTCACTGCCGGGGGCGCTCCTGGCCGGGCTGATCCTGGGGATGCTGGAGAATTTGAGCGCCGGCTACCTGGACCCTCTGGTCGGGGGCGGGGTAGGGGATGTGGCGGCCTATGTGATGTTGCTCCTGATTTTGCTGGTTAAACCCTTTGGCCTCTTCGGATTAAAACGGATCGAAAGGATTTGAGATGCTTCCCTGTGGAGTCTACAACGAGCGGTACGCGCAGGACATGGCCATTGTCCGGACGAAGCGGCACTGGGCGATTCTCCTGATCTCTTTATTTCTTCTTTATCTCTTTCCCGTCTTCGACCTGCAGTACTTCATCAGCTTCATCAATTATCTCTGCATCACCTTCATCATCGTCCTCGGACTGCAGATCGTCACCGGGTTTTGCGGTCAGATCTCCTTCGGGCAGGCCGCTTTCATGGCCATCGGCGCCTACACCTCGGCCATTCTGACCCTGAAATTCGGATTCTCCTTCTGGCTCGCTCTGCCCTTATCCGGCCTTTCCGCGGGGGTCATCGGCCTGATCGGCGGAGCCCCTTCGCTGCGCATCAAGGGCTTTTACCTGGCCATGGCCACCCTGGCCATCCATTTCCTGATCATGTGGCTGATCATGCATCTGGAGATCACCGGGAGCACCCAGGGCCTCCATCCGGCCCCGCCCAGCATCGGCGAGTTCCAGTTCGACAGCGACGAGAGGATGTACTATATCATCGTGTCGGTGATGCTCCTGATGACCTACGGAGCCAAAAACATGATGCGCACGCGCTTGGGGCGGGCCTTCGTGGCCATCCGGGACAACGACCTGGCCGCCGAGGTCATGGGAATCAACCTCTACCGCTACAAGCTGCTGGCCTTCTTCATCTCCTGTTTCTATGCCGGCATCGCCGGCTCCCTCTGGGCTCACTGGATCCAGGTGGTCCATCCGGAGCAGTTCACCGTGCTCCACGCCGTCTGGTACGTGGGGATGTTGATCGTGGGCGGGATGAGCCTGACCCCCGGGGCCTTCTTCGGGGTCATCTTTCTGCGGGGACTGGACGAACTGGTCATGTTCTCCTCTCCTTTCCTGGCCTCGAACATTTCCCTGGCTGGGAACCCATCCGGCGGCTTCTCTGGGGATCACCGCCTTCGGCCTGATTCTCATGGTCTTTCTCATCTTCGAACCCCGGGGGATCGCCCATCGCTGGGAGATATTCAAGACCTCTTACCGGCTCTATCCGTTTGCCTATTGACGTGTCTGAAATCGGCAGGGGCGATTCATGAATCGCCCCTACGACCCTGCAACTTTAAAGAAAGGAGGGCATTATGAGGAAAGCAGGAGGAGGGTTCTTTCTTGGAATTCTGGTTTTTTCCTTTTTGCTCTGTGCGCCGAACGGCGATTCTTGGGCCCAGGAAAAAACGGTTGCCTACCTGAGCCTGGCGGATTACACCGGGGCCATTGCCGGGCTGAATGTCCCCGCCGACATGGGAGTTGAGGATTACTTCAAGGACCTGAACGCCCGGGGTGGAGTGGAAGGGGTGAAGGTCAAATTCATCGGCGTGGACACCCGCTATGACGTGGCCCGGGGCGTTTCGGCGTACAAGCGGTACCGGACCGAGCATAAGCTCCTGGTGGTCAACGCCATCGGCACCCCCATCGGGAAGGCCGTGGGACCCCTGGCGACGAAAGACAAACTGGTCCAGATCGTTCCCGGGGACGGGGAGTTTCAGGCGAAGTTGGGAAGGATCTTCATCTGGGGTCCGGCCTACCAGGACGCATTTTCCGCATCCATGGACTGGGTCATCAGCGACTGGAAGGCCAAGGGAAAATCGGGGATGCCCAAGTTCGGGTTCATCAGCTGGGACAGCCCCTATGGAAAAGAATTTCTCCGCGGGGGAAAAGAGTACGCGGAAAAGATCGGTCTGCCCATGGTCAAGTCGGAATTCTTTCCCCCGGGAGCGCTGGATCACACCGTTTACCTGACCCGCCTGGCAAGCGGAGGGGCTAACTACATCTTCGCCGGTGGAGTGGACCCGACTCCCACGAATATCATCCGCGACGCCCACAAGCTCGGCTTGACCAAAACCATTCAGTTCCTCAGTGACTACTGGGGACCCACCGAACCGGTGGGCATCCGGGCTCATCCCGAAGCCCTGGAAGGGGCGGTCATCACCTCCTACTACCTGCGGGGCGGAGATGCCAAGAAGCATCCCTCCTCCGCCCTGTGGACCAAATATCGCGGAAAACCCATTGCCGATTTCAACGAGACCTACCTGGCCGGCATGGTCTGGGGCATGGACTTCGAAGAAGGCCTGAAGATCGCCCTCAAGGATGTGGGGTACGAGAAACTCGACGGGGAGGCCATGTTCAAGGCCTACCAGAAATTAGCCGGGTTCAAGAGGCAGGGGATCACCGGACCGAATTCCTACAGTCCCTCATCCCGAAGGGGAAGCCTGGAGGTGAAGTTCTACCAGGTCAAGAGCTCCAAGGCGGTGGCCATCACGGATTGGATCAAGGCCCCCGATTCCGTTTCGCTGCACAAATTCTAGAAAAAACTTCTGAACCACAGAGATCACAGAGAACGCAGAGGATTAAAAAGAAAGGAATAATGGAATGGTGGAACAATGGAACGAAAAAATGCCTAAACCCATTATTCCGAATTATTCCAGATTCCAATTTCTTTACTCTGTGTTCTCTGTGGTCTCTGTGGTTAACAATTTTTGAGAAAGGAGGGGAAAGAAATGAAGAAATTTTCTTGGTTAATATTTCTGGTCATGATCGTCTCCCTTCTGGGAGCCTGTCAGTCTGCACCTCCAAAGGATATGACCATCGGCCCGTTGCCGGTTCCGCCAGCCTCGCCTGAACCTCCGCCCTTGAAGGTGACTTTGCCCACGACGCTTCCCGCCATGCTCGGCATCCTGCGGACGCGCATCTATTTTTCAGGGGAGGGGTATCAGCCCAAGGAAATGGTGGTGGTGGAGATGGACGTTCCGCCGGGGGTGGAGATTCCGGCGGTGAAGCCGGGAGAACCGGTGGGGGTCGCTTTTGCTTATGCGGATGAACAAGGGAATTTTACCGCCGATGTGGAGGCGATGACGAAAATTCAGACCTTCCTGCGGGGAACGATCCTGCCCACCCTGGCCCCCGACCCCAAATCCTTCAAGCCCATTCCCCACGGAATTTACACGTTCCGATCGATCGGAACGGAATCGGGAAGGGTGGGGGTATCCAAAGTCGAGTTCGTCCCGCCGGGGAAATAGGGCCTGAGTCGAAAGGACTCCCATGCTCCGTTTGAACAACATCGAGGTCATTTACAGCGACGTCATCCTCGTATTAAAGGGGGTGTCCCTGGAGGTGGCTCCGGGAAAAATCGTCGCTCTCCTGGGGGCGAACGGGGCGGGCAAAACCACGACCCTGAAGGCCGTCTCCGGGATCCTCCACACCGAAGAAGGAGAGGTGACCGACGGGAGCATTGAATTTGAGGGTCAGCGGATCGATCGCCTGGACCCGGAAGAGATCGTGCGCCTGGGGATCGTCCAGGTGATGGAAGGCCACCGGCTCTTCGAACACCTCACGGTGGAGGAGAATCTTCTGGTGGGGGCGTATGCCCGGGGGGACGGCTCGGCGGTGAAACGGGACCTCCAGCGGGTCTATGAATACTTCCCCCCCCTGAAAGAACTCAGCCCCAGGACCAGCGGATACCTCTCGGGAGGAGAGCGGCAGATGCTGGTCATGGGACGGGGCCTCATGGCCCACCCCAAGGTGATGCTCCTGGATGAACCGTCCCTGGGACTCAGCCCGGTTCTGGTGAGGGAGATCTTCAAGATCGCCCGACGGATCAACCAGGAGGAGAAAACCTCCATCCTCCTGGTTGAACAGAACGCCGTGGCCGCCCTGTCGGTGGCCGAATACGGGTACGTCATGGAGAACGGCAAAGTGGTCCTTGACGGGCCGACCCCCAAGCTGAAGGACAATGAGGACATCAAGGAATTCTACCTGGGCTTGAGCGGAGTCGGGCAGCGCAAAAGCTACCGGGAGGTGAAGCACTACAAGCGCAGAAAACGGTGGCTGGGGTAATTAGCGGGGAGCGGGGAGCGTGGAGCAGGGAGCAGGGTGTTAGGTCAGGATACCTAAAGCCAAAAGGAGACTGAAGGGTGAAGGGAAAATTGGAAGACATCAAGAGCCGGCTGGTCATCAAGGCCGTGCGGAATGTTCGCCGGGGGTACCACGAAGAGGAGGCTGCCCGGGGAATGTACCGGCCCGGGATCAAACTGGATTTGCAGCGATCGCGCCTGCTGACCGAGTCCTTCCAGGAAACCGACGGGCAGCCCATGGTTCTGCGGAGGGCCAGAGGCTTTGCCAATGTCCTCAACAAGATGGACCTGTATATCCAGGATTGGGAGAGAATCGTCGGGAGCAACGCCTCCACCCCCCAGGACCTTTATTTCGGCATCGATATGAACTGGCGGTCGGTCCAACGGGTGGTCAGCGGCCAGGAAGGCCAGACCCTGCTGGACGATGCCGGTCGGGCTGAACTGGCCGGGCTCATCGAGTACTGGAGAGGGAAATCGATGAGCGACCGGCAGCAGGACCTCTTCACCGGGGACCTCCTGAAGTACTGGCAGTACGAGGGGACCTTCCTCTGGTCCCACTGGTCGGAGCTGGGAATCCCCGATTATGAAAAGATTTTTCAGGTGGGGGTGAAGGGGCTCATCCACCAGGCCCGGGAGCGGCTCCTGGCGCTCGACCGGGAGGTTCCGCTGAATTACCTGGAGCAAAAAGAATTTCTCCAGGCCGTGGTCATCGCCCTGGAGGCGGTGGTGAACTTCGCCCGCCGCTATTCCCGGATGGCCCGCGAGATGGCCGCCAGGGCAGGCCAGGGGGAAGATCGGAAAAGGCTGGAGGAGATCGCGGCGGTCTGCGAGTGGGTGCCGGAAAACCCGCCCCGGTCCCTCCTGGAGGCTGTCCAATCCTTCTTTTTTATCCACCTGGCGAGGTATATCGAATACTCCACCCTGGGCATCGGAGTGCGCTTCGACAAGGTCTTCGGGCCTTATTACGAGAAGGATCTCCGGAGCGGAAAGATCACCCGGGAGGAAGCCCTCGAGCTCCTTCAGCTCCTCTGGGTGAAATTTCATGAGCTGGGGCTGATTTATTCTCCCATGCTCTCGGGGATTTACGGGGGCGTGGAGTCCTTGCAGGCCATGACCATCGGTGGAGTGGGCCCGGACGGGAGAGACGTGACCAACGAGATGACCTACCTGATCCTGGAAACCGCCGAAACCATGAGGACCCTGGAACCGAGCCTGGTTTTGCGGTACCACGAGGGGACCCCGGATCGACTTCTGACCCGGGCGACGGAAGTCATTCGAACGGGGGTCGGCTATCCTTCCTTCTTCAATGACCGGGCCCTCATTCCTACCCTGCAGAAATGGGGAGTCCCCCTGGAGGAAGCCCGGGACTACGCGATTACCGGATGCGTCTATCTCGAGCTTCCGGGGAAGAACATCGCCCGCCGGGCCATGGGCGCTCTGGTCCTGCCCAAATGTCTCTGGTGGGCCCTCCACCGGGGAATCAACCCCCAAACCAAGGAACAGTGGGGGGCGCCCACTCCCGATCCTGCCGCCTTCCAGTCGATGGAAGAGGTGATGGACGCTTACCTGGATCAGGTCCGGTTCTTCTTCGGAAGGGTGAACAAGATCGAAAACACCTGCCGCTCTCTCTATGAGAAGTACCTTCCCCGGCCCTTTTACTCCGCCGTCCTGGAGGGGTGCATCGAACGCGGGCAGGACAGCCGGACGTGGGCCTATCCTTCCAGGGTGCATGATTTCTGCGTCATCATCGGCCCGACCAACGTGGCCGACTCCCTGGCGGCAATCAAAAAAGTGGTCTTTGAAGAAAAGAAGATCACCATGGCCCAACTCATCGAAGCCCTGGACCACAACTGGGAGGGATATGAGGAGATCCGCCAGAGGATGATCCGGGCCCCCAAGTACGGCAACGACGATTCCTTTGCCGATGAGATCGCCGCCCGGGTGCACCACCGAACTTCGGAGGTGATGGCGGAGTTCACGGATCGTTTCGGGAATCCCTGCCGGGGGGATGGAAGCGGAGTCTCGGGGACCTACGGCCTGGCTTTGCACACGCCGGCCACCCCCGACGGGCGCCGAACCGGAGACCCCTTCTCCGACGCCACCCTCTCTCCGTCCCAGGGAAGAGACACGAAGGGCCCAACGGCGGTGTTGAATTCAGCGGCCCAAATTGATACCTGTAAAACCTACAATCACCTCCTGAACCAGAAGTTTCTTCCCTCCATGCTGGAAGGCGACATGAAGCCGATCTTTGTCAGCTACCTCAGGACCTGGGGGGACCTGGGGATCAGCCACATCCAATTCAACGTGATTGACAAAGAGACCCTCCTGGCGGCCCAGAAGAACCCGGAGAAGTATCCCGATCTGATCGTGAGGGTCGCCGGCTACAGTGCCTATTTTGTGGACCTCAGCAAGGGTCTCCAGGATTCCATCATCGCCCGGACGGAGCAGCGGTTCTAACAGCCAGTTCATACCCGCAAGGAGTCCCGTGAAACATGAGACCGGGGGATCTTTTCACCCCCTCCCAACCCTCCCCCCTCGAGGGGGAGGGAGCGGGTGGGGGGGATGACCCGGGATATTTAATGCGTCGCCTGCGAGAAGTGCGCCGGAGGAAAAGAAAGGAGGGGTTATGAGAAAGGGAAAAGGTTGGCTTCTCTGCGCATCATTGGTCATCCCGTTCTTTTTCATCCTGGGGATAGGCCCGTCTCTGGCCCAGGAGAAATACGTAACCTACCTGAGCCTGGCCGACTACACCGGCGCCATCGCCGGGTTGAATGTGCCCGCGGACCAGGGGGTGGAAGACTACATCACCGAATTGAACAACGTCCGGGGGGGAGTGGAGGGCGTCAAGATCAAATTCATCGGGGTGGACACCCGGTACGACGTGGCCCGGGCCGTGTCGGCCTACAAACGGTACCGAAACGAACCGAAACTCCTGGTGATGAACACCATCGGGACCCCCCTGGCCAAGGCCATCGCCCCCCTGGCGGCTAAAGACAAAGTCATCCAGCTGACCGCGGGGGATGGCGAGTTTGAGGTGAAGAAAAGCAGGATTTTCCTGTGGTCCCCCTCGTACCAGGATTGCTTTGGGGCGGCCGTGGATTGGATGATCGGGGACTGGAAGGCCAAGGGGAAATCCGGGATGCCCAAGATCGGTTTCATCGGGTGGGACAATCCCATGGGAAAAGAGTTTCTCAAGGGGGGGAAAGAATACGTGGAGAGGACCGGATGTCCCTTTCTGAAGCCGGAATTCTTCCCCCCCGGGGCTCTGGACCATACGGTTTATCTGACCCGTCTGGCCAACGCCGGGGCCAATTATATTTTCGCCAGCGGCGTGGACCCGACCCCCACCAACGTCATCCGGGATGCCCATAAGCTGGGATTAACCCGAAGCATCCAATTCGTGAACGACTTCTGGGGGCCCACGGAACCGGTGGGCGTGCGGGCCCACCCGGATGTTCTGGAAGGAACGGTGATCACTTCTTATTATATCCGGGGAGGGGAGGCGAAGAACCATCCCCTGGCGCAGTTGTGGACGAAATACCGGAAAAAACCCCTTGCGGATATGAACGAAACCTATGTATGCGGGATGATCTGGATATTGGACTTTGAAGAAGCGCTGAGGATCGCGCTGAAGGAAGTGCCTTATGAGAAACTGGACGGAGACGTGATCTTTAAAGCCTACCAAAAGCTGACCGGATTCCATCGACAGGGATTGGCCGGCCCCAACGCGTACAGCCCCACCTCCCGGCGCGGCAGCAGGGACCTGAAATTCTACCGGGTTAAAGACGCCCGGGTCGTCCCGATCACCGGCTGGATCAAGGCTCCCGACGCGGTCTCCCTGTACAAGTGGTGAACCCGCGGAATCCGACCCCCCCTCCCTCCTGATTCATCCAAAGACTCAGGAGGGAGCTCAAATAAGCCTCCCCAGGCGTTCGTATTTATCCTTCATGCTTTATCCGTGTTGATCCGCGTTCATCCGCGTCAAAAAAAAGTTCGGAGTTTTGAGTTCGGAGTTCGGAGTCAAAGGCGATAAAGCCTTGTTTTTCACTCTTGGCAATTTTAGGCATTTTAGGCATTTCGAATTTTAGGCATTTTTTATCTGTGTTCATCCGCGTCCCATTAGGTTTTTTGTTCTTCCTCCGCCGAAATATGATATGATGTTTTCGCTTTTACCTTTTGATCCTGGAGGTCCAAGATTCACACGGAAAAGCCGGATGCGCCAGCCGAGCGGAAGCAGCGGGAAGAACTTCTGCAGCGTCTCGGCCATCCTTTTCCCCTTCTGATGTTGGACCGGGTGGAAGGGATGGAGAGAGAAAAGAACATCCACACGGTCAAATGGGTAACGGCCAATGAGTTTTACCTGGCCGGGCACTTCCCCGCGGACCCGATCCTGCCCGGGGTCATGACCCTGGAGGGGCTGGTGCAAAGCGCCCTTCTCCTGGTGGTCGAGTCTTACTCCCGGGGAAGGCTGCGCTGTGCCCTGGAGAAGGTGGACCGGGTCCGTTTCAAACGCGCCATCGTGCCCGGGGACCGGGTGGATTTTCAGGTTCAGGTCACGGGCAAGGACGGGGAACTATGGAAATTCAAGGGCCAGGCCCGGGTGGGCGAGGAAACGGCCGCGGAAGCGAATATCGTCCTGAGGGTCAGCTTTCGGGATGTGGGTTTTGAGGTATGATGGAAAATCGAGACATCCAGAGCATCCTTCCCCATCGCTACCCCTTTCTCCTGGTGGACCGGATCGTGGAGATGGAACCCGGCAAGCGGGGAGTGGGCATCAAGAACCTGGCGGGAAACGAATGGTGTTTGAACGGCGGGTCTGCCTATCCTCCGGTTCTTTTGCTGGAATCTTTGGCCCAGGTGGGGGGCATTGTCCTGGGAAGCAAGGCCCGGGAAGAGGATCCCAACAGCCGGTTCTTCGGTCTCTTTGCCGGGGTCTCCGAGTTTCAGTTCCAGCGCAGCCCGGTCGTGGGAGAGCAGATGACCCTCAAAGTGGAGCTCACCCAGAGCCTGGCTTCCATCTACCGGTTCAACTCCGAGGTCTACGTGGGGGAGGAAAAGATCGCCGGCGGCCAGATCCTCCTCTCCTTCGCCCGAACCGCTTAGGCGCTCAAGAGCCGAGTTGTGCGCAAGATGGCATCAAAACTTCCAATGCAAAGGGCCGATTCCAAATTCGAAGCACGAAATCCGAAATTCGAAACAGATCCGAATGCTCCAAATTCAAACGTCTTTTGTTTGTTTGCTGTTTTTGAACCTTTGAATTTTGAATTTGTTTCGGATTTCGATATTCGGATTTCGGATTTTTCGATGCCTCATACCTGTTTGGTTCCGGCTTGGTCGGTTTTGGAATTTCCATGAGGCGCTTCGCTTTTGTCCATGGTCCGCTGTCCACCCTTCTGCTTTTCTCCATGACTCTTTGGGCTTTTGGCCAGGGGACTCCCCACTACCTCTCCATCCCATCCAAGAAGATAAACCTTTCCGGGGTCAACGTGCATTTCGTGGAAGCGGGAAAGGGACCGCCGCTTTTGTTTCTTCACGGACTGGGGGGAACCTGGAGAGACTGGTCCGCCAACCTGCCGGCCTTCGCCGCCACCCACCGGGTGATGGCCCTCGATTTCCCCGGCTCCGGGGAATCGGATAAGCCCGAGGTGCAGTACTCCATCGAATGGCTCACCGAGGTGGTGGAACGGTTCCTCCAGGAACGAAGAATCGAGGGGGTGAACCTGGTGGGCCACTCCATGGGAGGGCTGGTGGCCCTCAACCTGGCCGCCCGCCCCAATTCGCGAGTGAAGAAGTTGATCGTCACCGACGCCGTGGGAATCGGGGATAAAGCGGAATTTCTCGGTTACGCCATGTCCAAGAAGATCATGGGGGCAGACACCAAGTGGGAATCCCTGGAAGGATTCCTGAAGAATGAGTTTCGGGCGATGGCCGATAGTTTTATCAAGGACCAGAAACCGAAGACCGCCCGGGAATTTTTTGAATCGGTTCCCAAGAATCCCTTCACCGGAAATCCCTTCTTGCCCATGACCCCGAATGTGCAGATGACCGCCAGCATCCTCGATTTCGACATCCGGCCCAAGCTGGCCTCCATCCTCCAGCCGACCCTTATCCTGTGGGGCGCCAAAGACCCGGTGGCCTCGCCGCAGGACGCTTCCTTCCTTCAAAAGGAAATCCGCTCTTCCAGCCTGATCCTCTTTACCGACAGCGGACACTCCCCGATGATGGACCACCCCTCGCTATTCAACCGGGAGTTGGGGAAGTTTCTTCAGGCCGGAGAAGCCGGTAGTTCTAAATAATTGAACAGGCTTTGCAGCTTTTTCTGCAGGTCGGGAGGGATGTAATAGAGCAATCGCCCGTCCAGCGCCTGGAGGACCTGGGTTTCTTCGCCGGTGACCAGGAGTTTGCGGTCTCTCTTGCGGAGAATTTTGAATTGAAAAGTGAGGGCGGCTTTGGTGGGCTTTAAAACCGTGGTGCGGATGATGATCTCTTCGTCGAGACGGGCGGGCTCTTTGTACGAGCACTTTAGATCCACGACCGGCGCGACGTAGCCCATTTGGGCGAAGTCCTGAGGCTGGAGCTGAAACTTTCTTAAGAGGGCCATCCGCCCCACCTCGAACCAGGCGATGTAGTGACCGTGCCAAACGATCCCCCAAGAATCCACTTCGTTGAACCGGACCCGGATTTCGGTTTCGTCGTATTTCATAAAGGAGTACCGCAGGGGCGGTTCGCGAAACGCCCCTACATTTACTCTCTGTACGCCATGCGCTATGCGCTATGCGTTTTTACAAAACCGGCCAGTGCGTTCACCGACCGAAACACCTTCTTCCCCACCTCGGAATCGGGGATGAAGACGTTGTAGGTTTTCTCCAGAGCGACGACCAGCTCAAGGGCGTCGATCGAATCCAGCCCCAGCCCCTCGCCGAAGAGGGGCGCATCGTCTTCGATGTCCCCCGGGGCGATGTCCTCCAGCTTCAAGGTGTTGATGATCAACTTTTTGAGTTCCAGAACCAGATCGTCCGCCATCAAAAATCCTTTCTAAAGTGAGCTGATAGCTGATAGCTGATGGCCAAGATAATTCCCATCTGGATTTTAAACTATGAGCTACGAGCTATGAGCTATTATACCATTCCCCCGTCCACGCAAATGACCTGCCCGGTTATGTAGGATGCCTCGGTCGGAGGCCAGGAAGAGAACGAGGGAGGCCACCTCTTCCGGGCTGCCGAATCTTTTTAAGGGAATCAATCCTAAAAACTCCTTTTTCACCCTGTCGTCGAGCTTGTCGATCATCTCCGTCTGGATGATCCCGGGGCAGACGGCGTTCACCAGGATTCCCAGGGAGGCCACCTCCCGGGCCAGGGACTTGGTCAGGCTGATCACCCCGCCCTTGGAGGCCGCGTAGTTGGTCTGGCCCGCTCTGCCGGTAATCGCGCTGGGGGAAACCAGGTTGATGATTCTTCCCCGCCTTTTGGAAATCATGGGCCGCAGCGCCGCCCGGCAGCAGTAGAAAGTCCCGTTCAGGTTGGTTTCCAGGACGGAGTCCCAATCCTTATCCGACATGAGCATGAGGGGAGTATCCCGGATGATTCCGGCATTGTTTACCAGCACATCGAGATGGCCGAACCGGTCCAGGATCTCCTTGAACATCCGGTCCACATCTTCTTTGCGGGTGATGTCGGCTTTCAAGGACTGCGCTTTCCCCCCGGCCTTCTGAACCTCCGATTCCACCTGCCGTGCGGCCTCTTCATCATGGCCGAAATTAATGACCACCTGAGCTCCTCTCCGGCTGAAGGCCAGGGAGATCGCCCGGCCGATGCCCCGGGAGCCGCCGGTGATCAGGACCACTTGATCTTGGAAGTTCATCGGTAAACCAACCTTCTGAATGCGGAATGCGGAATTCGGAATGCGGAATGGAAAAGCATCCACCCCCCAACAGATTCCGCTGACCAAAATTCCAAATTCATAAGATCCATTGGAATTCCAGCAACAAGTCTGGATTTGCATTTTGGGATTTTGAATTTTTTATTCCGCATTCCGCATTCCGCATTCCGCATTTGGAAGCCCCTTCTGCAAAATCTCCTCTGCCGTGATCACCCTGGCCGTTCGATTTACCCACTTCACCATCTGGGTGAGCACGCTTCCGGGACCGACCTCGATGAAGGTGCCAATCCCCTCCTCCGTCATCCGGAGCAAGACTTTGTGCCAGTAATTGGGGCGGCAGTACTGGACGGTCAGCTCCTCCCTGATCTCCTCCGGAGTCCGCAAATATTCTCCCCGGAGGTAGCTCAGAACCGGAAAAGTCGGCGGTTTCACCTCCCACCCGGAGACCTCCCGAGCAAATGCCCGGGAAACGCTTTCCATTAAAGGAGAGTGGATCGCCCAGCCCATGGGCAGCCGCTTCACCAGCAGCGCCCCCCGCACGACGCACAGCCGGATGGCTTTCTCCACGTCTTCTTCCTGCCCGGAGATGACGAT
Organism: uncultured delta proteobacterium; assembly: GCA_963802665.1. Taxonomy (GTDB): domain Bacteria; phylum Desulfobacterota; class SM23-61; order SM23-61; family SM23-61; genus SM23-61. The sequence continues at coordinate 152,152 of CAWDJO010000020.1, read as the reverse complement.
CTGCTGGGAATTGTTGACCGAGGCCACGTAGGCCTGAGCCACCTCCCGGCAAACTTCCCGGACTTCCTTCTCCGAAAGCCCGATGACCGCGGCCATGGCGCCCCGCTGTTTGAGTCCTTCTTCGGACATCTTCTCCGCTGCGATGATCACGCCCTCCAGCCCCTGGTCGAAAGTGAGAGACCCGGCTGCCACCAGCGCGGAGAAGATTCCCAGGCTGAAACCGCTGGCCAGACGGGGAACATAATTCATTTTCCTCAGGGCCGAGGCGTAGGCACAGTTGGTCACGTGGACCGCCACTTGAGCGTTGAAGTCCAGAGAAAGAGTATTCTCCGGCCCCTGGAGACAGAGTTCGAAGAGATCAAAATCCAGGGCCCGACTGGCCTGCCGGAAAATCTCTCTGGCCTCCGGAAAGGGTGCCAGTCCCTCAACCATTCCCACGGACTGAGAGCCCTGGCCGGGAAAGAGGAAAGCCGTCTCAGACAAGGGTTTCTCCTCTGGCTCTTCCCCGTTCCCGCATGATCTTCATATGTTCCCAGAGGGGACCTTTAACCCCGATTCTCCTCAGCTTCGACTGGAGGCGGAGGGAGACGTTGATGCTCAAGCCCGGAAGGATCCAGTTGGGGTGACAGGCGGCCCGCCGGCGGGCGATTTCCACAACCCGATCTTTCACCGCCGGGGCGAGGTAGAAGACGGGCTCCAGAAAATCGGTTGCCGGGGACAGCAGACCTTCATCTTCCGCCTGCCGGGCCAGGCCGGTGCCGGGGAAAATCCGGAGGCCGACCATGGCGACCACGGCGGTGGGGGAGATTTCCTCCATCAGCCGAAAAGTCTCCTCCATCGTCTCTTCTGTTTCCCCCGGAGCTCCCAGGGACAGGCTGTGGCAAACTTCCAACCCGGCCTCCCGGGCAACGCGGGTCGCCTGCCGAACCTCATCGGGAGTAAAATGTTTTCCCAGCCTGGCCAGGACTTGAGGGGAACCTGAATCCGTTCCGAATTCCACCCCCGTGCAGCCGGCCCTTTTCATATCCTCCGCCAGGGGGCGGCTAAAATAGCCCGGATGGGCATAGCAGCTCCATTCCAGGGAGCCCCCCCTTTCCATGAAAGCCCGGCAGACAGCCCGGGCGTGGCTCTCCGGGAAGTTGAAGATGTTGTCCACGATGAATACGTTCTTCACTCCCTGCCGGAGCAGAGCTTCGGCCTCATCCGCCACTGTCCGGGGGGAACGAAGCCGGACGGCTTTTCCTTCGATCAGGGGGTAGGTGCAGTAGATGCAGGAGAAGGGGCATCCCCTCTTGGTCTGAAGATTGCCCATGCCCCCCTTAGCAAAATAATTTTTCAAGTCCAGGCAATTCCAGTCCGGCGAGGGAAGGGAATCCAAATTTTGAATGCAGGCAGGGCCCCCAAAGTCTCTTGCCCCCCTGGAGATGAAACCCGTGACCGATGAAGAGAGGGAACCGGGGCAGGCCGCCAAGTACCCTGGGGAAGGCCTCTTCCCCCTCTCCGGCAATCCCCCCATCTGCCTCCAGGAAATTCAGGATGGCCTCGGGCATGAGGGTGAACCCCGATCCCCCCAGAAAAACGGGAGAGGAAGAAAACAGCCGGCAGCGTTCGACGACTTTCTTGAAAAAAGGAAGGTAGGAAACAGATTCCGGGTAAGCCACGTTGTCGATATTCCTCAGGGAGAGGCCGATCGCCTCCGGAGAAAATCCGGAGACAGCTTTTTCCAGAGCCTGCTCGATGTTTTCTTCGAAGCAGAGGTCCAGGCACCGGACCTCGTGGCCGGCTGATTTCAGGGCCGAGGAAAGAAAAGCCAGGCCCAGGGGAGCGACAGGGTCGGGCAGCATTTCGATGTTGGGGGAAATGAGAAGAACGCGCATAAAAAAGCCATCAGCTTTCAGCTATCAGCAAAAAAACTATTACCGTTTTCTTCATTTCTTGGCTGACTGCTAAACGCTGATGGCTGACAGCTGTTTTTATCAAAATAACACAGGTATGCGGCACAGTCAAAAGGGATTTGGCGGGGATTCCCTGCTAAAGACTGCCTATGCTTTCCCTCCCATCTGGGCGTTAATGATAAACCCGTGCAATATTGCATAGTTCTTAGATTCTTTTCCCGAAGCCAAGTTGCTGGAGAGGGGGATGCCCCGAATGATACCCCTTACATTTCTCCTTTCTTTTGCCGATAAAAAGAAAGGATGTTTCCATCCGGGCGCCTTTTGATTCAATCTTCACAGGTCGGAATACGTGAAACCCAAACCTGCGTCAGAACCCATAAAGCCCCCCCGCGTCCCACCGGATAAAGGGAAGAAGGGGCGGTTCAAAGATAAAGAGGAATACCTCGCCTGGGCGGAGAAGCGGAAAAAGAAGCTCCTCCGCAGAGCTGAGGTCAAAACGGCCCTGAAAGAAATATTCCGATATTTTTTCGTGGGGAAGAGGTTCATCATCTCTTCGGCTCTTATTGCGCTTGTTGCTTGGATTCTTTTCCTCCCCTTTACGAAATCCGCGAAAATCGATACCCGGACAGCGGGGCCAATTCCTGCCCCGGGACAGGGGGAAACACCCCTTGCCCCCCCGATTTCGGAAGTAAGCAAAAAAGTGTCTCCCGGAGGGGAGAAACACCTATATTCCCTCGATGAGCTCCTGCCCCGGGCCAGAAAGGCTGTCGTCTTGATTAAAACCCCTCAGGGAAGCGGATCGGGTTTTCTCTTTCCCCATCCGGGATTGGTGGCCACGGGCGCCCCTCTCCTGGGGCAAAGCGATGAAGCCGAGGTCTATCTGCCCAACGGGAGCATCAAGAAGGGGGTGGTGTTAAAAAGGTTTCCTATGCCGCTGGATGTGGCTTTTATTCAGATTGCAGATTTCGACATCGACCGGGTGCCCCTCGCCGATTCGAACCAATGCCAGGATGGGGAGGAAGCAGCAGTCGTGGGTGTTCCAAGCGGCGACCGGTGGAGGGCTGACGTGGTCCTGGTGAAGGGAAAAATCCTCCACTGTTTTAAACCTTACCAAGGGGCTCAATACCTGCAAATGAGCCTGGACCTTCACCCCGCCACCATCGGAGGCCCGATCTTCAACACTTGGGGGGAAGTCATCGGGATCTCCAAAGGGGAATTAACGGGCACCGGTTTTGAAGGAGCCCGTTACGGGTTGGCCATCAATGAAGTGAAGGGGCTCATGGACCAGAGGCGTTCCAATTTGGATGAGAAGACCATGGAACAGGAGCGATTTTTCAAGTACGTCTATAATGATTTATGGAAAATCCTCTCCACCGAACATCGGTCGTACCAGGGAAAGATCTATGCCCTTCAAGAAAAAGGGCGCATCTCCGCCCAGGAAGCCGTCCGCCTGGAGAAAAAGGGCATGCAGACCCCCTTGGAGTATTCTTCCATGAAAGACTGGCTGGCCGGGCTGACGGAAAAAGTCATCCGCGGGGAACTCACCAAAGAAAAAGCGGCCGCCCAGATCCGGTCCCACTTCGAGCTGTAAATCCTCCTATCATTTCCGGATCTCCAGAGGGTCTTCCCGAATCCATTCCCTTTTGAAACCCGATGAAGAGCATCTTCCGGTTTCTAAGGAGCGATTCCGGCGCTGCGGAAGAGATCCCGCCGGTAATTTTTTTTCATCTTGACTTTGCCCAGGCGGGGAATACATCATTTGAAATTGAAAGCCGGTTGCTCACCCCCTGAACCATTTAAGGTTCAGGGCTTTGTCCTACACCCCACGTGGTGCAGGGCCACCTCTCCCGCAAGAGACCGTGTCGGATCGGGGAAAACGCCGTCATTCCCGCGAAAGCGGGAATCCAGGTCCTTGAAATTGTTGTTGTCACCAACCGACTGGATGCCCGCCTGCGCGGGCATGACGAATTATGACCCAGTCTCCAAGCGGAGAGGGGGGCTCCGGGTGAATTCAATTTAAGGGTGAAGGGAAAAAGTGGAGAAGGGAAAAAGCTTAGACCTATTGTTCAATCCCCGTTCCATCGCCATCGTCGGCGCCTCAGATGACCCCAACCGCATCGGGGGGCTGCCCATCAAATTCCTGCGCCGGCACAAATACCCGGGGAAAATTTTCCCCGTGAATCCCAAGTACCGGGAGATTGCCGGCCTTCCCTGTTATCCATCCTTGAAGGAAATCCCCGAACCCGTGGACCTGGCGCTCATCGGGATCCCCCGGCAGCTGGTCCTCGAAGCGATGAAAGACTGCGCGGAAAAGAAAATCCCCTTTGTCATTCTCTTCAGCGCGGGGTATGCCGAGATGGGGGAGGAGGGGAGGAAGGAGCAGGAAGAACTGCGCCGGTTCGTCCGGGGCGCGGGCATTCGGGTCGTGGGCCCCAACTGCATCGGAATCGTCAATACCCACGATCGTGTGGCCACTTCTTTCACCAGCGGGCTGGAGATCGATTCTCTCATACCCGGGGCCATCGGACTTGTCACCCAGAGCGGGGGGGTAGGCAACTGCGTCCTCACCCGGACCTACGACCGGGCCATCGGGCTCAGCTATTTCATCTCCTCGGGAAACGAGCTGGACCTGGAAATTTCGGACTTCGTGGAGTTTTTTCTGGGCGACGAGAGGACGAAATCCATCGCCCTCCTCCTGGAAGACCTGAAGGATCCCCTGAAGTTCAGGCGGGCAGCGGACCGGGCGCTGAAGGCCGGGAAGCCGATTGTGGCTTTAAAAGTGGGGCGGTCGGAGAAAGGACGGCAGGCGGCCGCCTCCCATACCGGGGCCATGTCCGGGGCGGACGCCCTTTACGAAGCTGCTCTTTCGCCAGAAAGGGATCAGCCGGGTCTTCGACGTGGATGAGCTGTTCGAAGTGGCCCATTTATTTGCTTCTTACCCGCCCCCGGAAGGAAACCGTCTGGCCATTCTTACCACTTCAGGGGGGAGCGGGGCCCTGCTGGCCGACCTGGCCTCCGACCATGGGCTTTCCCTTCCGGCTCCGTCCGACCGGACCCGGAACCAACTTCGCGATGTAGCTCCGGCGGTGGCTCCCATCGCCAACCCCATGGACATTACCACCCAGTTCATGAACGACCCCGAGGTCGTCGCCCGCTATCTCCGGACCTTCGCCGAGGATGAGAATTTCGACCTCCTCCTTCTGAACTTCACCGTCTCCACTTCCGACCGGACGCTGAAAGTAGCGGAGAAGATTGCCGCGATCCATCCATCTCTCCCCAAACCCTTGATTTTCTGCTGGCCCGTGGGCAACATGGCCCGGCCGGGCTTCACCTGTTTGGAGAAAGCAGGCATCCCCCTCTTCTTCCAGCCCGCCCGCTGCCTTTCGGCCATCGGCCATTTCATCCGCTATGGAATCCTGCGAAAAAATAGGGATTAAAGTATAAGGCCCACAACCTCAGGAAAAAAAGAGTTCCACCCTGGATTAGACATTACCGGTGTGTACCCGGTAAATCCGGCAAACGACGAGGCGTTTGCCCCAAACCCTGACAACTCCTTCCTGAAGTCCTGCTTTTAGAGTTTTACCCAAGAAGGCCACATTTCAAATCCAAATTTTCAATTTGAGGTAGAAAACCGAGGCCATTTCCTAAGGCAATTTTCTCCTTGACTACCCATGAGGTTAAGAGTATTTCTTACGTAATTGTTCCCGTCTATATCCCAATAAATCCAAACACCTAACCTCTAACCTTCGGGAATGTCGTATGATAATTGATTCTCGGAAGGTGCGGAAATGAAGCCTCCAAGGGAATCCTTTATCTGAGAGAACATGAGGTACACATATCCCATCGTTGGACTCAATCGCGTCGTTAAGATCTAAAGTTGATCCCACGCGCACGGTTCTTGTGATGGGCGCTGGCGCCTCCTTGGGTGATTTCAATGGGACTGTGAAAATAGACCGGCATGCAAACACCACGGATACGTCCCTGTTGAAAGTGACTGATTATTTCAAGGGCATCTGTAGAAATCCCGTCGAGCCGACTCTAGAAAAAGTGATGGTCAGAAAATTGGACGATCATCATCTTGAGATCAAGGTCGAGTTGATGAATAAGATTGATGTGGAGGGCTACGAGGAGAATGTCATTCGTGGCGGAAAAAAAACTCTAGACAAGGCTAAAATCGTCTACCTACTGAAGAAAAAGGGTTTGAGATGCTCTGGTTTTAGCCGAGGGTATTTTCACTACTACACTGGCGTACCCCATTACGCTGGCGCCATATGCATTAGAAAATAGAAAGGAGGTCCAAATGAAGCGGATCGCAATGGGCATAGTCATTTTTGTTTTTGTTGGCGGTTTTATTTTCGGCCAAAACTGCTGGGCCGGGACGATCAAGGTTGACAAGCTTTCCCTTGAGTCGGCCAAAGTTGGTTGGGTGGCTAAAGAGAATCCCATTTCTAAACTGACAGACGATCAGAAGAAAAGGAAACTCGGAGTCAAAGGCCATGGGAAAATGCCTAAAGTCCCCGTTGCCAAATTTAAGGCAATAAGAGAAGTTCCCGCATCTCTTGATTATCGTTCCCAGGGAGTTGTCTCGTCAGTCAAGGACCAGGGGAACTGTGGGAGTTGTTGGGCCTTCTCCGCTACGGGAGCATTGGAATCAGCAACTATGTTTAAGGCTGGTACCCCTAATGCCAACCTCGATCTTTCCGAACAGGTGGTAGTCAGTTGTGATTCGGCCAATTCAGGATGTGATGGCGGGTACATGGATGCGGTGAGCGATTTTGTCAGGGACAAGGGAATTCCTTTGGAATCCTGTTATCCATATACGGGCACGGACGGAAACTGTTCTACGGCGTGCTCTGGCTGGCAGTCCTCTTCTTATAAGGCGACATCATGGGGATATGCAGCAACCGTTTCTCCAACGGCGGAGGCGATCAAGGCCGCCCTCGTCAACCACGGCCCCCTCGTCAGCACCATGATGGTTTATGAAGATTTCTATTACTACTCCAGCGGAGTTTATAAATATGCGAGCGGCAGTTATTTGGGAGGCCATGCGATTCTTATTGTTGGCTATGACGATGCCGGGAAATATTTCATCGTCAAAAACTCCTGGGGAACCGAGTGGGGTGAATCTGGATTCTTTAAAATCGCCTACTCTGAGTTGACCTCCAAGGTATTGTTCGGGGAAGAAACGATATACTACGAGGTCTCCGCTGCTCCTCCCCCTGGTGACTGCACCTTTTCGATCACCCCAACAAGCGCTTCCTTTACGGCTTCTGGCGGAACCGGGACAATTACCATTACCGCATCCATCTCCTCTTGTGCCTGGACTGCTGTTGGCAGCGATTCTTGGATAACAGTTGGATCGGGCGCGGGGATAGGATCTGCCACGCTTTCATATTCTGTGTCCAGCAACCCATCAACCAATACGAGAAATGGAAGCATTACGGTTGCGGGGAACCCATTCTCCGTCAGTCAAGCAAGCTCAGGCGGAGGATGCGATACGGCAAAAACTAATAAATCAGGGGAAAACGCCATTCGCCCCTGGTGGAAATTCTGGTAAGGAAGGATATCGGAGCTAGGAAAAAACATACCTGAAAAGATAGGGGACAAAATTCGGGGCATTCTAAAAGAAAGGGGGAAACAAAGGTGAGGAATTTCATCCGGAACACAGCGGAGAAGTGGCACTTTGCCATGGAGAAGGTTATGCCGGACTCCTTCATATTTGCCATCCTGCTAACCTTCATCGTTTTCATTTTAGCCTTAATCGTTGTCCAGGCTTCTCCGGGCAAAATCGTAGAATCCTGGTACCGGGGATTCTGGGCCTACCTAGGTTTTTCCATGCAGATGGTTGTCCTCCTGGTTTTTGGTTATTCTTTGGCGATTTCTCGGGTAGGGGTGAAGGTCATTGATTCCGTCACGGGTATTGCCAAAACACCGGCTCAAGCCGTGGCTGTCGTAGCCGCGGCAGGAGCAGTCTTGGGCGCTATTAACTGGGGGCTCGCGCTAGTCGCAGGAATTTTTTTGTGCCTTGGGGCTGCCAGGAGAGTGAAGGGGGTCCACTGGCCATTGCTCGTGGCCAGCGCCTACATTGGCATGGAATCCACCGTTCCCTGGTCCATGTCGATCACGGAGCCCTTGCTTCTAAACAGCCCTGGTTGGGGATGGTCTCCAGACATCGTCCCCGCCATCGAAAAGGAAATAGGCCAGAAATTGATCCCCATGGGTTTCGATCAGACGATTTATGCCACGGCCAGCCTCTTTGGTCTTATCTTGACGCCAATTCTTGCCGTGCTTATCTGCTATCTTATGCACCCGACCCCAGAGCGCACCCGGAGCATCTCTCCAGAAAATTTGGAAAAATTGGCGGCCGAAGCCCAGTTTAAACTGGAGAAACCCAAGGAAATGGCCCTGGCTGATAAGCTCAACTGGAGCCGCATCCTCTGGATTCTTATCTGTATCATGACTTTCGCGGCTATTTTCCTTTGGTTCCGGGGGAAGTCTTTCATGCAAGTGGATTTGAACATGTTCAACTTCATTTTTATCGGAATCGCCATGCTGTCCCACGGGAACTTAGCTCGCTTCGTAGAATCCGTGAAATTGGGATCCAAGGCGGCATTCGGCATTATCATGCAGTTTCCATTCTATGCCGGCATCTTCGGCATTATGGCCTACACCGGGTTACTCAAGGTGGTAGCCGAATGGTTCGTGGCCATCTCTACTCCTTTCATCTATCCCTTAGTTACCATGCTAAGCTCGGGCATTATCAACATGTTTATCCCTTCATCGGGGGGGATCTGGATGGTCCAGGGACCCATCATGATCCTGGCGGCGAATAAATTGGGAGTCGCTTTCAACCGAGTGGCGATGGCTTTTACAGCCGGAGAGGTACTTTCAAATACCATTCAACCCTTCTGGGCTCTGCCGCTTCTGGGCGCAACCGGAACGGAGATGAGAACGATTATGGGGTATTGTCTACTGGCTACTTTGTTTACGTTCACTCTGGTCGCGCTCATCTATCTGTTCTTGCCGATGTGAAAATCAGCGTTCAAATCCCTCTCACCCCAAGGAGACTGTGCCGTAATGGGGAAAACGCCGTCATTCCTGCGAAAGCAGGAATCCAGGTCCTTGAAATTGTTGTTGTCTCCAACTAACTGGATGCCCGCCTCCGCGGGCATGACGAATTATGACACAGTCTCAAGGGGGAGAGGGATGGGGTGAGGGGATAGAGATTGGTAGAACGGGATTGTTTTGAACACCCTACCTCCATGATTGTGCCAGCAGCTACCTTTCCTTCCCAGCTCATGTAAGCAGAATAAAAATCCATTGACCATGGACGGGCTTCCACACTATTTTGTAAAGGCCATTGTTTTTTCTCCCCGCTTAATGTATACAAAAATGCAATCGAACATATTTCCAGAGGAAATAGAATGGGCGCAGATGATGGGTTCTTCATACGTGAAGAAGGGAGGTTAGATCCATGATCGGGATTACATCCTACGGGGCCTACGTTCCTTTCTTTCCGATTGAGCCGGGACCTCATGGCCAAAGCATGGGGGAGGGGTTCGATCGGGGGGGAACGGAGCGTGGCCAACAACGATGAAGACAGCGCTACCATGGCCGTGGAGGCGGCGTTCGATTGCCTGCAGGGGAAGGACCGCAAAGCCTTGGGAGGGCTCTATTTCGCCTCCACCACGGCCCCCTATCGGGAGAAAGAAATCTCATCGCTGGTCGCCGCCAGTGTCGACCTGCACGACGAGATCCTGACCGCGGACCTTGGCAACGGCCTGCGGGCGGGGGCGGCGGCCCTGCGTTCGGCCTTCGACGCCGTGGGGAACGGTTCGGCCAAAAATCTTCTGGTCGCCGCCGCCGATTGCCGGCTGGGGTATCCCCAGTCGGAACACGAGCAGTCTTTCGGCGACGGGGCAGCAGCCTTGCTGGTGGGGAATTCCGGGGTCATCGCCACCCTCGAAGGGCATTACGCGGTTTCCAACGAGATGATGGACGTGTGGAGGAACGCGGGAGATGACTTCGTGCGTACCTGGGAGAGTCGATGGGTCCTGGGGGAAGGATACTCCGCCCTGACCGAACAGGCCGTCAAGGGGTTGATGAAGAAGAAGGGGATCGATGCCAAGGGAATCACCCTGGCCGCGATCCCGGCTCCCGACGGCCGAACGCACCGGCGCATGGTCCAGGTTTTGGGGTTCGATAAAGCCCAGGTGGTGGACCCGCTTCTGGCCCAGGTAGGCGACTGCGGGGCCGCCCATCCGCTCATGCTTCTCGTGGCCGCCCTGGAAACGGCCAAGCCGGGAGACACGATCCTCATGGCCGCGTATGGAAACGGGGCGGAGGCCTTCCTCTTCAAAGTGACCGACGAGATCAAGAACATCAAAGATCGCAGGGGGATCAAGGGCTGGCTGAATTCCAAGCTTCCCCTGGCCACCTATGAAAAATACCTCAGCTACCGGGGCATCCTGGAGACCCAGCCGGGCGATCCCTTCCGGCTTCTTCCCTCGGCCACAGGCTATTGGAGGGATGTGAGCACCATCCTGCGGTTCCACGGCAGCAAATGCCGCAACTGTGGGACCCTGGCCTATCCCATCCAGAGGGTCTGCTACACATGCCGCACCAAGGACTCTTTCGATGAAGTCCGCCTTTCGGACCATAAAGCCAAGGTCTTTACCTTCTCCCTGGACAACCTGGCCGGGCGGGGCGACGACCCGGTGGTGGTCCAGAGCGTGGTCGAATCGGAGGTGGACCAGGCCCGGATCTACTGCATGATGACCGACTGCCAGCCCAAGGAAGTGCGGGTGGGCATGCCCGTGGAGTTCACTTTCCGCAGGATCTACGAGGGAGCAGGCTTCCAAAACTACTTCTGGAAATGCCGGCCGGTGCGATAAGGAGGAAATGGCCATGGAGAGCATAAGAGATCGCGTTGCCATCATCGGTATGGGATGCACCCAATTCGGGGAAAGGTGGGATGCGGGGCTGAACGACCTGGCCATCGAGGCGGCCTACGAGGCCTACCAGGATGCCGGGATCGGCCCGGATGACATCCAGGCCTGTTACATGGGGACGGTGACCGCTCCCATGATCGGGGTCAGCGGGACCGTGGTCGCGGACGCGCTGAAGCTGCGGGGAATCCCCATCATCCGGAACGAAAACTGGTGCGCCACCGGCCATATCGCCCTGATCGAGGCCGTCACGGCCGTGGCCAGCGGCGTGTATGATGTGGTCCTGGCCCTGGGCGTGGAGAAACTGAAGGACACCGGGTTCCCGGGACTCGGAACCGGGCGGGGCATGCATCCGGTCTATGAAGCCAGGAGAACCTCCCCGGGTTCCTTTTCCCTCATCGCCACGCGTTATTTCCACCAGTATGAAATCGACCCGGAAAAGGGCAGGGAGATGATCGGGAAGATCGCGGTGAAGAACCACTACAACGGGAGCCTCTGCCCCAAAGCCCATTTCCACAACCGGATCACCCTCGAAGACGTCATGAAAGCCCCCATCATTGCCTGGCCCCTGGGCCTTTACGATTGCTGCGGGAACAGCGACGGGTCGGCCGCGGCCATTGTCACCCGGGCGGACCTGGCCAAGAAGTTCCGCCCGGACCCGATCTACGTCAAGGGGTTCGGGATCGCCATGGATTCCATGCTCCCCCATTTCCGCCCGGGTTTCAGCTGGACCAGCTTCGACTCGCTGGTCAAGTCCTCGCAGAAAGCCTACGAGATGGCCGGGATCAAGAACCCACGGGAAGATCTGGACATCGCCGAGGTTCACGATTGCTTTACCATCACCGAGCTGGCCATCTACGAGGATTTCGGGTTCAGCCCGAGGGGAAGGGCCAGAGAGGATATCGACTCGGGATTCTTCTCCCTCCAGGGGGGCCTGCCGGTGAACGCCGACGGGGGGCTGAAGTGCTTCGGCCACCCCGTGGGAGCGAGCGGGATCCGCATGACCTATGAAGTGTACAAACAACTGCAGGGGAAGGCGGAGAAGCCCGAACGGCAGATCAAGAACCCCCGGCGAGGCCTGTCCCACACCTTCGGCGGCCCGCCCCAGCTGAGCGCCGTGGCCATCTTCGGGAACGAAAAGGGATGATCCAGGCCCAATCCGGAATGCTTGGGTTGTGGCCCGGGGGCAAGGACCTTCTGCGCAAAAAGCATCGGCCGGGCTGGCCCTCTTCCCGGAGGCTTTGAGCGGCTTCCGCAGGATGCGGCGGGCCGATCGGGCGCCCGGCCGGTCGCCCCTACAAGGAGAAAACACTCTCATCGGAGGTTCAGAGGGTTGGCCCGCCTGGTCCATGAAATGGAAGCCGCCTCATGGTTTTTGCACAGAAGGTTCTTGCCCCCGGGCCTGGCAACAGAGGGGAGATCACCTTTAGGAGGCGGGCCCTTGGGCGATCCGCTGAATCGCCCCTACGGTTGTTTTTTCAAACATCCCACTTTTCCCCCCTCTGCCTCGGCTTGACGATGATTTCCCGGATCTCCAGGTCGAAGAAGTTGTTCATGTGAGCGGCCTTCAGGACGATGGCCGAGTCCGCGCCGGAGCCGCTTCCTCCCACGGCGATGATCTCCCGGTTCGTGGGGATGAGTCCGGCATCGGCGGCCATGACCGAGATCTCCACGGCTACCTTGATCCCTTCCCCCCCAAACAGCCGCAACGTGTGGCCGATGACCTCCACGGGGGTGATTCCGCCGAACTTCTTGGTAATCGACCGGCTGACCCCGCTCAGGGCGTGGGAGGAAACCAGGACTTTGATCCCTTTGTTTTCCAGGTCTTTCCTGGCCTCTTCGCTGATCGAGATTTCATCCCCTCCGTCATAACCGGCATGCTCGCACACCGAGACCAGCTTCATCCCCGTTCCCTTCAGGGCTTCCCAGAATTTCAGGGTGGTTTCTCCGGTGTCCGAAGCAATCACCGCATGCTCGATACGCAGTTCCTTGGCCCTCTCTTGAACGGCCTGGATCACTCCTTCCGTATTCCCCGCTCCTGCCCGGGCGAAATAGACGATATCTTTGGTCATCATATTCTCTTCCTCCATCTCTCTTTGGGGGTGTAAAGGATTGGTGGCCTATTTTAACAGAATACGGGACCAGAAAACACTTACTTTGGATTCGCTTCCGGAGGAGGAGAAAAGGGAGGTGGTCATCCAGGGCTTTTCGCATGGAAGCGTTTCCGAAAAGGCGGGGATGCAGAAAGGGGATGCCATCCTCGCCCTGGATGAAGTGCGCGTACATAATGTAGAGGATGTGCGGATCGAACTTCTTTTCAAGAAAAAGGGAGACCGGGTTAAAGTCAAAATCTCCAGAAAGGAGCCCGGCGGCGGAGATAGAGAAATAGAGCTTGAGGTACTAGCCCAGTAAAAAAGGGACCTTTTCCGCTTGCCAGGGGGAAGGCATTCTGGTAAGATCACCGACAATCTTTCCTCTCCAAATGTACCTCCTATTTTCCCATGGGGGCGCAATGAAAGTATTTTTTTTCCCCATCCTGGCTGTACTCTGGTTGTTGCCTCCGCCAGTTCTCCTTTCGAAAGAGATTCCCAAGATTGCCGTCTGGGATCTATCCGCCCGAAACATAAAGCCGGAGTATGCCCAGGAATTGACCTCGATCCTGGTAAGCGAGCTTGCCAAGCTGAAAAAATTTGAAGTTTACAGTCAGGAAAATGTCCGCGCCATAGCCGGATGGACGGCGGAGAGAATGAAATTGGGTTGCACGGACACTCAATGCCTTTTGGCCCTTGGGCAGATGGATATTGCCAAACTCGTTTCCGGGAGCGTGGCCAAAATCGGAAACCGGTATTCCATTTCCCTGAATCTCTTCGACACCCAGCAGGCGAAAGCAGAAAACGCCATCTCTGAATTCTGCAACTCAGAGGATGAGTTGATTGAGCTTATTCAGAAATCAGGGAGGATTCTTTTAGGGGCACAGCGGGAATCCCCTGGGAGTCGAAAAAAAGGCAGTTGGGGTGGATAAAAAAATTCCTCTGCCAGTGGATGTGGCGGAAGGGAAACCCCGCCGCGAAATCAATTGGGACAAATGTGCGGCTCCCATATGGAAGGTGGGGGATAAATGGGCCTATAAGACTCAGGATGGCAAAATCCGGACCGAGACGGTCGCCGAGACAACGAAGGAATTATTCATTTTAGACATAGGAGGAAAAGATCGGTTGGGATATGAAAAAAGCACAATGAAGTTGGAATTTCTTGTCGATCCGAGGGGGGAAAAGACAAAATACCGAGGTTGGCAAGAAAAGATATTTTATTTTCCTTTATATGTGGGAAAGACGTGGTCCTATTCCTATTCCCATTATTGGGGGGACGCGGTCCTCCCATATGCTCAGATCAGTAATGAATATAAAATTGAAGCCCTTGAGGATGTTTCAACTGGAGGGGGCATGTTTAAGGCATACAGGATAGTTCTATTGAATTCGACTCCTAGAATGATGATCGTGGGGAGAGGTCGCTTTGTCATATGGTATTCACCGGAAGTCCAAAATTATGTCAAAAAGAAATTTGATCATATTAGTGGACCATCTACTCAGATTCGTATGGATTTGTTTGAAGAAGGTGAGATCATTTCTTATTCAACCATCAAAGAAAAATAAAATAGCTCCCAGTTAAGAATGGAAAAGTGGTAAAAGCAACCTGCGGGCTACCTCAAAACCCTGTTTTGCAAAAGATCCTGCAGGTCCCTCCTCCCATCCAGCACGCAGTGAATAAACACCTCGGATTTCATAATCTGGTAGACAATTCTGTAAGGTTTATAAAAAACTTCCCGATATTCGCGGACCCCTATTCGTTCCAGTTCAGGGGGGTAATGCCCCCGTTCGGGAAGAGTTTCCAAATTCAGGATGGTTTGTTCCAATTGGTCCAGAAGCTTTTCGGCCTTTTCCGGCGAATCGTTCAGGGACACGTAACGATAGATGTCCAAAAGGTCTTTCTCGGCATCTTCTACCAAGTAAACAGCATACTTCATTTTTTGGTCGACTCCGCGACTCTCGCCCGGAGATCACGAAAAGCCTCTCGGACAGGTCGGTACCTTCCTTCTTTCAGGCCTTTTCCGCTCTGGGCAAGAATTTTGAGGAGAGCCAGGCTCTCCTGGGTCTTTTCAAATTCGCGGATGTCCTGAAGAACGGCCTTGGCCTCGCCATTCAAGGTGATGACCACGGAGCTTTGGTTTTCCATGATGTCCCGGATTACCTCGGACGCATGGGATTTAAAATAGCTGATGGGCTTTACCCGTTCACTCATCTTCATTCCCCTATCCTCCCGAACTTAGGTCTGAATTTAGTCTATATTAAGACCCTCCTTTTTGCAAGAAAAATCTTGACAAACATGGCCGGAACATAGTAAAAAGATAAAAATTTCAAGGAAAGGTTTTATGGGCGGCAAACTTCTCATCCTCTGGTGGTGGTGGTGGTGCAAAAAGGGAGGAGGAGTCTGCCCGTAAACCGGCCGGATTGACATAATCGATTACCCGAAAAGCCGTGGGCAGATTCCGATGCCCACGGCTTTTTTATTTAACGACATTTTAACCGCAGAGAGCGCAGAGACCGCAGAGCATTAGGAAGAAAGGAATAATGGAAGAATGGAAAAATGGAATAATGGGACAAAAAAATGCCTAAATCCATTATTCCATCATTCCAGCATTTCCAATTTCATTTTCCTCTGCGTGCTCTGCGATCTCTGCGGTGAATGTATTGTAGTAATGTATTGGGAGTGAATGTATTTGGAGGAGAAAAAATTGAAGAAAATTCTTTTGGGGAATGAGGCCATCGCGCGGGGGCTTTTGGAGAACGGGTGCTCTTTCGCCGCCTCCTATCCGGGGACGCCGGCCTCCGAGATCCTTTCCTCCTTCGTCCAGATGGCCAAGGCCGCCGAGAGCCCGGCCATGGGGGAATGGTCCATCAATGAGAAAGTGGCCTTCGAAACCGCCCTCGCGGTCAGTTATTCCGGGGGTCGGGCGGCGGTCAGCATGAAGCAGGTGGGACTGAACGTGGCCTGCGACCCCCTGATGAGCTCGGCCTACACCGGGGTGAAGGGCGGATTCCTGGTCATCTCCGCCGACGACCCCGGACCGCACAGCTCCCAGACCGAGCAGGACAGCCGGATGATGGCCATGATGGCCAAAGTCCCGGTTTTGGACCCCTCCAGCCCCCAGGAAGCCAAGGAGATGGTGCAACTCGGCTTCCAGATCTCGGAAGAATTCGAAATCCCGGTCATGATCCGGCCCACCACCCGGGTCTGCCACTCCCGGCAGGGAGTCTCCCTGGGAGAAATTCCTGCTCCCTCCATTGCCCACGGGCTTTCTGAAAGACCCCCAGAGATGGGCGGCGACTCCCCGGTATCGATTTGTGCTCCACAAGCAGTTGAACCAGAAAATCGAGGCCATTACGGACAAGTATGGCAAGAAATCCTTCCTGAAAATATTGGGCGGCAAGAACGCTTCCCAGTGCATTCTTTCTTCCGGGGTTGCCCTGGCCCACACCTATGACCTTCTGAAAGAACTCAACCTGGAAGATCAGATCGCCCTCTACCAGGTGAAGATGCCCTATCCCCTGAACGCCAAGGCCATACTCGAAAAAATCAACCCCTACAAAGATATCCTGGTGATCGAAGAGACCGACCCGGTCATGGAGATGCAACTGGCCATGCGGGAACGCATCAAGGGAAGGATGGACGGTTCAATCCCGCCCCAGGGCGAACTGGTTCCCGATGTCCTGGAGGAGTGTATTCGGACTTTTGCCGGGTTGACCGGCGAGAAAAGGCCGGCCCCGGCCGGCAAACCCAGGAGACCCACCCTCTGCCCCGGATGCCCGCACCGGGCCGCTTTCTATGCCATCCGCCAGACCTTCCCGAACGGAATCTATCCCAGCGACATCGGCTGCTATACCCTCGGTTTGAACCTGGGGGCGGTGGACACGGTCCTGTGCATGGGCGCGACCATCAGCCAGGCCGCGGGGTTCTACCATGCTTACCGGATGAAGGGAGAATTCCCGCCCATCGTAGCCACCATCGGGGATTCCACCTTCTACCATGCCGGCCTGCCGCCGCTGGTCAACGCGGTCCACAATGGAGCGAAATTCATCCTCGTCCTCCTCGACAATTCCACCACCGCCATGACCGGGAACCAGCCGACCCCCGGGATGGAGATCCTGGTGGACGGGCGTAAAGGAAAAGCCGTTTCCATGGAGGAACTGGTGAAAGCCACCGGGGTGAAATCCCTCTCGGTGGTGGATCCTTACTCCCTCGAAGACATGACCCAGGCCCTGAAGGAAGCAGACCAGGCCTGCCGATCGGAAAACGGAGGAGTTGCGGCCATCATCTCCCGGCACCCCTGCCTGATGGACATGGGGCTGGAAAAGAAGAAGAGAACGGAACGGGTGGAAATTTCGGACGACTGCATCGGCTGCCGGATCTGCATCGATGATTTTGAGTGCCCGGCCATCGAGCCGGACTCGGACACCGGCCTGGCCCGGATCGACCAGACCATATGCTCGGCCTGCGGAGTCTGCATCCAGGTCTGCCCGCAAAACGCAATACAAAAGAAATAAAATGTTAACCGCAGAGATCGCAGAGAACGCAGAGATGAATATGAATGTAAAAGAAGAAGCCAAACCAAATTTCAGGCAGGACGGAAGGTCGACGTCCCAATTGGGGTTTGCTTTTTGACTATAATCATTCTCTGCGGTCTCTGCGTATTCTCTTGGTTTCGCTGAGAGCTGAGGTTTTTATGAATATGCAAATTGCCATCACCGGACGGGGAGGGCAGGGGGTTCTTTTCCTGACCCGGATTCTCAGCGAGTGCGCCCTGGAGATGGGGCTGGAGGTGATCGCCTCGGAGACCCACGGAATGGCCATGCGGGGAGGGTCGGTGATCTCCACGCTGAAGGTCGGCGCTTTCCGCGGCCCCCTGATCGGGAGCGGCCAGGCGGGGGTGATGCTGGTGCTGGACACGGGTTCTTATGACACTTTCTCCAACCTCCTTTCCCCCGGGGGAATCGCTTTCCTCAATACGGCTTCCTCCCAAGCCCACCCCCACATTGACGCGACCGACCTGGCGGCAAAAATGGGGTCGCCGCTCATGTCCAACCTGGTTCTTCTGGGATTTGCCCTGGGCCATGACCGGCTCTTCTGCAAATATTCTCAGGTGGAGGAGATGACCGGGAAGATATCCCCGCCCCGTTTCCAGGAGGCCAACCTCCAGGCTTTGAAACTGGGCTATTCGGCGAGTAAAAAAACTTAACCGCAGAGGTCGCAGAGCACGCAGAGAGAAAGGATGGAAAATGAATGATGGAATGCTTGGAATATTGGCAAGATGGGGTCGCCGCTCATGTCTAACCTGGTTCTTCTGGGATTTGCGCTGGGCCATGACCGGCTCTTCTGCAAATATTCTCAGGTGGAGGAGATGACCGGGAAGATATCCCCGCCCCGTTTCCGGGAGGCCAACCTCCAGGCTTTGAAACTGGGCTATTCGGCGAGTAAAAAAACTTAACCGCAGAGGTCGCGGAGCACGCCGAGAAAAAAGGAATAATGGAATCGTGGAACAATGGAATAATGGGTAGAAACCAAATACTGACAACCCAGTATTCCATCATTCCAACATTCCAATCTGTTCGCTCTGCGGTTGATTTTTTCTTCATCCCCGGAGGGCGCAGAGACTTTTATGATTTCCTAAGGAACAAGAAAGAGGACCGATGAGTCTCTGGCTGCAAATTTTTCAGTTCACCCTCTCCGGCCTGACCACCGGCAGCACCTACGCCCTGGTGGCCATCGGCTTCTCCCTGATTCACAACGCCACGGGGATCGTCAATTTCGCCCAGGGGGAGTTTGTCATGCTGGGGGGGATGTTCATGATCACCTTCTACAGCTTCCTGCGGCTTCCCATGGTTCTGGCCTTCGTTCTGACTATTTTCTGCGTGGCGGCCATCGGCTTTCTGCTGGAGCGGGGACCGATCAACCGGGCCCGGTCTAAAGAGATTCTCATCCTGGTCATGATCACGGTTGGCGCTTCCATTTCCATCAAGGGCCTGTCCATGATGATCTGGGGAAAGAACGCCATGACCCTTCCGTCTTTCTCCGGGGAAAATCCCCTGATTTTCTTGGGGGCGGCCATCATGCCCCAGAGCATCTGGATCTTTGGAATCACGCTTTTCGTGGTCGTCGCCCTCAGCTACTTTTTCCGGGGAACGATGACCGGGAAGGCCATGCGGGCCGTCGCGGCCAGCCGGAAAACCGCTCTTCTGAGCGGAATCTCGGTGGACCGGATGATTCTCCTTTCCTTTACCCTCAGCGGGGCGCTGGGAGCCGCGGCCGGGGTCATCCTGACGCCCATCACCACCACCTCTTACGACGTGGGGGTCATGATGGGGTTGAAGGGCTTTTCGGCGGCCATCCTGGGAGGGTACGGGTCCATGCCGGGAGCGGTCATCGGGGGTCTTCTCCTGGGGGTGTTGGAGTCTCTGGGCGCCGGCCTGATCTCTTCGGAATACAAGGACGCTTTGGCCTTTCTGATTCTGTTGATCGTTTTGTTTTTCAAACCCACGGGGATTCTGGGAAAGGGAAGTTTTAAGCGGGTGTGAGGCTTGGAGATGGGAAAACAGAATAAAATATACCTCCTTCTTTTCGCCTTGGGTGTCTTTGCCCTGCCCTTTTTCCTGCGGAACAACTACCACCTGATGGTGCTGAATATATCCGCCCTGAATATTCTGGTGGTCATCGGCCTCAATCTGCTCATGGGCTTCGCCGGGCAGATCTCCCTGGGCCACGCGGCTTTCTTCGGGCTGGGCGCTTATCTCTCGGGTATTCTCACCACGACCTACGGTTTCCCCATGTGGCCCACCATTTTCCTGGCCATGGCCCTCACGGCGGGAGTGGCCTTGGTGATCGGTATCCCCACTCTCAAACTGGAGGGGCATTATCTGGTCATGGCCACCCTGGGTTTCAACGTCATCGTTTATATTATGATGCTCCAGCTTGAGCCGGTAACGGGCGGGCCCTCGGGCTTTTCGGGGATTCCCCGCCTGGAGTTGAGCGGATTTATTTTCGATTCGGACCGGAAGTATTACTACCTGCTATGGGCGGTTTCCATCGGGGCGCTCCTTCTTTCTTTGAACCTGATTCATTCCCGGGTGGGCCGGGCCATGGCGGCGTTGAGACAGAACGAAATTGCGGCCCGTTGCGCGGGCATCGATACGGAGGCCTACAAGGTAAAGATATTCGTTCTCAGCGCGGCCATGGCCTCTCTCGCGGGAAGTCTATACGCCCATTACCTTACCTTCATCAGCCCGGGGACTTTCAGCTTCTTCTATTCCCTGCAGGTGGTCACCATGGTCCTGGTGGGAGGAATGGGCTCTCTGTGGGGGTCGGTTTTCGGGGCTCTGTTATTGACCATCCTTCCGGAAGCCCTTCATGCGGTCAAGGAGTACAATGTCCTGGTGTACGGCCTCATCCTCATGGGGGTCCTGGTGTTCTTTCCCCATGGTTTACTGACGGGAGTTGCCGCAATCTTGGGGAAGAGGGAGAAGGGCGTATCCGGCGGTATGGAGAAATCAAGAGCATAATATAGAAAATGCCTAAAATTCGAAATGCCTAAAATGCCTAAAATTACCTACGATTAAGAACAGGGTTTTATCGTCTTTGACTCCGAACTCCATAAGGGCGCGCAGCAGCGCGCCCCTACAAGCTCTGAGCTTTTTTTTAATACGGATAAACCCGGATTAATTATTTGAGCTGAACAAAAAAATGACTGAGAAAATATTAGAAGCTAGAAATATTACCCTTCGCTTCGGCGGGCTGGAGGCGCTGAACGGGCTTTCTTTTGCCGTCGACCCGGGTCGGATTCTTTCCCTCATCGGGCCCAACGGAGCGGGGAAAACCACCCTGCTGAACACCATCACCGGCGTTTATTCCCTGGATTCCGGGGAAATCCTCTTCCAGGGGAGACCGATTTCCCGCCTCAAGACTCACCAGATTGCGGCCCTGGGGATTCACAGGACTTTTCAGCAGTCGCAGCTTTTCCACGATCTGACGGTATTGGAAAATGTGATGGTGGGAATGCATCCCCTGACTAAATCGGGCTTCTGGGGAGGGGCCCTTCATCTGCCGAAGGAGAGGAAAGAAGAGGGAGAAATAAAGGGGAAGGCGGAGTCCCTGCTCGATTTTCTGGGCCTTCTGCCGAAAGCTTCTCAGCCGGCCGGCCAGGTCTCCATAGCGGACCAGCGGCGGGTGGAAATTGCCCGGGCCATGGCCGGGGACCCGGAGCTTCTCCTCCTGGATGAACCGGTGGCCGGCCTGAATATTCGGGAGACGGAGGCCATGGGGGATTTGATCCTGAAGCTGAAAGGAAGAGGTCAGACCATCGTTTTGGTGGAGCACAACATGCACCTGGTGATGGGAATCTCGGACTGCTTGATCGTCCTCCACCACGGGACGAAGATCGGCGAGGGGCGGCCGGAGGAGATCCAGAAAGATGCCCGGGTCATCGAAGCCTATTTGGGAAGATAAAAAGACAAATTTAACCGCAGAGATCGCAGAGAACGCAGAGCAAAATAAATTGGAATCCTGGAATGATGGAATCAGAAAAACATTGGAATATTGGAATACTGGAATGATGGAATAATGGGTTTAGGTATTTTTGTTCCATTATTCCATTATTCCTTTCTTTTAAATACGCTGTGGTCTCTGCGGGCTCTGCGGTGAATCGTTTTATGTTGAAGCTGAAAAACATTGATGCCTTCTTCGGAAAGATTCAGGTCCTGCGGAGGGTGACCCTCCATGTGGAAGCGGGGGAGGTCGTTTCCCTCATCGGCGCCAACGGGGCGGGGAAGACCACCCTGCTGAACGTGATCTCCGGGATGCACCCATCCTGGGAGGGAAGCCGGCTTTTCAATGAGGTGGAGACGAGGGGGTGGAGGCCGGAGAAGCTCGTGGCTCATGGAATCGTCCAGATCCCGGAGGCGGAAAAAGTCTTCACTCCGCTGTCCGTGTTGGAGAACCTGGAACTGGGCGCTTACCTCAGACGGCTCGGGCGGACGGCGCTGCAGGAAGAACTGGAAAAAGTCTTTGCCGTTTTTCCCGTTCTCCGCGAGCGGCAGAATCAACCGGCGGGGACTTTATCGGGCGGGGAACGGCAGATGCTGGCCCTGGGGAAGGCCCTGATGGCCCAGCCCAGGATGATCATGCCCGACGAGCCCTCGCTGGGGTTGGCTCCGACTATTGTGGCGGAGATCTTTCGTATCCTCCGGTCCCTCAACGAAAAGGGGACCACCATTCTGCTGGTGGAGCAGAATGCCAAGGAGACTCTGCGGATCTCCCACCGGGCCTATGTGCTGGATACGGGAAGAATTGTTTTAACCGGCACCGGGGAGGATCTGCTGAACAACGAGGAAGTCAAGAGGGCGTTCCTGGGCAAGGATTATCATGGAAAGTGGGAAAGGTAGGGGAGGCGAAGATGCCCATATTGAACCCGGCGATTGAGACCATGGACCGAAAAGCACTCCTGGAGCTGCAGAATGAGAGGCTCCAGATCGTGGTCAACCAGGCCTACTCGAACGTGGATTTTTACCGCCGGAAATTCGATGAGGCCGGGCTGAGTCCGGACGACATTAAAACCCTCGAGGACCTGAAGAGGATTCCCTTTACCAGCCGGAAAGACCTGATGGAGAACTATCCCTACGGCATGTTTGCCGTTCCCCTGCGGGACGTGGTCCGCCTGCAGTTTCCCCTGGGCCTCTACGGGAATCCCATTGTCATCGGCTATACCCGGAAGGACCTGGAGATCTGGCGGGAGCTGGTGGCCCGGATCATGGCCGGGATCGGGATCACCGAGCAAGACATCATCCAGGTGGCTTTCAACTATGGCCTCTTCCAGGGGGCGATCCGCTTCAACCAGAGCGCGGAGTTGATCGGAGCGGCGGTCGTTCCCGCCTCCATTGCCCCGGCCGAAGTTCAGCTCCGGATCATGAAGGATTTCCGGAGCACGGTCCTGGCCTCCACCCCTTCCTTTGCCCTGCACATCCTCGAGATCATGCAGAAGAAAGGGATTGACCCCCGGACCCTCTCTTTGAAAATCGGCCTTTTCGGGGCGGAGCCCTGGCCCAACGAAGTCCACCGATTCATAGAAGCCAACTGGGGGATCAAAGCTTACGACATTTACGGGGTCATGGAGCTGGTGGAACCGGGGGTGGCCGGGGAATGCATGGCCCAGGCGGGGCTTCATATCTTTGAGGACCATTTCTTCCCCGAAATCATCGACCCGGCCTCCGGCAAGCCCCTGGGGCCGGACCGGCAGGGAGAACTGGTTCTTACCACCCTGACCACCAGTGCCTATCCCCTCTTGCGCTACCGGACGAGCGATGTCACCGCCCTCCACCCGGAACCCTGCTCCTGCGGCCGGACCCTGGCCCGGATGGACCGGGTGTTAACCAGGTCGGACCAGATGATCACCGTCCGGGGGATCAACGTCTTCCCCGAGAAGGTCCAGGAAGTCCTTGCTTCTTTTAAGGGGGTCGGGCCCGGTTATGCGAATTCAGTATCCAAGAAGAAGGGAATGAACGACCAGTTGAAGATTGCGATCGAAGCTTCTACGGAGATTATGAACGCCACCGAAGAACGAAGAGAAGCCCTTCGGGATGCTCTTCACCTGGCCCTGAGGAGGGCGATCGGGCTCAGGGTGGAAGTCGAACTTAAAGAGCTGATAGCAGAGAGCGGAGAGCATAGGATAAAACTACGTAACTATGAGCCATGAGCTATGAGCTCTAGGCTATGAGCTATCAGCTATGAGCTATGAGCTATTCTTAAAGGCTATGCCGATCGAGGAGACGATGGGTCAAATGAAAACATTCATGCCTGGCTTCAAATCAGAAGATGAGCTTAGAGCATTTCAACTGGAAGGACTGAAGTGGACGGTGAAACATGCCTATGAGGGGTCGCCATTCTATCGGGGGAGGATGGACGAGACCGGGGTCCGGCCGGGGACGATTCGTTCTCTGGAGGACATTCAGAGACTCCCGTTCACAACCGCCGATGACTTGAGAGTAGGATATCCCTTCCCGCTTCTTTCCGTTCCCCTGGAGAAGATTATCCGGATTCATGCCTCCTCGGGAACCACGGGGAAGAGAAAGGTCCTTTGTTACACCGAAAAAGATATTTCGGATTGGGCCGACATGTTCGCCCGTTGTTATGAAATGGCGGGTCTCAGCCGGGAGGACCGGGTACAAGTGGCCGTGGGATACGGCCTCTGGACCGCGGGGGTCGGCTTCCAAATGGGGGTGGAGCGCTTCGGAGCCATGGCCGTCCCCGTGGGCCCCGGCAACCTGGACATGCACTGCGAGATCATGGTGGACCTCCAGACCACGGTCTTCTGCTGCACCGCCTCCATGGGCCTGCTCATGGCCGAAGAAATCAAGAAACGGGGCCTCCAGGAAAAAATCAATTTGAAGAAAGTCATCTTCGGGGCCGAACGGCACAGCGATGCCATGCGGCGGAATATCAAAGAGTACCTGAGGGCGGAAGACACTTTTGACATCCCGGGTCTGACCGAGCTCTACGGGCCGGGGACCGGCCTGGAGTGCAAGGCCCATGAAGGCATTCACTACTGGGCCGACTATTATTGGCTGGAGATTATCAACCCGGAGACCTTGAAGCCGTCGTTACCCGGAGAAGTGGGAGAAATGGTGGTCACCACCCTGCGGAAGGAGGCCGCTCCCCTGATTCGCTACCGGACCCGCGACCTCACCCGGCTGATTCCCGGGCGGTGCTCCTGCGGGAACATCCTGCCCCGGCACGACAAAATCCTGGGCCGTTCGGATGACATGTTCATCATCCGGGGGGTCAACATTTATCCCGGCTCGATCGACCATCTTCTTTCCCAGGAGCCCAGGGTAGGCAGCGAGTTCCAGGTCCTATTGGAGCGGGGGAAGGATGGGAAAGATTACATGGCGGTGAAAGTGGAGAGGGCGGAAAAAGGGGACCCCCGGGAAGACAAAGCCGTGGCTGACCAGATGGAATATCTTTTCCGGCACCAGCTTCTGGTGAGCGGAAAAGTGGAAATCGTCGATTTCCAGAGCCTGCCGCGGACGGAGAGAAAGTCGAAAAGGGTTTTTGATAAAAGATAAAGAGTTTCATTGCGAGCAGACCGCGAAAGCTGAAGCTGAGAGCTTTTTATCAAGGATGGTCGGTTGTGGGTCTTCAATCCGAAATCCGCAATCCGCAATCCGCAATCAAAAGGAGGGAAAGTCATGAAAAAGATGTTGCCAGTCGCGGTTTCAATGCTGATCCTTATGCTCGGTTGGGGTCCGGCATGGGGAGCCGACCCGATCAAGCTGGGGGCTTTCTTTGATCTAACCGGGGCGTCTTCGGCCATCGGGACCCCCACCAAACTGGTGGCCGAGATGGTGGTGAAGAAGATCAACGGGGAAGGGGGGATCAACGGCCGTCCCCTCGAGCTGGTCATCGCCGATGACGAGGGAGATCCCACCAAGGCGGCGATCATCGCCAAGAAGTTCATTGAATCGGACAAGGTCGTGGCCATCATCGGGCCCACCCGGACGGATACGGGCATGGCCTCCAAGCCGATCATCGAGCAAAACAAGGTCCCCACTTTCATGTGCGTGGGCGGAGATCCGCCGATTACGGTGAAACCGTTCCACTGGACTTTCAAGTCACCCCAGAGAACCTCGGTGGCGGTGAAGAAGACCTATGACTACCTGAAGAAAAAGGGAATCCAGAAAATCGCCATCATCACTTCGGCGGACGGTTTCGGCCGGGACGGGAAAAACTGGCTCGACAAGCTGGCCCCCGATTCCGGCCTCAAGATCATTTCCAGTGAATCGTTCCAGGCCACGGACAGCGACATGACCGCCCAGCTGGTAAAGATCAAGGCCTCCAACCCGGAGGCCATCATCTGCTGGACCATCGGCAAGGCGGGGTCCATCGTGGCCAAGAACGTGAAGCAGCTGGCCATCAAGGCCCCCCTCTACCAGTGCCACGGACTGCCCGATCCCATCTATATCAAGCTGGCGGGAGATGCTTCCGAGGGGAATATCATGCCCTCGACGAAGTTGATGGTGGCCGGTCTGCTGCCCGATTCCGATCCCCAGAAAAAAGTCATCCAGGAGTTCATCCGTCTCTACAAGGACGTCTATAAATACGACACCCAGTTCCCCATCAACACCCACTCCGGATATGCCTGGGACGCCATCTACATCGTGGCCAACGCCATGAAGAAGGCGGGGACGAACAACGAAAAATTGCGCGACGCCATCGAAGCAACCAAAGGCTACGTGGGAGTCAGCGGGATCTACAACATTACCGCCGAAGACCACAACGGGCTGGGAACGGATTCCATGGTCATGGTCCAGATTTCGGGCGGGCAGTGGAAGAAGCTTGAATGATTTTTAATGGGACGCAGATGAACGCAGACGCGGCAGAGCCGCAATCAATGAATGCCGAAGGCTTCGAGTAGACGCTTAAGCGCCTCCAGTAACACTCTCGCCAGGTTTTCTGAAGGGAGGAATAAACACAGATAAAAATGGAAAATTCTAGAAACTTGAATTCGAATGGAGCATTTTAGCCGCTTTTTCTCTTTATCTGTGTAATCTGTGTTCATCTGTGTCCAATAATTGTTTTTGATTTCCGGAAATCCGCGTTTATCTGCGTCCAAAGCAAAAAAAGAGGAGGGTTGAATGGAAGACATAAGGATTTATTTGAGTGAAAGAGAAATGCCCCGGCAATGGTACAACATCCAGGCGGACCTGCCCAAACCCCTGCCCCCCCCGCTTCATCCGGGCACATTGAAACCCCTGGGGCCGCAGGACCTGGCTCCGATTTTTCCCATGGGGCTGATCGAACAGGAAGTGAGCCAGCAGCGCTGGATCGACATCCCCGATGAGGTATCTTCCATTTACAAACTCTGGAGACCCACCCCTCTTTGCCGGGCCAAAAGGCTGGAAGAAGCGCTGAAGACTCCGGCGCGAATCTATTACAAGAACGAAAGCGTGAGCCCGGCGGGGAGCCACAAGCCGAATACGGCCGTAGCCCAGGCGTACTACAATAAGAAAGAAGGGGTGAAGCGCCTGAGCACGGAAACCGGCGCCGGCCAGTGGGGGAGCGCCCTGGCCTTTGGGTGCAATCTCTTCGGGCTGGAATGCCAGGTTTACATGGTCAAGGTCAGCTACCAGCAGAAGCCCTACCGCCGGATGATGATGGAAACCTGGGGCGCCTCGGTGACCCCCAGCCCGAGCGATCAGACGGAAGCCGGCCGGATGATCCTGGCCCAGGACCCGAATTCCCCGGGAAGCCTGGGCATCGCCATCAGCGAAGCGGTGAATGACGCGGTCAAACGGGAAGATACCCGGTATTCCCTGGGCAGTGTGCTCAACCATGTCATTCTCCACCAGACGGTTGTCGGGCTGGAGACCAAAGCTCAACTGAAGAAGATCGGCGTGGAACCCGATGTCCTCATCGGGTGCGTGGGCGGGGGAAGCAACTTCGCCGGGTTCTGCTTTCCCTTCTTCCCCGAAAAGAAACAGGGGAAGAAGATCCGCTTCGTGGCCGTTGAGCCCACCGCCTGCCCGACCCTCACCAAGGGGTTGTATCGGTACGACTTCGGGGACACGGCGCAGATGGCCCCCATCGTGAAGATGTACACCCTGGGACATACCTTCGTCCCCCCCGGGATTCACGCCGGGGGACTCCGCTACCATGGGGATGCCCCCCTTCTCTGTCTTCTGTACGATGAAGGGTTTGTAGAAGCCGTTGCCTACCCGCAGAACCCGGTCTTCGAGGCCGCCATGCTCTTTGCCCGGACGGAAGGAACCATCCCGGCTCCGGAAACGGCCCACGCCATCCGGGCAGCCATCGACGAGGCCATAAAGTGCCGGGAGAAGAAGGAGGAGAAGGTCATCGTCTTCAACTTCAGCGGCCACGGCCACTTCGACCTTGGCGCTTACGATTTGTTTCTATCGAAAAAATTGGAAGACTACGAATATCCGGAGGAGAAGATCAAGGAGGCACTGAAGGATCTGCCGAAGGTTTAAACAGGTTCGAGGCGCGAGGTACGAAGAGAAAGGAAAAAGTACAGAGAAGGTAGGGGCGATTCATGAATCGCCCCTACGCATTATTTTGGGTGGAGTGCCGGTTTTGTCCCTCGGCGCTCTCCTCGCCTCGACGGGCCATCTTTTTGACTTAGCCTGGGTTCTGCATTATACTGATCCTACCTCGGTCTCCAGAAAGAGAAAAACGTCGTGAAAAGAATCCTATCTTTCCTGGCTATCTTAATCCTCACCGGCTGCGGTTGTTAGCGTCCCGTCCTCTACCCGAACGCCCACCTGAAGCAGGCCGGGGAACCTCCACGCCCGAAATTCATACCGGGGATTTCACGCCTAAAAGGTTCGCATAATAAGGGATGGTCTTCCTTAACCCCTCTACGAGTTCGGTCTTCGGCTCCCAGTCCAGATTCCGTCTGGCAGGGGTGGGATCGGCCTTGGTTTGCAGGGTGACTTCGCCGGTCCTCAAAGGAAGGTGCTCAACTTTTGACCGGCTGCGGGTGAGTTCCAGGATGAGCTCCACCACTTTTTTTACCGGAGTGGAAATCCCCGTTCCGATATCCAATACCTGTCCCACGGCCGAATCGCAGGGGGCTTTCAGGCAAGCCTCCACCACATCGTCAATATAAACAAAGTCGGAAGACTGCTCCCCATCCCCGAACACGATGATGGGCTCATCCTTCAAGGCGGCCAGGATGCTGGAGGCCACCAGTTTTCTTCCCTCGTGGGGCCGCATGGGGTTGGGGTTTAAGATGGCGCGCTCCCGGGGGCCATAGCAGTTCTGGATGTTGAGGCCGATGGTCGGGAGGCCGTACACGTGGTGGTACATCTGGGTGAAAAGAGTCTGGGCGGTTTTGCTGATGATGTAGGGCGTCAACCAGACCGCCAGGGGCGGTCGGGGGGGATGGATGAAGTACTTCACTCCGGCCTTCAGGGAAGCCTGCAGAACATGGATCGTGCCCAGGACATTGACTTCCACCGTGGGGATTTCCCATTCTTTGAAGCGGGAGCTCGTTCCCATGAGAGCGGCGAAGTGGTAGACGATTTCGGCGTCTTTGATGAGTTCCTCTACCGCCGTTCTGTCACGGACATCCGCCTGGACGAATCGCAGGTTCTTTTTCCGGGCGAGGAGTGCCTTCGTCTCTTCGTACAAAGAATGCTGCTCGTTGTTATCAAAAAGGACGACTTCCCTCCCGGTTTCGGCTAATCTTTCGGCCACGTGGGACATGATAAAACCGGAGCCGCCGGTGATGACGATTTTTCCTCCTTGCGCCCCCATCCTCTTTCCCGGTTTCCCCTAGCAGGCTGCTGAAAAACTCTTCTGAAGTTCCAGGTCGTCATTCCTGCGAAAGCAGGAATCCAGTCTTTTCAATGGTTTCTGGACCCCCGCTTTCGCGGGGGTGACGGAAAATTGGGGTTTTTCCGCATCCTGCTAGGCTTTCCCGATGTCTTTCCCGTCGGTCTCCCAGAATTTCTCCTCCATCTCGGGGGAAAGCCCGGGCATCCCTTCGGCTTCCTTTTTGGCGATTCTCATCCCGTAGATGGTTTCCAGGTGGGGAAGGACTTGCTTCAACTCCGGGGAGCCCTCGACCTTCTGGCTGATTAGACTCCGCTGCCTCGCCGCCTTGTCAAAATCCTTTTTATCGATGGGAATGTCGTACAGCAGATTCATGATTTCCAACAGGCGGACTTTCCCCAGGTAATCCTCCTCCACGTTGACATATTGGGGGAGAGAAACGATAAAGGTGACCGTTTCGATCCCCAGGTCCGGGGAATTCTGGGCGATCAAATGGGTGATGGTGGTGGGGCCCTGGTAGTTGCTCTGCTGAACCCCGGCCTTCTTCAGGTCCTGCTCCGCGTCCTTTCCGGTGGCTCTCCCGTTGACCAGCAAGGGTTTGGTGTGCGGGACCGCGTCGTACATGCTTCCCAGGAGGCAGTACCGTTTCACCTTGAGAACCTTGAAGAGCTCCAGGACGGAATCCACGAAGTCTTCCCCCCGGGAATGGGGCTCCAGAAGTCGCAGGAAGAGAAAATCATTTCCCTTTTCCCTCTTCGCGTAGCTGAGGGTTGTGTTGGGAATTTTTACCCGGCGAACCCCTTCTTCCAGATAAAGCATGGGGCGGTAGCGGGTAAAGTCGAAAAAATTCCCCGGCCGGGCCAATTGGGCAAGCTCCTTAGCCCCCAGCTGAGCCTCCAATCCATCCAGGGTCAGAGTGCCCTACATTGTTTACATCGATCCAGGGACGCAGAATGGCCAGTACATGAGGATCCCTCAGTTCCGGAAGGGGCTCGCGGACCTCAAAAGCGCCGATTTTCATTCACCTTCTCCTTGAGCTCTGGTTGGGGCGGTGGATGGACCTGTTCACCGCTTTCATTTTCCGATCCCCTTGCTCTTTAATTCCGCGAGCTTTTGCGCGGTAATGAACAGTTTCCCTTCCTCCGTGGTCTGAACGATATCCGCCTTCATCAGGATACTCAGGGCGTTTTGTTTATAGTCCCGCATGCGGGTGAAGCGGTCCATGAGGTTGGGAGGGGTCAACCCCAGCTCGTCCACCGTCTTGGCCTGCTGGATCCCGATGGCGTTGTGCTTCTGGAAAATGGCTATCACCTGGCCGACCGCCCGTTTGGTCATGCGGGCGGAAATAAAAAGGGCGGCTGCGATTCCCCCCAGAACGATGAAAATGACAAGGATGGAAGAATAATCGGACAATTTGTTTCCTCTTCCGGCGGCCTTATGGGTCTCTTTCCTAATTGGATGAGGACCGGCCCTCCCTACCCCTCCCCCCTTGAGGGGGAGGCGGAGGGGGGGGGTAAAATGAATTCATTCGCTTATATCAATATATATTTCTATCATGAACCGGAGGGAGAAGGGAAGGGGCGGGCTAAGGAAAAAATATTTGCCCGGCCAGGGATTCGACCAGGGAGTCTCTGCTGTTTTCATCAACCATCACCAATCGAACATCCGGCCGCTTCTTGATGGCCTCGATAAAAGGACTTCCTTTAAGGGCGATGGAGCCGATCACCGGATTGGAGGAATCGAGGGACTTGACCAGGGTTTGGCGGAAAAGGGGGGAGAAACATTCCATTTTTCCGATCTCGTCGATGATGATGATTTGATCGGGCTTCGAAGGGATCAGGGATTGAACGGCAATCCTATCGATTGCCTCCAGGTTGACTCCGTATTTCCCCACCCGGACCCTGCTCCGGGTCTCTCATGGGCCAGGATGCCTTCTTTCCCATCCAGGGTTATGATTGCAAAACCGACTCCTTTCCTCCTTCCCGAATCTCCCGGGTAAAGAAGCCGGTCATGGGCCTATCGATCCGGGCCACGAGCTTTTCCACCAATGTTGATTTCCCGCAGCGCGGAGGACCGGTCAGGAGGATATTCTTCGGGTTTCCGCCCATATTTTTGCCTTACCGGAGGCCTCCATCATTTCAGCCCTTGTGTTATTAGCGGTTACTCTTACGCCTTTTTGTCAAAGAAAATCCACAGGGTTATAGGTCCCGGAAAGAAGTCATGCCCCGGTTCAATATATGGAAAACATATCGCTGCTAATCTTGGGGCCCCGGAACGGAGGATAGCAGATTCATGCACCTTTCAAAGAACGATAACACCTACGAGTCTTCAGTGGTAGCTTGCTTTAGGAGTTGAGGATTACCGAAAGAAATAAACAAAAAAGGCAGAGCCAAAGATATTGACCCTGCCTTTTCCCTCTTCCGTTCTCTGTCGATTTACTTCTTAAACGGCTTCTTTCTCGCGTATCCTGCCAGTTCAATCAACCCAGAACCAAGAAGGAGTATTGTGGCGGGTTCGCGAACTGGAACAGCGCCGTCTTTCTTTTCCTGCGATACTCTTGGCCGCCCTGCGAAACGGACGGAGGAAATGGCTCGATAGAGGTCACTCGGGATAGAAGCCCGAAGCGACTAAGCTCGGAACTCCATCCACCTTAACCGCCTTCACGTAGGCCCATTTCTGCGATGGCTGGGTCTGCCCAGGTTTCGGGAACATGTAGTCAACCCAGCCCGATCCCTTGGATTCAGCCATCTGAATAAAGTCGTGATGGAATAACTTGCCATTGGCATCTTTCTGACCGGTGGTGTTGGTCCCTTCGCGCTCTGGAAATGCAGCATTGAGCAATACGTTCGACTTCAAATCGTAGACGAACAAGTATGTATCACCGCTGAACCATTGGGTGTCCTTTTTTCTGAGCTCCGGGAACGATGCCTTCCCTTTACTCTCGATCAGGGCCGCGGCCTTGCTGACTAGGACTTCGATCTGTTTTGCCTTTTCGGACGTCGGGGCAGACAATGAATCTGGATAGAAACCTGCACCAACCAATCCCGCAGTTCCATCAATGTTCACCGCCTTCACGTAGCCCCATTTCTGCGACGGTTGGGTCTGTCCTGGTTTGGGGAACATGTAATTAACCCACCCCGCCCCTTTGGATTGAACTGTCTTCACAAACTCGTCATGGTATAGCTTGCCATTGGCATCTGTCTTGCCGAGTCTGATTTTTTCCCTCGTTCTGTGGAAAGGCGGCAACGAGCAACACGTTTAACTTCAAGTCGTAGGCGAATAAATATGTCTCACCGAACCACCACTCGCTCCCTCTTTTCTAAACTCGGGGAAGGCTGCCTTCCCTTTACTCTCGATCAGGGCCGCGGCCTTGTTGACTAGGACTTCGATCTGTTTTGCTTTCTCGGAGGTCGGTGCGGACTGCTGCGCAATGGCAGGATTAACCACCGCCATGATGACAAACGCGGTGCAAACTAAGACGTGCTTAAACATAATTTTCTCCTTGTAAAGAGGCGGGACAGGTGAGGGTGGCCGCCATGTGCATGTCCTAGCACACGGCTGCTTGGCGATGAAGGTAAATAGGAGGGTGGTATCTGGGCGGCGTTAGGTAAAATGATTATTGTTCATGAGGATCCTCCTTCTAACCCGTCCTTATGGAAATCTTTAACTAGTGTGTCTTTGTACCACATTGTGGTATTCCTTGTCAAGGAAATAATTTGCCACAGGGCCAGGAGAAAATTCACTTTTGCAATTAGACTTAGCTTTAAAGGCCAAAATGAAGATTTGGATTTGAAATGTTGCATGGAAGGGCGAAAATTGAAAAACAACATTTCAGGAAGCAACATGGCATGGAATCCTCCCCAAAATCCTACGAGAGGATGAAGATTGCACCATGACTTGATAAAAACATCGACTGAAAATTGAAGATTGCCATTGATAATTGGTGACGCTTATCTTCCCCATTTTCGATTTCAAAGGAGTCCTTCCCCGACAGCCGTATTGACTTTATACCGTAATCGCCAAAATGACCCTTGATAATTGGAGCATTCTCAAACGGAGGGGAAGCCCCCCTATAACGATCCTAGTGGGAGAACTGGAAAAGTGGGACCCGACGGTATTTACTTGTTTCCAAAAAGGAATCAAAGAGAAGGCCAAGCCCGGTCAATCTTGACAGATGGCATGAAGGGGTCTTGCTCCGATGAACATAGCACCTACTTATCTTCAATATGAAGATGATCTGGCAGTTGACGATTACGGACTGAAAGAGTGAACGTTCACAGGTGAGGGGCGCGCGCCGCTCTTGCGCGCGTCCCTCTCAACCGTGGGGTTAGCCGTCACGCCGCTACTCGGAGAGGAACTTCACGAGAGCGGCATCGAAGGCAGACGGGTTTAGTTGATTCATCTGGTGGGCGGCTTTGGGGATTGTCACTGAGCCGGCCGACGGCAAGACAGTCGCGGGCGGCAGCGCCCATTTTCTTGAACAACGGGGGGCTCTGCTCGCCCGCCATCAACAGCACTGGCATCTTGAGCCGACCGATGTCCGTACACGTGACAGTCTCTACATCACCGAGTTGACCGACAATAGTCCAGGCATTGTCGCGGCGAACCCCACGCTGTGCTTCGGGTAGTTTGCTCCAGGCACCAGGGCCGTTAGCATCATCGAAGAAGTACTCGGAGTCCTCCCTGGATTGTCGCACCTTTAGGTAGACCTGGGTTGCCTTAGCGCGCCTAATCCTGGGGTCCTCGGTGGTCGCACCACTTGGGGTCGGCAAAGACCCGAAAGAGCGCCGGATCCATCAGTACCAGCTTTCGGACCAGGTCGGGGCGAGCGTGTGCTGTCGCCAGGGCGACAGGTCCGCCACGCGAGTGCCCGACCAGATGCACGGGGCCTCCGAGGCGTTCGATGAAGGCGGCAAGGTCCTCGGAGTGGAGCTTGAGCGAGAACTCGCCTTCTCCCTTCCATGGTTCCGGATAGTAGTGGCGCAAACTGACCGATATAACCCGGAAGCGAGAGGGGTAGGGATTCGATTTGCGGGTTCCAGTACCGGTAGTCGTTAATCGCCCCGTGTACGAGAACCACTGTGGGTCCGGAACCGCGCTCGACGTAGGCCATGGGGCAGCCACTCGCCGAGAGCGTTTTCACGCCTGCTGGGAGGTACCAGTTGGCTCTCTGGGCCGTCTGACATCCGCCGAGAAGTGCGATAGATGCAAATGCGAAGAGTAGACAAGAACGACGTAGTGGGTTGTTCATGATTCCCCCTCCTTTTTGGTGGATGTGTGGCGGCTAACAGTGATTAGATGGATCCGCATAATACGCGGAAAATCCGTTTCCGGTCCGTATAACACGCCATTGATATTACTGAAATAATTCCTCTAAAATCAACCACTTGCATCTCTTTTTACCTTTATCGTGGTGTCTTATACGGATCGGCATAAAAAGCGAGTTCCTGAACCAGAAGTATATTTAAAAATCTCTATTTTTCATCGATTATTGGTTGGAAGCTACACCTTTTTGGAATGTCTGTCAATCACCTCTTACAGGAAGAAGTCAATGGCAATCAGTTGAAGAGAGGGTGCCACCGTGTTTGGCCAATGATGTTATATTATCGGCCAAGGGTCGGCAAGAAATTTTTGTCTGTCGGGCGATAAAGGGGCTGGAGTCTTCTGGTAAATGCCGGGGTGACCGGAAAATGGGAGGAGGACTGTAAATCCGTGAGGCAGTTTCTCGATGGCGCCGGTGATGAAGAAACCTCCCGGGAGCAGGGTGGCGATCACTCGGGAGAGCGCGGGATCGCGAAGGGCATCCTGATAGTAGGTTAGAAGATTATTGCGCAAAAAGATGAGCGAGAAGTCTCTCGCCGGAGGGTCCTCCCGGCAAAGGTGATGAACTCTCCACTGAATCCCCTCTTTGACCGCATCGGTTACCGAGAATCGCTGGCGGGGCAGCGGGAGAAGATATTTTGACCGGATTTCAACAGGGAGTTCCTTCAAACTGCCGGCCGAATAGGCGCCCTCTTGGGCCCCCGCGAGATATTCCGGGTTGAAATCCGTCGCCCATAATTCCAGTCCGGGCATCTGCCCGACGCGTTGCCTGGCCTCCTCCCACAGAATCTTAAAGGTATAGGCTTCTTCCCCGCGGGCGCAGCCAGCGGACCAGACTCTGATATTACGGGCCTGCCCGGCGATGAGGGAAGGAAAGACAGATTCCTCCATGGCCCGCCACAGATTCCGGTCCCGAAAAAAACGACTGATGGAGACGGACAGGAGCTTTTCCACTTCCGCCCGCTGCTCCGGGTCCCTCTCCAGAGAGGCCAGGAAAGGGTCTACCCCCCGGAATCCACGGTCCTGCAGGTAGCGGGCGAGCCGCTTTTTGACGCCCTTGCGCACCCTCCGATAGCCCTTCCAGGAAAGGCTGAAGAAGTCGAGGACCCGGCGGAACTGGTGGTCATCCATAAGAGAAAGAGATGGGCAAAAAGGGGAACCATTTACGGGCGAATTCTGGAACGGGCAAATTAGGAAGGCTTTGACAATAAGGTATTAAGCTTCTGTAAAACCTCCGTCATCGGTGCTCCGGGAAGAGCGCATATATACTCCACTTTTCGCGCCCGCCAATCCAAACTCTTGATTTGGTCAGATAGGATCGCGCCGGTCACCGCGAGGCCGGGGGGGATAAGAACTTCAAAGGGATAGCCCTTAATTCGATTGGTGATCGGGCATAAAATAGCCAGCCCCACTTTCCCATTATAGGCAGCGGGGGATAATACCAGAGCCGGCCGGCGCCCTTCCTGCTCGTGCCCGGCTTTGGGATTCATGTTGACCCAGACCACATCCCCCTGATCAGGAATATAAGCCATATCGCTTACCAGACTTCGTTGCCCACCGCAGGCCCAAAATCAACCTCGCGGTGACGGTTGCGCTTGTTCACCTTCAACAATAACTGTTTGAGGGTCAAGGGAGGTTCAGCGGCAGGCTCTACAATTAATTTTCCTTTCACCAGGGAAACCTCAACCGGTGAATCTGGCTCAAGCCCGGCTTCAACAGCAAATGGCTTAGGAATTCGGAGGGCCAGGCTGTTGCCCCATTTTTGTACATGTGTTCTCATGGGAACCTCGCTCGATAGGATCTACATTGAAGATACATTGGCTGGCTATCATTGTCAAGCCTTCATCCGGCCTTCACCCGGAAAGCCCCAAAAGGCGCCGTGCATTCCCGCGAAAGATGAGTTCCTTTTCTTCTTTTTTCAGGGGGAGGACTTTCCACCATTCAATCTGCGGCCCCGGGTCCAGGGTGCTGGGGTAGTCGGTGGCAAAAAGGACTTTCTCCGCCCCGTGACGGCGGATGAGATCGATCACCTCTTTCGCCTCCAGGCTCTGGATGTTGGGGCCCCAGCAGGTGTCGATGTAGATATCCTTCCCGATGACCCACTTGCGGGCCTCCTCCAGCATGAAGAGGCCTCCGAAGTGGGCCGCCACGATTTTCAGGGCGGGGAAACGTTCCCTGAGACGGGCTATATCCTGAGGGTTTGTCCGGGCCGGGTGGGACGGGTGGTTGGGGTCCTTGCCCACGTGGAAGTAGGCGATCATTCCCGGTTCGGGCCATCTCCTCATAGATGGAAAACAAGTTTTCATCCCCCGCTCCGATGGGCTGGAAGAGGGAGTGAAATTTTATCCCCCGAAGGCCCCGTTCCCGGATCCTTCTCACTTCCGCCACCGGATCCTCCACGTCGGGGAGGATCGTGCCGAAGCCGAAGACCGTCCGGTTATCGGTGATCGAGATCAGAAAATCGTTGGCCGGAGGCACGGCCTTGGGCCTCTCGGCCACGCAGAACGTGAATACCGCTTCAATCCCGCAGCGTGCCATGTAGGCTTTCAAATCCTTAAGGGTGAAATCCCCGGACAGGGGGATCTGATTCCCCGAATCGGCGCGCATATTTTCCACGATCTTGGGAGCGATCTTGTCCGGGAATATGTGAGTGTGGGCATCGATCATTGAATATCTCCTTTCCATTACACGTGAAATCGCTATTGATTAAGGGTAAGGCAAACCCACGGGTCTGCCGGGTGACATCCAGAGTTTGACATTTCCGTGATGCTTGGGTCGTGGTCCGGGGGTAAGGAGCTTCTGGGCAAAAAGCATCGGCCGGGCTGGCCCTCTTCTTGGAGGCTTCGACTAGCTTCCGCATGATGCGGCGGGCTGATCGGGCGACCGGCCGGTCGCCCCTACAAGAAGAAGAACCCTCCACGGGGGGGCGAGAACGGTTGGCCCGCCTGGTCCATGAAATGAAAGGCGCCTCATGGTTTTTGCCCAGAAGGTCCTTGCCCCCGGGCCTGGCACCCGGGAGAAGCCACCCTCACTCCTTAAAGCTTCCATCCACCTGAACATCAATCAGAAAAGGCCCGCCCAGGGCCAGCGCGTGGCTGGAGCAGCTGCTTCAGTTCTCCCAACTTGTCGCACCTCTCCGCGGGGACCCCCAGAGCCCGGGACAGGCTGATGAAATCGATGTACGGCT
The DNA here is from genome assembly GCA_963802665.1 of uncultured delta proteobacterium. Classification (GTDB taxonomy): domain Bacteria; phylum Desulfobacterota; class SM23-61; order SM23-61; family SM23-61; genus SM23-61. The sequence goes on along the minus strand of CAWDJO010000020.1, from coordinate 114,407 downwards.
GGTCCAGGTCCATGCCGATGTAGCTGTCCGACTTGGCCGAGAACCCGTCCAGGGCGTGGGTCCGCTCCTTGAGGATCCGGTACCCGTGGTTGTTGCAGATCAGAAATACCACGGCCAACCCGTAATGGGCGGCCGTCCAGAGGCCCTGGAAGGAATACATGGCGCTTCCGTCCCCGATGAGGCCGACCACCGGGCGTTCCGGCAAGGCCACCTTGATGCCCAGGGCCGCGGGGATTCCCCAGCCGATCCCTCCGCCCCGCATGCCGTAAAAACTCTGGGGGTCTTCGCTGCGCAGAAAGGTCATCAAGCCCCTTCCCGAAGAGATGGTTTCATCGACTACCACGGCATTCAGCGGAAGGCTGTCGGCCACTGCCTCCATCAGGGCCAGGGGTCGGATGGGAATGAGGTCCCTTTCCTGATGGGCTCTCTCTCGAAGCTCGGATGCCCTCTTTTCCTTCAGCTGGCTTACGCGTTCCGCCCGGAGCTTGGCTTCTTTCTGCTTTTCCTGGGGAAACCGGTCTTTCAACGCCTTTTCCAACTCCCCCAGGGTCTCCTTGGGGTCGCCGAGGATGCCGATCCGGGCGGCATAGTTCTTTCCGATCTCCCACGGGTCCAGGTGGAGGTGAATGATCGACAGGCCGGGAGGCACGGGTTCCAGTTCGGAAGGAAGAGACATGGTCATGAGGTCCGCGCCCACGGAGAAGAGAACGTCCACATCGTGCAGGGCTTTTCTAGTGATTTTTTGAACGCGAGGCAGGGGCCCGAGGGAGAGGGGGTGGGAAGAGGGAAAGTTGCAGGTTCCGGAGACCGTCTGCTGATAGACGGGGGCTCCGAGGAGTTCGGCCACCCGGGCCAGTTCCGGCTGGGCATCTCCCCTCGCCACCGCATCCCCGGCGATGATCACCGGGTTCTTGGCTTCCCGCAGCATTTCCGCGGCCCTTTCGACCGCTTCCCGGGAGGCCCGCAGGCGCGGATCAACGCGGGTGGGGGATCCCAGGTCGATCTCCCCTTCGGCTTTCAAGACATCCATGGGAAGAGAAAGGAATACAGGCCCTGTCGGAGGGGCGGTGGCTACTTTGACCGCACGGTGGACCGCCCGGGGCAGGTCCTCCAGGCGGCGTATTTCATGGGACCACTTGACATAGGGCCGGGCCACCTCCGCCAGGTTCGACCATAGGATGGGCTCCGATAGAATAAAGCTCTGATCGTGCTGACCGGCGGTCAGAATGATCGGCGCCCCGGACTTGGCCGCGTTGTAGAGCATTCCCATGCAGTTCCCCAGGCCCGGGCTGACGTGAGCATTCACCACCGCCGGCCGCCCCGAGGCCACGGAATAGCCGTCGGCCATGGATACGGCGACTCCTTCATGGAGGGCGAGGAAATAGCCGATGTCCACCTGAGCCGCCAGGGCATCCATGAGGGGCAGTTCCGTGCTGCCGGGATTGCCGAAGATGTAACGGACCCCTTCTTGCTTCAGAATCTCCAGAAAAGCCTGCCGGCCGGAGATCAGTGGCATATCGCCTCCTCCTCAAGGAGAGTCATCCGGTTCCTTCCGCCGGAGCCGGGGAAATATTCATAAAAGATACCATATTCCAGGGAAGAGGCAAAAGATGAAAAAGAGTTGCGCCGGAGGACAGAAATCACTATACTGCCAAAAATGACAGATGATTCAGTTTTTGGATGGAGTCCATGAAAAAGAAGAAAAAACCTTCAGGCCCCGGACGTCCTTTGACGCGCAAGGGGATGGCGACCCGGGCGGCCATTCTGGATACCGCCCACCAGGTTTTCAAAGACTCGGGCTATTACGGTTCATCCATTTCGGAGATCACCCGGCGCTGCGGGATCTCCATGGGAAATTTTTACCAGTATTTTAAGAACAAAGAGCAGGTCTTTCTGGAATTGAGCGACCTGATCCTGTCGCGGTTCACGGCCCGGGCCGAGAGTTCTTCCTCTCCCCAGTCCTCCCCCGAGAAAAGGCTGGAGGAAGCCGTCCGCCTCCTCTACGAGCACACCCGGGAAAACTTCGCCTTCCACCGGATTCTGGGCGATTCGGAGCTCACCGACCGGGTGACCATCGCCTATTATGAGGCGATTGCCCGCCATTACCGGGATTTCCTCCGCCGGGAGGCCCAGGCCGGAAACCTCCGTCCCCTGGACCCCAACATGATGGCCTACGGGCTGATCGGCATCTGTTACTTTCATTCCCTGGATTGGGGGGGAAGGATAGAACCCCGCCCCGCGAGGCGGCCCGGCAGATAACCGATCTGATCCTGCATGGAGTCAACGGGCCGACCCGCTGGAAAAAACCGTCCGAGGGCCGGGGGCTTTCCCTTCCCGATCCGATCCCCCTTCACGCGGCGGAGGGGGAGCCCCTGACCAAAGGAGAAAACACCCGGCAGGCCATCTTCCGGGCGGCGGAGAGAGTCATCGGTCGCCACGGGATCAATCGGGCCAACATCTCCGAGATCACCCGGGAGGCGGGGGTGGCCCTGGGGACTTTTTACGTCCACTTCGACAGCAAAGGGGATTTGATCGAAGGCCTGGTCAAATACATCAACTCCCAGATGCGCCGCGAACTCCAGCGAAGGGTGGCCCGGACGAAGGACCGGCGGGAGGCCGAACGGGTGGGGATGATTGCTTTTTATGAATTCCTCCGAAAACACCGGGAAATCTACCGGGTGGTACCGGAATGCGAGATGATCGACCGCGAGGTCAGCCTGTGGTACTACAAAAAAATGGCCCAGGGGTACATTCAGGGACTGCAGCAGGGGATGGAAAAAGGAGAAATCCGCGATCTGCCGGCGGTCTTTTTGGCCCGGTCCCTCATGGGACTGATTCATTTCATCGGCCTCAAGTGGATCGTCTGGAATACAGGTACCCGGCCGGAGGTTCCTCCCCCGATCTTGAAGGACATGGTCGCTTTCATCCTTTTTGGGCTGAAACCGTAAAATTGCGCTGGTGGAGAAATTCGATCTTAAGAAAAAGACCTAATTGGGCCAGATGAACACAGATAGAAAATGCCTAGAATTCGAAATGCCTAAAATGCCTAAAGTTGAATAAAAACCTAATGGGACACAGAAGAACACAGATAAATAACCAGGGGCAAAGAACGGCAAGAAGATTCTTTACCCCCTCACCCCTCACTCCTCACGCTTCACGGCCATTATCGGGACGCGGATGAACGCGGATAAACACGGATGAGGCGTTAAGGACGAATACAAATTTTTCTAATATCCTAAACAAGAACAAAAATCGAAATGATTTCATTTTCCCCTTGACAAAAAATCCCGTTATTTTATATAAAAAAGTGACAGTTGATTCATATCTCTAAAAAGAGATCTTTTCCATGGTTGACCTGAAGGACAAGACCGCCATCCTAACCGGAGCCAGCTCGGGAATCGGGGCGGCGCTGGCGGTTGCTTTCGGGCAAAAAGGGGCCAACCTGACTCTGGCGGCCCGACGGTTGGACCGGCTGAAGGAAGTGGCTCAAAAATGCCCCGCAGAGGTTTTAACCCTTGCCGCGGACCTCACCCGGGATTCCGATCGAAGAAGGATCGTCCAGCAAACCCTGGAGCGATGGGGGCGGATCGATATCCTGGTGAATAACGCCGGTTTGGGCATCTACGGAGATTTCCTTTCGGCCGGCGAGGAGCACTGGCGGCAGATCTTCGAAGTCAACCTGTTTGCCTTGGTCTTCATGACCCGGGCGGTTCTGCCCCATATGCAATCCCGGGGGAGCGGGATCATCGTCAACATGGCCTCCATCGGAGGGCTCATCTCCCATTCCGACAAAGTGACTCCCTATGTGGCCAGCAAGCACGCGGTGGTCGGGTTTTCCCGCGGACTGGCCAAGGACCTGGCGGGAAGCGGAATCCGGGTACTGGCCGTTTGCCCCCATCTGACCGACACAGAGTTCTTCACCGCCTCCCCGGGTGCCCGGGAGATGGCTCCCGTCATGGAGAAATTCAAAAGCTTCATGGACCGCCCCGAGGATGTGGCCCGGGGGATTCTGGAACAACTGGACTCGGATCGGTTGATTGTTTTCCCCACCGTCAAGCCGGCCCGGGCGTATGAAAAACAGAAAGATATTTAAAAAGGGGGAGGGGATTAGATGAGGGCAGAGGGTTCATGAAAACGAAAAGAGTCGAAACCGCCCTCTTGATTGGCGGGGGATCCGGCATGGGCCGGGCCTCGGCCGTTGAATTAGGCAGCCATGGGGTCCGGGTCTTTGTGGCCGACCTCAACCTGGCAGCGGCCGAAGAAACGGCGCAGGCGATCGCCGGGATGAAAGGTCAATCCGAAGCCTTCTCCGTGGATGTCTCCAGCAGCGAATCCGTCGTTTCTTTATTCCGGAAATTGCGTGATCGGGCCGAGCGCCTGGATCTTTTGGTCCATTCGGCGGCGATTCTGGGCCGGACCGTCTTGGTCGAAGACATGACCGATGAAGAATGGAGGCAGATGGTGGCGATCAACCTCGATGGAGTTTTTTACTGCTGTCGCGAGGCCGTTCGCTGGATGAAGATCCACAAGTCAGGACGGATCATCCTTTTCAGTTCGGTTGCCTCCCTGACTCCCACTCCCGGCGCCCTGCATTACAGTGCGGCCAAGGGAGGCATCAACATGTTGGGCAAAACCCTGGCCCAGGAAGTGTCCAAATACAACATCCGGGTGAACGTGATCGCCCCCGGCTACATCGAAACGTCCATGCTAAAGGGTCTGCCCGAAGGGTTCTCCGATTACATTCTCAAGAGGACTCCCCTCCGACGTCTGGGGGAGGTACAGGAGATCGCCAGCCTGGTTTCTTTTCTGGCATCCCCCGAGGCGGATTTCTTTACCGGACAGATTATCAGCCCCAACGGGGGCCTGGTGATTTAACCGCCCCCACCCTTACCCTCCCCCGCGAGGGGGATAGTCGGAAACTTAAGGACCTGGAATTCTTACAATGGGCATAAGTCTCGGTTATTTGTCATTCCGGCAAACCCCGGATCGTGTCCGGGGCAGGCGCCGGAATCCAGAGAGAGGCATTGAATAAGCAGCCCGCCGTATACATTCTGGCGAGTAAGAGAAATGGCACGCTCTATGTAGGAGCAACTTCAGATTTGGTCAAGAGAGTATGGGAGCACAAAAATAATATGGTGGAAGGGTTTACCAAACAATACAACGTCCATGAGTTGGTTTGGTACGAACTACATGAGAGCATGGAATCCGCAATCGTTCGAGAGAGGAGATTAAAGGATTGGAAACGCGCTTGGAAACTGAAATTAATCGAAAGTAAGAATCCGGAGTGGCTTGATTTGATACAATTGTTTGACTGGATTCCGGCTCCCGGCTTAAAACTCGCCGGGACAAGTTTCGCCAGAAGGAATGACGAAATGCATAGGATGGCTCTTATGCCCACAAGGGGGGTAGGTTGGAAGGGAGTAAAATGGTAGGAGACGGAAAATGAAGACGGAATACACCCGGATTTTGGTTGATCCCCGGGGCGACATATGCTGGGTGACCATAAACCGGCCCGAAGACCGGAACTCCATCGATACGGTGCTCATGAAGGAACTGGAGCAGTTCCTCAGGGAAGTAGAGAAAACGCCGGCCAGGGCGATCGTATTTACCGGCTCGGGCGAGACCCATTTCATTGGCGGGGCCGATGGGATCGAGATGATGCAGTGCGGCCCCCAAGGGGCCCGGGCTTTTTCCTCCCGGATCCAGAAACTCTTCAACCGCATGGAAGCCTCCCCCTTGATCCTGGTGGCGGCCATCAACGGCTTTTGTTTCGGCGGGGGGTTTGAATTCGCCATGGCCTGCGACCTTCGGGTGGCCAGCGAGGAAGCCCGGATCGGACTCCCGGAGGTGAAAGTCGGGATCATCCCCGGTGGGGGCGGAACCCAACGGCTGCCCCGCCTGGTGGGAATGGGGCGGGCCATGGAAATGATTCTCAGCGGGAAGCTCTACAAGGGAAGAGAAGCCCTGGGAGCGGGGCTGGTCCATTCGGTGGTTGCCCCGGACCAACTCTTGAAGGAGGCGGAGAGGATCCTGGAACCCATCTTCCGCAATCCCCAGCACGCCCTGTCCCAGGCCAAAAAGGCGGTTCGGGCCTCGCAAAACACAACGCTGGCCAAAGGCCTGCAGGTCGAGAGTACGGTCTTCAGCCGGTGTTTCTCTCATGATTATTTTTTGGAACTGATGCGCAAACAGCTGAAGGAAGGAACCCTGAAGACCACGGTCAAGCTCCCCAAGTGGGTGCTTGAAGAAAGGAAGAAGAAATCATGAAGGTGCTGGGAATCGCCGGGAGCCTGCGGCCCCAGAGCAACACCCTTTACTACGTGAAAACGGCCCTGGGGGTGCTAGAAGGGCAGGGGATTCAGACCGAGCTCATCTCCCTCCAGGGCAAGGAGATCAAGCCCTGCACGGGCTGTTACGATTGTACCAAACAGGGGCGCTGCACCATCGAGGGGGACGATTTTGATGAAATCCTGGAGAAGATGCGCACGGCCGAGGGGTTGATCCTGGGATCGCCGGTCTATCTGAGTTCCGTGGTCCCCCAGATGATGGCCCTCCTGGGCCGGGCGACCTTCGTGGCCTACTGGAACAACAAGTTTCTGACCGGGAAGGTGGGTGGGCCGATCACCGTGGCCCGGAGAGCGGGCCACAACATGGCCTTCTCCCAGCTCCTCCTCTGGTTCTTCATCAACGGCCTCATCGTGCCGGGTTCCACCTACTGGAACGTAGCCACCGCGGGCACCGGCGGCGCGCGGGATGCGGAGAAGGATGCAGAGGCGGTCCAGACCGTGACCAACTTTGCCCAGAACATGGCCAAGCTGATGAAAAAGCTTTTCCTTTAGGCTTTGTTCGAAAAATGCGTGATTCGGCGGCTGTGGCGGGCAAAAGTAAAAAATCTTGAAAATTGCAAAGAATTCATGTTTGGCCGGACCATCTCTGAAATCCCCTCCCAACCCCGCTTTAAAATTGGGGGGCAGGGGGGATTTCTGGCAGGGCTGTGGTCCAAGGCAAAATCCTGGCTGCTGGCTGCGGCCCTGCCAATCCGCGCACTGCTTTTGATAAGTGATTCATCACGTACTTTCTGAACAAAGCCTTCCTTATAAAAAGGAGAGGAAGAAATGACGGGAATCGGATTCTGGCTGACAAAGAGGGAACTACTCCAAGGGGACCGCGAGGCGGTGGTGGACGGCCAGCGGCGGCTGAGCTACCGGGCCCTCAACCGACGGGTCAACCGGCTGGCCCGCGCTCTCCAGTCCATGGGTCTCAAGCAGGGAGACCGGATTGCGGTCCTGGCCTATAACGGCCAGGAGTACGTGGAGACGATTTTTGCCGCGGCCAAGCTGGGTTTGATTCTCGTCCCCCTGAACTGGCGCCTGGCGCCGGCGGAGCTGGCCTTCATTCTCTCGGACAGTACGACCGAAACGCTCCTCTTTGACTCCGAGTTTTCCAAGACCGCCGAGGCGCTCCGGGGCCGGACCCCGCTGCGCCGCTTCGTTTCCTTCGGCGGGAAAGATGCCCCCGGAGCCGCCGCCTACGAGGGGGCCCTGTCTTCGGAAGGGGACGGCGAACCCGCACCCGATGGGCCCGTGGACCTGGATATGCCCCACATCATCATGTACACCGCGGGCACCACGGGAAGGCCCAAAGGGGCCGTTTTGAGCCAGGGGGCCAGTTTCTGGAACGCGGTCAACATGTCCCTGTGCGTGGACCTGACCTCCCGGGACCGGACCCTGACCGTCCTGCCCATGTTCCACATCGGAGGAATCGGCCTCTACACTCTCCCAACCCTCTACCAGGGAGGCACGGTGGTCATCCAGCGGGCCTTTGACCCCCAGGTGACCTTCCGCCTCATCGAAGAAGAAAAAATCGATGTTCTTTTCGGCGTTCCGGCCATCTTCCTTTTTTTGATCCAGAATCCGGCCTTCAAGTCCGGGGGGATGGCCCGCCTCAGGTCGGTCATGAGCGGAGGGGCCCCGCTTCCGGTGAGCCTGGTTCATCAGTATCGGGAAGGGGGGATCATCCTCCAGCAGGGTTTCGGGATGAGCGAAGCCGCCCCGGGGATTGCGGCCCAGGACCGGGACCGGGCCGTGGCCAAAGCGGGATCGATCGGCCGCCCCCTCTTCTTCATGGAAGTCCGCATCGTGGACCCTCAGAACCAGGACCTTCCCCCCGGCCGGGAAGGGGAACTCCTGATCCGCGGCCCCAACGTCATGCAGAAATACTGGAACCGGCCCGAGGCCACGGCCGAGGCCTTCACCGACGGATGGCTTCACACCGGAGACCTGGCCCGGATGGACGGGGATGGGGACCTCTACATCGTGGACCGCAAGAAGGACATGTTTATTTCCGGGGGGGAAAACGTCTACCCGGCCGAGGTGGAAAACGTCCTCTATGAGCTTTCCCAGGTGGCGGAAGCGGCGGTCATCGGAGTCAAGGACCCCAAGTGGGGGGAAGTCGGGCGGGCCGTCGTGGTCGCTGAAACCCGGTCAGAAGCTGACCGAGGCCGAGGTTCTGGATTATCTCAAGGGCAAGCTGGCTAAATACAAAGTCCCCCGGAGCGTGGTCTTCGTGGACCAGCTGCCCCGGAACGCGGCCGGCAAGGTGCTGAAGAACATCCTGCGGGAAAAGTACCCCTGAAAATCTTCTTTACCCGGGAAACGGATCCGGATAGAATCCAAATCAGCAGCCATGGATTCTCCCGGGTTTTCGGAAGATAACGATTGCAGACGTGCCTGGAAATGGATCATCTCGCTCTCGCGTTTCGGGCGATGGATCATAAACGGCAGAAGGAATCAGGAAGGAATCTCTAAAAATCTCGAAAGAGGAGGTGCCGAATGAAGTACCCCAAGTTCCTGCTTTGGTGCGTGGCCATTTTCGTCTCCATCTTTATCCTGGCGCCGGCAGCGTTCGCCCAGGGACCCATCAAGCTGGGAGCCATTTTCCCCCTGGCCGACATCACCGGCGATCAGGGGGCCAAGGCCATGAAGCTGGCCGTGAAGGAGATCAACAAGGCCGGCGGGCTGCTGGGCCGCCAGGTGGAGTTGATCGTGGTCGATGACGAGATGAAGGCGGAAAAAGGCGCGGCCGCGGTGGAGAAGCTGGTCACCGTGGACAAGGTGGATATCCTGGTGGGCGGCATGGCCAGCGGCGTTCACCTGGGCCAGATCCCGATCATGAAGAAATACGAGAAGGTCACGGTGTGGATCGGGGCCGCCTCCTCCCGCTGCGAACAGGCCATGGGGCCGGTGGACTGGTACTTCCATCTCCACCCCTGGGACTACCAGCAGGGGGCCAGCTACCAGGAAGGCTGGTCTGAAATGGCGAATAAGCGGCCGGAAGTGAGAATCGTAAAATGGTTCAACGCCAATGAGGAAGGGGCTTTCGGCACCGCATCCTTCAAAGCGGGTCAGGCGGCATTTAAAACCTGGAAAACTTCGAAGGGAGAGCAGGTGACGCTGGAAGGAGAACCTTTCAAGAGTGCGGCCCTGGGCGGGGGAGACTACCGCACCGTGCTCCGGCACGCGCAAAGAAGCCAAACCGGACATCTTCCTCTGGACCGGTTACGATGCCGATGCCCTGCCGATCATGGAGCAGGCCAAGGAAGTCGGCTTCGCTCCCCCCATCTTCATCGGGTCCCCTCCCGGCTGGCCCATCGGCTTCGGAAAGTCGCCCCTGGCGGAAGGTGTGACCCTGTACGGAATGTGGGCTCCCTCCATCAAGGAAGTCAGTCCGGTGAGCAAGCATTTCTGGGAGGCTTACATCAAGGAGTACAATCAGGAACCCGCCACCTATTTCGCTCCCCTTGCCTACACGAACATCTTTTTTGTGGCCGAGGGCATCAAGAAAGCCAAGACCCTGGAGAAGGCCGCCTTGATCAAGGCGCTGCGAGAAACGAAGTATGTCTCCCCGGTGGGAGAGACCCTGGTCATCAAACCGAGCAACGTGATCAAAAACCAGGGGTTCACCAAGCAGAAGATCCTCCAGTGGCAGAAAGGTCAGCAGCAGGTCATCTGGCCCTTTGAATTTTCAACGGCCAAGCTCGCTTATCCCTTCCCGGCGTGGGATAAAAGATAGAAGCAGCAGAGAGCGTAGAGCATAGAGCATAGAGTAAATACCAAAGCGATTGAATCACCCCCTCACCCTACCCTCTCCCGCGAGGGGAGAGGGGATGTGAAAGCCCTCCCCCGAGGGGAGAGGGTGGGAATGATTGATTCCCGCTTGCGGGGGAGGGGATTGGCGAGGGCGGATACAAAACCTCCGCGGGGAATGGCGGTTCTCGACGGTCTTCTCTGGGATAGGTGAGGCAAGAACACTGGAGCCGGTCATGAGTCTAGTCAACAAACTAAAGCAGAGCAATTATCAGATTGCCATTATCAGCGTAATCCTGATCGTGGTCCTCGGCTCCTGGAAGCCTCACGTGCTCGTCGAAGGCTTTCAGAGGGCCTGCCTGTATGCCGTGATCGCCCTCCCCATGGCCCTCATCCTGGGAATTGTGGGCATCATCAATCTGGCTCACGGCGAATACATGATGCTGGGGGCGTACTTTGCCTACAGCCTCAACGTATATATCGGAATGGACCCGCTGGTGGCTATCGTGCCCGCTTTGATCGCCTTTTTCCTGATCGGAATGGCCAGCTACCGGGCCATCATCAAGTACGTCCTGGGAACCCCGGAGCTGAATCAGCTGTTATTGACCTTTGGCCTGGCAATGGTGTTGGAACAAATGGCCAACTTGATATGGACCTCCCGTCCCATCAAGTTGCCCCTGCAATATGTCTCGGCCTCGGCCACCATCGGCTCCTTTACCTTCGGGACTTATGAATTTATCTACGTGGGCGCCGCCATGGTCGTGCTGGTGGGGCTCCAACTGTTCTTGAAACGAACCAGCATGGGACAGGCCGCTTTAGCTGTGGGTCAGAACCCCCGGGGGGCAAAATTGGTGGGCATCCATGTGGATCGAACCTATCTCCTGGTCTTCAGCCTTTCCATCGCCCTGATCGGGGCCCTGGGCGCGATCTTCATGACCCGCCACTCCATCTTCCCCCTGGTGGGCGCGCCCTTCACCATGAAATCATTCTGTCTCATCGCCATGGCGGGGATCGGGAATCTCATGGGGATCCTGTGGTGCAGCCTGATTCTGGGGCTGGCGGAAAACTTCGTCCTCTCCTTCCGGGGGTACGCGGGCTGGGCGGACATTCTCTTTTTCGCCCTCATCGTTCTGGTGATCATCGTCCGCTCCCATCAGAGGGAGGTGAAATGAAAAAATCGCGCCCCCTTCTCTACCTCATCGTTCTGGCGTTTCTTTTCACCCTGCCTTTCTACACGGGGGTCTATGTCCTCAACGTGATGGACATCATCCTGATCTACATGGCCCTGGCCCTGAGCTGGGACATGCTGCTCCGGTCGGGGCAGATCTCCTTCGGCATGGCCGGCTTTTTCGGGGTGGGGGGATACGGGGCCGCGCTTCTTTTCCTGAACACGGGGGTCCATCCCCTCGTCAGCATCGTCCTGGGAGGCCTGATTGCGGGGGTCCTCGCCTGGCTCATCGGGTCCGCGGTCCTGCAGCTTCGGGGGATGTACTTCGCCATCGTGACCCTGGCCCTGGCGGAGATCTTCCGGGTGATCGTGAGGAACCTGCCCGACCTGACCGGGGGGCCGGAGGGAACCGTTCTTCCCCAGGCGATCTTCGCCGGAAATTCGACCTACACCTACTGGCTGGTTCTGGGCGTGGCCGTGCTGAGCGTGGCGGTCTCCGAGGTCTTCCGGCATACGCGGATCCATTTTGCCCTCACCTCCATCCGCAACGATGAAATCGTGGCCAAGTCGAGCGGAATCGACGTGTTCAAATACCTGGTGTTCCTCTTTGCGGTGACCTCCGCCATCCAGGGAATCACCGGCGGGGCCTATGCCCACATTTACGGGTTCGTTTCGCCGGAAGGAAGCTTTTCCGTGGATTTCACCCTTCTGCCCATTGCCATGGCCCTCCTGGGAGGGATGCATTCCACCTGGGGGCCGGTGGTGGGGGCGGTGGTGCTGGGGGTGGTCTCCGAGTTCCTGAAGCTGCAGATTCCCTACGGCCATCTCATGGTGTACGGAATCATCATCGTCGTGGCCATCCTGTTTTTCCCGCAGGGGATCGTGGGAACCCTGGGACCAAAGATGAAAAAAACGGGCAGTCATTAGAAGGTACATCCCATGGCCATTTTGAAGACCGAAAAGTTAGCCAGGCATTTCGGCGGGCTGGCCGCCCTGTCCGGGGTCAGCATCGAGTTCCGGGACAACGAGATCCTGGGGATCATCGGCCCGAACGGGGCGGGAAAGACGACCTTCATCAACGTCATCGCCGGGATCTACCTTCCCACGGAGGGGAAAATCTTTTTTGAAGATCAGGATGTGAGCGAACTTCCGGCCCACAAAAGATGCCACCTGGGCATCGGGCGGACCTTCCAGCTGGTGAGGCCCCTTCCGGGGCTCAGCCTGGTGGAGAACGTCATGGTGGGGTCGCTCTTCGGGAAGGGGCTGGGGAAGAAGGAAGCCCGGAAGAAGGCGGAAGAGCTGTGCGGGTTCCTGGGGCTCGCCGACCTCAGCCGGGACATCACCCGGATGACCGCCCTGGAAATCAAGAAGATGGAGATCGCCCATGCCCTGGCCACCCAGCCCAAGCTCCTCTTTCTGGATGAGGTCATGGCCGGGCTGAACAGCGAGGAGACCATGGAGATGATCGACCTGGTGAGGAAGATTCACCGCCAGGGCATCACCATCGGGATCGTGGAACACGTGATGAGGGTCATCCGGGAGTTGACCGACCGGGTGGTCGTCCTGGACTGGGGAGAGGTCATCGCCGAAGGACCCTACGGGGAGGTCTCCAATGACCCGAAGGTGATTTCGGCCTACCTGGGCGAGGAAGCGTGATGCTGGCGGTAAAAAATATCAACATCTTTTACGGAAAATTGCACATCCTCTGGGATCTTTCCCTGGAGGTGGGGAGAGAATCCGTCGGGCTGTTCGGGCCGAACGGGGCCGGGAAGACGACCTTGATCAATGCCGTCCTGGGACTGGTGAAACCGGTGAGCGGGGAGGTCCAGTTTGACGGCGAGGCCCTTCTTTCCCTGGAGACCTTCCAGAGGGTCCGCCGGGGGATTTCCGTGGTTCCCCAGGAGAGGGAGCTCTTTCCGGCAATGACCGTCCTGGAAAACCTGCGATCCGGGGCGGCTTATATTCCCGAGGCCAAGGGGAAGGTCCAGGAGAGCCTGGATTTCGTCTTCGGAATCTTCCCCGCCCTCAAAGGGCGGTTGAAACAGCCGGCCGGGACATTGAGCGGCGGAGGGCAGCGGATGCTGGCCATCGGCCGGGCCCTCATGGCCGGCCCGAAGCTGCTGATCCTCGACGAGCCTTCCTGCGGGCTGCAGCCGTCCCTGGTGTCCGACCTCTTTCACCGGCTGAAGGAGATCAAAGAAAAAGTCTCCCTCCTCATCGCCGAGCAGAACGTGCGCCAGTGTTTGAAGGCCATCGACCGCGGCTATGTCATCGAAAACGGAAAGATCGTCATCGAACAAAACGCCCAGGACCTGGCGGGGAATGACCACATCCGCAGGTCCTATCTGGGAATTTAGTAAATGCAGATACCAGATACTGGATACTGGATGCTGGATAAAAAATCAAGCATCCAGTATCCAGACATCCAGCATCCAGTATCCAGAATCGGTCGTCAGGGCTTTTTCCACTGGAGATTTGAATGCCTGATCCCCGAGCCAACGCCGGAATCCTCAGCCTGGCGGCCTACATCCCCAAGGCCTACCACGATGCCGAATACATCGCCGCCCACTCGGAAACCCCGGCGGAAATCATCCGGACCAAACTGGGATGGTACCAGAAGACCGTCCCCGGACCGGATGACCACACCGTGGCCATGGGGCTGAAAGCCGCGCGCAGGGCGCTTTATTACTCCGGCCTGAAGCCGTCGGACATCGACCTGGTGATCTGGAGCGGGGAAGAAGTCAAGGAATACCGCAGCTGGCCCGTGGGGCCCAAGATCCAGAAAGAGCTGGGGCTGAAAAAGGCCTGGTCCTTCGACATGCAGCAGCGCTGCGGCACCACCCTGGTGGCCCTCAAACTCGCCCGGGACATGATCCGGGGCGACGATTCCATCCAGAACGTGCTCATCGCCACGGGCTACCGCAACAGCGACCTCATCGATTATGAAAACCCGCGCCTGCGATGGATGTACTACCTGGCCGCCGGCGGGGCGGCCTGCATTGTGCAGCGGGACTACCCCAAAAACCGGATCCTGGAAGGCCATTTCATGAGCGACGGCACCTTCGCCTATGACGTGTACGTTCCGGCCGGGGGAGCCGCCCAGCCCATGACTCCCGAACTCCTGGAGAAACGCAGGCAGTACCTGGAAGTCTTCGACCCCGAAGGAATGAAAGACCGGCTGGAAAAGGTGTCGCTCTCCAACTGGCTCTTCTGCATCGATCAGGCCCTGGAAAAAAGCGGATATTCCCGCAAGGACGTCACCTACCTGGACACGCTTCTGGTCAAGCGGAGCGCCCATGACGCCCTGGTGAGAGAACTGGGGCTGAAGCCCCATCAGACCCGCTACCTCGCCGAATTCGGCCACCACGGACAGAACGACCAGATCCTCTCCCTGGAATTGGCGATCGAAGAGGGGCGGATCCGGGACGGCGATCTCATCCTCATGATCTCCGCGGGGATCGGGTATGCCTGGGACGCCCTGGTGGTCCGGTGGGGGGAAGAAGGGAAGGGCAAGGGAGGAACATAAATGCTTTACGGAGACTGGATCGGCCGCTGGGGCAAGAGCTGCCCCGACCGGGAAGCCCTGGTGGATACCGTGGGGAATCGCCGTTACACCTACGGTCAATGGGCGAAAGACGTCTATCGGATGGTTCATCACCTGGATTCCCTGGGAATCCGGAAGGGAGATCGAGTCGCCGTTCTGTCCTCCAACCGGGCGGAATACCTGACCCTCTTCTTTGCCACCAGCCGCCTGGGAGCCATCCTGGTCCCGCTGAACACCCGCCTGGCCCCGGGAGAGTTCACCTACTTCCTGGAAGACTCCACTCCCAAGGCCATTTTCTTCGACGAGGACCATCAGCCCATCGTGGAAAAGATGAAATCAAAGGTCCGGATGGAGCATCCGGTATGCTTCGACCGGAGCGATGCGGTGGGCCGGAGTCTGGCTTCCCTCTGGGAAGGACTGCCCTCGGACGCCCCGCCGGATGTGGTCCTCGGACCATCGGACCCCCAGCTGATCATTTATACTTCCGGGACCACCGGGGTCCCCAAAGGGGTTATCCTGACCTACGGCATGATCACCTGGAACTCCATCAATACCAACCTGGGCTGGGGACTTCGGCCGGAAGACCGGACGGTTCTTCATTCCTCCCTTTTCTACACCGCGGGCTGGAATGTCTTCACCCTTCCTCTCGTTCACCTCCGGGGAACGAATGTCCTGGTCAAAAGCTTCGACGCCGATCTGATCCTGGACCTCATCGAGCGGGAACGGGTGACCCTTTTCTTCGGGGTTCCCACCATGTTCCAGATGCTCCTCGAATCGCCCGGGTTTGCCAAGACCGACTTTTCCTCCATCCGCTTCCTGGTCTCGGGAGGAGCCCCCTTGCCGAAAAGACTCATCGAAGCTGTATCAGGCCCAGAAGGGCATCCGGCTGTGGGAAGGTTTTGGACTGACCGAGGTGGGCCCCAATAACTTCATGGCCAACGGCAAACCCGGGACCGTGGGAAACCCCATGCCCCATGTGGACGTAAGAGTAGTGGATTCGCAGGGGAGGGAGGTGCCCCCGGGCCAGGACGGAGAGCTGCTTCTCCGCGGCGATCACATGTGCAGCGGCTACTGGAAAAAGCCGGAGGCAACGGCGGAGGCCATCCGGGGCGGATGGTTCCACACGGGAGACCTCGCCCGGATCGACGAAGACGGCCACATATCGATCGTGGGGAGAAAAAAGGACATGATCATCTCCGGCGGGATCAACATCTACCCGGCCGAGGTCGAGAAGGCGATCGAGAGCCATCCCCGGGTGGCCGCGGCCGCGGTCATCGGGGTTTCCGACGAAAAGTGGGGAGAGGTGGGCAAGGCCTTCCTGGAGATGAAGCCGGGAGAAAAACTGACCCTGGAGGAGTTGCAGGGCTTCCTGAGTGACCGGCTGGGAAAATACAAGATCCCCAAGTACGCGGTGATGGTGAAGGAACTGCCCCGGACCGCGGCCTCGGGCAAGATCCAGAAGTTCATCCTCAAAGAGAAGCACGGGAAACCAAATAATGAATAAACACGTTGCCGGTTGCCAGGTTTCAAGTTTCAAACTCGCAAGCTCGATGAGAAGCAGTGGATTTTCAATGGGAATGAGATGAATTCCAACTCGGCATCGTGAGTTACGGGCTCTACCTTCCCGCCGGTTTTGAGACTGCGGAGGAGATTGCCGGTCGGAGCGGGCTTTCCCGGGAACAGGTCGTCCGGGAACTGGGGATCGAAAAGAAATGCTTTCCTGCCGCCGAAGACCTGCCGGTGGTCATGGCGGTGAAGGCCGCCCGCCAGGCCCTGGAGCGGGCTCGGGAGATCGACCCGGGGGAAATCGACGTGGTCATCTGGACCGGCGAGGAATACAAGGACTATATCTGCCAGACCGCCGGCATCCGGGTCCAGGAAGAAGTGGGCGCCCGGAATGCATGGGCCTTTGACTTGATCGGCCAGGGAGTGACCTCCTTGGTCGGGACTGCGGGCGGCGCAGGATCTCATGATCGGAGATCCGGCGGTCCGCACCGTCCTCCTGGCGGGAGGGACCCGGAACATCGACCTGGTCGATTACCCAAACCCAAACACCCGGTGGATGCTTCCGGTATCCGCAAGCGGCGCTGCCCTTCTCCTCCGGCGCCGGCATCCCCGCAACCGTCTTTTGGGAATGGCCTTCTGCGTGGATCCGGAGATGGCCGACGACGTGTTTGTGCCCGGCGGGGGGACCGTCCGGCCTTTCAGCCCGGAAATTTTGAACACCGATTCCATGTTCTTCCAGGTCGCCCGCCCGCAAGAGGTGGAAACATACCTGGCCGACCGATTGGCCCCGCAACTGGTGAGTTTGATCAAAAGGACCATGGCTCAAGCGGGATTCTCCGGGCAAACCCCGGACTATCTGGCGCTTCGACATCTCCGCCCGCAGGAGCGGGCGAGGGTTCTCGAAGGATTGAGACTCCGGGGAGAAGCAACCGATGCTCTCGCGGACGTGGGTCACCACGGTCCCAATGACGTGATCATCTCCCTGGATAGAGGGTTGAAGAGAGAAGTCGTAAAGGATGGGTCTCGAGTGCTTCTGGCCGCAGCAGGAATCGGCTTCACCTATGCTGCAGCACTCATCCAGTGGGGCCCGGCCTAATTGCGGATTGCGGATTTCTCCCAGATCTTCCGTTCTTTCGTTGCCCAGGAAATTATAAGATCTTCTGCGCCCTCCGGCGATGAAGAAAAAAATATCAACCGCAGAGCACGCAGAGACCGCAGAGTATTTTCTTCCAAAAGACTAAAACCAGGGATCATTGTTTGCCTATTTCATCCTCTCTGCGTTCTCCCGGATCTCTGCGGTTGGCGGTTCTTTTCTTCATAGGGGAATCAAAATCGTTCTTTCTCTGGATCCTTCGCGAATGAAGACAACAAGAGGATGAACGAAGAGGAAGCAGAGAGCGCAAAGCTCTTTTGCTGAAAGCCCCTTGGCGGTTTTATCCTTCCGGGAAGCGTTGGAAATGGGGCTGTTTACCCCTTGGCCCCCGGGACTTGAGCTCTTGATTGCTTTTATCTCTGCGTGCTCCGCGACCTCTGCGGTTAAGTTTTTATGTGAAACCCATAAATCGAAATATGTATCGGGGTATTCTTCCGGCGTGAGAGGAGAAATAGAGGAGGAGCAATGCCTTATCTAAATCTGAAGGATGGCGCAAAGATTTACTACGAAGTCCATGGAGAAGGCGAGCCGGTCATCTTTCTGCACGGGATCATGATGAGTACCCTGAGCTGGTTGGCTTTTATCCCCGAGCTGTCCAAGAGGTTTAAGCTGATCCTGGTCGATTTCAGGGATCAAGGCCAATCCTCCAGGATGAAGGAAGAGTACGGTCAAGACATTCATGTGGGAGACATCGTCAGCTTGCTCGATGAGTTAAACCTTCCCAGGGTCCACATGATGGGGCTTTCCTATGGGGGACAGGTGGCCTTGCGATTTGCCCTCCAGCATCAAAAGAGAATAAAATCTTTCTGTCTTTTCAACACCCCCAACCTGGTGAGCAATCATTTGCGGGAAATCGGCAAGGCGTGGGAGACGGCTGCAGAACTCAATGACGGAGCGAGGTTTTTCCAGCTCGCCATTCCTTTTATCTATTCAGAGCCGTTTTATGAAAAAAACCTGGCTTTCTTGATGGAACGCCAGAAGATGTTCAAGTCCTTGTTGACCCAGGAATGGTTTGAGGGTTTTATCCGCCTCTCCAGAAGCGTCAAAGATTATTCCATATCCCGGGAAGAACTGAAGACCATTCAAGTCCCCACGCTTCTTGTCGGAGCGGATCTGGATATCGTGATTTCGCCCCGTTCCATGAAGGATATTCACGAAAACATACCGAATTGCGAATTTGTCATGATCCCCAATGCCGGACATGGAGCCTTTTTGGAGAGGATGAACGAATTCCTTACGATCCTGATTGGGTTTGTGACCAAACATTCCTGATTCTGCCGCAGCCTTCCTTCTTTGGGGCAGAACCCGAAAGGACCCACCATGCCGTTTCACCGAGTGAATGGGATCCAGATCTATTTCGAAGAGCACGGACAGGGCGAGCCGCTCCTTCTCATTCAGGGTCTGGGCTATCCTTCCGGAATGTGGTTTCTTCAAATTCCTGCTCTTTCCAGGCATTTTCGTACGATCGTCTTCGACAATCGCGGGGTGGGTAAGACGGATAAGCCGGACGAGCCGTATTCCGTACCCCTCATGGCGTCCGACGCAGCCGGGTT
This sequence comes from uncultured delta proteobacterium, assembly GCA_963802665.1. Classification (GTDB taxonomy): domain Bacteria; phylum Desulfobacterota; class SM23-61; order SM23-61; family SM23-61; genus SM23-61. Next base: position 95,398 of record CAWDJO010000020.1, on the reverse strand, counting down.
GTTGGGAGCACTGGGCATTCAGAAGACCCATGTCGTCGGTGTATCTCTCGGCGGTTACATCGCCCAGGAACTGGCGCTGGAGTCATCCCGATCTGGTCGACCGGCTGGTCCTCATGTCCACCTCCTGCGGTTCACGCCCGGATATATGGAACTGACCAAGGCCCTGTGGGATGAAATCGCGAAACTGGCGGGCCTGCCCCCCGAGCAGATCATCCGGCAGGGGATGTCTTTCGCGGTGACGGAAAAGTTCTATCGCGAACACCCGGATTGGATCGACCGAAGCGTGGCCATCCGCATGGAAAACCTCCAGCCCCTCTATGCTTTCACCCGCCAGTCCGCCGCGGCCATGAGTTTCGACAGTCCGCGATCGGGCCCATCTGATTCGACAGCCTACCCTGATCCTCGCCGGCGCCCAAGACCGGGTCATGCCCCCGGTTTTGACCGAAGAACTGGCGAAGAAGATCCCTCAAGCCCAGTTTAAGGTCTTCCCCAACGCCGCCCACCTCCTCTTCCTGGAGGAAGCCGACTCGGTCAATCGGGTCTTATTGGATTTTCTTTCGGGAAGGAAAGTAGAGTAGTCTCACTGCCAACCCGCCGGCTCTGCTGGGAGACGCGAGGAGTTTGAGCTTTCCGGAGTGCCTGAATCGGGGCCCGGGAGTAAGGACGGGGCGCGCCAAAAGCATCGGCGGGCAGAAACCTTGTTGGGGAAATCCTCCCCTTTTTCCGCCGAAGGACGGGGGGTCGATGAAGCAACCCTCACTTCATTTCCAGGGCCGCCCCGACGGGCAGGCAGATGTAGGGGTCATTCCGACGCCCGTGACCGCCCTATGGTCCAAGTAAGAAGGAGGTGCCTTACTGTTTTGAGCGCCCCGTCCTTGCTCCCGGGCCTGCAGGAAGCGCTTAATCCGCCTTTCGATGGCGGAGACGGATGAAACTCCTCTGAACGGTTCCCATCTTTTCACGCCCCCGGCCGGCCGGAAGCGCGGGTCCCGCCTTTCATCGATAATGGGAAAGGGCAAAAGGATCGAATTTTTGCTTCAGGCAGAAATCTATTTCCCCGATACTGGCCAGATAGAATTCAACTGTTTTCCCCGGCGGAAAAGCCCTTCTCAATTCGTCCATGACAGACGGGTTGGGTTCGGCGAGAGCGAATCTAACTTTGGCGGAGTTATTTTCCAGGACCACGATCCTATGCGTCAGGGCATAGGCTTTCCCCACGGCTCTTTGGAGGGAAGGGGAGGGGAAGTACGTCCGCAAAGAAATCATGGGCATGTTGAAATGTTTGGAAAAGGCCTCCCGGAGGGTTTCATAATTGGCATATCCCATTTCGACGAGCAATTTCCCCAGGGGCCTGCGAATGCCCATCTTGGCCAGCTGAGCCTGTTTCTCCAGGGCTTTCCGCAATTGATCGGGCATCAGGATCCCCAAATCCACCAGGACTGCCCCGAGGGGCTTTCTTTTTCCGTGGGCATCCAGGGCCTCATTGATCTTTTCCTGGGGGATCCCCATTTCCAACAGGATTTCTCCGAGATACTTGCATCTGCCGTTCTGCCCTTTTTGCCGGTCCAGGGCCGCCTGAAGACGGAGGGGGGAGATAACATTCCTCTCCACCAGGATCTGGCCCAGCATTTTCTCCGCGCCAGGAATGAATTTTTCTTTTATCGGTCCCATGGAACGATTTCCCCTTCCCCGAGTGAATTCCTGCGTCTCATCTCGCAACCCATTCATGGTGCCCAATGACCTCCGGATTCTCCCGCGGGTTCGCAGGAATCAGAATGACCTTAACGGCATCCACCTTCCAGCCTTTCTGGCCGGCTTCGGCTTCGGAAGAAAATATCTTCTCCCCCCCTTGCCACAAAGATCCGTTGGTTTTCTGCTCGAGGCGGCGACGATTTCCGTTTTTATGGACCAAGAGAATTTCCTTGGTTACCACCTTTTTCCCCTTTCTTTCTCCGAAGCGGGGAGTTGCGGCTCTGAACCCGATGAAAGGCAGGAAATTTACCCCTGAACCGCCAAACAGCCCTTTCTCCCTGCTAGTATTCATAGCGAAATACGTGCCGCTTCAAGACCAGGCCACGGGTTCAATAACTTTTTGATATTATTTTATTTTTTAAAAAGGAGGGGGAGATGAAAGCTTGATCCTGTAGAAGGATGTATAGAATTTTTTCCATATTTCAATTGCCGCCATGCCAGACCGAGGCCATCGCCCGGGGAGGGGATTGGATCATGGGTGTCCCTCCTCTAAACCGTTCAATTTTTCATTCATCCTGTCGATAAAACTCATATGGTTGCACCCGGTGAAGGACCCCGGGGGGCCTGGAGGCTCAAAAAACGTGCTCCCTCCCCGGCGGATGATCCATTTTCATCTGAAAGGAGAGACCTTTTATGGCGAAATCCCTTTCTTCCCAGTTCGGAAAGACCACCTACCAGGTCAATGGAGTGGAATACCGGAACATCGATGAGGTGCCGGCGGAGTACCGTGCCATCGTTGCGGAAATCGAAAAGAACCCTCCCAAAGACAGCCAGATAACGGTGACGAAGCAGAATTATGCCTTTTCAACCCTGCCTGAAAAAGCCAAGGACCCGAATCGGAAGAAATTCCTGGAAGAAATGGTTCTTCCAAACCTGCACTTAATGGATGATAAAGAAAAAGGAGAGGTCCTCAGAGAGCTCTACAAAACCCCTGCCGTCCCGAAGGGATTTTTCCCCCGTCTTCACCCCTTATTCTGGATAGCCCTCGGAGTCGGAATACCCATCGGTCTGGCGATTCTTTTGGGGCGTTGATCCTGCTGCGAATCGAGAAGGCGATTTTTTGCCCGATAAATAATCCCCGCGCTGGAAGGGATAAAAAACCCGTTTTCCCTTGAATTCCCTTGCCCAGCTTCACTTTTGCGATTGCCTTATCTGCGAAAAAGCAAGCTTGTGGCCCGGAAGCAAGGGCGTTGCGCGGAAAAAGCATCGGCGGGAAAAGAACTCGCTCCGGAGATCCCCCCCGTGCTTCCGCAGGATGAGGCGGGCCTATCGGGCGCTCGGCCGGGCGCCCCTACAACGCAATTACCCTGTCCTTGGGAAAAGAACGGCTTGCCCGCCCGACCCAGAAAATGAACCGCGCCTCATGGTTTTTGCGCGCAACGCCCTTGCTTTCGGGCCGGGCAACGGCCGAAACTCAATAGGACTTACAACTACTTCCCGGAAAGTGAAGGTGGGCAAGCTTGAATTCCTCCTTGCTTTTCAACACCGGGGCCGATAAATTGGATGATGGAGGTTCAAGGGCATGACCACCCCCGGCGGAACCATCGCCATCATGGGTTCGGGAGAAACCACGGATTCCATGGTCCGCGTCCACCGGTACCTCCTGGAGCGGCTGAAGCCTCCCGTCAGAGCCGTTTTCATCGATACTCCCGCCGGCTTCCAGATGAACGCCGAAGACCTCTTCGACAAAGCCCGCGAATATTTTCAGAAGCGCCTGAATCAACCCCTGCTGCACGTTTCTTTCAAGTCGGCGAAGAACCTATCCGCCTATGAGGCCGAGAAAGCCTATCGTTCCCTCCGGGATGCCGATTATCTCTTTGTCGGACCGGGCAGCCCCACGTACGCCCTGAAAAACTGGGCGGGAACTCCCATACCCCAAATTATTCAAGAAAGAATTCAGGAGGGAGGCATTTTTGTCGCCGCCAGCGCCGCGGCCCTGACCCTTGGGAGTCTTTACCCTCCCCGTGTACGAGATCTACAAAGTGGGGGAAGACGTCCATTGGGTGGAAGGATTGAATCTGCTCGGCCCATTCGGCCTTCCGTTCGTGGTCATTCCCCACTGGAACAACGCCGAAGGGGGAACGCACGACACCCGCTTTTGCTACATGGGAGAACCACGCCTGATCCAGCTGGAAAGGATGCTCCCTTCGGGAACCCCGATCCTGGGGATCGACGAGCATACGGCCTGTATTCTCGACTTTTCGGCGGGACAGGTTTTGATCCGGGGGGTGGGGGAGGTTACCTTGCGCCAGGGGGGAGGGCAGACGGTTTTTAAAGATGGCGAGGCTGTCTCCTTGGCCGAGTTGAAGAGAATGACGCGCGCCGGCATTCAGGAAGAACCGCCTGTTTCCTTGAAGATCCAAACGACCGGACCGGTAAGCCAGCCTTTCCTGGAACAGGGTAAAAATTCTCCAGGAGTCGTTCGGGCGAGATCTCCAGGAAAACCGGGCGGACGCATTGATCAATACTCTGGTGACTCTGGATAAGTTGATCTGGAAGTCCTGTCGGGAATTTGAGGATGAAGAAAGAATTTCCCAGGCCCGGGAGACCCTGCGGGGGATGATCGTTCAACTGGGCTTGCGCTTCGATGAGCTCCCCAAGGATATTCCTTCCATCCTTGCCCCCCTGATGGCCATTCTTATGGAAATCAGAGGAAAGCTCCGGTCCGCCAGGCTGTGGGAGATGGCGGACCTGATCCGGGATAAGCTGTTGCAGGAAGGAATCATCGTGGAAGATACCCCGGATGGGCCCAGATGGCACCTAAGAGCGTAGAGCATGGAGCGGGCGAGAGTCCGCCAAGGGGAATAGACGCCGCTGAAGGGCGTACTAACCCAAAGCCGTCGAGAATTGAGATAGGCTTATTGGGACGGAGCTAAAGAGAAACCGTGTTTGGTCATTAAACTCCATGCTCTCTGCTCCATGCTCCTTGCCCCATGTTTATTAGGAGAATACATGGACGACGACAGTGCATTGATCGAGCCGCGGAGGATTCCCGGGGACCCGGAAATCGATCACCCCATCATCCTGAATCTCTTTGACCCTTACTTTGAATTCCTGCGGAAGGAATTGAAAATCAAGAAGACCGCCCTGAAGCGGCTCCGTTTTCCTTCCATGACCTACTGCTCGACCGGCCTGGACGGGCGAAAGGTTTCGGTTTTCGGAACTCCCCTGGGATCGCCCCAGGCGGCTTTGGTGCTGGAACGGTTGATCGCCATGGGGGCCAAGAAGGTTTTATCCTTCGGCTGCTGCGGGTCCCTCCAGGAGGACCTTGGAACGGGAAGCCTGGTCGTTCCCACGGAGGCGTTGAGCGAAGAGGGAACTTCGGCCCATTATCCGCTGCCCGGAGGGAGGATGGCCGAAGCCGATGAAAAGATCACCCAGCTTTGTCTGGCCAAGAGTCGCGAGAAAAAATTCAAGACCGCAGCAGGGAGGGTTTGGACCACAGACGCGCTTTTCCGGGAGACGAGGGGGAAGACGAGAAAATACTCGGAGATGGGGGTCCTCGCGGTGGAAATGGAGATGTCCGCCCTTTTCACCGTCGCCGCCTATCGGGGCATCCGGCTGGGAGGCTTCATGGTGGTCTCCGATGAACTGGCCTCCCTCAAGTGGAAAACGGGGTTTTTAAACCCGCTCTTCTGGCTGGCTTCCAGGAGGGCGGCCCGTCTGGCCGTGGAAATCTGCCTGAATCTCTGAGAATTTCTCCGGTTTTTCACCAACCAACTTAATTCGTGGTTGTAGGGGCGATTCCGAATCGCCTGCGATGAATCGCGCCCTAACGGGTCATGCGGGAAAAAGGACGGGAAAAGGAAATCGGAGATTCCGGGATTCCATTGAGCGCATCTATATGACTGAAAGAATGATTTGAAGACCAGGAAGGAAAAGGAGGGGCAAATATGAAAGTGTTGATCGTTTTTTATTCCATGTATGGTCATACTTACCGGATGGCCGAGGCCATCGTTGAAGGAGTAAAACAGGTGCCTGGGGCCGAAGCGATTCTTCGCCGGGTGCCGGAGACGCTTCCCGATGGAGTCCTGAAAAAGATGGGCGCTCTGGAGGCCAAGAAAGCCTTCGCCCACATCCCCATTGCCACGGTTGACGAACTGCCGTCCGCCGGGGCCATCATCTTCGGGACCCCCACCCGGTTCGGGAACATGTGCGGACAGATGCGCCAGTTCCTCGATGCCACGGGCGAGCTGTGGGCGAAGGGGTCCCTGGTCGGCAAGGTGGGGAGTGTTTTCACCAGTTCCGCCACCCAGCACGGCGGCCAGGAATCCACTATCCTGAGTTTCCATACCACCCTTCTTCATCAGGGGATGATCGTGGTCGGGCTGCCCTACAGCTTTCAGGGGCAGATGAGGATCGATGAAATCACCGGGGGCTCTCCTTACGGGGCATCCACCATCGCGGGAGGGCAGGGAGAGCGAATGCCCAGCGAGAATGAGCTGGCGGCCGCCCGCTTCCAGGGGAAGCATGTGGCCAGCGTCGCTTCCAAGTTGGCCAGAGGATAATGCCGGCCAAGGGGGTCTTCCCTTGGCTTGGCTGAAGCAGGAGGGGGGAATCTCCCCCTCTTGCGACCGTAAGGAAGGCGGAGGAGCTTTTGGGAATTCAGAGCAGAGGTTGAGGCGGGTTATTTTTTGATCGTTTTTTTAATGTCCTCGACGGTTTCTTTGATGCTCTCCTTTAATTCTTTTCCCGTTTCCTTCAGCGCGTTTCCCGTCTTCTTGAATTCCTTGCCGGCCTGGGCAGGAAGTTCCTTGGCCGACTCCAGGACGTCCTGACCGATCCTCTTAGAGTCTTTCTTCACGGCCTCCATTTCCTCTTTGGTTTTCCCTTTGAGGGTGTCGGAAGGGCCCGCTTTTGAATCACCCGCCGGGGACGGAGCGGGGGAAAGAAGCAGGATCAAGGCCCAGAAAAAAAAGGAAGAAAAAGCAAGAAATCTTTTCATCGGCCCCTCCTTATTTATATATTAACTTATCGTCCCATCCGGGTCAAAAATATAATGGTTTCAACATACTTCGCCCCGCGGGGAGGAAAAGGGGGGAGGATCCTCCGGCCCGGAAAATTTATTGACTGTCCGGGAAAAGGCCTATAAAATGGGTCTAGGGTTGATTCCAGGGGCAAAAATCCGCATCGGGGCATGCGGGAATCGGGAAAGGTCAGGTCACCGCTATGGAAAAGGTAAAGATTGTGGCCCGGTATCTGGATGGTCGAATGATCAAGGGCTTTACCCAGGATTTTGCTCCCAACAAACCCGGCTTTCATATCTTCCCCACCGAAGCCGCCAATCCTATGGAGAACAAGGAAATTCTTCTCCGGGATCTAAAAGCCGTTTTCTTCGTGCGCGATTTTGCCGGGAAGCCGGACTACGACGATCAAAAAAAATATTCCCCGGGAGAACATCCCTCCGGCCGGATTGTGGAGATAACTTTCACCGACGGGGAAACCATGGTGGGTTCAACGCTGGGCTATGATCCCAAGCGTCCGGGTTTTTTTGTTTTTCCGGCCGATCCGAACAGCAACAATGCCCGGGTGTTCGCCCTTTCCAAGGCCGTTCGTCTGGTCCGCTATCTTTAACTTCTTTTTTTCGGGCTGATCCGTATCTCCTTCTCCTCTCTTGCCGGGAGAAGGAAATTTTTTTTTAGGAGGGCTCCATGATCGGTAAAGGAAGCAGGATGATCTGCGGAATGATCGCCGTCCTGGTCATCCTGGCAATGGGGATCCAGGCGGTCTGGGCCGCGGAAAAAGTCCCCCGCATGACCAAAGAGCAACTGAAAGAATGGATGGGCAAATCGGATTTGGTCATTCTGGATGTCCGGTCCAGCTCAGACTGGGCGAAAGGCCAGACGAAAATCCTGGGAGCGGTCCGGGAAGATCCCGGCAAACCCACCAAAACATGGGCCGAAAAATACGCCAAGGACAAAACCATCGTCCTCTACTGCGCCTGACCCAACGAAGGAACCAGTGCCCGGGTGGCACAGGATATGATCACCCTGGGATTCACCAAGGTTTTCGCCCTCCAGGGCGGATGGAAAGATTGGGCCAAGGCCAACTTCCCCATGGAAGCCAAATAATGTGCGGTCAGACCCGCGCTTTCCTTCCCGGCGGGGGTCTCCCTCCTCGAAGAAACGAAAGAGCCTCCCGGATCTCCTCTTTATCTGCCTTCCTGAAAGGAGAAAGCTTTGAATCCTGCGGATCTATGTTTTTTGCCGGCCACAGAGATGGTTTCGGCGGTGAAGAAGAAGAAATTATCTCCGGTGGAAATCGTCGATGCCCTCCTGGCCCGGATCGAAAAGATCAACCCCAAAGTCAACGCCTACTGTACGGTGGTTCCCGAGATGGCCCGCGAGGCGGCCAGGAAAGCCGAGGCGGCAGTCATGCGCAAGGGCAAGCTCGGCCCGCTCCATGGCATCCCGGTATCCATCAAAGACCTGACCCTGACCGCGGGAATCCGGACGACCTGGGGGTCCAAAATTTTTGAGCATTTCGTCCCCGAAGAGGACGCGCTCATCGTCCAGCGGCTCAAGTCGGCGGGAGCCATCGTGATCGGGAAAACCAATACTCCCGAGTTCGGCGCCGGGGCCAATACGTATAATCAAGTCTTCGGTCCCACCTGGAACCCTTGGAAGCCGGCCTATACCTGCGGAGGTTCCAGCGGGGGGGCCGCCGTGGCCCTGGCCTGCGGGCTCGGCCCTCTGGCCACCGGAAGCGACCTGGGGGGATCTCTCCGAATCCCCGCTTCTTTCTGCGGGGTGGTTGGTTTTCGCACCTCTGCCGGGCTGGTCCCGATGTATCCGAGTTATTTGGGTTGGGATGCCTTGGCCGTGGAAGGCCCGATGGCCAGGACGGTGGGGGACACGGCGCTCATGCTCTCGGTGATCGCCGGGCAGGACGATCGGTCTCCCATCTCCTTCCCGGTGGAGACGGAAAAATTCATATCCGCGGTCAAAAGACCGAAAATCAAAGGGCTCCGGGTGGCCTGGAGTCCGGACCTCAAGGTCTCCCCCGTGGATCATGAAGTTCACAAGCTGGTGGCTGCCGCTGCCCGGCGGTTCACCGAGCTGGGGTGCAAGGTGGAACAGGCGGAGCCGGACTTTACGGGAGTGCAGCAGATCATCCACGTAACCCGCGCGGCCCGCATGGTGGCCCTGCACGCGGAGAAGCTGGAAAAATGGCGCGACCGGATGAACCCCAACCTGGCCTGGAACATCGAGCAGGGATTTCCACTCACCGCCAAGGAGATCGGGGAAGCGGAAAAGGGGAGGACGGCTCTTTATCACCGGGTCCGGGATTTCTTTGGAAAGTATGACCTTCTTCTGACTCCCACCGTGGCGCTTCCCCCCTTCCCCCAGGAAATGATCTATCCGAAAGAGATCAACGGCAAGCCCATGAAAAACTATCAGGAATGGCTGTACATGACCTATGCCATCACCATGACCGGGCTTCCGGCGATCTCCATTCCCTGCGGCTTTACCTCCGAAGGCCTGCCCGTGGGCCTGCAGATCGTGGGCCGCAGGCTGGCCGAAACCACCGTGCTGAAGGCCGCCGCCGCTTACGAAGCAATAACGCCGTGGAAGGATAAGAGGCCGCCGGTGGAATAGAAGTAGAGGGCGCAGGGCATTGATCAATGAACAATGAATCCAATGGTCAATGAGCTCTATTCGCTTTGAGCTCTCGAACCTCGCGCCTCGAACCTCAAACCTCAAACCTTCTTTTTCCAGTACGGATTGATTAAGTCTTCGAAGATGGTCAGGGCCGCCTCAGAGCCCTTGGCGGCGGCGATCACGATCTGCTTGTAGCCTCCCTCCACGTCCCCGGCGGCGTAAATCCCGTGAATATTCGTCCGGTGCCGGGAGTCGTGCTTGATGTAGCCGTCCGGGGTCAATTCCACTCCCAGCTTCTTGGCCAGTCCCACCTCGGGGTCGTAGCCGATGGCCACGAAGACGCCGTCGACCGGCAGGGTTTTCTTCTCCCCCGTTTTGGTGTTGGACAGGACGACTTCCTTGACTTCCTGGTCGCCCCGAATTTCTTGCACCTCCGTGTTGAAAAGGAGGGGCGTTTGGTTTTCCTCGAGGCTCTTGAGCAGATGGTCCTGGGCCCTCAACGAATCCCGGCGATGGACGAGAGTTACATCCACGTTGATATTCCGAAGGTTCAGGGCTTCGGTGACGGCGCTGTCCCCGCCGCCCACGATGATGACCTTTTTCCCGCTGAAGAGGGGGCCGTCGCAGGTGCTGCAGTAGCTGACCCCGTGGCCGGAGAATCGGGCTTCCCCCGGTGCTCCCAGATTCCGGTAGCGCGCCCCGGTGGCCAGGAGAACGGCCCTGGTTTTGAAGCGCCGGCGGTTGGTGGCGACGAGAATCGGATCCCCGGGCTGGATCTCCATGACTTCCTCTCCCGGAAAGATTTTGGAATACTGCAGGGCATGTTCCACCATGATGTCCACCAGGGCTTTCCCGCCCACCTGGGTGATGCCGGGGTAGTTCTCCACCACCGGGGTGGTGGCGATCTGGCCTCCCAGGATCCCCTTCTCCACGATGACCGCCTTGAGCCCGCTCCTGGCAGCGTAGATGCCGGCCGTGAGACCGGCGGGTCCTCCCCCGACGATGACCAGATCCGCTTCCACCTCCACGGCGTCGCTTTCGGGGATGTAGATCCGCTGCTCTTCCATCTTTTCCAGCGAAGACATGAAAAGCTCTTCCGGCTGGGCCCCCATGGCGATGAGCTTCTCATTGGCAAAGACCTGGGGAACGCTCTGAGCGCCATACTTCCGGGCCAGGTCGGGGTTGACCTGAATGTCGATGATCTCCAGGGAAATCAAATCGGGCCTCTCCAAAGCCGCGTTCAGGGCATTGATGGCCTGCTGGGGGCAGTAGGGGCAGGTGGGGCTCACGAAAACCTTGATGTCCCTTGAGGAGGTGATCTTCTTCAGGATCCCGCGGGAATCCTCGCTGAGACCCGTGCTGCGGTAGCCCAGCATCTGAAGGGCGATGATCAGGGTCTTGGTTTCCTCTCCGATGGGGGCCCCGAGCCAGCGGATCTTATAACGTTCGGGATCGAAGAGGAGCGTCGGGGAAGTCTGAATATTCCATTTGCGGGCCTGCTCATGGCCCAGGTCGTATTCCTTGAATTGGAGCTTCGGGGATACCCGGCGGAGGATCTGCAGGACCTCCCGGGCGGCCTGGTTGAAGGGTTCGTTCCGCCCCTCGTCGGTGAAAAGAAAAATCGATGCCGGGTAGGGCATCTTTTCAAAAAGCTCCCGCAGCCGGGCTTCGGTCTTCTCCTCCATCGCTCGGGCGGTAGCTCCCGTGGGTTCCCCTGTCTTGGCCATCTTCTCCTCCCTGGCTTCTTATCCTTTGATTATTATTATACCAAGGACCCGACAGAAATAGACCTCTTTCCTGTACGGTGATTCAATCCTCTGGAGGCTTGGAAAGAGGGAATGGTTCTTCCCGGCTTGATCATGGACGGTGAACCGGTTTGGATGAGAGGGGAGGAGAGAGGAGGTGGGGCGCTGCGGAGTCGATCGACTGGGGGCAAAGGGTTCATCGAGCGGAGCCGGATTCAAGTCTTGCGGAAGTTCGGCCGATGAAAGAAAGGTTGTGCTGAAATTCGATTGCCCGGGAGGAAAGGACTTCATGCCATCCATCGACGCCGGCGTCTCCATGCTCTCCAAATCCATGGAAGATCAGAAGCTGATCGTCCAGATGCTCACCGATACGGTCGTTGCCCTGAAGAACAATGCTGCGGCCAAGGAGGTCCTTCAAAAAGTGGACGTGGCCGCGGAAGAACAATCGGCCACGCTGGGCACCGTGATCGACGAGACGATTTAATCTCCTTAGAATAAAGTTGTTGGCACCCTCTTTTTTAGCTCCGGCTTTCCTGGATTAGCGGGTTAGGGGCTTTTTCCAAAAACCTCTCTAATTCCCGTCGGTCGGGAAGAGAAGGCTGGGCCCCTAGCCTGGTCGCGGCCAGGGCCCCCGCGGCATTGGCCATTTTCAAGGCCTGCCGGATCGGCTTTCCCGCCGCAAGGCCGCAGGCCAGAGCCCCCATGAAAGCGTCTCCTGCCGCCGTGGTATCCACAGCCTTCACCCGGAAGGCATCCATCCAGATCTCTTCATCCCGGTTCTTGAAATACAGCCCCTGGGCTCCGAGGGTGATCACCACATTCTTAACGCCCCTGTCCAAAAGCTTTTGAGCGATTCGGGGCAGGTCTTTCTTCCCTTTCATTTTAATCCCGCTGAGGGACTGTGCCTCCCATTCATTGGGGACCAAAAAATCAACCAGGGAGAGAATTTCCCGGGAAAGGGGAGCAGCCGGGGCCGGGTTCAGGATCGTGAGACAGTCCTTCTTTCTGGCCAGCACGAGGCCTTTGGTAACTGTATTCAGGGGGGTTTCCAGCTGAACGACAAAGACCCCCGCTCCATCCCACGCATCATGATGTTTTTGCAGGTCTATTACCGAAAGGGAGCCATTGGCTCCTGGGGAGACAATGATCCGGTTTTCTCCCTTAGGGATCAACTCGATGACCGCGACTCCCGTGGGGAGTTTCTTGTCTTGAAGGAGAAAACGGGGAGGCAGGCCATTCCCAATCAGATACTTCCGGTAGGATTGTCCGAATGAATCCTCCCCCAGTTTGGTGAGAAACAGGACTTCTCCATCCAGCCTTTTGGCGGCGATGGCCTGATTGGCTCCTTTTCCGCCGAAGGCAGTCACCAGGTTTTCGCCGGTGAGTCGTCTCCCCGGGGTTGTGGAAGCGAGGAACCCGAAGGATGAGGTCGATGTTGGAACTTCCCAGGACAAGAATACGCGTTTCTCATGACTGGCAGCCACTCCATCAGACCAGATTTGTTTCCATCCTCCCAAGGCCCATCGCCTGAACTTGTGAAGTGGGATTTGGGACTTGAAGCCCCAGTAACCAGCAACCAAGATTTTCAGGGCCTTCCCTTTCCCAACTCCCGCATGATCGCCACGCTGCCGCTGGTGCCCAGGCGGGTGGCGCCAGCCTCGATCATGCCTTCAGGGGCATCGGCGAGCGTCCGGATCCCCCCGGCCGCTTGTTACATCATAACGAGGTCGGTTCCCACCACCCGGCGCATAGGAGCTCCACGTCCGTCTTCCATCGCTCCCGCGGACCCGAAGCCGGTAGGGAAGTCTTTACGAAGGCCGCTCCCGCCTCCACGGCGACGTTTGCAGCCCCGGATCTTGCTCTTCCTCCGTCAGGTAGCAGGTCTCCAGAATGACCTTGACCGGGCGGCCGGAGGCCGCTTCCACCACGCCGCGGATATCTTCCCACCACTTCCGGATTCCGCCCTTCCTTCAGCGCCCCGACCCGGATGACCATGTCGATCTCCCCGGCCCCCAGACGGACGACTTCCCGGGTTTCGGCAGCCTTGATTTTCGGGAGGAGGGTGCCGAAAGGAAATCCGACCACCGAGCAGACGATCACGCCGCTGTCCTTCAGGAAAGAGGCCGCATCGGCCACGTGGACCGGGTTGATGCAGACCGCTTTAAAGGCGTACTGGACGGCTTCGGCACAGAGTTTTTTCAGCTCCACCCTCGTGGACTGGGGTTTGAGCAGGGAATGGTCAATCATTCCAGCCAGCTCTTGTCTCGTAACCATGGCGTTTCTCCTCCCAAAAATTAAGCAACCGAATCCCAACTGATTAAAACCAAGCACCACATTCCAAAACCCATTGCAGGATAGCATTCCATTCCATGGAAGTCAAAAAACAGGGTGCGTAAGGCCTTTATAACGGAGCTCACTTTCCCAAATCCCTTTCCCATCGAGAATGGTGACATTTCGCTCGACATCTATTGATTTTGATAGGGTGGGATTTTGGGGACCGGGTTGAATAGCTTTGGTAGAGATAATTGTTTACATCTTCGTGACCCAAGGGTGCCCGGCAGGGCAAGACCTGGGGGCGGGGGATTCCGTATTGACTCGCCCTTTCCCTTTGGAATACACTACATACAGAGGGAAGGGGCAAGGAAATTAAATCATGCGGAGGCGGGGACATGAAAATGACTCATGTGGCGGGGAAGAATAAGGGTCCGATCCTGCTCTATGCCCTGAGCACCTGTGTCTGGTGCAAGAAGACCAAACAGCTGCTGGACCAGATGGGAGTGGAGTATGACTATGTCGAAATAGACCTCCTGCAGGGGGAAGAACGGACGGAGGCAACGGATGAGGTAAAAAAGTTGAACCCCCGGTGTTCCTTCCCGACTCTCTCCATCAACGGCCAGTGCATCGTGGGCTATGATGAGCAGAAGGTCGAGGAGGCGCTCGGTTCATGAAAGAAGAATCTACCGTCTCCCCCGGGGAGGTGGACCGTCTATTCCAGCGGCTGCACAAGGAAGCCGAGGCCGGAGGATACCATCTCAACCCGGATACGCCCTTCACCAAGGAGCTGGTCAAGGGCCTGCTGGTCAATGAGAAAAGATACGGATACTGGGCCTGCCCCTGCCGCCTGGCTTCCGGGAATAAGGACGAGGACCTGGACATCATCTGCCCCTGCGACTATCGGGACCCGGATTTGGATGATTACGGGGCCTGCTACTGCGCCCTTTATGTTTCCGGGGCCGTCTTGAAGGGCGAGCAAAAACTCCAATCCATCCCGGAGAGGCGTCCCCCCGAGGAGGAAAGAAAGAAAGCCCCCGCCGGGCCGAAAACCCCGGCTCTCTCTTCCCTGCCTTATCCCGTCTGGCGGTGCAAGGTCTGCGGCTATCTCTGCGCCCGCGACGGGCCGCCCGAAGTTTGTCCGGTCTGCAAGGCCAAGAAAGACCGGTTTGAAAAGTTCTTCTGAAAGACCCCCAGATCTAGCCCCTGCTGATTTTTGGCTAAGGATCGGAGAAAATCATCCTTCTTTTCTTCTTTAAAGGACTCCTCATCGGTTTTTCCATTGCTGCGCCCGTGGGACCCATCGGGGTTCTGTGCATCCGGCGCACCCTGGCTTATGGCCGCCGGTCCGGCCTGGCTTCCGGGCTGGGGGCGGCCACGGCGGATGCCCTCTACGGGTGCGTTGCCGCTTTTGGTTTGACCGTCATCTCCCACTTTTTGATCCACCAGCAATTCTGGTTGCGTTTCGGGGGAGGAGGTTTTCTCCTTTACCTGGGGGTTCGGACCTTCTTGTCCCGGCCGGGGGGCACACCCCCTGCGGCCCGCAGGCTGGATCTGGCGGGGGATTATTTCTCCACCTTCTTTCTCACCCTTGCCAATCCCCTGACCATTTTGGCCTTCGCCGTTATTTTCGCCGGACTGGGGTTAGGAACTGCGGGAGGAACTTTCTTCGAAGCCGGTATGTTGGTGGCCGGAGTTTTCCTGGGATCCGCTCTGTGGTGGTGGATTTTGAGCTTTGGGATCGGCGCTTTCCGGGATCGTTTCAACCTCCGGGGTTTGCGCTGGATCAACCGCATCTCCGGCCTCATCATCCTGGGATTCGGGGTGGCAGCGATGGTTGCTTCTCTCACCGGATTTTTTTCCTTTCGACCTCGGTGAATGGATTAAGGTTAAGATAATCCCCCGGCTCTGCCGAGGGTCCCGCCTGTGGCGGGATTGACATTTCCGGGATGCCTGGGTTGTGGCCCGGGGGCAAGGACCTTCTGGGCAAAAAGCATCGGCCCCTGGAATTTCGGATTTCGAATTGCGGATTTCGGATTTTGAAGTTTCCTTTTTCAATCCGCATTCCGCAATCCACATTCCGCAATTCCGGTGGCCCCCAAGCGGAAGTGGGGGTTTTGACTCTCCCCGGTTAAAATTATAGAATAGAGGCATGAAATTCCTCACCGACCGGACCACGGGGAAGCTGGCCAAAAAACTCCGAGCCCTGGGCTTTGACGTGTTATATTGGGGAGAGGGCCAGATCGAAGAGGCCGCCCGGGCGGCTCTGGCCGAAGGGCGGATGTTTTTGACCCGGAGCCGGAGAATTCCAGCCCTGGGGAAAGATCTTCAGGTCACGATCCTGGAGGCCAACAGCCCCCGGGAGCAGGTGCGGGAAGTTCTGCAAAAACTCCGGCTGGAACCGCCGGAAGAAAAATACTTTTCCCGTTGTCTCCTGTGCAATGAAGAGCTCCACCCGGTGCCCAAAGAAGAGGTGGAGGAAAGGGTCCCGGATTTTATCTTCCGGGATTATGATTCCTTCCACATCTGTCCACGATGCCGCCGGGTCTATTGGCCGGGCACGCACCTGGAGAAAATGAAGAAGGAAGTAGACCGGATCCTGTCCGGAGAGGATCAAGCGAATGGGAAAATGATTGATAGAGCTACCAAGGGCGTTTGCCGGAGAAAGGAGGCAGGGGAAAAATGACCCTCTGGGAATTGATCAAGAAGGGGGCCGAGGACGGCCTGGAAGCGATGAAAGACGGCCTGTCCGTCTTTATGGCCGAGGCCGGAAAGACCAGCCGAATTTTAAAGAAGAGGGTCGAACTGACCTCGGTTCAGGGGAACGTCCGCAAAGCGTTCATCCGTTTGGGGAGCCTGGCTTACGACCTTCATTCCCGGGATGAAAAGGAAATTTTGGACCACGGGGATATGAAGGGGTTGATCGCCGAGGTGGACGGCTACAAGACGCGGGTGCGCGAGATCGAGGCAGAGATTGAGGTCATTAAAAAAGAGGAAGAGCGGAAGGCTTCCCAGGGTTCAGGGCAACCTCCGGACCGCGGCGAAGGCGACCGCTAACCCCCTCGGGGCAGATTCCCGCAGTCGGCCGGATCGCCCTGGGTCTTCTCCAGGGCATGCTTCAGGGCCGGCAGGACCACCATCAGATTCTCCCGCACCGCCCGCGGACTTCCCGGAAGATTGATGATCAGAGATCGACCGCGAATCCCGGCCGCGGCCCGCGAGAGCATGGCCGTGGGGGTGATCTTCATCCCTTCGGCGCGCATGGCCTCGGCGATTCCGGGGACTTCCCTGTCCAGAACTTTGCGGGTGGCCTCGGGAGTGACGTCCCGGGGGCTCAGCCCCGTTCCCCCCGTGGTGAGAATCAAATCCAGACCCTTCTGGTCGGCGTATTCGATAAGCTTCCGGGCGATGATCTCTTCCTCGTCGGGAATCACTTCGTAGGCCTCGACCTCGGCAGGGAGGGAAGCGAGGATCCGGCGAATTTCGGGGCCGCTCAGGTCTTCCCGCTCTCCGCGGGAGCCCTTGTCACTGATGGTCAGAATTCCCGCCGAGAACATGAATCTCGTCCCCCACTTTGATTTCCCCGCCCTCCAGGACCTGGGCAAAGATCCCCTCTTTGGGCATGACACAGTCCCCTGCCTGATAATAGATGGCGCAGCGGGTGTGGCAGACCTTTCCGATCTGGGTCACCTCCAGCAGCGTGTGTTCTCCGATCCGGAAACGGGTTCCCAGGGGAAGGGCGAGCAGGTCCAGACCCTGGGTGGTGAGGTTTTCGGCGAAATCCCCCGGCCCCACTTTCAACCCCAGACGGACCATCTTGTCGATGGACTCCTGGGCGAGGAGGCTCACCTGGCGATTTCCCGGGGCGGCATGGGCATCGTCCTTCAGTCCCAGACCGGGAAGCAGGCAGGAGGAGACCACATTCTTTTTCCGGGTCCCTTTCTTTGCGCTGATGTTGACGGCAACCACTTTAGCCGGGGGAATTCATGCTTACCCCTTCCGCTTGAAGAGAAGGCGGGCGGCGGAGCGGGCCAGAATGTAAGAAACGTTCTTGCTCTTGGAGATGTTCTGAAGGTCCCGGTCGTGGAGGTGATCCAGGAGCTTGATCGCCAGGGAGAGGGGGGCCTTGGGGTTCGACACCAGAGCCAGCTTCACGTGGTAATTCTTGACCCAGGTCTTGTGCTTGGCCATGGCCGAGAAGACATCTTCCGGGAGGCTGCGAAGCTGGGCATACATGATGACTTCGTCTTCGGACAGCTTGGGGTTCCGCAGGACCGCCAGGGGGATGACCTTATTTGGGTCGTGGATGAGGAGGTTGCGCGCCTCCTGGTTTCCCACCAGGGCCAGCCGGATCTTCTGCGGCATACTCATTTTCATGAGGGATAGGGAGAGAATCTCCCGCTCCTGCGGGGTAAATTGTTTTTGCGGGTCGAGGATGAGCTGCTGGGGCAGTTGGGCCTTTTCCTCCTCGGTGACCTGGAGCGCTTCGAGAAGGTCAAACTCCTCCGCCGGGGGCGTCTGGCGCTCCTTCCTGGGGTTCGGTTTTTTCAAGTCCTGCGGGATCGATGCTCATAAAGCCGGGAGCTTTCATTCTCCGTAAAAATAGCCGGACCTCAAGCTTCCTTCTGCTCCGCCTTGGAGGCCGCGATCACCTTGTCGGCCATATGGGCGGGGACTTCTTCATAGTGGGAGAATTCCATGGAAAAAGACCCGCGCCCGCTGGTCATGGAGGTGAGGTCGGGGGCGTATTTCAAGACCTCCGCCAGGGGGACCTGGGCCTTGATGATCTGCCCCTTGGGCCTGGGCTCCACGGACTGAACCCGGCCTCGCCGGCCGTTCAAGTCTCCGATGACGTCTCCCATGTACTCATCCGGAACGAAGACTTCCAGGTTCATGATGGGTTCCAGCAGGACGGGATTGGTCTCCAGGACTCCCTTCTTCAGGGCCATCGAGGAAGCAATTTTAAAAGCGATTTCCGAAGAATCCACTTCATGGGATTTCCCGTCGTAGAACTTGACTTTCAGGTCAACCACCGGATATCCCGCCAGGACCCCGCTATGCATGGCTTCGTTGACCCCTTTCTCCACCGCGGGGACGAAATTCCGGGGAACGTTCATGCCCACCAGGGCATTCTGGAATTCAAACCCGGAACCCCGGGGAAGGGGGGAGAGTTCGAAATGGACCTCGGCAAACTGCCCGCGGCCGCCGCTCTGCTTCTTGTGGCGGTAGATAATCCCGCTCTTGGTGCTCTTGATGGTTTCCTTGTAGGGGATCTTGGGGGTCTTCAGGTTTACTTCCACCCCGAACTTCCGTTTGAGTTTTTCTACGGTCACTTCCACGTGGACCTGTCCCATGCCAAGGAGGATCATTTCTTTGGTCTGTTCGTCCCGCTGGAGTTTGATGGTGGGATCTTCTTCGCACAGGCGGGAGAGGGAAACGGTGATCTTTTCCTCGTCGCCCTTGGATTTGGGCTGCACGGCAAAGGAGACCGGGGGGAGGGGGAAGGAGATGGCCGGGTACACGATGGGTTTCTTCTCATCGCTCAGGGTCTCCCAGGTGGTGGTTTCTTTCAGCTTGGCCACCGCGGCAATGTCGCCCGGGCCCGCCGATTCCACCGGTTTCTGGTTCTTTCCTTCCATCTGCAGAATCTGCCCGAATCTCTCCCGCGCTCCTTTGTTGGCATTATAGAGCGTTCCGTCGGGTTGAAGAGTCCCGGACCAGACGCGGAAAATGCTCAATTTTCCGGCGTAGGGATCGGCAACGGTCTTGAAGATAAACGCCGAGAAGGGCTCGTCCTCCCCGGGATTCCGGACCTCCTCCGCTTTGGTGGAGGGATGGGTGCCCTTGGCAGGACCCCGATCCAGGGGAGAGGGCAGGCACTCGATGATGCCCGCCAGGAAAGGTTGAATGCCCATGTTTCTTAATCCCGAGCCGCAGAGGACGGGGAAGATGGTCTTGTGCAATACTCCCTGACGAAGCCCCTTAGCCAGGTCTTCGGCCGAAAGCTCCTGCCCTTCCAGGTATTTTTCCAAAAGGGCGTCGTCCGACTCGGCGATGGCTTCGATGAGCTTGTCCCGGGCGGCTTTGGCTTGATCCTTCAATTTGGCCGGGATGTCTCCCTGGCTGAATTTTCCGCTCAGGTTAGTCTCAAATTGATAGGCTTTCCCGGAAAGGAGATCTACCACCCCGGCAAAGGCTTCCTCGGACCCGATGGGAATATTCAGGGGGATGGCTTTGGGGCTGAGTACCTTCTGAATATCGCTCAGGGTGGTGGAAAAATCAGCCCGCTCCCGGTCCATCTTGGAAATAAAAATAAGGCGGGGGAGCTCGAACTGGTTGGCATACTCCCAGACTTTTTCCGTCTGCACTTCCACGCCGGACACGGCATCGATGACCACCACGGCTCCATCGACTGCTTGCAGGCTGTTCTTGGTCTCGATAATAAAGTTGGCGTCCCCCGGGGTGTCGATGATGTTGATCCTGTGCTTGTCCCACTCCAGATGGTGGAAGGAGGAACTGATGGTCAGGCTCCGCTTGATCTCCTCGGGCTCGAAATCCATAACCGAGGACCCCTCATCGACCCGCCCCAGGCGGTCGGTGGTCCCTCCATCAAAGAGCATCGCTTCGGCAAGGGTGGTCTTTCCGGCTTTTCCATGGGCTATGATGGCGATGTTACGCAGGCGATTTACTTCGTATTTCTTCATACCGGCTCCTTATTTTTATTGAATATTAAAAATAATTTATATTAAGATAAAAATCAAGTTAAATCCAAGGGCAAATTGAGGTCGCGGGAACAAGGGACTGAAAGAAGTGCCTCAGGGCGTTCTTTTTTTGGGGATTGATAAATTGCCTGAATTTGTTAATATAATTCTCTTTTGCGCTTCCGGGGACCCGGCATGAAAGAGCTGATTGAAAGGTTTCTGGAGCACCTCCGGGTGGAAAGGAACGCCTCCGCCCACACCCTCCGGAGCTATGCCTCCGACCTGGAACAGTTCAGGAGCTTTCTTTGGTCCGCGGGGTTCCACCGGGACGAGAAGAAAGGAGACGTCCGGGCGGAGAAAATCGATCATCTGGCGATCCGCGCCTACCTGAGCCGCCTGTACCGGGAACATAAGAAGTCCTCCCTGGCCCGGAAACTGGCGGCCCAGAGGAGTTTTTTCCGGTACCTGGTGGATGAGGGGCTTATAAAGCGGAGCCCGGCGGAGATTGTGGCCACTCCGAAGCAGGAAAAGAACCTGCCCTCTTTTCTGCCCGTGGATGAGGTGTTTGCCTTGGTGGAAAAGCCGGACCGAGCGACCCCCTGGGGGGCGAGAGACCGGGCCATCCTGGAAACCCTTTACTCCTGCGGCATACGGGTGAGCGAGCTGGTGGGATTGAGTGACGGGGATGTGGATTTTCAACTGGGGATTGTCCGGGTTTACGGGAAGGGGAGAAAAGAAAGGATTGTCCCCATCGGGGGGAAGGCGATCGAAGCCCTGCGGGCTTATCTTCCCCGGCGGGATGAGGTGTTGGCCCGGCGGAAGAAATCGGGGCCGCGAACCGCCCTGTTCATCAATCCCCGGGGGACCCGCCTGACGGCCCGGAGCGTGGGGCGGATCCTGCAGAAGCACGTACTGCAGAGCGGTCTCCTGAGAAAGGTGAGCCCCCATGCCCTTCGCCATACCTTCGCCACCCATTTGCTGGATGCGGGGGCGGACCTGAGGGCCATCCAGGAAATGCTGGGTCACGTGAGCCTCTCGACCACCCAGCGCTACACCCATGTGAGCATGGATAAGCTTATGGAGGTTTACGATAAAGCGCACCCTCGCGCAAAATAAAAAACGTTCCCCACAGAGGCACAGAGGAAACAGAGCAAAAACCTGGAATGTTGGAATGATGGAATAATGATTAAATCGAACGGCAAAATTAGAAAAAAGTTGCTCATCCATTATTCCATTGTTCCACTATTCCATTATTCCTTTTCTTTTAATTCTCGGTGTTCTCTGGCCTCCGTGGTGAGAACACAAGGATCAATCGATGAGCGAAAGAATGATGGGAACTACGATCATCGCCGTCCGTCATGGAGGAAAGATCGCCATGGCCGGGGACGGGCAGGTGACCCATGGGAACACGGTGATGAAGCATGGGGCCCGGAAGGTGCGACGGCTCTACAAAGATCAGATCATCGCCGGGTTCGCCGGGTCCACGGCCGATGCCTTCACCCTCTTTGAGAAATTTGAGTCCAAGCTGGAGCAGTATAACGGCAATCTGTACCGGTCGGCGGTAGAGCTGGCGAAGGACTGGAGAACGGACCGCATGCTCCGGCGGCTGGAAGCTCTCCTCATCGTCGCCGACCGGGACCGGATCCTGGTTCTTTCCGGGACCGGAGACGTCATCGAGCCCGATGACGGAGTGGCGGCCATCGGCAGCGGGGGGCCCTATGCCCTGGCCGCGGCCCGGGCCCTTGATCCGATATTCCAACCTGGATGCGAAATCCATCGTCCAGGAGGCCATGCACATTACTTCCCAAATCTGCATCTTTACCAACGACCAGATCGTGACCGAAGAGCTGGGAGAGACGAACCCGGAGGTGAAAAAAGCATAGACCATAGGGCATAGAGCATAGAGCAGAGAGCCAAAAGCGGACAGCAAAGAATGGAGAGGGTAGGACAAAACGCGGAAAGCATAGGGCAAAGACCATGGAGCGGATGGCAAAGGGCATGGGAACGCATGGGGCATAGCCCAAAATCCACTGGAAAGCTGCACTGAAAAGGTATGAGCGACAAAGGGACGGAGAAAGAAGAGACCAGATATTTCACCCCCCGGGAAATCGTGGCCGAACTGGACAAGTATGTGATCGGCCAGAAGAATGCCAAGCGGTCCGTGGCCATCGCCCTGCGGAACCGGTGGCGGCGGCAGCGGGTCGATGAAGACCTGAGGGATGAGATTGCCCCGAAGAACATCATCATGATCGGCCCCACCGGGGTGGGCAAAACCGAGATTGCGCGGCGCCTGTCCAAACTGGCCCAGTCTCCTTTCCTGAAAATCGAAGCCTCGAAGTTTACCGAGGTGGGGTACGTGGGACGGGACGTGGAGTCCATGGTCCGGGATCTCACCGAGCTGGCGGTCAATATGGTGCGGGCGGAAGAGATGGACAAGGTGATGGTCAAGGCCCGGGAAATGGCCGAGGAGCGCATGCTGGATTTGCTCCTCCCGCCGGTCCGGCGGGAAACACCCGCAAGGGCCGAAAAAGAAGTCCCTCCCCAGGGAGTGGAGGAAAACGGTGTACCCGAAGAGATCCTGCCCAATTCCCACAAGACCTCTCCCACCCGGGAAAGGCTGAGGAAGATGCTCCGGGAGGGAAAGCTCGATAACCGGATGGTCGAGCTGGAACTGACCCAGCGCCAGGTTCCCATCGTGGAGATCTTTTCCAATACGGGGATGGAGGATATTGATTTCAACCTGAAAGAGATGTTCAACAGCATCCTCCCCAAGAAGACCAAAAAGAGGCGGGTCAAGGTCTCCGAAGGGCTGGAACTGCTGGCCGAAGATGAGTCGCAGAGGCTCGTGGACATGGACAAGGTGAGCGGCCTGGCCGTCGACCGGGTGGAACAGGCCGGGATCATCTTCCTGGATGAAATCGACAAGATTGCCGGGAGAGAATCCACCCATGGACCGGATATCTCGCGGGAAGGGGTTCAGCGCGACCTCCTGCCGATCGTGGAAGGGACCACGGTGAACACCCGCTATGGAATGGTGAGGACGGATCACATTCTGTTCATCGCCGCGGGAGCGTTCCATGTCTCCAAGCCCTCCGACCTGATTCCGGAGCTGCAGGGCCGTTTCCCCATCCGGGTGGAACTGGATTCGCTGACCCGGGGGGATTTTGTGCGCATCCTGACCGAGCCCAAGAATGCCCTGATCAAGCAGTACCTGGCTTTGCTGGAGACCGAGGGAATCTCCCTTTCTTTTACCGAGGATGCGATCGCGGAAATCGCGGAGATCGCCTCCCTGGTCAACCAGCGGATGGAGAATATCGGCGCCCGCCGGCTCCATACCATCATGGAACGACTCCTGGATGAAATCTCCTTCGATGCTCCCGATCGGCCGGAGAAGAAGGTGGTCGTCGACGCCCGTTACGTGCGGGAGAAGCTGGCCGAGATCATCAAAGACGAAGATTTGAGCAGGTATATCCTGTAAAGACGAGTGCAGGGGGCAGGGTGCGGGGCGCAAGGAAAAGAAATCGATTTTGGGTTGCGGGTTCCAAACCGATGAAATCCGAGGAATAGGGAAATGGAAAAATATATCGAAAAGGCCGACATTCTCCTGGAGGCGCTGCCCTACATCCAGCGCTTCGCCAACAAGACCATCGTCATCAAGTACGGCGGCCACGCCATGGAGGACGAAGAGCTGAAAATCAGCTTCGTCCGCGACGTCATCCTGCTCCACTTCATCGGACTGAACCCGGTCATCGTCCACGGAGGGGGGCCGCAGATCGACGGAATGCTGGACAAGATCGGCAAGAAATCGCAATTCATCGAAGGGATGCGGGTCACCGACGAGGAAACCATGGAGGTGGTGGAAATGGTCCTGGTGGGGAAGATCAACAAGGAGATCGTCTCCCGGATCAACTCCAACGGCGGGCACGCCATCGGTCTTTCCGGCGCGGACGGGAATTTGATCCGGGCAAGGAAGATGTGGGCCTTCAAGAAGGGGCAGGAAGGGCAGGAGAAGGAACGGATCGACCTGGGAATGGTGGGGGAGGTGGAGTCCATCGATCCCGAGGTAATCCGCACCTTCATGGCCAACAAATGGATTCCCGGTCATTGCTCCGGTGGGGGTGGGACCCGGGGGAGAGGCTTACAACATCAACGCCGACCTGGTGGCGGGAAAGGTGGCCTCCTCGCTGGAGGCGGAGAAGTTCATTCTTCTCACCGATGTGGAAGGAGTTCTGGACGGCCAGAAGCGCCTGATCTCCACCATGGACGCCAAGATCGCCGGCCGGTTCATTCAGGAAGGGACCATCAGCGGAGGAATGATTCCCAAGGTGAAATGCTGCCTGGAGGCCCTGCGGGAGGGGGTCAAGAAGACCCACATCATCGACGGCCGGGTGAAGCATGCCATCCTCCTGGAGATTTTTACCGACGAGGGGATCGGAACGCAGATCTACTGAGAGTTGAGAGGTGAGAGTTGGGAGTTGGGAGTTGTGAAGGCCCCGCCTATCAACTCTCACCTCCCACCTCTCACCTCCCAATATCGGCCTTGGAGTGGAGATGAAGAAAACCAAAAGAAATTTTCTGCGACTCACTGATTTTACCGCCGGGGAAGTGGCCGCTCTCTTGAAGAGAAGCCTGGCCTTGAAGAAGAGATGGAAGAAGGGGTTGCGCGACAGCTCTCTGGCCGGGAAATGCATCGGCTTGATCTTTGATAAAGCCTCGACCCGGACTCGGGTTTCTTTCGAAGTGGCCATGCGGCAGCTGGGAGGTTCGTCCATCTACCTCGATCCGGGAACCACGCAGATCAAACGGGGGGAGAGCATAGCCGATTCGGCCCGGGTTCTGTCCCGTTACCTCGACGGGATCGTCCTGCGGACCTTCGATCACGCCATCGTAGAAGAGTGGTCCCGATGGGCGTCGGTCCCGATCATCAACGGGCTGACCGACCTGCTCCATCCCTGCCAGATCTTCTGCGACCTTTTGACCATCGTGGAGAAAAAGAAGACCTACCGGGGATTGAAAGTGGCCTACATCGGCGATGGAAACAATGTGGCCAACAGCTGGGTGGAAGCCGCGTCCATGCTGGACTTTTCCCTGGCGTTGGCCTGTCCGAAGTGGTATGAGCCCGATGCCCAAATCCTGAAAGAGGCCCATGAGAAGGTTAAAGGAAGGGTAATGATTACCCAGGATCCCTATGAGGCAGTTCGGGGAGCAGACATTGTTTACACGGATGTCTGGGCTTCCATGGGGCAGGAGGAAGAAAGGGAGGAACGGCTGAAGACCTTTCAGGGATACCGGGTCGACGCGAAATTGATGCAGAAGGCCGGGAAAAACGCCCTGGTCATGCACTGCCTGCCGGCGCATGCCGGCGAGGAGATCAGCGCCGAAGTCCTGGAAGGCCCGCAGTCCATCGTCTTCGACCAGGCCGAAAACCGCCTCCACGGACAGAAGGGAATCCTGGAATTTTTGTTAAAGCAATCCAACCGCAGAGATCGCAGAGAACGCTGAGAATTGAAAGAACAGGAATAATGGAATAGTGGAATAATGGAACGATGGGTTAAGCAAGAAATATTGATTTTTGAGCCCAATTTTCCAGCATTCCATCATTCCAACTTCTGTTGTTCTCTGTGCTCTCTGTGGTGAAAAATAAAAAAGGATAGGAAAAAAGATGAAAGAAAAGGTGAAGAAAGTCGTTTTGGCCTACTCCGGAGGCTTGGACACTTCGGTGATCCTGAAGTGGTTGATCGAAACCTACGACTGCGAGGTGGTTGCTTTCGCGGCCGACCTGGGCCAGGCGGAGGAGCTGACCGGCCTGAAAGAAAAGGGGCGAAAGACCGGGGCCAGCAAGGTGTACGTGGAGGACCTGCGGGAGGAGTTCGTCCGGGACTTCATCTTTCCCATGGTTCGGGCCAACGCCATCTACGAGGGGGGCTACCTGATGGGGACCTCCATCGCCCGTCCCCTGATTGCCAAACACCAGATGATGATCGCCCGGAAAGAAAAAGCCGATGCCGTGTCCCACGGGGCCACGGGAAAGGGAAACGACCAGGTGCGCTTCGAGCTGACCTACCTGGCCCTCGACCCGCACATCAAGATCATCGCCCCCTGGAAGATATGGGACTTCAAGTCCCGCACGGACCTGATCCAGTACGCCAGGAAGCACGGGATTCCGGTTCCGGTGACGGCCGCCAAGCCTTACAGCAGCGACCGCAACCTCTTCCATATCAGCTTTGAGGGAGGGATCCTGGAGGATCCCTGGAATGCGCCGCCCGAGGACATGTTCATCCTCAGCGTGTCCCCGGAAAAAGCGCCCAACAAACCCACCATGCGTGGAGATCGATTTCGAAAAGGGCAACCCGGTGGCCCTCAACGGGAAGCGGATGTCGCCGGCCAGGCTGCTGGCCGAGTTGAACCGCCTGGGCGGGAAGAACGGGATCGGAAGGGTGGACATTGTGGAAAACCGGTACGTGGGGATGAAGTCCCGCGGGGTGTATGAGACCCCCGGAGGCACCATCCTCCATGCGGCCCACCGGGCGCTGGAGTCGATTACCATGGACCGGGAAGTGATGCACCTCCGGGATTCCATGGTCCCGCGGTACGCGGAGATGATCTATTACGGGTACTGGTTTGCCCCGGAGCGGGAAGTCCTTCAGAAGATGATGGACGAAGCGCAGGCCACGGTGAGCGGAACGGCCCGGATCAAGCTCTTCAAGGGCAATTGCATCGTGGAGGGAAGAAAATCCAGACGAATCCCTCTATTCGACGGATTTCGCCACTTTCGAAGAGGATCAGGTCTATAACCAGAAGGATGCCGAAGGGTTCATCCGTCTGAACGCCCTGCGCCTGCGCATCCGGGCTCTCCTGCGGGAGAAAAAGAGAAGGGATAATTTTTTTACGGGCGGGTAGGGGCGATTCATGTCGGAGACTCGACTCTACGAGAATCGCCCCTACGAAAATCCAATCACTCCGGACTCCTCAATTGTTTTCCATGTTAAAACCCAATCGATCTTCGATGCTCAAAACTCTCCTGTTGGCCCTTCTTCTTGCCACCGCTCTTTGGGGGTGCGGCAAAAAGGGCCCGCCCCTGCCCCCGGAAAGCAATATCCCCGCGGCGGTATCCGACCTGCGGGCCTGGCCCAGGGAAGGAACGGTGTTCTTCGGATGGAGCATCCCCACCCGCAACGTTGACGGCTCCAAACTCCAGGACCTGCTGGGCTTTAAAGTTTTCCGGCTGGACCGTTCCCTGATTTCCCAGGACTGCCCGGAGTGCCCCCGAAATTTCAAAATGGTGGCGGAAGTCGATATCGATTATCCCCGCGGGGCGCGGATCGAGGGCGGGAGAGTTTTATGGACGGATCCAACGGTCAAACCGCAAACCGAGTACACCTATTTCGTGAGGGGTTACAATTCCTATAAATCCCCCAGCCCGGAGTCGAATCGGGTAATAGTTTTCTGGAATGAACCCCCCTCTGCCCCCGAAGAAGTAAAGGTTCGAAGTGAGAATCAGGCCCTGGAAATCTCCTGGAGATCTGCTCCGGCTAAGGGGGAAGCGCCGGTGGCCACAGGCTTCAATCTATACCGTCAATCCGAGGGGGAGCGCTTCGGTTTCCTGCCCTTGAATCCCGAACCGCTCAAAGAGACGCGATTTGTGGATGGCGGGCTGCAGAACGGAAGGAAATATTCTTATGAAGTGCGGGCGGTGCGCAATTTCCAGGGAACCCTGATTGAAAGCCCGGCCTCGGCTGTGGTTGAAGGGATTCCCGACAAGAAAATTCCTCCATCCCCTCCCAGGGGACTGTTGGCTGTCTATCAGGAAGGCGGGGTCGCCTTACGCTGGGATGTAAACCCCGAGCCGGACGTTGCGGGATATGATGTCTATCGGCGGGCGGAAGATGAAGAAACCTTTCGCAAGATGAATCCCGGTTTGATCAGAGAACCACACTTCCTGGATCCTTCGGCTGATCCCAGGAAATCCTACACCTACCGCCTGAAGGCGGTGGATTCCTCCCCGATCCCCAAAGAGAGCGATTTTTCACAGGACGCCGACGTTTCTCCCCTTCCAACTAAACCATAGAAAATTAATTTCTTTAAGGCAAATCCCCGGCTTTGCCGGGGGACTCCCAGGGTTTGACATTTCCGGGATGCTAGGGTTGTGGCCCGGGGGCAAGGAGCTTGTGCGCAAAAAGCATCGGCCGGGCTGGCTCTCTTCCCGGAGGCTTCGACCGACTTCCGCAGGATGCGGCGGGCCGATCAAGCGACCGGCCGGTTGCCCCTACTTGGAAAGAAAGCCTTCATCGGGGATTCGAATGGTTGGCCCGCCCGGTCCATGAAATGGAAGCCGCCTCATGGTTTTTGCGCAGAAGGTCCTTGCCCCCGGGCCGGGCAACAGAGGGGAGGCCACCTTACGATTTTTATCTGTGTTCATCTGTTTCCCATTACTCCTTTTCTCTTTTCTCCGGATTTGGTTTGACCTCCCCCTAAGGCTATGTTATATTTCAAAAATTATTACGGGGGGAAGTTCGATGCATGACTTTCAATATCGCGGGGATGAACTCTTTTGTGAGGAGGTCCCAGTCAGGGGAATTGCCGAAACCGTGGGGACTCCTTTCTACCTGTACAGCCTGAACACGCTGGAGAGCCACTTTCGGGCTTTTCAGAATGCCTTTTCCAAGGTTGATCACCTGATCTGCTTTTCGGCTAAAGCCAACTCCAACATCGCCATCCTTCGGATCTTCGTCCGCATGGGAGGCGGGGTGGATGTGGTTTCCGGCGGGGAACTCTTCCGGTCCATGAAAGCGAGTGTCAGCCCGGATAAGATCGTCTACTCGGGCGTGGGAAAGAGGGAAGACGAGATTGAATATGCCCTGGAACTGCCCATTCTCATGTTCAACATCGAATCCACCCAGGAATTGGTCCTCATCGATCAGATTGCCGGGAGAATGAAGACCAAGGCTCCCGTCGCCCTGCGGGTCAACCCGGACGTGGACCCGAAAACTCATCCCTATATTTCCACGGGACTGAAGAAGAACAAGTTCGGGATCAACCTCCAAAAATCCCTGGATGACTACCGTTTGGCCAACACCTTACCCAATGTGAAGGTCATCGGGGTGAGCTGCCACATCGGTTCCCAGCTCACCGAAGTCAGGCCTTTCGTCGAGGCCGTGCAGCGAATCAAGGAACTGGTCCTGAAGCTGCGGGCCGAAGGGATGAACATTCAATACATGGATATCGGGGGCGGCCTGGGGATCACCTACAACCAGGAGGAGCCGCCCCATCCCCGCGATTATGCTCAGGCACTGATGAAAGAGCTGCAGGAAATCGATTGCACCCTGATCCTGGAGCCCGGCCGGGTCATCGTCGGCAACGCGGGCGTTCTGGTCACCAAAGTGCTGTACACCAAGGAGGGGGATGAGAAGAATTTTATCGTCGTGGATGCCGCCATGAACGACCTCATTCGGCCGAGCCTCTACGGCTCCTACCAGAGAATCCAGCCCGTTCATCGGAGCGACCGGCCGGAATGGACGGCGGACGTGGTCGGGCCCATCTGCGAGTCGAGCGACTTCCTGGCCAAAGACCGAAAGCTTCCCAGAACGGAGCAGGGGGATCTCCTGGCGGTGATGAGCGCCGGAGCCTACGGCTTCTCCATGTCATCGAATTACAACTCCCGCCCCCGGGTCGCCGAAGTGCTGGTGGCCAAGGACAAGTTTTTTGTCATCCGGCAGAGAGAAGATTACGACGACCTGATCCGCGGCGAGATCATTCCGGATTTTTTGAAATGATTAACGATCCGCAGATTACGCAGATTGCGCAGATTCAAGATAAAATAGTGGAGATGAAGAACCATTTTCAGGTGAGGAAAATTTTTAACCCAAAAGCGTTTGAGAATTTTCTGCGTTTATCTGCGCAAAGCTGCGTCCCCAAAAAAGTTCGGAGTTGTGAGTCCGGAGTTCGGAGTTAAAAACGATAAAACGCCGTTTTCCCTCTTGGCAATTTTAGGCATTTTAGGCATTTCGGATTTTAGACATTTTCTATCTGTGTTTATCTGTGTTCATCTGTGTCCAATATAATTGAGGAAATAATATGGCCAAGATTCCTTTTTCCAAAATGACCGGATGCGGCAACGATTTTATCATCATCGACAACCGCCGGAAAATCCTGGATGCGGACAAGCTGGGCGATTTTGTGCGGAAAGTCTGCGCCCATAAACTTTCTGCCGGGGCGGATGGGGTCGTTCTCATCGAGCCCTCCCAGAAGGTAAATTTCAAATGGCGGTTTTTCAATTCCGACGGCAGCGTGGCCGAGATGTGCGGGAACGCCGCGCGCTGCGTGGCCCGCTTTGCGGTGTTAAAAGGCATCGCCCCGCCCAAGATGGCCTTCGAGACCCTGGCCGGAATCATCGAGGCCGAGGTCGCGGGAAGGCAGATCAAGGTCCTGATGGTTCCGCCAACCGGATTAAAGCTCGAAATCGATGTCCCGATCGACGGGCAGTCCCACCAGATGCATTTTATCAATACCGGCGTTCCCCACGCGATCGAGTTTGTGGATAAAGCGGCTTCTGTGGCGGTAAAGGATTTGGGGAAAAAGATCCGCTTCCATGCTCAATTCCAGCCGGCCGGAACCAACGCCAACTTTGTCCAGGTGGTGGATCGAAAACATATCAAAGTCAGGACCTACGAACGGGGAGTCGAAGACGAGACGCTGGCCTGCGGAACCGGCGCCGTAGCCTCGGCCTTGATCGCGGCCAAAAAGGGATTCGTCGACTCGCCGGTGGAAGTCCAGACCAGCGGTGGTGAGATCCTCAAGATTTACTTCCAGGCCAAAGGGGATGGATTCGACCGCGTATTCCTGGAAGGCGATGCCCGGGTGGTGTACGAAGGGGAGTTGTGGGAAGAAGCGTACGAGTACTAACGAGCAGGAGCATAGCTCCCTTGAGGAGCATCACGCCAAAGGCGAGACAAATGAAGCGCATCGAGCACAGCGCGGCAAAGCCGCAACTCGAAGGGAGTCACCGCCTCCCTCGCCTCCCCCTGAGGGGACGGTTAGGGTGCGGAGATGCTTTTGCTTAATCAAAATTTCGAATATTTACATTCCGCATTCCGAAATCCGCAATCCGCAATGGGGGAGGGGGGAGTATGGATACGATAAGGGCAATCGTCGTCGGCGTAGCCGGGAGGATGGGAGGGCGGATTCTGTGGGCTCTCCATGAAACCTCCAACATTCACCTGGTCGGGGCCGTGGAACGGAAGGATCATCCTGCTTTAGGGCGGGATGCGGGGGAAGTCGCCGGCATGGAAAAATGGGGAGTCCCCATTGTGGGCGATCTCCGGCAGGCCATCGACTCGGGTGATTTAATCATCGATTTTACCAATGCCGAGTCTTCCCTGAAAAATCTGCAGATTGCCGCAGAGAAGGGGAAAAGCGCAGTCATTGGCTCCACCGGTTTTTCTGCTGCCCAGATAGAGGAAGCGAAGGCTCTGACGAAGAAGATTCCCTGTGTTCTTTCCCCCAACATGAGCGTAGGGGTCAATGTATTGTTCAAAGTCGTCGCTGATCTGGCCAAAATCCTGGGAGATGATTTTGACGTGGAAGTGATCGAGGCCCACCACCGGATGAAGAAAGACGCCCCCAGCGGGACGGCGGTGAAAATCGGACAGATCCTGGCCAAGACGCTGAACCGGAATTATGAAGAGGTTGCGGTCTTCGAACGGAAGGGGATGACCGGCGAGCGGAAGAAGAAAGACATCGGCATGCAGACCATCCGCGCCGGGGACATCGTCGGCGAGCACACGGTGATCTTCGGCGGCATCGGAGAAAGACTGGAAGTCACCCACCGCGCCCACAGCCGCGACAACTTCGCCCGCGGCGCCATGCGCGCCGCCGTCTGGGTGGTCAAACAAAAACCCGGCCTTTACGACATGCAGGATGTTCTCGGCCTAAAATAATTCTTAACCTTAGCCTCGACCTTAGCCTTTTTTCTCGTAGAGGTAGGAGGGTGCAGGGATTGGATAGATCAATAAACCCCATTTCCATTTCGGAGCTGGGGTTTTTTATTGCCTAAAGACGGAGCGGACGTTGGTTCAAAGGGAACTTGATTGAACGGCGATGAATTTTGCGGCTGAAGGGGAGAGCCGGTTTGATTCATATTCGGGGGGAGCGGAAGGAAGATTTCGAAGGGGTCCGCCGGGTAAACGAGGCGGCCTTCGGTCAACCCGCGGAGGCGGACCTGGTCGATGCTCTGCGATCGGGGGGTGCGGTTACCGTGTCGCTGGTTGCCGAAGTTGAAGGCCAGATTGGCGGGCATCTATTCTTTTCACCGGTGACGGTGCAAGGGGCCGATGATCTAAAAGCGGTTGGCCTGGGACCGATGGCGGTGTTACCGGAGCATCAGCGCCGGGGAATCGGGTCCCTTCTGATCAAACAGGGGCTGGAATATTGCCGGAGGGCAGGGATTCAAGCGGTGGTGGTTCTCGGGACATCCTGACTACTATCCGCGCTTCGGTTTCCGCCGCGCTTCGTCGTGGGGACTTCGGTGCGAATTCGATGCACCCGACGAGGCGTTCATGGCCATAGAACTCACCCCGAACGCCCTATCCAGCCGGGCGGGACTGGTTAAATATCATCCAGCGTTCAGTAGCGTGTAGGTCGCTTCTCCTTTCTGTTTCTCCCCCTTTTTTCACTCCGAAATCCGTACCGGCGACCGGCCGGTCGTTCCTACCCCGTACCTTTTTTGTTTTCCAGCATCGTGATCGCCTTCTTGGGACAAATGTCGATACAGGTAGAACAGCCCTGGCAGAGTTTCGAATCAATGGACGCCGATTCGTCGGTCAGAACAATGGCATTGCAGTGGCCGATCTCAACGCACAGACCGCACTTGGAGCATTTCTTCGGGTCCACCTGGGCATAGCCGGCCCAGACGGTTAATTCGGAGGCGGGCTTAATCTCTGAGAGCAGTAAGTCCCGCATATCCCTGGCCGACTTGAAGCCCATCTTCTTCATGTAGTCCTTCAGCGACTTCATCCATTTTTCCAGGAAGCCGAAGCCGCTGATCATGGTCTCGGTGCAGATCCCGATGGAGTCGGCGCCGCACATCATCATCTGCACGGCGTCTTCCATGGAAGCGACTCCCCCTGTTCCGTTGATGTGGGGGCCGGGACCTACCAGTTTGCGGATTTCGAAAACATCCCGCAGCGCAAGAGGTTTAATCCAGGGACCGGATAGACAGGCCATGGTATTCTGGCCCTGGAGGTTGTAGATCGGTTTCTTGTAATTCCAGACGTCGATGGTGGGAATGCCCAGCCGGTTGGCCACGCTGCAGACCGCCGCGGCTCCCGCTTCAAAGGCCACCTTGGATACCTCTGAAATCCGACCCCCTTCGGGAGTGATCTTGGCGATCAAGGGGAGCTGGGTGACCTTCCGAGTATTCTCGATCACCCATCGAACAGCATTTTCATCCTGTCCCATGCTGGCGCCGGAGGAGGGTCGGGCATCCTTCTTGGCCCGCTCGGAGATGTCCACGTTGAAGGACATATTGGGGCAGCAGAAGTTCAGCTCCAGGATCTGGGCCCCGGCGGAATCGAAACGGCGGGCCGCTTCCAGCCAACCTTCGATATCCTGCCCTGCCACGTAGGAGTAGTTGGCGATGATGACCAGGTCCTTGCATTTTTTCCGGGCCTGCTTCCACCAGGCGCAAGCCCTGCTCCATGTCCAGGCGGTATTCGGCGGTAAAAACATGGAGCTTCTCCTTTTTCAGCCAGCGGTAGCGGGGCTGGTAATTGATGTAAGGAAGGGGATTGAAGGTCTGCTTGATGGAGGCCGCGCCCCAGCCGGACTTCTCGGCCTGCTCCAGCTGATCCACCCGCTTGGCCGTGGGGCCGGAAGCGACGATGAAGGGATTGCGGAGTTCGACATTGCCGATTTTGACCGGAAGATAAAAGAGATCGTCCTTAGTCATTAATTCCTCCAAATAAATCGTAAGTGTGAGAGTTGGGAGTTGAGAGTTGAGGATAATTTTTTAGCACCTCACACCTCTCCTCACGACTCACGGTATGGAAACTTTTCGTCCTTCTTCCATAGAAACATACCCCGCATACAACACTTCGACAACCTGTTTCGCCAATTCCAATCCCGTCAGCGGCTGGCGGTCGAAGGCGATGGCTTCCATGAAGTTCTGTATCTCGTGGGGATAGCCCAGGAGCCACTCCTCGTGGGGGTTGGGGAAAGGAGAGGCCAGCCTTGGTCTCCTGTTTCTCGTTGAAATAAACATCCTTCACCGGAGCCGGATCCACCGTGTAGAACTGGCACACCCGCACCGGGCAGAGATCGAATTTAATCCGGGCGTTGGAGAGGCGGACATCCATGTTGGACTCCATCCCGCCCAGCAGGTCATCGGTGGCGAAGAAGGTGCCCTTGGTTCCATCCGTAAAAGTCACCGTGATCTGCGACCAGGTCTCCACATCTCCCCATCCCGTTACCAGGGGGCTGCCTTTCGCATCTGCAAAGGCCGGCGTTTTGGTCAGGTCCGTTCCATCCGCCCAGACTTCCTTGGCCAGAATTGGCTTGCCGTGCTTTTTCTCCCCCTCAAAGTGTTTCAAGAAAAGGCCGCTCGCCAGCGGGTGAGCGCCGAGTCGGGCCAGCGCCCCTCCCCCGGAGTAGCGCCACCACTTGGCGAATTCCGAGTGGGAGCCGCTGTGAGACTCTTCCCCCCGTATATCCAAAATACTGCCGGAGGCAAAACACTTTTCCATAAGCTCCAGGGCCTTCTTAAAGGCAGGGGCATGGATCCAATTCTCGGCGTAACAGAATTTGACCGGGTGGGCGGACATAACCTTGCTCACCGTTTTCGAGGTCTTCCCGGACTTTCTGGAGCATCTTCTTTTTGGAGGTGGCTCCCTACTTTTTCGTCCGGCCTCTCCCTGCCCGAAGTACCCGGTCAGGGGTTTCTCACAGATGATATGTTTGCCCGCCTTGGCCGCATCCAAAACCATGGGAAGGTGAAGGGCGTTGGGGACGACCAAGTCGATGACCGAAATGGATTTGTCGTCCAGAACATACCGAAAATCGTCAAAGACCTTGGGAACTCCATTCCGCCTGGCCAGGTCTTCGGCCCGGGCCTTGTTGATATCCACAATCGCCGCAACTTCAACCGGGACCCCCTGAACCTGGCGGTAGCAGCGAAGATGGAAAGCGGCGGCAAAGCCGGCGCCAACGACTCCAATCTTTACGGGCGTTGTCATGGATGATCCTTTCTTGGAAGGGTAAAAAGAGCAACCTTCAGAATAGTATTACGCTAAAATCCCCGGGTGTATTTGTCAATATAAAATATCAATACCGCGTTTTCTCCTTGACAATTCACCCCACTTCTTTAAAATGACGGCAAAATCGGAGGAGACGCATGCCTCTTTCTCATATCAAAGTTCTCGACCTGACCCGGTTCCTCGCGGGGCCCTTTTGTACCATGCTCCTGGCCGACATGGGCGCAGAGGTCATCAAGATCGAAACTCCGGAGCACGGCGACGACGCCCGCTACCAGGGGGCGGTCCTCAATGGAGAAAGCGGGTATTTCGTGGGGATGAACCGAAACAAGAAAGGTCTGACCCTGGACCTTAAAGCCCAAGAAGGGAAAAAGATATTCCTCCGACTGGTGGAGAAGTCCGACGTGGTAGTGGAAAATTTCCGCCCCGGGGTCATGCGCAGCTTGGGGCTCGATTATGAAACGCTCAAGAAGGTGAACCCGGGCATCGTCTACTGCGGGATCTCCGGTTTTGGAAAGGACGGCCCCCACGCTCTTCGCCCGGCCTTTGATTTTATCGCCCAGGGAATTTCAGGGTTCATGAGCGTCACCGGGTTTCCCGACCGGGAGCCGGTGAGGACCGGGATTCCCATCTCCGACTCGGTGGCCGGAATTTACGGCGCCTACGGGATCCTGGTCGCTTTGATGGCCAGACAGCAAACCGGCAGGGGGCAGGAGGTCCAAACCTGCCTGGTGGACGCGATGGTCAGCGTTATGAGCTTCCAGGCGGATTGGTATTTTCACACCGGCAAGGTTGCCGAGCGCGCGGGAAATGACCACCCCGTGGGGTCTCCTTACGGAACCTTCAAGGCCCTGGACGGGTATATCAACATCGCTCCCGCCGGGCAGCCCATGTGGGAGAGGCTGGCCCAGGCCCTCGGTTTGAAGGATTTGATTTCGGACCCGAGGTTTGGTACAAATGATTTGAGAAGGGAAAACCGCAAGGAGCTGAATGAGATCATCAACCGGATTACCTCCCAGAAGACCATGGGGGAGTGGATTGATTACCTGAATCGGGAGGGAGTTCCCTGCGGGCCCATCTACAACCTGGCCCAGACCTTTGAAGACCCCCAGGTCAAGCATCAGGAGATGATGCTGGAACTGGAGCAGCCATCGGTAAAGATGAAGGTCCTGGGGTTTCCCGTCAAGATGAGCGAGACTCCGGCAAGAATCCGCCGTCCGGCCCCGCAATTGGGCGAGCACTCGGAAGAGATTCTTAGGAACCTCGGGTACTCCCAGGATGAGATCAGGGAGTTAAGAGGCAAGAGGGTGATCTGATTCCCGGGTCGAAGGATTCTCCGGTCAAATCCGTTTTCCGGGACGGGGGATCAGGCCGAGGGGACAGGAGAAAAGGAGCCTATTGATGAAGACCGACGAGGTTGTCATTCGCGAAGTCATGCTGCAGGGATGGCCTGCAGAATATTCCCGAATTCATCCCCACCGAGGCCAAAATTGAGCTCTTCCGGCTGATTGTCGCCAGCGGGATCCGGAACATGGAGATCACCTCCTTCGTCAGCCCCAAAGCCATCCCCCAATTCCGGGATGCGGCCGAGATGGCCCGGGCCGTGTTGAAGATGAACCCGCAGGGGGTCGAAGTGTCCGCCCTGATCCCCAACCTCAAAGGGGCCCAGCTGGCCCTGGAGAGCGGCATGCGCAACGTGGGTTTCGTCATGTCGGTCAGCGAGTCCCACAACATCAGCAATGTGAGGCGGACCACGGCCGAATCGATCGATGAGCTGAAGAAGATCCTGGAGCTGAAGGAGAAATATCCCGACCTGGTCGTGAAAGCCGGGATGGCCACCGTTTTCGGCTGCCCCTTCGAGGGCAAAATCAAACCGGAGGTGACCCTGGGTTTCATCCGCCGGTTCTACCAGCTGGGGATCCGGGACATGTCCATGGCCGATACGGTCGGCTTCGGGAACCCGAGAGAGGTGAAAGAGATGTCCCGGCTCTGCGTGACCGAATTTCCGGATGTCACCTTTTCCATTCACCTGCACAACACCCGGGGATTGGGCCTGGCCAATTCCCTGGCCGCCTACGAGGCCGGGATCCGCATCCATGACGGGGCCGTGGGCGGGCTGGGGGGATGTCCCTTTGCCCCGGGGGCGAAAGGAAACACCTCCACGGAAGACCTGGTTTTCATGTTCGAAGAGATGGGAGTCAAAACCGGGGTGAACATGGACGCCCTCCTGGAGGCCTCCCGGTATTTCCAGAAGGTGAAGAAGGACGTCCGCTATTCGAGCAGCATTATCGAAGTGGGGGTCCCGGTTCCCAAGGGAGCTATCACCAAGGACGGCTACGAACAGAAGTGGAACATGTAGGGGAACAGGGAAGGGGATTGAAAGCAATGGTTTTCGGTATTGACGCTATGCGCTATGCTCTATGCGCTCTGCGATTTTCTGCAAAGAGGAGGGGGAGATGAGGATCAATCATATTACTCTGGTGGTTCTGCTTGTCGCTGGGCCTGGCGCTGCTGGCCAATCCGGCGGGAACCACTGCGGCTCCGGTCCAGATCCATGTGAACAACACCATGCCCGGGGGCGGATCGGAAGAAGCCGGGATCGCCAAGTTCAAGGAGCTGGTGGAGCAGAAGTCGAATGGGCAGATGGAGGTGTACGCCCTTCTTGAGCGGCCAGCTCGGAGGCGAGAAGGCGGTCCTGGGTTTGTTGAAGATCGGCAAGACCGAAATGTCCCTCACCGGGGGGATCTTCCTCGGCCAGTATGCCTCCGAGTACAATGCTCTCAACATCCCTTACCTGTTCACCTGGGAACAGCTTCTGGATTACGTCGGGGGGCCTGCGGGGAAAAAAATTCAGGAACTGTCTTCGAAGAAAGGCGGCCTGGTGGTCTTCGGGCCTCAATACCGGGGGCCCCGCCACATGACCTCCAACCGGCCCATCAAGGAGGCCAAGGACATCAAGGGGCTGAAGATGCGGGTTCCCGAGGAGCCCGTATGGCTCCGGGTCTGGAAGGCTTTGGGAGCCCTGCCGGTGGCCATTCCCGCCCCGGAAATCTACATGGCCATGCAGACCGGCCAGGTGGAAGCCCACGAGAACACCCTCGTATCTCCCTACAGCCGTTCCCTGTGGGAAGTCCAGAAGTACATCATCATGACCTCCCACATTTACTGGCCCTGGTGGTGGGTGGCCAGCGAGAGATGGTTCAATAAGCTCACCCCCGACCAGCAGAAAATCGTCCGGGAATCTGCCGCCGAGGCCGCCAAATACGGGGAGAAGGTGGAACGGGAGAAGGACGATTTTTACGCCGCCGAACTGAAGAAAAAGGGCATGACCTTCATCACCCCGGACATCGACTCGATCAAGAAAGCCGCCCGGCCGGCCCTGCTGGAGGAGATCAAACGCTTCGATCCGGAGATCCAGAAGACCGTGATCCAGTACGTGCCCAAGTGAGGCAGGGCGAGCTGGCAAGCCTCTGCCTTCTGAATCCAGTTCATATTCGCGAACCCTCAGGAAAGAGGGAAGGGAAAGATCTATGTTTCGAAGGGCCGTCGATCGGGTGACCGTGGTCCTGGAATGGGTCTCCATCGCTTGCTTCATCGTCACGGTTTTATTGGTGGTGGTGTCCGTGTGCCTGCGTCCCTTGCACATCGCGGCCCCCTGGTCGGACGAGGGGGCCTGCTTGCTTTTTATCTGGACTTCTTTCCTCTCCGCGGCCGTCGCCCTCAAGCGGAACCTGCACATCCGCATCGATGTTCTCCTGCTCAAGCTCCCGCCGAGGATGAAGAGACGGCTTCCTCTGTTTTCTGGACCTCCTCTGCCTGCCTTTCTGCATCGGCCTGCTCTACGGCATTTACCAGATGATGGAAGCTTCCCTTTACATGACCTCATCGGTTTTGGAAATCCCGATGATCTATTATTATCTCCCTTTGTTCGTTGGGTTTTTCATGATGGCCGTTTATTTAAGCATGTCCATTTTTGATTTTTTTCTGAAAAGAGCCGAGAAAGGCGGGGATCGATAATGCTTGGAGTGTTCATCGGCCTGCTCCTTCTGTTTTTCATCCTGGGGATCCCGGTCGCTTTCTCCATCGGATACACCTGTCTCATGGTCATCATCGCCGGGTCGGGCTTGAAGGACCTCTCCTTCGACCTCTTCGCCCTGCAGATGATGGATGGGATCAACAGTTTCCCCCTGATCTCCGCCTCTTTTTTCGTCCTGGCCGCCAATGTGATGAACACCAGCGCCATCACCGACCGGATCTTCCACTTCGCCAACGCCCTGGTGGGGCATCTGCGGGGAGGGCTGGGCCATGTCAACGTGGTCGGCAGCATGATCTTTGCCGGCATGTCGGGAACGGCCGTGGCCGATGCGGCCGGGCTGGGCAACATCGAGATCAAGGCCATGCGGGACGCGGGTTATCCCATGCCGCTCACCGTGGGCATCACCGGGGCTTCCTCGATTCTGGGGCCGATCATTCCTCCCAGCATCGCCATGATCTTTTACGGATGGCTGGCCGGCGTTTCCATCGGGGACCTGTTCATCGGCGGAGTGATCCCCGGGGTGGTCATCGCCCTTTTCATGATGGTCCAGGTCTATTTCGTGTCCCTGAAACATAAAGATCCCCCTGACCCCCCGGCCTCCGGTCAGGGTCATGTTCACCTCTTTCCAACGGGCCTTTCTATCCCTCCTGACCCCGGCGATCATCATCGGGGGCATCTACTCGGGAATTTTCAGCCCCACCGAGTCGGGGGCTGTGGCTTCGGCCTATGCCGTCCTCCTGGGGCTGGTCATCTACCGGACGATCACCGGAAGAGAACTTCTCAAGGTGATCAAGGATTCCGTGGAGTTCACCGGCATCCTCATGCTCATCATGGCCTTCTCCGCGATTTACGGCTGGCTCCTGGTGAACGTCAAGATTCCCCAGATGGTTGCGGAGGAGACTGCTGAAAATCAGCCGGGATCCCGCTGATCCTTCTCTTCCTCATCAACGGTTTTTTCCTCATCGTGGGATGCTTCATGTCGGTCCTGGTGGCGGTAAACATTCTGACTCCCATCTTCGTCCCGGTCATCAAGTCCGTGGGAATCGACCCGCTCTTCTTCGGGGTTCTTATGACCATCAACCTTTCCCTGGGGGTGTGCACCCCGCCCTTTGGAAACGTGCTTTTTGTGCTTGCCGCCATCACCAAGCAATCTTTCGAGGAGGTCTCCAAACAGGTTTTGCCCTATCTCTTGCCCATTTTGGTGGTCGTCGTCCTATGCATCTTTTTCCCCTCCATCATTACTTTCCTGCCGCGGTTGATGCACTAGAGGTGGGAGTTGGGAGGTGAGAGTAAGGCTGGTTGAGAGTTGGGAGTTGAGAGTTGAAAAGAAGGCCTTCTTACAACTCTCAACTCCCAACTCCCAACTCTCAGGTTTCACCCCGAAGCGTTATTGACCGAATTCCCTCTCCATGGTATGAATCCATTATACAATCGAGATATTCGCAGAAGTCGGGAGGAATGAATTGAAAGAACGCCTGGCTAAGCTTCTGGAGGAACTTTCCCTGCTGGACGGGCTCCCCGGGCAGGAGCAGCCTGTCGTCCGTTATCTGAAGGAAAAACTGGAGCCCTTTCGCCGAGGAAGTCCACATCGGGGTCAACGGAAACATCTATGCCCGGAAGACGGGCCGAAAGCCCGGCCTGACGGTCATGGTCTCGGCCCACACCGATGAGATCGGGCTGGTGGTCCGGGACATCGACCCCTCCGGGATGATCCGCTTCGACAAGCTCGGCTGGTTCAGCGATTCCTTCCTCCCGGGAACGCGGGTGCGGGTCGGGAAGATTCCCGGGATGGTGGGGATCAAGTCCGGCCACCTGATGACCGAGGAAGAAAAACGAACCGTTCTTCCCCATCGAAGCCTGTATATTGATGTGGGGGCGAAGAGTGCCGCTGAAGTGGAGAAGATGGGGATTTCCATCGGCGATCCCATCGCCTTTGATGTCCCTTTCGGGAGGTGGCATGACCCGGATTACTGCTGCGGCAAAGCGATCGACAACCGCGCCGCCTGCGCCGTGGCCGTGGCCCTTATGGAAAGTCTCACGGATGATGATTTCCCGGGAACTCTCTGGGTGGTGGGACCGTCCAGGAAGAAAGGGGCCTGGGAGGAGCGCGGACCGCGGCCCAGTTCGTCCGCCCCGACTGGTTCATCGCCCTGGATGTGGCCCTGGCAGGTGATACCCCGGAAAATCCGGCGAGCAGCAAACCGATCCGGCTGGGGGACGGGGCAGTGGTCAAACTGGGGGATTTCCTGGAATCCCCCAAAAGGGGATATTTTATTCATCCCGGTCTCAAGAAGGCAGCCCTTGAGATCGGCCGGCAAA
The DNA here is from genome assembly GCA_963802665.1 of uncultured delta proteobacterium. Classification (GTDB taxonomy): domain Bacteria; phylum Desulfobacterota; class SM23-61; order SM23-61; family SM23-61; genus SM23-61. Next base: position 53,728 of record CAWDJO010000020.1, on the reverse strand, counting down.
AGAGCATTCCCATTCAGCTGAAGGCGATCTATCGGCAATTCCTACACCGACGCGGCGGCCGTTTCCCAGGAATTTTGCGGGATTGCCTCGATCGCCCTGGGGATTCCCGATGCGGTATTCCCATGCGCCTTCTTCGGTCTGCCACCTGGGAGACATGGAAGCCTGCCTGCGGCTGACCGAAGAAATGATTCGATCCGGCATCGATGCCAAGGCCCTTGATTTCCTCGCCGACTGAGGATGGGCTCCCCACGCGGGCGTCGCGAAGGACTTATTCCGCGACCGCCGATCCGGTGGCGTACGATCATCCGTTCCTGGAGCCGCCGATATCTTTGAGAACCCGCCGGATGCTTCAGCTCCCCCCCTTGTTTTCCGATCCCTTGATCTCCGTATCGTCGCTTCCGGCGATCAATTTGTACAGCTCGACTTCCAGCTCACCGAATTTCTTGTCCTTCTTGACTTCAATGGTCCGAGGTCGCGTCAGGTCAATGGGGATGATGGCTTTGATTCTTCCGGGCCGCTCGCTGAAAACGACGACCCGATCGCCCAGCAACACCGCTTCCGGAATATTGTGGGTTACAAAGAGAATGGTTTTCCGCTTTTCGCTCCAGATCTTGAGCAGCTCCAGGTTGAGCTGGTCGCGCGTCAAAGCATCCAGGGCTCCGAAGGGTTCGTCCATGAAGAGAATTTCCGGGTCCAAAATCAGCGCCCGGGCGATGGATACCCGCTGCTGCATCCCGCCGGAGAGCTCTTTCGGGTACTTGTCTTCGAAACCCTCCAGCTTGACCAGGCGAATCAATTCGTGGGCCTTATCCACGTAGTCCTTTTTCCTGAGCCCCGCCAGTTCGACGGGCGCCAGAATGTTGGCGAGCACTTTGTACCAGTCAAAGAGAACCGGTCTTTGAAAAACAAACCCGATCCCCTTGATGGGCCCATCCACCGGACTTCCTCCGACCGATACGATTCCCCCCGTCGGTTTCAGCAACCCGGCAATGATGCGGAGAAGGGTGGACTTTCCGCACCCGCTGGGGCCTAAAATGGAAATGAATTCGCCGGACCGGATGTCAAAGGAAATATCTTCGATGGCCACGATCCGATCCCCGGAAAAGGTGTCAAAGACCTTGGAGACCGAATCGACTCTTACATACGGCTGATCCACGAACCCTCCTTCCCCGGCGGTTCACCCGCTTCCTATTTCTTCTGAGATTCCCACTTCTTGTATACCTGGTCCATGGTGGGCAGGCGGTCGACGGAAGGCATTTTGTAATCCGGCAAGAACTCCACGGTATACATTTCTTGGGCGGTCACAGGTCTTTCGACTTGAAAATATTTATTGAGGATATTGACCGTTTCCTCCATCCTTCCTTTGTCGATCCACCCCAATCTGTGTTTCTGGTTCATGGGGACATCGACCAGATCCTGGATGTCGTTGGCGAAGCGGCCCAGAGCCGCCAGCAGCGGGACCTCCGGATTGGATTTGATGAAAATTTCATTCGCTTTTTCCGGATTTTCGATGGACCACTTCCACCCCTGCATGGTGGCGTCCATGAATCTGCGGAGCATGTCGGGCCGTTCTTTGATGGTCTTCTCGCTGGCCATGAGCGCATTGCCGTAGGGATTGACCCCCCACTTGGCCCAGGGGATGAGCACCAGCTTGTCTTTGTCGAGACCGGCCTCCCAATACCCCTGGTTGCCCACAACCCAGTCGAAAACCGCGTCCACTTGTTTCGCCGCCAAAGACTGCGCCTTGGCGCTGGGTTGAATGTTGATCAGGGTGACCTTGTTCATGTCGATGCCGTTGGCGGCTGCCAGGGCGGGCCAGAGGACCCGCTGGGCATCCCCTGGGGGGACACCGACTTTGCGTCCCTCGAGATCCTTTGGCTTGGTGATCCCCGATCCCTTCCAGGTCTTGATCCCATTGGGGGATTTGGAATAAATCATCCCAATCACCTTGACTTTTGCACCCTTGGACCGGGCGACGACCAGGGTTCCGGTATCGGATAGCCCGACATCGACCGTGTTCAGTTCCACTCTTTTGACCGTATCGCCGGATCCTTGCCCTCGCTCGATGTTCACATCCAACCCTTTTTCCTTGTAGAATCCTTTTTCTTTGGCCACATAATAGAAACAGTGATCCCCCCCTGGAACCCAGTTGAGTTTGAGCGTGACTTTCTCCGCCCCTGCCGCAGGGGAAGTCATCAGGGAGAGACCCAAGAGAAACACCCAAAGAGTCAGACACAGGTTCTTTTTCATCGAGGTATGGCCTCCTTTCGTTTTTTTTTGCTTGGTTTTTTGGGATCGGACGGAAACTTCCTTGTAGCCTTCCGGTGGCTGGAGCCTTGCTCCCGAGCCCCTCAGCGGCTGGCGGAGCAATGGGTCAGTCGGTTTCTTTGATCTTCGCCCAAGGCATGAGCAACTGTTCGGCCAAATTAATCAACCCGAACAGAACCATTGCCATGACCGATATCCATAACAAAGCGCCCACCATCGCTCCCGTTTCCAGATAACTCTGGGCCTGCAAAATCAATGCGGCAAGACCCTTCTCCGAAGCGATGAATTCACCCACAATCGCGCCCGTCACCGCCATGATACTGGCGAGCTTGACCCCGGTCATGATATACGGCAACGCATACGGAACGCGGATCATGACGAACCGTTTCCACTTCGGGGTATTGAAGGTGAGGGCCAGTTCGGTCATTTCGTAGGGAACCTCGCTCACCCCCCGGGCCGTATTCAGCAAGACGGGGAAGAAGGAAATCACAAAGGACATGACGATATTGGGTAGCACCCCAAACCCGAACCAGACTAAAACCAGCGGGGCGGCCGCCACCTTCGGCATGCCGTTGAAGAAGAGTAAAATCGGCATCAGGGTCCGGCTCAGGGTGTCGTTCCATGAAACCACCAATCCCAAAAGGACTCCGACGACGACGGCAAGGACAAAACCTCCCATGACTTCTTCGGTGGTGGTGATAATCTGGGGCAACCAACGCCACTTCGGATTGATCAACTCCTGCAACACTTGACCGGGAGATGGCAGGATATATTTTGGAATTCCCAACAAGGAAATTGCCCACCACGCGGCAAGAAAAATCACAAAAGGCAAAATGGGAGGAAGATAAAGTCTCATAAGAGACCGCAATCTTCTTTTCTCCGCGTCGTTCGGTTTCTTTTTTGCCATCGAATCTCTTGGTCAAGACTATTTCCCTCTTTCGGATGGTTTGTTTTCCCTTAGGCTGATTAGAGGCCTTCCGTAAAGTTTCTTTGCCGAGACGTATCGATTTGAGGGCCCATGAGGAGAGGGCTGGTGCAACACCCGGAGATGTCGTTGCCTTCCTTTTTTGAGGCCTTTTTGGCCGATTCAGGAATATTACGAAATGATTTACTTTTTCGGTGAAGAGTATGTCAAAAAGATGATGGGGTGTCAAGGAGGAATTGAAACGGACTCAACCGTATTTTGAATTGACCGTACCCCAGCCCTATGATAATTTTATTCGCGATCGTAGATATCAACCTGCCGCAATCCCGGCCTATGGAGATCAAGGCGAAGAAGGAATTTGGGAAGCTGTGTTTGGAGATCTACCGATTGCTAGAAGAAAAATAAATTCGAAATCCGAAGCACGAAATCCGAAACAAGCACGAATGATTAAAATTCAAACGCTTCTAAACGAAGAGTGTTTGGCAGTTTAGAGGAATTCGGATTTTGAATTTGTTTCGAGGTTCGGATTTCGAAATTCGAAATTATGGCCAAGAGGAACAGACTATGAAAAAAGCGTTTACATTCTCAAGACGTACCTTGGAATTGAACATTCTTCCGGGACCGGGAAGAGATGGGCAAGGCTGCTGCCCGGGATGTGGCCGAGGCCATGAAACGGTTCATTCGGGAGAGGGGGAAAGTGAAGATGGTCTTTGCCGCCGCCCCTTCGCAGAATGAGTTTCTGGCCCATCTCCGGAAGGATAAAAGCATCCCTTGGTCCAAGGTCATCTGCTTCCATCTGGATGATTACGCGGACCTTCCGCGCAACCACCCGAATACCTTTGAGATCTACTTGAATGAACACCTTTTCAATTATGTGAAGCCCCGGCGTATTTATTTCTTCAAAGGCCTGAAAGGAACTCCGGCGGAGATTGCCCGACAATATACCGAGGCCATCAAACGAAACGGGGGGATTGACCTTTCCTGCATCGGCATCGGGGAAAACGGACACATCGCCTTCTGCGAACCGGGCTCGGATCTCCGTGACCGCCGTATGGTCCGGGTCATCCGCATCGACGACCGGTCCGTCCGGCAGCAATACCGGGACTACAAAGATCACCCCGACCCCGCGGCACGCTACACCTCCTTAAAAGCGGTTCCCCGCCGGGCCTTTACCATGACCGTTCCAGCCATTCTATCCGCGGAGGAGATTTACACGATCGTTCCGGGGCGGCAAAAAGCCGATGCGGTAAAAAAAATGTGGGAAGGTCCCATCTCTTCGGCGTGCCCGTCATCGGCTCTGCGGATGCATTCTTGGGTGAGGATTTACCTGGACAAGGATTCTGCCGGGAAGCTCTCCTAAATCGTAGGGGCGGTTCGCGAACCGCCACCTACTTATTTGTATCTTCTACGCGCCTTTGCGGGCACATATTTCAATCCGCTATCCGCAATTCACCACGTTGGTTACATGGCTGCCGCTAACGTTATTTGGTTCATTCCGCAATCCGAATTCCGCATTTAGATTTTGCACACTCCTTTATCCAGGACCAGTTTCCCGTCAAAATAGACGCTGGCGTCCTTGAACATGGCGTCGTGATGGTTGGGGGCGAGGATCTTTCCTCCGATGGCGAAATTGCTGCCGATGCCGCAGTGGCAGTTCCCCAGCCGGCCCAGATCTTCCAGGTTGGTGGCCGCCAGGCGGGCGCAGGGATTCAGGCCGATCCCGAATTCGGCGAAGTTGAAAGCCTTCTCGTCTCCCAGAGCGTCGAGGATATCGCGGAATCTTCGGGCCGCCATTCCCTCCCTGGATGTCCACGACTTTGCCGGCCTTTATGATCAGGGTCACCGGGTCATACATCGTAACCCCCACGCTCATGATGCTCACGTCGATGACGGCTTTCCCCTCCGCCGTTCCCTCCACCGGGGAGATATTGATCTCGCTGTCCGGGAAAGCTGCGAACTGGCCGGGTTTCTTGAAAAGACCGGTCTCGTATTGGACGGGTCGGCCTTTGACTTCCCCGCGGATATCCGTTCCCAGGGGAGAGGTGATGCGGACCTCCTTGCTCTGGGCCAGAACCGCTCCCAACTTTCTTCCCATCCGGTCACAGGCTTCGTAATCCGCCTCGATGGCACCCACACAGAGGGCATCCTCGGTGATTTCGCACATGGTGGAACCTCGTTTTCCGGCTTTGATCGCCTCCACCCTTGCCTTGGTATGGGTCTGAGACCAGGTCGATGGCTGAAGGAAGACATCGGCCTCCCGGAAAGCAGCGACAATGGGCTCAGGGAGCTGGGCTCCGTGGGTTTTGACCGGAGGGATCATGATGATGATCGGAGTAGCGCCGACCGCATAGGCGGCTCCAGCCAGGGCTTCGGCGATCCGCAGCTTATTGGTGTCCGTGGAGATCAGAACCGTCTCCCCCGGCTTCACCCCGCCGCACTCCATGCATTTCAACGCCCCCCGCATCATTTGGATGGGGCTGGAAACGCCTGGGGTGTAGTGCCAGTAAGAAATGGGCCATTCTCCTCTGCCGCTCATGAAATCCTCCTTCAACCATTAGAATGGCAACATTTTACCCTGGATTGCCGGGAATTCCCAAGCCCAAATTAATGCGCAGGGAGGGGAGGAGAATCATTGAAAGCTTGTCTTTTGACGTCCATGGATTCTTGCTCCGACCTCCGTACGGGCGACCGGCCGGTCGTCCCTACACACTCCGAAAGGAAACAAGATTGGACCCTTGACAGAGCGGACGAATGGCTAATATACTGCCATAGGATTAAGGAAAACGATGGAAAAAAGCCAAGTTTCATAGGGATCGCGGCAACATTTCACAAAAGGGGAGGCAAAAATGAAAAGAAGAAAAATCTGGATGATTCTCGGAAGTTTCAGCCTCATTCTGGCATTGTCCTTCTTGCTTCTGGGCGGGCATGCCGAGGCCCAGGCCAAGAAAGCGGCGCAACCCATTAAGTGGGTATTTGCCACCAACCCCGGGCCGGCGGCCAACACCTGGACGCTTCTATCCCTATCCGCGCTTTCAGAAGCTCCTGGAAAAGAATTCCGGCGGGCGGCTCGTCCTCGACACCAAGATGGGACTTTTCCCGGTGAATGAGGTGGTGCACGCGGTCATCGCCGGGCGGGCCGACATCGGCTGGGAAAGGATCCCCTGGGTCGCCGGCACCTTCCCCCAATGGGATTACGCCCTTCCTTTCTTCTGGGACAACATCTTCGAATATGAGGCCTTCCTCAACGATCCCAAGCTGATTGCCCTGGAAAGGAAATCTTACGGCGAAAAGGGCCTGGTGAAAATCGCCGACATCGCCGTGGAAGCGCTGGACGGCATCTGGGCCAAAAAGGCGGTGGCCACGGTGGACGACTTCAAAGGGTTTAAAATCCGGACCTCCGGGTTGATCACCACCCTGTCCATGAAACTCCTGGGCGCCTCCCCCCTGACCATTCCTACTGCGGAAATCATGGAAGCCTTATCCAGGGGCACGGTGGATGCTATCCAGACCTCCCGCGGCTGGGCCCTGGGATTCGGTCTCGCGGACGTCTGCACCAACGTGAGTTTCTGGAGATTTCAGTCGGTATTCGGCGGCATGCTGGTGGTGAACAAAGCCAAGTTTGATGCCCTGCCCGCGGACCTGAAAAAGATCGTTCTGGATACAGGGAGAGAAATGCAGGGGCAGACCATCTATGGGGCCAAGGTGGAAGAGATGGAGGCGGATGTGGGACTGAAAGTCAGCCGGCTGAAAGTGACCCAACCCGCTCCAGCCGAAATCAACAAGGCGCGGGAACTCGTCCGGCCCACGGTTGACGAATGGCTGAAAATCGCCGGCCCCCACGGAAAGGAAGCACTGGCCATCGCCGCCAATTACGCCGGCGGGGCCAAGATTCTTTTGAAGAAGTAATTTATAGGGGCGATTCATGAATCGCCCCTGCGGGCATGGTCGATTTTCAAGCGTTGATAACATTAATCCCGTCTTCCCCTCCCCTCGCGGGAGGGGATTCAGGAGAGGGGCGACCCGGCGGGTCGCCCCTACAGTTCCCTCCCTCAGGGAGGTTACCAGGGAGAGGCATCTTCGAATTATTAAACCATGAATCGATTGGTTTCGGTCATCGAAAAAATCGCCTATTTGGGAGGATACCTGTCCGGGTGGCTGGTGCCGCTCATGATGATGCTGGTGGTCGTCGATGTCTTCATGAGGTACGTGATGCACCGGCCGCTCATGGTATCCGATGAGTTCAGCGCCTACATGCTTGTAGCCCTCTCCTTCCTCGGTCTGGCTTATACCTGGAGGGAAGGGGGGCACGTCCGGATTGAGGTCCTGGTCAGCCACTTTCGTGGCAAGCTCTACGACTGGGTCCGGCTGATCGGGTTGATCCTTACCTTTATCTTCATGCTCGAATTGGACCGGGCGGCCTACAAGATGATCGTGTATGCACTCCAGATCAATTTGCGGTCGTCAACCTGGCTTATGTTTCCTCTCTTCTGGCCCCAGTTGACGGTATTCATCGGTTTTGTCCTGCTCACCCTGCTGCTGGTGATTGATATTTTCCGCTTCGGGGTAAAGGTGCTGGCGGGCAAAAAGGCGGAGGTCTGAAAAAGTGAGTCTGGAACTGCAATCTTTGATCCTGCTGGGGGGGATGTGTCTTCTTTTGGCCTTTGGCATTGAGATTGCGCCGGCCATGGGGATCGTCGCCGGGCTCGGGCTGATCTTCTTCGTGAACCAACCGATGGACTATTTTGCCCGGGCCGCTTTCGACATCATGAACTCCTTCACCTTTACGGCCATCCCGCTCTTTGTTTTCATGGGGACCATCTATGCCACCACCGGGATTGTAAGAGGACTGTTCGTGGGGGCCGAAAAGATTTTCGGGAACGTCCCCGGAAGCCTGGCCTCGGCCATGATCGTGGCCAACGCCATCTTCGGGGCCATCTCCGGCTCCAGCCTGGCGGCCGCCGCCACCTTCGGGCGTATTTGCTTTCCCGAGATGGAAAGGGCGGGCTACGACCCCAAGATGTCCCTAGGGGCCATCGCCATTTCCGGGACGCTGAGCGTCCTCATCCCCCCCTCCCTCATCATGATCGTTTACGGCGGGTGGCAGGATGTATCCGTGGCCCGGCTCTTCGCCGGAGGGGTGGTGCCAGGCATCATCCTTACCATATTTTTCGTGATCACCGTAACCATTCTGGTTTTGCGCAATCCCAGCCTGGCCCCCAAAACCGCAACCCGCCAATATTCGGTGAAGGAAAAAATGACCGCCCTGTGGGATATTTTTCCTTTCCTGGTGGTCATTACCATGGTGCTGGGCACGACCTTCTCCGGGATCATGACCCCGACGGAGTCGGCGTCCCTGGGGGCCTTCCTGAGCATCATCCTCGCCCTGCTCTTCCGGCAGATGACTTACAAGGCGCTCAAGGAAAGCATGCTCTCGGCGGTGAATGTAAGCGCCATGATCGCTTTTGTCCTGTTCACCGCCCGGATGCTGGGACAGGTCTTTCAGTACATCGGGCTTACCGAAGCGACCGCCACCTTCATGACCAATTGGGATATAAGCAAATATACGATGCTGGCCATGATTTGCATTTTGTACATCATCCTGGGGTGCTTCTTCGACTCCCTGTCCATGCTGGTGCTGACTCTTCCCTTTGTGGCTCCCATTGTCAAGAGTCTGGGATTCGATTTCATCTGGTTCGGGGTTCTCTACGTGGTCCTGGCGGAAATCGGCCTGGTCACCCCTCCCTTCGGCCTGAACCTCTTCGTGCTCAAGGGGGTCGTGCCGAAATATGAAATCACGTTTATCTTCGCGGGCACCGTCCCCTTCCTGATTCCCACCGGTATTCTTCTGGTGCTGATGATCCTTTTCCCCGACCTGGTTCTTGTGGCTCCCCAACTTGATTTACGCGAAATGAGATTTCCCTCCCCCCCGCCAGAATGAGCGGTTCTTGGACTCATGGGGGAACGGTCAGCCCTTCGTTCTGAAGGGGGAGGGCCAGCCAAGGTGCTTGCCTATATTCCCGCCTGGCCGGGGGAACGGCCCTGCATTTTTTAACCCTCCCTCTTGGATCAATCCAATTTGCCGAAATATCCTCGCCGGATCATCCCCTTGGCCAATTCCAGTACGGGCAGCACCGTTAAGGCCAGACAGCCTACGAGGACCCAATCCATGGAGGTCAAACTGAAGGTTCCAAAGAGAAGCTGCAGGAAAGGAACATAAAGGACAAGGATCAGAAGGGTCAACTCCCACAGAATAGCCCTATTGAGCCACCGGTTGGAAAACGGGTGGTCGAATACGGAGTTCCGCTCGGAACGAAAAGTATAAGCCTTTAAGAATTCGATTAGGATCAGAGTGACAAAGATCATCGCCATGGCCTCTTTGGGACTGCGACCCGAGTCCAACAGCCAGGCAAAAAGCCCCAGGTTGACTACCGCCGACCACAGCCCGCCAACAACCATCAGGGTGACCACCGGACGGGTGAAGATGCCGGTCCGGGGATTTCTCGGCTTGCGGCGCATCAGATCCTTTTCGGGTGGGTCCACGGAAAGGGCCAAGGCGGGCAGCCCGTCGGTGGCCAGGTTGATATAAAGGATCTGGACAGCGCTGAGCGGCAAGGGTAGGCCCAAGAGGGTAGCGCCCATGATCAAGAGGATTTCACCGATGTTGGAGGACAGCAAGTACATCATGTACTTTTTAATGTTGCTGAAGACGCCCCTCCCTTCCTCAACGGCGGCAACGATGGAGGCGAAATTGTCATCGGTGAGCGTCATGTCCGCGGCTTCTTTGCTGACGTCCGTCCCGGTAATCCCCATGGCAATCCCAATGTCAGCTTTCTTGAGGGCCGGGGCATCGTTCACCCCATCGCCGGTCATGGCCACAAAATGACCCTTCTTCTGCAAGGCGGCGACGACCCGAAGTTTGTGGGCAGGGGAGACCCGGGCGTAGACTTCGATATTCTCCGCCCCGCGCTCCAGTTCGGCCTCACTCATCGTCTCGAGTTCCACGCCGGTGACGAGGCGGCCGCTCTTGAGAATTCCCAATTCCCTGGCAATGGCCCGGGCGGTAAGCGGATGATCTCCGGTGATCATCACTACCCTGATCCCTGCCTGCTCGCAGGTCTGAACGGCGGCTTTGGCCTCCGGGCGAGGTGGATCGATCATCCCCACCAATCCCAGGAAGACCATTTCCTGCTCGGCGTTTTTCAGAGAGGCACTAGGTTTGCAGGCCAAGGCGAGCACACGCATGGCTTCGCCGGCTATCTGCCGTTCCCCATCCAGAATTTCCTTTCTCTCCGCCACGTCGAGCGGCATTTCACCGGCTTCGGTCAAATGTCGCGAGCAGGAGTTGAGGATGACCTCCGGTGCGCCCTTCGAGTAAGCCGTAAGGCCATCGGGCGTTCGATGCAGCGTCGTCATTCGCTTGGTCTCGGAGGTGAAGGGAATCTCATCCACCCGGGGGAATTGGGCCTCGAGCTCGGTCTTGCGCAGTCCCGCTTTTGCCGCTGCCACAACCAGCGCCCCTTCGGTAGGGTCCCCCTTGATGCGCCAGGGACCGCCTCCGTCGGTTCGAACCAGGTGGGCGTCGGAAGCGAGCGCACCGGCACGCAATAACGATAGGAGCGGACCGGATGGCTCGATGATAGAACCATCCCGGGTGAATTCTCCTTGGGGGTCATAACCCGATCCGGACACCTGCACCATCTGGCCGGCAACGAAAATCTTGCGGATGGTCATTTCATCTTTGGTCAGGGTTCCCGTCTTGTCGGAGCAGATGACGGAAGTGGCGCCGAGGGTCTCCACCGCCGGCAGGCGACGGATCAGGGCATTGCGCTTGACCATCCGTTGTACGCCGAGGGCCAGGGATATGGTGACGACGGCCGGCAGCGCCTCTGGTACCACGGCCACTGCCAGGGCGATGCCGAAGATGAACATTTCCAGGAGGGGTTGGCCCCGGACCAGGCCCAGTCCCACGATGAGAAGAACGACCGCTATAGCGGCCCGGGCCAGGAGGCGGCCCACTTTATCCAGGTTTGCCTGCAGGGGGGTTTCGCCCGTTTCGACCGTCTGGAGGAGTTGGGCGATCCTGCCGAATTCGGTTTGCATACCGGTGGCAACAATAACTCCCCGGCCGCGGCCATAGGCGACAAGGGTGCCTCCATAGACCATGTTCTTTCGATCGCCGATGGCTGATTCTCCCCGGATCAGGGGAGCGGTATTTTTCTCCGCCGCCACGGATTCGCCGGTGAGCGCAGCCTCTTCGACTTTCAGGTTAGCTGTCTCGATCAACCGCGCGTCAGCGGGGATGCGGTCCCCCGCCTTGATGAGGAAAACGTCGCCGGGGACGAGATCTCGTGAGGGGATATCCTCTTCCTTGCCGTCCCGGATCACGGTCGCCGTTGGTGCGGCCATTTCCTTCAAGGCTTCGATCGCTCGTTCAGCCCGGTATTCTTGGATAAAACCGAGCAGGGCGGCGAAGGAAACGATGACCCCGATGGCGATAGCCTCGATCCCATGGCCGAGAAAGGCCGAGAGGACAACCGCAAAGAGCAGAATCAGGATCAGAAGGTTCTTGAACTGTTCGAATAGAATGGCCCAAGGGGAAACCCGTCGCGCCCCCTGAAGTTCATTCGGTCCGTACTCCGCGAGGCGGCGAATCGCCTCCGTCCGATTCAGGCCCCTTTCATCATTACTCTTGAAATGGGCCAGCACTTCGCTGGCGCTCAGATGGTGCCAATGACCCATGTTCCTTCGTCCCATTCTGGAAATGCCTTTCGCCCCCCAAATCCTCAGGGCTATTTCTTGCTCCCAGCTTCTCACTCCGTGGGGGTTAGGCTAAGGGGCCGAAAAAAAACCCCGGCAAAAAGCCCCACCACCCAGTTACCCGCCTTCCTTGTTCATCATCGCCCGCTTTCCGGCAACCTGCTCGCCCTTCCGGGAATCGGCCAGGACCGATAGGCCACCGTCCGACCAGGGAAATCGAATGCAATTTTTTATTATCGCCATGCGCTCTGCTCTATGCGCTTGGCGGGATCTTAATTCAGGTCTGGATGACTACTTTGTTGGCTTCTTCTTCCGGGTCCAGGAGGATTTCGAAAGCCCTGGGCAGGTCCTCCAGGGGAAGTTGGTGGGAGATCAAGGGCTTGAGCTTGACTCTCTTATTCCGGAGAAATTCCATGGCCACCTGGAAGTCCCAGCAGTAGCCCCGGCTGCCCCGGATCTCGATTTCCCGCTGGACAAAGAGGTTGACCGGGAAAACGACCCGGTGGGGGTCTTCAAATAAGCCGATCAGTACACCGATTCCCCCTTTTCTTAATGAAGCGGCAGCCTGCTGCAGGGTGGTCTGCAGGCCCACGGCTTCAAAAGACCGGTCCACGCCGAGCCCTCCCGTCTCCTGGAGAATCCTCTTTACCGGGTCTTCCTTTCCTGAATGAAGGGCCAGGGTGGCCCCGAAAAATTCGGCGGTTTTCAGCCGGTGCTCGGAAAGGTCAGTGATGAAAACTTTGGCCGCGCCGCTGGCCCTGGCCACCTGCAAAAGCAGGATTCCAATTCCGCCCGCCCCGAAAATGGCCAACCTGTGGCCCATCTCGATCTGAGCCCTGCGGGCTGCGTGGACGGCCACGGCCAGGGGCTCCAGAAGGGCCCCCTCTTCAAAGGATAGAAAATCCGGGAGGCGATGGACCCAATTCTCCGCGACCACGAAGAAGGGAGTAAATCCGCCCTGCCCGGCAGCATATTGGTACTGGATGTCTTGGCATAAATGGTATTCTCCCCGGAGGCAGAAGTGGCACTTCCCGCAGGGGATCACGGGTTCCACCGCGACCCGGTCCCCCCGTGAGATCCGGGAAACGGATTTGCCGATCTCGATCACCTCTCCGGACAGTTCATGACCGATGGCCATGGGAAGAGAGGCCAAGGGATGTTTCCCCTTGTAGATGTGGAGGTCTCCCCCGCAGATGGCGCAGGCTCTGACTCGAAGCAGGACGTCATGCTCTCCCAGCGGGGGGAGGGTCCTCTTGACAAATTCAACCTTCCCGGGAGCGGTGACCATGGCCATGGGGTAGTCTTCCATAAAAGCCTCCGGCTTTTTTAAAATGCGGAATTCGGAATGCGGAATTCGGAATTAGATAAAAACCTAATGGGACATAGATCAACAGAGGGCGGCACAGCCGCAACTAAAAATTTTATATTGGACACAGATGAACACAGATAAACACAGATTAAATAATGGCTTAAAATTCAAGATAAAAACCCCTTCTCCCCCTTTATCCCCTCACCCCTCACTACTAACGCCTCACGGCTTTTATTGGGACGCGGATAAACACGGATGAAGCGTGAAAAACAAATAAGAACGTCTTATGAATATGAAATATTCCGCATTTCGCATTCCGCACTCCGCATTCGGTTATTCCATTATAAAGTCCTTCTTCGGCCCGAACCTTCTCGGAATCCCCATGATCTCCCGGATCTGGTCTCCCATGAGAAAAGCGGGGGGAGGGCAGCCGGGGACGTAGTTGGGCAGGTGTTTGTATTGTTTCTGACAGTTTCCGATGGGAAACTGGACGTAACCCGCGGATCCGGAAAGGCGGGCTTCGTAGCCCATGCTGATCTCCACCGCCGGGAGCTCCTCCAAGGAGATTCCGGTGGCTTTTAAGCGCCCCATGGCAATTCGCAGGCCGTTAGGACAGGCATTACAGGCCTGACCATTGAGGAAGCGAACTTTTTCCGAATCGACCGCGAGCGGAGCGCAGGCGCGGGTAAAGGGACGGCGAACCTCTTCGATAGATCTTCCCAGGACCGTTATGTCCTTTTCATCCCATACGCCCAAACCCATACCCTGAGCCAAACAAAGGGACAGAACTTCCGTTGGGTCAATTCCCATGATCCGGGCGGCAATGGTATCCACGGCCACGGCGTCGGTCCCGGCCATGAGCATATTCAACCCGACGGGGGTCCCGGCGATCGGCCCATCCCCCTCCATGGCAATAAGCCCGTCCACCACGTTCAGGTGGGGTTTCAAAACCGCGTTCAGCTCCGTAAAGGCTTTGTTGAGGCCGAGGTAATGGAACCGCTTCTTTTCATCGTACGTTGTAGTTCCCTTTAAATTCTTCATGGCGGCCGTGAGGGTGCTGGCGAAGTGGGTCTTGAGCACCGGGGCGTTGATGAAGAAATCAGCCCGCAGGACCTCCCTGGAAACCCGGACGCTTTTCAGCAAACCCCCCGCGGGGGTTTTGATTTCCTCGAATTCGCCGTCGTAGAGGTCGAGAAGCCTGGCTCCCGTTGCGCGGGCCATTTCCTCATATCCGTTGGCCGCGAAGGCTTTCTTGGTGTTCAACCCTACGGCTATGGCTTCGGCGATGATCACTTCTTCCGGCCTGGCCTTCTGCACTTCTTCCACCAGGGCCTGCATGAAGACCGGCCCCGTCAGGATTCCCCTTTCCCAGAGGTTTTCCTCGGCGGTGAGGTTGGGCTTGATGAGGACGCGGCTTCCCCGCGGAATGATCTTCGGCGCCGGGCCGATGAGCGAAAAAAGCTCAGCCATCATCTTCCGCACTTCCTTCAGGTCTTTCCCGTTTTTCCCTTTGACGATGGCGACCGAAGTGGCCACTTCCTTTCCTCCACGTCACAAACTGAAAAGAAATTTAATGGGACACAGATGAACACAGATGAACACAGATTTAATAATGGAAAAAGACTCAAAGAAAAAAGAATGAATGGGACACGGATAAACGCGGATGAACAGGGATAAAAGATAAATTTAAATTTTAGGCACTTTAGGCATTTCGAACTTTAGGCATTTATCTGTGTTCATCTGTGTCCAATAATATTATCTTTTAAAAAATTCCACGGCGCCTTGGCTGCAGAGGGCCGCGCAGAGGCGGCAGCCGTCGCATTTCTCCAGGTTCACCACCAGCTTTTTATCCACCACCGATATGGCGTCGTAGGGGCAGGCCTCCATGCACCTCAGGCACTTCTGGCAGGAGTCCGGGTCGATGCGCGAGGCATAGGGAGTGTCTCCCGGTATTTGACTCGGCGGAATGATGTTCTTCACCGCCCGCCCGGAGAAGGCAGCGATGGAAGAATATCCTTTGGCATCCATCCAGCCCGAAATCTGCCGGAGCCAGCGCTTGATGATCTTGTGGCCGTAAACGATGACGGCTGTGCAGACCTGAACGGAGGAGGCCCCGCAGAGGATGTAGGAAATGACGTCTTCATAACTTCCGATTCCCGCGCCCCCGATCACCGGGGCTTTCAAGTTGGCCTCCGAGGCGCGAACCAGCCACTTACGCGTAATCGAAGCCTGCCAGAATCCGCCGTATCCTCCCATGCCTCCCCAGTGGATGGGCTTTTCGGTCTCGATGTTCAAAAGCAGCCCCTGGTATCTTCCGGTTAAGAGCACCGCATCGGCCCCACCATCGATCATGCGGGAGGCAACTTTGATCGGGTCCACACCTTCGCCGAGCACCTTGCCGATGATCGGAAGGGGGGTCCTAGTTTTGACCAGTTGCAGGATGGAATAACAAAGTTCAGGATCTCTCCCCGCTACCATTCCGGTGGGTTGCCCCTTTTCCACGTGGGGGCATTGGAGGTTGAGTTCGATCATGTCCGCGCCGTTCTCCGTGGCGAGGTCCGTCAACTTGACCCAGGTTTCCGGGTCCGTGCCGGCGATGGAAGCGATGACCTTCACATCGAAGTCATGGGCTTCCTTGGCATATTCCCTCATCTTTTTGCGGGCGTATTCTTCCGGAGGGGTAGGATTGAGCCGCTCGGTAGAGTAGAGAGAGAAATATCCTCCGTCTTCGATCGCTTCCGGATGTTCCACATGCCACCGGGGGCGGGGCTGTTTCTGGAGCCACTCCGTGTAGCAGAGGGTCTTGGTGACGAAGGCCGCGGCATCGCTCTTGATGCATTTTTTCACGTTGGTTGGGCCATACGTGGGAGTGCCCGAGGCGATGATGATGGGGTTTTTCAGGGTGACATTCTTGATTTTGACGCTTAGATCCGGCATGGATCGATCTCCCTCCCTTTCTTTCTCTTGCAAGAGTATTGTTCTTTTATAACACAAATATTTCGATTCGACTATGAGTAGCGAAGAGTGCCTAAAGTTCGGAGTGCCTAGAGTGCCTTGAGTTAAAAACAGTTCTATAAGGGTAGCATTCTTTCATAGACAGAACTGCAGCTCGTGACAACCCAGTTGCGTCGGATTTCACTTTAGGCACTCTAGGCACTCCGAATTCTAGGCACTTTGTAATTGTTGAAGTCTTCCCCCGCCCGTGGGATAATTCAAAAAAATTCTGAAGAAGTAATGGGAGGACCTATGCCCAAGATTCTTATCATTCAGGGAGCCAATATGAACATTCTGGGGGTGCGGGAGCCGGAAGTATACGGGAAGACCACCGCCGCCGAGCTGGACCGCATGCTCCTCGATTACGCAAAAAAGAAAGGCTTTGACCTGGAGATCTTTTACACCAATTCGGAGGGGGAATGTATCGACCGGATTATCAAAGCCTATCGTGACAAGGTAGATGCTCTGGTAATGAACCCGGGAGGGTTTACCTACAGCGGCAAAGCCATCGGGGATACGGTGAAGGGGGTTAGCATTCCTTACGTGGAGGTGCACCTGTCCAATCATTATGTGAGGGACATTCACTCGGTCATCGCCGAAGCCGCCCAGGGGGTGATCATGGGACTGGGAATCCAGGTCTATTTCCTGGGGCTGGATGCGGCCCTTCATCTGATCGATCAAAAGAAGTAGGGGCGGTTCGCGAACCGCCCCTACAGGTCTCCGAACTTTTCTGCTGCCTATCAAAAGGAGAAACATTCCATGCCTAAAAAGCCCACCTGGAAAACGCAAAAGTACTACCACGGCCCCGCCGGCGCCCACCGCCGTGCGGTTTACAAAGCCATGGGGTACACGACGGACGACATGAAACGGCCCCTCATTGCCATCGTGAACACGTGGGGGGAAGTCTGCCCCGGGCATTACAATCTGGACCACCTGACCCGCACGGTGAGGGACGGCATCTGGAAGGCCGGCGGGACTCCCCTGGAGTTCACCGCCATCTCCCAGTGTCCCACGGCCAGCCTGGGTGAACCCTCGATGCGCTATGATCTCCCCACCCGGGACCTCCTGGCCTTCGACATCGAAGCCATCGTCGAGCAGCAGATCTTCGACGGGCTGGTGATCCTGGTCTCCTGCGACAAGGTGGTGCCCGGGGCCCTGCTGGCGGCGGCCCGCCTGGACCTCCCCTGTATCATCCTTCCGGGCGGGTGCATGGAGGTTGGGACCTGCGAGGGTAAAAAGGTTACTCTGTCAGACTTGGATGAGATGGTTTTCGGTGCCCTTCCTCAAGGGAAGGCAGACCTCCGGAAAATAGAGCTCTTGGAAGACGTCGTCTGTCCCTCCCCCGGGGCCTGCTCGATCATGGGCACGGCGAACACTATGCAGTGCCTGGCCGAAGCCGTGGGCATGACCCTTCCTTTTGCCGCCACGGCCCGCGCGGTATCGGCCGAAAGGCTGCGTCTGGGAAAGGCTTCCGGGGAGGCCATCGTTCGCATGGTCTTCAAGGGAGAAACGGCCAGGGCAATTATGGGGCCGAAGAACCTGGAGAACATGCTGCGGGTCTGCATGGCCCTGGGAGGGTCGACCAACGGAGTCCTCCACATCCTCGCCCTGGCCCGGGAACTGGGCCTGGAAAAGCACATTCACATCGAAAAGGTGGATGAATTCAGCCGGACCACCCCCTGCATCTCCAATGTGGCGCCGGTGGGAAAGTATTTCCTTCCTGACCTCCATGAGGATGGGGGAATACCGGGGGTGCTGGCCGAACTGAAACCCCTCCTCCATCTCTCGGCGAGGGGAGTTGACGGGAGAACCCTGAAGCACTGGATACAGGCAGGCGAGCCTATGCTGAAAAGGATGAGGCGCTCCATCCTTTCCCTGAATGAACCCCCTCCTGACGCACGGCGGAATTGCCGTGCTCAAAGGCAACCTGGCCCCCATCAGCTCCCTGGCCCGGATGCTGAACAACACCATTCCTTTCCACCGCGGGCCCGCCCGCTGCTTCAATTCCCAGGAAGAAGCAAAAGCGGCCTTGAAATCCAGAAAGGTGAAAGAGGGAGAGGTCATTGTCGTCCGGTATGCCGGACCCCGGGGCGCGCCGGGGATGCCGGATACCTATGCCCTCCTGGCCACCGTGGTGGGGATGGGACTGGAAGGGAAACTGGCGGTCGTGACCGACGGCCGCTTCTCCGGGTTTGCCCGGGGGTTGGGGGTGTGCCAGGTCTCTCCCGAAGCCGCGGTGGGCGGCCCCTTGGCTTTGCTCAAGAACGGGGATATAATCTCCATCAGCCTTCCGGACCGCTCCCTGAGCGCGGAAGTATCCGACGAAGAATGGAAAAAGCGGAAGGCGAGCTGGAAGCCCCCAAAGATGAAGCCCGCTCCGGGAATCCTCGGGTTGTTTGCGGTGAACGCCGAACAGGCCCACCAGGGCGCCCGGCTGGTGGCCCATCCGGCGCCGTGGGAATAATCAAATCTTGACAAATTGTTTTCCTCCCAGCCGTTGCAGATTCAGGTGATAGCAGCAGCCCCTTACGTTGAACCCTGGTTGTAAGGGCGGTTCGCGAACCGCCCCTACAATTCTTCCTGCCGGCATGAACACAAAAATTCTCCTAGAAAAGATGGGATTATTATCCAAGAGGGATGGCAAGATGGGCAAATCCTTCTATCTTCTTAAGGATGGGTCTATGTTCGGAAGGTTCTGGCCTGAAGGGTGAACCCTTTCCAGAGGGAGGGGAAAAATGGGTACCAAAGATAAGATCGGCCTCCGTTTCTCGGAAAAGATGTCCGGCTATCTGGCCGAAGGGGAGACGGATTTTGAGCAGGGGGAAAAGCTGGGGGAAGAAGGGAATACCCCCCTGTCCTTCGAGGTAACCATTCATATCGAAGATGTTGACGACTTCACCAAGCTCTCCGGGCGCAAAGCCCGGCTGACCGGCACCCTTTCTTACCCGCCCCTCGGGCAGGACCTTCCCATCCGCAGCGGCCTTTTCGGCCTCTTCCGCCCCGATCCGGCAACGGCGAAGCGGCACATGACTTACTCCTTCGGCTTCACGGGGAAGGACGGCCAGGACTATTTCCTTTACGGTTACAAGGTAATCTTTGATGACCCGAAGATCGATCTGATGGAGGACATGACCAAGCTTTTCACCCGGATTTACCGGGGAGACTCAACCGACAGTCCCTTTTTTGGATCCGGCATTCTCCATTTCCGCGTGCAGAGCCTTCCTTCCATGCTGGCTTCCTTCACCGTCACCAACACCAGTTCCCTGATCGCCAAATTCAAAGCCGTCTCCCAGTTCTTCTCCTTCTGCTACGGAGAGATCCGCGACACTTACTTCAAAAAGATCAGCCCCCTTTACCACAGCGAGTACGAAAACCTGGTCCTGCGGGGAAAGCTCGCCGCCCGCGGGGGAGGGGAACGGGAGTTCTTCTTCTTCTCCGGCATCCACGACAAGGACTTTCCCTGGGGGGATGAAGAGGTCTTCTGGGATGCAGCCCTGATCATAAAAAAGGAAGATGGGACCTGGGAAAGATATGCCCTGACGGACCGGGATATCAGCGGACTGGACCTGGATGTGGAGGACGGGACTTACCAATACCAGGGACCGCTCTACCAGATCCGGGAGGGGTATCAATTGTACCGGAGTGAGCTTCATAAAACGCATCTTCCCGCTCACCTGCGAAAGGTCCAGGCTCGAATCGAGATCCGCTTTGATTATGAAAAGTATGATCCCGTGGATCTTCCCTTCGGCGTGAACCCTGAGTACCAGAAGATGATTCCCCATGAGTTATTGGAAGACATTCGGGAATGGCATCCCCAGCTGGAGAGCCTGGGATGGCACATGACCCCCCACCGGGTGAAGGTGAGGGAGGGAAAGATCACCCTCCAGGATGAAACCGGCTCCAAGGAATATTCTCTGGTCGGGGAAAAGACGCTGGGGGAGGCGGAAAAGGCGCTCTTCTCGAATATCCGCTGGCCGAAGCTCTATTACAACTATTTCTGCGCCCTTTCTCCGGAAACCAGGACTCTTTACGTGAAGGTGCGTTCGGATGTTCTGCGGGGCAACCGGAAGGATGTGGTGATCGACCGGATTGAGCAGGAACTCGGCAAGATCATCGGCCGCCTGGTCACGCTCGACCTGCAGATCGATGACCAGGGGGCAAAAATCTGGAAGCCATCCGAAGGAAAAACCTTCCAGACCGTGGATGACAACCTGCTGGAGCTCAACAACGACCATTTCCCCACCGGGGTCTTCCAGCGGCGGGTCGTTTCCCTGCGGGATAAAAAGGGCGACTTATACCTGGCCATGGAAGAAGACATGGACACCCTCAACCTGGGAAGCATCAACTCCGGACCGGGTGGTGACCGTAGCCTCCATCAAGGACCCGGATAAATTCAAGGCCCTGGACAAGGTCCTGGAGGCTGCCGGCTTCTTTCCGAAGCTGGATGCGGCCTGGCAGAAATCGGGGAAGAGCAAAGAAGATTTTTTCATCATCGTCAAACCCAATTTCATGTTCATGTACTCCACCAAGGATCATTCCACCTACACCGACCCCCAGTTGGTCGAACATCTGGTCGACCGGATGCTACGAGCGGGGATACCGCAACCTGGCCGTGGCCGAAGCCCGCAGCACCTACGGGACCTTCTTCACCAACCGGGAAGTGAAGACCGTGGCGCGGCATATCGGGCTGACGGAGAAGAACTACCGGGTCATAGACCTTTCGGAAGACTTGGAAGAATATGAATTCGCCGGAAAGCTGGGGAAGCACTGGGTGAACCGGGAGTGGAAGAACGCCGATTTCCGGATTGCCTTCGCCAAGAACAAGACCCACCCTTACTCCCGCTATACTCTGGCCATCAAGGTAATCTACGGCGCTTTGCCCATGGAGAACAAGTTCCTGGAGTACCACCACAAACGGGATATCTTCAGCACCACCATCGAGTTCATCAAACGGTTCCCCATCCACTTCGGCCTGATCGACGCCCATATCAGCGCCGACGGTCCCTTCGGGATCTTCGCCGACAAGAAGCCGAACCTAACGGAGACCATCATCGGCAGCGAGGATCTGGTGGCGGCCGACTGGGTCGGGGCGGCCAAGATGGGCCTGGACCCCATGATCAGCGATTACACCAAATTGGCGGTGGAAGCCTTCGGCAAGCCGCAGATCAAGCTGATCGGAGACCGCACCCTCTATCCCGATTGGGTGAACGTGACCGACGTGATCCCTCTGGTCACCTTCGGCGTCCTCGACCGCAATTACTTGTTCGGAAACTTCTTCTACTCCGTCTTTACCTACATGGACCCCTTCTTCCAGTACAAGGACCCGGGTTTCGGCCGGGAATTCACCCGGAAGCTGCTCGATCCCCTCAAGAAGCTTTTCTTCCAGAAAGTGGAGAAGGGAGAAATCGACGCCGAGTTGAACGAGAGACTCTTCAAGTTTTTTTCGGATCAGGGGTGAAGCCCGCGGGATGGGGGGCGTAGTTTTCCAGCCAGAATTTCGCGATCGCATTGCGGTTGGCGATCCAGACCCCCGGGAATTTTCGGACGTGGGCCAGGAAACGGTCGAGCCCCTGAGCCCGGCCGGGCCGGCCGATGACCCGGTTGTGCAGCCCCACCGACATCATTTTGGGCCGGGTGGCCCCTTCCTCGTAGAGAGTATCGAAGGCATCCCGCAGGTATTCAAAAAAATCGTTGGCGGTGAACATCTGATTTTTCCAGAAGCGGATGTCGTTCTGATCCAGCGAGTAGGGCACGACCAGAAAGGACTTGTCCCCCACCTTTTCGAAATATGGCAGGTCATCATTGAAGGCCCCGCTGTCGTAGAGAAAACCCTCTTCGGCCAGGATTCGCCGGGTATCAGGAGTCTGCAGCGGCCGGGTGAACCACCCCAGGATCCGCTGCCCCGTGGTTCTCTGGATCGATTCACGGGTCTTGCGAATCTCCTCCCGCTCCCGCTCCGCGCTCATGCCGTAGTGGGGTACCCACCGGTACCCGTGCCCGACCATGTCGTATCCATGCCCGACAAATGCCCGGGCGACCTCAAGGTTCCGTTCCAGAGCCAAGGCGCAAGCGAAAATGGTGCAGGTGGCGTCGTATTTATCCAGGATTCGCATGATGCGCCAGACGCCTGCTCGACTCCCGTATTCGAACATCGATTCATTGACCAGTTCCCGCTCGTCGGGTTTCGCGGGGTAGGTCCATTCGGCCTGCATCTCGCGCTGCCGGTCGCCCTCGACCGCTCCCATCTCTGATCCCTCTTCATAATTGATCACCATATTCAGAGCGATCCGTGCTCCGCCGGGCCATTCCACCTTGGGCGGGCTTCCTCCATACCCGATAAAATCACGGGCGGAATTCACCATCTTCTACCCTCCTTATTTCCCCGGATCTTTCTTGGACTTCCATCTCCCTGGGGAAAGAGAGAATTCAGTCTTTGGGGCCGGGCCGATAAAGCCCCCTTTGGTTCGTCCCCAAGAGCCCGGCTTGATAAGCCCGGGCGTCCAGGGGGGAAAGGCGCTTTACCATCCTGGGGGTGAGCAGCCGGACTCTCTTCATCCGGTCCAGTTTCTCCGCGATCCAGTCCAGGGGTTCGTCCTTCACCATCCACCCGCGCCGGTCGAAGGCCTTTAAATTCAGGGGAAGCGTGTACCCGCGCAGGGTTTTCTCCCGCTCCACGTTGTAGAATTGCTCGAAATAGGACATGATCAGTTCGCGCAGCGTTCGGTAGACCGGCTCTCGGAATCTCAACCCCACGAAATTCGATTTGCCCACCGCTCCCCAGTGGCCGTCCCGCTTGAAGAGGGCGAGGAGATGGTCGTCGTCCCGGTGGTTGGGAAGCATCTCCAGGATCAGGGGAGGTTGTCCCAGGCGGCGGAGCATGGCGGCGGCAAACAACGCCCCGTCATAGCAGTGAGCCACTCGATCCCGCAGAACCCGGAGGGGGCAGCGGTAGGTTTCTTCGATGGAATAAGCCAGTTCATCCAGGAAGGTCTGGATATTACTCGGAGTGGTCAGACGGCCCAGGATTCGGCGCTCGGATTTCGTCAAATGCTGATCGAACTGATTCTCAACCCCCATCTCGTTTTCCAATTTCATTTGATGAATCCCGTTCCCTAGGAAGGGAACCTTCATTTTGTTTTCCTTTTGGTGAATCGTTTGGCTTCCAGCGCGTATCCCAGGTCCTGGTAAAATTGATGGGCCTGGGCACGCTGTTCTCCGCTGGTGACCTCGATTCGGGTGCAGTCTCTCTCCCAAGCCCACCTTTCGGCCGTTTCTATCAGCTGTTTCCCGATCCCTTTTCCCCGGAATCTTTCATCCACCACCACGGCGGTGATTCTTCCCAGACTTCCGGAGACATGGAGAAGGGGAGTCAGATGGAAAGCCAGGAGGCCCACGACCTTACCCTGGAACTCGGCTACCCAAATTCTGTCTGCGCCGCCGGAAGAAAGAAGGGAAATCTTTTTCCTGACAATCTCAGATTCACTGGGGTAGCCAAGCTGTCCCAGAAGCGCGGCGATTTGCGGGGAATCCTCAACTTTCGCACTTCGGATTGCGGCTGCTTCCATGACGGTTCATGACCCGAAAGAGAAATTAGATATTGGTTTGTCCAATAGGGCACGGGGCCCCATTTCAGGAATTCTTCAGCATCTACTTATATTTAAATCTTAAGAAATGGACAAGGAAAAAACTTGCAGTTTAAGGGAAAAGCCTTGAAAGAATTCATCCTCTGATTCTCCACCTTTTGGCCATAATGAGTAACATACTGATATTATTTCGATTTCAATAAGGTTCGGGCGGTCCGGTAATTTACTACGGGCACGAATAGTTTGAATACGAATTTTCTTGACAATCCCTTGGAAATTTTCCTAAAATGCGGGGAAAAGCACCCGATTACAGGCATATCAACCCGCACAAGGAGGTAGCCATGAGCAACGGAACTTTCCCGATCAGCATGAGAGACATGAAATTCATCCTCTACGAATGGCTGGGGATCGAAAGACTGTGCACGTTCGACAAATTCAAAGACTTCTCCCGGGAGACTTTTGACATGGTGCTGGACCAGGCCGCCCAGCTTTCCGCGGAAGTCATCGCCCCCTTAAATTCCGTTTCGGACAAGGAAGGATGCACTTACGAAAAAGGGAAAGTAAAGGTTCCGGTGGGTTTCCATGAGGCCTTCAAGAAATACTGTGAGGGGGGCTGGATCGCCGCGTCGGTGGAAGCGGAAGCGGGAGGACAAGGGCTACCGGATTCCGTGGCCCTTGCCGCTGCGGAAATGTTCGTGGGAGCATGCTGCTCTTTCACCACCTATCCGGGGCTGACCCGGGGTTGTGCCAACCTGGTCGAGAGTTTCGGGACCCCGGAGCAGAAAAAAACGTACCTGGAAAAGATGTACGCCGGGGAGTGGACCGGGACCATGTGCCTTACCGAATCCCAGGCCGGAAGCGCCGTGGGGGACGTCGAAATGCGCGGCCAAGAAGCAGGGAGATCATTATTTGATCCAGGGCACGAAGATCTTCATCACCGCGGGCGACCACAACCTGGCGCCCAATATCATCCACGCCGTCCTGGCCCGCACGGAAAACGCTCCCCCGGGAGTCAAGGGCCTGAGCCTCTTCATCGTCCCCAAGGTCCGCATCAACGCGGACGGCTCCCTGGGAGAACCCAACGATGTCAATTGCGGCGGCATCGAACACAAGATGGGGCTGAAAGGCTCGGCGACCGCCACCCTGAACTTCGGGGATGAAGGGAAATGCCACGGCTACATCCTGGGGCAGGAGGGACAGGGGATTCAGCTCATGTTCCAGATGATGAATGAAGCCCGCCTGGGCGTGGGCCTGCAGGGATTCGCCCTGGGGAACCTGGCTTACCTGTATGCCCTGAAATACGCCAAGGAACGAGTTCAGGGGGTGGATATCCGCAAGATGAAAGACCCCAACGCCCCCCGGGTGACGATCATCAACCATCCCGACGTGCGCCGCATGCTCATTACCATGAAAGCCTACGCCGAAGGCCTCCGGGCCCTCATCTTCAAGACGGCCTACTACGCCGACCTGGCCAAGGTGGCCACGGACCCGAAGGAGAAGGAAATCTGCGAAAACACCATCGATCTGCTGATCCCGGTGGTGAAAGCCTATTCCACCGACATGGCCTTCCGCCTGACCGAATGGGCCATCCAGATTCACGGCGGGTACGGGTACTGCGGCGAATATCCCGTGGAACAGCTCTGCCGGGACGTGAAGATCACCTCCATCTACGAAGGGACCAACGGCATCCAGGCCATGGACTTGGTAGGCCGAAAGCTGGGTAGGAAAAAGGGAGCCCTGGTCATGGGCTGGATGAAGGAGATCAACGAATTTGTGGAGAAGCACAAAGCCCATCCGACGCTGGGGTCTTTCGTGACCCAGCTGGAGCAGGCCAAAAATTCGCTGGTCAACACGGCCATGCACTTCGCCAAGATGGCGTGCCACGGGAGACCCGCTCTATCCGATGCTCCAATGCGTACCGTTCCTGGAGATGTTCGGGGAGGTGCAGCTGGCCTACCTCCTCCTGGACCAGTCCCTGGTGGCCAAGGAGAAACTCCAGGCCCTCTTCGACAAGGCCAAAGCGGCCACGCCCGAAGCCCAGGCCAAGGTCATCGAGGACCAGGCGGACGCCGCCTACTACAGCGGCAAGATATACGCCACCGAGTTCTTCGTCACCAACATTCTTCCGCAGGTCCAGGGCAAGGCCACGACGGTCCTCGGAGGAAACCGGAGCGCCCTGGCCATTCAGGAAGCGGCGTTCTGATGGGCATAAGGCGCTGAGCGCAGAGCGCATGGCGCATAGCGAAGGGGTGGTTCCTGAAGGAATCACCCCTTTTTTTATCCCCCCCACCCTTACCCTCCCTCTCGGGGGGGGAGGGGCGGGGAGGGGGTGAGATTGCCATGCCCGTCTTCCGCGGGCACGCGATGACGATTTCCCTCGGTTGAGTACGGACCCCTCTTCTTTTCCCAATCATGACTTTTCTTTAGTTGCGCCATGCGCTATGCTCTATGCGCTTTGCGTTTTTGATCATAATTTAGGGAGTCTGGCCATGAAACTCATGCTTTTCCTGTTCTTGACGACTCTTTTTTGGGGGATGGCGGCGATCTTCGACAAGCTGGCCCTTGGGAAAACCAGCCCTTTCAGCGGAATGATGATTCGGCAGTTCATCCTGACCGGGATTCTGCTGGCCGTGGGAATCGGCAGCGGGCGGCTGGGAAGCATGGGAGCCATGGATCTCCGGACGATGGTTCTTTTCGGGCTGAGCGGAGTCTGCGGAGGAGCCCTGGGTCTGTGGACCTATTACCATGCCTTGAAATTGGGAGGGGCTTCTCTGGTGGTGCCCATCACGGCAACGTATCCTTTGATAACGGTTCTGCTCAGCTGGCTCATCCTTCAGGAAAGCCTCACCGTTTCCCGGGTCATCGGGACCGCGCTGATTGTCGTCGGAGTATGGCTGGTGAAATAGGGTGCAGGGTGCCGGGGGGTGAGGGCGGAGGAGGGGCGATTCATGAATCGCCCCTACGGAGTCCGGAAGGCAAACAGTGATCTGGAAAGGGCTTCCGATCCCTGCGGAAGCTGAGAAATAGGGCGGATCCTGTATTGCCGAACCCTGACTTGCGGGTGTTTGAAAGGAAGGTTAATCCCTGAAAGGACAGACAATCTTTGCAGGAGGGTTGAAGATGGAGAAGATCGGATTCATCGGATTGGGGGCCATGGGAGGACCGATGGCCAAGAATTTGGTCAAGAAGGGCTTTCGCCTCACCGTGTTTGATGTCCTTCCGGAAAGAATGGAACCTTTGCTGGCCGCGGGTGCAGCCAGGGCCGCCTCCTGCCAGGAAGTGGCGGAGAAATGCCCGGTGGTCATCACCATGCTTCCCGCATCCGCCCATGTGAAGGAGGCTGTCCTCGGGAAGAAGGGAGTGGGGGAAGGCGTTCAAAGGGGTTCCATCCTGATCGACATGAGCACGATCGATCCGATCACCACGAGGGAAATCGCCGCCGTTCTGGGGGGAAAGGGAGTGGAAATGCTAGATGCCCCCGTGGCCCGAGGGGTCCCGGCGGCGGTCGGCGGCACGCTGGTGATTTATGTGGGCGGGAAAAAGGAAATCTTTGACCGGCATCGAGAAATCCTCGCCGCCATGGGGTCGGATATTTATCATGTGGGGGATATCGGCAGCGGCGAAGTGGTCAAGATCGTGAATAATCTCATGGTGGCGGTTACGACCTGCGCGCTGGCCGAGGCCATGGTCCTGGGGGTAAAGGCCGGAGTGAAAGCGGATATCCTTTTTGAAGCCCTCTCCAGCGGGTCCGGGAACAGCTTTGTCCTGCAGAACCATTACAAGAACAACGTGATGAAAGGGAAGTTTGAGGAAGGGGTCTTTCCCGTAGACTATATGCTGAAAGATCTGGGCTTGGCCCTTTCCACCGGGAATCAATTGCGCGTTCCCCTGCACTTCGGCGCCTTGTCCGCGCAACAATATACTCTGGCCGGGGCCAGCGGAGAGAGCAAGAAGTACCATCCCGCGGTGATCCGGCCCCTGGAGAAACTCGCGGGGGTGGAGGTGAGGGGCGGGAAATAGCTCTCGCCGGTCTTTGCCGCCGTGAAGAGAAGAACCCACGGCCGATTCAAAATCGCTCGCAGGACCGACTCCAGGGGGGATTTGGGAGCCAGAAAAAGGGATCATCAAGGTGGCGAGAGGTCCGGCGTGCCTGGCAAAACCCCAAACCTGTCAAGACGAGCGGGTTTCTGGGTATGTATGCCCGGCAGGTGAGTTCCGCGGACCAGGGAGCGGTGATCCTTCGTTAACTCTTTTTCTTTCCGGCTTTTTTCTCCACCCCTTCTTTTTTCTTTCCCCCTTTTTGGGGGACCGGTTTCTTCTCTTCGGGCTTGATGGCCTGGCTGGTTTCTCCCGCGGTCCCGGGAGTCTCCTGGCCCTTGGCGATTTTTTGGGTGTAGCGGCAGCGCGGGTAGTTGCTGCAGGCGATGAAAGTCCCGAAGCGGCCCTTCCGGTAGACCAGGGGTGATCCGCATTTTTCGCAGTCCTCCCCCGTGGGGTCCGGTTTTGAGGCTTCCCCCTTCCCCTTGCCTGTCCCCCCGATCCTCTTGGTATTCTTGCATTCGGGATATTTGGAGCAGGCCAGGAATTTTCCGAAGCGTCCGGTCTTGACCAACATGGGGGAACCGCATTTCTCACAGACTTCGGAGCTCACCTCGTCCTGGGCGACCTCCAGCTTGCCCTCCCCGTTGACCATCATCTTCTTGGTATTTTTGCACTCGGGATAATTGGAGCAGGCGAGGAATTTCCCGAACCGCCCGGTCTTGATGACCATGGGGGCGCCGCATTTTTCGCATTTTTCCTGCACGGGTTCCGCCTCCACGACCTGAATTTCACCAGCCTCGTTGCGCTGGAACTCTTTGGTGTTCTTGCACTCCGGGTAATTGGAGCAGGCCAGGAACTGCCCGTGGCGGCCCAGCTTGATGACCATGGGGGCGCCGCACTTGTCGCACGTGAGGTCGGTGGAGATCCCCTTCCACTTGATGTCCTCCATCTCCACCTTGGCTTTTTCCAGGTCCTTCTGGAAGGGGTCGTAGAAATCCTCCAGGGCCCGGGTCCACTTCATTTCCCCCTCTTCGACTTTGTCCAGCTCGTCTTCCATCTGGGCGGTGAACTGGACGTCGAAGATATCCTGGAAATTGGCCACCAGGAGGTCGGTCACCAGGCAGCCCAGGTCGGTGGGGAATAATCGACCCTTCTCCTTGGCCACGTACTCCCGCTCCTGGATGTTGTCGAGAATCGCGGCATAGGTCGAGGGACGGCCGATCCCTTTCTCCTCCAGTTCCTTGATGAGGGTGGCCTCGGTGTATCGCGGCGGGGGCTGGGTGAAATGCTGCTCGGGCAGGAGCTCGAGGAGCTTCAGGGCTTCGCCTTCGGTCAGCTCGGGGAGCTTTCCTTCTTTATCTTCTCCCCCGCCGTTCTCTTCCGCGGTCTCGATGTAAAGGGCCATGAAGCCCGGGAAGAGGAGAACCGAACCGGTGGCCCGGAAGGTATATTTCCCGGCCCCGATGTCCACCGTGGTCTGGTCGTAGACCGCCGGGTTCATCTGGCAGGCCACGAAGCGGTTCCAGATGAGCTCATAGAGAGCCGACTGGTCCTTGGTCAGGAAAGATTTCACCGCCGCGGGTTCATATTTCATGGAGGTGGGGCGGATGGCCTCGTGGGCTTCCTGCGCGGTCTTCCGGCTCTTGTAATAATTCGGCTTCTCCGGGAGGTAATCCGCGCCGAATTTCTCCTGGATGAATTGGCGGACCGCGGTCAAAGCTTCCGGGGCGATCCGCACCGAATCCGTGCGCATGTAGGTGATCAGCCCGACGGGCCCTTCCTGGCCGAGTTCGATTCCTTCGTAGAGCCGCTGGGCAATGGACATGGTCTTCTTGGCCGTGAAGCGCAGCTTGCGCCAGGCCTCCTGCTGGAGCTGGCTGGTGATGTAGGGCGGCGGCGGATTCTTGCGCCGCTCCTTCCTTTCGATCTGCTTGACGCTGAAGGGAAGAGAGGCCAGGTCTTTCTTGATGGATTGAGCCTCGGCTCCGTTCCTGATTTCCGCCTTCTCCGAATCGATCCGCAACAGATAAGCCTTGAAGGGGGGCGGGTTCTTCCCCTCCAGAGAAGCCTCGAGGGTCCAGTATTCCTGGGTGACGAATTTGCGGATTTCCTCTTCCCGCTCGCAGAGGAGGCGGACGGCCACGGTCTGCACCCGCCCGGCGCTCAGCCCCCGGCGCACCTTGTCCCAGAGAAGCGGACTGACCATGTATCCCACCAGCCGGTCCAGAATCCGGCGGGCCTGCTGGGCTTCAAATTTGTTCTGATTCAACCGCTCCGGCTTGAGCATGGCCTCCCGGACGCTACGGGCGGTGATTTCGTTGAAGAGGACCCGATGGATGTTTCCCCCGGGCCGGCGGACTTCCTCGGCGATGTGCCAGGCTATGGCTTCTCCCTCGCGGTCCGGGTCGGTGGCGATGTACACCTCTTTGGCCTTCTGGGCGGCGTTTTTGATCTCTTTCAGGACTTTGACTTTTCCCTGGATGACCTGGTACTCGGGGCTGAACCCGTTGTCGATGTCCACCCCCAGGCGGCTTTCGGGAAGGTCCTTGATGTGGCCCACCGAGGCCTTGATGACGTATTCATTCTTTAGGTAATTCGAGATCGTCCGGGCTTTGGCCGGAGACTCGACGATGACTAACGACTTGGCCATTTCATCTCCTTAAAGACGATTCACCGCAGAGAGCGCAGAGAACGCAGAGGGACTCAAATAAAATAACCAAAAACTTTTTTCTGTCAATGATTCTTTTAAAAAAAATTCTGGGCGTTGGCTGGGCCGATACTTTTTGTATTTATATTCCTCTGCGAACTCTGCGTGCTCTGTGGTTAAATTCCTGTTTTGATAAATCGCATTCCGGGCAGCTGCCGGACATGCCCGGCCAGTTCCAGGGAAAGGAGAATGGCCGAGACGCGCGCGCTGGGAAGGCCGCTCCGGGTGATCACCTGGTTGATGTGCAGGGCCTGGGGGCCCAGCGCCGAAAAGACCCTGGCCTCTTCCTCCGTCAGCCTGGGTTTGGGCGGCGGCTCCTGCGGGCCGGGCAAAGAAAGCAGGGGGATCTCTTCCAAGACGTCTTCCGCCCGGGTAACCAGCTTGGCCCCCTCCCGGATCAAACGGTTCGCCCCCGCGCTGCGGGCCGAATCGGCGTTCCCCGGGACGGCAAAGACCTCCCGGCCCTGCTCCAGGGCAAACCGGGCGGTGATCAGAGATCCGCTGCGCAAGGTGGCTTCCACCACGACGACTCCCATGGAAATTCCGCTGATCACCCGGTTGCGAATGGGGAAGTGGTCCTTCTCCGGCGGCGTCCCCAGGGGAAACTCGGAGATGATCGCCCCCTGGGCTTCCACCTCCCCGAACAATTTTTTGTTCTCCGGAGGATAGATGAGATCGATTCCGCATCCCAGGACCCCGAGGGTCCTTCCGCCGGCCGCCAGGGCTCCCCGGTGGGCCGCGGAATCGACTCCCCGGGCCAACCCGCTGACCACGGTAACGCCCCGCTGGCTCAAGCCCAGGGCGATTCGCTCAGCGAACATTTCCCCGTAGGTCGTGGGGTAGCGGGAACCGACTACGGCCACGGCCCTTTGATCCTGGGGTTTCAGCGCCCCCAGGACATAAAGCAGGGGCGGCGGATCGTAGATCTGTTTTAACCCGAAGGGATATTCCTCATCTGTCCAGGTCACCAACCGGGCCCCGATTTTTTCCGCCGAGATCAGCTCTTTTTCGACCTGGGGCTTCCAGTGAAATCGCTTCAAGGCCCCGATCACCCGCGGGCCGACTCCTTCAACCCGTTCCAGGTCTTTGGCCTTGGCCCGGAAGACTCCTTCCGGGCTTCCAAAGGCCTCCGTGAGGCGCTTGAACAGGACGCTCCCCACTCCAGGGGCCATGGACAGCGCTACCCAGTAGTAAAGATCCTTTGCCGGCATGGGAAGAAAACTCAATAAAAAAGGGATCGTGGAAAGTTCTTCGCCACAATCCCTGAGTCCGCTAGCCCCCCGGGGGCTTCGCTAGCCGGGGGAATCAAGACTTAGGCGGTTACTTCCCCTTGCCTGAAACGACAATATCCCCGGCGTAAATGGCCTGGTTGGAATGGGTGACCAGCAAGGTTGAGGTCTCCGGGGTTACGTAGATCACCACCCCTTCACCCGACTTCCATAGAGGCTTATTATTGCTGTCTGACGCCTCTTTGGTGTAGTAAGGGAGCGAATAGATGGAAAAGAGGTCCCCTACGATGACCCCGTCAAAAGTCCCTCGATCGATATAAACAACCTCCGATTCCGATATGTTTTCCACTTCCTCGGCGGCGGCGAGGATGACCCCTTGCAGTCCATCCCGCATCCGGATCGGTAGCGCCGGGGAGATGGAAGGCGGGGAAACCATGATCAAATCACCGTGGAGGACAGTCGCAAAGGACTTCTCGATCATGGCCGATACGATTGGCCCTTTGGCGTCCAGTATGACCACCCGCCCGGGAAAATAAAGGGCCTGGCCAAACTTTTTACTGGTCACGGGGTGCTTAACTTCTTGGGAGAAGCGGGCGATGGTCAAATGATCCCCGGGTTTTACCTGTTTCCCGGGTTCCAATTTAATATAAATGGAATCTCCTTCGCTCAGATGGCCGCTGGCATCCTGACTGCCGACGATGGTCCCCACGTAGGGAACTGGTGGCGAGGTGACGAAGCCGCAGGCTCGAGCCCGATCCAGGGCCATTTGGCTTGAAAGGGCCAAGGTTTGGCCGGTTTGGGCACTCGTCTTGCCCACCGCCCCCCAGAGCCCCATTCCCAATAGAACTGCCAGCGCGGTGATCAATGTTTTTTTATTGCGTCCCATCGTTGACCCCCATAATTTTTAATAATTTTTTATGCAAGGTCCATGCCTAAACGGAAGGTCCATGCCTGAATGGCATGTAGAAAAAATACCTTTGGTTTCCTATGTTTGTCAAGGAAAATGTTTGCAGGCTGCCTGGACCTTGCCCGCTATGCCTGGGTTCTTTCCTAACCTTATCGTCAAAAAACCAAAAAAATTCAATCATCTAAGAAGGTTTTGGAAATGAGTAAAAACAAAAATGGCCCGGACTGAAAAAATCTGGAAAGAAATGGAAGGCCTGTTCTGTATCCATGGCGAAAAGCAAATAAATATGATTAGTTGAATGAGGGAGAGCAAAAAACGCCGGATATAAACCATGGCCAAAGAGGGTAAAATTAGCGAATTTCCATAAAGCAAACATTTGGCTACGCCGGGGGGGCTCACCGATTTTGACCTTTCCGGAATACTGAAGGTCTTCCCTCGGGGGGGAGGGTGTTGCTCACAAGAAGCATCGGCCCAACCTCCAACCAGCTTAGGACCGAAAAGCCCAAAAGGAGAAATTATCTTTGACATTTTTAGGGGGAAGTTATTACAATAGCGCCGGTTACGGGAGAATATGTTTGTCAGAACCCATTGAAATGTTATGTCCTTTAGAGCCCCCAAAAGCCGAACAAGGAAAGGAGCGGACGGATGCATTTTGAATTGACCGAAGAGCAAAAAATGGTTCAAGCCATGGCCCGTGACTTTGCCGACCAAGAGATCAAACCCAAGGCCCAGGAACTGGACCAGACCGAACGACACCCCGCGGAGATCGTCCAGAAAATGGCCGAGCTGAGCTTGATGGGAATTGCCATTCCGGACACCTACGGCGGCGGGGGGGCGGATGTCGTCTCCTACGTGGTGGCCATGGAGGAGATTTCCCGGGGCTGCGCCAGCGTGGGGGTCATCATGTCGGTGAACAACTCCCTGGTCTGCGATCCCATCAACACCTTCGGCACGGAAGAACAAAAACGGAAATTCCTGACTCCCTTGGCCTCGGGGAAGAAACTGGGTTGCTTCGGCCTGACGGAGCCGGAGGCCGGGTCGGATGCAGCGGCCCAGAAGACCACGGCCGTCCTCAAGGGCGACCAGTGGGTGATCAACGGGAAAAAGAACTTCATCACCAACGGAAACGTGGCCGACTCTTGCGTGCTCATGGCCATGACCGACAAGAGCAAGGGATATAAGGGAATCAGCGCCTTTCTCGTGGACAGCAAAACGCCGGGCTTTTCCGTGGGGGCGGTGGAGAAAAAGCTGGGGATCAAGGCCTCGGGAACCGCGGAGTTGATCATGGAGGACTGCCGCCTCCCCAAAGAGAACCTCCTGGGACAGGTGGGGCAGGGGTTTTACGTGGCCATGAACACCCTGGACGGAGGGCGGATCGGAATCGCCTCCCAGGCCCTGGGGATCGGCCGGGCGGCTCTGGAAGCAGCCGTAGAGTATTCCAAAACCCGGGTGCAATTCGGCGCGCCCATCTCCAAGCTCCAGGCCATCCAGTGGATGATCGCCGACATGGCCACGGAGCTGGATGCCGCCCGTCTGCTGACCCTGCGGGCCGCGTTTCTCAAGGACCATAAGCAGCGCTATGAAAAAGAGGCGGCCATGGCCAAGCTCTTCGCTTCGGAGGCGGCCAGCCGGATCGCCACCAAGGCCATTCAGGTGCACGGAGGGTATGGCTATATCAAGGAGTACAATGTGGAACGCCACTTCCGGGACGCCCGGATCACCGAGATCTACGAGGGGACCTCGGAGATCATGAGATTGGTCATATCCAGTAACATCCTGAAGGGAAGATAATAAAAAAGAAAGTTGATGGTAATGCTGGTTGCTCGGATTCGATGGAATAGGTCCTGGCATCCAGTAACCGAGTATCCCAGCATTCCAGTAACTCAGCAATCAGGAAGGGTTTGAGGATGATCAAGACCAAAGAGGATTACATCAACAGTCTGAAGAAGTTGAACCACGTGGTCTATTACCGGGGGAAACGGGTGGAGGACGTGACCGCGCACCCGGCGTTCATTCCCCACATCAACGCCGCGGCCAAGACCTACGAGCTGGCGCTGAAGCCGGAGCATGAAGACCTCATGACCGCGACCTCCCACCTGACCGGGAAAAAGATCAACCGCTTCACCCACATCCACCAGAGCCGGGACGACCTGATCAAGAAGGTCCAGATGCTCCGTCTGATCTCCCACGAGACCGGGAGCTGCTACCAGCGCTGCGTGGGGTTCGACGCCATGAACGCCCTCTACAGCGTCACCTACGAGATCGACGAAAAGCACGGGACCTCCTACCACGAGCGCCTGAAGAAGTTCATCGACTACATCCAGGAGAATAATTTCATGGTGGTCGGGTTCCATGACCGACCCCAAGGGCGACCGTTCCAAAGGCCCGAGCCAGCAGGCCGACCCGGACCTTTTCACCCATGTGGTCAAGAAGACCGACGAAGGGGTCGTCATCCGGGGGGCCAAAGCCCACCAGACCGGGGCGGTCAATTCCCACGAAATGCTCATCATGCCCACCCAGGCCCTGCGGCCGGAAGACAAGGACTACGCCATCGCCTGCGCGGTCCCGGTCAATGCCCCCGGGGTGACCATGATCTTCGGGCGGCAGACCAACGAAGAGCGGAAACTGGAACAGGGGATGGACGCGGGAAACCCGGAATTCGGGCTGGTGGGCGGAGAGGCCCTGGTGGTCCTGGAAGATGTCTTCGTCCCCTGGGAGCGGGTCTTCATGTGCGGGGAGGTGGAATTCGCCGGGCTGCTGGTGGAACGGTTCGCCTCCCTCCACCGGCAGAACTACGGGGGATGCAAAGGGGGGCTGACCGACGTCCTGGTGGGAGCCACCGCCCTGGCGGCCGATTACCAGGGGACCTCCCAGGCCTCCCACGTGCGGGACAAGCTGGCGGAGATGACCCATCTGGCCGAGACGATCTACACCGGCAGCATCGCCTGCTCGGCCATGGGCCACAAGACGAAGGCGGGAAACTGGGAACCCGACACCCTTCTGGCCAACACCACCAAGTACAATGTGACCAAGAACATCTACGAAGTGGCCCGCCTGGCCCATGACCTGGCCGGCGGAATCATCGCCACCCTGCCCTTCGAGGATGACCTGAAAAGCCCGGAAGTGAGCAAGTACGTGGAGAAGTACCTGAAAGGGGTGAGCAACGTTCCCACCGAAGACCGCATCCGCCTCCTGCGGCTCATCGAGAACATGACCGGAGGGACCGCCCTGGTGGAATCCATGCACGGCGCCGGCTCTCCCCAGGCCCAGAAGGTCATGTACATGCGGTCCGGGAATATCGAACAGAAGAAGAAGCTGGCCAAGAAGCTGGCCAAGATTTCGGAAAAAGATAATACCAAAACTTAACCGCAGAGAGCGCAGAGAACGCGAAGAATCGAACGAAAGGAATCATGAATATGGAACAATGGAATTATGGCTGAGCCCTTGCAAGGTTGCTGCGACTTGTCATATCCAGGATTCCGACATTCCATTTTGCTCGATGATCTCTGCGGCCTCTGCGATCTCTGAGAATAAAAAACGGAGGAAAATATGAGAGACGTGGTCATTGCCAGTGCGGTTCGTACCGCGGTGGGAACCTTCGGCGGTGCGTTGCGGGACATCCCGGCCGTGGAGCTGGGAAAGATTGCCGTTCAGGAAGCCCTCAAGCGGGCCAAGATCAAACCGGAACAGGTGGAAGAAGTGATTCTGGGAAACGTCCTCACCGCCGGGCCAGGGGCAGAACCCGGCGCGGCAGGTGCTCATCCGGTCGGGGATTCCCAAGGAAGTTCCCGCCACCACCATCAACAAAGTCTGCGCCTCGGGCCTGAAATCGGTCATGATGGCCGCGCAGGTCATCAAGGCGGGGGATGCGGATATTGTCATGGCCGGCGGGATGGAGTCCATGAGCATGGCTCCCTTCCTGCTTTCCGGAGCGCGCTGGGGCTACCGCATGAATGACGGGGCTTTGATCGACGGGATGATCCACGACGGGCTCCTGGACATCTTCAACCGCTACCACATGGGGATCACCGCGGAGAACGTGGCCGAAAAATTCGGCGTCTCCCGGCAGGAGCAGGACGCCCTGGCGTTCCGGAGCCAGCAGAACGCCGGAAGGGCGATCAAGGAAGGGCGGTTCAAGGATGAGATCGTTCCGGTCCTGATCCCCCAGAAGAAAGGGGACCCGGTGGCCTTCCAGGTGGACGAGCATCCCCGGCCCAACACCACCCTGGAGGCCCTGGCCGGGCTGAGGCCCGCCTTCAAGAAAGACGGGACGGTGACCGCGGGCAACGCCTCGGGGATCAACGACGGAGCGGCGGCCATCGTGGTCATGTCGGCGGAGAAGGCCAAGGCGCTGGGAATAGAGCCCCTGGCCCAAATCAAAGCCTACGCCACGGCCGGCGTCGCCCCGGACATTATGGGAACCGGGCCGGTTCCGTCCAGCCAGAAAGCCCTGGCCAAAGCCGGGCTGACCGTGAAAGACCTGGACCTGATCGAAGCCAACGAGGCTTTTGCCGCCCAGGCCGTCTACGTGAACAGGACCATGGGCTGGGATCTGGAGAAAGTCAACGTGAACGGCGGAGCCGTCGCCCTCGGCCATCCCATCGGCGCCAGCGGAGCCCGCATCCTGGTCACCCTGCTCTATGAGATGAAAAAGCGCAAAGCCCGTTACGGGCTGGCCACCCTCTGCGTCGGCGGAGGAATGGGTGCGGCGCTGATTGCGGAAATGTAAAATGTGGGGGTCCCGCGCCGGGCGGGATGCCTGCCAATTCAGGGGCGCACACCGGGGTGCGCACCTCGAAGCACCCTGCGGGTTCATGCGCAATATCAAGCTGGTCATCGAATATGACGGTACGAATTACCACGGGTGGCAGGTTCAGCCCAACGGCCTGACCATCCAGGAAGTCATCGAAGAAAAAATTGAAATCATGACCCGGCAACGCCGTCCGCCTGACCGGTTCCGGGAGGACCGATGCCGGGGTGCACGCCCTGGGTCAGGTCGCCAATTTTCGAACCACTTCCACCATCCCGGTCGAAGGTTTCCATCGGGGGCTGAACAGCCTCCTTCCGCCCGACATCGTCATTCAATCCGCCGAAGAAGTCGACCTCCAGTTTCACGCCCAGTACGGGGCCAAGCGGAAAACCTACCGCTATGTCATCCTCCATCGCGAAGTTCCCTCCGCCCTGTTCCGGAATTATTCCTGGCGTCTTCCTGGGGCCCTGGATGTTCGGGCCATGGAGGAAGCCTCCCGCCTTCTCCTGGGGAAGCAGGATTTTTCTTCCTTTCAGGGGGCCGAAGCGGACACCGAAGACCCGGTCCGGGAAGTGTTTCAAGCCGGATGGTCGGAGAAAGAGACCAATTTTCTCCACTTCACCATCGAAGCCGACGGATTCCTGAAGCATATGGTCCGCAACATCGTGGGCACCCTGGTGGAAGTGGGAAAGGGGAAACGGTCCCCGGAAGAGTTCGGGCAGGTTCTGCGCGCCCGGGACCGCCGCCAGGCCGGGATGACCGCTCCGCCGCAGGGGCTTTTCCTGGTGGAAGTAAAGTATTAGCCGCATGAAACCGCTTCCTTTCGCTTTTACCCTTGCCGAATTATATTGAATATAACATAATGAAAAAAAATTTTGTCGGGAGTGAGATGGAGAGGAAAGTTTCGATACATCTTAATCCAAGAGGAGAAATTGCATGAGCCAAAGCGACGTCAAAAGGTATGACAAGGAATACGTGGTCCACTCCTGGAGCGTGCAGTCGGCCCTGGACCCCCTGGTGATCACCAAAACCCAGGGCGTGCACATGTGGGACGAGAACGGGAAGCGGTACATCGACATGACTTCCCAGCTCATGAACCAGAACATCGGCCACCAGCATCCCAAAGTGGTCCAGGCCATCAAAGACCAGGCGGAGAAGCTCTGCTTTGTCGCTCCGGGGGTGGCCTACGAGTCCCGCTCCTTCCTGGGGAAGGCCCTGGCGGAGGTTACGCCGGGGGATCTGAAGAGATTCTTCTTCACCCTCGGCGGGGCGGACGCCAACGAGAACGCCGTGAAGATCGCCCGCATGTACACCAAGAAATGGAAGATCATCACCCGCTACCGGTCCTATCACGGCGCCACCTACGGGGCCATCGCCCTGACCGGAGACCCGCGGCGTCCTCCGGTGGAGCCGGCCATGCCCGGCGTGGTCCGGGTCTTTGACCCCTACTGCTACCGCTGCTCTTTCGGCCTGACCTACCCGGGCTGCAACCTCCGCTGCGCCGACTCCGTGGAAGAAGTCATCATGTACGAGACCCCGGAGACCGTGGCGGCGGTGCTCGTGGAGTCGGTGGTGGGCAGCAACGGCCTGATCGTTCCGCCGGACGGCTACATGCAGCGGCTGCGAGAAATCTGCACCCGGAACAAGGTTCTGCTGATCGCCGACGAGGTCATGGCCGGGTTCGGCCGGTGCGGCAAGTGGTTCGCCGTCGACAACTGGAACGTGGTGCCGGACATGATCACCATGGCCAAGGGGCTGACTTCGGGGTATGTCCCCCTGGGGGCCGTGGCCATTTCCCAGAAGATCATGGAAGTCCTGGACAAGCAGATGCTCTGGGCCGGCCTGACCTACAACGCCCATCCCCTGGCCTGCGGGGCGGCCATCGCCACCCTGAAGGTCTACCGGGACGATAAGCTGATGGAAAACGCCGTGGCCATGGGAGAGGTGATTCGGAAAGAGACGGAAGCCATGAAAGCCAGGCACAAGTGCCTCGGGGATGCCCGGGGGATCGGGCTCTTCTGGGCCCTCGAGCTGGTCAAAGACAAGAAGACCCGGGAGCCCCTGGTGAAATGGAATGCCATGGGGGCCGATGCGGCCATCGCCAAGGAGATCAACAAGCGGCTTCTCGAAGGAGGGGTCTACACCACGGTGCGCTGGAACTTCCTCTTCGTGGTTCCGCCGCTGTGCATCAAGGAGAATGAACTGCGGGAAGGGCTGGCGGTGATCGATAAGGTCCTGGATTACGCGGATACGTTGGCGGTGTAAGAGCAAGAGCATGGCAATGAGCAATGCATGGTCATCGCAATGGCTCATGAGCAAAGAGCGAATGCGATACTGATGACTGTTGATAAGCGATAAGATCAAATGAGCATGAGGCGATCGATGCAAGCAGCACCATCGGATTCCTCCGGAGGCTGCGGCCGACCTGATCCTCTGGGGCGGCAATATCATCACCATGGACCCCCGAAAGCCTGCGGCCCGGGCCGTGGCCATCAAGGATGGGCGCTTTCTGAAAGTCGGGAAGCGATGAAGAAATCAAAGCCCTGGCCGGGAGCAAGACCCGGAGGATCGATCTTCGGGGGCGGACGGTCACCCCGGGTTTTATCGATTCGCACCAGCATTTGTCCCAGTACGGAACGGATCTCCTGCAGATCGATTGCAGCCCGAAGCGCTGCAAAACCATCGCCCACATTCAGAAGGCCGTCCTGCGGGAAGCCAAGCGGAAGCCCCCCGGGGAATGGATCCGGGGCGTGGGGTACGACGACACCAAAACCCAGGCCGGAAAGGTCTTGACCCGCTGGGACCTGGATGAAGTCGCCCCGGACCACCCGGTTTTTATCCAGCACGTCAGCGGCCATTGGGGGGTGGTAAACAGCAAAGCCCTGGAAGTCGGGGGAATTCGGGAGGATTCCCGCGATCCCAAGGGCGGCGCCTACGGACGCGACCCCGCCACGGAGAGATTAAACGGCATTCTTTATGAACAGGCTGAGTTTGCCTTCGTTTTCGAAGGGACCACCGGTCAGCCGCCGATCATTCCGCCCTTTTCCCTGAAGGATCGGATCAAGGGTATGCGCCTGGCCGGGAATCGCTACCTGGCCTCGGGAATCACCAGCGTGCACGATGCCCTCGTTTCCGCCCAGACCCTGGAGACCTATCAGGAAGCGTTGAGAAGCGGGGAGCTGAAACTGCGGGTCTACATGCTCATCAGTATCGAGTACCTGCCCCAGCTTCGGGCTTTGAACCTGAGGACCGGATTCGGGAACGAATGGCTGAAGATCGGGGGGGTCAAGATTCTGGCCGATGGGGCCATCGCCGGCCGCACGGCCTACCTGTCCGAACCGTATATCGGGTCCGAGGACCGGGGAATCCTGGCCGTGGAATCGGAGGAGGCCCTCCATGATTCGATCCGCCAGGGCCATGAGGCGGGTTTCCAGGTCTGCGTCCATGCCAACGGGGACCGGGTCATCGAAATGGCTCTGGACGGGTTTGAAAAAGCCCTGGAGGAACTTCCCCGGAAGGACCATCGCCACCGGCTGGAGCATTGCACGGTGGTGAACCCCGAAATATTGAAGCGGATCAAAAAACTCAAACTGCTGGTGACTCCCTTTGGGTCCTACATTTACCACCACGGCGAGAAGATGATTCCCTATTACGGGGCCAAGCGGGTGGAGATGATGTTCGCCCACCGGTCTTTCCTGGATTATGGCATCGCCGTGTCGGGCGCCTCGGACAACCCCTGCGGGCCCTACGAGCCGCTCCTGGCCATCCAGAGCTGCGTGACCCGGAAGAGCTCCGCCGGGGAATCCCTGGGTTCCCGGCAGAGGATCACCGTAGAGGAGGCCATCTACCTCTATACCATGGCGTCGGCTTACGCTTCCTTCGAGGAAAACATCAAGGGTTCGATCACTCCCGGAAAGCTGGCGGACCTGGTCGTTCTGGGAGAAGACCCCCGGAAGGTTGACCCGGATGAGATCAAAGACATCCCGGTGGAGATGACCATCGTGGGGGGAGAAATAAAGCATAGAGGCATAGAGCAGAAGGGCATAGAGAAAAGTAGGGGCGACCCGGCGGGTCGCCCATGG
Source organism: uncultured delta proteobacterium (assembly GCA_963802665.1). Classification (GTDB taxonomy): domain Bacteria; phylum Desulfobacterota; class SM23-61; order SM23-61; family SM23-61; genus SM23-61. The sequence continues at coordinate 12,176 of CAWDJO010000020.1, read as the reverse complement.
CAAGGGGAATAGCCAAAAAGGATATAAAGCGAATTAGATTATGCACAGCGAGATAGGAGGAGGGAATTCAAAAATGGAAATTCAATCGACGAGAGGAAAGTGGATGGATGCTTTTCATTGCTCTTTCTCCTGCTTGGTCTTGGGGGGATTTTTTACTTCCGAAGCCATTGCCCAAAAGCCGGTGCCCGGCGGTACGCTCACCATCGCCCTGGCCGCGGAACCCTCGGGCTTGGACCCGACGACGAACCCCTCGGCGGCGATCAAACGGGTGGTCCATTATAACCTGTTGGAAGGCCTGCTCAAGGTGGACCGGAACGGGAGGGTGGTCCCGGCCTTGGCCAAGAGTTACAGCGTCTCCAAAGACGGGAAGGAGTACACCTTCGTCCTCCATTCCGGGATCAAATTCCATGACGGGAACCCCTGCACGGCGGAGGATGTGAAATTCACCTTCGAACGGCTGCTGGACCCCAAGACCGCCGCCCCCTACCGCATGTATTATGAGGCCATCGAATCCATCCAGGTGGTGGATCCCACGACGGTTAAATTCAAGATGAAGAAGTACGATTCCAACTTCCTTTTCAACCTGGCCCGGGGGGATGCGGTCATCGTTTCCAAGCAGTCCGTGGACCGGCTGAAGAGCGCGCCGGTGGGAACGGGACCTTTCAAATTCGTCGAGTGGAAGCGCGGGGACAGCGTGATCATGGTCAAGAACCCCGACTATTATCGCAAGGGGATTCCTTACCTGGACAAGGTCACTTTCAAGTTCATCCCCGACCCGAGCGCCCAGCTGGCTGCTCTCCGGGCCGGAGACGTGGACGTGATCGCCTATGACCTGGCCCCGGAAAATGCCCCCGCCCTGGAAAAGGACGCCCGGTTCAAAGTCCTGAAGGGCACATACCACCACCGATGTGATCATGGCCATGAATCATTCCCGGAAGCCCTTCAATGATCCCAAGGTCCGGCAGGCCATCACCCTGGCCATCGACCGCAAGGCGGTCATCCAGGGGGCGGTGGCCGGTTACGGGACCCCCATCGGCAGCCACATGGACCCGACCAACCCTTATTATGTGGACCTGAGCGGGCTCTACCCCTACAACCCGGAAAAGGCCAAGCAGCTCCTGGCAGAGGCCGGATATCCAAACGGATTCGGAGCCGTATTGAAGCTGCCCGAGCCTTACGCCTATGCCCGGAGGTCGGGGGAGATCATTGCCGACCAGCTTTCCAAGGTGGGAATCAAGCTGATCATCGAAGTGATCCCCATGGGCCAGTGGGTCGACCGGGTCTTCAAGAATGCCGAATACGATCTGACCGTCATGGGCCATGCCGAGCCCTTCGACATCGAGATCTACGGCCGGCCGAATTACTACTTCCGCTACAACAACCCCAAGTTCCAGGAGCTCTTGAAAAAGGCCGAAGCGGAGATGAACGAACAGGCCCGGAAGAAGATCTACGAGCAGGCCCAGAGGATGCTGGCCGACGATTTCGTCAACGTGTACCTCTTCATCTATCCCGCGCTGCCGGCGATGAAGAAAGAAGTCATGAACTGGTGGAAAGATTACCCCACCATCGTCGTGGATGCCAGCGAGGTGTATATACAAAAATAAGGATCGAAGCGGCCTCAGCCTTGAGGACCGTCCCGCCCGGGGCGTGACTTGAGGATCGGCCCCAAGGCCTTGAGGAGCGTTCGCTTTGCTCACTTGAGGCAAAGCACAAGAATGCTTTTGCCTCAAGCGGAGCATTCGAGTCAGAGCCGTGACGCCATCAGGCCTTCGGTGCGTCCGGCGAACGGCGGTCTGCAGTCCGAAGGGCGCTCCTCCAACTGTTCTTGTGACTCCCGTGGCCTTCCAATTCATCAAACGCCTCCTGATCCTTATCGCCACCCTCCTCCTGGTCTCGGGAGTGATCTTTCTCGTCCTCCAGGTGATCCCCGGAGACCCGGCCCAGATCATCCTGGGGATCCAGGCCACCCCGGAAAACCTGCAGGCCCTGCGGCACAAGCTGGGACTGGACCTTCCCCTGCCGGTTCAGTACTGGAACTGGATGAGCGGGGTCCTGCGGGGAGACCTGGGCGTTTCGATCACCTATGATATTCCCATCAGCGAGTTGATCCTGTCCCGCCTGGCGGTGACCATTCCCCTGGCTCTTCTTTCCATCTTCTTCGCCGTGGTCTTTTCCATCCCCCTGGGGATTTATGCCGCTCTTCACCGCAACCGCCCCGGGGATTACGGGGTGATGGTCTTTTCCCAGATCGGGCTGGCGGTCCCGGCCTTCTGGGCCGGGATCCTTCTCATCCTGTTCTTTGCGGTTTACCTCCAATGGTTTTCGGCGGGGGGATTCAAATCCTGGATGGAAAGCCCCCTGGGGGCGCTCAAATCCCTTCTCCTGCCCGCCCTTTCTCTGGGACTCATCCGGGCGGCCGTGCTGGCCCGCCTCACCCGCTCCTGCATGCTGGAGGCTCTGGGGGAGGATTTCATCCGAACGGCCCGGGCCAAGGGGCTTGCGGAAAGAGTCGTAGTTTACAAGCATGCCCTGCGGAATGCCCTCATCCCGGTGGTCACCATCGTCGGGCTGCAGATGGGGGAGCTCCTGGCCGGGGCCATCGTCATCGAGAATGTCTTCAACCTGCCCGGGCTGGGCCGCCTGATCTTCCTGGCCATCGGGCAGCGGGACCTGCCGGTGGTCCAGGGGGTCAGCCTGCTGATCGCTTTCTTCATCGTGATCGTCAATTTTGCCGTGGACGCTGATCTACGGGGTCGTGGACCCGCGCATTCGCGCGGGAGGCGAGGAAGTCTGAGGGCATGAAGCGGCCGACTGCAGAAACGTGAACCTGATCATCGGCGGGGTCCTGGTCCTGGCCATCGTGGCCACCGCCGGCCTCAGCTTCTTCTACACCCCCTATGATCCCAACCGGATGAACATGGCCAAGCGCTTTCAGTCTCCCGGGATGCGCATATCTGCTGGGCACCGACCAGTACGGCCGGGACATCCTCAGCCGGGTCATGAAAGGGGCGGTGAATTCCCTGGTCGTGGGGTGGGTAGCCGTGGGAATCGGGATGGGGTTCGGGGTCCTGCTGGGCTCCCTGGCGGCCTTCTGGAGGGGTTGGAAAGACGAAGGGGTCATGCGGCTGGTGGATGTTCTGTACGGCTTTCCGGCCGTGCTCAGCGCCATCCTCATCACCTCGATCCTCGGGCCGGGAATCGTGAACAGCATGCTGGCCATCGGCATCTTCAACATCCCCATCTTCACCCGCCTCACCCGGGGGGCTTCCCTTTCCGTGTGGCAGAGAGATTTCGTGACCTCCGCCCGGGCCGTCGGACAGAGCAACCGGGCGATCATCTGGGGCACCATCCTGCCCAACATCCTTTCTCCCCTCATCGTCCAGGGCACGGTCCAGTTCGCCATCGCCATCCTGGCCGAGGCGGCGCTGAGTTACCTGGGGCTGGGCACCCAGCCTCCCCACGCCAGCTGGGGACGGATGCTCAACGAGGCCCAGACCTTCATGGAAATCTCCCCCTGGCTGGCCATCTTCCCCGGCCTGGCCATCGCCTGGGCGGTGCTGGGCTTCAACCTGCTGGGAGACGGCCTCCGCGACCTGCTGGACCCAAAGCTCTCCCGGACGAGGCGGTAATTCAGAAGCTTTTTGAAACGCCGGGAATGGTCATTTTATTATCTACCCCAAAACCCAAGCTGCAAAAATCAAGAATTGACCAGATAGGCAGTGGCAGGGAAGGTCGTGTCGGAAGTTTACACAAGTTAATACCCGGAATGATGGTGAAGAGTTGAATGTTATCGATTGAAAGCGTCAACGTCAGCGCTCTGCCTTGACTCGCACGTCTGCGGGCGGCGAATAGCCAGCAGCGCTTTGTTGGGCGACATTTGTCTCTTTGGTGTCTTTGCTCTCAAACTGGCGTCGCGCGTCCGAGATGATGCGGTCAACATCCGTCAGCCAATCCCTGCCGAAGTGTTCGTTGAGTGTACACACTTCTATTCATGAGCGAAAAAAGGGGGTAAAATTGGGTGACACTTTTTGGGGGATATGCACTTTGATAAATCCTTTGGACTGGAGCCAGAACTCGACCGCAATCCTCCAGGCTGACTCCCGGGCGGCCTTTCCCCACTGTTCATAGACCCCAAAATCCTCTCGACCCTCTCCAGCAAGATATCATAAATCTCTCTTCGCTCCAATTTCGAAAAGACCGGTTTCTCCCCCAGAGAGAAAAACACCTGACACGATGTCTTGCCCTGAAGGCACGGCCGGAGACGATGGTTCAAATCATGGGCCGCTACCTCCGCATACATGGCAATCGGATCAGGGAGCAGGGGATGCCAGGAACCAGCTTCTCCCGCAAACACGCCTTCAGCTCCCGCTGCGACTCCTCAATCGCCCCGTTATACGGCGCATAATACGCCGGACTGTTCAAGGGCAACACAAAGAACTCCGACAGAACTCCATTCACCGCCCCATGATTCAGATTTCCCCCGTTATCCCGCTTCAGCAACGAGGGGAGGGCCAAACCGGAAAAACTTCTCACTCAAATACCCGGCAATCTCTTCCCCAACCGGACACTCTCCCGCCAAGGGCGGAAACTTATACCGCGACCCTAAATCCTGCGTATTGTGCAGATGGATTTTCCCGGCCACTCCCAGGTCATATTCCGTTACATCCATGGCCCACACCACCCCGGGCATCAACCAATCGATTCTGCCGCAGATTCTTCCGCTGATCCGCCACCAAATCCTGCCTCACCTGCCCAACCATCCGCGAAAGCTCTCGCCGCGAGATGCTCTCCTGATAGCGCCCATACAGCTTTGTTGCCCCCGCGCTTCGCTTCACGCCATGGTCCAGCAGACGAATCTCCGCATCCAAAGCGGATGGATCAAACGGCTCCACCTTCTTGGGACCCGGTCGATTGATGAAAGGGTGATTTTCCTTCTTCCGACGCCGCCACCGGCCCAAGGTCGACCAAGGGACTCTCATGGCCCGGCAAATGATGGCATAGGGCATCCCGGTTCTTCCTTTGATATCCTCGATGATCTCCATCACTCTCCGGATCGCCTCTTCCCGGCCTTCTGCTTTTTCCTTTTGTTTTTTTTAGCCTCGCCTGAAAGATCTCATAGGCCGAAAGCAGATCCTTCACCTCGATCGTCTTCTCCGCCAGATACAACTTCTTCTCCAGATCCCGGACTTTCCTCTGAAGCTCTTCCTTCTCCGCATCCAGAGGGACTGGGGGTCTCCCGGGAGCATGATTCTCCAACGCCAGGGCCATGGCCTGCAAGGCCCGATCCTCCCACTCGTAATACGTCTTGCGCGAGATCCCCAACCGCTCCGCCCCCTCCGTCGCGGTTAGGGCCCCACTGCGTACCTGCAGAATGATGGACGCCCGCTCCCGCGCCAGCTTTCTCTCCTTCTCCATCGGGATTCTCCTTGAGGATCGCTAAAGCTTTTTCTCCGCTGCAACCTCCCGCACTTCCTGGGGGGCCTTCGGGTTTCCTTGCAGCTTCTTCAATCTCTTGTCCAGCCCTTTCATCATCCCCGCCTGACTCTTCTTCTCCAATAATACGGCAAGACGGGGGCTCAAGGCCACCCCCCGCTCCACCTGGACCCGGGGCTGCAACGCCAAGAGCATCCCCTCCATCGCCCGATCCTGCCACTGCTGCAAGATCCCCCAGGCCACCCCCAACTCCCGGCAAACCTCCCCAGGCTTGCGCCTCTCCGTCCAGACCGACAACACCGCCCGGCACTTCTCCTCCGCCGTATGCCCCAATCCCCTCCGCCCTCTCTTCTCCTCCACCCCCGGCTTCTCCACCTTCGGCTTCTCTACCTTTTCCATCTCTCTCCTCCCTTCCTTCTCCCGGGTTCACCTCATAGACCATCTCCTGCACCTTCCCGCCCTCTTCATCATCCACCCTCAACCGCAGCTTTCCTTTCTCCGCCCGAAGCACCACCGACTGCCCCTCCATCCTCCCCACCATGTAAAACGGCTCCCGCGGCTTTCCCCGAAGCGCCATCTCCAACACATTCTCCGCAATCCCCTGCTCCATCACCTTCCGCAGCTCCCCCTGAATCTCAAAATACCGATCCGCAGGGAACAGCCCCCCAATCCCCTGGTGCGGCCGCTTGTGATTGTAATACTTCACCCATTGCCGGATCCTCTCCTGCGCCTCCTCAAAACTCCCAAACTGCGCCCGCACCAAAAACTCCTCATACACCGTCTTCCAAAACCGCTCGATCTTCCCCAACGTCATCGGATGATGGGCCTGCGATTTAATGTGCTTCACCCGGTCCTTTCCCAACTCCCGCTCAAACCGCGTCGTCCCCCGCCAGTTCGTGTACTGCCGCCCCCGGTCCGTCAACACCTCCTTCGGCACCCCGTATTCCCCAACCGCCCGGCGATACACCTCAATCACCTGATCCGCCGTCTGGCTCCGGTACAACTCCAATCCCACCATGTACCGCGAATAATCATCGATCATCCCCACCAAATACGCATACCGGCCCCCCAGGCGAAAGGTAAAAATATCCCCCTGCCATATCTGGTTCGGCGTGGACCGCTCAAAAAACCGAGGTCGCGTTATGTTGCTGGAATGTTTCTTCCGGGAGGGAACAATCAAGGACTCTTCCTGAAGCGTCCGCCGCACCGTCTCCGGAGAGGCGCTCAGGAAGAACACCCGCTTCAATAGATGGGATATCCGCTGGACTCCAAAGAATGGCTCTCGCTTCTTGATCTCGACAATCTTCTTGCGTACCGGACCAGGAAGTTTCCGCCGGCTCCCCGAGGACTCTAACTTGATTCCGTAACCCCGCTTCTCCCCGTTCCTGATACGCCTTCACCCAACGATAAACTACGTCTTTACTGACTCCCACCTCCTTACTCAACAAAGAAACCGGCAACCCTTCTTCCAACTGCAACTTCACACAACGAAGCTTCAACTCAAACCCATACCGCTTCCCAAACCGACTCTCTTTCCCCTTACTCTTCCTCTTGACTTCCTCTACACTCTCCATCATGACACTCCCTTTCTCCCCCAAGAGAGTGTCACCCATTTCTCCCTTTTTCCTATCTCATGATCTGGTAGTTAGCCCAATGTGCCCATGGCCCGGGAAGAAAGCGGATATGCGCTCATTGAGGCGGAGACCGCCGGTGTGGTTCTTGAACCGGGGGCGGCCGGGGTAAGTGTGATCCAAGGTTGGGAGCCCTTGTGGCCCGGGTTTTCGAGAAAATCGCCCCAGCCAAGGCAGACCACCTGGTCCGCCAGGCAGACGATGGTTTGCTGTCTCTGGATGAATTAGACAAAATCGGCGGAGAAGGAGAGACTGGGTCAATCGCCGCTGGCGCCCTCCAGGTAATTTTTGGGCAGGTATCTTCCGCTGATATTTTGCTGCCCTTTGCGGCTGACGACTCTCTGGATACAAAGATCGAAGAGAAAAAAAGACTCTTACCAAGCTCACCTCCCTGGCCCAAGACGAATTGGGGATGGAAGCCGCGAAGGCCGATTCGATTTCTGAATTTAGAAAAAGACTACAACGGCACATCCTTCTGGGCGAACTTGCCCTCGCTTTTCCGGAAGATCAAATCCCAGCGGAACTGGCCAAGGTTGATTTACCCCCCAAACCCATTCAACGGGATACCCTGAAACACCTCTGCCAGGTATGGCGGAACCGATTGGATTTCAAGGATGCCTATGTTGCCGTAGCCTCAGACCTGGAAAAAGCATACGGTTTGGACAGAATGACAATGGCAGCGGAGCCGCTTCTTGAGCATGAAACTTTTCCATTCATCGAAAACCTCTTATTGAAAGCGGCTGCGAAAAGCGTCTTAGGCAAAGAATACGATGGAGCTTTGTCGATGGCCGAAAAGCGCATCGGCCTATTTTGGAGCCGCGAGTCTCCGGAAACTCAATTGGGATGGAAGTTGATCGAGACTGCCACCGGCCTGATGCGCCAGGCAGGCCAAGATCGCCGAGGCCCTTAAGAAAAAATGGACGATTGAGGAGTTGATTGATGCCTATACGCGCCACGTCGAACCATGGATGATGCTTGATCGTTCGGCCAGACACCTGGAAAGCCGCTTTGCCCGCTGGGAAATGACCGGAATGGCAGAGGAAGAGCTGTTTCATAAGGTTGTCGCTGCCTGCCGGGCCAAGTATGGCGATCTTTTATCACGACTGGCAGAAGCATACTCGGATGCCCTGGCAAAAGTAGGGTTCCAACCCAAAAGGCGAAGCCACAGGGGGAAATTTTCCGGGATTCCTTACAGCCCCTCATTGAAAAGAAAAATAAGACCGCTTTCTTCATGGTTGATGCCCTGCGCTATGAAATGGCCGCAGAGTTGCTTGATGGAATGGGTGACGGGTTCGAGACGGAAATGGATCCCCGCATTGGACAATTGCCGGGGGTTACCTCTGTAGGTATGAGCGCTCTTTTGCCCGGGGTTGAGAAGGGTTTATCATTGGAGCTCCAATCAGGATGTGCCGTTGTCAGCGTTGAAGGAAAGCCCATTAGGGACCGTGCCGCCCGACTGGCGTGGTTGGCCGAAAAATCCGGAGTCAAAGTCGTTTGTCTGAAGTTAAATGAAATTACAAGATTGACGCCCAAAACGGAAAAAGGATTTGGCCTGAGGCGGCCTTGTTGTCGTCACCTCTCAGGAGATTGACAGACTGGGCGAAGAAGGGGCCGAAGAGGCGGAAATGCGGATTTACATGGACGAGGTGCTTGAAAAGCTGCGGCGCGGGATCCGCAACCTGGCGTCAACTGGTGTCAACCACTTCGTGGATCACGGCGGACCATGGGTTTCTCTTTACGGAAGGGCTGGAACTCGGGCTACAAATGGATGCTCCCGGCGGAAACACGGTTGAACTTCACCCGCGAGTCTGGATTGGGCAAGGCGGGACCAACGGCGAAGGCTATTTTCGTGTAAACGCAAGCGACCTTGAACTGGGCGGACCGCTGGAATTTGCCTTTCCGAAAGGATTGGGAACGTTTAAGGTGAAAGGCGGAGTAGGGTCGTATTTTCATGGAGGGCCGACCCTACAGGAAAACCTGCTTCCTTTGTGCCGGCTGAAGTTCCGCCGCCCCGTATCCGTCGTGAGGGGGCGTTTAAGTTCAAAATGAAAATGGCAAAACCCGAATTACCAACCGATTCTTCTCCGTAATTTGGACCTGGAGGCGGAGGGCCTCTTCACCGGAGGCGAGAAAAGGGTTCGCCTGGAGGTTCTTTCGGGAAAGCCGAAAGCCGGGTTTGCAGCGATGGCAGCCTATGGCTTTGAGGAAGGGACGAAAGAAATCGTCGTGAGGAGCGGTCAACCGAATGCCGTTACGATCATGTTAACCCGGGCCAGAACTTTGAAGCCGTCACCATCCAGGGTAATCGATTGCGAAACTCAAATGGTACTTGAGACATTGGCTGATATACCGGTTGATCTAGCATTTTAAAGGGGGGAATCCTGTCCATGGATGCTTTGGATAAGAAGCTATCGGACGTTTTTGCGGGCCGCGTCGTGCGAAAGGACCTGGTCCGCAAGGTCAAGGTTGGCGCGAATGTGCCGGTGTTTGTGCTCGAATACCTGCTCGGGAAATATTGCGCCACCGACGATGAAGCCGCGATTGAGGCCGGCCTCAGGGTCGTGAACAACACACTGGCCGAGAGTTTCGTCCGGCCGGAGGAAGGCAACAAGGCCCAGGCGCTTGTGAGGGAGAGCGGGACGGCATGTCTTCATCGATAAGGTGAAGGTGCGCTTATCTGGCCGAGGACGACAAGTACTGGGCCGAATGCCTGAATTTTGGTCACAAGTACATCCATGTTCCGGATCGGTTTGTCCGGGAGTTTGACCGCCTGCTAGTTGGGCGGAATCTGGGCAGAGGTAGAGATCCGGCATCAGTATGACGAGGAAGCTAAAGGACGCAGGAGCCCTTTTTGGATTGAGAAGCTCACGCCAATCCAGTTAGCCAGCTTCGATCTTAACGATTATCGTCAAGGGCGTAGTCGCTTTTCCTCCGAGGAATGGGTGGACGCGCTTATCCGGGGCATAGGAATGGATCCCTCTCAATTCAGCCGGCGGCTGAAACTGCTTTTTCTGGCGCGGTTGATCCCCCTCTGCGAGGCCAATTATAACCTGGTGGAATTGGGGCCGCGTGGCACGGGGAAGTCCTACGCCTTTCAGGAATTGAGCCCCTATGTCATTCTGCTGACCGGGCCCACCACCGTCGCGAATCTTTTCTATAACATGGCAACGGGCAAAATCGGCCTGGTCGGTTTATGGGACGCAGTAGCCTTTGATGAAGTGGCCGATTTGGAAAAGATGCCCCGAGAGGTCATCACAACCCTTAAGACCTATTGCGAATCAGGCACTTTTGCCCGGGGAAAGGAGGCGCTTTCTGGCAAGGCATCCATGGCGCTCTTTGGCAACACCCATCAACCGGTTGAGACCATGGTGACGGACCTCGAACCTTTTCGTTCCGCTTCCTGAGGTGATCCGGGACGACCTGGCCTTTCTTGACAGAATACACTTCTACCTTCCCGGTTGGGAAATTCCCAAAATGCGCATTGAGTTCTTCACCGACCACTTATGGCTTTATTGTGGATTATCTTGCCGAGGCCTTCAGGGAACTGCGGAAACACAACTTCACCGAGGTTATCGATCGACATTTTTCCTTGGGCTCCCACCTTAATGCCCGCGACGTGAAGGCGGTGCGAAAAACGGTCTCCGGACTGGTCAAACTAGTTTATCCTCACAATGAGTTTACCAAAAGCGAACTGGCTGAGATTATTGGAGATCGCCCTGGAGGGCCGCCGCCGGGTAAAGGAACAGCTCAAGAAGATGGGTTCATTCGAATATCATCAGACCTCTTTTTCTTACCGCGACCACGAGACCGCGGAAGAACGATATGTCGGTGTGCCCGAGGAAGGCGGACGGGCCTTGATTTCGACCGACCCTCTCGCTCCGGGGTCAGCCTATGCCGCATCGGTAAGCGCCGAGGGCAAGGTCGGATTGTACCGTATCGAGGTTGGGACATCAGCCGGAACAGGAAAACTAAAGGCAGCCGGAGGATTTGATTCCTCCATCCGCGAATGCGTCAACCGTGCCTTTGGATTCCTCCAGGGGCATAAGGTCCAAATGGGCATTGCGAGCGTTCTTGGATACGACTGATTTACATGTTGAAGTGATTGATCTCCTGGCCAACCGGATCACCTGCGAAGCCGGGATATCGCCTTTCTTGTTGCAATGGTCTCCGCCCTTCGAAAGACTCCGGTTGCCCCCGGGTTGGTAATCCTGGGAGACCTGAGCATCCAGGGCAACATAAAGTCCGTGTATACTCTTTCTGAACCGTTGCAGATGGCCATGGAGAACGGTGCCCGCCGCGCGTTGATCCCTCTTGAAAATAAACGGAACTTTCTGGAGGTCTCCGGCGAAATCATCGAGAAAGTCGATCCATTTTTACTCCGACCTTCTGGGCGTCCTCGAAGTTCTCCTGGCTGGCCGCGCCCGACGGGCACCCGGCCGCGCACGTCCCGCATCCCTTGCAGAGCTCCCGAATCACCTCCGAGACCTTCTTTTCCTCGTTGAAGTCAATGGCAGCGAACGGGCAGTTCGCGATGCAGAGCTTGCACCCTGCGCAACGCTCCTCGTCGATCGTCGCCACTGATCGGCTCCAGCACGACCTTGCCCTTGTCGATCAACGCAAGCGCCCCGCCGCAGCAGCGCCCCCTGCGCGACCGCATCGGGGATGTCCTTCGGACCCTGGCAGGCGCCGGCCAGGAAGATCCCTTCGGTGGCCGTGTCGACCGGAGCCAGCTTCGGATGCTTCTCGAGGAAGAAGCCGCCCTGCGCGCACCCCAGCGAGAACGTTGGCCAACATCCGCCGAGTCGGAGCGCGGCTTCATCCCGGGGGAGAGGATCACCATGTCCACCGGAACGCGACGCGTCATGCCCAGGAGCGTGTCCTCCGCAACGACAACAAGCTTGCCCTCCTCCTCCGGAGACTCGGCCACGTCGGTCACCTCAGCAGCCTTGCCACGGATGAAGTGGACTCCCTCGCGCATCACCCGTTTGTAGAACTCCTCGTATCCCTTCCCGGCGGCACGCATGTCAATATAGAAGTTGTAGACATCGGCGTGCGTGTGCTCCTTGACGAGATGCGCAAACTTGAGCGAGTACATGCAGCAAACGCGTGAGC
>CAWDJO010000019.1:0-180652 GCA_963802665.1 uncultured delta proteobacterium | reverse complement strand
GCTGGGGGATTATTATTGATGATGAATGCCTGGGCATTGGAGGTCCCGCCCCCGGCGCTGGTGTGAACACCGGCACCTGCACCGTTCCCACCGCCGCAATATCTGCAGCCGTTATCGCCGCCGTCAACTGAGTTGTAGAACCCACGCCGTCGTACGATCCGCCCCATTCCAGCGCACTACCGAGCTGGCCACAAAACCGTACCATTCACCGTCAGCGTAAACGCCCCCCCTCGCAGTAGCCGCCCCTGGACTCAGGCTCGATATTGTCGGCGCTGGAGGATGAACGCCTGGGCATTGGAGGTCCCGCCCCCCGGCGCTGGTGTGAACACCGTCACCTGCACCGTTCCCACCGCCGCAATATCTGCAGCCGTTATCGCCGCCGTCAACTGAGTTGCAAAAACCCCCGCCGTCGTACGATCCGCCCCATTCCAGCGCACTACCGATCCTGAAGTAAAGTTTGTACCCATCACAGTAAGGGTAAGGGCTGTACTTCCAGCTATTGCCGAGGAGGGACTTAGAGATGTGAGCGATGGAACGGGGTAATTGATTCGGAAAGTCAAGGAATTAGAAAGAGTACCATCGGGATTGAGGACCGTAACCGCTGCTGTGCCAGCCACTGATATGTCCGAGGCCATGATAGTAGTTGTTAACTCGACTTTCCGAAACGAAAGTCGTCGTCCGGTTCAAGCCATTCCAGCGTATCACCGATTTAGCCAAGAAGCCGCTACCATTGACTGTCAATGTGAACGCATCTCCTCCAGCAGTGGCCGTAGATGGACTGAGGACGGTTATGCTAAAAATAGAGCTGCTAGATCCAACTGTGGTGATAGGTCCAGGATAAGCAAATTTCCGCACGCGGATCCAGTCCACTATGAATTGATTGTTGGCCCCTTCAGTATAGGACATGAGAAACGCCGGGAGATTGAAGGTCGGCACATTTGAGGATACTTCCTCAACTGGATTCTCGTCGATTTGGAACCCAGCCACATTCGGACTCTCCCGGTACACGCGAAATATATGCCACTGTTGATCGGCAGCCTGTGCCATTGCGCCCCAGTTGACATCCGCCTGCCCGCTTAGCTTTGCCTGTCGGTTCCAAGTACTTACGCCCGTAGGAAAATCGTCCACTATCCGGACTATGTCGCCAAAATTAGAATCTGTCAGACCAACCTCTACGACCATGTTGCCCGTGCCCTGTTGCGGATGCCGCGCCTTGCTCTCCACAATATAATCCATCCCAAAGCTCTTATGACTTTTGACCCTGACATAAGAAGAGTTTTGCGCGGTCAGCGTGAGCTGCCCTCCTGCTTCAACCGCCTGGCTCGACATTCCGTTGGCAAACAACCACTTGCTGGCATCCAAACTGGTTCCATCAAACCCGTCGTAAAAATCGAACACGGCATCAGGATTATTGAAGATATTTGCTGGAATACTGAACACTGTTTGAGTGGCAATACCCATCTAACGGACTCCCGTGTAGGATAAAACGTATGTGTCGCCAATCCGGGTTACAGCGCCCCGGAAACTGTTATCTGAATCCCAGCCGGAAGGGGCTAAGGGTAAAGAATCCCATGTTTTGTGAAGGTCTGCCAGTCAGTAGTGGTTGCATAGGCTGTCTGCCATGGAGAATATGGCGTTGGGCTCACCGTATAGCCAATGTAGTAGGTCCCTTGGAATTCAAAAACCCATGGGTCTGCGATCGTACCTCCATCGAAGGAGCCTGGAGCCCAAATCGAGCACAGGGTTCCCTGCATACTTTGTATAAGGTCCAAGGATACTGTCTGCATAAGCATAGCCGACTCGTTCCGTAGGAGGTCCACTATTACCCGTTGAATCCCCCATATACATCATTATCCATTTCCCGTCGTTCCGTTGGAAAACATAAGGCTCGTCCACGCGCCAGTTTTCCCAGGTTCCCGGAGTCGGCGTCAACACAACTGTTGGGCTGCTATAGGGACCAGTAACGTTTGTTGCCGTACACGCTACAATATTGTGGGACCATTATAGGACCTGACCAATCGGAAAGAAGAGATACCAAATCCCGTTATACTTCAGTAAGTGCGGGCCGTACGAACCACCCGACATTACCGTACACAAACCCGTACCAGTGCCAAGAGGCCGTGTCAGTTGGGTTGTCCGACCAGACCAGACCCACCCCTTGAATGCCTTTAAAGACCATCCAGTAGTGCCCGGTTACATCGTCATATACGATGTTTTCTGCAAGCAGGCCATTTCCATTTGCTGGATCGCCAATTGGACGAATTGGGTTCCCGGAAGCTCTCTGAATGGCCCTGTTGGGGGACCTTCGATGGGAGTCACTGGAGGCCCGACAGGGATTCGGATTCCCGTAATAAAGGAAAAGATCGGTCCCACCATTTGGGACTAGGAACTCTTACCCAATGCTACCCGTCTGCGTGCTGGGAATCCAGGTCTCAATCCAAAATGGGATCAAGGTCACGCCATCTGCTGTCGTAACCCGTATGTCGCTCCCGTCGCTCTTTGCATTTGCAAAATCGAATGACGGGCCAGCGTGATCTGCACCTGGTAATCTGTAAGCGCTGACCCCCCATTGGAAATAGTCACATCGCTCCGATAGTTCCACCCGGGATTGAACCAGGCCTGCGCGTATGCATTCGCAGAACCCCAACTTGCTATTATCGCCGCCGCAAATAGATACAAGAGCCACTTTTTCATAAGAAAGCCCCCTTTTATGGCATTTTTTCCTTAAAATCCTATTCTTTTACCACCCTTTTCAATTGTTCCAAAATCTCGCGTCGGCTCAGCATCCCCGCAGATATGCAAAAAATACGCCACCGGGTAAATTTTTCTAAGCCCTGGAGTTTATTTGCGTTTGTAAAGTAAATAGAAAAAAAACCCCTCCTATCTACTGGAGCGCATTCCTTAGGTGATGAGAGGAATCCATAGTAACAACATAGCTGCCTCATACCGCCTCTTCTTTTTGTCTCGCCAACACGATTATGTCCTATTTAATCAGGTTATAAAAACCTGTTTTGAGATATAATGATAGTTTTTGAAAGGAAGGCATTGTCCCAGGTGAGGAAGGGTAAAAGGGCGTTAGGGAGGTAAAACCTGGCAAAGAGGACTATGGAAAATAATCTCTATGGCTGGCGATGAATTTCAAATTAAGAATTTCTATATAATCTCGATATTTAAATGCGTAAACACTTCCGACGTTTCTTGTCATTTTACAAAATGAATATCTCTTCTAAACACCTACATAAATTCCCCTTTGGCTTGCATTTCCGCCCCTTCCTATACCCTGGCAGAGCTCCGCAATTAACTTTTCTTAATCCCTCTGATAACCTTAGCCGGGACGCCATGGGCCATTACATTTTCAGGGATATCATCCAGGACCAGAGAACCAGCCCCTATTATTGAGCCTCCACCTATATTGACACGTTCCTTAACAATTGCGCCAATTCCTATCCACGCACCCCGCCCAACCGTCACTCTGCCGCCAAGATGTACTCCTGGACCGATATGACATCCATCCTCAATCAGGCACTCATGATCAACACTTGCGCAAGTGTTTATAATCACATTTCCCCCAATTTTAGAATATGGGTTTACAACCACTCCCCCCGCAATCAATGACCCCGAACCTATCTGCACGCCACAAGCGATGGTTGATTTGGGATGAATTGCGGTAGCAAAAGAAAAACCCTTTTCACGAACATAAGCGGATAATCTCAGCCGTGCAGCGCAATCTCCAAATCCAAAAATTAAATACTTGACACCTTTTTTCTGCAGAATATCCAATTTTTCCCTTCCACCAATGATATGAGCCCCCAGAATTCTGTATTGTGGCGTTCGGGATATATATCATCAAGAAAGCCGACAATTTCATAAGATCCCATTAACTCTATAATATCGGCAACTACCAACGCATGCCCTGAGGCGCCCCAAATAACAAGTTTACCTTTCATGAAATGATCCCATTGGATTCTCTGGGGTAGTTACGCCTCTTGCCCTATTTAAAACCTCTCGATAGACCTTCTTCAAGCATACCTAATATCCTCAAATCAAACTCCTAATCTAACGCCCATTGATTGCGTCTCTTTCTCAATAATCCAATAAAAAAAGCTCCACTTCGATATCCATAATGAACTCCTAAAAATTTCGCTCCATAATATCGAAGCCATTCTTTCAATGTAAATTCTTTTTTTCTCATTCGTACTTTATCGGCCAATTCACCATTTCTCGTATAAAAAGCAAGCCAAAGGGAAAAATCGCACCAAGCGGATTCTTGTTTGCTTCGAATATTTTCCGATAATTTATGTTTATCACATAAATACAACTTCATTTCTGAAGCTGATTTCCCAAACTGCTCTCTCTTTATTGGGTCTTTACTTTTTGAGGCTGACTCCTCAAGACGGCGATATGTCGCCAAAGACTCTGGAATGTAATAAACTTCCGATATTAATGCTACCTCCACCCAGAGTTGAGTATCGCCCAATAAAAATTTCTCACTTTGGTGCAGATAAGGATCACCTTCAATTACCTGTGCATATAGGTTCCTCCGAATCATGGCGGTACAAGTCCATTTATAAAATCCCCCGCCAATGATTTGCTCAATAGTCAAATTCGTAGGCTGGCGGAACCCTTTATTCCAATTATACCGTCTTATTAATTTCTTGTATCTATTATGATAAATATCACAATCAGCAAAGACCAACCCGCATTCCGGGTGGCTTTCCATATAATCCACCTGTTTTTGCAGCTTATCCGGATGATGCCAGTAATCATCCCCTTCGCAAAAGGCAATGTACTTTCCCCGGCAGGCTTTCGTGGTGCGGTACGTCATTTTTCTTCATTCCGACATTTTTGTCCGACGTGATCACTCGAATGATATCCGGGTATTTTTTTTGATATTCAAAAACAATCTCCCGTGTTCCGTCGGTCGAACAGTCCTCCCCGATCACCAGTTCAAAGGGAAAGCTCGTCTTTCTGCTGTAAGACCCCTTCGATCGCCTGGGCGATATAGGGAGCATGGTTGTAAGTGATCATCTTGACGCTGACCAAGGGTTCTGTCATCTGCAAGCTCCTCATATAGATCTTCAAACAGCCACATTAAAATACTTATTCTGCGGTTCGTGGCTCTCAAAAATGGCATTCTATTCCAACCCGCTTGCCAGATCTCCATAAATGCCGTCAGTCGAAACAGCCGGCACAGGCAAACATATATAACAACTCCAATGGTAATTTGTACCAAAAGCATGGACCAATGGTTGGGAAACGGCAGCAACCCAGCCGCATATACTGCCATACCCATCAGCACAGCCATGATTAGGTAAGGGAACAAGTCACGCAACTGCTCCCGAATCGGGTAACCGATCAGAACCCCGGTGTAATAACTGTTCAAATAATAGGAGATGATTGACAGCGCAATCATACCATAAATCATCGCGGATATGCCCCACCGCCAGGTGACGGCGATGTTGATGACGATCAGAACCTTCTTGATAATCTCCAGGCGCAGAAAAAGATCGGACCGTCCCAAGGCCTGCAATAAATTCAAATTGATCAGGTGCAGAGGATACAGCAACCCCAGCCAAGCAAAGCAACTGAAGGTAAGGTATGGCATTCAGCCCATTTTTCGGTTAATAGCACCAGCACCAATGGACGAGCGATTACCGCCAGGCCGATCATCATCGGGAAATTCACCAAAACCAGGGTAGTCAAAGCCTTTTTCATTCCCCTTTTCAATCGGGCCGGATCATCCTGGATGGTGGAGAATACAGGAAAAGTGACCCGTCCCACCATCCCTGACAACGTTTGCGAGGGAAGTTCCTGCAAGGTCTTGGCGCGTGTAAAAAAACCCAGATCGGTTGCCGAAAACAGCTTGCCGATGACCAACAGATAAATGTTGTCAAATATCTGGTTAAGTAATCCCGAGGCCAGCAGTCGTGAGCCGAAACCGAACATCTCTCGCAGAGATTTGAAGCTGAAGATCAGTGCCGGCCGCCAAGTGTTCAAGAACCACAGGAAAACAGTCCGAAAAAAAGTGCTGGATATCTGCTGGACAACCAGGCTCCACACCCCGAAACCCGCTGGCAGCCAGGGTGACCCCGATGATGCCGGACAATACGCTGGCAATCAGGCTTACCTTGGTCTGGGTCTTGAAGTCGATCTGTTTGGTGAGGATGGTGCTCTGGATCAGGCCAAAGGAATTGATCACGATGGTCAGTGACAGCGCCCGCGTCAGGGGCGTCAGGATCGGCTGGTTATAGAAAGCAGCAATCCAGGGAGCAACCAGGCACAATAGGCCCGCCGCCGCCAGTCCTACCACGATGTTAAAGTAAAAAATCGAACAGGTGTCGGTTTGCGTTGCCTCGCGTTTCTGAATCAAGGCGGCCCCGAACCCACTGTCGAGGAATGACTGCGCCACAGCCATGAAGATCGTCAGCATCCCGATCAGGCCGAACTGCTCCGGAAACAACAGCCGCGCCAGCACGATCCCGATGACAAACCGCACACCCTGCAGCCCTACGGACTCGAGAAAACTCCAGGAGAGAGCATGAAGGGTTTTGGATCTTAGAGAATCGGCCACGATGTGTTGCCTGTTTGTCGAAGAAGAACATTAGGGAAGAGGCATAGGACCAAAATTATGATCTATTTACGATGCGAAGGACCATCCTTTCCCATCTGAAGAGACATAATAATCTCGCAAATGGTCTCGACATCAGATAGTTCCAGGCTATCGTAAATCGGCAGTGTCAGTATGCGGTCAGCAACTCGACGGGCGACGGTCAAGGGGTCCTTTACTGAAACACTGCGGTAACAGGCGTAATCGCAAATTAAGGGATAAAAATATCGACGGGTATATACATTGTATTGCTTGAGTTTTTCATACAATGCATCGCGGCTCATCCCAAATTCTTTTTCATCCACCTCAATTGGCATGTAAGCATGGTTGTATCTTATGTCAGGAGATAGAGGCGGCACGAGGTGAATGCCGGGGACTTCCTTGAGGCGCTGTCGATATAAGTCAGTAATCTTTGCGCGCTTCTTATTATTTCGTCAAGGTATTTTAGAACCTGAATTCCCATCAGGGCCTGCATTTCATTCATTTTGGCATTGGTGCCGGGCATGACCACTTCGACCTCGTTTTTGAAACCGAAGTTCTTCAGATAGTCGAATATGCCCTTCAGCCCTGACTCTTGGAAAATCAGCATTCCTCCCTCTATGGAGTGGAACGACTTGGTGGCATGGAAGCTGAACATGCTCAGATCGCCAAAGTGGGCGATAGACTTGTTGCCTACTTTTACGCCGAAAGCGTGAGCGGCATCGTAGATGAGTTTCAAATTGTGCCGTCTTGCAATATCGGCCAATGCATTGAGTTTGCAGGGATAGCCGTAGACGTGAACTGCCAGGATGGCTGTTGTCCAGGGGGTGATTGCAGCCTCCACTTTTTCAGGGTCAAGGGTGTAATAATCGGGTTCGATGTCCACGAAGACGGGTCTGATCTTGTTCCAGAACAACGCGTGG
Source organism: uncultured delta proteobacterium (assembly GCA_963802665.1). Taxonomy (GTDB): domain Bacteria; phylum Desulfobacterota; class SM23-61; order SM23-61; family SM23-61; genus SM23-61. The sequence continues at coordinate 173,143 of CAWDJO010000019.1, read as the reverse complement.
GTTGTCGCCACAAATGTAAAAGGAGTGGTGATAACCTCTCCTGAGATTCCCATCCCCTGCAAGGCTATCTGAAGAGCCAGCGTCCCATTATTGAAAAGACAGACATTGTCAGTTTCGAAGAAGTTGCACAATTCTTGAGTAAAACGTTGGAGGATTGGCCCATTGTTTGTCAACCATCGGGTCTCCCAGATTTCTTCAAGCCCTTGGCTAAACTCCTCCAACGGCGGCAAAAAGGGCCTGGTCACATAAATAGGTTTCTCAAAAGGTTTTATCATAAGTCTCCTTCAATATACCGACAAAATTTCCTAAGAAAAAGCCAGCCCCTTTTAGCCGTCGAATAATGCTAAGAACTCAAAATCATTCTCTCTTGTAAATCATATTTGAATTCCATTCATATTTTACCCATCAGGTGCATAAAAAAGTGTGATTTAGAGCTCGATAAATAATTGAAAGGTGGCCTCAGCATTGGGTAAAGTAGGATTGCACAATCACTAAAATACCCGTTGCAGGAGGCCACCCCCGGTGAAGTATAGCAAAAGCGAAATCATGAGTCGAGCCTATAAAATTCCCGACCTGAAATTTGAAGATCAGAACTTGACTTCCTTTGCCGGTCTGATCATTTTTCAGCCGCTGATGTTGGGGCTGGAGATTAAGAATCGCCTGTTCCATTGCTTTCGACATCTGAAGACATCCCGGATATTTGGCCACCACATCATTACGATGTTACTGATCGTTCATCTCTTGCTCGGGTATCGGCGGTTGCGGGATTTGTCTTACTACCAGGACGATCCCATGGTCAAACGGCTCTTAGGACTCAATCAATTGCCTGATCCCTCCACAGTTTCCCGCGCTCTGAGCAGCATCGACGGAATGAGCATCGAGCGGGTGCGGGAGCTTTGCCGAAAGCTGGTCATTGAGCGCCTGAAGAAAATAGCGATCTACCGCCTCACCCTGGATTTTGACGGGTCGGTGTTGGCGACCCTGAGTCGCACCACCGAAGGGTACGGCGGTGGGTTATAACCGGAAGAAAAAGGGAGCCCGCAGTTATTATCCCTTATTCTGTACCCTCGCCCAAACGGGACAGGTCTTCGATGTCTATCATCGGCCGGGCAATGTTCATGACTCCCATGGGGCTCGGGAATTTATCCTGGCCTGTATCCAGATCCTCAAACAGGAGCTTCCCTGGTTGAAGATCGAAGTTCGCATGGATAGCGCCTTTTTTAGCGATGCGATCGTATCGGCTTTAGATGGGATGGGCATCGAGTTCACGCTAAGCGTTCCCTTTGAGCGGTTTGTGGAGTTGAAAAAAAGGATTCAAGACCGGGCGCGTTGGCGGTCGATGGATGAGACCTGGTCCTTTTTTGAGGTGGCCTGGAAGCCGAAGAAGTGGAAGAAGGTGTATCGGTTTCTTTTCATCCGTCAACGGTGCCCGATCATCCGCAAGGAGCCCATTCAACTGGATCTGTTCATTCCTTATGAGTATGGGTATGAGTTTAAGGTGATCGTCACCAACAAATGGGCTTCGGGGAAGAAGACCCTGATGTATCATAACGGCCGTGCGGCCCAGGAGAGCGTCTTTGGGGAACTGAAATCGCAGAGCCAGATGGATTATATTGCCGTCCGAGGTCTCTTGGGGAATCAGCTTTATATGCTGGCGGCGGTTTTGTCGCATAACCTCAATCGGGAGTTGCAGATGGAGACGAAGGCTCCCGACCGGGGCACAACCGAAAAGCGGGCCCCGCTTTGGATTTTCGAGGAATTGCGAAGCCTGAGACATCGATTAATCCAACGAGCTGGAAGATTTACCAACCCTCAAGGCAATTTGACCCTGACCATGAGCGCCAATGAATCTGTGAAAACCGGGCTGCTGGAATACTTAGAGGCCTTTCAAACCGCTGCCTAAATTGTTAGCCATATCCCCTTTTTTTGCATAATCTAGGTTAGCTTTAATATTCTGAACTGTCTCTTGACCTCAGATCTCTAAAGACCGCTGTGTTTCGAGCAGAGCACTGAGAACCCTTTCAGCTGTTCGACCGTCCCAATAGTCAGGTATTCGGCCCTGGGGCCGCCGCTCTTGAAGGATTTCCTCGATGTCGTCCATCAATTGATCAAGGCACGTGAGCTTGTTCGTGCCCACCTCAATGGTGATTGGTCTCTCGGTGTTTGGCCGGAGGGTGAGGCAATGGGTGCGAAGGAAAGTGGATTCCTCCTGTATCCCGCCAGAGTCGGTAAGGACAAATTTTGCCTTCTCCGTTAGACATAGGGAATCGTGATAACCAATTGGCTCAAGCAGCTTCAGGTTTGGTTTACCATCGACCGGGATGCGGTATCGGGCAATCATTTTGCGCGTGCGGGGATGGACAGGGAAAACCACTGGAAGGTGATTTGCCAAATTACTCAGATTCCGAATTATCAGCTCAAGATTGTCCCGTTCGTCCACATTGGAAGGTCGATGCAGCGTAACATAAGCAAAACCTTCTGTCTGGAGACCTAATGCCACAGGTAGGTGAGAATGGCGGGCATGTTCCAGATTAGCAACCAACGTATCGATCATGATATTACCAACCAAGCGAATCCTCGAGGGTGGAATACCTTCACGCTTAAGGTTTTGGTCGGCATCCGGCGAAGGTGTTAGAAGGAGGTCGGCCAAAGCGTCAGTAACCAAACGGTTAATTTCCTCTGGCATAGAGCGATCGAAGCTTCGGAGCCCAGCTTCGACATGGGCAACTTTGATTCCCAGCTTGGCCGCAACCAGAGTGCAAGCCATTGTCGAGTTTACGTCCCCAACGACTACGATCCAATCTGGCTTTTTCTGGGCGCAAACCGGTTCAAAAGCCAAAATAATTCTAGCCGTTTGGTCCGCGTGAGAGCCAGGGCCTACTCCCAGATTGGAATCCGGGGCCGGGATGCCCAGCTCGCGGAAGAAGATGGTCGACATATTCGCGGCATAATGCTGCCCAGTGTGTACCAAGAAATGCTCAATGCGTAGACCACCCCTTTTCGTACTACTCTGTATTCCCTAATGGCAGCAATAATCGGAGCCACTTTCATAAAATTCGGCCTGGCTCCCACAACGCTCAGAATTTTCAATTTCGAAATTTTGGTCTTCATACCTTATCCGAAAATGCGTAGAGCAACCAACCCAAGTGATAAGGGCGGCATTCGCAAAGTATATCAAGTTTATTATCTCCCAAGTTGGGCTTGATGCCTAACACGGCCCGAGTCAAATCTACCTTGCGCTTCCGCATGCCCATCCACATGCAACGCCAGATTAAATAATGTTGCTTGCTGATCATGTTCTGTCTCAGCTCATTACTTCCATAAATCCACGCTAATCCCTTTTCAATGTGCCTACCATAATTTTGCTTTGTTATTTTACTTACCTCAAACAGGGCCATGGGGGCCATCCCGTCCTGGTGTACCGAATATACAGGATAATATCCAGCCACATCTCCTTCATTAGCGTCATAGTACCACCACCATTGTCCCATTACTCCCTGCAGCCGACAGATTGAATCGGCGGATATCCTAGCTATCTGCGCCGCATCTTCGTCCCCAAAAGCCTTAGAGTATACTGAAAGCGCATAGATTGGATACACCTGATCAGCAAAAGTGCCAAATCTGCTCGAAGTATTCCCGCAAAGGAGGTGTGACCCTCATGGCGGAATATCCCCCTTCCGCCATAATTTCTTCGGATTTGCTGCCAGGTATCATTTGCTAACTGCTCCAGGAAAGCGTGCGGCATATTCCCGGAATATTTTGCGTAGGACAGACCCGTCAAGAGCCAGGAAAGCTCTACCGTTTTGCGCCTTCTGCTATCGTCAAATCGAGTCAGTAGATTGCCTGCATCAAGTCTTGCCAGTACCCGCGGAATCCTGTCCGGCTCTGTCAAAGCGCACAGCCAAAGCAGAAGTCCGGCATCTCCTGCACATTTGATATGCTCCATAGACTCTATTAAGCGAGGCAAAAGTGATTCAATATTGAAGGGATCCATTCCTTTGGCAAGATGCAGCTTGTTCAAACCAAGAAGTGTAATGAGGGTATAGCGATAGGAATTGCCCTCACGAACAAGTCGACCTTTCTCTGTGCGAATCCGATGGCAGAAAAATTTACTTTTCTCATCCAGCATATGTCCGAGGCCCTTAACAGACAGATTGATCAGTTCGGATATCCGCTCTGCCTGGCCAGGAGAATCCAGAGGGTCTCTTACTCTCTGGAGCTAGATTCTTCATCTTATTGTCCATGACGCGACCGTTACACCTGCCGGATATCCTGGTGATCTCATCAATAATCCTGTTAAGTACTACTTGCTGCGATTTCTTCCCTTTCCTGACTTGTCTCTTCGTTCCACTATTATCTTTGATCGCACGTCTTCAGGGCTTTCCAGCAAAACCAGCCTGCCCTGCGCTGCCAAGTACCTATCAACCGCCCCGATAGTGCCTCTGAATATGCTGTAAACGGGCACTCCCAGTGCTGCCGCCTCGCGGTTCATCGTCCCGCCGCCGCTGATGACAAGATCGGAGTGCCACAGGAGGTTCAGGCCATCGACGACGTGGTCCGGAATAATTGCCTTTCCCACGGATATGTATTCCGGCCAACGCCTGCCTATCACGTCAGCCTGCTTTTCATTGCGTGGCAAAATGACCATGGTGACCTTATCCATAGTCCCGAAGTGCTTAATAACTTCTGCGAAGAGACTTTCGCTTGCCGGATTATGATAATGAGCTTCTGTAGCGGGGGGACGTACCGTGACGATAAGGTGATCCCCGCGAAGCCCCAGTTCTTTAACAATAGCGGGATTGGGCCTGAATTCAGGAACATACACATCCTCTTTCAGGCCGGGATAGGTCGACATATGGAGCGGGTCAATCTTTATTGAGCCGGCGGCGATATACTCCGGAGTTATGATCCAGGTTGATCCAGCCAAGGGAAGCATCTTAACATGTTCGTAATCTACCATAATTATGGTAGGTATCCCAAGCAGAAGCGCTGCCAGATGCTGCGACCGTGAGCCGTGCGAGAGGGCCAACAGCGGCTTTCCCTTGAGGGCGGAGGGCATCAACTGCAGTCCCCTGTATACGAGCCCGAAAACCTTCATCAGCGAGTTCTTCCCATAATGCTTTCCGATCGTTTTGCATTTTAGGCCATGGAGGTCAACCAAGCCAGCTACCTGAAAGCAGTCCCGAGATGTGGTTATGCATTCATATCCCCGACGATTCAGCTCATTGATAATCGGCTTGAAAAGCGGGACGTGGGGAGAGTTGTCAAGATCAATCCAAATCTTATTACGCCCTTTCATGGTTGGTTTATCTGCCACCTTATATTCCTTGGTTATCGCCCCTTGATTTGCCTTCCAATTCTTCAAATGCCACGAAACATCCCGCGGCAGTGCATTCCAGTATTCTCCTTCGTATCTGCTCTTGACGTAATCAAGAAATTCCCCGTAATAATCAGCCGGGTACTCTTCCAATTCACACTTCCCGCCCCCAAATGCCATATAGTCAGGGTGGGTAATCAAAAGCGCCATGCCCTTGTTCTCAACGATCCAATCGAGTTTGCGCTTCCAGATGTCTATATTTCTTTCCTGGAACAATATGAAGAGGGTAAAATCCTGAGGCAGGGTGTAGGGTAGCTCGACGTATCCCCCCCTTCCACCATTGTTGGCAACCCAGAAAGGGAATAATGTGCCTACCCCGTCCGGCTGGGGCTCGAAAGGATCGGTGTCGAAGGTGGAAGCGTCGTATTCGATATCCAGCTCGTGCGTCAAGTCCAGGTTATGATACATGCAGGGCGTCCGAAAGCCTGCCGCACGCCAATTTTTCAAGTATCTGTTGATCCGGGGCACCTGGGCCGCAAAATTATCGTATGATTTGAACAGGTTCTCGTGATGCCGAAGTCCGTGGAGACCAATCTCGAATCCGTTTGCCCTCAGTTCATCGAACAAGCCGATGTGATTCGTATACTTCTCGGCGACAAAATTAAAGGACGACCGAAAACCCCACTCCCTTTCAAGCTTCATCAGCTGAATGCATCGATCCTGTCCGGTTGCCGATTCCACATCATGAGTGAGCACCAGTGCGAACCGCTTTCCATCGGGCCATCCTTTCCACCCCACAGGTGGTCTCGCGGCATTTTCGTCAATCGGCCAAACGTCAGCGTAGCGGGCGCGCTTCCGGGCCACGATCATGCGCCGGAGCTGGATTATTACCGACCGCGGAAGCAATGGTCTCAGGGCATAATATAAGGAATGGAAGGTCATAAGAGATTCTTGCGGGTTGCGAGGTACAGAACCAGGACCGATGACCGACGACCGTGGACTGCCAACAAATCGGCGGAAACAAGCAACTGGTGGGAGAGGAGGACTTCTCTTAGAACATCTGCACAAAGCCCCCGGGTGGCGACGGCACTCACAAGGACGTTGGTGTCAAGAAAAACCCTCATGAGACCCGGGAGAAGATATCCTCATCGGTCAGGAGACCCCGGGCTTCGGCAAAGGGCATGACCCGCTTTCGGATCTCTTCAAACTGTTCGAGCCTAAGCTGGCGCCTGAGGGCTTCGCGGGCGATCTCGCTCCGATTTTTCCCGGACTTCCGGCTCGCCTTGGCCAGCAGATTGTCGAGGTTCTTGTCCAGGCGAATGGTAAGAGTTGAAGTTTTCATGTTTTGAATTGTAAGACAAAAAGAATTGGAAAGCAACCGATTATCGAAGCAGAGAGCGGGGAGCAGAGAGCGGGGAGCAGAGAGCAGGGAGCGTGCTCTGCGGGCTCTGCGAGAAATAAGGTCTTTGATTTTCTTATGTCTTTGCGCCCTTGGCGCTTTGGCGTCAGACAAAGGCCTTTATCCCATGTGGCGATAGAGTAAAGACCCGATGACATTCAAGACCGGGGCGGGGGTGGCTCGGAAAAGGCCGTTGTAATTGGGCTGGCCTTGCTTCTTGCCGGGGACGAAAGCGTCTTCGCGCAGGTCGTACCGAAGTATGGGATCTCATATTGCTTCCGTCCCCCACCCGCTTTTGAACTGGCGGAGGCCGTCGTTTTCCGGCTCGGTCCGGCCGAAGCAAGAGACTCTTGAAACCCTCCCCGCAGAACCGCTTGATCGCTTCCCACATGACCAGGTTGTTGGCCCGCAGGCTCTGGTATCTTTTGTCCGAGGCCCCGTATTTGTAGATGGCCTGACGGCCGAAATGAAAGTACACGTTCCCGGCAATGGCTTTTCCCTGGTAATAAGCCAGAGCTACGAACCCATTCCCTCTGGAAATGACCTCCCGGTGCAGCTTCGTGAAGAAATGGCGCGGCTGCGGCGGTAGCCCGTGCTCGCGGCGGGTCAGGCAGTTCAGACGGCAGAATTCATCGACGGCCCCCGGCGTGCTCTTCGACCCGCACTTCGACCTTCTCCTTTTCCGCCTTCTTGACATTTCTACGGGTGGAATCCTTAAAAATCGAAAAGATCTTTTCATGCCCCGCTGAAAGGTTCAGAATATGCCCATAATAGGAAGTGGAACAAGGCTTTCCGCTCAGATACTGGGCCGCACCCCGCAATTCAACGTACTTCCATCCGCTCTTCTTACCATGATCGATGATCGGATTGAGTAAGTCCTGAAATTCAATTCCTTCTTCAATTATCGGTTCGCAATAGTCCGTAAAGGGAAGGGAGACCCCTCTCTTGCCGGTTAGAAAACTGTTGACTTCCATCACCGGAACGAGGGCCCGAAACCTGTCCCCCTCCATTACAGCGAAATACATCGGGATGTAGCCGTAGGATTCTGACAACACCCTGGCCCAGGCGAAGAAGTGAAAAAAAGAATGACCTGAGGTCGAAAGCAAAAGGTCATCCCAGCCTTCGTATTTTGTAGGGTCGAGGATTTGAATGTCAGATTTCATTAATTATTAGAGGTTGGAGGCGAACATTGGAAACGCATAGCGCATGGCGCATAGAGCATAGCGAATCAGTGAAAGATGTTATACGTTATTTGTTATACGTTACTCGTAATCCCCAACTGATTGCTAACAAAGCCGCGTAGCGCATGGGCCATAGGATAATATCGTGCTGCGGTGCTGCGGGTGAAAGTTGCTTGAGTTGATTGAGTTACTTGGGTTACTTGAGTTGCTTGTTGTTGATTGCTTGGGTTACTTGAGTTGCTTGAGTTAATAAGGACTGAGTACTAAGAACCGAGTAAATGAGTCAATAAATATCTCGAGTTACTTCAGTTATTTGAGTATGTTTATAATGGCAACTTTATAGGCTGAGAAATCTTTGAGGTCTTTTTTGAGAATTCCTATGACTATTTCTGTATCCACTTTATCGTAATGATGAACAATGATGTTTCTAAATTTGGCCATCTTTTCCATCGTTTCAAACAGATCTTTATTCAAAATGCCGTTTTCGTACAGAACCCTAAAAGCGTCGGCATAGGTTGCAGGTACGCGAAATCCTTTATCTGAAATGATATGGCCCGCAACATCTGCGCACGTCTCTATCATCATCTGTAATGTTCTTTCAACAATCCTCTGGGCCTTCCAATCCTTCGAATATCGCTCTGCAGTAATACCGGTATATTCCTTAACCTGCTCCAGGTACTCCTCAAGCTCCGCCAGCTTTCTTAAAATTAGAGTTTTATCAACCATCCATAAATCTCCTGTTCAAGATCTGCTTTTCCAAGATCGAAAAGTCAAAATATTCTCTCATAGTTAATGATTCATAACGATGTCTGAAGAACGGTTCGCGATCTGCTACGACCTTTTTGTTTTCCAATATCCTCATCCGGAGCGGCAGGGAGGCACTATTTAAGATAACAAGATCAATCTCGTCTGTTTCCAGAATATGAATCAATGCCCCAAGGATTTCCATTTTTTTTTGCTGAACATCCGAAGGTTCTTTAAGATAAACTGCAATATCCACATCGCTCAAAGGGAATCGCTTTCCTCTCCCAAAACTTCCAAAGAGGTAGGCGAAAAGTATATCTGGCATTGATTGGAGATAGGTCAGCGCCTTAGGGATCAAATCTTCAATATTTGCGGGTAGTTTTTTATGTCTAATCATTGTAATAAATCTTTGATTCTCTAACAAAACCGCTGCCAATGTTAGCGGATCTGTTAGAGAATAAATGCAAAATGCAAAGTTAAAAATGAACCGTTACTCGTTACTGGTTACTCGTTGCTCGGGTAAAAACTGAATCCTGACCGCTGACGGCTGACTGCTGACCGCTGACTGCCGACCGCCGGGCGCCGCCTCCTGAGTCCCGGCTCCGCCGATTGCGGATTTGCGGATCGGCGTGCTAACTTTTTAAGGGAAGCTCGGCTTTTTCTCCGGTCACTTCGTTTATCAGCAAAAGCTTTCCTTCATCCTGCCTATGGATTTGCTCATTGGCATTCAGCAATTCAATGCCGTAGATCGTTCCGTCGGATGCCAGGTCGATGTTCAGCTCGTCGCTGACCTTAAGTGTATGGACCTCGGCGGTTTTGTTCCTAAATTTCAAATAGGCGATATTATATTTTGGATCGTATGTAAACCTCATATCCTCTACTCCTCCCTTTGCTTTAAAAGTATCTTGTTATGACCGTCACGACAATCCAATCATTAACCTCCTTGACCGCATAAGCCTCAATCTGCTTCACCAAGTAATGTTTGCCACCCCAGACACTGTTGAAGGGAAAATTTCTTCTGAAGCCGACTCGTCCATATTTCACGGGGAATTGCTCGCCTTCCTCGACCGTGCCAATGATCTCGGCCTCTGTTGCTCCGCGTTCAACTGCACGTGCTTTTGCGTGGGGATGAAGGGTGATTGCCATGCGGAAGTCAGATTACCTTTTCTGATCCACAATTCTCATGCGTTCTGAAATCCCGTTTTTTAGTATAGCACAATTTTCCAAAATTCCGCCCGCTTCGATTTCCCTTTCTATTTTGCTCTGCGATCTTTGCGCCTCTGCGAGAGACAAAATCCTTTTTCTCTCGCCCGCTTCGCTCGAGGCCGCAGAGTTCACAGGGAAACCTAAATATTGGCCTAAATACAAAGGCAACATATGCTTGGTTACTTATTTGCAGGTCTTTAACTCTGCGTTCCCTGCGGGCTCTGCGAGAGATAATGGCTTTGATTTTATTACGTCTTGGCGGCCGTGGCGTTTTTGCGAGGGATAAGATCATTGTTATACGATAGGAGACCTTTTATTTCCGAACAGACGTAGTTGATCTGTTCCTCCGCGAGCTCGGGGAACATGGGGAGGGAGAGGAATTCGTCGGCGCACTTCTCGGCCGCGGGGAAGCTGCCTTTGCCCAGCCCCATGAACTTGTACGCATCCGTGAGATGGATGGGAATGGGGTAGTGGATCCCGCAGCTGACCCCTCTTTCCCCCAGGGCGTTCATGAGCTTGTCCCGGTTCTGCACCCGGACGGCATAGATGTGGTAGATGTGCCGGGCGTAGGGGGCTTCTTCGGGAACGGCAATCCCGTCGGTATTCTTCAGCAGTTTCGTGTACAGATGGGCGTTCTTCCTCCGGGCCTCGTTCCACGCCGAAAGATGTTTGAGCTTGGCGCTGAGGATGGCCCCCTGGATCCCGTCCATCCGGTCGTTCCAGCCGATAAGGTCATGGTGGTATTTCCTGGACTGTCCGTGATCGCGGATCATGCGCATCTTTCCCGCCATGGCGGAGTTGTTGGTCACCGCCGCGCCGGCCTCCCCGTAGGCCCCCAGGTTCTTCCCCGGGTAGAAACTGAAGCAACCTGCATCCCCCAATGAGCCGGCCTTTTTCCCCTTGTATTCAGCGCCATGGGCCTGGCAGGCGTCTTCGATGACCGCCAGGTCATACTTTTTGGCGATCTCCAGGATGGGGTCCATGTCGGCGGGTTGGCCGAACAAATGAACGGGAATTATGGCCTTCGGCCTCCCATTGCGGATTGCGGATTGCGGATTGCGGATTGAAGAAACAGTTGCCCGTTGCCGGTTGCTGCGATTGCTGGTTTGTTGCGGCTTCTGCACCCTGGCTCCTGCACCCTGCACCCTTCTCTTGAGGTAATCTTCCAATTTGTTCGGGTCGAGGGTGTAGGTGTGCGCGTCCACGTCCACGAAAGCCGGGGTAGCGCCGCAGAAACTGATGGCCTCGGCCGTGGCGATGAAGGAGTTGGGGACGGTGATGACCTCGTCCCCGGGCCCGATGCCCAGGGCCAGGAGGCAGAGCCACAGCGCCTCGGTCCCGCTGCCCACGCCGATCCCCTCCTGGCAGCCGCAGAAAGAGGCGAACTCCTTTTCAAATTGGGCCACGAAGGGCCCGCCGGCAAATGCCGTGGCGTCCAGGACCTGCTGAATGGCCGCGTGGATTTCGTCTTTCATGGATTCGTACTGGGCTTTAAGATCGAGAAATGGTACTTTCATCATTTTTTCTCGCTCGCTTCGCTGGAGATCATGGAATTATTAAAAACAAAGGCATTTTTCTCTCGCCCGCTTCGCTCGGGGCCGCAGAGTTCACAGGGAAGGCATAATTTCTTCAAAATACGAAACAAAGGTCTTACAGGTTTTCATTTTCGAGTCCTCTCTGCGAACCCTGCGGGCTCTGTGAGAGACAAAGGCTTTTTTCTCTCGCCCGCTTCGCTCGGGCACGCAGAGTTCACAGAGAAATAGCAAAATGATTTCATTAGAACGCCCTTTCTGATTTTTTCTATACTCTGTGTGCCTTGCGGAGTCTGCGAGAGATCTTCTTTTTATTGGTCTCGCCGTTTTTGATTAATAATGCGAGTAATCCCATTTTTTAAAAGCGGCTCATTGAAATTGATCAGAAGTCCTAATGGCTTCTTGGCAAGCCGCAGATAGGTCAAAAGTTGCTTTTTATGGATGGGTTGTACCTTTTCAACAGATTTTAATTCTACAACGATTCTGTCTTCGATCAATAAATCCAGCCGGAAACCCTCTTCAGATATTTTCTGGCCGCGGTATGAAACGGGGAGAGGGACCTCCGACTGCACCTTGAGGTCCATTTCCTTCAGCTCTATGGCCATACAGGCGGCATACACGCTTTCCAACAGACCGGGCCCCAATTCTTCATGAACGTTGATGGCCGCCACGATAACTTTAGACGAAAGCTGGTTTAATTCAAGTTCCATTTATCTCTCGCCCGCTTCGCTCGAGGCCGCAGAGTTCACAGGGAAAGCTAAATATTCTTTAAGCAAAAGACCTTGGCCTTACCGCGCTTTCTGTTTCGGGTCGTCTCTGCGAACCCTGCGGGCTCTGCGAGAGACAACGGCTTTTTTCTCTCGCCCGCTTCGCTCGAGGCCGCAGAGTTCACAGGGAAAGCTAAATATTCTTTAAGCAAAAGACCTTGGCCTTAGCGCTTTCGTTCGGTCTCTCTGACTCTGCGGGTCTTTTGTCTCTCGCCCGCTTCGCTGCGCAGAGACAATTCTCTGCGAAGAGACATTATCGCGCTTTTATCCTTTCATTCTTGGGCTCTTTGCGGCCTTGGCGCCTTTGCGTGAGATATCGCTTTATTTTAGCCGGGTTGCCGGCCACGATGGCATTGGGGGGGACGTTTTTGGTGACTACACTTCCAGCGCCCACGATGGCATTTTCGCCGATGGTCACATTGCCGAGGATGGTGGAATTGGAGCCGATGGAGGCCCCGTTCCTGACCAGGGTGGGCTCTACCTTCCAATCCGCTTCGGTCTGGAGCCGGCCTTTGGGATTGGTGGCCCGGGGGTAGGTGTCGTTGATGAAGATGACGCCGTGGCCCACGAAGACGTTGTCTTCGATGGTGACGCCTTCGCAGATGAAGGTGTGGCTGGAGACCTTGCAGTTCCTGCCAATGGCGGCATTTTTCTGGACTTCCACGAAGGCCCCGATCTTGGTGCCGTCGCCGATGGAGCAGCCGTACAGGTTGATGAATTTGGAGAGCTTGACGTTTTTGCCCAGTTTGACATCATCGGAAATGCATAGATACTTCACAGGTAGACGATTTCTCCTCTTTTCTTGAGCGACTTGTCGGCGGCTTCCAGCATCTTCACCACCCGGAGGCCGGCCGCGCCGTCGTTGACGCAGGTTCTTGCCGTTGCTGACGCACTCCACAAAGGTCTCGGCCATGAGCTTCAGGGCTTCGCTCTGCTCCAACCGGGGAGCCCACATGTCCCCGGAGCGGTAGCTCACCAGGAGCTTGTACACGCCGTTTTTGGATTTGATGTCCACCCCTTTGTCATAGACCTTGATCTTTTCGTCGGGGTCCAGGTCGTTCCAGACCAGCATCTTCTTCAGCCCCCCGATGAGGGTGGTCCGCACCTTGACCGGCGAGAGCCAGTTCACGTTGATGTGGGCGATGATGTTGTTGGGGAAGTACACGGTGATGTAGGAAATGTCCTCCATCCCCTTGTTGAAATGGGCTTCCCCGGTGGCCACCACCGCCGTGGGCTTTTCCTTGATCAGGTAGTCCATGATCGCCAGGTCGTGGGGCGCCAGGTCCCACACCACGTTCACGTCATGCTGGAAGAGACCCAGGTTGACCCTCATGGAGTCGAAGTAGCACAGGTCTCCCAGCGTGCCGTCCTCCATCAGTTCCTTGATCTTGCGCACGGCCCCGGTGTACAGGAAGGTGTGGTCCACCATGATCTTCAGCTTCTTCTTCTCGGCCAGATCGATCAGCTCCTCCGCCTCGGCAACGGTGTAGGTGAAGGGTTTTTCCACCAGGATGTGCTTCCCCGCCTGGAGGGCCTTCCGGGCGAGCTCGAAGTGGGTGAAGACCGGGGTGACGACCGCCACCACGTCCACCTCTTTGGATTGGATCAACTCGTCGCAGTTGGTCGTAGTCCAAATATGGGGATAGGCATTCTTGGCCTTGCGCAGGGAGGCTTCATTCATGTCGCTTACGGCCACGACTCTGGACCCGTCCAGGCTGTTGAAGTTCCGGACAATGTTGGGGCCCCAGTACCCGTAGCCGATGACGCCCATCCGAATCATGACTTTCTCCTTCAAATGAAGGAAAAACGTTACTACGCTATCGTTATTCGTTATTCGTTGAAAACTGAAACATTGAAAAAAAAGTTAAACGTTATACGTTATTCGTAGAAACCTGAGTCTGACTGTGTCCTGTGTCCTGGTTCCTCGTTCCCGTATTTCTTACCGTATAACGAATAACTAATAACGATTTTATCTTTCCTTTAGTATCCCCCGTTGCCGGAGACCACAACCCAGGGGGTCTTGAGCAGGATCTTGAGGTCCAGCCAGATCGACCATTTGCCGATGTACTTCAGGTCCAGGCGAACCATGTCGTCGAAGGTCCGCCGGCTCCTCCCCTCCACCTGCCAGAGACCGGTGATCCCCGGTTTCATCGTTCGGACCCGGTTGCGATGCCAGATGTCGTATATTTCGTACTCGTAGGGGATGGGGGGCCTGGGCCCCACCAGGGACATTTCCCCCTTCAGCACGTTGAAGAACTGGGGAAGCTCGTCCAGGCTCGTTTTCCTCAGGATCCTTCCCAGGGGGGTAATGCGCTGGTCGCTCGTCATCTTGTACACGACCTCCCCCCCCTTGCGTCCCTCCGCGGGTGAAGTTCCGTTTCCCCCGGGTGATTAAACTTCGTGACGTACGCTTTGTGGGGCGATGCGTCGCTGTTGACGTACATGGAGCGGAACTTGAGGAAGGTGAAGGCCTTTCCCCACTGTCCAACCCGCTCCTGTTTGAAGAGCACCGGTCCCCTGGAGGTCAGCTTGATCCCCAGGGCGATAGTCAGGAAGACCGGGGAGAGGATCACAAGGCCCCAAAGGCTTCCGGTGATGTCCAAAACCCTCTTGACGAACAGGGGGATTTTTTTCGCCGGGGTCTGCTTGGTGACTTCGGGATAGAGGGGGGTATTGAACCATTCTCGGTCCCTTCCGTTCCCTTTGTAGGATTCGGGAAAGGCATGGTAGGAAACCCGGATCTTGTTCACCGCCTCCGAGCCCAGCGCTTGCACCAACCGGTCCTGAATCTTCAGCAGGATCTTATCCTGCACCACCTCGTCGATGGAATTGAGCTCGGTCAGGATGATCCCCGTAACCTTGCCCTGCTCGTACCACCCCTTGATGTCCGTTTCCCGGACGCTGGAGGAGAGCGCCGTTTCCAGGTTGTGGATGAAGCCTTCTTTCCCGGAGCCGGGGATCAGGGTTTCCACGTTCAGCAGCAGGAGCAGGAAGGGCCGGCGGGAACGCTCGGTCCGCTTCCGCTCGAGGTACAGCAGGCGGTCGAATTCGGGCTCCGGATGGAAGTCACGATTGACGGTAAAGAGGTGGCCCACTCCGCTGGGGGCGTAGGCGCCGGGTTTGTCGTTGGAATGATCCAGAGGTTCAGCAACAGCCATAATGACTCCCCACAATGCTCGGTACTCGTTACTGGTTACTCGTTCCTCATCGGAACCTTAAGATCCTGATTCTTTTCGTTAGCGCCCCTGGCGCCTTTGCGTGAGCGGTACTTCTATGTCTTGCGGCAGGCTTCGCCCCTCTCAGTTACATGAGGTGGCTTGCAGGGCAAAATTTTGAATGATACTGATTGTACTGCCAAAAAATAGTCGATAAGTTGTTTCAGTGCTGTCCAGATTATCTAAAAGCGAATAACCGTCTTTTGAAATTATTTCATTTTTGGGCAAAGGTTTCCATTCTCCCAAATGCGGTGTTTAGTTCTTCAATATTGGGGGAACCGGATAAGAAAACCTGGTAGATTGTTTCCATGTTGATGCCTAATTTTGCAATCTGGATGCCAAGGGTTTTATTAGGTCTATCCGTTCATTTTAATAGTGAAATTATTATTTTATTTTAGAATTATGGAATTGGATACCTATCTTTATGGAGCATACTCTAGGGAAAAAAGAAGGGGTTCTTGGGGAAAAAGTGACAATAATTTCCCCTTTTTTACCAGAAATGTCAATCCCAAGGATTTCTTGTGTTGCAAGCATATGAAATGCCCGCTTTGGGGTGAGAAGGGGTGGACTTGGGTCTTCGGAAAGGAGGGCCCAATGGATGAAGCTCCAGGGGTTATTTCTGGATGAGTCTTCCAAGGAAGAATAAATTGACGGCCCGGGAGGAAAAAGAGAAAAGCGGCCATTGCCCCTATGGCTATCTCATTTTCTCCTGCCTGCCATCGAGGAAAAAACTGAATCACCTTCGTTTCCTCCTTTGCAGGGGAAAATATTATTCCCTTGATAGCTTAAATGCTATCCCGGCATGAAACTAAAAAATCTAAATGGCTGCTGACTGAATCTTCGCCCCATAAATTTTTGCCCCACTGTAGGAAAACCCCGAAAGGGCAATTGACCAAGCGGCTGGAAAGCTTGCTGATCTTGATCGTGGAAAGAAGGTGGGGAGTGGGAAGAAAATCCCATTGCCTCGGCTGACGAATTTTGAGAAAGACTCCCAGTGTCTCATAACCCTTACGCTAAGATTTTTCGGGGTCAAAGCCGAAGAGCCAAATAAGGCCAAAATGTCCTGTTAGATTATCGCTTTATAATCAAGTTGTCAAATAAAAGAAATAAAAGAAATTGTACCCCAAGAAAGAATGTACAGATGATGAATGGCGCCCCTCAGGATGAAGTAGAGACATATTACCAAAATAGCGCAGAATTATTTTGGAATTGAATGGGTAGAATTGTGTATTTTTGGATAAAAAACACAGTAAATGTTAAAAGCCTCTACTGGTAACGGTAAGAAATGGCGTCTCCAAATCCCACAAGCATAACTCCCGTCCTAGTGATTGAATTGGGTGGGTTGATGTCCCCCAACCCAAGGAAGCCCCTCATCTTACAAAATTTCACCCCGCAGCAATGGATTTCAGTCGGGGCATTCACTGTTGTCCCGTACTTGATGGACCATTCCGCATTTGATGCCTACGCTTTCCTTGTGGAGAATAGTGGAAAGAATTTATCAAAAAGAAAGGCTCGCCAAAAAGGATCAGGTGTTAGTGAAAATAAATGTGACCGTTCAGATCAAAGCTGACAAGAAGAGCGGGAAAAGAGGGTTTACATTCCTGGCGGTGGCTGATACTTCTTTCTTAGCTGAGATTTACGGGGTAATAAAGGGGTTAATTCCGCCACGCGGAATTAACCCCTTTATGTATCTGGTGCCGAGACCCAGAATCGAACTGGGGACACGCGGATTTTCAGTCCGCTGCTCTACCGACTGAGCTATCTCGGCATTCTAAACGGTCGGTAACGGAGACAGAAATTTCCGTCTCCGAAAGGAAATTATATTGCCCCGGTCTCAAGAGTCAAGTGTTTTTTTGTTTTCTGCCTTTCCTTGTACTATACGTTGAATTTCTGGAATTTTTATTAAGCAAAAAGCATCCTCACCCTAACCCTCCCCCTCGAGGGGGAGGGGAGGGAGGGGGTGATTTTCTTTGGTTGCGGCTCTGCCGCGTTGTGAACGCAGGGGCGGTTCGGCGAACCGCCCCTACAATTTCCTCGCAAAAAAAGCAATCTTTCGTTCTTTGCCTCAAGCGAAGTCCATGAACCTAATGTGGTTCAGGGCGAAGCGCTCCTCGAGGGCCGCAGGCCCACTCCTCAAGTCACGCCCATGGCGTGACGCTCCTCAAGGCCCGCAGGGCCGATCGGTCTTCATTCCTCATTTCTCTATTGTTCCCGGGTCACCATGGTGTCGGTCAGGGCGTCGTGCCAGGAACGTTTGCCGGAGGTCAACGCGACCCAGAGAAAGCCGAGGAAGAAGGGAATCGCGGATACAATATAGCCCAAAGCCCGGGCCAGGGCCCGGGAAAAAGAGAGCGGCTGCCCGTCTGTTCGGACGACCCGCAAACCAAAGATCATCTTGCCGATCGTCTGGCCCCAGGTGGCGTGGAAAAACGTAAAATAGGCCAGCATGAGAGCCAACCCCAAGGGGAGTATGACCGGGAGAATGATCCGGAGCTGGCGGAGGAGCGGGATCTCCCTGCCTCCTGTGGCCCCCATGGTCAAGGACAGAAAGCCCAGGACCACAAAGATGGCGAGCAGGAGGAGAAGAATGATCGAATCCGCGGCCAGCGCCATGTACCGAAGCCAGAAGCCGCCCCGCAGGGCCCGATCCCAGCTGGAAGCCCCTTCGTCCCCTTGCCCGGGTTCTTCGTCCGCGAGAGCCTCCTGCAGGGAAAATTTTCGATCATAATCGGGATAGGGCCCGGTGACGATCCGGATCTCTTCCCGGGGTTCTTCAACAGAAGGGGGTTCTTCAACAGAAAGGTCGGGGGGTTTTTCCTCTTCGGCCGCAAACACCTCCGGCTCGCGAGGAGGGACATCCCGTTCCCCGGAGGGGGTTGGTTCCTCGTTGTAAAAATCGCTCAGGAGCTCGCGAAGAGAACTCAAGTCCTGGCCGCAGGAAGGACATCGGTCGGCATCATCGGGAACGATGGCCCGGCAACGTTTGCATTTCATTCTGGATTCCCATTGAGAAGATTTAAAAAGATTATAGATTCGCGGACCGATCGAGGCAAGGAATTTTTTCCGGGCGCGCGCCGCGCGCCCCTACATTCCCCCTGCACTACGTGGAGTGCAGGGCAGCCCTGAACCACATTGGATTCAGGGCCTTGCCCTGAACCCTACGTGGTTCAGGGCGCAATCCGCATTTTATTTATTGAGGTCTCCCAGGATGAACTGCAGGAGGGCGACGATGGCGACTCCCGCCGTCTCGGCCCGAAGAATTCGCGGTCCCAGGCGGACGGGCTGGAAACCTGCTGCTTGAGCCTGAAGGGCCTCCTGATCGGAAAAACCTCCCTCGGGACCGACGAGGACCAAAACCTCGGAAGAATGGGCCACGGTTTCACCCAGGCTTCCGGCCTTTTCTTTCTCCCAAAGAAGGATCTTGGTTGCCTGCCCCCAATCGAAGGCGAGCACTTCTTCGAAGGAATGGAGCGGATGAATTTTGGGAATGGCAGCCCTGCCGCACTGTTTCGCCGCTTCCGCCGCGATCTTTCCCCAGCGATCCCGGCGGCTTCCGGTTTGCCCCTCTCCCCACCGGGGGACAACATGGGATGAAGAGAACGGAACCACCTCCGACACTCCGAGTTCCGTGACTTTCTGGAGGAGCCAGTCAAACTTGGAAGCCTTCAGCAGCGCCACTTCTAGGATGATTTTTACCGGCGATTCCATGGGGACCGAAGCGGCGTCTGGTTTCAGAGAAAGAATAACCTTCCCCTGGGTAATCTGCACAATAGATGCGCGGTATTCTTTCCCCTCGCCATCAAACAGGTTGACCGGGTCACCCTCCCCGAGTCGAAGAACCTTGCGGATGTGCCTGATCTCCTGAGGATCGTCGATGATCGCCTGTTGTCCCTGGATGTGATCGGGGTGGATCCGAAAACGCCGATGTTTCATTCTTCCATGCCCCCTCGCTCCTCTTCTTCATGACCGTAATCTTCTGATTTTCCCTGTCCATGTCCCCCTGCCTCGGATCGATGGCCGAGTCGTGTTCTTATTTTCCTTCCGTTGCTCCTACTGCTGCTCTGCTCTATGCTTTTAAGGATCAGGCAGACCCAGCCCTTCTTCTCCTTTGAGGACTCCATGGTAAGCCCTCTTTCGATGAAAGTCGAGGCCATCTCCTTTTTTTGCCCCTTCAAAATTCCAGAGACGACCAAAAACCCCCGGGGAGAAACCCGCCGGGCGAGAAAAGAGGATGTCTGCCAAAGCTCCTGGGGCAGAAGATTTGCCACGACAATCCCGAACCGTTGCCGGAGGCCCCTGGCCGGGCTGATTCGGAAATCGATCCGATCTTTCAATCTATTTAGCGCGGCATTCTGCCGGGCGCATTGAATGGCCACCGGGTCAACGTCCAGGGCCAGGATTCTATCGGCCCCCAGCTT
Source organism: uncultured delta proteobacterium (assembly GCA_963802665.1). GTDB lineage: Bacteria > Desulfobacterota > SM23-61 > SM23-61 > SM23-61 > SM23-61. The sequence continues at coordinate 153,364 of CAWDJO010000019.1, read as the reverse complement.
TTCGGCCGCGATCGCCAGAATTCCCGAGCCTGTCCCGAAATCCAAAACCGAGGGAGGAGGGGCAAAGACGGGGATGAGCTCTTCCAGAGTCTGAAGACACATCTGGGTCGTAGGGTGGGTTCCGGTGCCAAAGGCCATCCCCGGGTCAATCGTAATGATCATTTCCCCTTTTTTCCCCCGGTATTCCTCCCAGGGGGGCCTGATCACAATTCGTGAGGTGGCATGAATCGGTTTGAAATGGGCCTTCCAGCTTTCCGCCCATTTTTCTTCTTGAATACCGCGCCACTGGAAAATGAAGTTTTCCCCGGAAGCGGAAAGATCAGAAAGATAACGGCGGATTTTCTTCCTTCGCTTCGGAAACGACGAAGGACCGGGGAAGTAGGCAAGGACGGTTTCCCTTTTCCGCTTCACCCCTCCAGCGTCATCTTTTTGGATCACCCCCGGTGAGCCCAGCTCGATCAGGAAATTGGACACTCCCTCAACCCAGGAGGCAGGAACATCGACTTTCACTTCAACCCATGACTTTGCTTTGACAGTTCTAGGCATTCCAATCCCGTGCAGCATTTTTATGAATTCTACCAAGAGGAAGAGTTGATCAACTTGCTGTCGGATGATGACCGATCGGCCCTGCGGGCCTTGAGGGCGTCAAGCCTTCGGCTTGACTCGAGAGCGGCCCGCCATGTAGGTTCGGGATCACATAGGCAAGACCCCTTGAACGTCGAGACGCTGGTAAAGGATCAGCCGAAGGCATGATTTGAATCCTGTTGACAGGTCCCGGTAATTTCTTATACTGGTCCTAAAGCATTCTTCGAGGGGGGCAGGGTAAATGAAACGATGGATCATTCTTGGGATCTCTTTTCTTTTCCTGGTTTTATCTTTTGCTCCCGCATGGGCAGGAGAAAAAGGAAGGATCATTACCGCCGGGGACTTCTTTCCCGAATTCTCCTTTCCCTTGACGCTTTCCCGCGGGGACATTGAATATCTGGGTCTTCCCACGAAATTTCTCGGCTTGATGAAGGGAGATGCTTTTTCCTTGAAAGACATCAAGGCCGACCTGATCGTGGCGGAGTACATGAATAAATACTGCTTTTCCTGCCAGCTTCAGGCCCCGGTTTTGAACCAGGTCTTCGAAACGGTGGGCAAGGATCCTCAATTACAGGGAAAAGTCAAATTCTTCGCCATCGGAGCCGGGAACAACCAAACCGAAGTGGATTCCTTTAAAGCCGAGAAGAAGATCCCCTTCCCGATCATCCCCGACCCTAAATTCCTGGCCTACGAAGCGATCGGGGACCCGGGGGCGACACCTTTTACCCTCTTCCTCCGGAAAACAGATACCCGCCTGGTCGTGGCCCGGGCCAAAATCGGCCTGACCAAGGACCCGGAGGTTATCCTCAAAGGAATACAGGATGCCCTGCACGCGGATTGGGCCACGCTGGCGAAACAGCAGAAAGACTCCTCTTTCCAGGAGGCCAAGGAAAAAAAGCTATTTCTCCGGTACAACGAGGATGAATTGCTGAAAAAAGCTCAGGAATCCATGCTGAGCCCCAAATGGAAAGTCCTGAAGGTGGCCAAGGTCAAGCTGCCCGACGATGAAGAGATTTACGTCGGAGAAATTCAGGTGGGCGCCCAAAAATCCAATCTCTTTGCCAAGCTCGCCAGCCGGGCCCCCACCTGTGATATTTGCCATGCGACTCACTTCTTTTTCACCTTCAACGACAAGGGGATGATCATCAATTTCCTGCCCTTGCAGGTGACCAAGGTGGACAATGCCAGCTGGGATGCCAAAGAAATGGAAAAAATGAAAGGCCGGTTGGTGGGACGCTCCATCCTCCAGCCCACGGACTTCGATCCCCAGGTAGATTCCATCTCTTCGGCCACCATGACCTCGGCCCTGATCGTGGACAGCGTGAATAAGGCCAAGAGTCTTTATGACGGGCTGAAGGGGAAAGGGTATATAAAATAGAATGCGGAATGCGGAATTGCGGATTGCGGATTGAAAATGAAAACGTTACTCGTTACACGTTACTCGTTACGAGTGGATTGAAGCAACTGGGAAATGAAATGCAGACTGATGAGATGCAAGATTGGGGGAAGGAGGCGAAAGAATCCTTTCTGCTCCCCCTCAAAATAGGGTATACTTCCGATAGCGGAAGTGGATAGGGCACTGGTGGCCCTCCTGGACTTCAAATCCAGTGCGCCGTCTGAGCAAGGCGGCAGGTGGGTTCGATTCCCATGCACTTCCGCCAGAATATTTTATAATCATGGGCAAATCTGATTTTTAACTTCCCCCAATCCTTCTCCAGCCGGTCCCCAGGGAGACCAAAAAACAGCGCCGGGCAACGAAGCCGGCATTCTTATCGAAGATTATTCGCGAACCTTATTGGTCGAGGAAAAAAACAGGGCGGGCAGGGACCGGTCAAGGATCCATTTTTCAGACCAGAAGGGATAAAAGCCTTTCAATACTGACAACCCAGCTGTGTTCCGGATGTTTTTGAAGCACCCCCCGTTTGCCGACCACTTGAACCCCCAGAGTCGGATTCCGGGATAACCACTTCCGGCGATTTTTCAGGGGGCTGGAAAGCTCGGAGTCTCCTGATTTGACCTCCACCGCCAGAATCGGTTTATGGTCAGCGGCCACAATAAAGTCTATCTCCTTTTTATCCAGGGTCCGGACATAATGAAGCCGATAATGGCCGTATCCCCTATCGGTCATGGCCAGACACGCCCGGTACAGATAGGCAGCCACCATATTTTCCAGCCTGGCTGAATCCTCCGGAACGTAATACCAATCGAGGAAATACCATTTGTTTTCTTTTCTAAGGCCCCTTGATATTTTAGGGGTCCAGGGAGCGACCGGAAATAACAGGTATAGTCTCTTTAACTGTTCCAACCAGCTTTTCACCGTCGTATGAGCCACTTCAAGCTCATTCGCCAGCTTGGCCATAGAGAGGGGAGCCATGATTCTGGCGGGCATCAGGAATAAGAGGCTTTCGACTTTGTCGATTTCCACAACCCGACTGATATCCTTCAGGTCTTCCCGAAGGACCAGACTGAGGTAGTCCTGGTGCCACTTGCGGCTGAACCGCTCGTTCTGTTTTAAGAACGGCTCAGGAAAGGGGCCGTATCGCCACAGCCCTTCATAGGCTTCATTCACCTCAGGGATCCCCGGACCGGTAAGCAGCCTCTCGAAAACCTTGAATAGCCGGGCCGGATCCTTCTCTTCCAAAAAACAGTTGGGAAGCCACCTCCCGGTGATTTCTTGAATACTTAACGGCATCATGTGGAACAGGTTGTATCTTCCGACCAGGGAATCACCCGAACGACGGAATAAATCAAGCCGAGCGCTGCCGGTAATGAGAAATCTAAATTCTCTCCCGAAAAGGTCATAGGCGCCTTTCAGGATATCGCGCCAGCGGCTGCGTTTATGGATTTCGTCAAATACGACCCAGGGGTCGGATATGCCCAGGGACCTGGCGGGCGATTCAAAAAAGCGGCTGTCGGCAAGATAGGCCCGCCGCGTGGAAGGGTCATCCCAGTTGAAATAGAGGGTTGAGGATCTCTTTTTTCCCAACCAGTTTTTGGCCAAGATGGTCTTTCCAACTTGCCTCGGGCCAGCCAGAAAAACCATGTGCCTTCCCGTCAGGGTTTCGTCGAAGGCATACTCCTCGACCATCCTGGGAATATAATCCTTTGAGCCCATGCGCTCATCTTATCGCGATAATATGAGCGTGTCAACTCATAAAAGTGAAATGAATTCCCTCTGCGGAACAGAGGAAATGGCCTTTCAAGGCCCGGCCGGTCTGCAGAGTCATCGGGGCGGTTCGCGAAACCGCCCCTACAGGCAGGACGATGAAATGAGTCGCTAAAGATATCTTTCCCGACTCATTTAATATTTGATGCAAGGCTGCCAAGAAATTTGTTTTTATGGGTTGGAAGCACAGGGGGCGGGAAATGGGCGGTGGCTTACAACCGGTCCGGGCTGAAGCCCGGAGTCAAAAATTTAAGGATCCCTGAAAAAGCTCGCCGGGGACAAGGTGTTCGTCTGGAAGGATTGCCTGAAGCAGACGGGGGATTATTTCCAGGGCCAGATCAGGCTTCCTGCCCTTTCAGCGGCAAATCAATTACCTTTGCTCCTTCCTTTTCCATTTCAATCTTTCCGTTGAACTGGGCCCCTTCGGTGACGATTAATTGGGGGGTGAAAATATCCCCCATGACCTTTCCCTTGGATTTGATCTCTACCAGCTCCTGGGCGCGGAGATTCCCTTCCACCCTTCCTCCGATGACCAGTTTCCTGCCCTGAATCTCCCCCTTTACCAAGGCCCTCTCACTCAGGATCACGCAGTCGGCGTTCAACCGGCCCTCGACGGAGCCATCCACCCGCAGGGCGCCGATTACATTCAGCTCCCCCTTGAAATTCGAATCCCCTCCCAGAAAGGACTCCATCTTCTCCGGATCCCTGGCGAACATCAAGACCTCCCCTGAAGATATTTTTTCGGATTGACATTCTTCCCCTTTTCCCAAACCTCATAATGCACATGGGGGCCCGTGGACTTCCCGGTGGATCCCACGTAAGCGATGACCTCCCCCCGCTTGACGGTCTGCCCCATCTTCACCATGTTCTTCTTGTTGTGGGCATAGATTGTTTTAAAACCGCACCCGTGTTCGAGGACCACCAGATATCCGCTGTACTGGGTCCGGCCGGAATGGATCACGATCCCGTCGGCCGTGGCCCGGATGGGAGTCCCGGGGCTGGCCGAAATATCCACCCCCGAGTGAAACCCCCTGTCTCCGCTGAAGGGGTTCTCTCTCTTCCCGAAGGGAGAACTGACATTTCCTTCTACCGGAAATCCTTTGGGGGTGGCCAGGTAGATGTCTTTTTGGATGCGCAGATAATCCTTGATCTCGTCGACGGTTTCCACCGTCCTTTGAAGCTCCTTCATAAGGGTCTGGATGTCTATGGACCCCGGCATAGGAGGTGTCGATGTTTTCCAGGATCTGATCCCGGGATTTGAGGGAAAAGGCCTTGCGGAAATCGGTCTCCACTTCCCGGAGGGCGGTCACGGTGGAGTTCCATTGGGAGAATTGTTTGTCATAATATTCCACCTGATCCACCAAAAATGGGTACTTCAGCCCGTTGATCACCACCCCGCAGATCTGAATCGCGCCCACTGCCAGAAGAAGGAGAGACAGGAGGATCCCGATGGCCGGGATTTTCAAGCGCAGGGGTTTCGGGTTCCCGTGGGGGATCACCATAATGCTGACCGGGGTCATGGCTCTTTTGAAAATGCGGTGCATTTTGCTCATGCCATTCGTTCTTCCGGGGTGGAAAATCCTTTTCCTCTCCTCTTAACCATCCTTTACTGGGAAATTCTTTCCTTCCGCCGCAGAGAGAGGCTGCACATTATTGTCCCCCGGAGAGGGTTTTTGCTCCAAAATGAGGGCAAAAAAGACCTCCGGCGGGGGGTTAAAATGTATTAACTATTCGATTTTATATATTTTTTAACTTCTCGCCAAAAACTGATGCCTTTGGGGCTAAATAATAGACTGCAAGGTATGTGCCAGCCTAGCGGACAAATCCTGAGTACCCGCCTCCAAATTGCGGAATGCGGATTGAAAAGAAAACCACAAAATTCGAAATCCGAAATTCAGAGTGAGCCGATGCTTCCGGGCCACATGCTTGCTTAAAGCCCGGACTGAGAGTATAAAGGAAATATCTCCCCTTCGGCCGGAAGGTTTCAGAAAGGAGGGTAAATCATTGATCGACAAGATGAAAACCCTGGTGCGGGAAAAGGATACCTGTGTCCTGGCTACCGTATCCGGCGGAAGGCCCCACTGTTCGCTCATGTCTTATATTGTCGATCCGGAATGCCGGGAAATTTTCATGGTAACCAATCAAAGGACTAAAAAATATAGAAACCTCCTGGAAAATCCCTGGGTCAGTCTTCTGATCGACACCCGGGTAGAAGACCGGAACCTGGCCATAGGCCAGAAAAAGGCTTTGACCGTCAGCGGGGTATTCCAAAAGGTTGACCCGGCCAGGAAAAAGGTGATCCGGGCGCAGTTCCTGGCCAGACATCCTCAGCTGAGGGAGCTGGTCGACGGGCCGGAGGCGGAAATCATTTCCATCCGGGTCCAATCCTTCCAACTGCTCGAAGGGGTAGAGGACGCCTATTTCGCCGAGCAAGATTGATGGGTCCGTATCCCCATTCTTGTCACCGCAAGGGGAGTCGTTGCCATGAAGAAAAGAGGGAAAATCTTTTTCATCTCCCGGGGAATGATTTGGGCCTTCAGCTTTTTCATCTTCCTTTCGGGGCTCAGCGAGGTTGGGGCCATGGGAAAAGAACCGGAAGTGACCCTGCAGAAGCAGGATAACGGGAAAGAAATCAACTTGAAAGCCGGCCAGGTGGTCCAGGTTCAGCTGGCGGGGATGGGGGGAACGGGATACTGGTGGTATGTGCAAAAACTTGATGCGCGGCATCTGGAGCTTCTCTCGGAGAAAACCAAGGCCGCGTCCGATGGCCGGGTAGGTGGGCCGGTTCTGGGCCTGTGGACTTTCCAGGCCAAAGAGCCGGGTAGCACCGAAATCAAAATGGATTACTACCGGAAGTGGGAAGGGGTCGAGAAGGCCATAGAAAAATTCCGGGTGAAGATTACCATCGACTAAGCAAAAAGCCCAATGGGACGCAGATAAACGCAGATTTGATATTGGCAAAAGACGGAAAGACAAAAGACTTAATGGGACACAGATGAACACAGCAGCTAAACACAGATTTCATATTCGCCAAAAGACTTAAAAGATCGAAAGATTGAATGGGACACAGATGAACACAGTGAGTAAAGACTGATAAACACTGATAAATAACAAGGGGCAAAAAACGGCACGAAGAGTCTTTACCTCCTCACCCCTCACTCCTCACACTTCACGGCTATTATTGGGACGCGGATAAACACAGATAAAAAATGCCTAGAATTCGAAATGCCTAAAGTGCCTAAAATTACCTAAACCGGCTAAGGGAACGTCGGGGGAGAGGGAAAAGGAAGGAGAGGGGTTTTTATTTCACTCAACCGCCGGCATAGGGAAGCATCCAGCGGATTTCATCGCCTTCCTTCAGCTCGATTGATTCATACTCCGGGGGCTTGACTACGCGGCGGTTGTAGACGAAGGTGATGTGATCTTTTCCGGTCTTCTCGATCAGGGATTTCAGGACGGGGTTGTCCCTGTTGGCCTCCCGGATCTGGTTGACCAGTTCGATCAATTTTGTCCCTGGGGGGAAATTTTTTTCCATGGAGTTGATTTTGATTTCAGTCACGGGCCGGAAATAAGGTTCACTTCCCCGGTACGCCTGTCCCTCCCCCATTCAGGGGGAGGGAATTCTCTTGCGTTTATCATTCTCCGGCGTATTCTTCCATGCCCAGCCGTTTGATCAGCTGCGGGGTCGGCTTTCCGCTCTCATCCCACTCCCTCACCCGGTAATACTCCAGGATGGCCTGGTCGAGTCCCACCGGGATCTTGCCCGCTGCCGGGCCTTCCTGCACGGGCTCCATGAACCGCTTGGGATACTGGAAGTCGTGCTCCTTCTTCCAGCCGTAACGGAGGTTAAGGAATTTCTGGAGGGTGGTGATCCGCTCCCCGCATTGGCGCAGGTCCCGGATACTCCAGCCCCAACCGGTGGAACCATTGATGGTGTTGAGCATGTCGGTCAAGGTGTACCCCCGGAACTCTTGGAACTTGCAGTGGCAGGCGGAATTGATCACATTGCAGTAGTCATGGAATATGGCATTCCGTTCCGGCGCCTTTTCCCAGGACCAGCGCTCCTCGTTTTTCACCTCGTCGATCCCCCACTCCGGCAGGCGAACATGGCCCACCCAGATATGCTGAGAGTTGCCCCGTTCGTGGTTGGGGCCGGAAGCCACGCCGGTGCAGTAGTTCAGGGCTGAGATGTACTGGGCCCGCCAGTTGTGGGCGGCGATCTCCTGCCCTTTCATCTGGACCGCCCAATCGGCGGAGCCTTTGCCCAGAACGTCCGAGGCGATCTTGCAGCCTTCGCCCAATAGATATCCCAGCCCCTCGGCCCGCTCTCCGATCTTCCTGGTGATCTCCACCAGCGCGTCGGCATTGCCCCATTTCAGGTCCAGCCCATAGGTATCTTTCTGAGTAATGACCCCCTTCTCATAGGACTCCATGGCCCAGGCGATCACGACCCCCAAGGAAATGCAGTCCATGGAGTAGAGGTTGGCCAGCTCGCAGGCGTAGGCCACAGCTTCCATATCGTCCACCATGGTGTTGAAGCCCATCATGGCGAAGGACTCGTACTCCGGGCCTTTCCCCTTGTAGGCATAGGGACCCTTCTTGATCTCGCAAAGGTTATGGCACTGCATGACGCAGTACTTGCAGGGCCAGGGTTTGGCGTTGAGCAGTCTCACGTATTCCCTGCCGTGCAGGTTCTTCTCGCCGCTGGGGAAGCGGGCCAGGGAATAATTTTTGATGGGAAGGTTTCCCTGGGGGGCAAAGAGCTCCGTGGCGCCGGCGGTTCCCAAACGTTTGAACTGGAGAAATTCCGGCTGAGCCGCGTCGAGCTCGGCCACCCGCCGGTTGATCTCCTTGTTCAGGCGGTCGATCTCCGCCGCGTCATGAACCGGGCAGTTCTGCGACCCCTTGACCGCAATGCCCTTGAGCATCTTGGAACCCATCACTGCGCCCAGGCCGCATCGGCCCAGGAAAGATTTTTTACGGGTCTGGATGTTGGCATAACGGACCAGTCGCTCCCCGGCCTGGCCGATGGTCACCACCTCGAAACCGTCTCCTTCCGCCTCTTTGATGCCGTCCTCGGTCTCGTAGGCATCTTTCCCCCAGAACTTCCGGGCATCTTTGATCCTGGCCTTGCCGTCCTCCACGACCACGTACACGGGTTTCGCCGACCGGCCGTGCACCACGATGGCGTCAAAGCCGGTCTCTTTCATCTCGATCCCGAAACTGGCGGTGGCCGCTGAGTCAGCGTTCATATTGATGGAAGGCGAGATGGCTCCCGCCGTCCATTTGGCCGCCCCGGTCTGCTTCAGTCCGGTCATGGGGCCGCCGGCAAAGGTGAGCCGGTTGGCCGGGTTGAAAGCCGTCGTGCCCGCCGGGCACTCTTTCCACATGTAGTAAGCCGCCATCCCCGCACCGCCCAGGAAATATTCATAGACTTTTTCCGGCAAGGTCTCGGCCTTGCAGGTACCGTTGGTCAGGTCCACTTTCAACACTTTTCCCCATACACCCTTCATAAGTACCTCCTTTCGTCCTATTGCCGGGATAGAACCCGCATTGTAGAACTGGTAGCTCTTGGCCGATTTCTCTTTTAAATTCGAAATCCGAAGTACGAAATTCGAAACAAATTCGAAATGACCAAACCCAAATTCTAAACCGGGCGCGCCGCAGCGCGCCCTACATTTTTTCTGTTTCGGTCATTTGAATTTTGGAATTTCGATATTGTTTCGTCCCGCGCTTCGCGGGATTCGATATTCGAATTTCGTGCTTGCCGTTTCAAATATCTATGGGTCTGAAAACCAGCACGACGGCCATCACGATAAAAACCATGGTCTCCGCCCCCTGGGACCAGTAGCGGGCGGTGATGGCCATGACCATGCCCAGGGAGAAGGCGGAGATAAAGGTCCCCCGCAAGTTTCCCATGCCTCCCACAATCACCACGGCAAAGGCCAGCAGGAGAACGGAAAGCCCCATGTAGGGGTGGACCGCGCTGATGGGGGCGTAAAGGACCCCTCCCAATCCGGCCAGGGCGCTTCCCAGGATGAACATGATGGAAAAATATTTATCCACCCGGACTCCCAGGCATCTGACTCCATCCTTGTCCTCCAGGGCGGCCACGACGATTTTTCCGATGATCGTTCTCTTGAAGAAGAGCTCCAGGCCCAGAAAGAGGGCGATGGCGATTCCAATAATGATGATCCGGTAAACCGGAAAGGTCATACCCCAGAAGTCGACGTAGGTCCCGAGGGGAGCACTCAAGGGAAGGGGATTTACCCCCCAGATCCATTTAATGGTATCTACGCCCATCAAGGTGATGGCAAAGGTGGCGATGAAAGTGTAATCCAGGGACTCGCCATAGAGCCTGCGGATGACAAAGCGCTCGATGACATAGCTGATCGGAATGACGGCCAGGATGGCCAGGATCGCGGCGGGAATAAAATTCCCTTTCATCAACGGGATGCAGGTGATTAAAACATAAACGCCGATGCTGTAGGTTAGCGTATGGGCAAAGTTGATGACCCGCATGGTTCCAAACGTCAGGGAGAGTCCGATGGAAATAAAATAGAGGATCGCGCCGATGGAAAATCCATAGAAAATCGTCAAGAGCATGCCTAGACCCTCTTCTCTTCTGCCGGGCGGACTTCTTTTGGCCTTTGAAAATATTCACCGATGTTCTGAATATTTCCCCAGATTCCCTTGCGGAATCTGAACACGATGATGAGCAGGGATATCCCCAGGAACATTTCCCACCGCTGGATATAGATGGCGAGGTAGTTGCTGATCATCATGTAGGCGACCCCGCCGATGATGGCGCCGTAGAGATTCCCCGCTCCGCCGATCAAGCAGGCGAAGACCACCCCTACGTTTTGGTGAACATCCATCACATTGGGGTTGACGAATCTGTAATTCAAGGCGGTCAGGGTCCCCGCAAGTCCGGCAATCAGCGAAGCGGTAACAAACGTCAGCCACTTGTAAAAATAGGTGTTATACCCCAAAAACCGGACCCGATTTTCGTCTTCTTTAATGGAGCGGACCAGGATCCCATAGGGAGAAGTCGTCAGTCGCTTCAGGAAATAAAAGACCAGAAGGAGCACCAGCAAAGTCAGGATAAACATTGTAACCTTGCTGTTGAAATTCAAAAAACCGATGCTCCGGGCATGGGCGCCAAAACCGTCTTCCCCGTTGGTGATATGCTTGAGAGGGGACAAAACCAGGAAGAAGCCGATTTGATTGAATGCCAGGGCCATGAGGGAAAAACAGGCTCCCGTCGTCCGGACCATGATGAGGCCGAGCAACATCCCTAAGAGCCCCGCCGCCAGCACTCCCTAAAAGAATCGCGAGGAAGGCATTACTCTGGAAGTATTTGATGAAAAGCCCAAAAACGTAAGCGCCGGTTCCCAAATAGAGGAGATGGCCAAAGGAAAGACGGCCCATGTATCCATAAAGGAGGTCAAAGGAAAGGGCGAAAATGCAGAAAATCATGAAGTCCGTGACTCGGTGGATGGAGATCAGGGGCATTAAAATGAGAAAACCAACCCCGATGATCAAAATTTCCAGTCCCTTCCGCTCTCCTTCTGGGGGAAAAATCCTGATCCGGGCTTGGTTCAGCAATCCGCATGGGAGTCGGGTCCAAAGTAGACTCCTTCTGACGCAAGAGAAGAATCAGAGATATTCTTCCATTCCCTGGGTATCCGCAATCTCCGATTTTTCTCTGATTTCCTTGGCGAGCTTTCCTTCTTTCAGGATATACACTCGGTCCGCCAGATATTTCACAATCGCCAAATTTTGCTCGACGATGACCGCAGAAACCTGTTCTTTCAACTTCTTCAGAATGACTCCGATGTCTTCGATGACCACGGCGGCTAAACCCTGGGTGGGCTCATCGATCAGGAGGAATTTGGGATCGCCCACGAGGGCCCGCCCCACAAGAAGGATCTGCCGCTGCCCGCCGCTCAGCTGCCCGGCTTTGATATGCAGGAAGTTCTTCAGTTTCGGGTAAAGGGCCATCACTTTTTCCAGGGCGCGATCCATGGATTCATGGCTGCCAAAAGCGGCCACCTCGATATTTTCGCGGACCGTCAGATTGCCGAAGACCTTCTTCTCCTGCCCCACATACCTCAGCCCCAGGGGGTAGAGTTCTTCGGGTGATTTCCCGGTGATTTCTTGATCCCGGTAATGGATGGATCCTTTCTGGGGCTTCAGCAGGCCCATGATGGTCTTCAGCAGGGTGGTTTTCCCCGCTCCGTTCCGCCCGATGAAAAACCCCATCTCTCCCTTTTCGATGCGAAAGGATACATCATGAAGAACTTTCGCGTGGCCGTAGGCTACGTCTAGGTTTTTGATTTCCAGCATACCGGGTCCAATGAAATAAAAGGTTAAGGTTCAGGTTAAGGTCAAGGTTTCGGTTTAAGATAAAGACATAAATTTGATAAGCCTCAGCCTTGGCCTCAATCTCAACCTCAGCCTTCCAGGGTTATCTCGCCTTTTCCCCAGTAACACTCCCGCACCGCGCGGTCGCTCAGTACCTGATCCGGCGCCCCCTCGCAGATAAAGACTTCCCTTCATTCATCACGCAGAGCCGCTCGACCAGATTCACGATCTTGGAGAGCTTGTGCTCGATGATGATGAGGGTCAGGTCCTTTTTGATCCTGCGCAGAATCTCCAGGACTTCCACGATTTCCAGGTCGCTCAAACCCGACAGGGGTTCATCCAGAAGCAGGAGTTTGGGCTTCAGGGAAAGGGCGATTCCGATCTCCAGCATTCGCTTGGAACCATAGGAGAGCTCGGAGGTCATGGTTTGCCAATTTTTTTCCAGCCCGACTCCTTTCATCGCCTCAAAGCAGCTCTTCCGAATGCTCTCCCGGTTGGCGGGAGAGAATAAAAAGCCCCATTCGGAAAGCGATTCCTGATGGAAACGAAGGCTGGAGAGAACCAGGTTCTCCCAAACCGTCAGGGAATTGAAAACCGAGACCAATTGGAAGGTCCGCACCATTCCCTGCAGGACTCTCTGGTTCGGGGCGAGATCGGTTATGTCCTTTCCGAAGAAATGAATCCGTCCCTGGGTGGGAGGAAATAATCCGGTGAGGAGATTGAAGAAGGTCGTCTTTCCGGACCCATTGGGCCCGATGATCCCGACGGACTCATTGGGCTGAATCTGGAAACTCACCTGGTTAACCGCAACAAGGCCCCCGAAATGTTTGCTTAACCCTTCAGCCTTCAGAACTTCCGCCATGCAATAGCCCTCAGGAACTATAAACTCCGAAACCCGTAGGGGCGGGTTTCAAACCCGCCCCTACATCGAATCCCATCCGAACATCTCAGGGCGCGCGCCGCGCGCCCCTACATTCCGAAGTCCGAACTCCGGATTCCGAATTTACTTAGTAACCCATTTCTTTCAGGGGGAGACAAAGCTCGGGACCGCTGTAGGCCTCGACGATTTTGGCGATATCATGCTTGTCCTTCCGGGCTTTGGACCCTTTTCCGTCCAGGATGAAATAGGCATATTTGTAATCCGGCCGGCCGTCGATGCGCCACTTCGCCGGGCCTTTCGGACCCATGAATTCCGGTTTGTCCATGATCGCCTTGTAAACTTTGGCCGGGTCTGTGGAGTTGGACGTCTGGACCCCGCGCAGGGTTTCCATCATGGCAATGTAAGTGTACATCGCAAACGTGTCCGGTATGTCCCCGAATTCCTTGAGGTACTTCTTGGCAAATTCATTGACCGCATTCTCGGTCGCCGGATCTTTCAGCCCGCTCAAATCATGGTACCACCACCAGCCCATGGTCACCCCATCCAGGGCGTCGGCAGGGACTCCAGAGGCCAAGGTGTACCCGATCGAATTAAAGAAAATCTTCGATTCCTTTCTCAACCCCAATTCATACACCTGCTTCAGGGCGTTGATGGCATCGTTGCCCCAGTGACCCATCATCACCACGTCGGGCTTGGCTTCCTTGATCTTGATGATATAGGAGGTGAAATCAGGGGTGCCGACCGGAGACCAGACTTCGCTGATTTTGATGTGCGGGTATTTTTCCTTGAAAACCTTGTTCGCCCCTTTGGCCGCCCCATGGCCATAGGCGTAATCCGGGAGAAAGAGCACGACGCTCTTGGGCTTGTACGTCTTGGCCACATAATCGCCGCAGATTCTCCCGATGGCGTCCACGCCGCCCAAGGTGGAGGAAAAATAGGGAGCCTTTTCTTTCTTTTCAAAGGTCTTCTCCTGGATTCCGTTGGGGACCATGACGTAGGTCTGCCCGCCTTTGACCTGCTCATTCAGGGCCTGGCTGACATGGGCGAAAGTCCCGGCGACGAGGAGATTGATGCCATCATTCTGGTATTCCCGCAATCTCCGCACGGCCACATCCGGCTTCGTCTCGTCATCGCGAAGGACCGCCTCGACCTTCATTTTCTTGCCGCCTACGGTTATGCCTCCTTTGTCATTCACCTCTTTCACAGCCAATTTGACCGCTTCCACCTGGATCTTTCCCACTGCTGAACCTGCGCCCGTCTGGCTGAACATAGCCCCCACTTTCACTGTGCTCTGGGCCCAGGAAGGGCACACGGCCGCCAGCACAAACAAGGCCAGGATGCATCCTACCAAGGAAATCTGCCTTTTCATCGCTTCCTCCTTTCCAGGGTGTTTGAATTGATCCATGTCCAGGCAACTCTTCCTTCTTCCTCTGCCGGCTATCCCCCGCCGGCTGCAAGCGCGTTCTCCTTATTTCCGCCTCTTTCCTTGGAAATGCCGGTCTTCCGGCTAAAGAGAAACCTGTCTTCTATATAGGTTGATCCGGGCTAGCGCTACACCTGAAGTCAGACGGGCAAAAAAATCCTTTTCTTTGCTGATCCCCAGAGAAATTCAAGGTGATTAAATAATTTTCTGACCTTTTTGTCAAGGTGTTTGTTAATTTCTCTTCGCGGGCCGCGGATTTTACCCTTTTCCCTCCTTTTCCCGGATAACCTCGAAGAGAATCCGGACCGTCCGGCCGCACAGGCGGGCGCATTCCTCGAGGCCTCCCCGATCGACCCATTTCTTTCTCTCCTCCGGGTTGTTCAGGTCGGCGTGGATGATCTCCGGGCAGTTTCGGCTGCCGAAGGCTTTCTCGAATTCCCGGTAGAAACGGATCACCGGTTGGAAGGACTCCACCAGGGCCTCCTGGCTGCCCAGTTTTTCCCCCTCGGCTCCGTAGAGCATCCCCAAAGTCAGAACCCCTGCCTGGACGGCCCCGCACAGGGACCCAACCCGGCTTCCCCCGGCCATGGGCCCCACGGCCTTGATCATCAGGGGATCGACTTTCCCCAGGCATTCCTGCATGACCTGCAGGACGGTCTGCGATCAGGCCCTCCTCTGGCCGGTATGCAGCAGGGTGTAGGCCTTCTCCGCCGCCTGATTCACCATTCCATCCCGATCTTTCATCGATTCTTTCTCCTTCTCGGTTGGATTCTCTTCCACCCCCCGCCGGGGCGGCTTATCATATCAGATTTGTTCGTCCGTGGCCACGGGCAAGAAAATTATGGTATGCTAATAAAGAAAGAAAGAAGGAGGGAAACGTGCTGGGTTTAGGGCTTGTCGAACTAATCATCATTCTGGCCATCCTCTTCTTCATTTTCGGCGGGAGGAAGATCCCCCAGATCAGCAAGGGGTTCGGCCTGGCGATCCGCAATTTCAAGAAGGGCCTCCGCGAGCCCGACGCCATCGACGTCACCCCCAAGAAAGAAAACCCCCCGGCTAGAAAAGAATGAATTGAACCGCAGAGGGCGCAGAGAACGCAGAGAGTTTAGATAAATGGCAGGATCACGGCCAGAGGACCGACTGGGGAAGGGAAGTTATGAAATGAATTCTCCGCGGTCTCTGCGGTGAAAATATTTTCGCCAAAAAACCTTGACAAAAAATTGCCGATTTGGTATTCGAAAACGGATTTGGAGGAATGGGTTTCTGTTCGCTCGTTTGGCCCTCCCGATGAAAGACAGTTCAGGCTTTTTCAGGTTGAAAGGATTGCCTGGAAAAAAGACAAATCCGGACGTTGACTGCGTTGGTCTTCCTGAAGAAGTATGCTGTCGGTTTCACGCTCTCCGAGGGTTCGCCCCAAGAACCGAATGGATTGAAAAAGGGAAAGCTGACTCGGCAGGAGAAGAGTGCCGGCGAGCTGGTATAACAGCCGGGGCGTGAAGAAAATAAGTCTTTTTCGGAGTTGCAGGCAAAGTCGAATCCAGTCGGATTGCCAATCGAGCCCATCGATTTTAATGAAGGAGGAAGGAGGAACGATATGGAGGTTAGCAGAAGGGGTTTCCTGAAGATTTCAGGAGCCACGGCTTTGGCCGGCGGTCTGGGCCTTTCCGTCCAGACCGGCCTCGGCCCAGGGCCCGCCCCCCAAGATTCTTTACACCCGCGAGACGACCACCATCTGTCCCTACTGCGCGGTGGGTTGCGGGATCATCGTGCATACGCGGGACGGCAAGGGTGATCAACACCGAGGGGGATCCCGATCATCCCATCAACCAGGGATCCCTCTGTCCCAAAGGGTCTTCTCTCTACCAGCTTTCGGACAACCCGAATCGCCTGACCAGACGCCCCTCTACCGGGCGCCTAACGCGAAAGAATGGAAAGAGGTCACCTGGGAGTGGGCGCTGGACAAGATCGCCGAGAATATCAAGACCACCCGCGACGCCTCGTTCATGCGAAGAACGAAAAAGGCGAGACGGTGAACCGCACGGACGCCATCGCCTCGGTGGGCAGTGCGGCCATGGACAACGAAGAGTGTTACGTCTACCAGAAATTTCTGCGCGGTCTGGGCCTGGTGTACATCGAACACCAGGCCAGGATATGACACTCCCCCACGGTAGCGGCTCTGGGAGAGTCGTTCGGACGGGGAGCGATGACCAATCATTGGAACGATATTGCCAATGCGGACGTCATCTTGATCATGGGCAGCAACCCGGCGGAGAACCACCCCATTTCTTTCCGCTGGATCAACAAGGCCATCGAAAAGGGAGCCAAGCTCGTCTGCGTGGACCCCCGGTTCACCAAATCCGCGGCCAAGGCGCACATCTACGCCCCCCTGCGGTCGGGAACGGACATCGCCTTCCTGGGGGGGATGATCAAGTACATTCTGGAAAACAACCTGATCCAGAAGGAATACGTGGTGGAGTACACCAACGCCTCCTTCCTGATCGATGAAAAGTTTGGATTTCAAGACGGCCTCTTCACCGGCTACGATGCCAAGGGCCGGAAATACGACCGGTCGACCTGGAAGTACCAGCTGGATGCCGACGGGATTCCCAAAATGGACAAGACCCTGCAGAGTCCCCACTGCGTCTACCAACTCCTGAAGAAGCACTACGATCGGTACAACCTGGACATCGTCTCCCAGATTACCGGCACTTCCAAGGACGACCTGGGAAAGGTCTACAAGGCCTATGCCGAGACCGGCAAGCCGGACAAGGTGGGGACCATCCTTTACGCCATGGGGTGGACTCAGCACACGGTGGGTACCCAGAACATCCGGACCATGTCCATCATCCAGCTCCTCCTCGGAAACATGGGAATGGCGGGCGGGGGGGTGAACGCCATGCGCGGCGAGTCCAACGTCCAGGGATCGACGGATTATGGGCTCCTCTTCCACATCCTGCCGGGCTACAATCCCGCCCCCCGGGCTGTCGGACAAGACCCTGAAAGACTACAACGAGAAATATACCCCCAAGACCAAGGACCCCAAATCCTTCAACTGGTGGAAGAACCGGCCCAAGTACATCACCAGCTTCCTCAAGGCCATGTACGGGGCCAGCGCCACCAAGGAGAACGATTTCGGGTACGGCTGGCTGCCCAAGCTGGACGACACCCAGAACGCTTCCTGGCTGATGCTCTTCGACCAGATGGCCAAGGGAAAGTTCAAGGGCTTCTTCGCCTGGGGCCAGAACCCGGCCTGCTCCGGGGCCAACGCCAACAAGGTGCGCATGGCCATGGAGAAGCTGGACTGGATGGTCAACGTCAACCTCTTCGACAACGAGACCGGGTCTTTCTGGAAGGGTCCGGGGAAGGATCCTTCCAAGATCAAGACCGAGGTCTTCATGCTGCCCTGCGCGGCTTCCTTTGAAAAGGAAGGGTCCCTCTCCAACTCCGGGCGCTGGATGCAGTGGCGGTACAAGGCGGTCAACCCTCCGGGACAAGCCCAGCCCGACCTGGAGATCATCCACGAGCTTTTCCTGAAGGTGCGCAAGCTCTACAAGGAAAAAGGCGGCACCTTCCCGGAGCCCATCCTGAACCTCTCCTGGAACTACGGGCCTAAGGGCCCGGACGGGATGGCTCATCACATCAACCCGCATTACGTGGCCCGGGAGATCAACGGCTACACCGCCAAGGACATCGAAGTCGAAGACCCGAAGACCAAAGTCAAGACCGTGGTGGTCAAAGCCGGGCAGCAGTTGCCGAGCTTTGCCTTCCTCCAGGACGACGGCTCCACCACCTGCGGCAACTGGCTCTACTGCGCCTCTTACACCGAGGCCGGGAATATGGCCGCCCGCAGGGGAAAGGCGGATCCTACGGGCCTCATGCTCTATCCCGGATGGGCCTGGTGCTGGCCGGTCAACCGACGGATCATCTACAACCGCGCTTCGGTGAACTGGGAAGGAAAGCCCTGGGATCCCAAGCGGGCCGTGCTCTGGTGGGATGGCACCAAATGGATGGGGGATATTCCGGATGGGCCGCCCCCTCCGGGAGCGATCTATCCCTTCATCATGCTGCCGGAAGGGCATGCCCGTCTCTTCGGGCTGGGGATGGCCGAAGGGCCGTTCCCCGAGCACTATGAACCCCTGGAATGCCCCATCGAGAAGAACCTCATGTCTTCCCAGAAGTTCAACCCCACGGCCAGGCTCTTCGGAGAGGCCGGAGTGGGCGTGGGAGCGGACAAGTACCTCTCCTGCGACCCGAGGTTCCCCCTGGTCTGCACCACCTACCGGGTAACCGAACACTGGCAGACCGGGGTCATGACCCGCTGGACCCCCTGGCTGATCGAACTGGAGCCCCAGATGTTCGTGGAGATGTCCAAGGAGCTGGCCAAGGAGAGGGGCATCGCGCACGGGGACCGGGTGATGGTGAAATCGGCCCGCGGCGAACTCTGGGCCAAGGCCATCGTCACCGAGCGGTTCAAACCCTTCAAGATCGCCGGGCAGACGGTTCACCAGGTCGGGATTCCCTGGCATTACGGGTGGGTCACGCCGACGGATGGAGGAGACAGCGCCAACCTGCTCACCCCCACCATCGGCGACGCCAACACCATGATCCCGGAGTCCAAGGCCTTCATGGTGAACGTGGAAAAGAAAGGGGGGAAGTGAGATGGAAGAAAAAGTCATGCTCGTCGACGTCTCCAAGTGCACGGCCTGCCGGGCCTGCCAGGTCGCCTGCAAGCAGTGGAACCGGCTGCCGGCGGAGAAGACCGAGCAGAGGGGCACCCATCAGAACCCCCCGGACCTCACCTGGGCCACCTGGAACCTGATCCGCTTCACCGAAGTCCCCACGCAAGGAAGGCGACATGAAGTGGCTCTTCCGCCGGGATGCCTGCCTCCACTGCACGGATCCGGGATGCCAGCGGGCCTGCCCGGTTCCGGGATGCATCTTCAAGACCGCCCGAAGGGGCGGTGGTCATCGACCAGAACCTGTGCATCGGCTGCAAGATGTGCGTCAACGCCTGTCCCTTTGAAGTTCCCCGGATCAACGCGGAGACCAACCGGGCCTACAAGTGCACCCTCTGCTGGGACCGCACTTCCCGGGGCCTGATCCCGGCCTGTGCCAAGGCCTGCGCCATGGGCACTCTCACCTTCGGGAACAAGGACGAGATGATCAAGCGGGCCTATGCCCGGGCCAAAGTCCTGGGCGGAGAAAGCCACCGTGTACGGGGACAAATACGTGGACGGAACCCACGTCATCTACGTTCTGCCGGAGAACATCCGCCTGTACGAAAGGATGAAGATCAACCCCTCGATCCCCCTGTCGGTGATCCTGTGGAAGGATGTGCTAAAACCTCTGTCGGTCCTGGCCATCGGGGCCACCCTGGTGGGCACTTTCTTCCACTACATCCTCAAGGGGCCCAAGCGGCCGGAAGAAGGAGGAAACGAACATGGCTAAACCGAAAAACCTGATTCAAGCCTCGACCCCTTTTGAACGGGTGGTCCACTGGGTCCTGGGAGGGAGCTGTCTTTTCCTCTTCCTCACGGGCTTTGGGCTGATGTTCCATTCCCTCTCCTTCATCGCCCGGCTATTCCCCCCCATTCCTTACCTTTCCGTCGGGGGATACTGAGACCATGAAGCTGTTCCACAACCTCTGCGGCCTCCTCTTCGGCCGTCTCCTTCCTCCCCGCCCTGCTGCTCTGGGGGAAGGATACCCTGTTCCTCAACAAAGAGGATATGGAATGGTTCAAGGTCCTGGGGGGATACGTGTGGGAGGTGGAGCATGTCCCCGAGGCGGGGAAATTCAACGCCGGCCAGAAGGTCTTCTTCATGGTCCTCTTCCTCGTCTGGCTCATCATGGTGGGGACGGGGATCTTCATGTGGTTCCCGGTGCTCGGTCCGTTCCTGACCCGCTGGCTCTATGTCCTTCATGTCCTGGGCGTGCTGATTCTGGGTTCGTTCCTGGTCATCCATTTTTACCTGGGGACCTACGGCAACCCCGGGACCTTCCAGGTCATGGGTCATGGATACGTGACCAAGGGCTGGTGCAAGAAGCACCGCCCCAACTGGCTGAAGGATGTGGAAGCCGGTCGCCGTTCTATTTAACAACTTGCAGGGGCGATCGGCCGATCGCCCCTGGCCTTGCCGTAATGCCGAACGCAGTTTTCATGAAGGCTTATTCCGACTCCCGGAGTAAGCCTTTTCTTATTCGGGAATGATTCTTGCCGAATATCTTTCCTCATCTACTCCAAGCTCCGCAGGGCGACCAGCCGGTCGCCCCTACTCGCAGTTTGCCGATTCATCGGCTTTCCTTCTGGACAGAATCTCAACAGTAGCCTAAAATAAGGCAAAAATCTCGAAAACGGGACACTGCATGGACAAGCATCTCCAAAGACTGCGTCAGGCCCGGGAACGGAAACCGAATTACCGGGAAGTCCTGGATCTTGCCGAGCGAATGCTGATTGAAAAATGCCGGGCCAGGGATCAACAACCTTCCTCTTCCTCTCCCTTCGACCCGGTTAAAGCCAAAAAGCATGCGGCGGAAGGGATTCCCTACCTGCGCCTTTCCGAATCCATCTTCAATTCCTCCCAGGTCGAGGAGGTTTTCTCCTGTCTTCTGCAAAGCTTTCAGGAATTGAATCCGGCCCGCTACCAGTCGTTGAAAAAAGCGACGGAAGCGAAGAATTGGAAGCTGGACCGGGTGTTAGGCCGCCTCCTGCAGAATCAGCTTTCCGAAAAAAACCTGGAAGAAGAGCTGGGACCCGAAGGGAGCTTTCTTTTTTTCTTCCTCGTCCAGTCCCTGAAGCCGGTCCTGGAAAATCTGGCCGAAGAATGGCGGGCCGCTTTGAAGGACTTATCCTGGAATCAAGGGTTCTGTCCCTTCTGCGGCGGATTTCCCGGAATGGGGGAGATCCGGGAAGAAGGAAGGCGATTTCTCCACTGCCTTCTTTGCGGAACGGAATGGGAGTCTCCCCGCATGCAATGCCCTTACTGCCGGAACGAGGATCAGGAACAGCATACCTATTTTCAAGTGGAAGGGGAGGTCGAGAACCGAGTGGACATCTGTCTGGCCTGCCGCCACTACCTGAAGACCGTCGATTCCCGGGAAATGGAAGGTCCGCTGGATTTTGAGGTGGAAGATTATCTCACCCTGCACCTGGATCATCTGGCCCAGGAGGAAGGATACCTCCGACCGGAGAAGCTGTTCTTCGAAATTCGGTAGACGGATTTCCGAATGCGGAATGCGGATTGCGGATTGCGGAATAAAAAGCAACAAAAAATTCAAATAAAATTGCGGATTGTAGGGGCGCGCTGCGCGCGCCCTTTGGAATATTGGAGTTCGGAGCAATAAAAAGGGGTAACCGACCCGACTGGTTTATTCAGGGCTTTTCACTCCGAACTCCGAACTAAATTACTCCGAACTCATTCAGGGGGTCCCGTGAAAATATCAGTGGTCAAGAACATCCTCGAGGCCAATCAACGGATCGCCGAGGAAAACCGGAGGCGCTTCTCGCAGAACCAACTCCTGGTCATCAACCTCATGAGCTCCCCGGGAGCCGGGAAAACTTCCCTCCTGGAAAAGACCATCCTTGCCTTAAAGGATGATTTCCGGATCGGAGTGGTCGAGGGGGATATCCAATCCACTTACGATGCCGAACGGATCGGTCAGACCGGCGCCCCGGTGGTTCAAATTAACACCGGAGGGGCCTGCCATCTGGACAGCAACATGGTCCAGGAGGCTCTCCGGAATCTGGACATCGCCCGCCTGGACCTTCTCTTCATCGAAAATGTGGGCAACCTGGTATGCCCGGCCGAGTTCAACCTGGGAGAAGACTTCAAAGCCATGATCCTGAGCGTCTCCGAGGGGGACGACAAACCGCTGAAGTACCCCCTCATGTTCCACGAGTCCAGAGTCCTCCTGATCAACAAAATCGACCTCCTCCCCTTCTGCGAATGCAACCCGGACCTGATCGAGGAGCGGGCCAGAAAGATCAACCCGAACCTGACCCTCTTCCGGGTTTCCTGCCGGACCGGCGAGGGTTTGGACTTCTGGACAGGCTGGTTGAAGGGGAAGCTTCAAGAGAGAAAGTAGGAGCTTTACCCATCAGGTGCATAAATTCATGCTGGCTCATAATGAAAGCCATTCATCAGATTGGGTTTCACCATGATTGCCAGGCTGCCCCCAAAAACCACCTCCGGAGACTTTTGGCTTCCGTCATTCCGGGCTTGACCCGGAATCCAGGTTTTCTTTCTGGATTCCCGCTTTCGCGGGAATGACGACGCCGATCTATGCGAATTTTATGCAACGTTTAGGTTTACTCAGAAATCATCGGCCTTTTCGACGAGGGCCCGCAATTTTCCCTTCCGCAGGGAAGGGATTTCTGGTGCCGATGGTGTGTCTACCAGATTCCACCACTTTGGCAGGAATTTTTCACCCCAGAGATGCAGAGAACACAGAGGGTATTAAATAGTTTTAAAAAACCACTCAGAAACCCCTTTCCCAGTTTGCCAACCTCCCAGAAAAATTTTTATCTTGACAAAAAAAAACCATATTCGCATAATAGGCCAAATTTCTTCATTCGGTTGCCAAATTCAACGAACCATCCAAAAGAAAGGCTAGAAAGAAGCGCGAACCCTGTTCTTCAGGAGGGTAGAGCCGATTCGAGAGAATGGCTCTCCGAAGTCCCTGAAGAACGCTTAATAGCGTTAAACTCGGATTTTTCCCAGGGCGGTATTTTATATTACCGGGGCATGAAAGTTCGGAAAAAATAGGGTTTTATTTTTTAGCTCTCCTTCCTGAATTTTCGGTTGCCAACGTAAAAAAGAAAAATTGAAAAGTTAAAAGAGCATCGCGAAGAGCCGCGGTCTTAAGAACCTATGGCAAATATCGTTGTCCATGGTTTTGACCCTCCGCAATGAGAGAGGAGAATTTTATCTATGCCCGCAGCAAGATATTTTCACCAGTGTGGGGTTCCCTAAAAGAGGTGCAAAAAATCAGCTCGACTCAAGTTAAGAATCTTGCAGATTTCAATCCAGAAAGGAAGGAGGAAAGGAAAAGCATTATGAATATCAACAGGAGGGGTTTCCTGAAGATTTCGGGGGCCACGGCTCTGGCCAGCGGCTTGAATATCTCACTTCCGCCGAATGCAGCCAGCGCTTCCCCCCTGAAGCTCAAATATGCCAAAGAGACGACCACCATCTGCCCCTATTGCGCGGTGGGCTGCGGGATTATCGTGCATACGCAGGACGGAAAGGTGATCAACACCGAAGGGGATCCCGATCATCCCATCAATCAGGGATCCCTCTGTCCCAAGGGGTCTTCTCTCTACCAGCTTTCGGACAACCCGAATCGCCTGAAGACGCCCCTCTACCGGGCGCCTAACTCGAAAGAATGGAAAGAGGTCACTTGGGAGTGGGCGCTGGACAAGATCGCCTACAATATCAAGACCACCCGCGACGCCTCGTTCATGACGAAGAACGAAAAAGGCGAGACGGTGAACCGCACGGACGCCATCGCCTCGGTGGGCAGTGCGGCCATGGACAACGAAGAGTGTTACGTCTACCAGAAATTCCTGCGCGCCCTGGGCCTGGTGTACATCGAACACCAGGCCAGGATATGACACTCCCCCACGGTAGCGGCTCTGGGAGAGTCGTTCGGACGGGGAGCGATGACCAACCATTGGAACGATATTGCCAATGCGGACGTCATCTTGATCATGGGCAGCAACCCGGCGGAGAACCACCCCATTTCTTTCCGCTGGATAACCAAAGCAATCGATAAAGGGGCCAAGCTCATCTGCGTAGACCCCCGGTTCACCAAATCCGCGGCCAAGGCGCACATCTACGCCCCCCTGCGGTCGGGCACCGACATCGCTTTCTTGGGGGGAATGATCAAGTATATCCTGGATCATGACCTGATCCAGAAAGAATACGTGGTGGAATACACCAATGCGTCCTTCCTGATCGATGAGAATTTCAAGTTTGAAGACGGGCTTTTTTCCGGCTACGATTCCAAGAAGAGAAGTTACGACAGATCCACCTGGAAATACCAGCTGGACGCCGAAGGGATTCCCAAGATGGACAAGACCCTGAAGAATCCCCGCTGCGTATACCAGCTCCTGAAGAAGCACTACTCCCGGTTCAACCCGGACATCGTCTCCCAGATTACCGGAACCTCCAAGGATGATTTGTTAAAAGTCTACAAAGCCTATAGCGAGACCGGCAAGCCGGGCAAAGTCGCAACCATCCTCTACGCCATGGGATGGACCCAGCACACCGTGGGTACCCAGAACATCCGCACCATGTCCATCATTCAGCTCCTCCTCGGAAACATGGGAATGGCGGGCGGGGGGGTGAACGCCATGCGCGGCGAGTCCAACGTCCAGGGATCGACGGATTATGGGCTCCTCTTCCACATCCTGCCGGGCTACAATCCTGCCCCCCGGGCTGCGGACAAGACCCTGAACGAGTACAACGAAAATTATACCCCCAAGACCAAGGACCCCAAATCCTTCAACTGGTGGAAGAACCGGCCCAAGTACATCACCAGCTTCCTCAAGGCCATGTACGGGGCCAGCTCCACCAAGGAGAACGATTTCGGGTACGGCTGGCTTCCCAAGCTGGACGCCACCCAGAACGCTTCCTGGCTCATGCTCTTCGACCAGATGGCCAAAGGAAAGTTCAAAGGGTTCTTCGCCTGGGGGCAGAACCCGGCCTGCTCCGGGGCCAATGCCAACAAGGTGCGCATGGCCCTGGAGAACCTGGACTGGATGGTCAACGTCAACCTCTTCGACAACGAGACCGGGTCTTTCTGGAAGGGCCCGGGGAAGGATCCTTCCAAGATCAAGACCGAAGTCTTCATGCTGCCCTGCGCGGCTTCCTTTGAAAAGGAAGGCTCCCTCTCCAATTCCGGGCGATGGATGCAGTGGCGCTATAAAGCGGTCAAACCGCCGGGACAAGCCCAGCCCGACCTGGAGATCATGCATGAGCTCTTCCTCAAGGTCCGTAAGCTCTACAAGGAAAAGGGGGGCACGTTCCCCGAGCCCATCCTGAATCTCTCCTGGAATTACGGTCCCAAAAACCCGGATGGCACGATAAGACACATAAACGCACACTACGTAGCCAAGGAGATCAACGGGTATACATCAAAGGACATCGAAGTCGAAGACCCCAAAACCAAGGTCAAGACCGTGGCGGTCAAGGCCGGGCAGCAGGTGCCGAGTTTTGCCTTCCTCCAGGACGACGGCTCCACCACCTGCGGCAACTGGCTCTACTGCGCTTCTTACACTGAGGCCGGGAATATGGCCGCCCGCAGGAAAAAGGAGGATCCTACGGGGCTTATGCTCTACCCCCAGTGGGCCTGGTGCTGGCCGGTCAACCGGCGGATCATCTACAACCGGGCTTCGGTGAACTGGGAAGGGAAACCCTGGGATCCCAAGAGGCCCTTGCTCTCCTGGGATGGAACGAAATGGGTGGGGGATATCCCCGATGGACCGCCCCCTCCGGGAGCCATCTATCCCTTCATCATGCTGCCCGAA
The DNA here is from genome assembly GCA_963802665.1 of uncultured delta proteobacterium. Lineage (GTDB taxonomy): Bacteria > Desulfobacterota > SM23-61 > SM23-61 > SM23-61 > SM23-61. The sequence goes on along the minus strand of CAWDJO010000019.1, from coordinate 127,415 downwards.
GGCCATGCCCGTCTCTTCGGACTGGGGATGGCCGAAGGGCCGTTCCCCGAGCACTACGAGCCGCTGGAATGCCCCATCGAGAAGAACCTCATGTCTTCCCAGAAGTTCAACCCCACGGCCAGGCTCTTCGGCGAGTCCGGGATCGGCGTAGGGCAGGACAAATACCTCTCCTGCGACCCGAGGTTCCCCTTCGTTTGCACCACCTACCGGGTGACCGAACACTGGCAGACCGGGGTCATGACCCGGTGGACTCCCTGGCTGCTCGAACTTCAGCCTCAGATGTTCATCGAAATATCCAAAGAGCTGGCGGAAGAGAGAGGAATCAAGAGTGGTGAAGAGGTGATGGTGAAATCGGCCCGGGGAGAAATTTGGGCCATCGCAGTGGTTACCGGTAATCTCAGACCATTCCAGATTGCCGAGCAGACCATTCACCAGGTGGCGATCCCATATCACTTTGGCTGGGTCACGCCGCCGGATGGAGGGGATAGCGCCAACCTGTTAACCCCAACGATTGGAGATGCCAACACCATGATCCCGGAGTCCAAGGCCTTCATGGTGAACGTGGGGAAGAAAGGGGGGAGAGGGTGATGAAAAAACGGAATGCTCTTCGACGGTTCCAAATGCATCGCTTGCCGGGCCTGTCAGGTCGCCTGTAAGCAGTGGTCGAAATTGCCTGCGGTCCCCACCATCAATCGAGGAACCTATGAGAATCCGCCGGATCTCACGGCCTATACCTGGAACCGGATCGGTTTCAGAGAGCTGGAGAAAAACGGAAGGAAAAAATGGCTTTTTACCAGAAAGGCATGCATGCATTGCAGCCAAGCAGTGTGTGTTTGGGTTTGCCCATCCTATGCTCGCGGGTACGATGGCCGGGGATACGTTACCATCGATCAGAAAAGGTGCATTGCCTGTGGCCGTTGCGTAGAGTATTGTCCGTTCCAAGTACCGAAGCTTGGTAGAGATGATATCTGCGGGTGTGATACTCTTAAAGAGACTCCCCCCCGACTGGTATCTTATAGCTGCACCTTTTGCAAAGATCGATTGGAAGGTGGAGGCATCCCGGCCTGCGCCAAAACCTGCCCGTCGCAAGCGATCCAGTTTGGCGAGTTATCGAATTTGATCAAGAAAGGCCAAACCAGAGTGAACATGTTAAAAGCCACCCATCCGCAAGCAAACCTCTACGGGAAGAAAGAAATGGGCGGTTTGACGGTGTTGTATCTCTTGACGGAAGAACCCAGCATTCATGGGCTACCGGAAAATCCGCAAATGGGTACTTACCCTGAGTTCGATCAATGCACCTTCCCTGCTTGGTATAGCCAGGCCATATTTGAAGGCTCTCTGCCGAACTTCCCTTCCGGGGCGGACCCCGCTTGGTATATGCAACCCGGTATCGCGCCGGCCCCGTGTCCGGTAGAGCCTATCTTGAAAAAATTATTTGTAAGATCGAAGTCGGGGGGATGGGCGCCGATTCTGTGGGGATGGCTTGGCCTCGGGGGTATGGGTGCCTTTGCCGCCATTGTATGGAGTCTGAGGAGGAGAAAAACCCTGGAGGAGGGCAAGCCAAAAAATAATGAGGAAGCCTGATTGAAAAGGAGTCAATTCAGCATAGGCTCAAGCCATATCCAGCGCAGAGACGAGCCAGGCATTGCCAAGATAGACTCAGGAGAAAGTCTGATGTAGATCGCTGATACCGAAAAATACTTGAGCTTTGGTTTTCAGACTCTTTGCTGGCCCGGCATCCGGTATGAAACTTCGACCAATCGATTGAAAGGAGGAAGAAGGGCAGTGAATAATTTACTTGAGTTTTTAGCCTTTACCAAAGGTGTGGAATACCTGATCGCGATCGCCTTTATCATCGGCTTCTGTATCTTCTGGATCGTCTTATATGGGGAGAAAAGGCGCATGGCGGTGAAGGTGGGCCTGCTGGCATACCTGCTTCTGGGATTTATCCTTATGGTGGGAAGCTGTCTCACGGCTCGCCCTGAGTAACGAGGAGTCGGCCTGAATATAACGGAGGAGAACGCGATGAAAATCAATCGGAGAGATTTTTTTAAGAAAACAGCCGCAATGGGCGGGTCTTTGGTCTTAGGGTACCTGGGAGGGGATGCGCGGAAGGCGTTCGCCGCCGAGAAAAATAAGGTTCGCCCGGACTGCTTCGCAATGCTCACGGATTTGACCGTGTGCGTCGGCTGCCGCAGTTGTGAGCGAGCATGCGTTCGTGCGAACAAAATGCCCGCGCGGAAAGCTGGATTCTATGCCGACATATCCGTTTATAAGGAAAAGAGAAGACCTGATGCGCAGGCCCTAACGGTGGTGAACTCTTACGAGAACCGGAAGTGGGCAAATCCGGTCTATCGGAAGATTCAGTGCAATCATTGCATCGAACCCGCCTGTGCATCTGCCTGCCTGGTGGGGGCTCTCAAGAAGACTCCCGAGGGGCCGGTCATTTACGACGAAGATCTATGCATCGGCTGCCGTTATTGCATGACGGCCTGTCCGTTTTACATTCCGGCCTTCGATTATTTTAATGCTACCAGCCCGGCCATCAAAAAATGTACCATGTGTTACCCCAGGATTGTGAACGGAATGATTCCAGCCTGCGCGGAAGCGTGCAGCGTGCAGGCGATCACCTTCGGGAAAAAGAGCAAGTTAATCAAGTTCGCCAGAGAGCGAATCCGGACCCGGCCGGACCGATATATCGACCATATTTACGGGGAACACGAAGTCGGAGGAACGGATTGGCTATACATCTCCGGAGTTCCCTTTGAACAATTAGGATTTCCGATGGATTTGAAAACCATCCCTTACCCTGAATTTACCAGGGAGTTTCTCACGGCGGTGCCTCTCGTTCTCGTCACTTGGCCTGCTCTTCTCGGGGGGTTCTCGATCTGGGCGAGACGGGGGAAGGAACCCAAAGAAAACCAGACCAGCACGAAAGAGAAGGAGGGGGCAAAGAAATGAGGGAAAGCGTCAATCAAATCGGTTCGGCCAGTTCTGCCGGATCTTGGGTCCGAGAAAGGGTTTTCTTAGGCTTGGCCACAACCGAGTATATAAAAAGACTGATCACTCCATTCAACATGATTGCTGCGGTTCTCGTGATCCCAGGTTTATTCTTGATTGGGATCCGCTTCTACCAGGGATTGGGTGCGGTCACTTCGGCATCGCAAGAAGATCCATGGGGGCTCTTTCTGAACTGGGGGCTCTTTGCGGGTGTACCCCTGTCCGCCACGGGATTTGTCCTGGGAACCGCAGTTTATATATTCGGGCTCAAAAAATATTATCCGGTAGTTAAGAACGCCATCCTGATGGGATTCCTCGGCTACCTCTTTGCGGTAATCTTTCTGCTCATTGATCTCGGCCGTCCTTGGCGGCTTCCCTACCCCATGTTCGTTTCCTTTGGCACGGCGTCGGTCCTGTTTTTGGTTGCCTGGCATGTGGCCCTCTATCTTTCCTGCCAGTTCCTGGAGATTTCTCCTTCCATTTTTGAGTGGAGTGGATGGAGAACCCTTCGCAAGTGGGCTGTGTCCTTCACCGTTGCGCTAACAATATTTGGGGTGATGCTTTCCACGCTTCACCAATCGGCCCTTGGGGCGATGTTCCTTCTCGCCCCGGGAAAGCTTCACCCTCTCTGGTATACCCCCTATATTCCCGCCTTGTTTTTCATATCGGCGATCGCTGCCGGTCTGTGCATGGTGATCCTGGCCAATCTCTTAACCAAACGCTTCTTGAGGGACCAAGCCGATGCCCGATATTTGACCAGCATCGATTCAATCACCGTCGATCTCGGAACTGCCACTTCTTTTGTGCTGATCACCTACTTTGCTCTGAAATTGGTCGCTCTGGCGCATGGAGATAACTGGGACCTTCTCGCCACTTCTTTAGGGCGGTGGTATTTATTGGAAATTCTGGTCTTCGTTCTCTTGCCCTGTTTCCTCTTTGTCTATGGGAGCCGGAAACGAAATGTTGGAGTCGTGCAATTCACCGGGATTTTCACGCTCTTGGGTATCATTCTCAACCGCTTCAACGTCTCCCTCATCGCTCTCAATTGGAACCTTCCCAACCGGGAACTTGTGCATTGGAAAGAGGTTGTGATCGTCATCGCTGTCGTTACCATTGAGATTCTGGTCTACCGCTGGATTGTGACCCGCATGCCTATCCTGCGAGACCACCCGGAGTATGAAGGGGAACATTAAAAGGGGCCGCCTATCGCCATTGGCGAGGGATCATTTCAGAGGATATCTCCGTGGATGTGGTTTCTCGATTGCTCTTCCCCGGGCAAGCGCTTAGGCGCCCGCCACGGAAGAGTTTAGGGAGAAAGATTTTTTCCCCCAATTCGCCCAGGTTGGATCATATTTCCTCCTTTTTTTGTCCAAAGAAAAAAGTGTCCCCTCTCTTTGTCGACTTCTTAGCAAAGCACCAAAATGTCTTAGAAAAGTGGAGGAAATATATACAATAAACGACTCCGGTGCCTGGGTGGCGATATATGCGAAAAACAAAGCGCTTGGGATAATTTTTTCCATTGCGGTTGTTTTCTTGTCCCTTTTTATTTTTCCCCACTATACCTGGGGGGCAAAGGAGGTGAGGAAGGTCATTGTTGGTGGGGATTTCTTTCCAGAATTTTCATTTCCGAATACCTTTCCCATTGAAGACATGGATTACCTTGGCTTACCTCATAAATTCTTCGGACTCATTAAGAGCGCTTCATTTTCTGTTAAGAATATTAACGCTGAGGTAATCCTATTAGAATACAGCAATAAATATTGCTTCGCTTGCCAGGTCCAAGCTCCAATAATGAATAAAGTCTTCTCGATGGTTCAAAAGGACCCTGACCTCAAAGGTCGGGTGAAATTCATTGCCATTGGGGTAGGCAACAAACAAAAAGAGGTGGATTCCTTCCGGCAGGAAATGCAAATTCCTTTCCCCATCGTCCCCGATCCTCAATATGTTGCGTATGAGGCCATCGGGGAGCCCGGAGTCACTCCTTTTACAATCATTTTGCGCCGAGCAAATTCGCGCCATATCGCAGTTCTGAGTAAAGCGGGATTAATCAGGGAACCAGAAATCATTTTAAAGAACCTCAAAGACTCCTTAACTCCCGAGTGGGATCAATTGATCAAAAAATATGGACCTCCTTCCGTGCAGCAATCAAGGGAGCAAAGACCCCAGTTACATTACAGCCAGCAAGAGTTATTAATAAAGGCCAAAGAATCCATGCAAACGCCAAAATGGAAATTTTTGGGGGTATCGAAATTTTCTTTGCCCAATGGGGAAGAGATCTATGTGGGAGAGATTCAAGCTGGTAAGCGAAAATCTTATCTTTTCTGCAAACTCGTGAGCCGTTTACCCAGTTGTGATATCTGCCATGCCACGCATTTTTTCTTGGTCTTCAATGAAAAGGGGATGATTGTCAATTTCTTACCCCTGGAGGTAACCAAAGATATGAATCGTCCATGGGATGAGCAAGATGTAGAGAAAATGAAGAAGCGACTGATCGGTCGTTCCATCCTTGAACCGAGGAACTTCGATGCCCGTGTGGATTCGATTTCAACCGCGACCCTTACCGCGGCTTTAATCATCGATAGCATAAATAGAGCAAAAGATCTGTATGAAGGGTTGAAGGGGAAAGGGTACATCAAATAGAAGTTCGGAGTGAAAAAACGTTGCTGGTTGCTGGTTAGGGGAAGGGACATCAAATGGAATGCGGAGTTCGGAATGAGAAAACGTTATACGTTATTGGTTATTCGTTATTCGTTGAAACCTAAAAATTGGCGCTTCGGTTGAGGCTAAGGCTGAGGAAAAGGGAACGAATAACGTATAACGTGTAACGTATAACGAATAACGACGAACGATTCATTTGGGAATTGCGCATTGGGAATTGGGAATCCAGAATTGTAGAATGTAGGGGCGCGCGGCGCGCGCCAGGCTGGTTGAGGGAGAAGCTTCAGGGGAAAAAATAGGAGCTTTTCTCAGGAAACATCGGTCTTTCCGCTGTCGGACGCTGCGGCCGGGAGTGATTTTTCTTCTTTCCCGTTCAGGTAAAAAGTCGCCTCCAGGCGGGTCCATTTCTGCTCGGGGGATTCCAGCTTCATCTCATCGGCGCAGCGCTGGATATTGGACAGGCCCATCCCCGCTCCGAATCCCAGTTCCTGGATCCATTCGGGGGCGGTGGAAAAACCGGGCTGCATGGCCCGGGCGATGTCAGGAATTCCGGGGCCGTGGTCCACGGCCCGGATGATGAGCCGGCCGGGCTGGACCTCTGCTTTGATTTCGCCCCCCTCCGTGGTGTGGATGATGATATTCATCTCCGCTTCGTAAGCGGCGATGGCGGCCCGGCGGACCACTTCCAGCGGAGCATCCAGGCGGCTCAGGACCAGCTTGATTTTGCTGGAAGCCTCCCCCCGCGCTTGAAATCCCGGGCCATCACGTCGTAACGAAGAATGATGCTGGTGCGGTCGGAAATGATGTCTTCGAAGATATGACTGACCCGGTACCGGCGAATTTCCTCCTCGTGGTACTCGACCTCCAATTTCTTCAGGAGCCCTTCGATGATGTCGCCCCGGGTCACGATTCCCACCATCTGGCCCCTCTCGTCCACCACCGGAAAGCGCCCGTATTCATGGATGGCAAAAAGGTTAATGGCCATCACCACCGGTTCCTCCGCCCGGAGGGTCACGGGGTTGCGGGTCATCTTTTCGCCGACCGTCGCTTCCATCGCCGATTCCGCCAGCGCGTTGATCAAGTCTTCGATGCTGATGAGGCCCTCCAGTTTCCCGTCCTGCACCACGGGGACCCCCGAAATCCGGCGTTCCCGGAGAAGTCTGCGGATACTCCTCATCGGGGTCTGGGGGGTGACCTGGATGACCTCGCGGGTCATGACCTCCTCCACCTTCACTTCGTAAACAAGTTCCTGAAGCCGGGTAATCTTGGTCATGGTGAAGTTTATTGCCGGACGAAAGCGGAGGGTTTCCCTCCCCCCTCAGGACCGCCTCACACGGCAGGAGGCATCACAGCTCTTCAACCCCGCTTGATACAGACGGCCGCAGATCTCGAACAGGGGGGCTTTGGCCACCACCAGGGGAATCCCCTTTTTCTTTGCCAGAGCAATGGTCTCCGCTCCGGGGACCTTGCCGCGAACGAAAATGATTGCTGCAATATCGGCCATCTCGGCCGTCCTCACCACCTGGGGGTTGCACAGGCCCGTGAGCAGAACCGAATAGGGTTCGGCAAAAGCGAGGACATCGCTCATGAGGTCGGAGGCGGCGGCGCAGGAGATCTCCTGGTCGTCTTTCGTTTCCACCAGGATTTGTCCATCAATGAGGGAAATGATTTTTTGAAGTTTCATCGGCGCAGAGGAGGATTTTCAATCTCGCCCGGGTTTCGTCTGTATTTCCTTCCGTCCCGGGCTATGGCCCCGGATCCTTCCAAACCAGGAAAAGGGTCCAGGGGGAATCCGCAAAAAAGCCGCCCTTGAGAATCTTACGCCAGGCTCGGGCGGCTTTTTCCATGGGGATCCGCGATTTTCATTTTCCCAGGGAATGGAATTTTGGTGCCGAAGGCGGGACTCGAACCCGCATGAGCGTAGCTCGCCACCCCCTCAAGATGGTGTGTCTACCAGATTCCACCACTTCGGCATTTTTTTCACCACCGAGACACAGAGAACACAGAGATTTTTAGAATAAAAACATTCGTCCATGTTCCCGGGTGTGTCCTGATCCGTCCACACCTTCCCGACTCGCTATTTTGCGGCCGGCGGAGGGGCGGGTTGAATCGGCGTACCCTTTTCCACCGGAGTCGGCGGCTGAGCCGGAGCAGCCGGAGCGGTCTTCGCCGGTTTGGTCTCCCGCACCGACGATACGCCCGTGCGGTGGCTGTACATGTAGGCCAACCCGATGGAAGTGACCATGAAAATAACGGCCACCCCGGTGGTGATTTTGGTAAAGAAACCGGCCGGCCCGGCAGACCCAAAAAGGGTCTGGCTGGAGCCCCCGCCAAAGGCCGCTCCGATGTCCGCCCCTTTTCCGGTCTGGAGTAAGACAATCAGGATCAAAAGAATACAAACCACGATGTGAACAATCGCCAGAGCCATAGACATAATGTAACCAGCCTCCCACCTGAAATTAAAATTTTTATAGCACATCTCTGGTGAAAAAGCCACTTGAAAAAGGAGGAGGTCCAGGTTCAGGTCAAGGTCTGAGGCCGCAGGTTAAGGCCAGTCACTCAAATTTGGATAACCCTTTGCCTGAGCTTATGCCTGGCCTTAGCCTTAGCCTCAACCTGAACCTTAGCCTCAACCTTTTGCCGGGATGCTTCCTTTTATGATTTGAAGGAAGGAGCCGACCTCCAGGCTCGCCCCACCCACCAGGGCGCCGTCCACGTCTTCCATGGCCATGAGTTCTGCGGTGTTGTCCGGCTTCACGCTCCCGCCGTAGAGAATCCGGATTCCCTGAGCGATGGACGAAGAAAAAACCTCCCCCAGAAGCTTCCGGATGAAAGCCTGAACCTCCTGGGCCTGCCGGGGGGTGGCGGTCTGGCCGGTGCCGATGGCCCATACCGGCTCGTAGGCGATCACCACGCTCAGGGGATCCTTTACCGGAAGGCCTTTCAAGCCGTCTCTGATCTGTCTTTCCACTACCTGGAAAGTCACTCCGCCCTGCCGTTCCGCCAGAGTCTCCCCGACGCAGACGATGGGAATCAACCCTTCCTTCATCAGGGCGGCGGCTTTTTTATTTACCGATTCATCGGTTTCCTGGAAGTACTGCCTCCGTTCCGAATGGCCCACGATGCCCAGGCGGCAGCCGGCGTCCTTCAGCATGCGGGCCGAAACCTCACCGGTGTAAGCGCCACTCTCCGCCCAGAAAACATCCTGGGAAGCGATCATAACGGAAGATCCCTGGAGGGCCTGGGCGGCGGAAGCCAGAGCGGTAAACGGCGGGGCGACCGCCACCTCGACTTTTTTGTCCTGGAAAGCGGCCATTTCACCCTTGAGGCGCTGGCAGAAATCCACGGTCTCCGGGATGGTCTTGAACATCTTCCAGTTGCCGGCAATCAAAGGAATTCGAGGCATCATTTCCAACTCCTTTTAAAAACCATTCACCCCAGAGGCACAGAGATCAAAGAGGGAAAAAATGGAATAATGGAACAATGGAATGATGGCCGAAAAGTCTCAATCACTCCGGGAAACCGGAGTCCAGAACTATTTTGAAACACTGGATTCCGGCTTTCCCGGAATGACGAAATCCTTTCGACTTTTTAGAGATCAAATTTCCATCATTCCAATTTTCCAGTATTTCTTTCTCTGTGTCCTCTGTGCCTCTGTGGTGAAATTTAGTCTTTTAACGCTTCCACGCCGGGGAGTTTCTTCCCCTCGAGCAGTTCCAGGAAGGCGCCGCCGGCGGTGGAGATGTAAGAGATCTTCTCCGCCAGTCCTGATTGGTGCACGGCTGTATCCGTATCGCCTCCCCCTACAATGCTCATCGCTCCGGAGTTCACGATCTGCCGGACCAAGCCCATGGTTCCCTTGCTGAAGGGTTCCATTTCAAAGACCCCCATGGGCCCGTTCCAGAGGATCGTTTTGGCATCCTTCAGGGCTTCGCCGAAGCGGTTCAAAGTCTCCGGGCCGATGTCCAATCCCATCCAGTCCGCGGGTATCTTCTCCGCCGGCACCACTTTGGTCTGGGCCGAGGGGTCCATTTTATCGGCCACCACGCAGTCGACCGGAAGATAGACCTTCACTCCCTTTTTGCTGGCCGCCTCCAGGATCTCTATGGCGGTCTTGACCAGATCCTCCTCCACCAGCGACTTGCCCACGTTTATTCCCATGGATTTCAGGAAGGTAAAGGCCATCCCTCCCCCGATGATCAGTTTATCCACCCGGGGAGCCAGGTTCCGCAGGACTTCCAGTTTCCCCGAGACCTTGGCGCCCCCGATCACCGCCACCAGGGGCCGGGCCGGCTCTTCCATGACCTTGCCCAGGTAGCGGAGCTCATCCCGCATGAGAAAGCCCGCGGCCTTATCCTTGAAGAATTGGGTCACCCCCTCCACGGAGGCGTGGGCGCGGTGGGAGACGGCGAAGGCATCGTTCACATACACATCCGCCAGTTTAGCCAGCCCCTGGGCAAAACCCGCTTCATTCTTCTCCTCTTCCTTGTGAAACCGGAGATTTTCCAGGAGGAGGACATCACCGGGTTTCATGGCGGCAACCATTTTTTCCACTTCCGGGCCGATGCAGTCCGGCGCCAGGGTGACCTGCTTTTTCAGAAGCTCCCCCAGTTTGCGGGCCACGGGCGCGAGGCTGAACTCGGGCTCCGGCTTTCCCTTGGGGCGTCCGAGGTGGGAAGCCAGAATGATCCTGGCATTCTTGGACCGAGCATAATTCAAAGTGGGAAGGACGGCCCGGATCCGGGTGTCATCGGTGATCTTCCCGCTCTTGTCGATGGGGACGTTGAAATCCACCCGCAGGAAGACCCTTTTGCCGGCAATATCCAGCTGGTCGATGCTCTTGAAGGCCATGGCTTCTCCTCCTTTCTGCCCGGGATGAAACGAATAAAAGCCATAGACATGATAGGAGTTTTTCTGTGCCAAAGTCAACCCCCCCTGCAATTGCGGATTGCCGATTTCGGATTGCGAAATGAAAAAAAACGTTACTGGTTACTCGTTACTGGTTACTGGTTAAAGGATCAGGGCGGAATGCCGATTGCAGATTGCGGACGCAATCCGCAATCGGCCGGGGGCGGAAAGCTCGCCCCCCTTCACTTTGGAGATGCCTTTTCTTGTGGCCCGGGGGCAAGACCGTGGTTTGAAGGCAGGATCGGCGGGTGGCAAAGATCCGATGAAAGATCGCTTCTCTTCCTCAGAGGGAGGCGGTACAGGCAGGGGAATCTGCGCACCCCAGGGCCGTTTCCGCCCGGACCGATGAAAGAATCCGTGCCTCATCATGCCGAGAACCACGGCCTTGCCCCCGGGCCGGGCACGGCCTCCAAGCAATCGACATTTATCTGATTTCTGGAAAGTGAAGGGGGGAAAAGTTTTGACAATGGCCGGGGTTAATGATATTTTTAATAATTGAAAGAAGTTAACGAGTTCCCATGAAAGAGGAGAGGGCCTTTCGTTCCTTCTCGCCTGGAAGAAAGGAGTTTGCCATGGCCATCAAAGTCGGGATCAACGGCTTCGGAAGAATCGGCAGGAGCGTCTTCCGGGCCGCCCAGGAGGGGAAAGAGTTCTCGGCCATCGAGATCGTAGCCATTAACGACCTGACCGATAACGCCACTTTATCCCATTTGCTCAAGTATGATTCCATCATGGGCCGTCTGAAAGCCGAGGTGAAGGTCACCGAAAAAGGTTTGGTGGTTGACGGCAAAACCGTGGTCATCACCGCCAGCAAGGACCCCGCCCAGATTCCCTGGAGGGACCTGGGGGTGGAGTACGTGATCGAGTCCACCGGCCTCTTCACCGACTCCAGCCGGGCCCGGGCGCACCTCGACGCGGGAGCCCGCAAGGTGATCATCACCGCCCCGGCCAAGAACGAAGACAAAACGATCGTCATGGGAGTCAATGAGCACGACTATGACCCCTACCATCACCATATCGTTTCCAATGCCTCCTGCACCACCAACTGCATGGCCCCCATCGCCAAGGTGATCCTGGAGAAATTCGGGATCCGGCGGGGGCTCATGACCACCATCCATTCCTACACCAATGACCAGCGCATCCTGGACTTTCCCGCACAGCGACCTGCGGCGGGCCCGGGCCGCGGCCCTGTCCATGATTCCCACCAAGACGGGAGCGGCCCAGGCGGTGGCCCTGGTGATTCCGGAGCTGAAGGGAAAGTTTGACGGGCTGGCCGTGCGGGTGCCCACGCCCAACGTTTCCCTCGTGGATCTGGTGATGGAGCTGGAGCAGGACGCCACGGTCAAGGACGTGAACCAGTCCCTGAAGGACGCGACCAACCGCTACCTGGGATACACCGATGAGCCCCTGGTCTCCATCGACTTCCAGGGAGATCCTCACTCTTCGGTCGTGGACGGCTCTTCGACCAAAGTGATCGGAACCATGGCCAAGGTGCTGGCCTGGTATGACAACGAATGGGGCTACTCCAACCGGGTGCTGGACCTCATTCTGCACATGGACTCCCAGAAGACCGTTTAGCCTCCGGAGGTTTTTTCATGGCCATCGATCCCCCCTCTTCCGGTTCAGTCCGCCGGGGAACCGATGATTCCCAGGAACTCTTCGATTCCGATGCCCTGCGCATCAACCTGGAAGAGACCGCGGTGGACCAGGTGGCCGTGGACCCCAAGTACCAAGTCCTTCAGGAGACGGTGTCCGGCTACCGGGGGATCCTGAAATCCCTCGATACCCTCCTTTTCGAGCTCAATCACCCCTACAAGAACTGGGAAATCATCCTCCCCGAGCTGCGCGGCTTCGCCCTGAAACACTTCGCCTCCTACTCCCGTCACCCCAAGGGGCCCCTGGCCGTCTCGGTCATGATCGATATCTTTCTCGATGCCCTGTTGAACTCCCACCGGGCGGACGTGGAGGCCAAGGCCATTGATCACCTGTTCAGCTACCTCGAAAAGATCCTCAACGAACTCAACCCGGAAAACCAGGAAAGCCTCCTGCCCGTCCTGCAGGCCTGTTTTCAGCGCCTTTCTTCCATGCCGGAGAAGAAGTTTTTCTTGCTGGCCTCCAGCCATACCCCTTTGAAGCGGATCGGCCAGATCCTGCTCCGGAAGGTTTCCGACGGCTCCGGCATGAGTGAATTCAACCGCCTCATGACCCAGAGCCTGCGGGCGGCCTATGAATACTGGCTGAAGGAAGAGGACCCGGAGAAATGGTTCACCGGGGAAGGGGCGGAATCCCTCCGGACCCGGGGAGAAAGAAGCCGAATTTTCTGGAGGAGATTTCCCACCGGCGCCTCCGGGAGTACCTGGCTCATCTGGATCAGCTCTCCTCCCGGGACGGCTCGGGGGAAACGCTGCGGAATCTTCTGGAACTGCCCGGGTACCTGGAGATCGTCCGGGCTTACCAGGAGATCCCTCAACGCCTGGCCGCCTCCTTCGGAGGGCGACGGGGAACCTCTGGCCGGGAACTGGAAGATTCTCTCCCTCTTCAAGATCATGGAGATTCCGGGGCTCAAGGACATCCACGAAGAGACCCTGCGGGAAATCAACCACACCCTGGTGGCCTTGCTCCAGAAGGAATCCCCCGAACGGATGGGAGAGGTCCTGATCAAGACCTTTTCCCTCCTCAAATCGAACGTGGAGAACTATCCCCAGACCGCTCTCCAGTGCATCCAGGCCATCGGGGCCGAGGTCTTCAACCGGGAGTACAGCCCCCTGGTGGAGACCTTCCTGGACCAGGTCCTTCGCTTCGGTTTCCAGTACCCGGGGTATCGGGGGGTGAACGCCAACTGGCAGATCATCAGCAATCCCTGCCACGTGCTCAACGTGCGGGTCTGGCTGGACATCATCTCCCGCAACCCCAAATGGTGCAGCACCCTCCTTTCCGCCCTGATCATCAACCTGAGGCTGGGCGGGACCTGCATCAAGGACACGGATCTCTTCCAGAAAGAAATCACCAAGCTGCTGAACTCCGACACCGAGCCGGTCTACAACCTGATCAAGCAGCTCACCAAGGCCCTCCCCGTCTATTTCAACGAAATCGGCGCCGAGGGGCAGCTGCGGGATGTGACCACCGACATCGACGAGATCCGCAACCGCAAGGACATCCTCATCCATTTCCTGCGCAAGCAGAGCCACGTGGAGAGCAGCAACCTCATCGAAGATTTCATCCGGGAGATCTTCCGCTTCTGGCGGCCGAAGGACAAAAGCGGCCTCCGGCAGTTCCTCCCCCCGGAAGTCTTCCAGAACCTGAAGACCGAGGGGCCTTTCATCGACGAGGTGCACGCGGTCCTGGGGGAGATCTTTGACCGGAAGGGCCTCCAGAAGGAAGAAGACCTGCTGGGGCTGAGCGACCCGGAGATCGAGGAGATCCTTTCCTCCCTCCCCTCCCTCTCCGAGGGAGAGAAGAAGCGGGTGGATCTGCTGATCAAAATCTACCGCCTGATCAACCAGAAGTATCACCTCGGCTTTCAGGAGATCCGGTACCACCTCCAGCAGGCCTCCCGCTGGGGCTTCGAGGGACTGGACGAGCTCCAGAAGGTCCTGGACCGGAACGACACCCTGGAGTGCCTGGAAGCGATCCTGACCTACCTGGAGGGATTGAAGGAGGTCATCACCTCGGCCGAACGGTTCGAGGCCCGGGAAGACATTTACCACAAGCGGCACATCGCCGTGGACATTCCCTCCATGTACGGCCGGTACCGGGAGAAGAAGTTCGACGCCCTGGGATTGACCTTCCGTCTGGAAAACCTGGCCAATATCTACTTTGAAAGGCTCATCGACTCCCTCGACCTTTCCTTCATCACCCGGGCCACCTTTTTTCAGATCATCCGGGTCATCCACTATTTCTTCCGGGCCATGCAGCTGGACGGCATCTCCTCCCACCGGCTGGAAACCCAGCTCAAGCTCCTGGAAAAGTCCCTGGACATCAAGCGGTTCAGCTTCACCCAGTACCTGGACATCTTCCGGGGCTTCTCCGAAGCGGTCAAGGACATCCTGTCGGTCTATTACCTCAACGCCCACAAGAACAACCTCTCCAACCTCCTCCGCCAGATGGGACGGGAGAACATCCAGGCCAAATATCCTCCCCCCTCCGGGCGAAGAGCTGGGCCCCAACGAGTTCATCCACCAGATCAGCGAGCGATTTCTCCGGGACCTGGTCTCCACCACCTTCGGGCTCCAGTATCTGGATAATTTCCTGACCCGCATCCATCAGATCCTCACCGAGCAGAGGGAGACCCTGAGCGAATCGGACCTGGACCTGCTGATGACCTACGACGCCAAGAAGGTCACCTGCTTCATCCATAACCCCAATCCCCTGACCAACGACCTGATCCACCTGGGGAGGAAAGGATACAACCTGGTGGTCCTGGCCTCCGAGGGGACCCGCGTCCCCCCGGGGTTTATCGTCACCACCGAGGTCTTCCGCTGCCAGCGGATCATCGACCGGTATAAGCATGCCCGGGACCATTTCGAACGGGAGATCCGCGCGGGCATCCAGCAGGTCGAAAAGATGACCGGAAACGAGTTCGGCAGCACCCGGCGCCCCCAGCTCCTGGCGGTGCGCAGCGGGGCCACCATCTCCATGCCGGGAATGATGGCCACCCTCCTCAACGTGGGGATCAACGAGGAGATCGTGGAGAGCATGGCCCGATCGACCGGCGAGGTCTGGTTTGCCTGGGACAACTACCGGCGGTTCCTCCAGTCCTGGGGCATGTCTTTCGGCGTGCCGCGGGAAGTCTTCAGCGAGATCATGCGCAAGTTCAAGGCCCGCTACCACGCGGACAAGAAGAGGCAGTTCACCGGCGAAGAGATGAAAGAGCTGGCCCTCGCCTACCGCGCCGCGGTCTCCGAGAGGCATATCACCCTCTACGAAGACCCCTGGGCCCAGCTTCAGCGTGGCCATCCAGCAGGTGCTGCGTTCCTGGGACTCCAACAACGCCCGGCAGTACCGACAGATCATGGGCATCTCGGACTACTGGGGAACCGCGGTGATCGTCCAATCCATGATCTTCGGCAATCTCAGCCTCTACTCGGGCAGCGGCGTCCTCTTCACCGCCCATCCCTACCGCAAGGTCCGGCGCGTCGCCCTCTGGGGAGATTTCACTCCCGGCAACCAGGGGGAAGACATCGTGGGAGGGCTGGTCACCACCTATCCCATCTCCAAGGAACAGCGGGAAACGGCCGGAGCAGAGGGGGACCTTTCCCTGGAGGAAGACTTTCCGGAGATTTACAAGCAGCTCTTCTCCATCTCCAAAACCCTGGTTTATGACCGGAAGTGGAACCCCCAGGAGATCGAGTTTACCTATGAAAACCCCGACGCCACGGGCCTGTACATCCTCCAGACCCGGGACATGGTTTCGGCCAAGAGGGAAAGGTTCGAGGTCTTCTCTCCCTCCGCGGCCCTGGAGGAGAGCTTCATCGGCAAAGGCATCGGGGTCAGCGGCGGAGCCCTCTCGGGAAGGATCGTCTTCACCCTGGAAGACATCCTGCGGTTCCGCCGGGACGAGCCGGACACCCCGCTGGTCCTGATCCGTTCGGACACGGTCCCCGAGGATGTCCGGGAGATCTCCCTGGCCGAAGGCCTGCTGACCGCCAAGGGGGGCCAGACTTCCCATGCCGCCATCGTGGCCTTCGAGCTGGACCGAACGGCCGTGGTGGGCTGCCACAGCATGATGGTCCTGGAGAATGAGGGGCTCTGTCATATCAACCGCATCAGCCTCCAGCGGGGGGACTGGATCAGCCTGGATGGCCGAAAGGGCCTGGTGTACCTCGGAAAGCATGAGGTCAAAGACGAAGGAGAACCCTATCACAATATTCTGTAATGTTTCATTAAACCGTCCCGGCTCTGCCGGGGGACACATGGAGTCTGAAATTTCCGGAATGCTTGGGTTGTGGCTCGGGGGCAAAGGCGTTGCCCGCAGAAAGCATCGGCCGGGTAACACGCCATGCGATTCGACCCTGCGCCCGGTTTCCGCAAAATGAGGCGGGCCGACTCAGGCGATCCGCCGGATCGCTCCTACCAGGGCCGAAGGTTTCTCAGGGGGTTCCCAGAACGCGTTTGCCACGCCCATTCCATGGAATCAAAGAGCGTCTTGGTTTCTGTGGGGCAACGCCCTTGCCCCCGGGCCAGGCATACAAAGGGGAGGCCACCTTTCTTTTTAGGAATGTGATTCCGTTCTTCTAAGCTCACCATCACCCCTTTTCGGAATTGCAGTCATTGAGATTTGGTGCTTGAATCAAAGGGATAAATAGGCAGGGCCTCCGGAGTAGACCCGTCCTTTTCACGAAATCATTCATTTCGGGGAGGTGCAAAAATGACCAACGATCCACGGCAAGGGAAGGGCCCGGCGCAGGGCGGAGAAAAACTGCCCATGAAACTGGGGATCAACGGCCTCGGGCGAATTGGAAAGCTCACCCTCTGGCACCATGTGGCCAGGGGGTCCTTTTCCGAAATCGTGGTGAACATCGGCCGGGAGGTGGGGAAAGGGCTGCAGGATGTGGTCGATTATATCGAACGGGACAGCACCTACGGCCATCTGAACCAGTTTCTCTACGGGCACCGAGGGGGCCGGGTGATCGAGAACTTGAACGAGGAGCACGGGACCCTGGAAATCAACGGGGTTCCGGTGTCCATCCTCAGGAAGGACCGCAACCCCAAAGACCTTCCCTGGCAAAACCTGGGGGTTCGTCTGGTGGTGGACACGACGGGAAAGTTCCTGGACCCCAGCGCTCTTCCGGAAGACAAGAAAGGCTCCCTTCAGGGCCACCTGCAGGCCGGGGCGCAGAAGGTGATCGCCTCGGCCCCCTTCAAGATCAAGGACAAGGCCCTCAAGATGCCCGCCGACGCGGTGACGGTGGTGATGGGGATCAATGACGACCATTTCGACCCCCAGAAGCACCGGATGATTTCCGGGGCTTCCTGCACCACCACCTGCCTGGCCTTCATGGTCAAGCCGCTCCTGGATTATTTCGGCGCGGACAAGATCCTCACCGCCTCCATGGTCACGGTGCATGCCGCCACCGGATCGCAGGAAGTGCTGGACCGGTTGCCCGATGCCAAATCGACGGACCTGCGCAAGAACCGCTCCATCCTGAACAACATCATCCTCACCTCGACCGGAGCGGCCAAGGCCCTGGCCCTGGTCATCCCGGAGATGAAACGCATCGGGTTCATCGCCGAATCCGTGCGGATCCCCACCAGCACCGGATCCCTGATCGTTCTGGTCGTGACCCTGGAGGACGAGAGCCTGCGGAACCCCATCAAACGGGAGCTGATCAATCAGATTTACGCGAAAGCCTCCGAGGGCTATATGAAGGATTATCTCCTTTACAGCGAGCGGCAGAACGTATCCTCGGACATCATCGGAAACCCGCGGGCGGCGGCCATCATCGAAGGGTCGGAGAACCATACCCGGACCGCCTCCATCTGCATCGACCTGGCTAAAATCCCCCAGCTCAAAGGAGTTGATTTGAAATCCAATGAGGGGAAATGCATGGCCGACATCCCGGTAACCCAGGCGGTCGTCTACGGTTGGTATGACAACGAGCTCGGGAGTTACACAAATTTACTGGGTGATCTGACCGTAAAAATCGCCAAGACCCTTTAGCTGCGCGCCTCTCACCCTCATGGGCCCCCCTTGGAGTCGGCACCTTATCAATTCCGAGGGGGTTTTTTCTTCCCTTCCAATTTCCCCATTCATGGACCTCATCCGTTTTCCTCAATGGTGAGCCGGTAGGGGCACGATGCATCGTGCCCCTGCGTTCCCCTAATGAATGATATTTTCTCCTTCCCAACCTGCGGGCCTTAGTTTGAGGATGAGCGCCTATATGTAGTGGGCAACCATTCTCCCTGCCCCCATATGTTTGGTCAATCATCCCGGCACATTCTCGGGAAAAATAAAAATCGTAATGATTTAAATATATTACAATTATTTTTCGGCTGGTTCTAAATTTCTTCTTGACAAACACTATATATAGTGGTTAATAATTTTTGTAATACAACATATTTCCCCACATCGTATTAACTTCGCTGCATTTCTGGTCTTTGAACCCGGCTCGCTCTTTAAAGCATTTTCTCAAAGAAGCGTACTTAGCAGTTTAAAATTATTTTAAAAAAATTATTCCATATAGAAGGAGGGCGGGAATGGAGGTAGGAAACTCTCAGGTTCGTCAGGGCGGAGCTGAATCATCTGAACCCTCAATAAACACTCTTGGTGAAGCCTCGAAAATACACTCCCCCACGAACGGAGGAGCGGAAAAGCCCCTTTCTCCCCTGGTCGCCTCCGGCGAACCCGGGAAGGTCAGGAATGAAACCACGGACATGGCTCTTTTCGTCCGCACCTCCGCCGAGACCCTCTCCGACTGGAACCGGCAGCGGATCGTCGAGGCCCTTCTGCGGGAAACCACCATCGACCGGGACACTGCCGAGCGCATCAGCCGGGAAGTGGAGGAATTCATCATCGCCTCCAAAATCTCCCTGGTCACCGCGCCCCTCATCCGGGAACTGGTGGATACCAAGCTCATCGAGTACGGGCTGGAGGAAGTCCGGAAAATGCACACCCGCCTGGGGGTTCCCCTCTACGACGTGGACCAGCTCATCCTCCATCCCAACCGGGAAAACGCCAACGTCCCCCACGGCCCGGAGGCGACCAACCTGACCCTGGCGGAGCGGATCAAGAAGGAGTACGCCCTCCTGAACGTCTTCTCCCAGGAGGTGGGCGACGCCCACATGCGGGGCGATCTTCATCTCCATGACCTGGGATTCATCGACCGTCCGTACTGCTCGGGCCAGTCTCTGGAATACATCAAGAAGTTCGGTCTCAGCCTGCCCAACTCCCTCTCCATGGCCAAGCCCGCCAAGCATCCGGAAGTCCTCCTGGCCCACATGGTCAAGTTTGCCGCGGCCCTCCAGAGCAACTTCGCCGGGGCCATCGGGTGGGACTGCGGTCAACCTCTTCTTCGCCCCCTACCTCGAGGGGCTTGAGCGACCGGGAGGTGAAGCAGCTGGCCCAGATGCTCATCTACGAATTCTCCCAGCAGGCCGTGGCCCGGGGCGGGCAGGCCATCTTCACCGACATCAACCTCTACTGGGAGGTCCCCAAGCACTTCGAGGGAGTCATGGCCATCGGGCCCGGCGGGGAGTTCACCGGCAAGACCTACGGGGAATACCTGGAGCAGTCCCAGAGGTTCGTCTGGGCTCTCTTCGATGTCTTCCGGGAGGGCGACGCCGTGGGCCGGCCCTTCTTCTTCCCCAAGCCCCTGGTGCACATCACCGAGAAATTCTTCCAGACCCCGGGCCATATGGACTTCCTCCACCACATCTGCGACGTGGCCGCCGAAAGGGGCAATACCTACTTCGTCTTCGACCGGGGCAACACGGCCAAGATTTCGGAGTGCTGCCGGCTGAGCTTCAAGCTGGAAAAATCCGACCTGGAAGACGCCCATTATCCCTGGCGCATGCGCTACTGCGCCCTCCAGAACGTGACCCTCAACCTTCCCCGGATCGCCTACCAGTGCGGCGGGGACGACACCAGGCTCTTCGCCAAGATCAACGAGGCCTTCAACGTGGCCGTGCGGGCCCACCTGGAGAAGAAGGATTTTCTGGAACGCCTCCTCGCCCTGGGAGACAACGGCCCCCTGGCCCTGCTCACCATGAAGAAGGACGGCCAGCCCTACCTGCGCATGCACCGGGCCACCTTCCTCATCGGCATGGTCGGCCTGAACGAAATGGTCCAGGTCCACCGGGGAGAGCAGCTGCACGAATCGGACGAGGCCCTGAGGTTCGGCCTGAAGGTGATCGCCTACATGAAGCTCCTGGCGGACAAGATGAGCCAGAAGTACAACATGCGCTTTGTCCTGGAACAGACCCCGGCGGAGAGCACCGCCTACCGGTTTGCCAAGCTGGACCTGAGGGATTTCTCCCCCAGCTCCGGCTAGGTGGTGAAAGGGGATGTCTCCCGGGGAGAGGTGTACTACACCAACTCCACCTATCTCAACGTGGGAACGCTCCTGAACCCCATCGACCGGGTCCGCAAGGAAGGCCTCTTCCATCCCCTGATCGAGGCCGGTTCCCTGACCCATATCTGGCTGGGGGAAAGCCGCCCCTCGAAGGAATCGCTGGCCAATTTCGTGATCAAGGTGTTCCGCCAGTCGCAGAACGACCAGATCGCCTTTTCTCCCGAGTTTACCACCTGCACCACTTGCGCGACGCACCGCCCGCGGCCTGAGCCCCCAGTGTCCCTACTGCGGCTCGACCGAGGTGGAAGGGATCACCCGGATCACCGGTTACTTCACCAAGATCTCCAGCTGGAACAAGGGGAAGCTGGGGAACTCCGGGACCGGCACCGCAGCGGAGAATATTTCACCGCCCCCGCTCCGGGCCAGAGCCCGCTTTCGATCGAGCGCGGCCAGCCCACCGCCGCGGGCGTAACAGCTTAAAACCAATACAATGGGACGCAGATGAACGCAGATGAACGCAAATTTTGCAAAAGACTTTAAGAAAAAGGACTTAATGGGACACAGATAAATACAGATGAACATCAGATTTTATATTCGCAAAAGATTTAAGACAAAGGATTTCATGGACCGGATGAACACGGATAAACACGGATTTCCGAGTTAAGAGATCTAATACTTTTGAATTTTGGTCTTTTACTGCTGTGATCGACTGTGTTTATCTGTGTCCAATAAATTCTTGCTTTTTCCTTTGTTTTATCTGCGTAAATCTGCGTCCCGATAAATTTTGAATGGAGGTGGAGGAAGTGACGCTCTTTACCAAAATCGGCTGCGAGAAGTGCAATTACGTGAAGAAGACCGTGGACCTGAAAAAGCTGGGGATCGCGGAGGAAGTTTTGGGTCCGGACAACCCCGACTCCCTGGCCCACCTGGCCTGGCATGAGCTGGTCTCGGTCGCCGAGACCCAGCTCCCGATCCTGGTTCTGGATGATTCCTCTTCCATCACCGGAGCCATTCGGATAAAAAACTACCTTCTGGCGATCGGCAGTCAGCCAATCGCACACACCTAACCATGATTGGTGATCCGTAGGGGCGGTTCATGAATCGCCCCTACAAGCTGACGGCTGATCGCTGAAAGCATATCGCTCTTATGACCTATTCCATCAAGGGCTTTCTAGAGACCTCCTTTTCCGACTGGCCCGGAAGAGTGGTTGCGGTCCTTTTTCTTCCGTCCTGCAATCTGCGCTGTCCTTTCTGTCACAACCATGAGCTGGTCCTCCATCCTGAAAAGTACCCCGATTTTCCCTGGGAGGTCATCCTGGAAGGCCTGCGGAAGCGCAGGGGATGGATCGACGGAGTCTGCCTGACCGGGGGAGAGCCCACCCTTCACCCCTGGCTGCCGCGCCTGATCCGGGAATTGAAATCGGATCGACGGTTGACCTCCACCGGAGACCCCCTGGCCGTCAAGCTGGACACCAACGGCACCCGCCCCGAGGTCCTGGAGAACCTCCTGGGGGATGGGCTGTTGGACTATGTGGCCATGGACCTCAAAGGCCCTCTGAAGCCCGATCGTTACTCCGCCCTCACGGGCGTCCTCTGGGGAGACGAGCAGATCGACCGGATCAAAGCCAGCATTCGGATTCTTCTTTCCGGGAAGGTGGACTACGAATTTCGCACCACCTTCGTCCCCGCGCTCCTGGACGAAGAAGAGGTGTGCGAGGTGGCCCGCCGGGTTCGGGGGGCCAGGCGGTATACCCTGCAGAACTTCAACCCCCGGGAGGCTCTGGATGAACGGCTGCGGAAAGAGCCGCTTCTCGAACCTGACCTTCTCCGGCGGATGCAGAGCAGAGTCAACGAGATCATCAAGGATGAGGTTACGGCTAAGGTCAAGGCTAAGGCTGAGGAACAGGCATTGAATTGTATTTTTTCTCCGTAACCTTAACCTTAGCCTGGGCCTAGTAACCTTGACCTTAGCCTTAACCTTGACCTCAGCTTCAACCTTAAGGGAATGAGATCATGAAAGAGGAAATCGCCCAGATTTTCCGGGAAAGCGCCGACCTCAAACTGCGCTTCATCCGGCAAAACGCGGAAGTCCTGGCCCAGGTGGTCAGGATGATTGTGGGGGCCTTCAAATCGGGCAACAAGGTGCTCCTCTTCGGCAACGGCGGGAGCGCGGCCGACGCCCAGCATCTGGCCGGGGAATTTGTCAACCGCTTCCTCATCGAACGGCCTCCCCTGCCGGCCATCGCCCTGACCACGGACACCTCGGTTCTCACCAGCATCAGCAATGACTACGGGTACGTGGATTCCTTTGCCAAGCAGGTCAAAGCCCTGGGGAAAGAGGGGGACGTGGCCATCGGAATCTCCACCAGCGGGTCGGCGGCCAATGTCATCAAGGCCGTCAAAGTGGCCAAAGAGATGGGCCTGAAGACGGTGGGCCTCACCGGTAATGACGGGGGGGAGCTGGCCAAGGTGAGTCGATATTGCCGTCATCGTGGATTCCCCGGTCACCCCGCGGATCCAGGAAGTGCACATCACCATCGGCCATGTCATCTGCGAGATGGTGGACCGGATGCTCTTCCAGCATCCAACGTAAGGAAAATTCCAAATTCGAAGCACGAAATCACGAATTCGAAACAAATCGAATGTTGGAATGTCGAATGCCTGTCGTTCATTCTCTTGCTCATTATTCCGTCATTCCAATTTATTCCGGTATTCCGACGCTTTTCGGATTCCATTATTCCGATTTTCCGATCCTTGAACCGTTCTTCTGCGGCTGAAGTCATCTTATGATCCTCTCGAGGAAAAAAAGCCTGCAGCCTCTGAGTCTGGAGGGCGTGAAAACATACCCCTTGGCCTCCCGCAAGAGCCTGGTCCGGGTGGAGGACTTTGCCCGGCCCGTCCTTCCCCGATCTTCTTTCCAGAAATTCCTGAACTCCTTGCCCCGCTTCCTGGCGGCGAAGGATTTTCGGGAAGTGGTCGCCCGGATCGGGAAAGCCCATGCCAGAGGAAAGCCGGTGATCCTCGGGATGGGGGCCCATCCCATTAAAGTGGGGCTGAGTCCCCTGATCATTCAACTGATGGAGAAAGGGGTTTTGCAGGGCGTGGCCCTGAACGGAGCCGGAATCATCCATGACTTCGAGATCGCCTTTGCCGGAAAGACCTCGGAGGATGTGGCTTCCGAAATCGGTGAGGGTTCCTTCGGCATGGCCGAGGAAACCGGGCGCATTCTCAACGCGGCCATCAATCAGGCCGGGGAGAAGGGCTGGGGCCTCGGCCGCTCGGTCGGCGAAAGGATCTGGAAGAGCAAATTCCCCCACCGCCGGTTGAGCATCACCGCCGCGGGGGCGAGGCTGGGGATTCCGGTGACCGTGCACGTGGCCGTGGGAACGGACATAATCCACATGCACCCCCACTGCCGGGGCGCGGCCCTCGGCGAGGGAAGCCACCGGGATTTCCGTCTCTTCGCGGCGCTGATATCCCGCCTCGAGGGGGGAGTGTACCTGAACCTGGGCTCCGCCGTCATCCTGCCCGAGGTCTTTCTGAAGGCCCTGACCCTGGCGCGCAACCAGGGCTACCGGGTCAGAAATTTCACCACCGTGAACATGGATTTCATCCCCCACTACCGCCCCCTGACCAATGTCGTCCGGCGGCCCACCCTGGCGGGAGGCAGGGGTTTTCACCTGACGGGCCATCACGAAATCATGTTCCCCCTCCTTGCCGCCGCCATTCTCGAAGAAATGACTCACCGCAAAGGATAAGGTCAAGGTTAAGGTTGAGGTTAAGGCCAACCTAAGAGGCCTAACCCTTTTCGCCCTTAGCCTTAACCTTAGCCTTAACCTTAGCCTTGACCTCAACCTTAGCCTTAACCTTGACCTCAGCCTAATCCGGCAGGTATTTCTCGAGGGCTTTGAGGCTCGGCTGGAGAAGGCCGATCTCGTGCGGTTCAATCGTGTAAATGGGCTGGATTTTCTTCTCTCCCAGGAGGGAAAAGAGGGCGGGAAAGTCGATGTTCCCCTGTCCCAGCGGAAGGTGATCATCAGCTTTTCCGTGGTTGTCGTGGAGGTGAATTTCCAAAAGCCGCGATCCCAGAATCTCGATCCAGTTCACCAGGGGCAATTCGGAAAAGAGGTTCCCGTGGCCGGCATCCATACAGTACCCCAGGAAGGGTGAATCGATTCCCTCCAGGATTTTTCGGAGGGGCTCCGGGTTTTCCTCGAAGACATTCTCCAGGGCCAGCTTGACCCCCAGGGCTTCGGCCTTTTTCACCAGGGGTTCCCACGTGAGGAGGCTGTTTTTCCGCCAGAGGTCCACGTCGTCGTCGTACCGCCAGCGGTCATACCCGGGGTGGAAGACGATCGACCGGGGCTGAAAATGCGGAACCAGCTTGAAGACCTGCTCGAAACGGAAGGCGGTGATTTCCCTGACCCTTTCATCGACCGCCCCCGGATTCAGGTCCATGAAGGGGGCATGAAAGGTCACGGGGACCCCCTTTCCGCGCAAGGCCTCTGAAGTTCTTTCCACCTCCGCAGGGGAGAGGCGGTCCAGGGTGAACCCGTTGAAATAGATCTCGGGCTGCAGCCCCACGGCCAGAACCGCGTCCAGGTTCTCCACCAGCATGGGGAAGGGAAGATTGACCTGAACCCGTTTGAGCAGGGTCCCCCCGGGCAGGGGGGAAGAGAGGCGGGTCTTCCTCACTTGGAGCCTTTCTGCGAGCTGATCACTTCCACGGTGAAATCGGAAAGCTTGGCGGGGGCTTCTCCCGGTTTGGCGGCGGGATCCGCCGCGGGTTTCCCCGGGCCCCGGTCGGGGGGAAGGTCCATGAACACGATCATGAAGGGAACGTTCTTGTTGGGCTGGATGTTCACGTTGGAAAAAGAGATGCCGAACTGGGAGGAGAGGCTTTTGTCAACCGCCCCTTTGGTCATTTCTTTCAGGTCTTTCTCCGACAGGATGTTTCCGGAGTAAACTTCCTTTTCCTGGACTTTACTCCCCCTGGAGTCCAGCAGGACCCCCTTGACTTTGATGAAACTCCGGGACTCTTTCCATCGATTGACCGCTTCCCCCTCGATGACGAAGATCTTGCTGAGGGTGTTGCTCTCCAGGTAGTACCCCCTCACTTTTTCCAGGGAAACGTAGCCCTCGCTAGGATCCCCCATGCCCAGATATTTTTTGAGAAAAGGAAGATTGAGGGATACCTTTTTCAGAGAGGCGGACTTTTCCGCGACATACTTCCCGAAAGAAGAGAACTGCTTGGAAGCCTTGCCCCCGAAGAAGTAGAAGATCCCCCCTGCCACCAGGATGACCACGAGACCCAGGATCGCCAATTTCCACCGAAGGAACCGGCCCCGGATGGGTTCCTCGTATCCTTCCCGCGGTTCGAGTTCGACGGGGGTTTCTCCCTGGGAGAAAAAGGACTCTCCGGGCGATGCCGGCTTCTGCACCGGGAAGACGTGCTGGCATTGCGAACACCGGGCCTTGCCCCCTCCTTCGGGGATCCGCTCTTCGTCCAGGCGAAATTTGGTAAGACACGTGGGACAGGTGACGATCATAATAAAGTGTTCGGTGGTGAGGGTTCGGTGTTCCGTTGTAGGGGCGATTCATGAATCGCCCCTATTTTGCTATTTTAGCACATATATCCCCGGAAGGTTACGGAATTCTTCGTTGCAATCCAACCCGTATCCGACGACAAAATGATCCTCAATGGCAAAGCCCACATAGTCGGCCTGGAAACGGACCTTCCTCCGGGAGGGTTTGTCCAGCAGGGTGACGGTCTTGAGAGAACGGGGGCGGCGGGCCTTCAGGCGCCGGAATAAGTATTTCAGGGTGACCCCCGTGTCGATGATGTCCTCGACGATGAGAACATCTCTTCCCTTCACGGAAGTTTCCAGGTCTTTGGTAATCCGCACTTTTCCCGAAGAAACGGTTCCCCGTCCATAACTGGCCAGACGGACAAAATCCATCTTTACCGGGGTGGTCATTTTCCGGGCCAGGTCGGCCATAAAGATGAAAGCTCCCTTCAAAATGCCCACCAGGAGCACTTCCCTTCCCGCAAAGTCGCGTGAAATCTGCCCGGCCAGGCGGCCGACTTTTTTCCGGATCTGATCCTCCCCGAGGAGCCTTTTCATGGCAAGGAGAGTATATTTTTTTTGCCCGGAAATGTAAAGGTAAAATTTGCGATCCATTTCCCTTGGCCCACCAATTTCCGGCAAATAGGAGTCGGCCCTACTGAATTTCAGGCATTGCCCGGCCCGGAAGGAAGGGCGTTGCGCATAAAAACCATGAGGCGCGCCTCATTTCTTGGACCGGGCGGGCATCCAAATTGCGGAATGCCGATTGCGGAATGCGGATTGAAAGAAAACCAAAAAATCCGAAATCCGCAATCCGTAATCCGAAATAACTGAGCCGATGCTTTTTCCGCGCAACGCCCTTCCTTCCGGGCCACAAGCTTGCTTTTTCGTAAGAAAAGAACAAGAGCGAAGGGGGGCCCCCATTAGAGATTAATTTCCATCTTGACAAATTATGCAGAGTGAATAATATAGAACCCTGATTTCCTTTCAGGTTGGGTGATACCTGAAGAAAGTCCTTCCGGGCGACTTTTCTCTCCAGCATGAAAGCCAAGGAGTTTATTTCTTCATCAGAGGAGGAGAGAGCATGGCCGACATAAAAAGAATCCTTTTTGCCACCGATTTTTCCGACAACTCCAAATACGCCCTGACCTTCGCCATTTCCTTCGCCCAGAAGTACGACGCCATGCTCTACATCCTGCATGTGATCCAGCAGCCCAGCTATCCCTTGGGGATGTATGCGGAGATCTCCTTCGACGCCATGGATAAATTCAGCCAGAGCATCTCCGACGCTGTGGAAAAAGAGATGCAAACCCTGAAGGAAAAGGACCTCAAGGGATATCCGAAATACGAATGCATGATCGTGCACGGAACCCCTTTCCTGGAAATTCTCCGCACGGCCAAGGAAAAGAATGTGGAGTTGATCGTGGTGGGCACCCATGGCCGAACCGGGCTCGATCACGTTCTCTTCGGCAGCACCGCCGAAAAGGTAGTCCGCCGGGCGCCCTGCCCGGTTCTCAGCGTCAGGCTCCCCGGGAAGGAATTTAAGATAATCTGAAAAGCAGGGGCGAGGTAATGGGTAATAGGTTATAGGACAGAGGGCAGAGGAAATGGAGGCAAGCACACGTTTTTTTAAACCCATGACCCATCACCCATGACCCTTTACCCATTACCTATCACCCATGACCCATAACCCGTTTTGATATTTGTTGCATAATTAACAACCGCCGGGAAGCTGTCTGTGGCCTTTTTAATACAAAAAATGGGGAAGATTTCCATCTCCATGGAAGGAATATTCTAGAGATAAGACGGGGAAAAATTTGATTGGCTTTTGGGCGAGCTCCCAGTTTTTCCGTAAGTGATTAATTATTAAAAAAATTCAAATAGTTACAAAAACGACGGGTTGAAGATTCGGGGAAGAAGGAGTCGGCGGTTGATTCTTCTTAACTGAGGCGGGAATCTTTTCCGGTGGCATTAAAATTGCTAATTTTGACCGACAAGCGAGTTAATATTGGCCTTGAAACACTTCCTTAATGAGAAGATTTTCCCCTATTTTTCTTCCTTGATGACTTTGAAAGGAAGAAAAAGCTCTTTGAAAATATTCATATTTTTTGCGGCAGGGGCCCTTTTCATTCCTTCGGCTCTGGCCCAGGCTCCCATGGCTCCGCAAGCGGGTGCGCGAGGGAGCGGCCCTATCAAGGTGGCCATTCTTCCGGTGGCCATTCATAGTCCGGAAAACCTGGAATACCTGAGGGAAGGGGTGTACGCAATGTTCTCTTCCCGGGTCGAACTCGAAGGCCGGATTTCACTTCTCGAAAGGGCAGCGGTGAAAAAGGCTCTCCCCGAGGTGCCGGGAGAGATTGATTCCGAAACCGCGAGAAAAGTAGGAGAAACACTGGGAGCCGATTTCGTCGTCTTCGGGAGCCTGACCAAGCTGGGAAATAGCGCCAGCATGGATTTAAAGGTGTTGGAAGTGAAGGGCGAAAAGCCCGCCTCTTCGGTTTACGTCCAGGCCAATAAGCTGGAAGAGATCATCAGCCAGGTGGATGTGCTGGCCCGGAAGATTGATGAAAAAATTCTGGGATACTCTCTCAGCCCGCTGCCCGTGGAGAGACCCGCGGTGGCGGAAAAACCGCCCGAAGGTCCCAAGGCCGTGGCGGCGGTTCCGATTCCCCCCCCGCCCCAGGGCTTACGCCCCATGACCCAGGCCAAGCCGGAACGAGGGGTGAGTGCCTCCTCCGGATTCTGGCAGAGCACTCCGTTTTCCTTCAGGATCGTGGGAATGTCCATGGGGGACCTGGACGGGGACGGGAGAAACGAAGTCGTTCTCATAGACGAACGGAACCTTTGGATCTACCGCTGGGAAAACGAATTCAAGCTGATTAAGAAGCTCACCGGCGGAAAGTTGAATCAGTATCTAGCCGTCGACGTGGGTGATATCGACAAGGATGGGAAGGCGGAAATTTTCGTGACCAGCCTGGAGGGGGATGCGACGGAAACTGCCCCGCGAAAGCTTTCCTCCTTCGTGGTGACCTTCCGGGAGGGGGATTACCGGGTCACCGCCAAGAACCTTCCCTGGTACCTGAGAGTCGTGGGTTGGGGAGAAAAAGGAGCGGTCCTGTTGGGACAGAAGAGGGGGTACGACGTTCCCTACGAAGCGCCCATTTACGAGATGGGATGGGATGGGAAGGGCTACAAGGAGGTACGGAAGATAGAGGCTTCCAAGCTATTCAGCCTGTACGGGTTCACTCCTTTCTTCCATGAAGGAAAAACGTTTTACGCCTTTATCGATTCCGACTTCCGGCTCAAAGTGCTGGACTCCAAAGGGACTGTGATCTGGAGAAGCCAGACGGCGTTTGGATCCGACGTCTCTTTTCAGGTCAAGCGATTGCCCACCGGTCCTGCCGTGCACTACGAGGGGGATGACATCGCATTTGTAAACGTGCGGCTGATCGCCCGCGGGGATGAGTTGCTTATCCTGCGAAACACCTCTCCCCTGGGGCAGTTCTTTAAAAAGCAGAGTTACTACACCGGCGGGGAAGTCATGGGCCTGGTCTGGAGCGGCGCCATGTTCATGGAGACCTGGAAATCCGTGGAGGTCCAGGGTTACCTGGTGGACTTTCAAAACCAGGACTTGGACGGGGCTCCGGGAATGGAGCTGGTGGTGGCCGTGAACCTTCCCCGGGAGGGGGTCTTTTCCGGGGGGGCCAACAGCGCCCTGATGATCAGCCGGATTCAGTAGGGGCAATTCATGAGGTGCCCCTACCCGGGTTTAAAATATTTAATGAAATTTTTCTGTTGACAAGGTTTTGAAAGATCAGTATTTTAGGACCGAGAAACGTCCTTATTTGGCAGAAATTCCCAAGGGAAGGGGGTGAGGAGGGGAGCGAAATTGAGAACTGAAACAGCAGGGTGAAAAAATTTTACTGTTCAGCATCAATCGAAAAGGAGGTTAAAGAATGAAGAAGTATTTGGTAATCCTCGGGGCAGCTTTACT
This sequence comes from uncultured delta proteobacterium, assembly GCA_963802665.1. GTDB lineage: Bacteria > Desulfobacterota > SM23-61 > SM23-61 > SM23-61 > SM23-61. Next base: position 97,278 of record CAWDJO010000019.1, on the reverse strand, counting down.
GGTGATGGCCGTGGCCTCTCCCTCCATGGCCCAGTTCAAATCCTGGGGCCATATGGAGATCGCCACGATGTGGATAAACCAGCAGGACTTCAACCTCGGCTTCTATAATGCCGACGGCACAGCCAAGGCGCCGAACCATGATGAGAACCGGAAATGGATTACCGAGCGGTTCCGTTATTACCTGCAGTATGGCGACCCCAAGACCGTCCGCGCGGTGATCGGGTTTGAAGCCGACGCCGGCAACTGGGGCGAGGATCGGAGGGGGAGGCAGACCGAAACATTTGAACTGGCAGCCAGCGGCAGAATGGGGGTGTACGGAACCGACCAGGTGCAGTCGGAGATCAAGTGGGCGTTTATCGAGTTCGTGGTTCCCCAGACCCCCGTAACGGTCACCGCCGGTTTGCAGTATTTCGGCTGGGGCGGCCGTCTGTGGCAGTCCAAGGATGCCCCCGGCCTGATGCTGACCGCCAATTTCGCCCCCCACGCAATCCAGGCTTTCTGGTGGAGGGAAAGGGATGCGGCCTTTGAAACCTACAACGTCAACGACACCTACGGCCTCGCTTGGAAAATGACCAAGCAGCTCTTCGACGTTGGCGCCTTCGCTGCTTACAAGAACGACCTTTACACTGGTTTTAACCCCACGGTTGGGATTACTTCAACAACCGGTGTAGGTCCCGCAGCAGGAGCTACTTATACCCCGTCTACTCCTGGTGCGACGGCGTCAACTTATGCTCCCGTATTTACTCTCACTCCAGTCTCCAGCGCCGCCCAATATGAGGATCATCCCTGGTGGATCGGCGTGGGCGGCGGTTACCGTCCCGGCAACTGGATCTTCAGCGGTAATTTCATTTATAACGGAGGCACGAGAGACTATGTGAATGCGGCCGACGTCGACTACAAAGGCTATATTCTTGATGCCTTGGCCAAATACAAGATCGGCCCGGGAATGTCCGCGGCTGTGGAAGGATACTATGCCTCGGGCAATGACGCCGACAAATCCGATAAATTTGCCCAGTACACCTATCCCAGCGCGTCGGAAGCGGTCTGGGCCATGGGGAACGACCGGTCCATCTTCTTCTTCTACAACGGCGACTTCATGTACACCGCCGGGAAGCAGCTGTATGCTTCCGGTTTGTATTACGCGCGGTTGAATTTCGAGTATAACCCCGTCCCCTGGGTTAACCTGAATTTTAACGCCCTGTACATCGGGGACACCAGCGAGGGGACTCCCGGGACCGGAAAAGTCGTGAATATGATCAGCGGCCCGACCACCGCCCAGCAGGATAAGGATGAAGACTACGTGGGCACCGAATTGAACGTGATCGCCAAGATCAAAATTTACGAGAGCCTGTACTACAACATCGGGCTCGGTTACTTCATGGCCGGCGATGTGTACGATGCGAAGAACAAATCCGCCGACGACGCCTATTCCTTGCTGACCTGCCTGCGCTACTTCTTCTAAAAAAGCGCAAGCCAACCCTAAAACCCCCGGGGTCAAACCCGGGGGTTTTTTTATGCCCGCTCTCCTGGCGCGCGGCCGCGCGCCCCTGCAATCTGCCCTGCACTACGTTGAGTGCAGGGCTGCCTTGAACCCAACGTGGTTCAGGGCGCATTCCGCAATCCGGATTCCCGCAATTTTCGCTTTCACCTTGACATCCCGGGTCGATTCTGGTATGAAAAAATGCTTTGGTCAAACTGGCGTCGTCAGAACGCAACTCGCAGGGGCACGATGCCTCGTGCCCCTACACCTTTGACGAAGGATAATGTTTTTGCCAAAATGTTGGTTTTATACTGGTGGCCATAACTCGCCATCCGGGTGTAGGGGCGATTCATGAATCGCCCCTACGGACATGCGCAAAGGTCTCTGAAGATCCCATGAAGAAGCATAATTTATTAGCCCCGGGCCCCACGCCGATTCCCCCGGAGGTGCTCCAGGCCCTGGCCCGGCCCATCATCCACCACCGCACGCCGCTCTATGAGGGGATTCTTCAGGAAGTGCGGGAAGGGTTGAAATACCTTTTCCAGACCAAAAACGAAGTCCTTATCTTCGCCTCTTCCGGAACCGGGGCCATGGAAGGGGCGGTGACCAACACCCTCTGCGCCGGGGACAAGGCCCTCGTCGTGGAAGGGGGCAAGTTCGGAGAGCGGTTTTCCCAAATCTGCCGGGCCTACGGAGTCAATCCCATCGCCATTCCCGTGGAGTGGGGGCAGGCGGTTGATCCCGGGGTTATAGCCAAAGTCCTGAAAGAAGACCCTTCGATCAAGGCGGTCTTTACCCAGGCCACGGAGACCTCCACGGGAGTCCTTCATCCGGTCAAGGAAATCGCCGCCATCGTCTCCCGGCATCCGGGGACGATCCTGGTGGTGGACGGGATTTCCCACCTGGGCGCGGTGGAGCTTCCCATGGACGAATGGAAGCTGGACGTGGTCCTCTGCGGGTCGCAGAAAGCCCTCATGCTCCCGCCCGGCCTGGCCTTTGCGGCCCTCAGCGACAAGGCCTGGCAGTTTGTGGAGCGGTCCACGCTTCCCAGGTTCTATTTCGATTTCAAGAAAGAGCTGAAGAATCTGACCCAGAACCAGAGCGCCTACACTCCCGCCATCTCCCTGGTCGTGGGCCTGGCCGAATCATTGCGGTTGATCCGGAAGGAAGGGCTGGAAAACATCATCGCCCGCCACGCGCGCCTGGCCAAAGCCACCCGCGCCGCCATGACCGCCCTGGGCCTTCAGCTCTATGCCCCCCGGGCGTACTCGGACGCCGTCACCGCCGTCCTGGCCCCGCCGGGAATCGACGGCCAGAAAGTGGTGAAGATCCTCCGCGAGAAGCACAACCTGACCATTGCCGGAGGACAGGACCGGGCCAAGGGAAAAATTTTCCGCCTCGCCCACATGGGGTACATCGATCAGTCGGACATCATCGCCGGCATCGCCGCCGTGGAGATGACTTTACATGAGCTCGGGTACAAATTCGAACTGGGAGCGGGAGTTAGGGCGACCATAGAGGTTCTTTCGACTGAATAAGGGATCGTCGCCCGATTGGTTCTTTGAGGATCGATGGCCTAAATCCGAAGCACGAAATCCGAATCCCGCGAAGCGCGGGACGAAACAAATTCGAATGACCAAAAGGGCAAAATTCAAAATTGATGATATCGTAAAAAGCCGTTTTTCCCTCCTTCTCGTCATTCCCGCGAAAGCGGGAATCCAGTTTAATCAAGCTGTTCTGGACTCCCGCCTTCGCGGGAGTGACGGCTTTTCGGACTTTTTACGATTTCATCAAAATTTGGCTAAGTGATATCGATTGGAGAACGAATCGCTGAAATCCCCCCCACCCCCCTTTGCAAAGGGGGGCAGGGGGGATTTCTGAGAGACCTTTTCCGAAGGCTAATCAGCTGCCTTTTTTCAAAGTGCTCAAGTGATACAGAATTTTGGTTTTAACGCCATGCGCTATGCTCTCCGCGCTATGCGATTTTCCGCGTAAAGGATCGTTATGGCTAACATCGTGATTGTCGGAATGCAGTGGGGCGATGAGGGGAAAGGGAAGGTCGTCGATCTTCTGACCGAATACGCCGACGTGGTGGTCCGCTTCCAGGGGGGAACAACGCGGGCCACACCGTGGTCGTGGGCCAGGAGACCATCATCCTTCACCTGATCCCTTCGGGCGCCCTCTACCGGGACAAAACCTGCGTGATCGGCAACGGGGTCGTGGTCGACCCCCAGGTCCTCCTGCAGGAGATCGATGAGCTCAGGAAGCGGGGCCATTTCCTGGATGACCGCCAGTTCCTGATCAGCGAAGACGCCCACCTGATCATGCCCTACCACCGGAGGATCGACGTGGCCCGGGAGCGGATGAAGGGCGAGGGCAAGATCGGGACCACCGGGCGGGGGATCGGGCCCGCCTATGAGGACAAAGTGGCCCGGGAAGGAATCCGCTTCGGAGACCTCGTGGAGGAGAAGGTCTTCCGGGGAAAATTGGAGACGATTCTCTCCGTGAAGAACCATTACCTGGACACCTGCCTGAAAGACCAGGGGTTTGACCTCGAGGCCGTGTTCCAGGAATACCGCGGGTACGGCGAGCGCCTGAAAAAATTCGCGGGCAACGTCTCCCTCTTCGTCAACGGGCAGATCAAACAGGGCCGCCAGATCCTTTTCGAAGGAGCCCAGGGTACCCACCTGGATGTGGACCACGGCACGTACCCCTACGTTACCTCCTCCAACACCGTGGCCGGGGGGGCCTGCACCGGAACCGGGGTCGGGCCCACTAAGATCACCGAGGTCATCGGCGTTGCCAAGGCCTACACCACGCGGGTGGGAGAGGGCCCTTTCCCCACCGAATTGAATGACGCCGTGGGGGAAAAGATCCGGGAAAGGGGCCGGGAGTTCGGGGCCACCACCGGAAGACCCCGCCGCTGCGGCTGGCTGGACATCCCGCTGTTGAAGGATTCCATCCGGTTAAACGGCCTCACCGGCATCGCCCTGACCAAGATGGACGTGCTCGGCGAGTTCGATACCATCCGGATCTGCACGGCCTATCAGCACCGCGGCCGGCGGATTGAGGATGTTCCCTCGCAAGTTCAGGTTTTGAAGGAATGCGAACCCGTCTACGAAGACCACCCGGGTTGGAAGGCGGACCTGAGGAATGCCCGGAGTTTCCAGGACCTTCCCCCCAAGGCCCGGCATTACGTGCGGCGGATCGAGGAGCTGACCGAGACCAAGGTCACCCTGGTCTCGGTGGGGGAAAAGACGGGCGGAGACCATTCTGCGCCGCAACCCCTTCCAACAGCGCCCCCGCCGTTCATAAAAACCCTTGCTCGCCGGGCAGATCAAATGCGTTTAGAATATTTTAATTGGACACGGATGAACACGGATTGAACACAGATAAAGAAATATTCCATAGAATACTGGATGGTAAAGTCCTTACCTTTGTACATCTGCCCGAATCCGAGTCCGATTTTTTGCAAAAATATTTATCCGTGTTTATCCGTGTTCATCCGTGTCCCATCAGGGTTTTATTCAACTTTAGGCATTTTAGGCATTTCGAATTTTAGGCATTTTTATCTGCGTTCATCTGCGTCCCATAAAGAATTGAGCCGTTAGCTCAGTAGGTAGAGCACCTGACTTTTAATCAGGTGGTCGTGGGTTCGAGCCCCGCACGGCTCACCAGAAAAAAGGGTTAGTCACGCCGGAGCGCGACTAATCCTTTTTTTCTATGAGGGCCCTGAATCCTTGCAGGGTAACAGGAGTTCATTTCCGGGCGGCCGGAAGGTCGCGCCGGAAAGGGTCCTTCCCCTTCGTTCCCTCCTGGTTTTTCCCCTCTCCTTCGCTTTCCGCCAGCCAGCTGAGAACCCGCAAACGAAAGTCATTTGGGCCCAGTCCCTCGATTTCACGGTAGGCCGCTAAGAATTCCCGTCCCTCGATCAGGTAAAACTCTTCCCTGAAAAATAGGGCGACGACCACGCCCTCCGCCGAATCGGGGGCGATGGATTTATATTTCAGGTATCGTGTCAGGGCGGGATAAACCCGATCCCGCAGGGATTCCCAGGGGGTATCGGGTTGGAGGATCACTTCATAAAAGAGGATATTTTGGCTCATCCCGGAGCTGTTGCGAAACTTCATTGTATCTGGGGCCCGGCAACGACCCGGAAGGCTTTGGAAAACAGCAAGTCCCGATAATCCGCCAATTCTTCACCGCCGCGGGAAAAAACCATCGGCCGCTTAGCCGGGATCGAACGAACCGCTTCCCCTCTTCCATCGCCCGCAGATTGGTCTCCAGCCTTGTGTCCTTGAAGGTCCTGGCCAGCGTCTCCCGGAACTCGGCGGGGCTGAGGGGCAGGAGGTTCAGCTCCAGGAGAGCCCCCATCATGATCATGTTGCCCAGGATGGGCGAGCCCATCTCCATGGCCTTCTCCGTGGCCGGGACATAATAAACCTTCCGGGAAAGACCCTTCAGGGCGCCCCGAATCTCCTCTTCCTCGGGATACTTCTCATCCCCCGAAGTCACATCCACCGGGTAGATGGGCCGCGTGTTGGAAATGACCACGGTGTGCGAATTCCCGTAAACCGTCAGAACCCGGAGAGCCTCCACCGGCTCCAGCCCGATGACGATGTCCGCTTTCCCCCGGGGGATGAGGGGACTCAGCTGTTTCCGGGAGGAGATGCGGATGTGGCTCATGACCGAGCCCCCCCTCTGCGAGGCCCCGTAGGTCTCCCCGATGGTCACAAAAAATCCCTTGCCCACCAGCGCCTGGCCGATGAGCTGGGAGGACAGGACGTTCCCCTGGCCGCCCACTCCGGTAATGATCAGATTGTACATCTCCTTAGCCGTAGCCAATTACTTCGTCTCCTCTTTGATGATCGCCCCTTCCGGGCAGATATCGGCGCAGACTCCGCACCCGATGCAGATCACCTCATCCACCTTGGACTTCCCCTCTTTCGCGTCCCAGATCAGCCCGGGGCACTTGAAGACCCGGGTGCAGACCCGGTCGCATCCGCAGTCTTCGCCGATGCATTTCCGTTGATCCACGAAGACCCGGTAGGGAGGCTTCTCGTCTTTCCCCTTCAGCATCTGGCACCGGCGGCGCATGATGAGAACTTTCGCCCCCTCGGGGTCTTCGAGGGCCTGCAGAAGCTTCTCTCTCGGGTCCCCGGGATGTCAAAAGGATCGGTGACTTCCACTTTGGCCCCGAAGGCCCGGCAGACCCCTTCGATTTCCACCGGAGTCACCTCATCTCCCATGGCGTTTCTTCCCACTCCGGGATGGGGCTGAAACCCGGTCATGGCCGTGGCGCTGTTATCCAGGATCACCATGACCAGGTTGGATTTATTGTAATGAGCATTGACCAGTGCGGGCATGGCCGAATGGAAGAAAGTGGAATCCCCGCACATGGCGATCACCGGCTGCTCGAACCCCAGCTGGGAAAGCTTCCCGAAGCCGCTGGCCAGGCCGGTCCCCGTTCCCATGGCCCCTCCCACCCTCAGCTGGTAATAGCCGGCGGGCCCCCGGCCCAGGGCATAGCATCCGATGTCGTAGGTGGCAAATCCCTGCCGGTTGTCCAGCTGGAGGGCGTTCTTGATCGACCAGAAGGAAGCCCGGTGGGGGCAACCGGCGCAGAATCCCAGCGCCCGTCCGGGAAGCATTTTCTTGGCTACTTCCTGGGCCTTCTGTTTCATACGCTGCGGTTCTGGCCTGGTAGGAAATCTTGAAAATCTTGGCCAGGGCATCGACGACCCGGTCGGCGGTCATCTCTCCGACGGGAGGAACATGGCCCGACTTTTTCCCGAAGAAATCTTTGGGCCCGATCTTCCGGGAAAAGTCGGCCGCGATCTCTTTGACATTTCCTTCCAGGAATGGGTCTACCTCTTCGACCAACAGGATCCGCTCGGTCTTCTTCAGGTACTCCACGATCATTCTGCTGGGAAGCGGCCAGGTCGTTCCCAACTTGAGAATCCCCACCTTTCTTCCCCAGCTCCAGCAGTTCCACGGCCTCCTGGCTGTAGAGCCATCCCGTCCCGCAGGTGATGATGAGGAGTTTCGGCCGTTCCGGGCCCAGGTACTGGTTGAAGGGGCTCTGGGCATAGATCTCTTCCAGGCGATCCAGGGTGTGGTGAAGCTGCTGGTGTTTGGGGACCAGGGGCTGGGTCAGCCATTGTTTGGAGCGGTCAAAATAGGGTTTCCCGCCCGGGGGGGAAGTTTTCCCAGGACTACGTTTCCCCGGGCATGGGAAGTACGGGTGACCCCGCGCAGGATGACCACGCCTCCGACCTCCTCCGAGAGCTCGAAGGCCCACTGGGTCATCTCTTTGGACTCCTGGAAGGTGGAAGGCTCCAGGAGCGGGAGGTCGGCCATCTTGGCAAAGAACCTGGAATCCTGCTCGTTGTTGCTCGAATGCCCCTGGGGGTCGTCGCAGGCCACCAGGACCAGCCGGTTTTGACGCCCACCAGGTTCAGGGTCAGCAGGTAGTCGGAGGCCACGTTCATTCCGTTCTGCTTCATGGCGCAAATGGCCCGAAGCCCGGAAAAAGCGGCCGCCGAAGCCACTTCCAGGGCCACCTTTTCGTTGACCGACCACTCCACATATAAGCCCATCTGGGAGGCCACGGCGGCCAGGTTTTCGATGATGTCGGTGGAAGGAGTTCCCGGATAGGCGGCCCCCACCCTGACTCCGGCTTCCAGGGCCCCCCGGGCGATGGCTTCATTCCCCATCATGAGGAGTTCTTTTCCCGGCTCATTCAAAGTAATGACAGACATGATCACCTTTCTTCGATTTTCTTACGAATGAATTGGTTCGCAAAGGAACGATTCCAAATCCGAAGCGCGAAACTCGAAGGCCGAAAAAGTTCTCATTTATTTCTATCCTCGGTATGAGAGAAAGTCAAGGAGCAAAGGCAGCCTTGCCCACTTTCACTTTACGCCAAGTAGTCGTAAGATGGATAGAATTGCAGGCGTTGCCCGGCCCGAAAACAAGGGCGTTTCGCGAAAAAACCATGAGGCGCGCTTCACTTCCTGGATCGGGCGGGCAAGCCATTCTTTCCCCAAGAACACGGTTGGTCCGATGTAGGGGCGTCACGCGAAGCGCGTGACCGGGCGCCCGATAAGCCCGCCTCATTCTGCGGAAGCACGGGGGGATCTCCGGGTGAAATCTTTTTCCCGCCGATGCTTTTTCCGCGAAACGCCCTTGTTTCCGGGCCACAAGCTTGCTTTTTCGGAGAAAAGGCAATCGCAAAAGGGAGGGGGGCGAGCGAACTAATTCTATTGCCCCATGCGGAAAGGGGTGGATATAATGAATACAGGAGTGCCAAGAAAAAGAAGGAGGGTTTTATGGAGGTAGCAGGAAAACGGGTCGCGATTTTGATCGAAGACATGTATCAGGAGCATGAGTTCTGGTATCCCTTCTACCGCATGAAAGAGGCGGGAGCCAAGGTCACCGTGGTGGGCACGGGGGCCAAGGAGTACCACAGCAAGGTCGGGCTGGCGGCGCCGGGAGGAGTTGCGGCGGAATCGGTGAGCGCCGCGGACTTTGAGGCGGTGATCGTTCCCGGCGGATTCGCCCCCGACCGCATGCGGCGCAACGCCGCCATGCTCAAGCTGGTGCGCGACTGCTTCAACCAGGGAAAAATCGTGGCCGCCATCTGCCACGCCGGCTGGGTCCTGGTTTCGGCGGGGATCCTGAAAGGAAAGAATGCGACCTGCGTCTCGGCCATCAAGGATGATGTGGTTAACGCCGGCGCCAAATACCTCGACCAGGAAGTCGTGCGGGACGGGAATCTCATCACCTCCCGGACCCCGGATGATCTTCCGGCGTTCTGCCGGGCCATTATTGCCGCCCTTAAGTAAATTCGAAATCCGAATATCGAAATCCGAAACAAACTCCGAAATCCGAAACCTCAATGTTCAAAAAAATGTTTAGGATTTGGAATTTGGGTCATTTGAATTTGTTTCGGATTTCGAATTTCGAGTTTCGGACTCATTCGGCCCGACTAGTTTTTGCATAGAGCTCTTTTTGCCTCTCAATCGCCCTGCGGTACCGGGCATGCCGCTGGGCATCCGGCTGACACCCGGGAAGGATGAAGTGGGGAACCTCTTCCAGGTCCCGGATGGCTCCCAGGGCTTCCAGGGCCAGCAGGGTCGCTCCCCGGCTGGAAGCCTCGGGCACTTCGCATATGGCCACCGGTCTTCCCAGCACATCGGTCACGATCTGAAGCCAGACCGGAGAGTGAAGTAAGGCACCCCCGCTGGCCACGATTTGAGGCTCCCCCGGGATCAGGGGGCGAAGCATCTCGAAAACCAGGAACATCCGGTAGGCGACCGCTTCCATCCCGGCTCTCAGGATCTCCAGGGGGGTGGTCGCCAGAGAGAGCCCCTGAAAGGCGGCGCGGGCATGTCCCGCCCAACCCGGGGCCCGTTCTCCGGCCAGGAAGGGAAGAACGGTCAGGCCGTGCGAGTCGGGCTCCATGGCAGCCAGAGCCTTTTCGAGATCCGGGTGAGCCCCCAGGTTCAGGGTATCCTTCATCCAGGCAAAGACACTCCCCCCTTCGCTCAAAGCCCCGCCCAGAAGAGACCGTTTTCCATCCACCCGGTAACACCACAGCCCGGCCGGGAGGTGGTCCGGAGCATCGCCCAGAACTACCCGCAGGGCGCTCGTCGTTCCCATGGTCAGCGCAACCTGCCGGGAGGAGATGCACCCGCTTCCCACATTGGCCGCAGCCCCGTCGCCTACCGCGGGAAACCAGGGTACCTGGGCGAGAGCCGGCCAGCGTCCGGCAAATTCCTTCCGTAATCCGCGCCGCGGCCGGTTTACATCGGTCAACGGGGAGAGCTGGCTTTCCTTCACGGGCAGGCCAGCCAGAAGCTGAGCGTCCCAGATCAGACGGAACCGGTTCAGAAGCCCGGTCCAGGAGGCCACCGAGTAAGTCACCCCGGTTTCCCCGAAGAGTTTCAGCTCCAGGTATTCGCCGATCGACACCCAGCGCGAGACCCGCCCGAAAAGTTCGGGATGAGCCCGGCCGAGCCAGCGAAAACGGGCCGGCAGGTAGCTCGGGTGAAAACGGCAGCCGGTGCGATCATGGGCCGCGGTTTCATCGAAATCGGACCTGAGTCCGCCAACCTCCTTTTCGGCCCGCGTGTCGGCATAGGTCGTCAGGGGAGTCACCGCCCGGTGATCTCCATCAATTCCCAGAATATTATTCACGAAGGTGCAGGCCGCCACTCCCCCGATTCCGGACTTCAGGGGCGCGGTTATCTCCATCAACCGGTCCAGGCATTCGAAGACCACGTGGAGAAGAACATCCGGGTCAGCCTCCGCCGCCCCTTCCGAAGTAGCCTGAATTTCGTGGGCTCTCCGCACCTCCATCCCCTCCACCGAGCGCCCCGTCCGGTCAAAAATCGAAGCGCGAACGGACGAAGTCCCGATGTCGATGGACACAACGAGAGGGGGTTCTGCCTTAGCGGCAATCACCGTGGGCATAGAAAGGATCCGATCTGAGGAATCAAGTGTCGGGCCGGTGCCCTTCATGTGCCAGGCCCGGGGGCAAGGACCTTCTGGGCAAAAACCATGAGGCGGCTTCCATTTCATGGGCCGGGCGGGCCAACCGTTTGAACCTCCGATGAAGGGGTCCTCTCCTGGTAGGGGCGATCACGCGAAGCGCGTGACGGTCGCCCGATCGGCCCGCCGAATCCTACGGAAGCCGGTCGAAGCCTCCAAGGAGGGGGCCAGCCCGGCCGATGCTTTTTGCCCAGAAGCTCCTTGCCCCCGGCCCACAACTCAAGCATTCCGGAAATGTCAACCCCGTACTCGATACCCGGCCCCCGGTAGAGCCGGCGATTTACCTTGAAGGAATTATATCATTCTTTTATTCGGAAAAACCAGAAAGGGATGGAGAGAAGAGGACTCGGGATTTATCATCCGGAATCTATCTGGAGAGGTTATTCTCTTGGGCCCCGTTGGGGCTGAAACCCAGATCTCCCAGAATGGATTCAATCAATTCCACGATCTCTTTGTTGGTCGAGGAGCCCTTCATGATGAAATGGTTGGCCCCGAATTTGTAGGCCGCCTCCCGGTACTCGGGCCAGTCGTAGCTGGTCAGAATCACCACGACAACTTCGGGGTGTCTCCTTTTGATATGTTCAGTCAGGTGAAGGCCGTTTTCCCCGGACAATTTGATATCCATGAAGATGAGGTCGGGAAGGGCGTCATCGATCCTCTCCAGGGCGGTCTTTCCATCTGCCGCCTCTTCCAGAACCATGGAGGGGAACTGGGCAGACAATATGTCGAGGATGGTCTGGCGGAAAAGGGGGTTGTCCTCAACGATCAAAGTTCTAAAAATGCGCATACTTTCGTAAGCTTACCTTTTGCGGGAGATTCCCATGGATAAAATACTTTACTAACGGTTTCCAGCGTGGTAAATAGGGTGAGAACTGTATTTCCTGGGCAGGGAAACAGTATTTATCGTCCAGGAATGGGTAGGGGTTGGGAACCGCCCGGGGCGGCCAAAGGCTGTCCCTTTAGATCTTCCTTCCTCTCTGGAGCCGAGTCAATCATGGGAGAGAAACAGAGAATTGTCATCGCCGAAGATCACACGATTCTCCGGGAAGGTCTGCGCGCTCTCCTGTCCTCGGATCCGGACCTGGAAATCGTGGGAGAAGCGGAGGATGGCCAGGAGGCCATCCGCTGCGTGGAAAAGCTCAAGCCCAGTCTGGTCCTGATGGACCTCTCCATGCCCCGGATGAACGGGATGGACGCCATCCGGGAAATCAAGAAAAGGTCCCCCGAAACGAGAATTCTGGTTTTAACGGTTCACAAGACGGACGAGTACATCGTCGCCACCCTTCAGGCCGGCGCCGACGGGTATGTCCTGAAGGATTCCACCAACGCCGAGCTGAAGATGGCCATCAAGAACGTGTTCAGCGGGAAATTTTACATCAGCCCGGGGATTTCCGCCAGGGTCATCGAAGGATTTCTGGAAAACAAGAGGCCGCAGAGAGCCGCCACCCCCTGGGACTCCCTGACCACCCGCGAAAAGGGGATCCTGAAGCTGATCGCCGAGGGGTACAAGAACAAGGACATCGCCGATTTCCTGTGCATCAGCGTGAAGACGGTGGAAAAGCACCGGGCCAACCTCATGCAGAAGCTGGACCTGCACAGCGTCTCCGCCCTCACCACTCTGGCCATTGAGAAAGGACTGATCACTAAATGAAAAAGCGCATAGAGCATAGGGCATAGCGCTGAAAAGAAAAAGCTCATAGCTGATAGCTCAAAGCTCCTGGTTTCGGCTATCAGCTATGAGCTATGACCTTCCTTTTACTCCCTGCTCTTTGCTCTATGCGCTTTTTCTTTACGCCGCCGGCCATCTCACCTCCATGTGGCTCCCCTTCCCCGGACCAGACTCGAGGATGAAGATGCCCCCGGAGAGCTGGCTGCGTTCTTTCATGCTGGAGAGTCCCAGCCCTTTGCGGCAGTTTTCCGGGTCGAACCCGACTCCGTTGTCCTGAATCCTCAGGGTAATCCGGTCGTTTTTTCTTGCCAGTCCCAAGACAACGGTATTGGCCCGGCTGTGTTTGGCGATGTTGTTCATGGCCTCCTGCAAAATCCTGAAGATCACGATTTTCAGACTATCGGGGACCTCTTGCTCCTGGACCTCGATTTGCCTCTGAACCTGGATATGGGGGTAAACCTTTTGAAATTCCCGGCAGAACCAGTTTATCGTGGCCAGGATCCCCAGATCATCGAGGATCGAGGGGCGCAGGTTGGTCATGATCCGGCGGGTTTCTTCCACCCCGTTCTGCACCATGGAAAGGATGTCCTCCAGGGAAATCCCCGGCGGCGTATTGCCCGCTTCCGCTCTGGCCGATTTTCCTCTCCAGCGCGAATTTGACGGCCACCAGGCTCTGGCCGATGCTGTCGTGGAGCTCCTGGGCAACCCACTTGCGCTCGTTTTCCTGGGTGGCCAAGAGCTGGGTGGAAAGAAGGCGAAGTTCCTTCTCCGACTCCATCAGGGCTCCCTCCATCTGCTTTCTCCGGGTGGTGTCCACGATGTTCCCCAGAACCGCCGGCCGTCCCCGGAATTCGATGCGCGTATTCCGGCGCATCACCCAGAGGGTCCGCCCGTCCTTGGTTAACCCCCGGACTTCGTACTCGTCGGGGGCCGGCTCCCCCCGGAGTCTCTTTCCCCGCCATTCGTCGGTCATGGCCCGGTCCTCGGGATGGACCATTTTCCATGACTCCAGCCCGATCATCTCCTCCCGGCTATAACCGAAAATGTCCGCAAACCGCTGGTTGCAGAAGACAATTTTCGTATCCTGATCGATATAGATTCCGGTCAGGGAGCTCTCCACCACCTGACTGTATTGTTTTTCCGAATCACCCAGGGCCTCTTCCGTCCGCTGCCTCACAAACACTTCCGCTTTCAGCGCCTCGTAGGCCCGGGTCAGCTCCGCCGTCCTCTCCTTTACCCGCAGCTCCAGTTCGTCATGGGCCCGCCGGAGCGCTTCTTCGCTCTGCTTGAGGTTGCGGAAAAGGAGACGGTAGGGAGTGACCAGGCCGGTTTCGATGACCGCCTTGTAAAAAAAGTAAAAGGCCGCCACTTTAAAAAAATGGCCCAGGTAATTGAAAAAGCCGTACACATTAACGTATAGAGTAAAGGCCAGCTCCGAGAAAACGGTCAGGACGAGGGAAAGGCACAAAAAGCGCAGGACCTGGGGGTCGAAGTCCCTCCGCCTTCTCAGGAGAAGAACGATGGCCACCGCAAAAAAGGAAGAGATGATGTACTCGCTGAGAATTTTGAAGGGCGTCAGGCCGACCCCTTCCAGGTAACAGTCCGGGAAGATGCTCCAGCTGAAAATCGACAGAGCCAGGAAGACGGAAACGAGGAGATATACACCCAACACGGCCGGGTAGTTCAATGTTCTTTTCATCCCCAGGGGGGCGATGAGGAAGGAAATGCCCTGGAGGTAGCGGCCCGCAATCCAGAGCTGAGTGGCTAGATTGGCCCCATACCCCGGGAAGACCCCCATCCCCTTGTAGGCCAGGGTGTGCAGGAAATCAATGCCCCCGACGAAGAGGTAGGCAATCCCGATGATCACCAGGTAGGAGTTGTCGATGATCCCGCGGGAATTCCAGACCAGGGCAAAGATGCTGCAGGCGATGACGATGCTGAAGACTTCAACGATGCTGTGGAAGAGGAGATAATTGTAAAGGCTCGCCCCATAGAGCCCCAGAAGGAACAAGGCGCCATAGACGAGAATCGGGACGATGGTGGGTCTTTCCGCTGATTCCCTCATTGGGATCCTTGAAGAACAGTTCGGAGTTCGTAGGGGCACGCTGCCGCGTGCCCTTACGGAGTTCGGAGTAATAAAACCTTCCCCTTACCCCGGGCCGGGAGGGAAAAGGATCTCCGACATTTGAGCGATTCTTTTCACCCCCCGGACCTCGTAAGGCAGGAGGGGGACTTCGACCAGGCTCATCCTCCGCCCGTATTTGTCGCTCAGAGCCTTCAGGTATTTCCGCTGCATGGCCTGTCGCTGGCGGTGAAAATCACAGTCCGCTTCCAGCACCAGGTGGTTCACGATCAGATGGCCGACGGTGAGGTGGAAGTCATCAAAATCCTTTAACAGCCGCTCGGTCAACCGCACCCCCAGGGCTTCGGCGATAGTGACCACCACGTAGGCAGTTTTCTCCCGGTCGCGGATGAAATCGAGAACCTTCTGGGAAAGATCCTTCCAGCCTTCGATGATCTGGAGAAGGGTCCTCTTGCTTTTCTTTAGCCGGACCGTGCGGGCCACTTTTTCCAGCGCCCCGTACAGGTTCATGTAGAACCGGGCGGCCGCCTCCAGGTGATTCAGGAAGAGCTGGGGTAGATGAAGCAGGCGCAACGTATGGCCGGCGGGGGCGGTGTCCCAGACGACCCTCCCGTATTTTCCGCTCTCCACCAGCTCCAGGATGGAATGGAGCATGTATTCCTCTTCGATCCCCGGGGCCCCCCCGATGTAGTCCACAAAATCATAGTCCAGGTTGGAAAAAGCGGATAGGACCTCGTAGATTTCCGGCCCGAACCTCTCCTTCCAGCGCTGCAGGATGACTTCGGAGCTGATCTCCAGGCCGTAGAGGTTTTCCACTCCTCTAATCCGCTTTTCCTTGCTTCCAATCTCGGCTTCGAAGATATCCGAAAGGGACGGCGTGGGATCGGAGGAAATCAGCAGGGTCTTCTCGCCGGAGCGGGCCAAATGGAAGGCCAGCGCGGCCGAGCAAGTGGTCTTTCCAACCCCGCCCTTGCCCCCTACCATGATCAGCCTGGAATTAGAGAAATCGCTTTTCTGCATGCCCACCCAGTTTCGGGTTTCGGGTCAACTATTCTTGTGAAATTTTGCCCAGGCCTTTTCAAAGGCCTCTTTGGCTTCCCCCAGGGTTTCCTCGGGAGTCCGCCCCGGAGGAGTTATGACTTCCAGGCTGAGAACAGGCTTCCCAGTGGGAAAGGCCCGAGAAAAATATCCCTGGGACTTGAGCGTCCTGAAGAAGCCGGCCAGCTCCGGAATGCCGATTTCACTCCCCGGCAGGCCGTAGGGCGGATGCTTGTCGCCATAGAAGGGCGAGGATCGATCCTTGATCAGGCAGTTGCTCAGATGGATGTGGGCGATCACGTCGTGAACCCGGGAAAAGGTTGAGACAAGGTCCTCTTTCAACTGAAGGATATGGCTGGTGTCGAAGGTCAGGCCGAGGTTGGGATGTTGACGGCGGAGATCCCTCAGCATATCGGCAAATTCCAGCGTGGGGCCGATCAGGAAGGGGATGCCGGTAAGGAGGTAAAAATTTTCCACGGAGACGGCAAGCGGCGCAGACGGATTTTTTCCCCGGGCATAGACACTGAGCTCCGCCAGAGAGCCAGCAAAGTATTCCCGGGCCCGGTCACAGTCTTGGGGCGTCGGTGCTTCGAACCCCATGACGTAGAGAATCCGGCACCCGTAATCATGGGCTTCATCGATGATCTTCTTGACCTGGTGGATGGCTTTTTCTCTCTTATTTTTCTCGAGGTCATGGAGGTTGTGGCCGCCCGCGCGACAGTAGCTTCCACCGGAGAAAACAAGGGTTTTTCCGCTCGCCCGGACGATTTGGGCCAGTTCTTTCCGCAGGGCCGGGCCTTCCACCCCGGAAATCTCCAGGGCCTGAAAGAAAGGGTCGGCGGCCAGCTTCCGGGTAATCTCCAGAGCCGGGCTTTTCCGTTCTCTTGCTTCGGGAAAGAAAGCCTGGACGACAAGGCCCAGGTGAAAAAATTCAGTCCATGGATAATCCATATTTTCCTCCAGCCTTTCGGCTTGCTGGTTAGCTCGTTATACGTTACACGTTATACGTTATTCGTTACTCGGTACTCGCTATGCTTTGCAAACGCCCGCCCCAACGAGTAACGTGTAACGAATAACCAGTAACGTTTTTATTCTTTCAGGTATTTCGCAAAAAACTGTGCGACTCTTTCCCCCATGGCCCCTTCCTCTCCCATCCAGAAATGATCTACCCCCGTGTGGAGGGACAGCTCTTTGGGGTCGGGCATATTTTCAACTATCTTTTCCAGAGCCTTGTAATTGATAAATTCATCCTGGGTCCCGCAGACCAAAAGCTTCGGCCTGGCATAATGGTGGAGGAGGTTTTCGGGCTGGACAAAGGGAGCGATGCCGGCAACCGCCTTGACTCTGGCATCCTCCACGGCCACCGGAAAGGCCACCATGCTCCCGAAGGAGTAGCCGCACAGCCCTATTTTGCCGGGGTCAATTCGGGCCTGGCCTTCGCCGAAGGAGATCGCCGCCCGGGCATCGTCTTTTTCCCCGATTCCGTTATCAAACCTTCCTCCGCTCTTCCCGACCCCCCGGAAATTGAATTTCAGCCAGGCGATTTCTTTCTCTCCCAGGGAGGAGCAGACCGCATCCACCACGTTGTTGTGCATGCTGCCCCCGTAGAGGGGGTGGGGATGGCAAACCACAACCAGGGGGAAGGGCCCCGGGCCTTCGGGAACAGAAATCATGCCTTCCAGGGTGATGTCGCCGCAGGAAAATTCAACTCTTTTGACGCACAGAGAATGAATACCCCCAGTTTGAGTTCGGAGTAATCGGAGTTCGGAGTAAAGGCTTTTTACTCCGAACTGAAATTTCCGAACTCCGAAACTTCATTTTTTCTTTAGCAACTGGGCAAAGCCCTTCTGCAGGGTCTGCGGGAAATCCTTGGCCGTGATGAGGAGGCTCTGGACGTAGGCCTCGATCTCCATATGGGAGTTTTTGTCCATTCCCACTCCCCAGTCGATGGCCTTCTTGGCCAGGCCGAGGGCCAGGGGCGGCCGCTGCAATAACTTGTCCACGAACTCCCGGGTCTTTTCTTCCAGCTGGGCATCGGGAACCACCTGGTTCAGAAGTCCCATTTCATAAATCTTCCTGGCCGGGAACATATCCCCGGTCATGATCAGCTCTTTCGCCCAGACCGGCCCGGCCATGCGGGTCAACCGGGTCGTTCCGCCGCAGTCGGGGATCAGGCCCAGAATGATCTCCGGCACCCCCAGGGTGGCGCTCTCGGCGGCGATGCGGAAATCCGCGGTCAGGGCCAGTTCCATGCCCAATCCCCCGCAAAAACCGTGAATCTTGGCGACCACCGGCTTTTCGGTCTGCTCGATGCGGTTCATGATGGAATGGATCAAGTCGATCTCTTCGCGCAGGCGGATCCCCGGCGCCCGCCCGTCATCGCGCCCCACCTGGGCCAGGAAGTTAAAATCGATCCCGGCGGAAAAGGCTTGTCCGGCCCCCTGGAGTAAAATGACCCGCGCCTCCGGGTTCAGGCTGAGTTCGGAGAAGGCCTTGGACAGCCCGTGCAGCACTTGATCGTTGATGGCATTCCGTTTTTCCGGACGATTGAGGGTAACCTTCCCGATTCCATCCTTCACTTCCCACTTGATGGCGTCATTAGCCATGGATGCCTCCTTTTTGGCAAATTAAGTTCGGAGTAATTGAGTTCGGAGTTCGGAGTAAAAACCGTTGCTGGTTGCTCGTTGCCGGTTGCTGGTTACTCCTTCTTGTTTCCATAAGTCCCGCCACAGGAAACTAGCAACCAGAATCCAGCAACCAGGAACGTAATTAAGGTAGACCGCTCAACCTGGCAATCTCCCCCACGATGGCTTGGGTAAACTCCTGGGCTTCGGTCTTCCCGTCGGCATAGAGAGGCCGCCCGATTTTCACCCGGATCTCGGTTCTCACCTTTTCCTCCAGGTACCGAATCCCCATGGGGATGAAAGGAATGGTCCGGGCGCCCTGTCCTCCCTTCTTTTCCTGAAACCGGAGGATGCGCTCAATCAGCCGGTGCTTTCCCCGGCCCATGGAATGAGGGTAATAGGTCCCCTCGGGAAAGATGACGACAAATTCCCCATCCTGCAGGATCCTTTCCAGATGGCGAAAGGAGTCCAGGGTTTTGACCGGATTGACCCGGTCGAGCGGGATTCCCCCCAGGGCGGTGATGAATTGCCGGACCCCCGGATAGACGAAAAGCTCCTGTTTGGCGATATAGCTCACCGGCCTCCAAGCGGCCAGCCCCACGATGGGAATGTCGGTCCAGTACTGGTGCTTGGGGAGAAGAATGCCGGGACCTTCGGCAGGAATGTTCTCCCGCCCCTCGACGCGGATTCGGTAGATGGAATGAAAACAGGGATAGCAGACGGTCCGGATAAGCTCATAGAGTAAATTGCTGCGGCGAATGGTCACGGCTCAAATTAGCACAAGGGATGGGAGGAATCAACTTTTTCAAGAGGGAATCAGAGGAGGATAGGTGGGCTTCGGCGAAATAGGGACGACCCTGCGTGGTTGCCCTTCTTTCGGGCGGCCATCACGCCTTGGGCGTGACCGCCCCTACAACATCCTGTTTGGTTCCGGGTTGGCCTTTTTTGCTCCTAACGCGTCATCCGTGTTTATCCGTGTTCATCCGCGTCCAAAAAAAGTTCGGAGTTCGTAGGGGCGACCCGGCGGGTCGCCCCTACGGAGTTCGGAGTCAGAGGCGATAAAACCCTGTTTTAAACTTTAGGCTCTTTCTTATCTGTGTTCATCGTGTATCTGTGTTTATCTGTGTCCCATTAAAGTTTTTGTTAGAGGACTTTGGAAGATTTTTTAATCGCGCATAGCTCCCCGCACATGGTGCAGACGTCGCTCTCCCGGGGCATGCTGGATTCGCGGAGTTTTTGGGCCCTCAGGGGATCGATGGAGAGGCGGATCTGTTCCTTCCAGTCCAGCGACTTTCTGGCCCGGGCCATCCGGCAGTCCATTTCCATGGAGCCTTTCAAGCCCCGGGCGATGTCCGCGGCGTGGCCGGCGATCCTGGAGGCGATGACCCCTTCCCGGACATCCTCCACCGACGGAAGGCGCAGGTGCTCCGACGGAGTGACATAGCAGAGGAAGTCCGCCCCGGCGCGGGCGGCGATCGCCCCCCCGATCGCTCCGGTGATATGGTCATAGCCGGGAGCGATGTCCGTCACCAGAGGCCCCAGGACATAAAAGGGAGCCCCGTGGCAGAGGCGTTTCTGAAGGAGGACATTCGCTTCAATCTGGTCCAGGGGAACATGACCCGGTCCTTCGATCATCACCTGGACCCCCTTGGCCCAGGCTCTTTCGGTCAGCTCCCCCAGCAGAATCAGCTCCTGGATCTGGCCGCGGTCCGTGGCGTCGGCCAGGCAGCCCGGACGGAGGCCATCCCCCAGGCTCAGGGTCATATCGTAAGATTTGGCAATCTCCAGCAGGCGGTCATACTCTTCGAACAGGGGGTTTTCTTTCTTGTTGTAATCCATCCACTCCACCAGGATGGCCCCGCCCCGACTGACGACACCTATCAGGCGGCCTTCTTTCTTGATTCTTCCCACCGAGTTCTGCGTAACCCCGCAGTGGACGGTGATAAAATCCACTCCGTCCTGGCCGTGTCTTTCGATCACCTCGAAGAGGTCGTCGGCGGTCATCTCCACCATGGAACGGTTCTTCTTCCGGGGCATCTCGACGGCCGCCTGGTAAATAGGCACGGTCCCCACCGGGACGGTGGAGGCTTTCATGACCGCCTTGCGGGTCTCGTCGATTCCCTGCCCGGTGGAAAGATCCATGATGGTGTCCGCCCCGGCCTCGATGGCCGCGTGCACTTTCTCCAGTTCCTCTTCGATGTTGTTATGATCCCCGGAGGTGCCTACGTTGGCGTTCACCTTGGTGCGCAGCCCTTTGCCGATGGCCAGCGGGGGGATATTCCGATGTTTTACATTCTGGGTGATGACCGTGGTCCCCTCGGCCAATCCCTGACGGATCACCTCTTCGGGAACCCCCTCCGAGAGGGCGCATGCCTTCATGGCCTCCGTGATTTGGCCCCGGCGGGCATATTCCAATTGAGTCATCATTCCTTCCTCCATGCCTCCGCGAAAATTATCCCGTCTGTCCCAAGCGTTCCAGAATCATCCGGGCCACTTTTTCCCCCGAAAAAAGCATGCCCCCAAAGATGGGGCCCATGCGATATCCCCCGAAGGTTGCGTTTACGGCCATGCCGGCCACATAAAGCCCGGGGTATATCTCGCCCGTGTTCTCCAGGGTCGATCGCTCGGCTTCCTCCGCCCAGAGAGAACGCTCTCCTTGGAAAGACCCTTTCGGCGTTCCGAATTTGATCCCATTCTTTCTTTCGAGTACCTGGACCACCTCGGCGGGGTGGCCGGTGGCATCCACCACATATCTTGCCCGCACGGCGAGCGGGTCCACGTGGAGGTTGGCCATTTCGACGGCCGTCCAGTTGATCACCAATCCGGCCACCGCATCTTGTCGGACCATCAGGTCTTCGACGCTCATTCCGTTAAAGATTTTCGCCCCGGCCCGGCAGGCCGACGCGCACAGAGTGGAGACAGTCTCCACCGAGTCGGCGGTATAATATCCGTCTTGAAATTTTTCCGTGGTCACGCCGAATTCGTCCAGGATTCGTTTCGCTTTTTCCTGGATGACAATTTCATTGAAGAGCATCCCGCCGCCCCACATCCCCCCGCCGACGCTCAATTTCCGCTCGAAGAGAGCCACTCGAGCCTTCCCTCTGGCCAGATAGCACGCCGCCAGCAGTCCGGACGGCCCTGCCCCGACGACCGCCACATCCACATCCAGTCCCTGCGAGAACTTGCGGGCAAAACGATCGATGATGGCTCTGGAGATGACGATTTCATCCAGGCTCATTCTGCAATCCTCCTTGGAGTGGTTTTGAGGAAGGACCGGGGGCTGAAAAGCAAAAAGCCGGCGATTCCCGAAAGAACCGGCGGCTTTCATCCATCTCAGGATTTGCTTCCCTCCGCTGGCATTATCCAACAGGTTCGAGGGGTCGTCCCGCCTTTGGCGGAATCTCTCAGCCGGTCCAGCTCCCCCAGCAAATCTGATTTTATTGTACGCCCTGGCCAGCTCATTGGAACCAAAGCTGACTTGCGAGCAATACCGTAGGTCGGAGGTCCCTTTCGCCAAGATTATTTTCTGCAGGTACGTTTCGGTCTTTGGCCCAGTGATAGAGACGTGATTCATTTTGACGGAAGATATCCTGAATGCGTCGGATTCCCAGATGCTGAGCGGGGCGTTTCACGGCTGCACGGATTTGCGTCTTGAACCTGAGTCGCTTTCTTAGCAGAAACTGAGCAGCAGATATCTGTTGATTGCGTAGTCCCATCGCCAACGTAAGCAGTGGCATAAAAGTACTAACAAACCCCTGGACCTCTCTGGAATCGGGAAACTCCTTTTCCAGATCTTGCACCTCCCGCAAAAGGTGCGCATAACAGTACTGAATTGCACACGGCGCTTTGTTGTACCCTGCATAACGATCCACCACCAGGACCCCTGGAAGAGGTCTTTCCCCAAAGACCGCTCTTTAGCCACTTAGGCTGATCGAGACTTGCGGAATTGAAAGATGACTGAGCTGGTTGGTGGCAAAGAGCCAAGCATAGCCATTCTTGCCACTCTGTTCGCCATCGAGATCTCATCAGCGTGCTTGACCGGGAGATTGGCGGTATTGCTCGATCAAGTGTGCGGGAATTTTCTCGAAGAGCCTGGCCAGGCGATGAAAAATCTCTACCAAACTACCCGGGCCAATCTGCATCTGCTCACAGACCCGACCCATGGGGATGCCATGCAGGTAGTGCATGACCGTGGTCGTGGCAATCAATTGATTCCCATAAAGGCTTTTGGGAAGCACCCCAGGCGCACGGGAGGAGAAGAGCTTTTTACACCGGGGACAATACTTTTTGGGAAGACGGTAGAAGAGACGGCGAGCCTTAAGTGGCTGACTGTCAATGACCAAGCGCTCCTCAACCCCTTTGTCTTCCAGCGCCCCCCCACAATGGGGACACAGGGTATCCCACTCCGGGGGCACCTGCACGACCTGGTCGGCTTCGGATTCGGTAAACCCTTTGCGGCCCGCCCCTCGGTGCCCCGGCTTGGCCCCCTTGGGTTTGCGCTCCCCGGTCTGATTGCCCTTGATGGGGATCTTCGAAGACGGAGTCGAGGAACCGAAAAATCCCTCCTGCGCTTTGCGCTCCTCATAGCGGAGTTTCTGCCTCAGGCGCTCATTCTCTTCCAGAAGTTGATCGATTTTGCTCTGCTTTTCAAAGCAGCCTGGACAATAGCTTCTCCCTGCCATCAGGACCGCTTCCTCCTTGGAGAAGCCTTCCTCTGGCTTCTCCCGCCGGCGCATGCGAACGGCCCAGGGCTTCTCGATTCCGGTGGCTGATCTCCACGATGTCTCCCACAACTGAGCCCAGTCTTCCACTGCCTTGCGCACCGTCGGTTCGTGCTCGCGTGGCACATACAGCGCTGAAGACCGCCCATCGGAGGCCCGGAAGGTCAGGTACAGGTGCGGCCCATGTCTCCGGGTCGGGTCCTGGTGGCAGGCACAGGCAGGGTTGCCGCAGGTACGAGTCGTCTCGAAAGGAAATGTCAAGGAAAACAAAAAGCATAGCAAGAAAAGCTCATAGCTCATGGCTGATAGCTCGTAGCTCATAGCTGATAGCTCATAGCTAAAAGCTCCTGGTTTGGGCTATCAGCTATGAGCTATGAGCTTGCTTTTTGGCTATGCGCTATGCGTCGTTAAGTGAACTCTCGATCTCTTTCCTGACGCCTTCATCCTCTTCCAGGCGCCTTCTCTTCTCCAACGCGGCTTTGGCCTGCTTTCCGCCAATCTTTCCCAGAGCCCAGGCCGCGTGAACCCGCACCAGAGGTTCCGGGTCCTCCAGCGTCGAAACCAGCAGGGGGACCGCCTCCGGGTCCCCTTGGTTTCCCAGGGCTACGGCGGCGTTCCTCTGCCAGAGTTTCCGGTTTTCCTTGCGGATGTAATAGAGAAGGGGCCACACCTTCTGTTCGTAGTGTTCCTGGGACATGGTCAACAGCCGGGCGAGGGAAAAGTCCGCGGCGCGTTCAAGAAGCTTCGAATTCATGGGTTTCTTCTTCTCCATCCACTTCTTGTTCCGCGGGCAGGCCTCCTGGCACTGGTCGCATCCGTAAACCCAGGTCCCCATCTTGGACCGCATCTCCCGGGGGATTTCGCCAGTAGTGAAATAAGTGTGGTAGGCGATGCACTTCCGGGGGTCCATTTTCAGGGGGGCGTACAGGGCTCCGGTGGGACAGGCCTCCATGCATTTGCGGCAATTCTCCGGGCATTCCACCTTCATCGTGGGGGTGTCGGGCTCCAGTTCCCGGTCCACCAGATAGGGCTCATTGACGATCCAGGAGCTCTTTCCGGCGGCCTCGTTGGCGAAAGCAAAACAGCTTTTCCCGTAGTTGGTTACCCCGGCGCGGGCCCCGGAGAGCCTTGCGGGGGCGGGGCCGTAGATGCTCTTTATTCCCTGTGCCTGGAGGAATTTCTTGAACTCCCTCCTCCGCTGGCTGTGAAAGTTATCCTCCGGGCAGAAGAGCCCTTTCAGGTAGCAGCGCCCGATCTTCCCGGCCAGGGAAGGCGGGAAATCCTCTTCCCAGTAGCTGTCGGTCACCACGATCAGGGATTTGACCCCTGGAATAAACCGCGCGGGATCCACGAACCGAGGTTACATCCAGGTCTCTGACCGAAGCCCGCTGGCCCAGGGTTTTTCCCCACGCATACATCTCCGGGCGGCCGGCGATTTCTTCCGCATAAAGGGTAAAGGGTTCCGCGGTGGCCACCCCCACGGCTACGAACCCCAGCTCCAGCGCCTTTTCCTTGATCATCTTGGTCAAAGACATGATTTAACTCCAGCAGAGAGCATGGAGCAAGAGCTGGAGCAGATAGTCAAAGACTCTTTTCATTCTTGATTGTGCATTGTCCACTGTTAATTGTTCATGTCCATTGTTTCTTGCTACTCCGCTCTATGCTCTCTGCTTTCTTTACGGTTTCAGCACGTACTTCTGCTGCTCTTTGGGAACAAACCACTTGTCCATATTATGGGAAATCCCCGCGGGGGCCGGCTCCACGCCATGGAACCGGGCATGGATGACGGGCAGGGCATAGGGAACGAAAAGGAAGGTATAGGGCTGCTCTTCCGCCAGGATTTCCTGGATCCGGTCATAGCAGGCCTTGCGGACTTTCGTATCAAAGGTGTATCTGCCCTTCTCCAGCAGGGAGTCCACTTCCTGATTTTTGTAGGATATGAAATTCAGCTCCTTGGTGCCTACTTTGCTGGAGTGCCAGATGTCATAGAGGTCCGGGTCCTGCCCCAGGGACCACCCCAGGATGACCGCTTCGAAATTCTTCTTGTCGATGAAGTCGTTGATGAAGGCCGCCCATTCCACCGTCCGGATCTTCACCTTGATCCCCACGCCGGCCAGCCGCCGCTGGATGATCTCCGCACACCGGGCCCGGGATTCGTTGCCCTGGTTGGTCAGAATACTGATTTCGAAGGGTCTTCCCTCTCTCTCCAGAATCCCCTCTTTTCCCGAGCTCTTCCAGCCGGCCTCGGCCAGGAGTGCTTTGGCCTTTTCCACATCATACGGAAATTGCTTCACCTTCGGGTTGTACCAGGGAGTATCGGGCTTGTAGGGGCCGGTGGCGGTGAGACCCAGGCCCAGGAGGACCCCGTCGATGATCTCCTTTTTATCGATGGCATGGGTAATGGCCTGGCGGACCCGGGGGTCCTGGAATTTCCAGTCCTTGAGGTTGTAACCCAGGTAGGTATACCCGAAGGAGAGGTATTGGTATTTGCGGAAGTCCTGGCGCATCTTGCGGGTGTCCGTCTGGCGCTTGTACTGCAGGGGCGTGAGGCCCATGAAATCGATCCCTCCGGCCTTCATCTCCAGAAACATGGTGGCCGGATCGGGGATGATGCGGTACACAAACCCGTCGATGTAGGGACGTCCCTCAAAGTAATCGGGGTTGGCCTCCAGGACGATCTTTTCGCCCGTCTTCCATTCCTTGAACCTGTAGGGCCCGGTGCCCACGGGCTTCCGGCTGAAAGGGGTGGTGTTGATGTCCTGCCCATCCAGAAGGTGTCTGGGAAGAACGACCAGGGAACCCCAGCTGGACAGCCCCGGGGCAAAGGCCCGTTTATAGGTGACCTGAAAGGTGTGGCGGTCGAGAACCCTGGCCTCCTTGACTTCGCGGTAATCGCCGGAATAGGCCGTGCGGGTGTTGGGGTGGATGATCGTCCGGAACCCGAACATGACATCTTCGGCGGTGAAATCCTTCCCGTCCTGCCACTTCACCCCCCGGCGGAGTTTAAAGGTGATGGTCAGTCCGTCCGGGGAGACTTCCCAGGACTCGGCCAGGTCCCCTACCAGATTCAGGTCTTTGTCGTACTTCACCAGCCCGTTGAAGATCAGCGAGGCGATCCCGTGGGAAGCGCTGTCCGAGGCCAACATGGGAATGAGGTTGCTGGCATCCCCGATGGACCCCTGAATCAGAAGATCCCCGTAGGCGGGCTGAGCCTTTTCCGCGGGGCCCTGCCCCTTTTCCGGCGAAGGACCTTCCTCTTTGCCCGGACCGCAGCCTAGGGAGAGGGATACCAAGAGAAGAAAAACGGGCAGATCGCCCCTAGACATCATGACCGCACCGTACCTTACCCCCAACCCTTTTTCAAGTTAAAAAACCTTGTCAAAGAGACAATAATTTGATAGGAGAATGAAGGGCCGGGAGCTGGAGTTTCGGTCCCCACAGGGAAGGGAGGTCCTTGCTGGAAGAGATCGCCAGGAAGATTAAAATCATCGTGAACCCCAAAGCCGGAGGCGGCAAGGGCCGGAAGCTTTTCCCCCTTTTGCGGCAGAAGCTTCTGGACCGGAAGGTGTCCTTTCATCTCCAGTTCTCGGAAAGCCCCGACCATTTCACCCATCTGTGCCGACAGGCCCTGGGGGAGGGGTACAATTACATCGTCTCCTGCGGGGGCGACGGCACCCATCACCGGGCTCTCCAGGCCATGGCGGGCAGCCGTTTCATCCTGGGGCTCATCCCCATGGGCACGGGAAACGACTTTCCGGCCAACCTGGGCATTCCGGAGGATCTTGATTTTGCCTGCGACCTCCTCCTCAAGGGGAAAATCCGCAAGCTCGATGTGATTCGGGTGAACAACGGGGAGTACATGGGCGGGGTCGGGGGAATCGGTTTTGACTCCGAAGTAAACGCCATCTCCAACCGGATCAGCCGCTTTGTGGGAGGCCGGGCGGCCTACGTTCTGCCGGTATTGTGGAAGACGCTCAGCTACCAGCCGAAGGAGATCACTCTTCAGCTGGATGACGAGCGGATTCAGGGGAAGGCCCTCATGGTGGCCTTCGGCAACATCAAGAGCTACGGCAAGGGGATGCAGATCACTCCCCTGGCCGAACCCGATGACGGGCTGCTTGACGTGTGCTGGATCGACCCGGTGAATACGTTCCGGCTCTACCGGCTCTTCCCCACCGTTTTCACGGGCGAACACATCGAGATGCCCGAAGTTAAATATTACCGGGCCACCACGGTCCAGGCGGAGACTTCCGTGCCCATGGACTTTTACGGGGATGGAGAGTACATCTGTAAAACCCCCTTCACCCTTCGCCTTCTTCCCCAGGCCCTGCGGGTCTTGGTACCTTGAAAATAGGATTCACTGGACAGAATCATACATCAAGCGAGTACGGTTTCATCCGGGATTCAGTATCTTGAATTCGAACCCGGTCTAGTTGGGACCAAACAGGTTTGAGTAATTTAAAAATCCGAAATCCGAATATCGAAATCCGAAACAAATTCAAAATCCAAAGGTTCGAAACCGCCAAACAAAGACGAATCTTTCGGATTTGGAATCGATTCTGTTTATTGAAAATTTTGTTGCCCTCTGGCGCACAATCTCTTTTATAACCAAATATGTCTTCCCGTCCTATCTTCACCGTCTCCCAATTAACCGCGGAGATTAAAACCCTCCTGGAGAGGAACTTTGAGCACCTCTGGGTGGAGGGAGAGGTCTCCAACCTCCGCCTCCCCGGGTCGGGCCATCTCTACTTCACCCTGAAGGACGAGTCCGCCCAGATCCGGGCGGTCATGTTCCGGACGCAGAACCGGCTCCTGAAATTCCAGCCGGAAGACGGCCTCCAGGTCGTAGGTTACGGGAGGCTGACCGTTTACGAGCCCAGGGGGGAATACCAGATCGTCCTCGATTATCTGGAACCGAAGGGCCTGGGAGCCCTCCAGCTGGCCTTTGACCAGCTCAAAGAGAAGCTCTCCCGGGAAGGCCTCTTCGACCCGGCCCGCAAAAAGCCCCTGCCCCCCCTTCCCCAGAAAATCGGCATCGTCACTTCTCCCACCGGGGCGGCCATACGGGACATTCTCCAGATCATCAACCGACGGTTTGCCAACGTTCATATCCTTCTCTATCCAGTGAGGGTGCAGGGAGTCGGAGCGGCCCAGGAAATCGCCCGGGCCATCGACGAACTCGGCCAGTGGCCCGGACTCGACGTCATGATCGTAGGCCGGGGGGGCGGCTCCCTGGAGGACCTCTGGGCTTTCAACGAAGAACCGGTGGCCCGGGCGATCCATCGGTCTCCGGTGCCGGTTGTCTCGGCGGTGGGCCATGAGATTGATTTCACCATCGCCGACTTCGTGGCCGACCTGCGCGCCCCTACTCCGTCCGCCGCCGCCGAGCTGGTGGTGCGCAACAAAGTGGAGTTGGTGCAAACCCTGGAAAGCCTGGCCCGGCGCCTGGGCCAGACGGTTCGGATGAACCTGGGGTCCAGGCAGGAACGCCTGTCCTCCCTGGTCCATCGTCTGACGGATCCGCGGAAACGGGTCTCCGACCAGCGGCTGCGTCTGGATGATCTTTCCTCCCGCCTGGCAATCTCTATGCAGCAGGGTCTGGGACGAAGAATTGAGCGTTTCCGGATGAAAGTCGAAAGCCTCACCCTTCTCCATCCGGGGAAGCGGGTGGCGGATTATTCCCACCGTCTCAGCCAGATCCACCGGCGCCTGGCGGTCGCCGGCCGCTCCAGTATGCGCTTTTACCGGCAGAGGGTGGAGGTCGCGGCCGGAAGACTCCAGAGCCTGAGCCCGCTGGCCGTCCTGGAGAGAGGGTACGGTATCGCCCGGGTCCTGCCTTCCCGGGAAATCATCCGCGACGCTTCCCGCCTGAGGGTCGACGATCGGGTGAACGTCAAAGTCCACCGGGGGGAGTTTGTGGCCCGGGTGGAAAAGATGTCCGGGGCAGAAGAAGATCCACCTTCACTTTTCGGCAAGGAGCCGTAAGCCCTATTGAATTTCAGGCATTGCCCGGCCCGGAAGTAAGGGCGTTGCGCGAAAAAATCATGAGGCACCTTTCATTTCTTGGACCGGGCGGGCAATTGAAATGCGGAATGCCGATTGCGGAATGCGCAATGGAAAAAAAGAAGTAAAAATTCCGAATTCCGAATTCGGTAACCCCCGATAGGCCCGCCTCATCCTGCGGAAACCCGATCGGATCTCCGGCGGGAATTCCTTTCCCGCCGATGCTTTTTCCGCGCAACGCCCTTACTTCCGGGCCACAAGCTTGCCTTTTCGCAGCCGTCCTTGACGCTGGGGTCGAAGGGAGTATAATGATATTGCGGATTGCGGATTGCGGATTGCGGATTAAAAGAATCTAAAGATCGGAATCCGATTCCAACGATGTTTTTTCAATCCGCAATCCGAAATTCGGCAATCCGCAATTGCTAGGGGGGTTTGGTGGCCGAGCAAAAATTCGAAGACGCCTTCCAAAGACTGGAGTCCATCGTCAAAAAACTGGAAGACGGGAACCTGAGCCTGGAAGAGTCCCTGAAAGCCTTCGAAGAGGGGGTACGCCTGTCCCGCCTGTGTTCCAAGAAGCTGGATGAGGCGGAGAAGAAGGTGGAAATCCTCCTGAAAGACAGTGACGGACGTCTGGTTCCCAAACCCTTCTCATTAGCGGAAGAAGGGGATTGATTTGAACCTGGCAGATTATCTCCTGCGCCGGCGCCGCCTGGTCGATGGGGCGCTGAAACGATGGATTCCCGCGGAAAACGAGTTTCCCTCTCAAGTTCATAAGGCCATGCATTACAGCCTCTTCGCCGGGGGGAAACGGCTCCGTCCCATCCTGACCCTGGCGGCTGCGGAAGCGGCGGGGGGGCGGACCCGGGATGCCCTTCCCCTGGCCTGTTCCTTTGAACTGATCCACACCTATTCCCTGATCCACGACGACCTTCCTTCCATGGACGACGACGACCTGCGCCGGGGGAAGCCCACCAGCCACAAGGTTTTCGGCGAAGCCGTGGCCATCCTGGCCGGAGATGCCCTGCTGACGGAAGCCTTCCATCTGGCCAGCCGGCCGGACCTGATGAAGGGTGTTCCGCCCCGGAGAAGAATCCAGGCCCTGTGGGTTCTGGCCCGGGCGGCCGGATCTCTGGGAATGGTCGGCGGTCAAACGGTGGATATCCTGACTCAGGGCCAGCCGGTGGATGCCGGAACCCTGGAATACATCCATACCCGCAAGACGGGCGCGCTGATTGCGGCTTCGGTGGCCGTGGGAGCGGTCATCGGGGGGGCCGGGTTGCGATCTTTTAAGAACCTGTTGGCCTATGGAGAGAAACTGGGGCTGGCTTTCCAGATCATCGATGATCTTCTGGATGAGGAAGGGGACGAGAAAAAATTGGGAAAGGCGGTCCGCAAGGACCACTCGAAGGGAAAGGCCACCTATCCGGCCCTTTACGGAATCCCCGAATCCCGGAGGAAGGCCGGGCGTCTCATCGAAGAAGCTCTGGCGCGCCTGAAATCCTTCGACCGGCGGGCGAACCCGCTGAGGGAAATCGCCAGGTTTATTCTGGAGCGTACCAATTAGGCGCTTAAAAGCCAAGATGTTCGCAAGATGGAAACAAAACTTCCAATGGAAGGAGCCGGTTCCAATCCCGCGACGCGCGGGACGAAGCACGAAACCCGAATTTCGAAACAAATCCAAATGTCCCAAATTCAAAAGTCTTTTCTTTGTTTGGTTTTTTTAACTTTTGGATTTCCCATTTGTTTCGGATTTCGATATTCGGATTTCGGATTTTTCAATCGGTCAAACCTGTTAGCCTCCAGGGTGGCTGGGCTGGCTTTTTATTTTAAGCTATTCGTCATGCGCTCTGCGCTATGCGGTTTTTAAACCATGGGAGACCTACTCAAACAGATCCATGACCCCTCCGACCTCCGCCAGATGCGGGCAACGGATCTGCCTCAGCTGGCCCAGGAAATCCGGGAAGAGATCATCCGGGCGGTCTCCAAGGTGGGGGGCCATCTGGCTTCCAGCCTGGGCGTTGTGGAGCTGACTCTGGCGCTCCATTATGTCTTCGATACCCCGCGGGACCGGATCGTCTGGGACGTGGGGCACCAGACGTATGCCCACAAGCTGATCACCGGCCGTAAGGAAAACTTCCATACCCTGCGCCAGAGCGGGGGGATCTGCGGTTTTCCCCGCCGGGAAGAAAGCCCCTACGATACCTTCGGGACCGGCCATTCCGGCACCTCCATCTCGGCGGCCCTGGGCATGGCCCAGGCCCGCTGCCTGCGGGGCGAGGACTACAAAGTCATCGCCGTCATCGGGGACGGCTCCATGACCGCGGGGGAGGCCTTCGAGGGATTGAACCAGGCCGGGGCCATGGAAAAGGACCTCATCGTCATCCTGAATGACAACGAGCTCTCCATCTCCCCCAACGTGGGAGCTCTCTCCTCTTACCTGAACCGGCTGATGACCGGACAGTTCGCCACCCACTTCCGGGAAGAAATCAAGAATTTTTTGAAAAAGATCCCCGGCCATCGGGGAGTCCGCCTTGAAATGGGCCAGGTACGCCGAAGAGTCCTTCAAGGGCCTTTTCCTTCCCGGCCTCCTCTTTGAGGAACTGGGGTTCAAATATGTCGGCCCCCTGCCCGGGCACAAAATCGATTCACTCATCGAGACCTTCCGCAACATCAAGCAGCTTAACGGGCCCATCCTGGTCCATGTTCTCACCACCAAAGGGAAAGGATACGCGCCCGCGGAAAAAGACCCGGTTACTTTCCACGGCGTGGGGCCCTTCAATCCCGAAACCGGTGAAATCCTGAACCACAAGGGCGGATGCCTGTCCTACACCGAGGCTTTTGGCCAGACCATGGTCAAGCTGGGCCGGGAGATCTCCTGCCTGGTGGGCATCACCGCGGCCATGCCCCAGGGGACGGGACTGGATTCCTTTGCCGCCGAGTTCCCCGCCCGCTTCTTCGACGTGGGGATCGCCGAACAGCACGGCATCACCTTTGCCGCCGGACTCGCGGCGGAAGGGTTCATTCCCGTGGTAGCCATCTACTCCACCTTCATGCAGCGGGCCTACGATCAGATCCTTCATGACGTCTGCCTCCAAAACCTCCCTGTGGTCTTCGCCCTGGACCGGGGAGGAATCGTCGGCGCCGACGGCTCGACCCACCAGGGCCTCTTCGATTTTTCCTACCTGCGCCACATCCCCAACCTGGTGGTCATGGCCCCCAAGGATGAAAACGAGCTCCAGCACATGCTCAGGACCGCAATTTCCTGCGGCCGGCCCGCTTCCCTGCGCTATCCCCGGGGAGACGGCTGGTGCGGATTTCTGGATGAAGAGGCAAAAGAAATTCCCCTCGGGAAGGCGGAGGTTTTAAGGCAGGGGAAAGACGTTATTCTCTTGGCCATCGGCTCCACGGTAAAGGCCGCCCTGGAAGCCGCCTCCCGGCTCCAGAAACAGGGGATTGATTGCACCGTGGTGAACGCCCGCTTTGTCAAGCCCCTCGATGGGGACCTGATCGGTTCCCTCGCGGCCGGATGCCGGCGCTTGATCACCGTGGAGGAGAATGCCCTTCAGGGAGGTTTCGGAAGCGCGGTCCTGGAGCTTCTGGAAGAAAAAGGGATTACTGGAGTACAGACCAAGCGGCTGGGGATCCCGGATGTTTTCGTGGAGCACGGGCCCCAGGATTTCCTGCGGCAAAAATACGGGATCGATGCCGAGGGGATCGTGCGGGCGGCGGAAGAACTCTTCAAAAGTTGCGGAGTTCGTAGGGGCACGCTGCTGCGTGCCCTTACGGAGTTCGGAGTTAAAAACCAGTTGCTGGTTACTCGTTACTGGTTACTCGATCCTCGTTGCTGGTGGCCGGCATTTCCCGGGCGACGAGCAACCAGTAACCAGTAACGAGTAATCAGCAACGTTTCTTGTCCCCTAACTTCTCACTCCTCACTTTTCACCATCTCTCACCGAGTCAGGCTTCTCGGAAACCACAGGGCGATTTCCGGAAACATCATCACGATGATTAAAGCCACGCCCTGAAGGGCCACGATGGGAACGATCGACCGGTAAATGTCCGCCATGGTCACGCCCGGAGGGGCGATGGCCTTCATGTAAAAGAGGTTGAAACCGAAGGGCGGGGTGAGATAGCCCATCTCCATGTTCATGATGAAGAGCACCCCGAACCACAGGGGGTCGAAGCCCAGGGACTTGATCACCGGAACGAAGACCGGCGTGCAGATCATGATGATCCCCGCCGGGTCCAGGATGCACCCCAGGATGAAGAAGACCCCCTGAATCGTGGCCATGATGGCCCAGCGCCCCCCGGGGATGGAAAGCAGAAGCTTCTCCATCAACTCATGGGCCCCGGTGCCAGTGTAAACGGAGGTGAAGCAGTAGGCCCCGATGAGGATCCAGACGATCATGGCGGTGAGGCTCGCCGTGCGGTAGCAGGCCTCTTTGATGAGTTCCCGTGTCAGCTTTCCATAAACGGCCGCCGATATGAACGCTCCCAGGACCCCCAGGGCAGCCGCCTCGGTGGCCGTGCAGACCCCCGAATAAATGGACCCCAGGACCATGATGATGATCCCAATGGGCAGGGCCACGGCTTTTAGGGAGACGAACTTTTCCGGCCAGCTAGCCCTTTCTTCCCTGGGCAGGGCCGGTCCCATGTGGGGCTGGAAGAAACAACGGATGGCAATGTAAAGGATGAAAATCAGGGTCAGGAGAATCCCCGGGAAGATCCCCCCGGCAAACAAACCGCCGATGGATTCTCCGGTGAGGGTCGCGTAGATAATCATGGGAACGCTGGGAGGGATGAGGATCCCCAGCGCTCCCCCGCCGGAGATGACCCCCATGGCCAGAATTTTATCGTACCCCCGCTTGAGCATGGCCGGAAGAGCGATGATCCCCATGGACACCGTGGCCGTGGCGCTGATTCCGGACATGGCCGCAAAGATGGCACAGATGATCACCGTGCCGATGGCCAGACCGCCCCGGACTGGTCCCATCCAGCGGTGCATCATGGTGTACAGGTTTTCCGCCACCCCGGCCCGCTCCAGGATCATGGCCATAAAGACAAAGAGGGGAATGGCCAGGAGGGTAAATTTTCCCATGGCCCCGTAGGCCTGGGCGGCGGACACGAAAAGACCCTTGGCGCCCCAGAGGAAATAGCAACCCACGACTCCCACCCCCCCCAGGACGAAAGACAGGGGAAGTCCCAGGGCCAGGAAAAAGAGCAGCGCGCCGAAGAGAAGAAGGGTGATCAGCTCAATGCTCATGGCCTTCCTCCTTTTCCGGGGCCGCTCCCGAAAGGAGCGTCTGGACATCCCGGATCGACTTCACCGCTCCCTGCAGGAGGATGAGCAGGGCGCCCAGGGGAATGGTCATCTTGATGGGCCACAAGATGGGAGCAAAGGGGGTCGGTTCGGTCTCTCCCAGTTGAAAAGAGTCCCAGGCCATCTCCCAGCCCTTCACCAGGAGGAGCCCGCAGAACAGATAGAAGAGAATCCAGGTGAAGAGATCGACCGCCGCCTTGGTGCGGGGGCTGAATTTTCCGTAAAGGAGCTCCACGTTTACATGGATTCCCTTCCTCATGGCATAAGCCCCCAGGAGGATGACGTAGGCCCCGTAGATCATCTGGGCCACTTCGTGGGCCCAGATGGTCGGGGCCCCGAACAGGTACCGGAGCAGGATCTCATAGAGAATGACCCCCGTGAGGGGGATGACCAAGAGACTGATCCCTTTCCCGGACCACTCGCTGATCTGTTCGACTGTCTTGATAAATCGGTTCATGGTCCCTTTGACTCCTCGAGGTAAACTGGTTCTTCCCTCCTAATCGATATACCCCAGTTTTTTCAGGAACTCCTTCAGCATCCCGGCGGCCTTCGCCGACGCCGCATCCTTGCCCGCCGCGACGTCCCACTGCTTCATGGCCACCTTCACCATCTTCTTCTGGTCTTCTTTCGAGAGCGTGCTCACCGTCACTTTAAAGTCCCGCTTCATGGTGTTCAGCGCGTCCACCTCGTCCATGATGTATTCATGGGTGCGGCGCCACACCCTCTCCCGCAGGGCCACATCCAGCGTCGTCTGGATGTCCTTGGGCAGAGCGTTGAAGGCCTCCTTGTTGATGACGATCACGTCCGTCCCGGCCATGGCCAGGTTCGGCTGAATGTAATACTTGGCCACCTCGCAGAACTTCATGGAAAGGGCGCCCCCGGCGGCTCCCCAGTGGGCCGCTTCCACCACTCCGGTCTGCAGGGCCAGAAACAGTTCCTCCCCGGGGATCAGGTTGGTGGCCGCTCCCAGGTCTTTCAGGAAGCTGGCAATGGCCCCGGAAGAGCGGATCTTCATGCCCTTGAAATCCTCGATCTTGCGGATGGGCTTCTTGCTGATGAGGGCGGTGGGATAAATCTTCTCCGTGTAGTAAAGAATATTGAACTTGGCGTGGGCCTCCTTCATCATGTCCTCAAAGCCCATGATATAGTGGAAGTACAGTCCCTCCCAGGGTTCCTGGAAGGTCATGGGGCAGTTGGAAGCGATGGCAGCAATGGGAACGATCCCCATCCAGTAGATGGGCGAGGCCGTGGCCCCGTCGATCGTTCCCTTCCGGGTGGAATCGAAAATCTCTTTGGTGGGAACCAGGGCGGACGCCGGGTAGAGGGTGATCTGCAGCCGCCCTTCGGTGAGCTTGGTGATCTCCTTTTCAAAATAATCCTTGAGGGGCTTGAAGGAAGTGCTCCCCGAAGGCCAGTGGGACTGGAACTTCCACTTGATGACCTTCTGGGCGGCAGGTTGCTGGGCAAAGGCGGTACCGGCTAGACAGAAAGCTAAGACTCCCACCAAAATCACGCTGGCCAGTTTCTTCATATCTTACCTCCCTTTTCTCGGCCTGAACTCAGGCCGGAATGTGTTTGAATCTCTGGCAGATCAAAACCGCTTAAGTTATTTTCACCCCCACCCTAGCCTCCCCCATCAATGGGGAGGATCCAAATTCTCCCTCTCCCCCCAAGATAAAAAGCATCCTCTTGGGCACCCGGAGCGGAGCAAAAGGCCTTTGGCTTTTGATCAGGAAAAGCCAATCTTTAACGGGTAGCATCTTTTTATTTCGAATCGGGGGGGAAAGTCAAGGGAAAACGGACTTGTAGGGGCGACCGGCCGGTCACCATTGGGGGATTCGGAGTACGGGCACGCCGCCGCGTGCCCCTACAAACTCCGAACTGTATTCTGCCGATAGGCCTCGTACACTACGAGTCCTGCGGATACGGCCACATTGAGGGAATTCACTGCGGGGTTCATGGGGATGGTGAGAATCCCGTCGGCCGCTTCAACGAGTTCTCCGGGAAGCCCGGCCCCTTCCTGTCCGAATAAAACGGCGGCGGGGAGAGTGAGATCGACTTCCCACAGGGACGTGCCTCCGCCCGCGGCGGTGGCCCACACGCGGCACCCCAGGGATCGAAAGGCCCGCAGGGAATCCACGGGGTCTTGATCCACCAGAAAGGGGAGGCGGAAAAGACTTCCCATGGAGGCCCGGACCACCTTGGGGTTGAAGGGATCGATCGTTCCCCGGCTCAGGACCAGGCCGGCCCCTTTCCCGGCTTCCGTGACCCGAAAAATGGTTCCCAGGTTTCCCGGGTCCTGCAGCTCACAGAGCAGAAGAATCAGCCCTTCCCTCTTTCGCAGGTCTTCCCAGCGATGCTCTCTCTTTTCCAGGACAGCCAGGATTCCCTGGTGGGTACGGGTGTCGCTGAGGGAGTCCAGGATTTCGTCGCTGACATAAAACCATTCGGCGGCGGGATATTTCTTCCGCGCCAGGGAAAGAAGCGCGGCCCCGCGGGGGGTATTTTCCAGGCGGGGGCTGTAGACGATCCGGCGGACGGCCTGGCCGGAGCCGAAAGCCTCCTCGGCCAGACGCACCCCTTCGATGAAATATTCTCCCCGGGCCTGGCGGTGTTTGGCCTGCTTGAGAAGGCGGAGGTCCTTGATCTTGGGGTTGGATGGGGAGGTGATCATTTCCAGAATGCGGAATTGCGGAATTCGGAATGCGGGAATGGAAAAGCAGGATGCGCTTCTTCGGTTCTTCTAAAATTCCGCATTCCGCACTCTCGAATTCCGAATTTATTCTTCCAAGTAGTTCGGTGTTCCAGTACGAAACATCGACCATGAAGTCGAGGAAGGGGGCCCATTCCCGGCGCATCACCGCCGGGACCGAAAGACTGATCGGGGGCGTCCAGGCCGGCTTGCGCGGCTGGGTGATCAGCCTCATCCGGGCTTCTCCGGGCGTTCTCCCTCCCTTCCGGCGGTTGCACTCATGGCAGCTGCACACCACGTTCTCCCAGGTGGAGGTCCCTCCCTGGGCGCGGGGGACCACGTGATCCAGGTTGAGTTCACTCCGGGAGAACCTGTGCCCGCAATACTGGCAGATACTCTTGTCCCGGGCAAAAATGTTGTACCGGCTGAAACGGACCCGGCGCTTGGGAACCCGGTCGTAGGCCAGAAGCAGGATCACCCGGGGAACTTTGATTACTCGGTCCACCAGCCCGATGGTCTCGTCGTTCCGCTCGATGGTGATCTGACTCCAGCTTTCGTAATCAAAGGTCTCGTACTGGGCGTTCACCGCTTTGGCAATGCCCGCATAGAGCAGGCAGAAAGCCCGCTTGATCGTGGTCACGTGGACGGGCAGGTACGATTTGTTGAGGACTAAAACATGCGCGTCGACCATATCTAACCTCTTCCAGTGCGGAATGGCGAATGCGGAATGCGGAATTGAAAGCTCATAAAATGGTCCATTGTTCCCAATTTTCTATTCCGCATTCCGAATTTCGCATTCCGAATTCCCTAAGGCCTTCTTCACCGCTTCCAGCAGGGCTGGCTCTTCTTCCTCGGCCACGGTTCGAAGGTCCAGGAGAACTTCCTCCTCCTTTACCCGGGCCATCACCGGCGGTTCGCTGCGGCGCA
The DNA here is from genome assembly GCA_963802665.1 of uncultured delta proteobacterium. Taxonomy (GTDB): domain Bacteria; phylum Desulfobacterota; class SM23-61; order SM23-61; family SM23-61; genus SM23-61. The sequence goes on along the minus strand of CAWDJO010000019.1, from coordinate 59,166 downwards.
GCCTCTCCTCCAGAGCGGCGGCGGAAAGTTTTAAAGGCCGGATGGCCACCACCCGAGTCGGCAGTACCTGCAGGGGCAAAGCCCCGCCCCCCACCTGAGAGCTATCCTCCCGGAGCGTAATCTGGCATTCCCCGGATATTTCCTTGCTGAGCTTCCTCTGAAAGCGTCTCGCCCGGCCCGCCAGCTCCCTTAAGGGGCAGGTCAGCATTCCGAGGGCCGGCAGGGCGCTCAGGACCCGGTTCTCATCCAGGTAAACCCGGAGGGTGGATTCCAGGCCCGCCAGGGTGAGCTTGTCGATTCGCAGCGCCCGGTTCAGGGGGTTCCTCTTGATCCGGTCGATGAATTTTTTCTTGCCCAGGATGATGCCCGCCTGAGGGCCTCCCAGGAGCTTGTCTCCGCTGAAGGTGACTACATCCACCCCTGCCTGGAGGGTCTCCTGCACCGTGGGCTCGTGCTCGATTCCGTAGGGAGAGAGATCGATGAAACATCCGCTCCCCAGGTCTTCCATCACCGGCAGGCCGCGGGCGCCCCCCAGGGCCGCCAGATCCTTCAGGGGAACTTCGGCGGTAAAACCCAGGATTCGAAAATTGCTGGTGTGGACTTTCAGCAGGAGGGCCGTCTCCCCGGTTATGGCCTGCTCGTAATCCCGCAGATGGGTGCGGTTGGTCGTGCCCACCTCCACCAGACGGGCCCCGCTCTTTCTCATGACATCGGGGATGCGGAAGGAGCCCCCGATTTCCACCAGCTGTCCCCGGGAGACGATGACTTCCTTTCCTTCGGCCAGACTGTTCAATGCCAGAAAGACGGCTCCGGCATTGTTATTGACCACCAATCCGGATTCGGCCCCGGAGATCCGGCAAAGGAGCTCTTCCACATGTTCGTAACGGGACCCCCGCTCCCCACTCTCCAGATCCAGCTCCAGGTTGGAGTACCCGCCGGCGATCTCCACCAGGTTTCGAAGGGCCTCCTCCGGCAGAGGAGCCCTTCCCAGGTTGGTATGGAGGACCACCCCGGTGGCATTGATCACCGGGCGCAACGAGGGCCGAAAGGTCGCTGCCACTTCCTCTTCCACGGCATCCGTCCACTGATCCGGAGTCAGGCCTCCCGCCGCGGCAGCCTCTTCTTCGACGCCCTGCAGGATGGTCCGGCGCTTTTCGCCCAGAACCTTCCGGATGGAATCAACCACCAGGGGCCGGGAATGAATTTTCAGAAGAGTCTCGATCGGAGGGCGATGGAGAAGCTCCTCAACCGCCGGGAGAGTTCGCAGGTACCTTTGTCTGGCTTCAGGCTCCATATCCCCCCGTCACCATGCGGCCAGCAGGACAGGAACAATCTCCTCGGGATCGGTGACCCGGCGGAGGTTGGATTTCATTCCCGGGTCCCCCAGCGCCAATTTGGCCACTTCCAGCATATTCTCCCGGGGAATGTTGACCTGGGAAAGCTTCTGCGGAAGCCCGGTATTTTTGGTAAATACTTCCACGGCCTGGACCGTCATCTCCCCGACCTGCGCATCACTCTTCCCCTTCACGTCCAGGCCGAAGGCTTCGGCCACCTGCCGGTATCGGGGAGCGCTGACCGGCATGTTGAAGCGCATGCCGTGAGCCAGAAGGATGGAATTCGCCAGCCCGTGGTGAAGCCCGTACATTCCCCCCAGGGCATGGGCCATTCCGTGCACGCACCCCACCAGGGCGTTCTGGAAGGCCATTCCTCCCAGGGTCGCAGCGATGGCCAGCATCCCCCGGGCCTCCACGTCATCGGGCTTCTGAAGACTGACGGGCAGATACTGAACGACGAGCCGGATGGCCTGGTAAGCCAGGGCGTCGGAAATCGGCTCGTAGAAGCGGGCATGAAAACTCTCAATGCCGTGAGACATGGCATCCATGGCCGTGGCCGCGGTCATCTGAGGGGGAAGGCTGACCGTAAGCAAAGGATCCAGGATCGCCACCGGAGGGATCAGGCCAGGGTCGGACAGCAGTCTTTTCTCTCTGGCCTCGTGATCCTTGACGGTGGCAAACTGGGTCACTTCGCTGGCCGTCCCGGAAGTGGTGGGAACGGCGATGTGGGGGACGATGGGCTCCCCGATCTTCCCGATGCCCACGAATTCCCGCAGGTCCTCTTTCCCTTTTTTGGCCAGGACGCCGATACCCTTGGCCGTATCCATGGAGGATCCGCCCCCGATGGAGATGAGGCCGTCCGCGCCCTTTTCCCGGAAAACCCCGGCCCCCCGGCCGATCACCTGGAAGGAGGAGTCCGGAATGGCTTCCCCGAAGAGTCCGGCAGCCCGGTCCCCCAGGGTCTCCATCAGGGTCTTTACCATGGCGCTGTCTTTCAGGGTCCCGTCCGTGACCACCAGCGCCTTTTTCATCCCCAGGCCGTCCATCTCTTTGACCGCTTCTTGGAGAGAGCCGGCCCCGAAGACGATCCGGGTGGGAACGTGAAAATTGAAGGTGAACCGGTCTTTGTAGGTCATGATTCCCGCTCCAGGTCAGGGTCTAAGATCTCCACGAGCTCGATGAGATCCTTATTAATGGCCAGATAGGCCTTCGGAGAGGTAAAATCTTTTGATTCCACATCGGTCAGGCTGATAAACTGGCGCTCGTCGTTCATTACGTCGGAAATCCGGGTGTGGTCCTTCGGCAAGTAAATGGTTCCCGTATAGGCCGAACCAACCGTCTTGATCCAGGCCCTGACTTTTTTGAATTGAGGCTTTTTTTCCTTCATGCCCTTTTCCTCCGGGGGCTTACGGGTCTCGGGCCATCTTGTAACTCATCATAATTAAAGGAGTATGCCCTTGTCAAGAAATATGTAGGGGGGGCTTAGCCCGGACCTGTCCTGAATCATTGGATTCTTTCCGGTGACCGTTTAAAATGATATAGAATAAGACATGCCGGGGAGGTTCCTTGAAGTGATCATGGATTCCCCCCGCGGGTTCCAAAAAATTTGACTTTTCCGCTGCAAGGGAATATCCTTTCTTGGTTGGGGTAGTCTATTGGAGGTGTGATTTGTTTTTTAAGAACCGGACCAACGGCAAACTTACCGAAGCAGAAATCGCCTGGTTAATGAACGCTCTGACTCCCGGGGACTGCAAGTCCTGTATCTGGCGGGAGAGGGAAGAAGATCGGTACCAGTGTTTCCCCAATGGGAATTCACCCTGCAAGGCCTTTGCCGATAAGGTGTTTTATGGATTGGAGAGATCAGGTTTAATTCTAAGGGATATTCACCCGTTTCCCCTCTCCGGTTTTTCTCCCCCCCCGATTCTTCCCCACAGACCCCTTTCGCCGACCGCATTCCCGGGCTATAATCTTTTTATCTTTCCTCTCCGGAGAGGTCTGACATGGAAAACAAAACCATCGCAGACGTTTTCACGGAAATCGCCGACACCCTGGAAATTCAGGGGGAAAACCCTTTCCGCGTCCGTTCCTACCGCAATGCCGCCCGGACCATCGAGGATATGAGTCAAAGCCTGGAGGCCCTGGTCAGGGCCGGGGAAAACCTCGAAGAGATTCCGGGCATCGGCAAGTCGATCAACGAAAAGATCCGGGAGCTTCTGGCCACCGGAAAGTCTCATTTTCTCGAGGAGCTTCGCTCCCAAATCCCCCCGAGTCTGACGGAGCTCCTGAAGCTCGAAGGCCTGGGCCCCAAGAAGGTAAAGGTCCTCTACGACGAACTGAACGTGGACTCCGTCGACCGTCTGGAGAAAGCCGCCCAGGCCGGTCGCCTGCGGAATCTCCCGGGCATGGGTCTGAAGACCGAAGAGAAAATTCTGAAATCCATCGAGCACTACCGCGCGGGCATGGGCCGTTTCAAGCTCTCCGTGGGGTTTCAATACGCGGAGGCCCTGCTCCGCCACCTGAAAGGGGTGCACGGGGTGAAGCGCCTCGACCCGGCGGGAAGTTTCCGCCGGCGGAGGGAAACCATCGGCGACCTGGACATTCTGGCCATCTGCGGCAAAGGTTGCAAAGTGATGGACCGGTTCACCGGTTACGGCGACGTGGCCGAGGTGCTGGCCAAGGGGGAAACCAAGTCCAGCGTCCGGCTGAAATGCGGACTCCAGGTGGACCTGCGGGTCCTGGAGGAGGAGAGTTACGGGGCCGCCCTGCACTATTTCACCGGGTCCAAGGCCCATAATGTGGCCATCCGGGAGCGGGCCAAGGAAAAGGGCCTGAAGGTCAGCGAGTACGGGGTCTTCCGGGCCAAAGACGAGAAACGGCTGAGCGGGGCCGAAGAGGCGGACGTCTTCAAGGCCGTGGGGCTTCCCCTGATCCCCCCGGAGCTCCGGGAGGACCGGGGGGAAATCCAGGCCGCCGAAAAGGGAAAACTTCCCCGCCTGATTGAACTATCGGACATCCGCGGGGACCTGCAGATGCACACCACCGCCTCTGACGGAAAGAACTCCATCCTGGAGATGGCGCAGAAGGCGAAAGAGATGGGTTATGCCTACATCGCCATCACCGACCACTCCAAAGCGGTGCGGGTGGCCGGGGGAATGGATGAAAAACAGCTGGCCAAGCACCTGAAGGAGATCGAAAAGGCCGACAGCCAGATTTCGGGTGTCCGGATTCTCAAGGGGGTCGAAGTCGACATTCTTCCCGATGGAAGCCTGGACCTTAAGGATGATATATTGAGGGAGTGCGAGGTGGTCCTGGCTTCGGTTCACTCCCGTTTCAACATGGAAGAGGAAGAGATGACCCGGCGGGTAATCAAGGCCATCAAAAATCCGAACGTGAAGATCCTGGCCCACCCCACGGGACGGCTGATCCTGGAGAGGGAGCCCTTCAAGATCAACCTCAAGGAAGTCATCCAGGCAGCTATCGACCAGGGAGTCGCCGTGGAAATCAACGCCTACCCGGACCGCCTGGACTTAAAGGATGTGGATGCCCGGATGGCCAGGGACCTGGGTGCAAAGCTGGCCATCAACACGGACGCCCACAGCGCTATGCAGCTGGAGCTCATGAAATTCGGGGTCTTCACCGCCCGCCGGGGCTGGATCGAGGCCAAGGATGTGATCAATACCCTGCCGCTGGAAGGGCTCTTAAAGACGTTGAGGCGATAAGGGGATAGGGAACACGGGATTAAAGACGACGCGGAGACGCGGAATAAGGACAAGACATCGTGTCACCGCGTCCATAAAAACAGGGGGGATGGGGAATGAAAACCTGGAAAAATCTGATGATCTTTGGGTTGGCGTTGGCATTTATTTTGGGGACCTCAGTTCCCGGGATGACCAACGGAAAAATCATGGTCTACTCTCCCTGGAAGGACGAAATCATGCAGAAGTTCGGGGAGATGTTTTCGAAAGAGACCGGTATCAAGTTGGAATCGATTAACATTTCCACGGGGGAAATCCATGCCCGGGTGAAAGGGGAGAAGGCTCGTCCCCAGGCAGATATCTGGCATTCCGTTAGGGCCGAACTCCTGGATAAAGCCAAGGAGGAAGGCCTGATCGCTTCCTATAAGCCGGCGAATGCCAAATTTCTTCTTCCTCCGTACGCCTATCCCAACGAGCCGGCCTTCACGGGAACGACCATGTACCCCCTGGTCGTGGGGTACAACGTGAACGCCCTGAAAAAGATGGGAGTCGAGCCGCCCAAGACCTATGAAGACCTCCTGAACCCCCGATGGAAGGACAAGATCATCATGCCCCACCCCGCGGCCAGCGGCACCGGTTACGCTTTTCTGGTTACGGTGGTCCAGCTCTTCCGCGAAAAAGGGGAAACGGGAATCCAGTCCAAGAAGGGATGGGATTATCTGATCAAACTCAACCAGAATATGTCCCAGTACACCCGCAGCGGGAGCGCGCCGGCAAAACTGGTGGCCACCGGGGAGTATCCCCTCTGCATTACCTTCTATGACCGGGTCTTCCAGCTCGCCGGCGAGGGGTATCCCATTGCCTTCACCACCCCCAGTCCGACCTTTGCCGAGCCTTCCTGCACGGCGATCGTGGGTGGGGCACCCAATATGGACGGGGCTAAAAAATTTATGGAGTTCATCCTTTCCAAAGGCGCCCAGGAACTGGCGGTTACCCTGGGCAACTATTCCGTGCGCCCCGACGTGGCTCCCCCCAAAGGCGCTGTTCCGCTGAAAGACATCAAAGTATTCCAGGACGATTACAAATGGGGGTCCAAGTACAAAAAGGAACTCCTGAACGAATTCAACGCCAAGGTGGCCATGGGCAAAAAGACCAATTGAATGCGGATTGCGCCCTGCACTCCACGTAGTGCAGGGCGGAATCCGGAATGAAAGCAATTGCACGCTGCCGGGGGCCTGTTTTTGTTTTTAGCCGGGAACGGGCAGCCGAGTGCATACCTTTTTTTAATTAAGGCACTTGAGGCACTTAAGCGCACTTCAGGCATTCTGAACTTTAGGCACTCTAGGCACTCCGAACTCTAGGCACTGTCCCATCTATGTCCCACTTGCGAAGAGAACCGGTCGCTCTTATCGTCACCCTCCTGACCTTCGGGGTCCTGCTTTACTTCGTCGCCTACCCCCTCTACGCCGTTTTCCGCGAGAGCGTGATGGATGACACCGGCAAGTTTGTTGGCCTGGCTAACTATGTCAACTTCCTCACGAGCGAGTATTTTCGGCAGGTTTTCTACAATACCCTCTTCACCTCCGGTGTGGCCACGGTGGGGGCGGTTCTGATCGGGCTGGTCTTTGCCTACGGCATGACCCGAATCGACCTGCCCTGGAAATGGCTCTTCATGATCACGGCCATTCTGCCCATGATCACCCCTCCCTTCATCAACGCCTTCTCCCTCATTCTCCTCCTGGGAAGAAACGGAGTCGTCAACGTTTTCCTGGAAAAGTGGCTGGGTTTCAAGTTCGTGATCTACGGCTACCACGGGATCATTCTTTCGGAGATCCTCACCACCTTCCCCCTGGCTTACCTGATCATCTCCGCGGCCTTCAGCGGCCTGGACAGCACCCTGGAAGATTCGGCCCAGGATCTGGGGGCCAGGCCCCTGCGGGTTCTTTTCACGGTGACCCTCCCTTTAATCACCCCGGCCATCCTGACCGCCACCCTGATGGTCTTCATGAACAACCTCAGCGCCTTCGGAGCCCCCGCCCTGCTGGGCGGGGGGATCTCGGTGCTGGCGGTGGAATCCGTGGTCCAGATTTTGGGGGTTTTGGATTGGGGGATGGGAACGACTCTGAGCGTGGTCCTGCTGATTCCCTCTTTCCTCCTTTTCTACTTCCAGAACTGGTACCGCTCCAAGCGTTCCTACGTGACCATTACCGGGCAGCCGGCTCATACCGAGTTTCGCAAGACCTCCTGGAAGATCAAGGGTCCCATTTTTGCCGTCTGCCTTCTCCTGTCCGTGGTGATTCTGATTACTTACGTGGTCATCATCATCGGAGGGTTCTCCAGGGTCTGGGGAGTGGACAGCTCTTTCACCCTGAATCATTACCGGCTCGTCTTCACCAACACCCTGCGGTCGATTACCAACAGCCTGGTTCTTTCTTCCATCGGGGCTCTCCTGGCGACGCTTCTGGGGCTGTTGACCGCTTATCTGGTGGTGCGCCAGGTTTTCTGGGGGCGGAAGCTTATGGATTTCCTGGGGACCCTCCCGTATGCCGTCCCCGGCACCATGATGGGGCTGGGATTTGTGATGGCCTTCAACAAGGCCCCCCTCATATTGACCGGAACCGCTTTTATCATTGTTCTGGATTACTGCATCCGGCGCATGCCTTTCGGCCTCCGTTCCGGGGTCTCCACCCTGAAGCAGATCGACGTGGCCATGGAAGAGGCCTCCGCCGACCTGGGGGCATCCTGGCTTACCACCTTCCGGAAGATCGTTCTGCCGCTGATGAAGCCGGCCTTCATCGCCGGGATTACCTTCGCCTTCATCCGGGCCATCACCGAGCTGACCTCGACGATTTTCCTGGTGACTCCCCGGTGGAGAGTGATGGCCGTGGACATCTACAACATGGTGGAATCCGGCGCTCTCGGCGGCGCGGCGGCCATGTCCACCCTGCTCATGGCCGTCGTCATCCTCCTCCTGGTGATCCTCTATCGGGCCACGGGGGCCACGACATCCATGTTCCGGATGTAAAGACTTTTCACCACAGAGGCACAGATTAAAGAAGATTTAAAATTGGACACAGATGAACACAGATTTTCACAGATAAAATTCTCATTGAATATTTTATGTTTCTTTTCTTCTTTTCATCTGTACTACTGTTGTGTAAAATCTCTAAATTTTTTTTAAGATTTTTTCGTGAATCTATATCCGTGTTTATCCGTGTTCATCCGTGTCCCATGATGTCTTTAGGTCTTTTGCGAATATAAAATCTGTGTTTATCTGTGTTCATCTTTTGTCTTTAAATCTTTTGCAAACATGAAATCTGTGTTCATCTGTACTACTGTTTTGCAAAGTCTTTAAATTTTGTTAAGCAAATGGTGATCCAAATCAGATACCTATCGATTTTTTTACTTAAGGCACTTGAGCGCACTTGAGGCACTTAAGCACTTTCTTTGGTTGCGGCTCTGCCGCGCTGTGTTTATCTGTGTCCCATTCAAATAATGAGGATGCCGTGCCATGTCCAATGAGGAAAAAGCAATTTCCGTGTCCCTTCGGGGAGTGACCAAGAGTTTCGGAAAAGGGGCCGGCCGGGTGACGGCGGTCAACGATTTCAATTTTGGCTTTCCTCCCGGAAAACTCACTACCCTTTTGGGCCCCAGCGGTTGCGGGAAAACCACGGTCTTGAGGTGCATTGCCGGTTTCTATGAGCCGGACCAGGGGGACATCCTCATCGGAGGGGAGAAGATCAATCATCTGCCGCCTTATGAAAGACCCACGGGGACGGTTTTCCAGCATTATGCCCTCTTCCCCCACATGACCGTCTATGAAAACGTGGCCTACGGCCTGAAGGTCAAGAAACTGCCGGAGAAGGCTGTCCGGGAGAAGGTGGCCCAGGGACTGGCCCTTCTTCAGCTCTCCGGCATGGAAGACCGCAATCCCAACCAGCTCAGCGGCGGGCAGCAGCAGCGCGTGGCCATCGCCCGGGTGCTGGTGAACGAACCCAAAGTTCTCCTCTTCGACGAACCCCTGAGCAACCTGGACGCCAAGCTCCGGGTTTACATGCGGGGGGAGATCCGGGCCCTCCAGGAGCGGCTGGGAATCACCACCATCTACGTGACCCACGACCAGGAAGAAGCCATGTCCATCTCCCATGCCATCGTGATCATGAACTCCGGCAAGATCGAACAGGCGGGCACACCCTGGGAAATCTACCGTCACCCCCAGACGCCTTTCGTCGCCGAGTTCATCGGTACGACCAACTTCTTGAAAGGGGAGGTGTCCCGGGTTACCGATCACTCCATAAAGGTGAGCTTGCAGGGATCGGAAATCTCCGCTGCCCGGGCGGGCGGCTTCGCTCCCGGGGATAAAGTCTTGATCGTCTTGCGGCCCGAGATGATCCGCTTTGCCGAAGAAGGAGAGAAAGGAATTCTGCCCGGCAAGGTCCGGGAAGTATCCTTTCTCGGCTCCATGGCCCGTTATGTAGTGGAGATGGAGACGGGAGACCGCATCCAGGTGGACGAGCACAATCCCAAAAAGTTTCGCTCCCAGGGTTCATCCGTCTTTCTGGTCCTGGATGAAGAAGCCCTGCATTTGCAGAAGACGCAATAAAAGAAGGATACAGGATTCAGGACTCAGGAGCCAGGATTCAGGAGCCGGAACAGATGAGGCCCTGAAACCCGTCCTGGATTCCGACTTCTAAATTCCGGTTCTCAAGGAGGAAGGAATGAAAAAATCTTTTTGTTTCGTTTTCTTGTTTCTACTCATCTTTTTCCAATTCCATCCCGCCGAAGCGGCCCCCAAGGACGCGGCGGTCATCGCCCAGGGGATCGACGCCACGACCCTGGACCCACACATGCGCTGGGACACTGCGGCGATCAATATCCTGATGAACATCTATGATTTTCTCCTCACCCGGGCTCCGGACCTCAAGATCCAGCCCCTCCTGGCCACCTCTTACCGGATCGTCAACGATACCACCTGGGAGCTGAACCTGCGCCAGGGAGTTAAATTTCACAATGGGGAAGAATTCAACGCCGCCGCGGTCAAGTTCAGTCTGGAGCGCCTGGCGGACCCGAAGAACAAGCTTCAGCAAACCGCCCTGCAGATTATCGAGAGGGTGGACATCATCAACGAATACCGGGTCCACGTAATCACCAAGAAACCCTTCCCCTACCTGGATGCCCAGCTCACCAACGTGGGGGCGGTGATTCCCCCCAAATATTTTCAGGAAAAGGGACCGGCCCATTTTTCCCTGCACCCGGTTGGCACGGGTCCCTACAAGCTGGTCCGCTGGGCGAAAGACGACCAGCTGGAGGTGGAGGCCAATTTGAACTACTGGCGCGGGGTTCCCCGGATCAAAAGGGCCATCTTCCGCCCCATTCCGGAAGACACCTCGCGGGTGGCCGGCCTGCAGACCCAGGAAGTGGACGTGATCGTGAACATTCCCCCCAACCTGGCCAACCTGATGAACTGGAAAGGGCGCTCCACGGTGGCCAAAATTCCCAGCGCGCGGACGGTCTTTCTGGTCCTGGAGAATACCAAAGGAGGCCCCACGGCAGATGTCCGGGTTCGCCGGGCCATCGCCCAGGCCATCGATCAGGACAAGATCATCAAAAACATCCTGGAAGGGAATGCGGTCAAGCTGGCTTCCCCCTTGTCGAAGTACCAGTTCGGCTACGACCCCTCGATCAAACCCTACGACTTTAACCCCGCCGAAGCGAAGAAGCTTCTGGCCGAAGCCGGGTATCCCAACGGGTTCGATCTGCCCATCAACTCCCCCAGCGGGCGTTACCTGAAGGACAAAGAGGTGGTGGAGGCGATCATCGGGGACCTGCGCAAGGTGGGGATCAACGCCTCCATTCGAGTCCTCGAATGGGGGTCTTACATGACCCAGCTGTATGCCCGGAAGCTGGGGCCGGCTTATCTCCTGGGGTGGGGCGGGTTGACCTTTGACGCCGACGGGACCTTCTATCCCCTCTTCCGCACAGGCCAGGCCCTTTCCAACTTCAGCAGTCCCAAACTGGATACCCTGCTCGACCAGGCCCGCTCCACCATGGACCGGCAGAAAAGGCTGAAACTCTACGCCGAGGCTTCCCAGGTCATCAAGGAAGAGCTTCCGTGCGCTTTTGTGTATCAGCAGGTGGATATTTACGGGGTCAGTGAGCGGCTGAACTGGAAGCCCAGGCCGGACGAGCGGCTGTTTGTGTTTGATATGGATTTTAAAAAATAACGTTACTGGTTGCTGGTTACCGGTTACTGGTTCTAAAGCTATTTATCGATATCTAGTCACCCTGAAACTCCCTCTCCCCTTGCGGGAGAGGGCGGGGTGAGGGGTTTTGTCATGGCAACATGGTCTGTCGAGGGAGGAAGAGAAAAGAAGCGGATTTGGATATACTTCTACAGAAACGAGGAACGAGGAACGAGCAACCGGTAACCAGCAACAGTTTCTTATGATAAGTCCTTCAGAATCCGGCCTTCCTTCATGACCAGGAGAACCTTCTGGAGCCCTTTTTCGAAGAGGGTCATGTCTTTTAGCGGGTTTCCATCCACAACGATCAGGTCAGCCAGTTTTCCCGTTTCCACAGTCCCGATCTGATCCTCCAGGAAGAGAAGTTCGGCATTCGTGCGCGTGGCCGAGACGATGGCCGCCATGGGCCCCATCACTTGGGATTTCAGAGCCAGCTCCCGCCCCTTCAGGTATTGGAACGGACCGATGATGTCCGTGCCGGAACCGATCTTGACCCCTGCCTTCCAGGCCAGCTCCAGCGCCCGGAACATCCCTTCCCGGACAAAATCGAGTTTGGAAAGAATGAAGGCATCTAGCCCCGATCCTTTCCCTTCTTTGGCCAGAATATCAAAAACCGTCAGGGTGGGAACCAGGTAGGCCCCTTTTTCCGCGATCATCCGGGCCGTCTCTTCATCGAGAAGGTTTCCGTGTTCCAGGCTGCGCACCCCGGCGTGAAGGCAATTCTTCATGGCCTTGGGAGTATACGTGTGGGCCATGACATAGGTTTTGGCCGCCTCTGCGGTCTCCACCGCGGCCCTCAGCTCTTCCACCGTGTATTGCCACTGCCCGGGCTTGTCCGAAGGAGAGGCCACCCCTCCATCAGCCATGACTTTCACCTGGTCGGCGCCCCGTCGCAGAGCCTCCCGCGCGCCCTTGCGCACTTCATCCGGCCCGTCGCAGACCTCCGGGTACATGCCGATGCTGTTGCGGGGAGGTTGTTGTTCCCTGGCGCAACCTCGTTTATCCCCGTGTCCTCCTGTCTGGGTTACCATGTTGACGCTGAGGAGCACCCTCGGCCCGCGGATGAGGCCTTGTTCGATGGCCGCCCGAAACCCCCAGTCCAATCCTCCCGCATCGCGCAAAGTGGTGAATCCCAAATCCACATCGGTCTCCAGATTTTGCGTGGCCCGATGGACATACACCGCCGGGGGAAGCGCGGCAGTCCGCTCCATGACCACCTCGATATTCCCAGCGTGCACATGGGCGTCGATCAGTCCCGGCATCAATGTTTTTCCTTTCAGATCCATGATCCGGGCATTGGATATTCGGCTTGCCTGCCCCGGCCCCAAAATTTCCTGGATTTTCTTATCGGCGACCACGACCCCCGCATCGGGGATAGGTTCCCCCCCTTTACCGTCGATCAGAAAGGCATTTTTAAACACAAAATTTTCGCTCATTGTCAGTCCTTTCTTTTTGGGGATTGGCCCCGGACTAGCGGTTTACCCCAACCCTCTCCTATTCCCTCATTTTTTATTGCTTGGGAAAAAATTTTAATTTTTCTTTTCATCCGTGTTCATCCGTGTTTATCCGCGGCCCATCATCAGCCGCTCAGTCTTGATGTCGAATAGTCCAATAATCGGATTAGGTAATTTTAGGCATTTCGAATTTAAGGCATTTTTTATCTGTGTTTATCTGTGTCCCATTAGGTCTTCTTATTATTGAACTTTGGATTTTTCAGAGCCTGAATCCGCCCGGACCGGATCTCCCTGATCAAATCCTCTTCACTCTTCACTTCTTTCTCAAAGAGGGTGAGGCATATGCCGATCTCATGGACCTGGTGGGCGTCGCTGCCCCCCGTTCCCGGAAGGCCCAGCTTCTCCATGGCCTGGCGTACTTTGGAGAGGGCTTCTTCGTCGTGATCGGGGTGATAGAGTTCAATCCCATCCAGTTCCAGCTCGTAAATCCGGTCCCCTGCGCCGTAATACCGGTCCTTCCCGAAGCGGGACCATTTGTACGGATGAGCGGCAATCAGGATTCCCCCTTCCCCGTGCACCCTTTCCACCAGTTCCCTGGCGGAAAAATCCGAGCCCAGGCTCCTCTTCATGCCGAAAACCAGGAACTCGCCCTCCATGCCGTTCTTGGGAGCTGTAGGTCTGGACTTCCTGGGCATCGATCAGAATGAGCCCATGGGGCTCAGCCAGCCTTCTGACGAAATCGAATTTATCATCCGGCCAGCGAATGCCGTGTTCGGTGACCGCAATCCCGTCCAATTTCAGGGCAACGGCTTGGCGGATCAATTCTTCCGGGCTGATGGCCGAGCAGCTGGAGTAGTAATCGGTGTGGAGGTGGAGGTCGAATGCCTTCATGACTGGGGTTCAAAACAGTTCGGAGTAATTTAGTTCGGAGTTCGGAGTAAAAGCCGCTGCTGGTTACTCGTTACTCGTTCTTGTTTGCAGAAGCCCTCCCCCAAGGGACCAGCAACGAGGAACAAGCAACCAGCCGCCTGCAAGCGTGACTCGAAACCCGAAACTCGGAACCCGAAACTTTTCTTATTCTTTTATACCCAAAAACGTGGGAAATATAAACCGTTATTCCATCCGGTTGCCGAATTTTCATCGAGTGATAAGCATCTTGTAAAATTCCCCCCTCCTTTCGCTCTCCGCCGCGTTGGGGGAGAGGGCGGGGCAAGGGGGTATGTCCTGGTACAAGTGCGAATCATGAAATGGAAAGCCTCCGACATCCTCAGACTAAGGGTCCAGATCTCGGTCATGATGGTCTTCGGGACCGGGGGCATGATTGGGCTAGCTCAAACAGCAGCCGATGGGGCCCGCTGGGCCTTTGATATTCTGGCGGCCCTGCTCATTTTGCTGATCTTCTTCTGGCTTCTTGTCCAGGAGGAATCCCTCAAACAGGGAGATTGAAAGGCTGGATCGCAGGCTGAAGGAAGGTTTAAAGGAAAAGGTTCAAGGGAAGAGAAAAGATCGAAAGGAAAGCGGTTTAGAGTGGTTCCAGGTCCCGATGGCCGCACTCGGGACAGCGCAAAAGGTCCACGTCAAACTCCTCCAGATTGATTTCTCCCCAGGCCAGGGAGGAGTCGTCACGGGAATTATCAAACTCAACCAGCATGAAGTCAAACTTGCCGCCGCAAAAGGGGCAGAGGAGGTCCGCTCCGATGCCATAGACTCCCTTTTTCTCTCCTTCTTCCCCCAGAAGAACCGGTTCCCGGTATTTCTGCCGGCCCGCCACCCGGGTTGGGGGGGGGTCGGAAGATTGGCAGGGAGGAAAAGACCGGGTTAATTCATCCAGATCATAGAAACTGGCCATGGGAAAGGGGTCCCCCTCCTTTCAAATATGACATGAGTGGTTGGGAAAATGACCTGCCCGGCAGGTTTTTCCCCACTGACCATAGAGCCTAAAGAAACGGGCTGCCCCCCCTCTAACGACTTAATTACCTTCGAACATCTTCTTGGGAGGCCCTTTCTCCCTAAAAACTGCTGCATGGATCGCTGGTCCCAAAAAGTTTGATCTAAAAACAAACCCTCCACCCTAATGAATATGCTAAAACTATGCCAATCCAGCCTCAGCACTTTCCCGATGAAAGGCATACTCTCCCTTTATCCAATTTCCCATGGCCCCGGTGGAAAATTTGACGGTCCCCGGCAGGGGGCTTTTTTCGGGGCTGGAAGTATGGTAGTAAGGAACCGATGGGGGAAAATGATGGGGATGCTGGCTCGTGCGCTGTCTGATCACCTCAAGGAAATAGCCTGGGCTCTCTTCCTGATCTTTCTTTTTCTTGCCTGTCTTTTCGTGATCTTTGGGAGGGAGTTGGGGTTTGACTCTGTCCTGTGGGTCTGCCTCGGCTTTGCAGGGATTGTCCTTGGCCTTTTCGGGATGCTCATCCTGGGCGAATTGCTCTGGATTGCAATAGGGAAGGTGTTGAGGCGGCTTTTTCCAAAAAATGAATAAATCTCGTAATTCCCGCCAGGTGGTTAACCCAATCAGAAAAGAGACCCGTATGCTTACCATTGACACAATTAAGAAGAGGGTTTCGTGCCGGACGTATAAAAATGTTCCGCTGAAAGAGGGCGATCAACAAAAGCTGAGAGATTTTCTCCTCGCCAATGTCCGGGGACCGTTTGGAAACCGGGTGAGATTTGAGCTGATCGATCTGGCGATAAAAGAGCGGGATGAGATCAAAACGTTGGGAACCTACGGATTCATCAAGGGTGCGAGCATGTTTATCGTGGGAGCCGTGCCGAAGGGCGACCGGGCCATGGAAGATTACGGTTACTGCATGGAAAAGAATATTTTAGCGGCAACCCATCTGGGACTGGGAACCTGCTGGCTGGGGGGTACATTCAACCGCAGCGCCTCGGCTTCAAAAATCAGCAAACGGGAGGATGAGGTCGTCCCGGCCATCACCCCCGTCGGGTATCCGCAGGATAGAAAGTCGATGATGGACAGCGCCGTCAGATTCCTGGCTAAATCCAATACGCGGAAGGCCTGGGAGGAATTATTTTTCCTCGGGAACACCAAGAGTTTTCTCCACGCAAGATATTGCGGGAGCATATGCATTGCCCCTCGAGTGCGTGCGGATCGGTCCCTCCGCGAGCAACCGGCAACCGTGGCGGGTGGTAAAGGAAACAGATAAGGATGTCTTTCATTTTTACATCAGCAGAACACTGGGCTATGCCGAGAAGTTCTTGGATGTGAGTTTGCAGGACATCGATATGGGAATCGCCATGTGCCATTTCGAGGTTGCCCTCCAGGAAATGAACCTGAAAGGAAGCTGGCAAAATGTGCAGCCTGCTCCCCCGCAGAGAGGCCTCGAATATGTTGTGAGCTGGGTCGGAGGAGTCAATCAGTGAAAGAGCGCAATCCTACGATGAAGATGCGTGAAGCGGGAATGGAGGAAACGGAAATTTGTTCATTCAATAAACTGAACCCCTAGAACAAACATCAAGGAGGGTTAGGAATGGCAATCAAGTTCGAGGATTACGCGCAGAATTACAGGCATGCCAGGTTGGAGCGGCGTAACGGAATTCTGCAAGTCGCCCTGCACAGCAACGGGGCGGAGCTTCTTTGGGGCATGGGACCCCACGAGGAACTTTCCTATTTGTTTGGCGATATTGCGCGCGACTCGGAAAACAAAGTGGTGATCCTGACCGGCACAGGCGAAGCTTTCTGCGCCAATCCTCCGGCGGCCGCTTCCGCAACGCTGCCCCCTTCGTCCTGGGACCGCATTTATTCCGACGGCAAGTACCTGCTGATGAACCATCTAAGCGTGGAGGTGCCGATGATCGCGGCGGTCAACGGACCCGCGTTCCGTCACGCGGAGCTGGCGGTGCTGTGCGATATTGTGCTGGCGTCCGAGAACGCCGCCTTCCAGGACTCCGCCCACTTCACCAACGGGCTGGTGCCGGGTGATGGCGTGCATGTGGTTTGGCCGCTGATTTTGGGGCCTAACCGTGGGCGTTACTTCCTGCTGACCGGACAAAAACTCTCTGCCCAGGAGGCACTGGCGTTGGGCGTGGTGAACGAAGTATTGCCACGTGAGCGGCTGATCCCGCGGGCCTGGGAGCTGGCCCAGCAGATTGCCGCGCGGCCGGCACTGGCGGTGCGTTATGCGCGGGTGTTGCTGACCCAAACGCTCAAACGCTTGATGCTCGATAACCTAGGCTATGGGCTTGCCCTGGAGGGATTGAGCGCCGGCGAGCACTGGCCTGCATCTGGCCCGCGCTAGACCGTTTACCTCGCACCGGCCGAACCCGAAGCGCGAAATAGGGGACGTTGGTTCTAAGTGACTTTGCGCATATCCCTGTTTCCCGGGAAGAGTTTTGGTTCCTTTTTCATTAGGATCCAAGCGACGGTCGAGACTAGACGAAGCTGCAGGATTGCAGCTTGGTAGATGTTCCGGATCAAAGAGTGCGTCCAGGCTTCAAGGGCTTTTCTGTCCGGATTGCAAATGATTTCTGGGCGGGGTGGGGGACTCTGGCATTGAAGATAGGGCAATTTTTCTCAACTCGATTGTCCGCAAGGTCACTTAGAACCAACGTCCCCTTTACGGGCATTAAAAGCGGGATAAGAGGCCCCATGGGACACAGTTGAACACGGATAAAAAATGCCTAAAATTCGAAATGCCTAAAATGAAATGACCCGACTATAGGACTTTTAGTCAACACGACTGGGCGACTGATGATGGGACGCGGATGAACGCGGATGAAGTTTTAAGGACAAATATTATCGCACCAATGAAAAAGTCCCGAATCCAAAGTCGGTGCACCAGAAATATTCGTCTTTCCCCTCGTACGAGCCTCCCGGGTACCGGAAAACAGTTGCGCAATATTCAACTCCCCCAAATCTCTTTTGGTACTGCCAGCAGATTGTATCGCCTTCAATCCGGCTCTTGCCAGTATCAGAAGGAATTGACCCAGGCCCGCGCCAGGCGACTTCTCCATTCTTTTTAAAATTCATCCAAAATTGCTGGGGATAAAAAATGTATCCGGTGATCTTCGAACCGAAGAGCAGGCTCTTGATCTCTTCTCCGGTCAACTGGTTTTCTTTGAACGCGGGGAAATATCCACCGGGTATTTTGGCCGGCGGAACACCTGCCTTGAGGAGGCCTTCGACATATCGCTCGGCAACTGCGCGGTCCTTGTAGGGGGCACTATTCATGAAATATCGCAGGTTGATCGTAAACGGACCGGCGAACATTTCTTTTTTCGCAGACTCAATCAAGGCCCGGGTTTCCTGATCCCGACCAAGGAGGGCGTAATACGCCGCAAGCCCGCCCGCCCAAGAGGGTGCATTTTCCGGATTGAGTCTCATTGCTTTTTCGTATAACCCGACTGCCTCTTCCAATTCCCCCATGGAAAAGTGGGCCCGCCCGAGCCCTGTCAAATACCGGGATGGATTGTGGGGATCGAGCCGCATCCCTCTCTTCAGAAATTCAACGGCCTCCTTTGGCCTGCCGGCATAAGTTAGAGCGTTTCCCATATGATAAAGGGAAGTCGGATCGTTGGGATCGAGGGCGAGGGCTCGCTCCATTTCCGAGATCGCCTCTTGATGCTGACGCCTCCAAAGATACCTTTGAGATCTGACGGAGTGAGTCATTTGACCCTGCGTTGCCTTTTCCAGGTATTGAATTGCCCGCGCCCGAGTTTCCTGCCAGGAGGCCCCCAGGCCCTTGGCCAATGCCGGCATCAATGAGGCATCCCAATAAACCGCAGAGAGCGCTGCATAAGCCCGTCCGTAATTCGCATCCAATTCGATGGCCTTCTTAAAGGAATCGACGGCCTTCGCAGAATCTTCAGGCGTGAGCCGCAAATAATACCCCAATCCTCTCAAGAAAGCATCATAGGCCGCAACGTTGTCAGTCCCCTTCTTAGCTACCAGTTCTTTTTCACTTCCTGCCAGCTTCACCGCCAGGGCAGCAACAATCTTCTGGGTAATCTGATCCTGCAGGGCAAAGACATTGCCCATGGTGCCGTCATATCGTTCCGCCCACAGATGATGGCCCGTTATCGCATCAATAAGCTGGGCATTGATGCGGATTTCATCACCGGCCCTGCGTACACTGCCTTCAAGCACGTATCGCACGCCGAGTTCCTCGGCTATTTCCTTAACTTGCACCGTCTTTCCCTTGTAGGTAAATGCTGAATTACGAGCGATCACAAAGACACCGGAAATCTTGGAGAGATCCGTAATCAGGTCGTCCGTCAAGCCGTCGATGAAATATTCTTGATCCGGTTCCTTACTCATGTTGACAAAAGGAAGCACGACGATGGAGGGCTTATCGGGAAGCGGGTATCTCATTCTCTCGATTGAAGCCACCTTGATCGGGGCAGGGCTCAAATAGGTTTTCCAGATTGCGACAGCTCCCGCCAGGATTCCGATCGCGGCGACCAGCACAACCCAGCGGTTCTGGGTCAGCCAGGCGAATTTCCTTCTTTGCGGGGGAAGGAGTGTATCGGGGATTGGTTTTTGAACCTCGTTGGTTTCTTCGCCTTCCGATTTTTCTTCCTCCTTCTTTTTGAGGCTGGAGACAAATCGTTTCCAGGCTTCATCGTCCAAGGAACCCTCAAAGATAATTGAGGTTTCATTCAGCCCGACTCCCATTTTATCTATCGCCAACTTCAGCCTGACATTCTCATCGCTTCCCATGTACTCAAAGAGATTTGCCCACCCGTCTTTTTCCGCATCGGTAAATGAGTAGATTTTGCCGACTCCCCCATCCGCATCTTCCCTCTTCTTTCCAAGCACTTTGAAAAGCGGGGCCTCCTCCAGGTTCGGGAGGGCGTCCTTCCATTTACGGTAAATTCTCGGCAGCAGATTTTCCTTGTCGGAGGACCCGGCAGCGCCTCCAACAGATTCATTCAGTAACGCAAGCAAGTCAAGATGATCTTGGAGGAGGATGGATTTGAATTTTGCCTAATTTTTTCATCTCGTTAACGACCAGGGCGATGACGGAGAGATAAAATCTTCGGGAAGGTGAATTGAAATGAAGCGTTAATTGGATTCTGTTTTTGAGGTGAAGATGGAGCTTGAATTCATTCAGGTCAATTTGTATGGCATTTTTGATCATTCTGCAAGCACCCAAATTCATTTGGAAAATTTCAATATTTGGAATGGTTAGGAGGGATTTAAAAAAATATGACGGTTCGAACGGTGAAGTATATAGGCGGATATTAATATTTTTAAAAGCACATGTCAACCATCAGAGAATCTTATTCATAGAAGACTTCATTCTTGGTGGGCAAGGATTACAGCTTCCCTTCTTTAATTTGGGTGGAGGATTCATCCCCGCGTGGAGGAACCATGAAAGGAAGAAACTGGAAGATGCCCACACGATAGGCTTCGGAGGGGTTCTATTTCCCTTTGGAGCCTTTCTCATGTTTTCTTTAAAAAAATTAAAAGGAGGGTAAAGCAATGAAGAAGATGGTTTTTTTAGGATGGCTGATCCTGTTTCTTCCGGCAATGGTATTGGGGCAAGAAAAGGTTGATGCCCCAGTCTGGAGTGTGGGGGATAAATGGTTTTTTACCGGTGAAGGAACGATCGAAGTTTCTAAAAGTTGACTCAAATGGTTACGTTGTAAAATTCTCAGATAATATCTGTTCTTTCGAACGGCAGGGTTTTCATACGACAATATTTGATAAATCCACTCTGCAAAGGATTTACACTCTTGAAGGAGACAAACAGAGAAAGTATATATTGGGGCTAAAAAATATTTTCAATTTCCCTCTTAGCCCTGGGAAGCAATGGCAACATAAGTATTCTGCAAAAGCAGTATTTCCGCGGCCAGTCCAAACCAGTCGGGGCATACCCAATTATGATTATTATGAAAAAATGAAACTATTAGGATGGGAAGATATCGGGGTTAAAGCAGGGAAGTTTAGGACGTTAAAGATTGAGTTTATTAGAGGCAATGAAGCCCAGCAGATAGGCATGTTTCCTGGTCCTGCTTCTGAATATAAGGGGTATTATTGGTATTCGCCGGATGTAAAATATTTTGTGAAATGTGAATATGATAAATCTTGGGTTGGAGAGTCTAAGGAAATTTTCAACTGGGAACTGACTTCCTTCCAATTGAAAAAATAGGGATTATCACTGCTCCCTGATCCCCGAGCCGAACATCAAAAAGCCAGTGGGAGAGGCGATGTTGTTCCCTGCGTTGCGTAACTTTCTCACTGGCACCGGGATCCCTTGTGCCCAGGGCAAATCTTGGATGCTATTTCCGCTAAGAGCCTGGCATCAGGCGGGATTCGACGAAGCTCCATGGGTGCAGCTTTGTAGATGGTCCGTTCCACATCCTGGATGCGACCAGGCTTCAAGGGCCTTTCTGACCATTCTCAAGGTAGCTCTTCCAGCGTTTTATATTTCCCTTCTTTATATTGCCGCCTTGATTCAGCGATTCGAGCCAGGAATTTATCGTCTTTCAGCAGACGATATTCCAGCCAGTCATCTTCATCTTCGAATCCCACGATCACCGCGGCGGGGCGGCCATGGATGGTTACAATGACCTCCTCTTTGCCCGCCTTCTTGATGAACTCGGAAAAATTATCTTTTACTTTTGAGAGCGGCACCTTAATCATCTTATCCCTTGCTCCTTTAGCCATTCGATTGTTTTGTCCTTGGGCATAATAGCAATAATTACCACATCCGTTTCGGTCACATCATAAAAAACCCGGATTTCACCCACTCTTAGCCTAAATTGTGGATGGCGCAAATCCTTCAATCTCCTAATTCGGCTCCTGCTTTGCCTTGTTGGTTCGTGCGTCAAAAAAATACGAATAGAATCGCGGATTATTGCTCGCCATCGAGCATTCAGGGAGTTAAAATCATCAACCGCATTTTCGGTAAATACGATTCGATAGGGCACGAGAATATTATGGCCTAATTCTGGCCAGATATCAAATGATTTCTGAGCGAGGGAGGGGGCCCTGGCAACAAAGATAAGGCACGTTGGTTCTGAGTGAGCTTACGGATGGTCATGTCTCTCGGGAAAACTTTGGTCACTTTTTCCCCTAAGAGCCTGGCATCAGGCGGGATTCGACGAAGCTGCAGTATCCTTCCTTCCCAACGATCAAATGGTCCAGGACCCGGAGATCGATGGTGCGGGCGGCCTCCACTAGGGAACGGGTGAGGTTCTTATCCTCCGGGGACGGCTGGGCGTCCCCGCTGGGGTGGTTGTGGACGAAGATGATCCCGGCCGCACGCCGGGCCAGGGCCTCTTCCACGATGCGGCGGGGGTAGATCACCGCCCTGTCCACCGTTCCTTCCTGCATTATCTTATGATCCAGAACCCGGTTTTTGGAGTCCAGAAAAATGACCATGAAGGCTTCATGGGGCAAGCCCGTCAGCTTCATCCGGGCGAAGTCCAGAACCGCCTGGGGTGAAGAGAGAACCTCCCTTCCTTTGATCTTCTCCGCCAGATAAGCCGCGCAGATTTCTTTGACCAGGCGAATCAGGGTGGAGGAGATAGGTCCGATCTTGGCCACCTCTTCCAGATCCTTTTGGCTCGCATCCAGGACACCGGCAAGGCTTCCGAAGCGTTTGATTAAAGCCTTGGCATAGGGTTTGACATCCTTCCGGGGGATGGCGTAGGTAAGGAGAAGCTCCAGCAGCTCATAATCCTGCAGCCCGTCGCCTCCCCCCTTCTGGAACCGATTTCTTAACCTCTTCCGATGGCCGAGATGGTCCGGTTTGTCGTCCATTTTGCTCTCCATGTCATCAGGGGATGAGCGAACAATAAACTAAGCCTTTCTCTTCTTTTTGCGAGGGGCTACATATTCTGCTCGAGATTCCCGGGTTTCGATTTCATCTGGCCTAAGATGAACAACTTTACCATCTCGCCAAACAGCAATGGGATCTCCAGTTCGCTTATGGTCGGCTATAACCTCGGCAACGGCTTTTTTCAAAGCCTCCTCCGCACGAATAGCAAGGGGAATCCTGGCGGGGTTTTTACTCTTTCTCATATTTTCCTCTTTTTAAGAGCTCGGCATATGAAATCCGATCTATTAGCATCAGCTTTCCTGAATCTTTAAAAGCTATCAACCGGGGAATATTTTGCGAGTTATCAAAAATTGCCCAAGAATCAACTAAAGGACGGTAAAGCTGAAATAAATTTTTCAATCCCCTTTCAAACCGTCGCCTTACAACATCGTCCGGAATTTTATGTCCCCCTCTTCGCACCCGGTTGGCTATGCGCTCAATCGCCAATTCAGGATCTGGAATCCATAGGAAAAAAAGATGGATTTCATAACCCTTTTTTTTCAAATCCTTAAAAAGACTAACGTAACCCTTCCCCGACAAAGTCGTCTCAAACCCGAAATCTTTTCGTTGACTACTCAGAGTCTGAATCTGTTCCAGCATGATTCTTCCAGCCTGTATGGCTGCCCTTTCGGGAACAAAAGGCGATAATCCCCCTGCAATCAGGTCTGCATTTATGAACTCAAGAGTTTTCGCGTAATTGGGCAGGAATTCCCGCGCAAAGGTTGTTTTCCCTGCTCCATTAGGTCCAGCGATGATGTATAGATTGGGGGGGGTCTTGGTGTTGCTCATCATTCGGGTCTCCCCGGATTTTAATTCTTAAAACCACAAATCTGGGAATCTTCGCCTACCATTTTAATATGACAGGCCCCCTCACCCTTCCCTTCTCCCCCGGGACCGGGGCGAGAGGGGAAAGTCAAATTCAACTGAAATCTGTTATGCCCAATTTTCGGCTCATTTTACGATTTTAATCGAAAGGAAGCAATTTCAAAGATTTCGATGGAAGAACAGCTGCTATCGGACAAGATGAATATTGCCAATCTTTACGGCTTTAAGACCTTCCTCCCGGGCGGCCTGGAGGCATTTTTCGGCGGTCGATCTGGGGATGAAAGGCAGATCGGACATGAAAAAATGGGGATAGAACCCCAGGAGACTATAGGGGATCTCGGGGTTGATGGAAGCAATGAAACGGGCGAGGGATCTTACCTCTTCCTCCTCCACGTACCCGGGGACTAAAAGGGTGCTGGCGATGACCAGGGGAGGATCGGGTCTGGTCCCTGCCTTCTCGCCTGCCCTCCGGAAATTCTCCAGGGTCCTCCGGTTGGGGATCCCGGTTAGAGCTCTGTGCAGGTTTTCATCCCAGGCCTTCAGGTCGAACTTGATGCAACCGCCCGAGCCCAGGGCCAGGTCAATCATTTCATCCAGGAGGCCGGGATGCATGGACCCGTTGGTCTCCCAGCAGATGCGGAGGATTTTTCTTTTCTTCTCTGCCAGGGCATTTCGGGAGGCGGCCAGGGAAAAGGGGAGTTGGGCCGCCGGGTCACCCCCGAAATAGCATATGCAGGAGGTTTTTTCGTCCACATCGGAGACCAGGCGGCTCACGGGAGTCGTGAGGGGTTTTAGCGTTTCCTCGCGGAAATGCCAGTTCTGGCAGTAGAGGCAGTTGAAGGTGCAGGCATGGAAGAAAACGGCGAGATTCTTGTATCCTCTCTCCGGGCCTGAGCAATGGGCATATCGGGGAAACCCGGACCCGGTGCCGCCGGGGCAAACCCAGTCGGCTACACAATTGGTAGGCAGGGGATCGTAGTACCAGGAGAGCTTGCCCTCTTCTGCGGAAACCCCGGTGAGTTTCCCTCCCTGGTTTCTCCTCAGCCCGCAAAACCCCAGGCCGCCTTCGGGAATCCGGCATTCATTCACGCAGAGGTTGCAGCGGATTCCCTGATCGACCTTCGGGGCTGTCTCAGGCAGGTGATAGGCGGCCCGGCTCTTCCGGTGGGCCTGCAGAGCGAGAGGCAGGGCCTCCTCGGGTTTTGCTTTCAGGCAATTCGCGCAGACCCCGATTTCTTTGGAGACCGGATTTGAGGAGAAGTTACAAAGGCGGCAGCGGGGCATGGTTCCCTCAGAAATCCCCCCTGCCCCCCTTTTATAAAGGGGGGGAATATTTAAAGGAGGCTTCTGTTGGAAATGAGATTCAATCGACCCCTAAGATTCTCTTGGCCTGCTCAACGTCCTTTTTGATCTGGGCAATCAGTTCTTCAGGACCGCGGAAGGTTACTTCGTCGCGCTGGCGTTCCACGAATTCCACGCGCAGCGGCTGTCCGTAGATTTCTTTGTCGAAGTTGAGGATATGAACCTCGATGGAAAATTTATGGTCCTGGAAGGTAGGGTTCCAACCCAGGTTGGCTACCCCCGGAAACCTATGCCCCTCGTAAACGGCCCAAACCGCGTAGATTCCAGGTCTGGGAACGAGTACCTCTTCGACCTTCAGATTCGCCGTGGGGAACCCCAGCTTCCTGCTTCCCCTTCCATAACCGTGGATGACCTCTCCGACGAGGAGGGGGTGGCGCCCCAGCATTTCCGTGGCTCCGGGAATATCTCCCTGCCGGATGAGCCTTCGAATCCGGCTGCTGGAAACCAGGGTCCCCTTCACATCCACCGCTTCCACGGCCTCCACGGCAAAACCGTAGCGCTTCCCGAATTCCTTCAGCAGGGAGACGCTTCCCGTGCGGCCCCGGCCGAAAGAGGTGTTCTGGCCCACGTAAACCTGGCGGACCCCGATCTGCCGGTGCAGGATGTCCCTCACGAATTCCTCGGCGGTCAGAGAGGCGAATTCGGGAGTGAAGGGGGCGCAGATGGTCACGTCCATTCCCGCCTCGCCGATCAGCCGGATTCTTTCCGCTATGGACAGGAGAAGAAACGGTTCCTGTCCCGGTTTCAAAAGCTGGACGGGATGGGGAGCAAAGGTATAGGCCAGCGCCTCCCCGCCGATCTCTTTGGCTTTCCGGCAAACCTGCTGGAAGATGCGCTGGTGGCCAAGGTGGACTCCGTCGAAGTTCCCCAGAGTGAGGACCGGGTTTTTGAAGGCCCGCCCGAAATCTTTTGCTTTCCGGATGACATCCATAATTCTTTTGCCGCGGCAGAACCGCAATCTAAAACTTTATTGGGACACAGATGAACGCAGATAAAAAAGTGCCTAAAATTGCGAAATGCCTAAAGTTAAGACCAGACTAGTTTATCGAATGCTTGACATCAGAATTAACTACGGACGATGCCAGACTACCTGCGCCCATACTATGACTCCGACACCTTGATGGGGACGCGGATAAACACGGATGACTTCCAGAGAAAAAATAGCAGAATGCATAGTATTTATGCCTCTATGCTCTCTGCGTAATCTGTGTAATCTGCGGATAAACCCTGTTTTTCTATATCACTGGACAAGGCCGAAATCAACCTGGCGGCGCTCCAGGCTGGCGGCTTCGACGCGGACCCGCACCCGGTCTCCCAGGCGGAAGAGCCGGTTCAGCCTCCTTCCGACCAGGGTATGCTTCTTCTCCAGGAATTCATAGTGGTCCTCGGGGAGCCGGGTCAGGTGAACCAGCCCTTCGATGAAAAAGTCTTCCAGCTCCACGAAAATTCCGAACGGGACGACCCCCGAGATGTAGCCGTTGAACTCCTGGCCCAGCTTGTCCCGCATGAACTGGACCTTCTTGCGGTCCACGATCTCCCGTTCCGCCTCCATGGCCACCCGCTCCCTCTGGGAGGAATGTTCGGCAATCGCCGGAAGCTTCTTCTGCCAGCGCGGGATTCGTTTTTCCGGCATCCCCCCGTGCTGGAGAACTTCCTTGAGGATCCGGTGGACCACCAGGTCCGGGTAGCGGCGGATGGGGGAGGTAAAGTGAAGGTAATGGTCCGCGGCCAGGGCGAAATGGCCCGGCTTGGTTTCCGAGTAGCGGGCCTGCCTCATGCAACGGAGGAGCAGGTAGTTTACGCTTTTCTCTTCCGGCTTTCCCCGGACCCGTTCCAGAAATCTCTGGAAAATCCTGGGTTGGAGTTTGGCCTTCAGGGGAAAGGGGTAGCCCAAATGCTCGACGAATTCCTTGAACTCCTCCACTTTCTTCGCATCCGGCGCCTCATGGACCCGGTGCAGCGAAGGGGCTTCCTGCCGATCCAGGAAACGGGCCACGGCCTCATTGGCGGCGATCATGAACTCTTCGATGATCTGGTGGCCGATGTGCCTCTCCCTCTTGACGATCTCTTCGATCTGCCCCTGGACATCCAGGATCACTTCGGGCTCGGGGAGGTCGAAGTCGATGGAGCCCCTTTCCATCCGCTTGGCCCGGAGCTTCCGGCACAGGTCGGCCATGGTCCGCAGGTCCTCGGAGAGGCCCGGGTGGCGGGCCACCGGTTCATGCTTATCCTGCTGCAGCATTTCTTTGACCCGGGTATAGGTCAGGCGGGCATGGCTGTGGATTACGCTCGGGAAAAAATCAGTCCGGAGAATCCCTCCCTGCTCGTCAAACTCCATCGTGACGGTCATGCAGAGCCGGTCTTCTTCGGGGTTCAGGCTGCAGATCCCGGTGGAGAGAGAGGGCGGCAGCATGGGCAGGGCCCGCTCCGGGAAATAGACGCTGGTTCCCCGCTGGAAAGCCTCCTTGTCCAGGGCCGAATCCTCTTTGACATAATGGCTGACGTCGGCAATGGAGACCCAGAGCTTCAGCTTCCCCCCGGGTTCCCGGGAAATCGCCACCGCATCGTCGAAGTCCCGGGCGGTCTCTCCATCAATGGTCACGAAAGGGATTGCCCGGAGATCTCTCCGTTTTGCCCGCCCAGGCTTCCGGAACCACCGGGGGCACCGTGGAAGCCTCTTTCAGCACCGGAGGCGGAAAGGCGTCCGGAAGATCATACTTGTGGATGATGATCTCCGAATCCAGGCGGGGGTCACCCGGGTCGCCCAGGACCTTCAGGACCTTCCCTTCAGGCCCCTCCTTCCCGGCCGGATAATGGGTGATCTCCGCCAGGACCATCTGATTCTCCCGCGCGCCCCCGGAAGCTTTTTTCGGGATGCGGATGGGCTGCACGAGCCGCTGTTCATCGGGAACGACCCGGTCCCATCGGGTCCCTTCCTCGTACCTGCCCACCACCCGGCGGTTGGCCCTTTCCAGGACCTCGACGACCCTCGGCGCCTTTCTCCGGCCCCGCTCTTTCCGCGGGAGATGGAGGGCTACCTTGTCCCGGTGCATCAGCTCCTGGACCTCCCGCCGGGACAGGAAAATGTCCGGGAGACCGGAATCTTCGGGAATCAGGAAACCGTATCCATCCCGGTGGGCCTGAACCCGCCCGATGATGACGTTTCCCTGCGGAGGAAGGCCGTAATGCCGCCGGTCCAGTTTCACGATCTTCCGGTCGTCCACCAGGGCGCGAAGAGTCTGGCGCAATTCCTTCCGCCGGCATGGGATCCACATCGAGAGCCTGCGCGATGTCGGTCAGAGTGAACGGCTGGCCTTTTCGAGCCCGAATGATGCTCAGGATTTCTTTGGGGGAAAAGGGGGAGGAAGGACGTTTTTTCTTTGGTGATTTTCGCAAATTTTTGATCAACTTTCTAAATCCCGGTGGGTTCAAGATGAATGCAGCTTTAGTTTGAGTTCGGTTAAACGTAATTTATCGTTACTCGTTTCTCGTTCCCGCCCATGCTTCCAACTCACAACCCGGAGCGATTTTTACCGAACTCCGAACTACGTTACTCCGAACTGATGTTAAAAATTGTACCCCGCCTTCTTGTAGTTCTCCATGGCCCGTTCTTTCAGGCGGGCTTTGTCCGGTTTCTCGCTCTCTTTGTCCGCCAGCTCCGCGGCATGGCTGTACATTCCCTTGCTTTCGTAATCGGCCACCTTCCGCTCCACCTCGTCCTGTCCCCGGGCCGAACCCGGGAGGATGACCCGCGGCCGGGAAATTCTGCGCCGGACCTCCCGGCCGCATTCCGGGCAGGAAGCGAGTGGAGGATCGGAGATCCGCTGTAGGACCTCAAAGACGAATGAGCACTTCCGACATTTTCTTCCGGGAGACGCGGCTTCGTATTCGTAAATGGGCATCTGACTCAGCCCTACGGAGAATATTCTTTTACTCTCATTATACCGATTTGAGGCTCGGATTCAACCGATATCAGTTCGGAGTTTGGTTCGGGTTCGAGCTTGGATTCGGAGTTTGCACGCTGGTCTGAGCGAAAAACATCGTTTCAGAAGATTTATGCTGCAGGTTGATCTTTCCATGCATTATCTCCGAACTCCGAACCACGTAACCCGAACTCTTGCTTCAGACCGCCTCCGGCACCGGGTAATCCATGGGGACTTCTTGGGAAGTGGGAGAGGGAAAAACTCCATTTTTCTGGCGGGAGAAGACCATCTCCATCTTTTCGATGAGCGGAGGAAAGGTCTCCGGCTTCAGCGCCGAAATGCAGATGGCGTCAAAAGCCTGGCTGAGTCTCCGGGCGGTGTCTGGATCAAGCCGGTCCGCCTTGTTGAACACCCGGAGGAGGGGAATCTGCTTCAGGTCCAGTTCCTCCAGGATCTTTTCCACCGCGGCCATCTGATCTTCGAACCGGGGATGGCTGATATCGATCACATGCAGGAGGAGGTCGGCGTCTCTCAGCTCTTCCAGCGTCGCCCGAAAGGCATCCATCAGGTCCTTGGGCAGATCCCGGAGAAATCCCACCGTGTCGGTGATGATGGCTTCCCTCTCCCGGGGGAAGCGAAGGCGCCGGGTGGTGGGGTCCAGAGTGGCGAAGAGCTTGTTTTCCACGTAAACCCGGCTCTTGGTCAGCGCATTCAGCAGGGTCGATTTGCCCACGTTGGTGTATCCCACGATGGAGATCACCGGTATCTGATTCTTCTCCCGCTGGAGCCGGCGGACTTCCCGGCTCCGATTCATCCCCTCCATCTCTTTCGTCAACCGGTGGATGCGGTCCCGAACCTTCCGCCGGTCAACCTCCAGCTTCGTCTCGCCCGGACCGCGTCCCCCGATTCCTCCGGTCAGACGGGAAAGCCCGCTGTCTTTGGCCGTGAGCCGGGGAAGCAGGTATTTCAGCTGGGCCAGCTCCACTTTGAGCTTTCCTTCCCGGGTATGAGCCCTCTGGGCAAATATGTCCAGGATGAGCTGGGTCCGGTCAATGACCCGCAGCTCGGTGAGGTCGGCGATCGAGCGCATCTGGCTGGGATTCAGCTCCTGGTCGAAGATGAGGAGGTCGGCTCCCTGCTGAAAGGCCCGGATGGAAAGATCCATCAGCTTCTCCCGCCCCATGAGAAAACGGGGATGAAACTGGTGGCGCCTCTGGCCGAGTTTGTCCAGAACCAGGACCCCGGCCGAATCCGCCAGATCGGCCAACTCGTTGAGCGAGTCCTCAATGGCCCACCTGGGGGCCGAGGACGCGTGAACCAGGATGGCCCGGTCCCGCCGGTCCCCCGCTTCCCGCACCCTCTGAGACCGGCGAAACTCTTCCTCCAGGGCCTGTATGATTTCCAGGGCATTTACATCCAGATTGGCCAGCGGCAGGGGGTCCCAGCAGCGCCAGCTCTTTCCCGCCTCATTCATGGGCATCAGGTTGGCCAGGAAAATGTCCCCGGGAAGACCGGATTCCAGGACCCCGATCGCCGCCATCAAGTCCAGCCGCAGGAGGGCCAGGTCGGTCAGGTCGTCATGGCTCAGGGGCTCCCCTTTTAAATGGGTATGAACGCAACGAAGGCCCCGGAGGCGGGGTCCGCTGCCCAGGCGGAAAGCGGAAAGGTCGGGAATCCAGATCCCGGCAGGGTCCCCCGACAATGACGTACCGAACGTTTCCCCCCCGGTCGATCAAGAGGGCCAGCTGGCGGTTGGTGTCTTGGGATAATTCGGTCAGGGTTCGGGCAAGTTCAGGCGTGATGACCCGCTGCGGCGGGACTCTTCGGTGGTAGAGGGCCAGGATCTTCCTGGTTTGCGAAGGTTTCAGGCCCAGGGTATTCCCGAAAATCTTTTGGATCTTAATGAACCTCCTTTAGGGTTTCTTTTTAAAAAGGGCTTCGAGTTTCGCCAGGGCCTCATCCCGTTCCCGGCGCACCTTCCCCAGGCCGGCTGATTCTTTAAAAGCAAAGTACTCGCAGAAATTATTTTTTCCCCGGTCGTTCACCCATTCAGCGCTCGGCTCCTGGCATTGATTATGGGCATATTGATCGTGCAGGCTGCAGTTCAGGCAACAGTGGAGGTCACCGCGGCAATGCGGGCAAATCTCCTGCCGGCTCACCCCGCCCTGAAATTTGACCTCTTTCCCGCAAGCGTGACAGATCCGCATGGGTGGATTATACACCCAAATTGAAGGGAAAGGAATATTCTTGGGTTCGGAGTAATTTAGTTGGGAGTTCGGAGTCCAAAACAGATACAATGTTATTTGTTATTCGTTACTCGTTACTTGTTTCTCTTTCCCGCCCGGGCTTCTAACTCACAACCCGGAACGGTTTTTTCCGAACTCCGAACCACATTACTCCGAACTATCAGCCGGCCGGTCTCCACGTTGTTCCCCTGGGCCCGTCTTCGAGGGCGATTCCCAGTGCCGCCGCCTCCCGGCGGATTTCATCGGCCAGGGCCCAGTTTTTTTCTTTCCGCGCCGCCTCTCTCCGGGCGATCAGGTCCAGGACTTGCTCTTCTTTCATCCCCTTGGCCCGAAGGAACCTTCGCCGCTGATCGGCAAAATATTCGCCCGGTTTCACCCGGAAGAGACCCAGGACCTCTCCCGCGGTCAGGAGGCAATCCTTTCCCTGGCTCAGGAGAGCTGCGGCCGCCAGGTCTTTCCGGAAACCCTTGTCCGCCAGCACCCGGTTCAGCATCCGGGCAAGGTCATGAAGGTACCCGAGGGCCTGAGCGGTGTTGAAATCATCCTGCATGGCTTCGCTAAAGCTATGCCGGGCCGCGGAGATCTTCTCGAAAACTTCTTTGGCCGCTCCCTTGAGCCCGGCGGCGTTCGGAGAGGGAACCTCCCCCTTGGCGGACAAAAACTCCTCGATGCCCATCAAGGCGGTGTAGAAACGGTCCAGGCCCGCGCCGGCCTCGACCATATGCTGGGGGGAGAAATCCACCGGGCTGCGGTAGTGGTTGGAAAGAAGAAAGAGACGCACGGCCTCCGAATGGTAATCCTGAAGCAGGTCCCGGATGGGAAGGATGTTCCCCAGGGATTTGGACATCTTCTCCTGATTAATGTTCACGAATCCGTTGTGCACCCAGTAGCGCACGAAGGGCTTGCCGGAGGCCGCCTCTGACTGGGCGATTTCGTTCTCATGGTGGGGGAAGATCAGGTCCTTGCCCCCTCCGTGGATGTCAAAGCTCTCCCCCAGGTAGCGCTGGCTCATGGCCGAGCATTCGATATGCCATCCCGGCCTTCCCTTTCCCCAGGGGCTTTCCCACTCAGGCTCCCCCGGCTTGCTGGCTTTCCACAGGGCGAAATCCAGGGGGTTCTTCTTTCTCTCATCCACTTCCACCCGGGCGCCGGCTTTCATCTCTTCCAGGTCCCGCCCGGAGAGCTTCCCGTAAGGGCCGAATTTTTCCACCGAGAAATAGACGTCCCCATCGACGACGTAAGCGAATCCTTTGTCCACCAGCTTCTGGACGAGGGCGACAATCTGGGGAATGTTTTCGGTGGCCTTGGGCTGGTGGGTGGGCTTCTCCATGCCCAGGGCCTCCATATCCTGCGCATGCTCCTGGATGTAGCGCTCCGCGATGACCTGGCTGGATACCCCTTCCTGATTGGCCCGCTTGATGATCTTGTCATCCACGTCGGTGTAGTTTTGAACGTAGGTCACCTGGTAACCCAGGTGACGCAGGAAGCGGTAGATCACGTCGAAGACCACGGCCGCCCGGGCGTGGCCGATATGGCACCGGTCGTACACCGTGACCCCGCAGACATACATCTTCACCTTCCCCTCTTCCAGGGGAATGAACTCCTCTTTCTTGCCAGTCAGGGTATTGTAGATTTTGAAGGGACATGAGCCTCTCATGGAATGATGGAATAATGGAATAGTGGAATAATGGGTAAAAACCAGACCTCATCTTTAATTCTTATTTCTGAACCCATCATTCCAATATTCCAGGTCTTTTTTAACTCCTATCATTCCAATATTCCAATATTCCGCCTTTATAGCGGACTTCGGTTTTCCAGGGATTTGCTCAGGGTGACCTCATCGATATACTGCAGGTCCCCTCCCATGGGAACCCCGCGGGCGATGCGTGTCACCCGGATATTCAGGGGCTTGATGATCTGGGAAAGGTACTGCGCCGTGGCTTCTCCCTCCACCGAAGGGTTGGTCGCCACGATGACTTCTTTTACCTCTCCCCCCTGCAAACGGGCGAGAAGCTCGTTCACCCTCAGGTCCTTGGGACCCACCCCTTCCAGGGGCGAAAGGACTCCGTGGAGCACATGGTAGAGGCCCCGGAATCCCCCGCTCTTTTCCAGGGCTATCAGGTCTTCCGGGCTGCTGACCACGCAGAGGAGCTCCCGGTTCCGTTTCGGGTCCTGGCAGAGGCGGCAGGGGTCCTGGTCGGTCAGGTTGTAACACTGACCGCAGAACCGGATCTTCTCTTTCACCTCCAGGATGGCCCGGGCGAGCCCTTCGGCGTCTTCCCGGGAGCCGCGCAGAATATGCATGGCCAGCCGGGAAGCGGTCTTCTCCCCCACTCCCGGAAGCTTGGTGAGTTCCTGAATCAGACGGTTGATCGGCTGGGCATGCTGGACGGTCATGGCCGGCTCACATCAAACCGGGGATGTCGATCCCCCCGGTGAGTTTTTTCATCTCTTCGGAGACCATCTCCTGCGCCTTCTTCAGGGCCGCGTTGACCGCGGCCACGATCAGGTCCTGGAGCATCTCCACATCTTCCGGATTGACCACTTCTTTTTCAATTTTGATGGATAGGAGTTCCTGGCGGCCGTTGGCCACGGCAGTCACCATGCCTCCGCCCGCCGAAGCCTCTGCGGTCCTGGCCGCCATCTCCTCCTGCACCTTGAGCATCTTGGAATGGAGCTGCTGGGCCTGCCGCATGATATTTCCGAACCCCTTGGTCATTGCCGCCTCCTCATCGATTTTTAATCTCCACGACCCGTCCCCCGAAGACATTGATCGCATCCCGGACCAGGGGATGGTTCAAAGCCTCCTCTTCCTTCTCCCGCTTTGAATTCTTCTTCTCCGCCGGGCTCTCCGGGACCGGTCCCCGGGGCAGGGCCCCCGGGTTGACGCCGGTTACTTTCACTCGCAGTTTCCGCTTGAAGAACTCTTGAGACAGATTCTGCAGAAAATTCAGGTTGTCCGTCTCCTGCATTCGTTCCAGGTAAAAGGACTTTTCCGGGTAACCGACCTCCAGCCGGTTTTCCTCCAAAATCAGGGGCCGGCCGTGTTCCAGAAGGGAAGCAAATGGGGGTTTTTTCTTCTTGGCGAAACTGACGAACTCCTTCCAGCTTTCCTGGCTCTCCCCGGAAAGCCCCCCGGCCGTCTCTCCGACTGCCTCCTCCGCTGGACCGGCCGCTTCCGGAACCCCTTCGGCTTCTTCTTCCGCTTCTTCCACTTCTTCCGGAACAGCCGGCCGCTTGACGGGCGGAGGGGCGGCGGGCAAGGAGGGGGCCGGAATGGCGGTCAGGCCTCCGGCGAGGAGCCGTTCTTCCATGACCTGCAATTTTTCCAGGACTTCTTCCACCGAGAGAACCGGTTTCCTTCGGGCCACCCGGGTCAGGGTCATCTCCAGGATGAGCCGGGGAAAGGCGGACCGGGCCGCTTCTTCGTGGGCCGCCAGAAGGGCCCGAAAAAGGGCGTGGATCTCCTCCCGGGAAAATTTCTCCGCCTGGACGGCGAGATCCCGGATTTCTTCCTCGGGCAGGTCAATGAGGCCGGAAGCTTCTCGCGGCCCCTGGGGAAGAAGCTTCAGCACCAGAAGGTCTCGCATGAGTTGGGCCAGCTCCCCGCAGAACTCCTTGAGGTCGTATCCGAAGGTGTACACCTCCTCCACGATCTGCAGCAGGCGCTCCCGATTCCCTTCGGCCAGGGATTGAATCGTTTCATGGAGAATTTTGCGGTCGATGATCCCCAGGGCTTCGATGACCTCTTCCTCGGAAACCTTCGGCCCGCTGAAGGAAAAAACCTGGTCCAGGAGGCTTTGGGCATCGCGCATGGATCCCTGGGCCTGCCGGGCGATGAGGTGGAGGCCGGGGTCGCTCACTTCCATCCCTTCCTCAGAGGCGATTTTCTTCAATTGATCGAGGATCGAGGAGGAGGGGATCCGTTTAAAGTCATACCTCTGGCAGCGCGAGAGGATGGTGAGGGGGATCTTGTGCGGCTCC
The DNA here is from genome assembly GCA_963802665.1 of uncultured delta proteobacterium. GTDB lineage: Bacteria > Desulfobacterota > SM23-61 > SM23-61 > SM23-61 > SM23-61. The sequence goes on along the minus strand of CAWDJO010000019.1, from coordinate 24,304 downwards.
GTGGTGGCAAAGACGAAGATCACATGGGGAGGCGGTTCTTCCAGGGTTTTCAGGAGGGCGTTGAAAGCCTCGGTGGTCAGCATGTGAACTTCGTCGATGATGTAGATTTTGTATTTGTTCTTGGAAGGAAGATACTTCACATTCTCCCGCAGTTCCCGGATCTCGTTGATCCCCCGGTTGGAGGCCCCGTCGATCTCCAGTACATCCACCGAAATCCCGTCCTTGATCTCCTGGCAGAAGCTGCAGTGATCGCAGGGATGGGGTGTCGGGCCTTCCTGGCAGTTCAGGGCTTTGGCCAGGATGCGGGCCACCGAGGTCTTTCCCACACCCCGCGATCCGGCGAACAGGTAAGCATGGGCCACGCGTTTTGTGGCGATAGCATTCTGCAGGGCCTGGGTGATGGGCTTCTGCCCGACCACATCTTCGAAGGTTTGGGGGCGATACTTCCGGGCTAGGACTTTATAGGACATCTCGACTTCCAGGCATAGCGCAAAGCGCATAGCACATAGCTAATTTTTCGCTTTCCTCTTCGCGCTATGCTCTATGCGCTCTGCTGTTTATGGGGGTGATAGCCAGGCTCCCCTGCGGCACACGAAAGAAGTTACGACCGCTGCTTCCTTCCGGATCTGACGGGGTTAGTAACGTTTCGTTGCGCAGGACCCGGCTATCATAATAATTTTATTGGGACAGCAGATACTTTTAACGCAGAGACTAATGACACGATAAACAGATGAACACTAAACAAATGAGTCGGAACAGGATTGATTCAAAAAATAATTCCAAATACTTCTGCATTTTTCTTTAAAATCTGTGTTTATCTGTGTTTATCTGTGTCCAATTATAATTTTTTGTGGCGCCGTGAACTACGTGGAGTTCAGGGCTGCCACGAACCCTACGTGGTTCGTGGCGGAGAGAGAGGGATTTGAACCCTCGGTTCCGCTTTTGGCAGAACACACGATTTCCAGTCGTGCACCATCGGCCAGCTCGGTCATCTCTCCGCAACTGCAAAAATTCAAATTAGTGGGACACAGATATACACAGATGAACACAGAGAAAAACCTATCGAGTAATTTTAGATTTCAATTATATTTTTCAAATCTGTGTTTATCTGTGTCCCATTCAATTCTTTTTGGCGCCCTGAACTACGTGGAGTTCAGGGCCGCCATGCACCCTACGTGGTGCATGGCGGAGAGGGTGGGATTCGAACCCACGTGAGAGCTTTTGGCCCCCAAGTCGATTTCGAGTCGACCCCGTTACGACCACTTCGGTACCTCTCCGGAAATACCCATTCACCACAGAGGTCACAGAGAACACAGAGAAAATGAAATATTAATAATAGAGCTTCTTGCAAAGGTCACTTCGTCCGTCATTCCGGCGAAAGCCGGAATCCAGTTATTTCAAGATGTTCTGGACCCCGGCTTTCGCCGGGGTGACGATCCAACAAACTTTTTACGAGATTATCAATTTGGTTCTTTTAATTTAACCCTCTGCGTCCTCTGCGTTCTCTGCGGTTAAATTTTTCTGTCGTCGTTCCCGGAAGAAGCGCTGCAGGAGTTCCCGGCACTCTTCTTGAAGAATCCCGGAAGCCACCTCTACCCGGTGATTGAGCCGGGGGTCTTCCAGCAGAGAATAAAGGGAGGAAACGGCGCCCCCCCTGGGATCTTCAGCTCCGAATACCAGGCGACCCACCCTCGCCTGGAGAATGGCCCCCGCGCACATGACGCACGGTTCGAGGGTCACGTACAGAGTGCTGCCGGGGACCCGATAATTTTTGACTCGCAGCGCCCCTTCGCGAAGGGCAAGGATCTCTGCGTGAGCCGACGGATCGGCCAGGGTGATGGGGCGGTTTCGACCGCGCCCGATGACTTCCCCTCCCAGGACTAAAACCGCCCCGATGGGTACTTCCCCTTCTTCTCCGGCCATCCCGGCCTCTTCAAGGGCAATCCGCATGAATCGCGCGTCTTCGCTGTCCAAAGGCCGAAGATCGATGGCCGGCTCTCCGTATTCCTTCCCGGCGGGGAAATTACCTGGCGAAAGGGGACCGTCTGGGTGACCAATCCTTTTGAAAAAATTCATTTTCTTTATATCATGTTCCAGCCTTTTGTCAAGGCCCCAGGCAAATGCGGAATTCGGAATGCGGATTGCGGAATAGAGGAATTAATTCATGTTCCTTCTTTCATTCCGCATTCCGCATTCCGAATTCCGCATTTGAAATCCCTTGCCCTAACACTCCTTTTTTTGTTAGCTTAATTGCTGATGAACACGCCAAAAAACATTCCCGAGATCGCCCTGATAGCCGATGACCTGACGGGGTCCCTGGACACGGGGCTCCAATTCCGGAAAAAAGGGCTGATCACCCTCGTCCCCCTGGACTGGAACCAGCCCCTGCCTCAAGCCCAGGCCCTGGTCCTGAACACTAACAGTCGGAATCTTCCGGGAGACGTTGCTTACCGCAGGGTTTACCGAATCTGCCGACGGCTAAAAGCCGGGGGAATTTATAAAAAAATCGACTCCACCATGCGAGGCAACGTGGGAAAAGAAGCCCTGGCAATCCTGAACGCCCAGAAAATCGCCAAGGCCGTCGTGGTTCCCACCGTGCCGGTGATGGGCCGGGCGGTGGAAGGGGGAATCCTCCGGGTTCATGGGACCCCGCTGCTGAAGACCGCCTATGCCCGGGACCCTTTTCACCCTCTCTGGACATCAAGGGTTTCCAGTTTACTGGAGAAAGAAACCGGAGAGCGAGTGGGCTTCATCGGAATCAAAGAAGTAAGAAGAGGAGCTTCCTACCTGGCCCAAAAGATCCAAGAGACTCCGGCCCGCCTCCTGTCGCTGGATGCGGTTTTGCAATCCGATTTGAAAATCATCGCCCAAGCCTGCACTCGCTTGGCCGGACAGGTTCTCCCTTGCGGCTCGGTGGGACTCGCCGATGAGCTGAAGCTTACTTTCCGCCGGGAACACAGGAAGATGAGGAAAAAGCGGCCCCGGCGCTCCCTCCTGATCATCTCTGCCAGCCGCAATCCCACGACCGCCGACCAGATCGAGATGGCCAGGAATCATTCCCGCTTTCCCCTGGTGGAACCGGACCTGGGCCGTTTAACGAATCCCCGGACTTCAGGATCGGAGGCCAAAGCAGCCGCTCAAAGCCTCGTGGAGGTTCTGGCGAAGGGAGACGGCGCGATTCTTACCACGACGTTCCAGAAGCATCTTCCCGGAAAAGAAACCATGATCTCCAGAGTCCTGGGAAAGGCGGCGGTTCACCTCCTGGGGAAGGTCCGGCTTGGGGGACTCGTTCTCACCGGAGGAGACCTGGCCATGGGGGTTTGCGAGCGGCTCTCCTCTTCGGCCCTGCTTATTGAAGAAGAGGTTTTGCCGGGAATTCCCTGCAGCACTTTAACGGACGGGCCCTTCAAGGGACTCCGTATGGTAACCAAAGCGGGGGGGTTCGGCGAAAAAGACGCCCTCTGGCGGATCATTCAGTACCTGCGAGGAAATCATGAAAAAGAAAGCTAAAGTTCCCATTGCCATTACCATGGGCGACGCCGCCGGAATCGGCCCGGAGATTATTGTAAAAGCCCTGGAGCGTAAAGACCTGCACCGGAAAGCCCTTCCCATCGTCATCGGAGATGCCAGGACCATGGAGCAGGCCCTTTCCATAGCCAAAAGCAATTTAAAAATTCAGCCCATCGCGGAGGTCGAACAGGCCCAGGACGACCCGTTGCTGATCCCCGTTCTGGACTTGAAAAATATCGATTTCCCCAGGCTGAAACACGGCAAGGTGGACCCCATGCCCGGCAAAGCGGCGGTCGAGTACATTCAAAAGGCCGTGGCCCTGGCCATGGAGGGGCGGGTTGGCGCCATCGTGACCGCCCCCATCCACAAAGAGGCCATCAATAAAGCCGGGTTCCACTACGCCGGCCACACCGAGCTTCTGGCCCAGCTCACCAACACCAGGGAATACGCCATGCTCCTGGCCCACGGGTCCTTCCGCGTCTCCCATGTGACCACGCACACCTCCATGAGAAACTCCTGCGACCGGATCAAAAAAGAACGGGTCTTCACCGTCATCCGCCTGACCTATGAATTTTTAAAACAGCTGGGGCTCGAAAACCCGCGGATCGGGGTCGCCGGACTGAATCCCCATTCCGGGCGAAGACGGCCTGTTTGGGGATGAAGAAAAGAAAGAGATCATTCCGGCCATAGAAGAAGCCAAGGAGAAGGGCTGGAATGTGGAAGGCCCGGTACCCCCGGATACGGTCTTCACCAAGATGAAAGGGCAGGCAGTACGACGCCGTGGTGGCCATGTACCACGACCAGGGGCATATTGCCGTGAAGTTGGTAGGGTTTTCCATGAAGCCCGGCGGCAAGGAGTGGGACAAGATGAGCGGGATCAACATGACCCTGGGGCTGCCCATCATCCGCACCTCCGTGGACCACGGCGTGGCCTTCGGAAAGGCCGGAGAAGGCCGGGCCAACCCCCAGTCCATGGTGGATGCCATCAAACTGGCCATTCAGCTGGCCAGACAAAAGAAGTAGGGCGCAGGGAGCTGGGTGCAGGGTGCAAGGCAAAAAGAAAAAGCCTGGCTCCCGGCACCCTGCCTTCTACACCCTGCCCCCTGCACCCTCCACCCTTTCCCTTATGCCCTGAGCCTTGTGCTCTGATCTTTTTTTGTTCTTATGGCTTCATCCATGTTGATCCGCGTTCATCCGCGTCCAAAAAAGTTCGGAGTTTGTAGGGGCGCGCTGCTGCGCGCCCGTAGGGAGTTCGGGGTCAAAGGCGATAAAGCCCTGTTTTTAATTTTAGGCACTCGTAACTTTGGGCACTTCCTTATCCGCGTTCATCTGTGTTTATCTGGCCCAATTAGGTTTTTTTATTGTTTTCATGATCAAAACATGCTTAAATGGGGCCGCTTGCGGGCAGAACCGCGCAGTGGCTCCTTTTCTCGCTTCCGCTTGCTGCCCAAATGAATCTTCTTGCTCCCATCCTTTCTTAGAGAAGCTCTCTAAGAAAGGCCGACATACCCGGAACCGAGATTCACTATTGGGGGTCTCTCCAATAGATAACCGATGGAGGTGAGGGGTTATGGAAAAGAAGAAACGAACGGAAAGGAAAGGGCTTAGCCGTCGTGACTTTCTCAAAGCGGGAGTCGCCGGGGCGGCGGCCGTGGGCTTGGCGAAGCTGGGAGGAGGTACCCCGCAGGTATTCGGACAGGCGCCCGCAGCCATCAAGGGGACCAAACTATCCATCCTTCAGGGCACCTATTTCATCCCCGCCGCCCAGGATCTTTACAAGAAACAGGCCCAGGAGTGGGGGAAGGCCATGGGCGTCACCACAGTCACGGATTTCCTCAACTGGCCCGACCTTCAGCCCAAGATCGCGGCCGCCATTCAGGCCGGCGGCGTGGATATTGTGGAGCTTTGGCCCATCTGGAACTTTCTCTACCAGAAAAATCTCCTGGATCTGACCGACCTCGCCGAAGAAGTGGGACGGCGGGGCGGGGGCTTTGAGACTTTTGTCCTGAACTCGTGCAAGGTAAAGGGCAGGTACCTGGGTATCCCCTTCGGTCATTCCGGCACGGCGGTGAACTACCGGATCAGCTGGTTCAAGGAAGCCGGCGTGGCCGATGCGGAGGATGGCACCAAGCTGGACATGACCTGGGATGAATATTTCGCCATCGGCAAAAAGCTGAAGGCCAAGGGCAAACCCTTCGGACAGGCCCTGGGCCACAGCACCGGTGACCCGCAGAGTTTCTGCTACCCCTACATGTGGTGCAACGGAGCCATGGAGGTGGACAAGGACGGCAAGACGGTGCGCTTCAACAAGCCGGAATTTGTGGACGCCATGAAGAGATTTATCCAGGCCTGGAAGGATTGCTTATGACGAGACCGGCACCTCCTGGGACGACAGCAACAACAACCGCGCGTTCCTTGCCGAGCAGATTTCCTCCACCATTAACGGCGCCAGTATCTACTGGGTAGCCAAAAAGAACCAGCCGGCTATTGCCAAGGATATGAGCCATATGCTCTTCCCCCGGGGACCGGCGGGCCGGTTTTACAACCTGGGCAGCCGGACGTTTGCCATTCTGAAGAATTCCAAGAACATCCCGGCGGCCAAGGAATTCCTGAAATGGTGGTTCCAGGACAAGCAGTACGATGAGTGGTGGCGCCTCCAGGCAGGCTACCACTTGCAGCACACGGCAAGGTTGGCTAAAGACCCCATGTGGAACCAGGACCCCAAGATGGCCGCCCTCCGCGACCAGCCGAAGTATGGCCGCCTCCAGGGCTATGCCGGCGAGCCCAACGAAAAGGCCTCCCTCGCCTGGTCGAAGTATATCATCGTGGACACCCATGCCAAGGCGGTGCAGTCCGGTGATGCCAAGGCGTCGATTGAGTGGGGCGCGGAGCAGCTTAAGCGGATTTATGGAGGGTAGTCTCAGCGGAAAGTCACGGCTGGGGGGTCAAATCCTGCGGTCCCCACACTTCCTGAGCATTGTACGTTGACAGTCGACATGAAATTTTGCTAATACTCTATTAGCCATATGGCAACAAAGCCATGAAAGGAGGTCATAATAATGACCAAATCTAAAAAGAAAGAAGCAAAGGGGAATTTGACCCGCCGCGAATTCCTCAAGGCCGGAGCCGCAGGCCTGGGAATTGCGGCCGTGGGAACCCTTCCGGGTCAGGTGTTCGGGGCGCCGGCGATTAAAAAGGGGACCAAGTTGTCGATCCTGCAGGGCACCTATTTCATCGCCCCGGGCCAGGATCTCTACAAAAAACAGGCCGCGGAATGGGGGCAGGCCAACGGGGTCACCGTGGCCGCCGACTTCCTGAACTGGCCGGACCTGCAGCCCAAGATCGCCGCTTCCATCCAGGCGGGCGGATACGACATCGTGGAGCTGTGGCCGGGATGGAACTATCTGTACCAGAAAAACCTGATCGATCTGACCAGCATGGCTGAGGATTTCGGGAAGAAGAACGGAGGCTTCGAGAAGTATGTCCTGAGCTCCGGGAAGGTGGGGGGTAAGTGGCTTGGAATCCCGCACGGTTACAGCAACGCCTCTATGGCCTACCGGATCAGTTTGTTCAAAGAAGCCGGCTGCCCCAATGCGGAAGACGGGAATAAAGTCGACCTGACCTGGGACGAGTATTTCGCCATCGCCAAAAAACTGAAGGCCAAAGGGAAACCGTTCGGCCAAGCCCTCGGCCACAGCACGGGTGACCCGCCGGGATTCTGCTATCCTTACATGTGGTCGTATGGGGCCATGGAAGTTTCCAAGGATGGGAAATCGATCCAGTTCAACAAGCCGCAATTCGTGGATGGCATGAAGACGTTCATCCAGGCATGGAAAGACGGGTACGATGTAACCGGAACCTCCTGGGATGACAGCAACAACAACCGGGCATACCTTTCCGAACAGATTTCCAGCACCTTCAACGGCTCCAGCATCTATTTCGCGGCCAAAAAAGACAAACCGGAACTGGCCAAAGATACCCATCACATCCTGATTCCCAAGGGTCCGGCCGGCCGGTTCTACTGGCTGGAGACCCGGACCTTTGCCATCCTGAAGAATTCCAAGAATATCCCCGCCGCCAAGGAATTCTTGAAGTGGTGGTTTGATGAAAAGCAGTTCGGCGACTGGTGGCGGCTGCAGGAAGGGTATATGCTCCAACCGGTGGTGAAGTATTACAACGACCCCATCTGGTTCAAGGACCCCAAGATGTCCCCCTTCCGGGAACAGCCCAAGTACGGGATCAACCAGGGCTATGCCGGGCCACCGAATCAGAAGGCGGCGATGGCCTGGTCGAAGTACATCGTGGTGGACACTTTTGCCAAGGCGGTGCAGAGCGGGGATGCCAAGGCAGCGATTGAGTGGGGCGCGGACCAATTGAAGCGCACCTACGGCGTCAAATAGCCCTTTCTGCGGAAAGCACGGGGAAGGAAGGTCTCCCCGTTTCCCGAAAGCGCAGAGTTAGGCGATTTAAAGAAAAGGGGAGGCAGCCGCGGTCCGCGGCTGCCTCCTTAATCCTTAGGAGATTGATTTGAACGGTTCTGGAAGTGCTTCTTCCCCCGTGGGGACCATCCCTTCCTCGAAATCCTCTTTCTTGAAGAAACCTGCTGGAGCGCGAGCGCAGCCTGGGCGTCCTGCTCATGCTTCCCGGCGCGTGTCCTGTTGATCCTGTTCATGGCCTACCCCTTTTTCCTGGGGATCTGGCTCTCCCTTTCCGACAGTATGATCGGGCAGACTGGGAAATTTCATCGGCCTGCGGAATTTCTCCGACCTGTTAACGGATACCATCTTCCATCAAACCGCTCGCAACACTTTCATCTATGCCCTGGTGACGGTCCCCTTCAAGGCGATCCTGGGGTTGGGATTGGCCTTGGTTTTGAACAACCGCATGCGCTTCAGCAATCCTGTCCGGGCCTCGGTAATGATGCCCTGGATTGTCCCCACGGCCTTGAGTTCACTGGGTTGGTTTATGATCTTCGACCCGGTCTTCAGCCCGATCAGCTGGCTGCTGAAAAATCTGGGGGTCATCAAATCCAACGTCAATTTCCTGGGTGCGCCGAACCTGGCCATTGCTTCCGTCTGCCTGGCCAATATCTGGCGGGGGATTCCCTTCTTCGGGATCATCATTCTGGCCGGGCTTCAAGCCGTCCCCCAGGAACTGCATGAGGCCGCCGCGATCGACGGGGCCAACGTCTGGCACCGCTTCCGCCATGTGACCATCCCGGCCATCAAGGGAGTCGTGCTGATCGCCTCGCTTCTTTCCATCATCTGGACCTTCGCCGATTTCCAGTTGATTTACATCCTGACCAAAGGAGGCCCCGCCAACCAGACCCATATCTTCGGGACCTATGCCTACCAGATCGGTTTGAACGCCACCGAAATCGGTATGGGAGCGGCGATTGCTCTGTACATGTTCCCGATCCTGACTTTCTTTGCCATTCTGTTGCTCATTTACTTGCGGAAGGAACAATAACGATGGTTGGAAGTAACGTCTTTCGCGCCCGTTTTTTCAGCCTCTACCTGCCTTTGGGTATTTATGTCCTTTTTCTCCTCTTTCCTTTCTACTGGATGTTGATCGTATCCGTGAAGCCCACGAACGACCTCTTTGACATGAAGTTCAACCCTTTCTGGATTCAGCATTTCACCCTGGAGAACTATTTATATCTCTTCCAAAATACGGATTTCCCCGAATGGCTGAAAAATACCCTCATCGTCTCCGTAGTCTCTACAGCCTTGTCCCTGGTATGCAGTATCATGATCGGGTATGCCCTGGCCCGGTTGCGGTTTCCAGGAAGCAATTTTCTGGGCGTGGGAATCTTCCTGGCCTATCTGGTACCGCCCACCCTATTATTCCTTCCCCTGGCTCAGGTCATCGCCTTTCTTGACCTGTACAACACCTACTGGGCCTTGATTCTTACCTACCCTTCCCAGTTAATCCCCTTTGCCTCCTGGCTGCTGATGGGGTATTTCCGGACGATCCCCAAGGAAATCGAAGAAAGCGCCATGGCCGACGGATGCAGCCGCCTCCAGATCCTCGTGCGGATCGTTTTGCCCTTGTCGGTCCCCGGCCTCCTTTCCGCGGGAATTTTCTGCTTCACCCTCTGCTGGAACGAATTCCTCTATGCCCTGATCTTCATGTCTTCGGGGCCGATGAAAACCATTCCCGTGGGAACGGTCAGCGATCTCATCAAGGCCGATACTCTGTTCTGGGGATCGCTCATGGCCTCCGCCGTCCTGGGGTCTTTCCCGATCGCTTTTATCTATTCTTTCTTTGTCAAGTATTACGTATCCGGGCTCACCGCGGGAGCCGTGAAGGGTTAGGAATTCGAGTCCCGGGTGAAGAGGGACGACCCTGCATGACCCGGATTCAGGGGGTTTCAGGGTCCATGCCAGGCACCCTGGAATATCCCCGCGTAGGGGCGATTCATGAATCGCCCTTACAGCCGCGGTTCGTGAATACGGCCTCCGGGGAAAAGAGAGAAGCCCGCAGGAATACGCAGACGATTGGAAGGGAGAACCCATGCTGACCAAACCGAAGAAACGAAAAAATATTCTTGCGGGAACTTCTGAAGGCCGGCAAACCCACTCTGGGAACTCATGTTCACGTGACCTGGCCGGGAATCGTCGAGGTGATCGGCTACAGCGGGGGGATGGATTATATCGAGTTCTCCGGGGAATACGCCCCTTATGATCTTTACGCCCTGGAGAATTTCGGACGGGCCATCGACCTCTTCCCCCATATGTCTTCCATGATAAAAATCGACCAGGAACCCCGGACCTATCTTGCCGGGCGGGCCATCGGGTCCGGGATCCAGAACCTGCTCTTTGCCGACATCCGGTCAGTGGAAGATGCCCGGGAGGCGGTGGCGCGCCGCCCGCGCGGAAACCCCCCAGACCAAAGGATATGTGGGCGCGGCCATGCGGCGGGACACGGGCTATCTTTTAACCTGCGGCTCGAAAATCTACGTGGACCAGCTCGAAGAGGGCGTAGTCGCGCTCATGATTGAAAAGGATTCGGCAGTGGAGAACCTGGAAGCCATTCTTTCGGTGCCCGGGGTCGACATGGTCCAGTTCGGCCCGGCCGATTACTCCATGTCCATCGGCATCCCGGGCCAATGGAACCACCCCCGGATCAGGGAAGCCGAACGATATGTCATCGAGACCGCGCTGAGAATGGGGGTGGCCCCCCGGGTGGAATTAGGTGATTTCAGGGATGCCGATAACTACTTGAAAATGGGGGTAAAACACTTCTGTGTGGGATGGGACATCGACATCATTCATAAATACTGCAAGGACCAGGGAGCGGCGTTTGCCCAGGTCTTTGGAAAAGACCGCGGCCGGTTCAAAGACAGAGTGGGCCTTAAAAAGCCCGACGCAGGCTATGCAGCGGCTCGGAAAAGAAGGAAGTAGCCGAAAAGCCCCAAGCTCCTACAGTTCCACTGTCATGAAGCCCATAACCTCAGGGCTTGCACTTTGCGCCTTTAACCCCGGGCCTTTTTCTCTGAAAATATTCTTGTTTTCTTTATCGAAACATGCTTAAATATTGCCGTTTAAAAAGGGAGGGGGACTTGGCTCGCGATTTTCTCCTCTCAAGGGCATGTTTCCCGGCGATCTCCTCCCGCGTGGGGCTGTTGGTCATATTGAGCTTTCTCCACCCTATGGAGTCTTACTATTGGGGTTTTCTCCAATAGAAAAAATATGGAGGTGAGGGAAATGGAAGACAAGGATTTAAAGGAAGGCCTCACTCGGAGAGATTTCATCAAAACGGGGATAGCCGGAGCGGCAGCTGTGGGCGCGGCCGGGATGGCTGCGGATGCCCTGGCTCAGGCCAAGAAGGCCCCCGCAAAGCCGGCAGCCCCCGCCGGTCCCCCGGTCCCGCCGGCGCTGAAACCGGAAAAGGGGATCACCCTGCGGGTCCTGCGCTGGTCGGTCTTCGTCAAGAGCGACCAGGAAGTATGGGACAAGAACACCAAGGCCTGGGGAGACCAGACCGGCAACAAGGTCATCACCGAGTACATCTCCTGGGAAGACGTCCGCACCAAGGCGGCCATGACCGCTTCCGTGGGCGCGGGGCACGATATCGTCCTGGGCTGGCATGACGACCCCCATCTGTACCCGGACAAACTCACCGACGTCAGCGACCTGGCCACCTACCTGGACAAGAAATACGGCGGGTGGGAGCCGGTGTGCTACCAGTACGGGATCAACCCGAAGACCAAACGCTGGATCGCCCTGCCCGTTGGGAGCACCCACCCTGTGCGCGAATTACCGCATCAGCTGGATGAAAGAAGCCGGTTTTGACAAGTTCCCGGACAAGATCCCCGAATTCCTCAAACTCTGCAAAGCCCTGAAAGCCAAGAACCATCCCACTGGATTCGCCCTCGGCCACGCCGTGGGAGACGGGAACAACAACTGGCACTGGTGGCTATGGTCCTTTGGAGCGAAGGTAGTGGAAAAGGACGGCGTGACCCTCTGCCTCAACAAAAAGGAGACCTGGGATGCCCTGGAGGCGGCCAAAGAGTTGCACGACACCATGATCCCCGGTGTGGGCTCCTGGCTCGATCCCCACAACAACAAAGCTTTCCTGGCCGAAGAGATCTCCATCACCGGCAACGGCATCAGCATCTACTACGCGGCCAAGGAAAAGTTCCCGAAGATTGCCGAGGACATGGATCACGCCAACATGCCCATCGGCCCGGTGGGAAAACCCACTGAGCTTCACCTTTTCAACCAGGCCTTCATCTTCAAACACTGCAAGTACCAGCAGGCGGCCAAGCATTACCTCCTCTACATGTTCGAAAAGGACCAGTACGGGCCCTGGATCGAAGCCATGAGGGGATATGTCACCCCCAGCCTCAAGGATTACAAGAAACTGCCGGTATGGACCGTCGACCCCAAGCACACTCCCTTCCGGGATTCTCTCTCCCGCATGCTCTGGAACGGATACGCCGGGCCCGAGGGACCGGCTTCCGCCGCAACCATGGCGGAATATGTGGTCGTCGATATGTTCGCTGACGTGTGCGTGGGAGGAAAATCTCCCAAGGCGGCCGCTGCTGCCGCCCAGGATAGGGCCGCAAGGTTCTATACCGCCCGGGGCAAAAAGGGTTAATCTTTATCTGAATACCAGGATTTAAGTTTGAGAAATACAGCCAATATCGCTCTTCAACCGGAAAGGAGGCTGGGCCCCCAATGGCGCTGGTTCAGCCTCCTGGAAGACCGCACGGTCATGGGGGTTGCCTTTGTAACCCCCGCCATGATTCTTCTCCTTCTATTCCTGGCCTATCCGCTGATCCTGGGAATCTGGCTTGGTTTCACCAACGCGCTGGTTGGAAAGAGAGGAGAGTTTATCGGGCTGGGCAATTATATCAGCCTGTTCAAAGATGCCCTTTTCTGGAAGGTAACTTATTTTACTTTCCTCTATACCATCGCCGCGGTTTTTTTCAAGCTTCTTCTGGGATTCGCCCTGGCCATCGTCCTGAACCGCGATTTTCGGGCCAAGGGGTTTGTCCGGGCTACTGTCCTTTTGCCGTGGATCATTCCCACCGTCCTTTCCGCCATCTGCTTTTGGTGGCTCTTTGACACAACTTTCAGCGGCATTACCTGGGTCCTGATAAAGGCCGGGCTCATCAGCCATAAAATCGACTATCTGGGGGACCCGCTCAACGCCCAGATCTGTTTGATCACCGCCAATGTCTGGCGCGGGATCCCCTTTTTCACCATCGGTCTTTTGGCTGGCTTGCAAACCATCAATCCAACGCTCTATGAAGCGGCTTCTATTGACGGAGCCGGGGGGTGGCATCGCTTCCGACATGTGACCCTCCCTTTGGTCACCCCTCTTCTGGCCGTGGTGACCACTTTTTCCGCCATTTGGACGTTCGCTGACTTTCAACTGATTTGGGTGATCACCAAAGGGGGACCGGCCAACGCCACGCACCTCTACGGTACCCTTTCCTTCCAGCGCGCCATTCCGGGAGGCCAGTTCGGGGAGGGTGCAGCCATTTCGGCTTTTATCCTTCCTGTCCTGGTAGTCTGTGTTTTGATTTGCTATAAATACATGAGAAGAGAGGAATAGGGCCTTGCGAGAAAGATGGGTTGAAAAATTTATTAAATTTTACCTCCCCCTTTTAGTCTTCCTATTCGTCCTTCTTTTTCCCTTTTACTGGATGTTCATCACCGCCTTCAAGTCTGACGCTGAACTCTATAACCTCAAGTTGAACCCTTTCCTGATTCACCAACCGACCCTGCAGAACGTCATCATGTTGTTCAAGGAGACTCTCTTCAACCAGTGGATGGTGAATACTTTCTTTGTATCCATCCTGGCCACTCTCCTTTCTCTGGGGGCAAGCCTCTTAGCGGCCTACTCCATCCAGCGGCTGCGCTTTAGGACCTCGGGAACCATTGGAATCTCCATCTTCTTCAGTTACCTGGTGCCTCCGACGATCCTCTTCATCCCCCTGGCCACGATCATCTTTGAATTGAAACTCTGGGACAGCCTCTGGTCTCTGGTTCTGGTCTATCCCACCTTTCTCATCCCCTTCTGCACCTGGCTGCTCATGGGATACTTCAAGTCCATTCCCAAAGAGATGGAAGAGTGCGCCATGATTGACGGAGCGAGCCGCTTTCGAGTCTTCTGGCAGATCGTCGTTCCGTTGGCCCTGCCGGGAATTCTCTCCGCGGGCATCTTTGCCTTCACCCTTTCGTGGAACGAATTTCTCTACGCCCTGACCTTCATATCCACAAACACCCAGAAGACGGTCCCCGTGGGCCTCATTACCGAGCTGGTCCGGGGCGATGTCTACCACTGGGGTCCGCTCATGACCGGCGCCCTGCTTGCTTCCGTTCCGGTGGCTCTGGTATACTCATTTTTTGTGGAACACTATGTCGCCGGCATGACCGGCGCGTTAAAGGAGTGAGGATATGGCTAAAGTATTGATGGAAAAGCTGAACAAGCATTTCGGCGAAGTCAAGGCGGTGAGGGACTTCGACCTGGAGATCCCGGACAAGGAGTTCATGGTCCTGGTCGGTCCCAGCGGGTGCGGCAAGACCACCACCCTGCGCATGGTGGCGGGGCTGGAGGACATCACCTCCGGGGACATCTACATCGACGACAAAGTGGTCAACAACCTCCCCCCCAAGGACCGGGACATCGCCATGGTCTTCCAGAACTACGCCTTGTACCCGCACATGACCGTCTACCAGAACATGGCCTTCGGCCTGACCCTGCGGAAATTTCCCAAGGCCGAGATCGAGCAGCGGGTGAAGGATGCGGCGGAGATCCTGAACATCAAGGAGCTTCTGGACCGCAAGCCCAAGGCCCTCTCCGGCGGGCAGCGCCAGCGGGTCGCCGTGGGCCGGGCCATCGTGCGCAAGCCCAAGGTCTTCCTCTTCGACGAGCCCCTCTCCAACCTGGACGCCAAGCTGCGGGTGCAGATGCGGGTGGAGCTGAAGAAGCTCCACGATCGGCTCCAGACAACCATCATCTACGTCACCCACGACCAGGTGGAAGCCATGACCATGGGCGACCGCATCGTGGTCATGAAGGACGGGCTGAAGCAGCAGGTCGGGCCCCCTCTGGAGCTCTACTTCCATCCGGCCAACAAATTCGTCGCCGGGTTCATCGGCAGCCCGGCCATGAACTTCATGGAAGGCGAACTGGCTCTCGGAAGGCGGCGCGCTTTATTTCCAGGGGTCCGCGATGAAACTGAAAATTCCCGCGGACAAAGCGGCCAAGCTGAAGGATTACCCGGAGAAGCGGGTGATCTTCGGGGTCCGTCCGGAAGATTTGCCGGAGGCCCCCTGTGCGGCACCCGGGGAGACCTTCGATGTGATCGTGGAAGTCATGGAGCCCCTGGGGAGCGAAGTCTACCTGGACGTGAAAGCCGCAGAGCAGTCGCTCATCGCCCGGGCGGAACCGAAAACCCAGGCCAAGCCCCACGCCAGTCTGTGCCTGAAGCCCAACATGGCAAATATCCACTTCTTCGACATCCGGGACGAAAAGACCCTCGTGTAACCGCAAAGGGCAAAGAGCATGGAGCAGAGAGCGGAGAGCAAAGAGGAAAAGGATGATTTTAATCTTTAACGCTACGCCCTATGCTCCATGCATCGGTGCTCCGTCCCCCTCTCGACATAAGTAGACCGCTTTCATCTTCCCGAAACTAGAACCCGGGGAAAAGCTAATGCCTGCGCTTGAAAGCAGCCATGGGGATGTCTGATCATCCCTTTTTTTCTTCTCATTCATCGAAGAAGGTATGGGAAATGGTGTAACCTACAAAATTGTCCAGGCGGGGCGGACTCACCACTTCGAGGGCCTCTGTATCTTCCAGGTATTTGACGCTGTGGGGGTGATTGGACGGGACGACCCAGATGCCCCCGGGGCCGAGGATCTTAGATGAATTTTTTCCCATCATCGCCTTGATCTTTCCCTTTAACACGAAGATGATCTGCTCGGCTGCATGGTGGTGGAGGGGCACGAAGGCCCCTTTCCGGACGTGGATGTTCGTCACCATCATCCTCTCACTGCTCATGATGCGGACCAGCAACTTGGAGGATTCCGGACGGCCTTTCAAGTAACTGATTTCTCTCTCCGGAAAATCCTCCCATTGATGATAATATCCCATACCATGGCCCTCCTTCTTTCGTTAAGCGATACGGAAAAATAAACTCTTCTAACAAATAAATGGGAGTTTGTCCAGAGCGAGGGGGCGACCGGGAGGAGAAAGCAGGGCTCATAAATAATTTGACAAAGACCCCCCGGCGAATAGAATGGGGATGGAACGACTCCGATCAGATAGGGGATCGGAAAAGTCGTCCTTCAAAAGGAGAAAAGATTCATGAGCCCAGGGGATCAGGTGGGGGTCGCTCTCATCGGGGTCGGGAGTTGGTCGGGGGTGATTGCCAACGCCGTCCAGAGAAGCCGGAAGCTAAAAATGGTGACCTGCTACACCAGAAGCCCGGAGAAACGGGAGACTTTCAGCAAAAAGTACGGATGCGATCAAGAGAAGAACTTTGAGGATGTCCTGAAGAGAGACGATGTAGAAGGAATCCTCCTCACGACCCCGAATTCGATCCATGCCGAGCATGCCGTGTCGGCCGCTCAACACGGGAAGCACGTCTTTGTGGATAAACCCATTGCCAATACCTTGGAAGACGGGAAAAAAATGGTGGAAGCCTGCCGGAAGGCAGGGAGGGTCCTCCTGGTGGGCCATGATATGCGCCGGTTATCCGGATTCCGGAAGATCAAAGAGCTCCTGAATGCCGGGGCGATCGGCAATCCGGTCATGGTGGAGTCCAATTTCTCCGCCCGACTCGGGTTCGAGTTGACTCCGGACAAGTGGCGATGGACCGGGGACGATTCAGGATGCCCCGCAGGGGCGCTCATGACCATGGGGGTCCATCACGCCGATACCCTCCAATATTATTTTGGGCCGGTTAAAAGCGTTTTCGCCTTTTTCAGCAAACTCTACACCGCCGCGGATGTGGAGGATGTGACCATGACGACGTTCCAGTTTGAGTCGGGCGTTCTGGGCTATCTCGGTTCGACCTATTCCTCGCCGAGGGCGAACTGGGTCCGGGTCTATGGAACCGACGGCCATCTCTTCTGCAACCTCTCATTGCCCAATGTGCCTTTTGACGAGTATTTGCGGATCTGGTCGGTGGTGGACCAATACACCCTCCTGCAACGCTTCGACAAGAGCAAAGACAAACCGGAAACGATCCCTTTATCGATTGGAGATCCCATTCTCGAAGAGGTCGACGAGTTTGCGGACTGTATCCGTTCGGGGAAAAAACCGGAAACCGACGGACGGGGAGCTCTGGCGGCCCTGGCCTTGATTCGAGCCGCCATAGACTCGGCTCGTACGGGAAAACCGATTGATCTGAAAATTTAGCCAAAGATGATCAAATCCGAAATCCGAATATCGAAATCCGAAACAAATTTCAAAAATCAAAATTCAAAACACAACTGTTTAGAACATTCGTATTTGGGAAATTCGTGCTTGTTTCGAATTTCGTGCTTCGAATTTCGAATTTGATTAGGATAGAAAAATGGGGGGATAAAAGCTGTGGATATGAAAAAAATCTCGGTCATCGGCCTCGGGCTGATGGGAACTCCCATCGCCACCTTGCTGATGAAAGCCGGATACCGGGTGACGGGGTTCGACATCGTCAGGAAACAGATGACCGATCTCGTGCCCCTGGGTCTGAGGGCCTTGAATTCTCCCCAGGAAGCGGCTAAAGGGGCGGACCTCATTCTTTTATCCCTTCCCAATTGGAATGCGGTGCTTGAGGCGGTGGAAGGGAAGAAGGGGGTTGTGGAGGGGGCGCAAAAGGGGCAGATCGTGGTGGATACCAGCACCTCCCCTCCATGGGAAAGCAAAGCCCTGGGAGAGAGACTGGCGAAGAAAGGCATCGATTGGATGGACATTCCCATTTCCGGGTCATCGGCCCAGGCCCGGGTGGGAAACATGGTCTTCATGGCCGGCGGGAAAAGAGCCATCTTTGAAAGGATCAAGCCCGTTCTCGATCGGATCGGCAAGAAAACGGTCTATGCGGGAAAGAGCGGCGATGGAGCGACCCTGAAGCTGGTCATCAATCACACCCTTTACCTAAACCAGGCCGCGGCCATTGAGGGGTTGGTCTTAGGCCTGAAAGCTGGCCTGAAACCCGACGTCTTATTCGAGGTGATCACCTCGGGGGCCGCCGCGAGCGATTTGCTCATCGCCCGCGGAAAAGATATGCTCAAAGGCAATTTCTCACCCAAAGGTCCTGTCGTTCTGGCTAATAAGGATCTCGCCCTCTCCCTGGAAACAGCAAGGAAATTGGGTGTCGTGTTGCCCGTGGGAGCCTTGTATCAGCAGCTCCTGTTGAAAGCTCATTATAACGGCTGGGATCGAGAGGATGCCACAGTGGTCATGAAAATCTATCAACAGTTAGCCGAGAAGCCCGGCATAACCAAGAAGTCCCCCCGCAAGAGGAAATAGTCGCCAAATCCTCCCATTCCCCCTTTGGTAAAGAGGGGCGGGTCGGCAATCTGGCAAGCTTTTTTATTGCCCACCTTCACTTTTGCTCTTTTCCGCGAAAGAGCAAGCTTGTGGCCCGGATGCAAGGGCGTTGCGCGGAAAAAGCATCGGCGGGAAAAGAATTCCCGCCGGAGATCCGATCCTGTTTCCGCAAAGAGAGGCGGGCCTATCGGGCGCCCCTGAATTCGGAATTCGGGATGTGGAATTCGGAATTCTTTTGTTCTTTCTTATCATTCTACATTCCGCATTCTACTTCCGCATTTGGGTTGCCCGCCCGGTCCAAGAAATGTAAGACGCCTCATGGTTTTTTCGCGCAACGCCCTTGCTTCCGGGCCGGGCAATGCCTGAAATTCAATAGGGCTCACGCCTGCCTGCCGAAAAGTGAAGATGGACAAGATGCTTTTTCCTATTGACAAAATTTTTTGGACATATTATCAAAGAAGAAAAATTGGTCCAACCATTGGATCATTCCTCCATTGACGGGGGCTTTCTCCCAAATGCTTCTTTCTGCGGAAGCGCCATCCCACCCGAAGAAAGCGCAGGTGCCCATCTGAGCCGAGCCACTGCCCATCGATCCCTATTCGCTCTGCGGCCCTCCCTCGGCGAAAGCGCAGAGATGGAGAACGGGAGCTTATTGAAACCCATTCGAAGGGTTCGGCTCTATGAAAACGCGGTGGAACAGATTCAAACGTTGATCCTGGGGAATGAGTATAAGCCGGGAGACCGGTTGCCCTCCGAACGGACCCTGGCTGAGCATTTTCATATCAGCAGGCACTCCCTGAGGGAGGCCCTCCGCATTCTGGACGTGATGGGCCTCATCGAAATCAAAGTGGGGGACGGGATCTACGTGAAACAAGTGGATTTCCTCCCCTACATCGAATCTCTGAATCTTTCCATCAGTTCGAGGCTTCCCTTGGAGCGGGACAGCTTTGTCAAGCTCTGGAGGGCGCGTAGAATCCTGGAGACGGGGATGGTGGACCTGGCGGCCAGACAGGTCAACGAGTCCTTCTTGAAGAGTCTCTGGTGGTGCATCGGGGAGATGCAAAAGAACATCGAGAATCAGGATGCCTTCGTCTCCGCGGGGATCCGGTTCCATCGCCTGATCGCCGAAATGGCCCAGAATGAAATCCTGATTCTGATATGGGACATGCTGGCCAACCTCATCCGAAAAAGCCAGAGCAAAATCTACGGCATTCCCTGGTCCCCCAAAAAAGCCCTCTCCGCCCATAAAAAGATTTTTCTTGCCTTGAAAGCAAAGGATCCGCGAAAAGCAGTGGAAGCCATGAAGCAACATATGCTGGATGAAGAAAAGGCCTTGGTGGCCGCACTCGAGAGAGGAAAAGGCTGAGACGTCATCCTCCCCGGCGGGAGAAAAGAAGACGGTTTCAGAGTCTTAATTACCACAAAAGGAGGAACGGATTATGGCAAGGGATCTATCATTTATCGGTCGGCCCCATGAGTATGACGCCCGGAGGGTATTTTCCCTCACCGGCGCCGATTGGCAGGACCGGGTCAATTTTGACCGGCTGCGCAAGGAACGGCTGGCCCGGGCCAAGAAACAGATGGAGCTTCACGACCTGGGAGCCCTGGTGGTTTACGACGGGGCGAACGTACGTTATCTGACCAGCTCTTTCCAGGGAAACTGGAAGTACAACATTTTCATCCGTTACGCCGTCCTTTGCCGGGGCGCGGAGCCCATTCTGTTCGAGACGGCCGGCTCCGACCTGGAGTGCGCCAAGATCGACCTGCCGTGGATGGAGGGAAGGATCCGTCCGGCTATTACCTGGAAATGGTCGGAGGGGGCCGTTGAATACATGGTGGACCGGATGGTGGACAGCGTGGTCGAAGTTCTCCGGGAACACAAGGTGGAAAAGGAGAAGATCGGGATCGACTCCCTGGACATGGCCTCCCTGGCCGCCTTCCAGAAGAAGAAGATCAACGTGGTCAACGCCTGGCCGGCCATGTCCGCCGCCCGGGTGGTCAAGACTCCGGATGAAATCGAGCTCCTGAAACAGTCCGCGGCCATCGCCGACGCCTGCATGTACAAAGCCCGTTATGAATGGGCGAAGCCGGGAATCACCGAAAGGGAACTCTCCGGGAAGATGATCGAGTACATGTATGCCAAGGGATGCGAAATCGTCTACGAGATCATCGTCGCCTCCGGCGGCAATACGAGCCCCTACCGGCGCTGGCCGACGGACAAGATCATCCGCCAGGGGGACCTGGTGATCATCGACAACAACACCGTGGGCCCGTCCGGGTATTTCGTGGACTACGTGCGCTGTTTCAAGGTAGAATCCAAGCCCACCCCCAAGGAGAAGGACCTCTACAAGGAGTGCTACGATTCCCTCATGGCGGCCATCGAGCAGATGAAACCCGGCAACACCAGCCGGGACGTGGCCGAAAAGTTCCCGGTCTATGATGACGACAAATACGGGACGGTGACGCTCCAGCAGTTCGCCCATTCCATCGGTCTGACCCTCTATGAGGGGATGTGGATTTCCCGGGCCTATTCCCTGAAGTACCCGGCGGAGATCAAGCCCAACATGTACTTTGCGGTGGAGACCTTTGCCGGACATCCGCTGCTGGAACAGACGGTCCGACTGGAATGCGATGTGCTGATTACCGACAAGGGACACGAACTCTTCACTCTCTTTCCCTTCGAAGAGGAAATGCTCAAGTGAAACGGTCAGGAAAAAGCAACTCAACGCCAAATTCCATCCCGGCCAGCCGGATGACTGCCCTGGCGAAAAGCGCGGGTCGGCTGGCCGAGAGAACCGGATACTGCTTAGGGGGAGGACTTCTTTCGAATCTCACGGGGAGAAATGAGGGGGTGCGATACCGGAAGAAGCCATTCAGGAGGTAGTCAGATGAAGGCAGATCTGGCCATCATCAACGGACTTCTAGTCGACTCAAGAAGCATCTACCCCGGCGTCCTCCACGTCCATGAGGGAAAGATCGCGGGGATCACTCGAGAGCTGGAAAGTCAGCCCCAAAGGGTGATCGACGCCCAGGGCCTCTACATCCTTCCGGGGGCTATCGATGGACATGTCCACATGATGGACCCGGGCTATACGGAGCGGGAGGATTTCACCAGCGGAACCCGGGCAGCCGCCCGGGGCGGCGTCACCACGGTGATCGACCATCACCGGACCGTCCCCCAGGTTTTGGGGGCTGCGGAGCTGGTCGAAAAGAAAAACTACCTGGAGAAACGGGCGGTGGTCGACTTCGGCCTCCTGGGGGGGCTGAGCCTCACGAATTTGAAAGCCCTCCGGGGCATGTGGGAAGCAGGGGCTCTGGGGTTCAAAGGGTTTACCTGTGCGCTGCACGAAGCGGACGCCCTGCTCAGCGGCAACCTGATGGAGATCCTCGACGAAATCCGCCGATTCGACGGAATCGCCCTCTTCCACTGCGAGGACGATTCGCTCCTGAAGAAGAAGGAAGAACAGTTGCGGAAGCAGGGGCGAAAAGACCCTTTGAGCGTTTCCGAGTGGCGATCACCGGAAGCAGAGGAGCTGGCTGTCCGAAATTTGATCTATGCCGCGGAAAAGACGGGAGCCCGCGTTGCTGTGGCCCATACCAGTCTTCCTTCTCTCGTTCTCGAACAGGCTGCGGCCAGAGCCCGGGGGATTTCCCTTTACACGGAAACCTGCGCCCAATACCTTTACCTTACCGAGGAGGACCTGAAGGCCAAAGGACCGTTTGCCAAGTTCACCCCGCCGCCGCGGAAAAAGGGAGAGGTAGAAAAGATGCGATGGTGTCTGGCCCAGGGCCTGATCGACATGGTGAACTCGGATCATTGTCCTTATCCCTATGCCGACAAGGAGGCCGGAGTGAAGGACATCTGGCAGGCTCCCTTCGGGATTCCCGGGGTGGAGACGGCGACCTTGATTTTGCTCGATTTGGTTTCCCGGGGACTCCTGACGTTCCCGCAGGTCGCTTATCTCCGGAGCGAAAGACCGGCGATGATTTACGGGCTGACCGGGCAGAAAGGGACGCTGCGGGTGGGTTGCGACGCCGATCTCATTCTGGTAGATCTTAAAAGAAAAGTCAGGTTCGATAATGCCCAAATCGTTTCCAAGTGCGGCTGGACACCCTACCATGGCAGAGAAGTAACCGGTGATGTAGTCATGACCATGGTCCGGGGAAAGGTGGTCATGCAGGGAGGAAAGGTCACTGGAGGACCCGGATGGGGGAGATTTGTGACCCGGAGGAGAGAGGGGGATCAGTAACCATGTTAAGCCAGGCAGTCAAAGACGAGCTCAAGGCTATGGTGGGTGAGGGAAGGTATTTCGACAACCAGGAAGACCTTCTCATGTACTCTTACGACGCCTTCATGGTAAAGGGGATGCCCGAAGCGGTTCTTTTGCCGGTCAGCACCGAAGAGGTCTCCAGGATCATGAAGGTGGCCTCCCGGGAAAGGATTCCGGTGACGCCCCGGGGCGCGGGAACCAACCTCACGGGCGGGTCGGTGCCCACCCGGGGAGGGATCGCCCTGAGTTTTACCAAGATGAACCGGATCCTCAACATCGACAAGGAAAACCGGAGCGCGGCTGTTCAGCCCGGGGTAATCAACATGGATTTTCAGAAGGAGTTGGCCAAAAAAGGTTTGTATTACCCGCCGGACCCCGGGTCCATGGCGGTCACGACCATGGGTGGGAACGTGGCCGAGAATGCGGGAGGGCCGAGGGCGGTCAAATACGGCGTCACCAAAGACTATCTCCTCGGACTGGAGGTGGTCCTCGCCTCCGGTCAAGTCATGCGCACCGGGGGGAAGACCCTCAAGAATGTGACGGGATACAACCTGACCCAATTGTTCTGCGGTTCGGAGGGGACCCTGGGGTTGATCACCGAGATCACCGTGAAGCTGATCCCCCTGCCGGAAACGAAGCGGACCCTTCAGGCGGCTTACAAGAACTTGAGCGATGCGGGGAAGACCGTCTCCAGGGTCTTCGAAATCGGGATCCTTCCAGTGGCCCTGGAGATTCTGGACAAGACCTTCATCAACATCATCGAAGACTACACCCATCTGGGCCTTCCCCGGGAGGCGGAAGCCCTGCTGCTCATCGAAGTGGACGGCCCGGAGACGGCCGTGGCTCCCCAGGCGGAGCGGCTCACCCAACTATGCCGGGAGATGGGGGCCCATGAGGTCAAGGTGGCCAAGACCGTGGCCGAGAACGACGAGAATCTGGAGGGCCCGGCGTTCCGCTTACGGGGCGGAGGCGCGGATTGAGACCCACGGCCATTGCCGAAGACTGCACGGTGCCCGTGGGAAACTTGGTGGCCATGTTTCATGAGGTGGCCAAGATCGCGGAGAAATACAAGTTGCTCATCCCGGTGCTGGCCCATGCGGGGGACGGAAACCTGCATCCCCAGATCCTCACCGATAACCGGGACGAGGAAGAGATGAAACGGGTGATGAAGGCCATCGACGAGATCTCCATCAAGGCGGTGGAACTCGGAGGAACCCTGACCGGAGAACACGGAATCGGGATCGCCAAACGGGAGATCCTCCCCTTGGAGCTGGGAGATGCGGCGATGGAGATTACGAAAAATATCAAGATGGCCTTTGATCCGCTGAATATCTTAAACCCGGATAAAGGTCGTCCGCCTGGTGTAGGACACCTGGAGTGGATGGATGGGTCCTCAAGGAACGCAAGAAACGAAGGCTATGGTGGACCGCTGCAACAAATGTGGGCTCTGCACGGTGGCTCTGTCCCGTTTACCAGCAGGTGTTGACCGAGGCCGCAAATCCCGCGGGGCAGGATTCAGCTGGTGAAA
>CAWDJO010000018.1:0-124895 GCA_963802665.1 uncultured delta proteobacterium | reverse complement strand
GTGCTATACGTAACAAAACCTGCTTTTTCTTTTGATATTGGATACTTAAAGGTTGTTTTGTATTATGCTATTTTCTTTCATTCTGTCAATGTAATTCTTAGTCCTGTTTGCTAGAAGGTATTGTTTTTAGATCCTGTCCCCTTCGTCATCATATTCCGCCGTTGCCTGCGTCCTTTGCAAGACCACCTCCATCGCCTTGTAGTAGTCTCGTTGGACCTTAAGATTTGCTACCCAGCAGTAGCGCTGTGTTGTGGTAATCTGACCATGCCCCAGGAGGTCCTGGATGGTTGCGAGGCCAGCATCAGCATTGAGAAGCTGCGTGGCCATGGTATGGCGAAGGCGATGGCAGGAGACATTCAGTTTGCTTTTACGTGCATAGGATTCCATCCTCTTCTGGATGCCGCGCACGGATAGCGGTTGGCCCTTCATCGGTCCCTTCCGCACCAGAAATAATCTTTTCTCTTTCGTTGATCGTTTGGAGAGATACGCCAAAAGGGCCGAGCGGGCATCTTCACTCAGGTAGACGATCCTGTCCTTACCGCCTTTTCCCTTGGAGACGAAAATCTGTCTCCTCTGATAGTCTACGGCATCCACGGTCAGGTCAGCGACCTCTTGGACGCGCAAGCCGCAGCGGAGCATCAACATGAACATGGCCCGGTCTCTTACATCCTTGATGACCGCCAAGAGCCTCGTGACCTGGTCGTCCTTCAGGTGCCGGGGCAGCGGCTTGGGGAGACGGAGCGAGATCCTGGTGACGGGATTCACGATGGACATTCCCTCCTCATTGATGAGATAGTCAAAGAAGAGACGTATCGTTTGTAGATGGCACGTGATCGTCTTCGGGGTTCGTCGCTTCTGGAGCAGATGATCCACATAGAGACCTACCTCCTTACAGGTTAGCTCCGAAAGGGCGACGGGAGCCCATCCAACGAAGTGATCGAGGATGTTCATATAGCTTTTGAGGGTGTGGGCCGAGTAGTTTTTTCTCTTCAAAGCTCTCCGGTACCGGACCAACTCAATATTCTCCATCGATCCCTCCCTTTTCGATAATGGCCATGGCGCGAAAATACTCTTCCTCACGGGTCCGATCCGTGAGCCGGGCATAACGGCGCGTCACCTCGATATCTTGATGGCCCAAGAGCTGCTGGAGACATTCTAGGCGCATTCCCGCATTGAGAAGCTCGGAAGCGAAGGTGTGGCGAAGACAATGCACGGTGTAGCCCTTCTGTTCGAGTCCTGCCTTCTGAATGTATCTTACGAACCGGCTCCGTCCGGTACTGTAACAGACGGCCTTATTGCCCTGGCCATAAAAGACAAACTCCTTGTTCGGATCCCTTCTGCCGAAGCCAGAGTTTTAAGGCCCCAAGAACATCGTCACTCAGATAGACCACCCTTCCCATGCTGTTCTTCTCGCCCTGGAAGAGATGGACCTTTCTGTCCCGCATATCGAGATCGTTCAACCGAAGCCCAAGAGCCTCGCCGATCCGCATGCCTGTGCGCAAAAGGAGAAGGATCAGGGCCCGATCCCGGATATCGTCAATCACCGAAAGAAGCTTTTTTACATCAGCGGGGTGCATGGCTCGGGGCAGGGCTTCGGGAAGCTTGAGCTTAATCCGTTTCTTCAGGACGGCCCCGGAGATGACTTCCTGTTCCATTAGGAAATGGAGAAATGCAATAAGGCAGGCCAGCTTCGTCCGCGCCGTGGAGATTTTTAATCCGCAGTCTTGCAAGTGTTCGACGAAGGCCTCCAGATCGGCCCGCTCCATCTCTGAAAGGTCTTTCTTGCCCGACCTTCTATACAACTCGAGAAAAAGCCTGATCGATGCAAAAGAACCCTGGAGGGTGCTGCGCTTGTGGTTCAGACGCCATTTGTGGCGCAGGTAGCTCTCGAAGTGCTCTTTGGCGGGGAGCTCAAGTCGGGAGAGCTTCTGCAGGAACCTCTCAATCGGGGTTTGTGTAGAATGCTGCTGATATGGGACTCCACTTTCATTTTTGATCGATTCATTACTGGTCGACTCTACCTGGATCATGTCTCCTCCTTTTTCTTTTTTCAAGAAAAAGCAGGTAGATCATGATCTTAGCCGCTCTAATGATCAATTCAATTTTGTTACGTATAGGTAGGTGTACCTTTCGCAATTTGGCAGGGGGGCGAATCTTCCCCGAGAAAACAAGGGCTTCTTCCTGAAAGAGTGTTTTGGGCATTTTCCTCCTGAATGCAATACTTCAAACGTAAATCCTCAAATTGGGCTTGAGAATCCAGGCTATTTCCAGAGACAATTTCCTTCTTGACTAACCACGAGGTAAAGAGTATTTCTTTGGTTGTTGTTTTCGTCTGTAGCCCTGTAAATGCAACCACCTAACCTCTAACCTTCTGGAGGGAAGTATGAGAAAAGAGTTCCGGAAGGTACAATATAAAGCCTCCATGGGAATTTTTATTCCTTTGGAGGTTTTCTACTTTAGGGAACCTGCTCTTTTCATACGAGGAGTCCCTGAAAGTCCTTGTATAAAAACTAACGCATTCGCTGGCAAAAACACCAAGGTTCTTCCAGCAAGAACAGAAAAGAGGATGAAATGTGGAAAGCAATCGGAGCAGCCGTCGTAGCTGCCTTGATCATGGGCGGGATTGTGTACTGGGTGATGCAACACCAAAAGCAACCGGTCGTTGTCAATGTGGATTCCATCAAAAATATCGCTCAGTTGGCGAGCATCGAGTATCGCATCTCCACCGCCCTGCCGTGGAAAAAGCCGAAAAAATTCCCGGAATGGAAAGAGGCAATGCTTATCGTTTTTGCCACGGGCAAGATCACGGGAAGCGTTGATCTCCAGCAGACGGTCATCGATATCTTCGATACGGCCGAGAAAAAATTGGTAAAAATTAAGTTTAAAAAAGGTGCCATCGTCGTCTCCCCCGTGGGGATCAACGAAGGAGGCCTTTATCCGGTAACCTGTTCCGATCCGAACATTTTTCACCCCCTCAACGACGATGACACGAAAATGGCCCAGAACGCGGCCATTAAAGCGATTAAGGAAGCCGCCATCAAGGACGGGATCGAATCCAAGACCGCC
The DNA here is from genome assembly GCA_963802665.1 of uncultured delta proteobacterium. Classification (GTDB taxonomy): domain Bacteria; phylum Desulfobacterota; class SM23-61; order SM23-61; family SM23-61; genus SM23-61. Next base: position 121,829 of record CAWDJO010000018.1, on the reverse strand, counting down.
GTCCAAGCAAAACTTATTTTGACAAACTTTCTCCAGGGGCTTGGATACAAAGCGGAGATCGAGTTCGAGGATAAATCTCTAAATATCTGAGGAGACGTTCTTCAGAGACCTGATCGTCATGCTCTCCAACTGGCGTCATTCCGGATTCCAGGCCTTCTGGGATCAGCGGATATTTCCCCGGGATGAGAGCGCTATGGAAAACCTGGTTCGGTACATTATCCGGACTTCCTTCTCCCATGAACGGATACTGAATGATGGCGAATGTTTCTACCCCTAATCGTTGACCTTAAATGATATGCCGGAGTGAAGACTTGGTGAAGTCTAGGTTGGCCCCCATGCTCGGCCTTGTTTGTCGCATCGAGTATAGGTCAGGTAAAAAGCACCTTGGGGGCAGGCCGAAGCCATCTTGCGGATGAGGTCCAGGTCCAGTTTGCCGCAGGCCCCCTACCCTTCTCTTATCTCTCTTTACAGGAGGTTTCTTTTTTCCAAAAGGTGGGGTAACATACCCACTCATTTTTTCTACCTCACCCTCTGGGGTGTATCTTCTCTTCGTTTTGTTATATAACCCCAACAACAGGAGCTCGGACCGGCATCAGGTCGTAAACTCAGCCTAGAAGAACTTTTCCATTTTGACCTGACGACATAGAGGAGACCTTCCGGCGTAAGACCGTTGGGAATGGCAATGCTGGGGAATTCCATGGCGGAGACCGGAGCACCCTAACTAGAAAGGAAGGATCGATGAATTTTGAATTGACCAAAGACCAGGAGATGTTCCGGAAAATGGCCCGGGAATTCGCCGAGCGGGAGCTCCTGCCCGCTGCGCAGGAATACGACAAGCCGGGGAAATACCCTTACGATATATACAAGAAAATGGCGCCCTTGGGGTTACTGGCCACGATGATCCCCGAAAAATACGGCGGGCTGGGACTCGGTGTGCTGACGTGGATTCTCATGCTGGAGGAACTGGCTTGGGGAAGTTTGAGCCTCACCGCAGTCACCCAAAACGCCATGTTCCCGGGATCCGTCCTGACCGATGCGGCCAACGAGGAACAGAAGCAGAAATACCTTCCCCCCATGTGCCAGGGAGAGAAGATTTATGCCGTGGCGGTGGCCGAGCCCAATGCCGGCAGCGACGGGGGGAACATCGAAACGACGGCCGTCCTGCGGGGGGATTCTTGGGTGATAAATGGGAATAAAGTGTTTATCACCAACGGCGTCGTTGCCGACATGGTCGTGGCCCTCGTTCAAACCGACAAGAGCAAGGGGAACAAAGGGCTGGCCTTGATCGCCGTCGATAAAAGCTGCCCCGGCATCTCCGCCGCTCCCATCGAGGGCTGCAATGGATTGCCCTGCGATGACCTGGCCCAGGTTCGGTTTACGGATTGCATCGTCCCCAAGGGGAATTTGATCAATGAAGTGGGAGTCGGTCTGAGGTTGGCCCTGGGGGGCATCACCAACATGCGGATCTCCATCGGTGCCTATGGCGTGGGGGTATCCCAGCGCTGTCTGGATATCTGCACGAAATATACCCAGGACCGATACCAGTTCGGCAAGCCCATCGGGAGTTTCCAGTTAGTTCAGGCGTTGATCGCGGAGATGGCTCTGGAGACCGAGGCCGGGAGGCTGCTGACCCGTAGCGCCGCCTTCAAAAGGGAAAAAGGAATGAAGTGCATCAAGGAAGTCTCCATGGCCAAATGGTTCTGCAGCGAGATGGCGGTGAGGAACACGATTAAGGCCATCCGCATTCATGGGGGCTACGGCGGCTTCGAAGGCTATACGGTTGAGCGTTTGAACCGCGAAATGATCAATTTCCTGGCTCCCGGAGGGACCCCGGAGGTGCATAAATTGACTATCGGCCGCCAGATTTTGGATCTCGACGCCTTATCCCGTTAACCGCGGGTCAGTGTGCACCTCTGAGATCGCCAAGGCTATTCGAAAAATGAAGGGCAGGGTCTAAAAGTGCATATTTTCCACTACGTCCCCCAAACAGAGGTTTTCACGAAGTGGAGGTAACAATGAATGAAGAATAGTATTAGGAGCATAATCTCCGGCCAGGTGCCCCGGCCGCTGGCCGTGCCGGCATGGCCAGGGGTCGCCCGTTACGCGAAACTCGGCATACCGTTCCTGCTTGCCTTCGCTCTTCTGGTCTGCTTGATTGCGCCGGCCTGGTGCGCCACCAACATAACCATGTCGCGCCCGAATGCTGGCGCAGGCCCGACGCCGGTCAACGTCTATCTCTACTTGGCGGACGTATTCGAGGTGTCCGGGTCCGACCAGTCCTTCAATGCCGACGTAGTTCTGATTGCCGAGTGGCGCGATCCGAATCTGGCCGGGAGGTGGGTCGCGATCCAAAGTACGAAAGTGGAGGAGGTCTGGGAGCCTCGACTGCAAGTGGTGAACCAGCGCGGCGCGAGCGCCCTACTGGCGCCGCGGGTCGAGATCCATCCCGAGGGGTTGGTTCGCTACCGGCAGCGCTGGTCGGGACGTTTCACGGCCCGCATGGACCTTAGGGATTTCCCCCTGGATCGGCAGCGTTTTCACGTCCAGGTCGTGAGTCTCGGATACTCGCGCGACGAAGTGGAACTGATTCCGGATCTGGGAGGTAAGCGATCGGGTCGGGCCGCCGCAGCTTTCCATCACCGACTGGAGGCTTGGGCCGGCTCGAATGGAGATGGCGGATTTTGAGCCGGCCCCTGGCGTGAAGGCCCTTGCCGGGGTCCAGCTGATCTGGGAGGGAAAGCGACAGGTCGGTTACTACACTGTGCAGGTGATCCTCCCACTGGTGATGATCGTTCTGATGGGATGGACAGCACTGTGGATCGCGCCATCGATGGTGCCGCCGCGCATAAGCGTGGCGATCACCACCATGCTGACACTCATAGCGTATCGGTTTGCGCTCGGGAGGCTCGTCCCGAACCTCCCGTACCTTACCCGTTTCGACTATTTCACGCTCGGGTCCACGATCCTCATCTTTCTCGTGCTGGCGGTCGTCGCGGCAACCAGCTCCCTCGTTGCGCAGAACAAAGCGGCCCTGGCCGAGCGGATCGATCGGTGGGCTCGCCTGGCATTCCCCGTGATCTTCGGGGCGATGTTCCTTCTGATCTGGTGGATGTGACGATGGCCAGTATACGGAACCTATGAACCAGCCGATAAATGGGAATAAGATTCTCATAAATCAATAGTAAAAAGCAATTACCTAAATGCCAATACAAAATGAAGCTTGTTAAGGCAGTTTATTATGAATGTAGCGGCCAATATCGAGAAAACCTGCAGAGATCATTTGGACAAAGTTTGCATCATTGAAGGGGCCCACCGTTTGACTTTTCGACAGGTGGAAGAGCGCGCCAGTCGGCTGGCTTCTTATCTTGCCAGCATTGGCGTCAAGCCTGGCGACCGCATAGCCATATTTCAGGTTAACTGCTTTCAGTTTGCAGAAATGGTTTACGCGATAGAAAAGGTTGGGGCCATTATCGTCACGCTGAATTTTCGCTTGCGAGGGGAGGAAACCAAGTACATTCTCAACAATTCCGAGGCTAAGGTTTTGATGGTTGGGGACAGGTATGTCGAGATAATCAATTCTATCAAGGCCGAGATTCCATCCGTAGAGGTTGTCCTCTGTATAGGAGAGGAAAAGCCTGGGACGTTCAACTATGAGAAAGTTCTGTCTTCGCAACCGGCAGATATATTTCAGCCTGTTACAATGAAAGAGGATGACGTTGCATGCATTATTTATACGAGCGGTACCACCGGCTTGCCAAAGGGTGCGATGATCACCCATGCTAACCTTTTAACCCCGCTTACGGATACCTACACATTTGGCCCGGGCACCCTCTTGATTAATGTTCCCATGTATCATATCGCCGGCATCGTGAGCATTATGCTGCCCCTATATCGAGGCGATAAGATGATTATTTTATCGGCCTTCGATGCGGGCATTTTCCTGGGAATTGTTGAAGAAGAGAAAGTAAATACGACCTATCTCGTGCCCACCATGCTTCAGGCCGTTCTCGATCATCCCGACTTTGAAAAACGGGATACAAGTTCTCTTACTCACATCGGTTATGGTGCTTCTCCGATGCCGATAAATCTTCTTCTAAGAGCCAAGAAAGCGCTTAAGGTTGACTTTACGAATTTTTTCGGTCTGACCGAGACCACGGGCATCGTGGCTGTATTGGGACCTGAAGAACATTACCTCGAAGGGGATAAGGAGGCAGTTGACAAAAAGATCCGCAGGCTTTCAGGAATTGGACACTCCATCCCAGAAGGCGAGGCCCGTATTGTAGACAATGATGATCAGGAGCTTCCCCGCGGGGAAGTCGGCGAAATCGTTGCCCGCAGTCCCAAGGTCATGAAGGGTTACTGGAAAAATGAGAAGGCTACTGGAGAGACGATGAAGGGTGGATGGCTGCATACGGGCGATTTGGCCAGAATGGACGAAGACGGCTATATGTATCTAAGCGGCAGAAAGAAAGACATGATCATTCGAGGGGGCGAAAATATCTACCCGGTTGAAATTGAGGCAGTCTTGCACAAGCATCCGAAGGTGGAAGAGGCCGCGGTTATTGGCATACCCGATGAATACTGGGGCGAAATCGTAAAGGCGGTTCTGGTTCTCAAAAAAGGGGAGCAGGCCACAGAGGAAGAAATAATTGAGCATTGCCGCGAACGGCTAGCAAGCTATAAAAAGCCATCCGTCGTCGAGTTCCGTGACTCGCTTCCCAAAAATGCCATGCAAAAAGTCCTTAAAACAGTCCTTCGTGAGGCGGCAATTAAAAAACCTTGAACACAAAAAGCGCCGATATCAAAATGCGGTCTTTTTTTCTTCGTCTTGCATAACCGGATTTGTGATCATCCGTATGAATCCACGTCTCCAAAATTCGTTATTTAGTCCTTCCTGAAAGCGCCTGAAAGCGGGAATTGACAGGGTTTGCCAAAAGGAGTAGATTTCTTCATATAATCCTCATAATGAATCCGGATAATGACCCAGATGTCAAACCCAAAGACGGTGTCGCGGAGAAATACCCGAGGGGTCATTGCAACAAGGGATAAACGTGGGCGTAGGGCCGCCAAGAAGAATAGAAAGTTTCGATCCATAGACTCAAAACCGCCCTGCGGAAGCCCAAACTGAGACCAGGTTAAGATGATTGCCCCGCGAACAGCCGGGGAATTAAACGAATGCCGATCTCACCGAAAGGAGGAAATCTATGTTGACAAGACGCGAGTTTATTGTCGGAGCGGTAGCCGCTGGAGTGATCCTGCGCACCCAAACAGCCTTTTCCAAGGCATCCCAGCCAGCTACGCAGGTGAACTTCGACGTTCCGCCGGGGGCCTGCGATTGCCATACGCATATCCATGGCGATCCCGAAAAATTTCCCTTCTTCGCCAAGCGGGTCTATACGCCGGAGACAGCGCTTCCGGACGAGATGGCCAGGCTCCACAAGGCGCTTCACATACAGCGGGTGGTGATCGTCACGCCGAGCGTTTATGGCACCGACAACTCGGCCACCCTCTATGGCATGAAGGCGCGCGGGAACGATGCGCGGGGCGTGGCCGTGATCGATGACAAGACTTCGGAAAGCGAAATCGAAGCCCTGACCCGGGCCGGCTTTCGCGGCATCCGGATCAATCTCGCGACGGTCGGCATAACCGACCCGACCGTCGGCCGGAAGCGGCTTCAGGCTGCCATCGAGCGCATGAAAAAATACAATTGGCACGTGCAGCTGAACATCGAACCGGCGATGACCTCGGGCGATCAAGGACCTGGTCGCAGCGTCGCCCGTGCCGATCGTGTTCGATCACTTCGGCGCGCCCCAACCCGGATAAGGCGTGGAGCAGCCCGGCTTTGCCGATTTGGTGGACCTGGTCCGCATGGGCAAAGCCTACGTCAAGATCTCAATCACCGGCGGCCCGCGAAAGGACTATTCCGGGTTCGTGCCGCTCGCCAAGGCGCTGATTGCCGCCAACCCCGAGCGCATTGTGTGGGGGACGAACTGGCCGCATCCCAACCCGGTGACGCCGCCCGGGCGCAAACCGACTGATTTGACTCCGTTGTTCCAGGTCGACGACGGCCTGGTATTGAACCTGCTGCCGGTGTGGGCGCCCGATCCGGCGATCCGCAAGAAGATCCTGGTTGACAACCCAGCGCGGCTTTACGGGTTTTAGAGGGCGGTCAGCCGCCACGTAGCCAGGGCCAAGTCGTGAGTCCCCACCGCCGAACTTCGGAACGGTGCCAATGGAACGGTGTGGCCCAACCTTCCAGTACAGCAGACGCGATACAGCCACGGCCCGCTGATTTTGAGCGTTAATGGTTTCAATCCGTAATTTTCAACTTTCTGACGTGATCAAATATATTGACTTGGTGAAGTCGACAAAAAGAGAAATACTAAATTATCAAAGAGCAAGGACAGAGTTGAATTAGTCCTGCCTTTCTATTTTCTTTGAATTTCAACCGGCCCACCCTGGCGGGTATCTTATCCTTGCCCGGGATGAGATCTTTTTTCCTGGGCCCCATCCCTGAAGCCCTGAAGGATGGGCAAAACGTCCGCAAATGGAGTTTTCCCTTAGCCATTGAGGACCCAAAACCAGCTGTTCTTTTTTTCAACTCCAGAGGTCTTGAAATTTGACCGCAGGAAGGATTAGACTGTGCAGCAGGAGGGATAAATTCCCCCGGGGGACTCAGCCCTAGAAAGGAGATGATGCAAGACATTTCTAAAGAATGACGACCATTCAACAAGAAATGGGAATCGCTGGGAGTAATTTCGTTGGTTTGGTATTCGCTCAAATCTCTGAAGGAGGACAAGACGAAGACCAAAATTTTCAGGACGTGGAAAATCTGGGTGGTAGGATTCACTTTCATCGTGCTGCTTATCCCCTCGACGGTTTTGCTCCAGGGCACGGAGCCCGTGAAATTTAAATTATTCAAAGGCGACGACTTCATAAAAATGACGAGTCCCACACCAGACAAACTTCATCGGATCGAAATATTAACCAGCGATAAGGAGGGCGCCAAGGCTCTCAACGGAATTTTTGGAATTATGCCGTCGGCACCTGCCGGGACAAAACCCTCCTACCACTATCATAACACCCGCGAATCGGTCATCATGGTCCTCAAGGGCGAGGGGACGGCGTGGGTCGAAGGCCAGCCGGTCCCTTTGAGGGCCGGAGATGTGATTTTTTACCCCCCGAAGGTAAAACACTCCATCGTGAACACCTCGGGCAAGGACTTCCGGTATATCGAATTTTTCACCAGTCCGCCCCTTATGTCTGATTTTGTTCCGGTCAAATGATGACGCGCCCTGGGCAGGCTCCATCATGGGGAAGGGGAGGTGGGTTCTGAAGCAACTTGTTCGATTTGGATCCAGGACTTAAATCCGCAAACGGCTGGCCGGGGCGGGTTACAGGAATATCGTGGATTATTTCGGTTCAGTATCTCCAGCATCGACCATTCCTTGGCGTGATTGGCTGAGTCGCTCGGGAAAAGGGCTATGCACCGTAAGGGAAGTTCGGGGACGTTGTTGACTAGGTTGACTAGCTTCTCGGAGATTAAGGAAAGGGGTGGGGGTGCCTTTTCAAGAAACTCCTGGGGGCATTGATTCATACGGTCTTCGTAAAGGGATTCACCCATTCCAAGAATATTTCACTGAGGGCTTTCAGCATGAGATGGTTAATTAAGGGGAAGGGGGAACTGGTAAGGGGATAATAGATTCGAAGGAAGGTCAAATCCAGGGAAGGAGGCGTGATGAAAGACGAGTTGATTTCTCTTGATGCGATTGCATTGGGGGAATTGGTGCACAAGAAGGAAGTGAAGCCCACCGAGTTGCTGGAGGCTGCGATCCAGAGGATCGAAAAGACAAATCCCAAGCTGAATGCCGTCATTCATAAAATGTATGACCAGGCACGGGAAACGGCAGCAAATTGGGATACTCAAGCCCATAAAAGAAATGCAGAGGGAGCCGTTTTCCGCGGGGTTCCCTTCCTTTTAAAGGACCTCATCGCAGAATACAAAGGGGCCCCCTTCCACGAAGGTTCCCGAGCAGTCCAAGGATATGTTTCAAAAATAGATACCGAGTTAGTGAAGCGCCAGAAAGCAGCAGGCTTGGTCATTGTGGGGAAAACGAATACCCCTGAATTCGGGGCTGCGCCAACAACCGAACCACTTCTTTACGGACCGACCCATAATCCTTGGGATCCGAGTTTAACCCCTGGAGGATCAAGTGGAGGATCTGCGGCGGCCGTGGCTGCGGGAATTGTGCCTATGGCTCATGGAAACGACGGAGGAGGTTCAATTCCGCATCCCCGCCTCCTGTTGTGGCCTTTTCGGTCTTAAGCCTACCCGGGGAAGGAATCCCTTGGGTCCATTTTTTGGGGATATTGGAAGCGGAATTGTTCATGAACACGCAATAACACGGACGGTGAGAGATTCGGCCGCCCTTCTTGATGTTACTTCCGGACCAGATTTGGGGGATCCGTATTATGCTCCCCCCAAGGAGCGCCCTTTTTTGGAAGAGGTGGGGCGGGATCCGGGCCGATTAAAGATCGGCCTTTTGCTCCAAGTCCCTGCGGGATGGTATGAAAAGAGACAATTTCACCCGGATTGCGAAGCCGCTGCAAAAGACGCTGCGCAAATTTGTGAAAACCTGGGTCACATCGTCGAAGAAATCGACTCGAATCAATTGAGTCATTCCACTATGCCTTTGCTTTATGGCCATATTTTTTCCTGTTATCTTGGTCACGCTGTGACGTATTGGGAAAAGGAATTGAACAAAAAAATAGGCCAAGAGGATCTGGAGCCGATCACCTGGATGAGATATCAAGCTGGGCTGGGCAAGTCTGGCGGGGACTATCTGGTTACGATCGAGGAAGTCCAGAGATTTTCCCGAAAAATAGCACGCTGGTATCAAGAAGGCAGCTATGACCTTTTATTGTCGCCGACGATGTGTATTCCTCCAGCAAAACTTGGCATCTTCCAGTCAACCCCTGAAAACCCGATGAAGTTCCTTGAGGTTGCTCTTCCTTTTTTAGCGATCACGAGGGTACAAAACTTAACTGGTCAGCCAGCTATGTCGGTCCCCCTATTTTGGAATAAGGAAAATATTCCGATTGGAGTTCAATTCGCAGGCCGTTTTGGGGACGAGGCTACCCTTTTCAGGTTGGCAGCTCAACTGGAACAGGCACGGCCATGGAAAGATCGAACCCCGGCTATTCACTGCCGGAACACGCAGACAGGTTAGCGATAATGGGGGAAGGAGGGGAATCCATTCCAAGAATATTTCATTATGTTATGTAAACTCAGATGCGATGTCGTTGAGGGCTTTCAGCATAAGTTGGTTGACTAAGGGGAAAGGGGAACTGGCAAGGGGATAATAGATTCGAAGGGCGCTTTCCGCTATTACCCCCCGGCTTAGGGCGATTTGAAATTCCTGGTACGGAAATCGTGAATTATCTTGGTTTAGTATCTCCAGCATCGATAATGCCTTGGCGTGATTGGTTCAGTCGCTCGGGAAAAGGGCTATGCACCGTAAGAATCAACCTCCCCAAAGCCACTCTAAGTGATAAACACTTTGCGCCCTTACCGCCTTGGTGTTAAAAAGAGTTTTGGGTTTGTTCATAAGTTCACTCGGAAACAACGTCCCCTAGATCACAATCCTGCTACCATCCAGCGCTCCGATTTCACCTCGCCTTCCGACCTGCTATTCAGGTTCTTCCTGGACCCGCAGGGGCGCGAGCCGGAGTCTGGCGTCTCTCTGCGTCTCTGCGTGAGAATATCGGGACTACTCTTGCAGCACTTCCTCGCGCTTCCGGCGGATTGCCGGGAAGATCAGGATCGCGAGCAGGATGACGGCCACGGCGAGCAGCGTCGCGCTGATGGGGCGCTGGACGAAGACCATGGGATCGCCGCCGGAGAGGAGCATGGCCCGGCGGAAGTTCTCCTCCAGCATGGTGCCCAGGACGAATCCCAGGACCATGGGGGCCGGCTGGACCCCCACCTTGTTGAAGAAGTAGCCCAAGGCGCCCCAGCCCAGCATCAGCCAGACGTTGAAGACGCTGTTGGAGCTGGCGTAGGCGCCGATGCAGCAGAACAGGATAATGGCGGGGAAGAGCAGGCGGTACGGGATGCGGAGCAGGGACACCCACATGCCGACCAGCGGCAGGTTGATGACCACGAGCATCAGGTTCCCGATCCACATGCTGGCCACGACCCCCCAGTAGAGCGCCGGCTGCTCGCGGATCACGGACGGGCCGGGCTGGATCCCCTGGATCATCAAGGCCCCGATCATCAGGGCCATGAGGGGATTGGTGGGAATGCCCATGGTGAGGAGCGGGATGAAGCTGGTCTGGGCGCCGGCGTTGTTGGCCGACTCGGGCGAGGCGACCCCCTCGATGACGCCGGTCCCGAACCGCTCCGGGTGCCGCGACACCTTCTTCTCCAGGGCGTAGGCGGCGAAGGGGGGAAGCGCGGCGCCGCCGCCGGGCAGGATGCCGAGCATCGTCCCGACGCAGGTGCCCCGTAGAATCGCCGGGAAGGCCGCCTTGAGGTCCGGCCAGGTCGGCATCAGGTTCTTGATCTTCCCGGACAGGATGCTGTGATCCTGGGAGGTCCCCAGGTTGGCGATCACCTCGCCGATCCCGAACAGGCCCACCACCACCGGTACGAAGTCCATCCCGTCGGCGATGTCCGGGATGCCGAACGTCAGGCGGGGGACGCCGGAATTCACGTCGATCCCGACCAGGCCGGTGAGGACCCCCATCAGCATCATGGCGATGGCCTTGAATGGCGAGCCGTGCGCCAGGACCACGGCGGCGATCAGGCCCATCACCAGCAGGCTGAAGTACTCGGGGGCGGTGAACTTCATCGCCAGGGCCGCCAGCGGCGCGCTGAGCAGGGCGATCACGATGGTGGCCACGGTCCCGGCGAAGAAGGAGCCCACGGCGGCGATGGCCAGCGCCGGCCCGGCCCGCCCCTGGCGGGCCATCTGGTACCCGTCCTGGCAGGTCATCACCGCCGAGGTCTCGCCGGGAACGTTCATCAGGATGGCCGTCGTCGAGCCGCCGTACTGCGCCCCGTAGAAGATGCCTGCCAGCATGATCATGGCCGATGCGGGGGGCAGGCCGAAGGTGAAGGGCAAGAGTATGGCCGTGGTGTTGAGCGGCGAGATGCCCGGCAGGACGCCGACCAGCGTGCCGATGATCACGCCCAGGAAGCAAAAGAGGAGGTTCTGCAGCGAGAGCGCGGTGGAGAAACCCAACGCGAGATTGTCGATGAGGCTCATGGGATGACCCTCACCACCGCGGCCAGACGGCCAGAGGCAGCCCCAGGCCGTTCACGAACAGGAGGACCGTGAGGGCCGTGAGACCGACGGCAAAGAGCAGGCTCTCACGCCACTTGAAGTCGGACAGGGCGCACGTCGAGCAGGCCAGCGTCCCGAGGGTCGCCAGCACCAGGCCGCCCTTCGGTAGGAGCAGGGCGAACACGGCCAGGGACGAGAGCACCATCACGAACGATCGGAGATCGAAGCGGGGCAGGGCTCGATGGCCTGCCCGCAAGCCGGTGGCGCCGATCGCGAGGCCAAACGCCAGGATGATCCAGGCGAGGGCCCGGGGAACGTACCCCGGGCCCATGTCCGCCGCCGTCCCGACAGCCAGCGTCCGGGTTCCGAACAGGGCGACGACCGCCAGGAGGATCAGGAAGGCGCCGAACGCGATGTCCGGCCGATCGCCACGGGAAGCCATCGCGGTCCCCCTACTCCAGCTTGATGCCCGCGTCGCGGATGATCGTGCCCCAGAGCGCCACGTTGGCCTTCATCCAACTCGTGAAGTCCTCGGGCGAGCCGATCCGCACCTCGGCGCCCAGGTCCGAGATCTTCTTCTCCATCTCCGGCATCGCGAGGATCTTCTTCAGCTCGGCGTTCAGCCGCGCCACCATCGGCGCCGGGGTGCCCGCGGTGGTCATCACGCCCTGCCAGGTCCCGCTGTCCACCGCCGGCAGGTTCAGCTCCTTGAAGGTCGGCAGGCTCTTGAGCGCGTCCAGCCGCTTGGTGCCCGACACCGCCAGCCCCTTGAGCTGGTTCTGCGTCACGTAGGACTGCGTGGCCAGCGCGCTGTTGATGATCACGTTGCTCTCGTTCGCCACCACCCCGCGGATGGCCGCGGCGCCGCCCTTGTAGGGCACGTACTTCCAGTCGATGCCCCAGTGCTTCGCGAGCAGGATGCCCGTGAGGTGGTTCGTGTTGCCGACGCCCGAGTTGGCGATGGCCAGCTTGCCGGGGTTCGCCTTCGCGTAGGCGACCAGCTCCGCGACCGTATTCACGGGGACGGAGGGGTGCACGGCCAGGATGTAGGACCCGAACACGAGCATGCCGACGCCCGTCAGATCCTTCTGGGGATCGTAGGTGAGCTTGGTGAAGAGGCTCGGCGCCGCGGCCACGGCGCCCATCTCGGCGAGGAGGAGCGTGTGCCCGTCCTTCTCGGCCTTGGCCACGAAGTCGGCCCCGATGTTGCCCGTCGCGCCGAGCTTGTTCTCCACCACCACCGGCTGCCCGATGGCCTTCGACAGGTGGGGCCCGATCAGGCGCGCCAGGATGTCGGACGCGCCGCCGGCCGCGTAAGGCACGATGACCCGAACCGGCTTCGTGAACTGCTGGGCCTGGGCGGCGCCGACGAGCCCGAGCAAGGACAAGGCGAGCGCCAGAGCAGACAGGGTGAGGAGACGGCGACTGTGCATGACTCTACCTCCTTTCAAGGTGAGGTGATAAGGTGATAAGAACTTGCTTCATATGTGCGGGAGTATAAGAGAAACCGCCCTTGTGTGTCAAGGGAAAGGTGGGCACATCAGGTGGGAATCATGCTGGGGGGCAAAGGATTGCGCTGGGCGGGGGCTGAACAGGATGATGTGGTCCGTAACGAGCGAATGCTGAAGAAGCCTGATCTTTAGTGCCGGATGGCGTTTTGAGGGGAAAAGGGCCGAAGATCACCCTCCAGGCCGCATGTTGATTTCAAATTCAGGCAGCGAGATCCGCAGGGCTAACCGGCTCGACATAAAGCCCGTTATCGGAAAGAAGGACCTGCGACTCTGAATAATCGATATGGGGCTCGGTGGATAGTGGCAGTGCTTTGGGCATTCAGGGTTGTGGCCTGGGTTTGACGTCCCAGAGAATGAGGCGTTTGAGGATCTTTTTTATGACCTCCTGTTTTTCGATGAAGGCAATGACGCGCATCTGGCCCTGGCATCGCGGGCAGGCAAGGGGGTCAACCTCGTAGATCTTCTGGATCAGCCGGGCCCAGTTCTTCCGGTATTCCTTTGAACTCCTATCCGCCTCCAGGATGCAGGGAACCCCGTCGCCCTCGGTTTCAACAGGCCGGGTTGCGAGGAATCGGCGGTCCGTGCTCGCGACTGTGGCCAGTGCCTCGATTGACAGTGGATGGACAGGCCGTTGTGCCAATGCCTTGGCGCGACGTGGGCGATAGGTGAGCGCGGCTCGTAGAGATGGTCCGTTGGCCCCGACCAGAGCTGCACTTAGCGCCGAAGCCGCGTGGAGATCGCCTACTTGACCTCTGGGATTGGCATAGGCCGGGTCGCTGTTAGTCTTTCTGCTCTGTACGTAGCGGTGGAACGTCACCAGAGCGAACAGACGCAACCATTAGGAGAAAGACCAGATTGTCCGAGCCGACATTGCGGTGGTCGTGATCTGCGCCCCGCGGAATGTACACGAAGGAGCCCGGGCCTGCTAGATACTGCCTTCCCGAGATCGTCACGGACATGGTGCCCGAGATAATGTAGTAGGCCTGTTCCCTGTCTATGTGGCTTCCATGCCCTTCGGTGTACCCGCCGGGGGCATACTCCTGTAAGACCATTCTCAGGCTCTCCGTGTCTATGGTGTCCTTATTGAAGATGTACCATATGCGTCCACCGTGGTGCCCCTCGTGCTCTGGTACGGGTTGCGGCTGGACGTCTGCAAGTGTCACAACTCTCTCCATTTCAGTCTCCTTGTTCACAGATCTCCCATTGGCTCGGTGCCTGCTCTCATCAGACCTTCGGGTCTGCCTAGATGTGAACTAGCCCCGTCAGAACCCCTACTGTAGACCTTATGGTACGGCGAATTGATAAGAACTCGCTTAGGGGTGAGTTGAATATACAAAAAGGGGAATTTGTGTGTCAAGGCAATTTTATCACAACATTTGGGGGGTGTTTGGGGCTTTTTCAGCAGGGGTTTGGGGGAATTTGGGTAGAGAGGTGGGCGGGGCGCGTTTTCAGCCATTCGGCGAGGCTCCTCAGGCCGTTTGGGGCTTCATCCGGGCACACCGGTTCCTTCCGCCCCCGATTCCCCACCTTTTCTTAGGACTGAAGGTAAGCCTCCCAGGGATAGTCGGGGTCCAGATAAAGATGATCGTCGTTCATGGGGAGTTGCGAGAGAGGATCCCTGAGGTAAGCGGCAGGTGGGGCATGGGCCTTGCGCGTGCGGCGAAGACATGCGGATCATCATGCCCTGCTATTGGTGTACCTACATATTGCGGTTTGGACGCTTGAGCAAAAAGGTGCGATTACTGCTATCTTGTTTGAAATTTGGAAGGTCAAAAAAGCTATGATATGCGAATCATTTATGCAATTCTGTAGGATTTTCCTGAGGTTATGACCATGGCACGTTATCGCAACTTTTTGCTCAAATGCCTGCACCCCAATATATAGACAAAAAAAGCAGAATCATAGAGACCCTGCCTTTCTATATCAGACAAAATAGCTTATCTATTCACTTCAATCCTGCCTTGCGGAGGTCTTCGACGACACGATCTGCTATAGGCCGCGGAAAAGGGAGGACCTTGGCATAACGCTCCAAAGAGAATTTGGGATTTACCTTGAGGAGCTCTGCGGCTGCGGCTCGGGCTTCCTGCTCCCGCCCCAATCGAATATATGATATGGTCATGTGAATGTAAGGAAACTGATAGGAGGGCTGCTGCTGAAGCGCTTTTTTTGATGTTTCGATCGCTTTCTCATACTGTCCCGAATCGCGATAAGCCACGGCCAAAAAATTCAACGTTGAGGTAGGGGGCATAGGGTTTAAACGGATCGCATGCTCCAGATATTTAACGGCTTCCTCTGTCCTGCCAGCCCAGGTAAGAACAGTGCCCAACCACTCAAAAGCTTCAGCGGAATTGGGGGAGAGAGAGACAGCTCTTTCACACTCGGCAATGGCCTGGTCATATTGCCTTTTCATCCCGTAGATCCAACCCAAGGCGCCATACGCGGCTGCATTAGAGTCATCCAAAGAAATCGCCTTCCGGGCGGCTTCGAGGGCCCGGGCCAGCGACCGTTCTGGGGAGTCAGTCGTACCATACCACAAATCATTAGAATGCGTCCCAGCCAGTGCTGAATATAGTCTAGAATACTCTGGGTCCAGGACTATAGCTTCTTCAAGGATCTTTCTGGCTTGAACATTCCCCTCCTTCGTCGTATGGAGTTCATAAGCCTGCAAAAGCTTTATATAAGCCTCGACGTTTTTAGCACCTTTTGCTACCAAATGAGCATACTCACCTGCCGTCAACTTCACCTGCAACGCAGTAATGATCTTCATCGTGATCTCATCTTGTAAGACAAATATGTCTTTCAGATCACGATCGTATTTCTCTGCCCAAATGTGATGTCCTGTAAGCGCATCTACCATTTGAGCATTAATCCGGATTCGGTCAGCCGACCTCTGAACACTCCCTTCCATCACATAGCGAACACCAAGCTCTTCGCTTACTTGCTTAACCTTTACCGGTTTTCCCTTGTACGTGAAGGTCGAATTCCGGGCTATCACAAATAGCCGTGGTACCTTGGAGAGGGCGGTGATGATGGATTCGGTGATCCCGTCACTAAGAAATTCCTGCTTCGGGTCCCCGCTCATGTTAGCAAACGGGAGTACGGCTATGGATGGGTTATCCGGTAGGGGATACTTCATTCTATCAAGGGATGCTATAGGAATCGGTCCAGCGCTCAAATATATTTTCCAAATCGCCCCCGCCACGATCACAACTACGACCGCAAGCATGACCCAGCGATACCTGGAAAGCCAGGAGATTTTCGGCTTTTGAGGCGGAAAGAACTGAACTGCGGGAGGTTCGGGAACAGCAGTTTCTTCTATCTGCTCAGATTTTTCCTCCTTCTCCTTTTTCAGGCTGGCGATGAATTGATCCCACGCCTCCCCGTTTTGAAAATCCCCGAAGATAATTGAAGTTTCATTCAAACCCACCCCTATCTTATCTATGGCGAACTTCAGCCTCACATTCTCTTCGCTTCCCATATAATCAAAGAGGTTTGCCCATCCATCCTTTTCTGCATCGGTAAATGAATAGATTTTGCTGATTGCCCCTTCCCCTTCTTCCTTCTTCTTCCCAAGCACCTTGAAAAGGGGAGCTTCTTCCAAATTGGGAAGGGCGTTCTTCCATTTTATGTAGATCCGCGGCAGCAGATTCTCCTTATCCGAGGATCCGGCTGCACCTCCAACAGATTCATTGAGGAGACCGAGGAGACCGAGATGCTCCTGGAGGGAAATGGATTTAATTTTCCCCAATTTTTTCATCTCGTTGACGACCAGGGCGATTACTGAGAGATAAAACCTTCGGGACGGTGAGTTGAAATGAAGGGTCAGTGGAGTCTTGTTAGGGAAATGAAGATGAAGCTTGAAATCATTCAGATCGATCCCGATGGTGCGGCTCGAACTTTCCATGATTTTTTGCCCTATATACCTGGTCGGTCGCCGGAATTCTTTTGAAGGTAGGGAATATCTGGAAAAAACCTACGGTATATACCGTCTTGTATATATCAGCGGGGTAATAATCTCAAGAGAATTTTTCAAAGATGGGTGAGTTATGGTCATAGGAAACCTTACTAGGAGTTGAAGGGTATCTTGAGAAAATATTTTGTCAAATATTTTCATGGACTTATAAATTTGCCGGCAATTTATTCCTCTTGCTTTTCCTGCCCGTCTCAATTGGGAGGGGATGTTGTCCCATAGAGGGGATTATGGAAAGAAGGATCCTTAAAAAGCCAACATGAAGGCTCCAGGAGATTCAGAAATTCCCTTTGGAGCCTTTTACAGTTTGCTTTGGCCATCAAGTCAAATATTTTAGCTAACAAGGATAAAGGAGGTAATGTGATGAAGAGGATAATTCTCCTGGGATTGTTGCTTGCGTTTCTTGCACCCATGGTATCTGCGCAAGAGAAGATTGAAGCACCGGTCTGGAATGTGGGGGATAAATGGGTTTTCGATCGGGAAGGACCGATGGAGGTCATTGGCAGCGATGCCCAGTGCTATTCCGTTAAGTTTTCAGGGGGGATATTCCCCAAAGATGCCTCTGGAATTGCCGTCTTCGAAAGGTCAACTCTCAATGTTAAATATATGTTGGAAAAAGATCGGCGTAAAGAATACAGGGGTTTCCGGAAGAAGATTCTAAATTTCCCCTTAACTCTGGGAAAGCAATGGAAGGATCTATACCAAAGAGATGAGCCAACAAGTGGACTAGTATGGTTGAAGACGAATATCAAGAAAGTTTCCGGGTTTTAGGGTGGGAAGAGGTTGAAGTTCGGGCAGGCAAATTCAAAGCTATCAAGTTGGAATATACAAACAATACAACCATTCGTAGCGTCGCAGGCTGGATCTCTCTGGGTGAATCCAAGGCTTGGTACTGGTATTCACCAGAAGTAAAGAACTTTGTTAAATGTCAGTATGAGAAGGGGTATAGTGAGGCGATTACGAAGAGAAGGGAGCGAGGGAAAATTGGGAGTTGGTTTCCTATGAATTGAAAAAGTAAATATCAAAAGGCAGGGTCAGAAATTGCGAGCCGATCGCTTTACGTGTTGAAAATAGCAGCGAAAATGCCGGGAACTGCGGATATTCGCTGATTAATCAGCCAGTTAGCTTTAGAAGATTTTTTCTCAAAAGAAAAGGCCGGAAACCCATGTGGTTTAAGGCCTTTTCTAATTTCTTCAACACGTTAAGCGATCGGCTCGTCAGAAATTGCCCTGCCTTTTTGGGTCTCCCCAACATATAGTGGTTCAAACATTTTGGCAAAAAGCTGTGTTATCTGCTATCTTACTATCATTAGACTTTTCCAAGTAGATTTGCAGATATATTTCGTATCTCCTAACCTCGCCCCCTCTTAGATTTGCAGGCCTGGGATTTCTGGCCCGTTTTGGGCCGGCGTTATTGCGTTAAGCCGGTCAACTGGAAAGCAGCCCAATAGAATGGGTGGGGGTACTTTTCCCTCACTTTAAACTGGGCCAGACGCAACGCTTCATCCTTCGGCATCCTGGAGAGATTCGCGTAGAAATCCACCATTAGCTCACGGGTGGCAAGGTCATCCAACTTCCAGAGGCTGGAAAGGATCGCGCGGGAACCGGCGTAGAGGAAGCCGCGGGTGAACCCGACCACATCATCTCCCTTGGAAACCTTGCTCAGCTGGAACTTTGCACCCAGGAAGTTGATCCCAACTCTCGTTTTAAAATTGAGCTAAGGGTACTAGGTTCTCGTCTCCTTTGGTCCTCTTCTCACCCATACAAGCAAATTTTTCCCTCCTTACTTCCTTCCCGGCCGAATCCAGGAAGATTCGTTCATCTGTTTCCAGGTCATATTCAGGAAAGCCGGGATGATTCCACCTGGTCAGGAAATATTGATAGAAGGGGATATACAGGCTGGCGGGATTCTGGTTCCGCTGAAACACGAATTCTGGCATGGCCTGCACATCCAGAGCGCTATGATAGTGCTGGATCCAGAGATGATCGCCCAATATCGCCAGCTTAAATAACGCGGGGTCCGGATAAAGCTTAAGCCGGATATTTTTTTGGATGGCCTTCAGACCTTTTAGGAAATCAATACCCTTGAGGATTTGTTCCCTAAAGCTCTCCGGGGTGATGTAAGGTGCCGCGAGGGTTCTGGCCCGGATCTTTGCCCCCTCGCCATAGGGGTCCAGGAGCATGATTTTGGCTTCCCGGCAATTCTGGAGAACCGAGTGGAACTGCCCCTGAGGATCCACAAAGGTCCGGAAGCCTGTTGAACCGATTAACAGGACTTCCTGGCCGAATCCCTGTTTTTCCTTCCATCGTCGGATGTTTCGCCGAGTCAAGAAGTTCTGAGGCGAGATTTCCCGGACGAACCCCGCTCTCCTTGCCATCCTGGAAACCTTCCGTTCTTTCCAGTTTCCTCGAATATAGAGGATCAAGAGGATTAGGAATATCGCTAGGACGATTTCCACGGAGAGGAGAAATACCTTTTCATTTCCGATGAAAGACCAGTAGACCAGAAGGTTTCGGGCCACAAAAGTCATGATGGCAGGAAGGGATAAAACGATGGAAGCGCTGACCGCGATGACGCCTATGTGGAACAAGATCCGTCCAGCACTTTTCAGAAAATCATCAGAGAATATCCTTCTAAGCAAAGCCCCATCACCTCCTTTTCCGCCCGGCATCAAGACAGCACGATCAGCGCGGTTATTAATAAGTAAGCAATCTCTGCTCCCACGGTATGGCCATCATCGGTCATCCGGTCGCAGAGGGAGAGGATCAAGCGGGCTTTATCTTCATTCAAGGTGAACAGTTTGTCCTTGGCCTTCTTCGACAGTTTTTTCCCTCCCATTTTCCTTTCTAAGGCCTCAAGAATCTTTTCCAGGTCCTCCGCCCGATCCACTTGAGGGGACAAATGAACTCGCTTGGGCTCGAGCCTTCCGGTCGCCGCCATGCCAGGGTGTACGGCAAAGAAAGCAAATATCATCAGGAAAGCCACCCAGATCATGATTCGTCCAGCGGATCTTCTTGGTTTCCTATCCATTTTTTCACCTCCCAAGAACATCATGGCTCGGCTGCGCGCATGTGCCTTCTTAGGGTTGTCCTTCAATCATTTTCTTCCCCATTCCATCTACCCTATCCTTAGGGGGCAAAGTATATGCCAAACGTGATGATCTGATTTTTGTTGTCTTTTTAAAAGGTTATAGGCTTTGGAATTATACGGTCAATTTTTATTGGAGGGTTTTTCATACAACCTGAATTACCAATGCGGGTTTTTCCCTACTCCTTCATCAATGGGGTCAGTCAATGGGGTCAGGCATAACTAATTAACTATTTCTTCTTCTTGAATTGTGCGGATGTTGATTCATACAGTGCTTTACCAAGGGGTTCACCCATTCCAAGAATATTTCATTGAGGGCTTTCAGAATAAGATGGTTGACTAAGGGGAAGGGGAACCGGCAAGGGGATAAAAGATTCGGAGGGCCGATTTGGAGATCATGGGACGCAATCGTGAACTATTTCGATTTAGTATCTCGAGCATCGACCTTGCCTTGGGGTTATTGGTGTAGTCGCTCGGGAAAAGGGATATGCACCCTAAGAATAAACGCCCCCAAAGCCACTGGTTCCCATTGACTTCTTCCTGTTCCAGTCGGTTGACATAATGCGGGGGAAGGTGTAGATTCCAGTCAGTAATCGAGGTTTGGATATACTTTTCATTTCTTGAATTTTGACCAGGTGCGTATAGTGGCTCGTAATCGCAAGGTCAGCATAAAACGGGACAACATTCATTCAAATAGATAGGTTTTGAAAAAAAGGCAAAGCGAAGAAATGGGGCTGGGACCGAGGGTAAAATGAAGACGGTTTATAGTGCCGCAAATATCACCCTTGTGAGCATTTTCAAAAATATCTTGGAAGGAAAAGGGATTAAATGCTGGATTAAGAACGAATTTCTCTCCGCGGGGATAGGTGAAATCCCGCCTATTGAATGCTGGCCACAACTATGCGTTGATGATGATAGTTATGTGGAGGCAAAGCAGGTTGTAGAAGATGTTCTTTCATCAGATAATAATGCATTCAAGGCTTGGAGATGTATTTCGTGTGGTGAAGATAACGAGGGACAGTTCTCTGAATGCTGGAATTGCGGGAAACCTTGTCCTGAGTAGGATCAATGATCCGCGACCTTGTTGCATAAGTTGCATTGTGATCCGGGGATGTTTGCTTTTTGGGGACTTTGATTCATACGGTGCTTTGTAAAGGATTCCCCCATTGCAAGAATATTTCATTATGTTATGTATCCTCAGATGCGACGTCACTAAAAGGAGACGTAGGTTCTGAAGAAACTTGTTCGATTTGGATCCAGGCCTTAAATCCGCAAAGGGCTGGGCGGGGCGAGTTAAGGGAGGGGCGATGATGAAAGAATCGGTTACCGGCAAACAGAGGATGGAAGCGGCCTTCAATGGTAAGAGACTCGATCAGGTGCCCGTTTTTCTCATGATGGGTGGGCAATTCGCTGAAAAAGCCGGATACACCCTGCAGCAATTTCTCACCGAACCAGAGGCAGCGCTGCAGACGGTGAAACTCACCAGCCAGGAACTTGCTTCGGACACTCTGTTTGTTCCTTTCAACCCTCTTATGCCCGATGCTCAGGAGGCCATTCGCAAGCTGATGGGGAAGATGCCCAGCATCAAGCGGGATAATATCAAGGAGAAGCTCCCGAAATGGCATGTCCGCGGGGCCAGGGAGGATAAACTGTTCGCTGCCCATCTGGACATGTGCAAGAGAGCGGCGGCGATGTTTCCTGACCGTCACCTGGAGACCTTGATCGGTGGCCCATGGACCTTTGCCCTGATGTTGAGGGGGGTAAAGGAAGCACTGGAAGATGTATACACGGACAAGAAATTTCTGCAGGACCTTATGAAATATGCGACCGAGTCGGTCATTGTTGGCTGTAATGCGGTTGTGGAATTGGGAATTACTCCATTCATCGGCGACCCCTCGGCGGGAATGGGCTTGATCTCGCCGGCCACATACAAGGAATTCGTCTATCCTTACCACCAGCAGGTGGTGGAGGCGGTACACGCCAAGGGAAGCCGGATTGTCTTCCATATATGCGGGTCCGTTGACCCCATCATGAAAGACCTCCTCTCTCTGGGTATAGACGGGTTGAGCATCGACGGCCCTTCTTCGCTGGGAAAACTGTTTTCAATGGAGCGCGGAAACACGGTGATCATCGGCAACATCGACCCCATCCTATTCGTGCAGGGAACCCGCGATCAATTGGAAGAAAAGGTCAAAGAATGCCTGGCGATCTCTCGAGGGGACCCTCGATATGCCGTCGCTCCCGGATGCCAGATCCCCCTGGACGCTCCCCTGGAGAACATCAAACATTTCATCGCTTGTTGCCACCGATATGGAACGGCGTAACGGATCGCCTGTCAATTCGGGTTGCGGGTTGGGGATTCCGGGAACGGTAAATGTGGAGAGGGGACCTTCGTGCAGAACGTGCCTGCAATTTTTTAAAAGTGAGGACGTCGGGGGAAAGCGGACTTCCGCATAATCCCCGAAAGTGGGGGGCGGCAGGCATTGGGCCTACGAATTTGACTTCCTGGCACCTGTGATATTTTGGGGACGTGGATTCATACCGTGCTTTGTAAAGGAGTCCACCCATTCCAAGAATATTTCGTTGAGGGCTTTCAGCATAAGATGGTTGACTAAGGGGAAATGGCAGGGGGATAATAGACTCGAAGGGCGGATTTGGAATTCCTGGTAAGGTGTAGATTCCAAACGACAATCGAGGTTAGGAAATACTTTTCATTCCTAGAAATTTGGCCAGGTGCGTACAGTGGCAAGAATTCTTCTTTTTTGGATTAATGATTGTCTTTACTGTGTTCCTTGTCAAATGCCGTTTGGGGATGGGAAAAAATATAGATGAATAATCCTGGTCACCTGATATGGATAGTGTTTGGTGCGTTGGTCGGCTTCGGGGCTTCTTTTATTTTTGGCGATTTACTAACGCTGCCTATTGACGTATATTATTTGGTCTATTTCGTAATCATTCTAATATTTTTTTCAACCTATATCGCAAAGACAAAGTTAAATATTAAAGACTGGTGTTCCAAGAGATTAGTTTGGAGCATCTTTCTTGGATTAATCTTTGGGGCATTGATGGTTCAGAATGTCTTATCAAGGCCAGAGACCGAAAGGTTTTCAGGGCCATATTTGGCTTGGTTGATATTTTGGAGAGGACTGGTTTATGGAGTGATTGATGGTTTGCTCCTGTCATCGTTTCCTTGGATTATCACCTGGAGAGCTTTTGATGTTAGCAAGAAACCAGTGGGGAAGAAAATAGCATTTGGCGTTCTGGCATGGCTTTTAATTCTTGTAGTCACCACAGCATATCATTTGGGTTATGCAGATTTTAGATCGAAGAAGATAATCCAGCCCATTATAGGAAATACTCTTATTTCCGTTCCAACACTGGTAACGGCAAACCCGATAGGATCGCCAATAACTCATACGATAATGCACATTGCTGCCGTCATCCATTCTCCCAAGACCGAGCTTTTTTTGCCACCTCACAGGGAATAAATTGTATGGGAATTCGCGGGACACAATATTTATTTTTTAAACAAGCGATAATGAATTTTGAGGACGATGATTCATACGTGGCTTTGTAAAAAGATTTATCCATTCCAAGAATATTTGATTGGGGACTTTCAGAATAGGATGGTTGACTAAGGGGAAAGGGGAACTGGCAGGAAGATAAAAGATTCGAAGGTCCTGGACCTGGACCTCATCCGCAAGTTGGCTTCGGCCTGCCCCCAAGGAGCGTTTGTCCTGCCCTATAATCGATGCGACAAACAAGGTCGAGTACGGGGGCCGGATCTCGGCCTCACCTAAGTGTGGAGATTACTCAGCGCTAAATAGTGAGGATTTTCGATTGAAAGTGAGTATAACGCCAGCATCACCGGCGGGAACACTGCAGAGCAAAGCGGCGCAGTGTTCCCCGTCCGTGTGCATGCACATGTTGGCCTTTTGCTCTTCTGTTATTTCATCAACAGCAGACTCAAGGCCATGATGCCCATGCCGCCAATGAGACCGAAAACGCTTTCGTGTCCCTTGCCATAAGCCCGACTGGTTGGCAGCAGTTCATCCAGACTGATGTAGACCATGATGCCCGCTACCCCGCCAAAGAGAATGCCCATCACTTGAGAGGGGATGCCCCCACTTTCACCCCCCACCATAACGCGTAGCGCCAAGTAGGCGATCCCCGCCCCGACAGGTTCGGCCAAACCGCTTAGGAAGGAGTAAGTGAACGCCTTCTTGCGATTGCCAGTAGCATAGAAGATTGGCACCGACACGCTTATCCCTTCGGGGATATTGTGCAGAGCAATCGCCACCGCAATCGCTACGCCCAGGCTCGGGTCCTGCAGGGCCGCAAGGAATGTGGCCAGCCCTTCCGGGAAGTTGTGGATGGCGATCGCGAGTGCAGTGAACAGGCCCATGCGCAAAAGCCTTCTCTGGTGCCCACCATGGTCGTGGACGCCGTAAGTCACCTCCTGGCCAGCCTGAGCGACCGCATCGAAATCCGGCAAGGGGGCGGTGGGGTCGCGGAGTGGTGCGATCTCCTTTTCCGCATGTGTCTCATGCGGATTCTCGGCCGATGGTATCAGGTTGTCGATGATGCCGATCAGAAACATGCCGCCAAAGAAGGATGCCGCATTGATCCAGTGCCCCCAGTAATCTCCGTAAGCCTCTGCCAGTGCATCAACCCCCTTGTAGAAGATTTCAACGAAAGAAACGTACAGCATAACGCCAGCCGAGAAGCCCGTTGACACCGACAGGAACCGATAGTTCGTCCTCTTGGCAAAGAATGCAATTGCGCTGCCGACGCCTGTTGCCAGGCCAGCGAAAACCGTCAATCCAAGTGCAAACCAGACATTCGTCATAGCATTGTACTCTCCGGCCAACGACTCACAGCCCGTCCACTAAGCTGCAAGTGTCACCTTTTAGGCTTATACTTAAATTCCCTCGTTGATCTGTAAAAAAGAGCTACCGCCTCCGTCAAATTTCCTATTTATTCAGGATTACGGGAGGAACTCTACACTTTTGTGCGATGTCTGTCAATTATTACTTCCAGGAAGGAACATTGCACAGGATCTCCCCAAAAATCCCAAAACAGGCATACGGTCAGGCATAAGAAGATACGTATTGAGAATCGATTCAGTTTTTTCTCTACGCATATTTCCTTATGCCCCGCGTCGCACGGAGAACGTAATTGAAAATATGCCCCTTGAGGTTGTAGTGAATTTTGAAGACGTTGATTCATACGGTGCTTTGTAAAGGGGTTCACCCATTCCAAGAATATTTTATTATGTTATGTAAACTCAGATGCGATGTCACTGGGGGCTTTCAGCATAAGATGGGTAACTAAGGGGAAAGGGGAACTGGCAGGGAAGGGGACGAAGGTTCTGAAGCAACTTGTTCGATTTGGATCCAGGACTTAAATCCGCAAACGGCTGGCCGGGGCGGGTTACAGGAATTTCGGGAGAGGAATGAGTGGGGGACGTAGTGGAAAATATTTACCTACAAGCCTTCATGCTTCTCTTAACAAAAGAGCTAACGGTTATTATTAGAAATCAATAACGCCTGAAAAACATTAAATGCCTCTTCATTTGGGGGGAATAATTATATCCCCCATGCCCTTTTCAATTGTATCCGTGCAGGGACCGGTTCTTTGGGCTGATATTTTAATTTGAGCAGAGGGCCCTGTTTTGGGCACAACGCTAATTGTAAAATTGTCCCCTCCGAAAACGTATTCCTCCACGGCCTCCATGATTTTGCCCTGGGTTTCGCACTTTAATTCCCGTGTTAGCGTGTTTCTAGTCCTGCGCATAGACAATATCTTGCATTCGGTACCCTTCAGCAATGCGTCCTCCCGAGTGACGCATCTGGCAACTTTATCTTTAGATTTGAGGGTCCTACCGTTTGTCCTTGTTTCAATGGCGATTTCATAGTTTCCCTCAACAAAATTTATTCCATCAGGCAGGCGGAAAGATGGCGGCGCTGTCTTGGTTTTTAGAGCCTTTTCCTCCATCTTGGTGGCTGCCTCTTCCATCCCCATAAGTTTTCTCGCCGCCAACTGGACAAGCTCGATCAATTCATCTTCAGTTCGGCAAAACTCGGATATGGCTTTCTCTGCCTCAGCTTTTTGGGTATCAAAAAGATTAAGAGAAATCGTGTAGCGGTTACCGATCTTCCCCACACTTCCGGAAATCAGCTTGGTGACATCCATTTGGCCAAGGGCCGTCAGACACTGGGTATTTGTACAACCCAACTTCATTCTTTCTTCCGTCCAGCCGGCCAAGGTCCGCACATTTTCTTGGCTGTAAATTTTGTATTTTTGCAGCTTGTCGAGTTCGCTCACTAGAATCGCCGTCAATTGCTGCGCATAAGTTACTTTTACCTCCATAGCGGCCAGGTCCCATACGGCAACCTTGGGAAGCTCTTTGGCGCTTGACACTGAAGGGAAAATGGTCAAAAGCAGAAACCAAGACAGAATTAGCCAGATCTTTTTCATCTCGACCCCCCAGGGCGATACAGATCTCTTCTTAACTGTATAAAAGGGCTTATATGATGGATTATCGGCTGAAATAGGCAGATTCTTTAGAAAGCGGTCAAGCCAAAGTTTTGGGGAGAAGATGCCAGGTCCTTTAGGGTCATACCTTGTCGTATTACCTTCATCCTTTTGTAAACCGTAATGTGAAATGAAAGGGGGACGGAAGCTGAGGATATAATAGACGAAGGGGGGAGCCTGGGGTGGTGGGACGGATCGCGACTGCTGGTATGCCAGCATTTCGAGTCAGGTGGGGGATTTTGATAGTGGTGATAGGAAAGAATTGTGGGTCTGCGCCTCGATTGTCGCCGGGTCCGTCCAAGAGATTGAGAATCTAATATCAGGAGCTATAAGAATTCAACCACGTCCCCTTCTACAACGGTATTCATTCCTGCGGATCAGGGTTCTTTTGGAGACGCTGAGTTCTCCTCCTAAAATTATTTATCTTACGGACTGGACATCGGGCCAGATCGACGCTCGACCGACGCCCCGCATCCTCTGTGCGGCCCGACCTCCCGTTATCGCATCATGAGGGATGGGAGCCACGTGGTGAGGACGGGGAAGGCGAGGAGGAGGGTAATCGTGATCATCTCGAAGAGGATGAACACTCCGGCCCCCCGAAACACCTCTTCGAGTGGGATTTCCGGAGCCACCCCGGCGATCGTGAAGACGTTGAGACCCACCGGAGGCGTGAGCAGGCCGATCTCGATCATCTTCGTCACGAGAATGCCGAACCAGATCGGGTTGAATCCCAGATCCTTCACGACGATCGGGTAGAGGATAGGCAACGTGATCAGCAGGCAGGATGCCGGATCCAGGAAACATCCCAGAGGAAGATACACGGAGAGGGCGATGATCACGACCAGGAGCGGCGGGATATTGAGATTGGCAATCGCCAGGGAGATCGCTTTGCCCGTTCCGGCGCGGATGAGGAAGTTGGAGTACAGGCCGGCGCAGATCATGATGATGAAGATGAACACGCTGGTCCGGACGGTGTCGATCATCGACTCGTTGAGTTGTGCCGCCAGACCATGCCGATCCGGCTTGAAGAGCAGCATCAGAAGGGCCGCGATAACGCCACCCGCGGCGGCTTCCACCGGCGTGAAAACGCCAACGCCCATTCCTCCGATGACGATGGTGAACAGAAGGACAATCCCCCACACCCCTTTCAGGGACAAGAATCGCTCCTTCCAGGTGAAGGACTCCGTGGGAGGCGCCAGGCCCGGCTTGAGGCGGAGCATCACGGAGATGCCGATCATGAAGATGATGGCGGTGATAATGCCCGGGATGAATCCTCCCAAAAGGCAGGCCCCCACGGAGGTGTCCGTGATGACCGCGTAAAGGACCAGTACGACGCTGGGGGGAATGATGATCGCCAGCAGCCCTCCGGCCGCGACACAGCCGGCAGCCAGCCGCCGGTCGTAGCCCTTGCGCAGCATCTCGGGCAGAGCAACCCGACCCATGGTCGCAGAGGCGGCCACGCTCGAGCCACAGGCCGCTCCCATGAACGCGCATGCACAGATCGTCGCCAAGGCCAGGCCCGCAGGCATCCGGGAGAACCATTTCCGTCCAATCTCGAACGCCTTATTCGTCACGCCGGCATTGAAGGCGAGATGCCCCATGAGAACGAAGAGCGGGATGACCATGTAGAGGTATTCGGCGTTAGAGGAATACGGAGTCTCCCGCAACATGCCCAGTGCCGTCGAAACACCGGACAGCAGGCTGATTCCGATTAACCCGACAATGCCCAAACTCACGAAGATGGGCACACCGGCCGCCAAGAACACAAGTAGGGTGACCACACTGAGCATCGCAAGAATCGTCGGTGGCAGGATCATAGTCAAGCTTTCCTCCTTCAGTCTCAGACATGCTGTTTCACTTCCGCCATGGTGGTCTCGATAGGCAGGCGTCCGGTAAGTTGAGCCAGCGCGCGCAGGAGCTCCACCACATACTCCAGACTGAGCATCCAGAGGCCGACGGCCACCGCGACCTTGGCCGGCCAGATCAAGATGGTGATCCCCACGACGCCCCAATGATACTCGCCGAGACGAAACGCGTGCAGCGCCCCGGACGACGATTGCCAGCCCATTGTGGCCACGAACAGCAGGGACAGCAGAAGCCCGAGGAACTCAAACACCTTCCGTCGCCTGGGCGACAGCAGCTGCAAGCCGAAGGTGACGTTGATGTGTCCTTTGAGCCGCTGCGTCATGGCCAGCCCCAGGAATGTGAACGCCGGCAGGTAGACCCCACTAAACTCGATGACACCGGCGATGGGCTTGTCGAATACAAACCTTGAGAAGACATCGTAGACGGTAGCTGCGAGCATGACGACAAGGACCGCCAAGCTGACAACAACGCCGGCGCGCGAGACTGCCCGCGCCAATCCGTCCACGATTCTGACCTCGCGGGGAGTGGATTCCATAGATGCCTTTCCTCACAATCTCCCAGGCGGCCCCACCTTCGAGGCCGCCGAGAGGATGATAGATGCCGGTTGGGTTAGATGAAGGCTTAGAATCCTTTCTTGTACTTCTGGTTCCAGTAGTCGAATGATTCCTGGTACTTCGAGCCTTTTTCGTGCTTCCGTACCGCCTGGACGTACATGTCTTTGAGTGCCTGGGCCTCTTTGCCGAGCCCACGCTCCCCCATCTTCTTCACCCATCCATCGAACTGCGCCGGTTGCACAAGATCGCGCGCCTTGGCCAGGTCCGAACTGGACCAGATCATCAACTTGATACCCCGGGACTCCATGTCGTCCACGGCGGCCCGGTTTTCCTCTTCGACGATCTCGAGGCTCTTGTTCTCCGCCTTCCGCGCCCAGTCGTGGAAGAGTTTCCTCAGGTCATTCGGG
Organism: uncultured delta proteobacterium; assembly: GCA_963802665.1. GTDB lineage: Bacteria > Desulfobacterota > SM23-61 > SM23-61 > SM23-61 > SM23-61. The sequence continues at coordinate 92,609 of CAWDJO010000018.1, read as the reverse complement.
AACTCGTCGTACAGGTCCTTCCGGATCATCATAACCTGGGAACCGAACACCCCCGATCCGGTCTGGGTCACATACGGCATCACCTCGAAGAACTTCGCGTCCCAGCCCAGGCTCAGTGGGGTGCCGTACGCCGCCTGAATGATCCCCTTTTGGGCCGAAGTGTAAATGTCACCCCAGACGATGCCGACCGGAACGCCGCCGAAAGCTGAGATGCTCTCACCCGTCCGACCCAGGGCGCGGATCTTCTTCCCCTTCAGGGCCGCGATGTTGGGAACGGGGAAGGTGCTCCAGAGCGTGTTGTTGGTCACCGGTGGGTTCCAGAGGATCTTGGCATTGTTGTTCTTCTCGAACTGGTCGCGTAGCGGTGCGTAGTTGTCGTACACCTCCTGGGCTGCCTTCATGTGGCCGTCCACCGAGGTGGTGACATAGTTCATGTTCAGGGCGTCCACCAGGGGAACCAGGGGCGCGAAGTAGGGAGGAGTCGCGCAGGTGACGTCGATGCTGCGCGCCCGCATGGCATTGAGCTCTTCGCCCAGTTTGGCCAGGGCGCCGCTGAAATGGTACTCGACCTTGATGCGGCCACCGCTCTGCTGGGCGATGTTGTCAAAATACCATTTCGATTCCTTCCCGAAATGGGAACTCGCCGAGAAGCCAGTCGAGAACCGCAAAACCCATGTCTTCTCTGCGCCGACAGCCGTAGGGGCCAGGCCGGGTGCGAGGGAAACAAGGACGAACACCGCGATGGAACTTAATACAATCACTGACCTTTTCATATGCAGCCTCCTTTGTCCTGTTAGGGTGAACCACCATGTATTTCTGCTATTTCTACGTGTAAAGGGGGACGTTCTTTCTGAATGAACTTATATCCTTGGGCCATTTGTCTGTATAAGACCATTCATGCCGCCTCAATAAAGAAGCCTCCACGAGGATTTAAAATTCCCCTGGAGGCTTCATATTGGCACCTTGCGGAAAATCCTCCCGGCAAAAAGGGTAGGGGGCCTTCCGCAAACTGGACCTGGACCTCATCCGCAAGATGGCTTCGGCCTGCCCCCATTGAAACCACTAACGCTCAAAATCAGCGGCCCGTGGCTGTATCGCGTCTGCTGTACTGGAAGGTTGGGCCCCACCATTCCACTGGCACCGTTCCGAAGTTCGGCGGTGGGGACTTACAACTTGGCCCCGGCTACGTGGCGGCTGGCTGCCCCTTAAAACCCGTAAAGCCGCGCTGGGTTGTCAACCAGGATCTTCTTGCGGATCGCCGGATCGGGCGCCCACACCGGCAGCAGGTTCAATACCAGGCCGTCGTCGACCTGGAACAGCGGAGTCAAATCAGTCGGTTTACGCCCGGGCGGCGTCACCGGGTTGGGATGCGGCCAGTTCGTCCCCCACACAATGCGCTCGGGGTTGGCGGCAATCAGCGCCTTGGCGAGCGGCACGAACCCGGAATAGTCCTTTAGCGGGCCGCCGGTGATTGAGATCTTGACGTAGGCTTTGCCCATGCGGACCAGGTCCACCAAATCGGCAAAGCCGGGCTGCTCCACGCCTTTATCCGGGTTTGGGCGGCCGAAGTGATCGAACACGATCGGCACGGGCGACGCTGCGACCAGGTCCTTGATGCCCGAGGTCATCGCCGTGTTAATGTTCAGCTGCACGTGCCAATTGTATTTTTTCATACGCTCGATGGCAGCCTGAAGCCGCTTCCGGCCGACGGTCGGGTCGGTTATGCCGACCGTCGCGAGATTGATCCGGATGCCGCGAAAGCCGGCCCGGGTCAGGGCTTCGATTTCGCTTTCCGAAGTCTTGTCATCGATCACGGCCACGCCCCGCGCATCGTTCCCGCGCGCCTTCATGCCATAGATGGTGGCCGAGTTGTCGGTGCCATAAACGCTCGGCGTGACGATCACCACCCGCTGTATGTGAAGCGCCTTATGGAGGCTGGCCATTTCGTCCGGAAGCGCTGTCTCGGGGGTGTAGACCCGCTTGGCGTAGAAGGGAAATTTTTCGGGATCGCCATGGATATGCGTATGGCAATCGCAGGCCCCCGGAGGAACGTCGAAGTTCACCTTCGTAGCTGGCTGGGGTGCCTTGGAAAAGGCTGTTTGGGTGCGCAAGATCACTCCGGCGGCTACCGCTCCGACAATAAACTCGCGTCTTGTCAACATAGATTTCCTCCTTTCGGTGAGATCGGCATTCGTTTACTTCCCCGGCTGTTCGCGGGGCAATCATCTTAACCTGGTCTCAGTTTGGGCTTCCGCAGGGCGGTTTTGAGTCTATGGATCGAAACTTTCTATTCTTCTTGGCGGCCCTACGCCCACGTTTATCCCTTGTTGCAATGACCCCTCGGGTATTTCTCCGCGACACCGTCTTTGGGTTTGACATCTGGGTCATTATCCGGATTCATTATGAGGATTATATGAAGAAATCTACTCCTTTTGGCAAACCCTGTCAATTCCCGCTTTCAGGCGCTTTCAGGAAGGACTAAATAATGAATATTGGGGACGTGGATTCATACGGTGGTTTGTAAAGGGGGTCACCTATTCCAAGAATATTTCATTGGGACTTTCAGCTTCAGATGGTTAGCTTGGGAAAGGGGAGCTAGCAAGGGGATAATAGATTCAGAAGGGCGGATTTGGAATTCGTGGCACGGAAATCGTAAATTATTTCGGTTTAGTATCTCCAGTATCGACCCTGCCTTGGCATGATTGGTTGAGTCGCTCGGGAAAACGGCTATGCCCCATAAGAATCCACGTCCCCAAAAACATACAAAAATAAGGGTAAGTTCATTCGGAAACAACGTTCCCTAAATACGGAATAATAGATTCGGGCGATGATGGCGAAAAATCCCCCAACCTTTTCCGCTCGCGGCGTAGACCCTGGGGTCAAACTCTCCCCCAAGAAAGGATGATCACAAATCCGGTTATGCAAGACGAAAAAAAGGACCGCATTTTGATATCGGCGCTTTTTGTGTTCAAGGTTTTTTAATTGCCTCCTCACGAAGGACTGTTTTAAGGACTTTTTGCATGGCATTTTTGGGAAGCGAGTCACGGAATTCGACGACGGATGGCTTTTTATAGCTTGCTAGCCGTTCGCGGCAATGCTCAATTATTTCTTCCTCTGTGGCCTTCTCCCCTTTTTTGAGAACCAGAACCGCCTTTACGATTTCGCCCCAGTATTCATCGGGTATGCCAATAACAGCGGCCTCTTCCACCTTCGGATGCTTGTGCAAGACTGCCTCAATTTCAACCGGGTAGATATTTTCGCCCCCTCGAATGATCATGTCTTTCTTTCTGCCACTTAGATACATATAGCCGTCTTCGTCCATCCTGGCCAAATCGCCCGTATGCAGCCATCCACCCTTCATCGTCTCTCCAGTAGCCTTCTCATTTTTCCAGTAACCCTTCATGACCTTGGGACTGCGCGCAACGATTTCGCCGACTTCCCCGCGGGGAAGCTCCTGATCATCATTGTCTACAATACGGGCCTCGCCTTCTGGGATGGAGTGTCCAATTCCTGAAAGCCTGCGGATCTTTTTGTCAACTGCCTCCTTATCCCCTTCGAGGTAATGTTCTTCAGGTCCCAATACAGCCACGATGCCCGTGGTCTCGGTCAGACCGAAAAAATTCGTAAAGTCAACCTTAAGCGCTTTCTTGGCTCTTAGAAGAAGATTTATCGGCATCGGAGAAGCACCATAACCGATGTGAGTAAGAGAACTTGTATCCCGTTTTTCAAAGTCGGGATGATCGAGAACGGCCTGAAGCATGGTGGGCACGAGATAGGTCGTATTTACTTTCTCTTTTTCAACAATTCCCAGGAAAATACCCGCATCGAAGGCCGGTAAAATAATCATCTTATCGCCTCGATATAGGGGCAGCATAATGCTCACGATGCCGGCGATATGATACATGGGAACATTAATCAAGAGGGTGCCCGGGCCAAATGTGTAGGTATCAGTAAGTGGGGTTAAAAGGTTAGCATGGGTGATCATCGCACCCTTTGGCAAGCCGGTGGTACCGCTCGTATAAATAATGCATGCAACGTCATCCTCTTTCATTGTAACAGGCTGAAATATATCTGCCGGTTGCGAAGACAGAACTTTCTCATAGTTGAACGTCCCAGGCTTTTCCTCTCCTATACAGAGGACAACCTCTACGGATGGAATCTCGGCCTTGATAGAATTGATTATCTCGACATACCTGTCCCCAACAATCAAAACCTTAGCCTCGGAATTGTTGAGAATGTACTTGGTTTCCTCCCCTCGCAACCGAAAATTCAGCGTCACGATAATGGCCCCAACCTTTTCTATCGCGTAAACCATTTCTGCAAACTGAAAGCAGTTAACCTGAAATATGGCTATGCGGTCGCCAGGCTTGACGCCAATGCTGGCAAGATAAGAAGCCAGCCGACTGGCGCGCTCTTCCACCTGTCGAAAAGTCAAACGGTGGGCCCCTTCAATGATGCAAACTTTGTCCAACTGATCCCTGCAGGTTTTCTCGATATTGGCCGCTACATTCATAATAAACTGCCTTAACAAGCTTCATTTTGTATTTGCATTTAGCTAATTGCTTTTTACTAGAGTGACACGCAATCCGTACCTCAAACGCATTCTCAAGTTCATCTCCTTTTTTTCGAGTTGATTTAGAGGATGATCTATCAGATCGTTGCGTTGCGGTCACTAAACTTGCGATCTTCCTCCATCTGACCCGCGGTTAACGGGATAAGGCGTCGAGATCCAAAATCTGGCGGCCGATAGTCAATTTATGCACCTCCGGGGTCCCTCCGGGAGCCAGGAAATTGATCATTTCGCGGTTCAAACGCTCAACCGTATAGCCTTCGAAGCCGCCGTAGCCCCCATGAATGCGGATGGCCTTAATCGTGTTCCTCACCGCCATCTCGCTGCAGAACCATTTGGCCATGGAGACTTCCTTGATGCACTTCATTCCTTTTTCCCTTTTGAAGGCGGCGCTACGGGTCAGCAGCCTCCCGGCCTCGGTCTCCAGGGCCATCTCCGCGATTAACGCCTGAACCAACTGGAAACTCCCGATGGGTTTGCCGAACTGGTGCCGGTCCTGGGCATATTTCGCGCAGATATCCAGGCAGCGTTGGGACACCCCCACGCCATAAGCGCCGATGGAGATCCGCATGTTGGTGATGCCGCCAGGGCCAACTTCAGGCCGACCCCCACTTCACTGATTAAATTCCCCTTGGGGACGATGCAATCCGTAAACCGGACCTGGGCCAGGTCATCGCAGCGCATTCCGTTGCAGCCCTCGATGGGGGCGGCGGAGATGCCGGGGCAGCTTTTATCGACGGCAATCAAGGCCAGCCCTTTGCCCTTCTTGCTCTTGTCGGTTTGAACGAGGGCCACGACCATGTCGGCAACGACGCCGTTGGTGACAAACACCTTGTTCCCGTTCAGAACCCAAGAGTCCCCCCGCAGGACGGCCGTCGTTTCGATATTCCCCCCGTCGCTGCCGGCATTCGGCTCGGCCACCGCCACGGCGTATATTTTCTCCCCGGCACATGGGGGGAAGGTATTTCTGCTTCTGTTCCTCGTTGGCCGCATCGGCCAGGATGGACCCCGGGAGCATGGCATTTTGGGTGACGGCGGTGAGGCTCAGGCTCGCCCACGCCATCTGCTCCAGCATGAGGATCCAGGTAAGCACCCCGAGCCCCAGGCCGCCGTATTTCTCGGGAATCATCTCGGCCAGCAACCCCAGGGGCGCCATCTTTTTGTAGATCTCGTAAGGATATTTCCCGCTCTTATCATATTCCAGCGGCTGCGGGCAACATCTCCCGCTCGGCGAATTCCCTGGCCATATTCTGGAACATCTCTTGATCCTTGGTCAGTTGAAAATTTTACCCCGGAAAAAAAACCTCCTGTCAAAAAAGGGTAGGGGGCCTCCGGCAAACTGGACCTGGACCTCATCCGCAAAATGACTTCCGCCTGCCCCCAAGGAGTGTTTGTCCTGCCCTATACTCGATGCGACACGGGGACCCGCTATTCCGTGTGCACGTGCCGCACTTCTCTCCCACTCACTGTGGGTGGAACCGTGAAGTCACGTCCGCGCCACGCGAACCAGAGGGTGCCTATCACGCCGAAGCCGAACGCAACCTTCAGGTTCAGTTCCGGCGACACGCGCCACAGCAGCGCACCGCCGAAAGCCGCAAAAGCGACGAGCACGTCGCGAACGAGGTAGTACAGCCCGAACATCGCCGCTTTGCGCCCCTCCGGTGCCAAATCCATGATCAGCGCCTTGCGGGTCGGCTCGCCGAATTCCTTGAGCCCGCGGAGCACAAATGCCGCCACCAGGGGTCCAAGCGACTGCGAATGCAGCAGCGCCATCGGGAAGCAGCTGAAGAACGCGAAAGTGATCAGCACGAAAGGCTTCTTGCCGAAGCGGTCGGCCATGTACGCCACGGGGACGTACACCAGCACAGCGGTGATGTTTTCGATGGCGGACAGCCAGCCGAACGTGAGTTCCGAGACGGGATGCAGCACGTAGCGCGTGGCCCAGATGACCACGAAAGCGTCCGGAATGCGCTCGCAGAAGCGAATGAGGATATCCGACCAGAGCAGATTCCGCAGACTGGCAGGCATCTCGCGCCACAGCCGCAGCGGACTGGCCTCGGCAACCTTGGTATCCTTCGAGTCGTCCGTGATCAGCAGTTGCTGCAACACGGAGGCGGCCAAGGCGAGCACCAGCGCCAGGATGAACGCCGCGCGCACGCCCTGCTCGACGCCCCAGACCGCGATGCACGCGCCGCCCACGACCGGCCCCAGCATCTTGGGCACCCGCCGGACCAGCGCCAACACCGATACGCCCATGGTGCGCCTGTTCTTCGGCACGATCCTGGCGAGGAGATCCATGGTGGCCGGTAACGAAATGGCCGACCAGGAGATGAAAAAGGCCGCGCCGATCAGCACCGCCCACCAGGATCGAATCAGGATGACACACAGATAGCCGATCATAGAGAGGGCGTTGAAAAAAAGCAGCGCGCGCTTCGTGCCCAGACGGTCGCTCAGATAGCCGCCCGGAAAAGAGTAGAGCGCGGACAGCAGATCGTCCATGCCCGCCAGCAGGCCGATGGCCATGACGGCGGTCGAGGCTTGCGCCATTTGTTGCAGGTAGAGCGGCAGGAAGCGCTCGGCCATGTGCTCGCCCATGCCCACCAGCACGATCATACCGAGCAGCCCGACCATGCTGCGCTTCTGACCAAGGAAAGCCTGGATATGCTTCCAACCGGATGGTGTTGAGGTAGGTGACATAGGTGACTCCGCGTCTTTGCCGCCGAACTATGGATTATATGGTTTCCATATAAGACCCTGTCCGTGGGTCATTAAAAGGTAACTGCCAAGCTGCGCAAATGTTTTCAATTTCTGAGGTTTACGAGAGGCATTGGGTGTTTTTGGAAAAATTCCCACATCGCCCGGGAGGCGTTGATGTCACGGGTCGTATCGCCTTCTAAAACGAAGATATGGGGAGCCAGCGAGGAAATATCCTTGCCTCCCGGCCAGCTATGCCCCCCGCCATAGATGGTGCATAGCTCAACGGTGGCGCCCCCCTTACATTTCCTGTAAGTTTCGCATCTTACATTTCCCTTCTTATACACCGTTTCCATTTCCCGTGAACATCCGTTGCGCATTGACCAGCGGGCAATGGTGCGGGGGACGCTTTCATAAATGCCGCCATCGTACCAGACGAGCAGGTCGGCGGTGCCATTGAAGGAAATGACCGGCACCGGACGGGAGGGAAGGCAGGGATCCACCACCGTAACCCCAGCCACAACCCCGATAGCGGCAATTCGGCCCGCCAGTTCGCAGGCCAGACGGTAGCTCATGAAGGCTCCGTTGGACATGCCGGTGGCATAGATCCGGGAGGGGTCCACACAATACTCAGCGCTGATCCGGTCAATCATATCCGAGGTAAAGGCCACATCATCCACGTTTTCCGAGGCCGCCTGCCCGCAGCATTCACCGGCATTCCAGCCGAGGACTTCTTCGTTTCCCGATCCTTTTGGGGTGGCCAGAATGAATCCGGCCTCCTCAGCCAGCCTGGACATACCCGATAGCCAGTCCTGGGTTTCTGGATCCGCGGTGAATCCGTGGAAATTAAAGACCAGGGGCGCCGGCTTGCCGGGAGTATAGCTGGAGGGAACCAAGAGATCGTACTGCCGGTCGAGGCCCCCCGAGAAGATGCGCTTTCGGGGAAAGGTTCCGCTCTTTCCCCCCGGGGCATTGCAACCGGCCCGGGTAATCGAAAAATTTATGAGCTTTGCTTCCAAAAGGTATTGGGTCGGCTTCCAGCGCCTCATGCGTTTGCGACCCATGGAGCCTCCCTTTCCCCAGTCAATGTCGTCCGACAGAACAAGCCGGATCTTTGCGCCAGCCGGATAGTTGGCGTCATATTTCGCGGGCAGATGAGCGATCGGGACCGACCCCTTCACCTGTACTGTCCCTTCAGAATCGCCCGTAGCAGTCGCCAGGCAGATCAGGCCCTCTGCCGGCCATGGGTCGGGGAAATAAATCAGCGTGTAGCTTACTCCCGGGCGCAGGTGGTATGCGCTGAAAACGAATTCAAACGCGGGCCCTTCCCGGGCGTAGCTCATTTTTCCCCAAGCCCCCCCGGGGACAATGGACCCGTCCGAGGGGTTCTTCTCATACAGGTTAAGCTCCCCGTCGAGCTTGGCTTCCGGTCTCCCTGAGCTGACCACAGAAGCAGGAACGGCGTCCACTAGAGTAACCCACAAGAAAACGCCCGAAAAGAGGAGCACAACAATTCTCATTGCGTGGATCATCTGCCTTTGAATGAGGTCGCGGTAGGGACGCCAGTTACCTATTGTCTTCAGGGTCAATTCTTTAACCATAACCAAAAGATTCTCTTCGAGATTTTCGATACATTTTTTTACCACGTTAATTCCCTAAAAAGAAGACTATAATAAAAAATAATGGATATTTGCACAGAAGGAAAGCATGACGCACCCTATCGGGGAAACTGCAGGGCAAGGCCTGGAAGTTTCTGGATGAAAAGTGGAGGTCATAAATGGGATTGAAGGGATAATCTTTGATTTCATTGTCACGCCTTTCTCAGAACGGGAGTTTGAATTTTTTCTGGCCGTAAGCGCGGAACTCTTCTATCAACATATTCTTCAGCGGTGAAATTTACATTGGAGGGAAAATGATCAAGCAACTTGAACAAGAAATACGGGATCTGCAAAAAGAACTGGCCGAGGTACAGCAGGATCAGGCTGTTCTCCGCCTCCAACCCTGCCGGGGAGATTCAGAAATTAGGAAGAAGGACGTAAAATTCGATGAGCTGGATAGGCGGGCAATAACCATAAAAGAAACCATCCGGGACCTGACAAGAAAACGCCAGCTGTTGATCTCCGAATCCACTACAAGAGGAAGCTACGATTCTCACTGTTCCGGCAGCTCTTCATAGCGTTGCTTGCGGATTCTTAAAGGAATCCGGTGTGGAGTGGGGGACGTGGAGTGGGGGACGTAGTTGAAAATATGCACCTTGAGGTTGTAGCGGCAGGAAGGGAGCGGCTAGTGCCTGCTGGTTAAGGTTGCCAGCATTTCTAGTCAAGTGTGCGGGATTTTGATGGTGGAGATAGGAACAGCATTATGGGCCTACGCCGCCGCTGTCGCCTAGGCCATCCAACAGATTGAGAATCTGGTATCAGGAGGTGTAGGAATCCAACTACGTCCCCTTTTACTAAAGCGAGTTCTTATCAATTCCCCTTTTTCCCCTTCATTCCCCCTTCTTGCTTTTGCACAGTTCCTGCTGATATCTCTTCCAGCCCGGGCACCAAGTAGTATGCCATCGCCAGATTTTTGAGATGATTGAATCCGGCTTCTTTTCCGCACGTAGCCGCATCTTGCAGGTTTCACATTTCGAACCCATCTTTCCACCCCCCGGAGGGAATTGTCCCCCTGTTGCCAAATTTGTTGGAATGCATCTCTTGCCGCCTTTCCATTCAGGAGCAAGAGCAGCCTGGCGTTGAGGCGCTCATGACCATCTTGCTCTTTTCTTTTTCATCCGCCTCTGCAGGACAGCAGGCCGACTCCGCAGGCACTGCCAGTAAATGCGTCCCCAGGAGTTCATCGGATAACACTTTCATGTGCTTTATAGGTTGTTCTTTTATGAACTGCCCCGTTCTGGCTGCCGCACGCATCTTCTTCTCATCGATTCCATGGGCACGGGCCTGCTTCACGATATTCTGAAGACAGGGGACACATCCGGCCGCCACCGCTGATCCCACTGATATCAGAAGTTGAGTTTCCAAATCAATAACTGAAGAAATTTGTTTCATTCCTGACCTCCTTTTGATTCGTAATTGCCCGATGATGACTTATGTTTATCTCTTGCCGTCACATCCCTGACCTTCCTTCCCCCCGTTCTGATAAGCAAGGTGTTCAAATTCCATAAATTGATCCCTTAAGTCCCTGTGCATTAAAAACAAGAGCACCCGGTCGTGGAAGTCTGCTTTTTCGTAATCCCGGGCAATCTGCTTTTCCGTTGTCATGACATCTCCCTTGGGTCATCATTAAAGCGTGTTACGTTTTATCTATAAGACGATCGAAGGTCTTAAAAGGTTACATGGGTTTGGGTGGGTTTAAGGACGTTGTTGACCGGGTTTAATTGTTCTTTCATTTAGACAGCATTTTGTCCGTATTAAAACGGAGCGTTGGTGCAAAGTGACCATATTCTAAATCTCCTAAACCAGCCGAGGCGGAACCATATGCAGAATGAAGATCAAAGGCCTTCCAAGAAATGCGTTCTTGGCCGGGGGAGAGCCGGCGCTTGCCAGAGAACCCAACCCGGCGTACACTGAAGGCATGATTCGAGTTACCGGCACGATCACGATCGATGAGGAAGAAATTCATCAGCAATTCATCCGCGCCTCCGGCCCGGGCGGGCAGAATGTCAATAAGGTCGCCACGGCCGTGCAGCTCCGCTTCGATGTGGCCCATTCCCCTTCCCTTCCCGAAGATGTTCGGGAACGCCTTACCCGTTTAGCCGGAAAGCGTATGACCAAGGAAGGTTATCTTATCATCGATGCCCGGCGGTTCCGCACCCAGGAACAAAACCGCCAGGACTCTGTTGCCCGCCTGGTGGGTCTGATCCGCCAGGCAGCCCAAAGGCCCAAAATCCGCAAAAGGACAAAGCCCACGCTGGCGTCCAAGGAACGACGGCTGGAGAGCAAACATCGCCGCGGCAAGATCAAACACCTGCGCCGTGCGGAACCGGAATAAAACTGATTCGCTTGCTTTGGATGGGGGGCGTAGTGGGAAATATGCACTTTTAGACCATGCCCTCCATTTTTCGAATATCCTTGGCGATAGCGGAGGTGCACACCCCTAAGTCCCGTGCTATCTCCGCGAGCGTGAAGGGGGCAGGGCTGAACGCCTACTCCATATCGAGACTTTTTTAGTGAGCTGGAAAGAGATGAGATATAGAAGTTATGTTCTATTTGGGAAATGACCCTTTCACCTACCTGCACTTCAATCTAAATTTGGAAACTGAAGATTACGGTTTGAGCTATTGTATCCTGAAGGAAAAATGCCCAAGACAACATTACAGGAAGGAAGTGTCGAGGCCGGGGGGAAATTCGCCCGCCAGCCGGATTTTTGAATACTCCGCCTGCTTGTCTTCACCCTTGGATAAATCTGGAGGTCAACAGCAAAATTTCCTGGCTCCAGACGTTTCAGACCTCGTGGGGGGGATAAAAAAGAAGTTTGAGCCATTTCGCCCTGGGACATAAAGGAAAGGGATAATTCGGCTCGCAGTCCCGATTTTCGTTGCGCATCAATCGAAAAGGAGGTTAGTCTTTTTTTTGACAACAACGATAGGTTCGGTAACCACGAACCTCCTTATCCCCCCCCGAAAAAATAAGATGAAACTCGCCAGAGAATTAACTGGAAGGCGAGAGCATGAATCTCTCGCCGTTCAATTCAAAGCCAGTTTTAACGCCTCAAAAAGAACCTTCATTCGTATGATGACCAGAATCATGCAAATAGTAATTGCAAATCCTCTGCCAACGGCTCCCAAAGCAGGAAAGTTTGGAATCATCCTTTATAACGCGGGATTAGGTTAACAGGAGAGAGCGGTGGGGAAGCATGAAACGATTGGGTTGGCCTCGATATTTGGTGGAACCTCCATATATTGAGGGATACCTTGAGAGGAGCCAGACAGCTTAATCGGGCTCCCTGGTCTCCGGGCGGACTATCCCGAGCTTATGCATCCTCGCTCTCAAGGGACTCGGGTGGAGGATCGCAGGATCGCTGCGGCCCCGTCCTTTCCCTCGATCAGCCATCGGGTTTCCGAAGGAAGTACTCCGTGTTCAAGCTATTGTGCCATACCCGTAACCGCCCAATTTGTCCAAAATATTGCACAAATGGTTTGCCTATCAAAGCTTTTCAAGTCCCCGGAAATTAAAGTAAAATAGTAGCTTCATGCACCTTTCAAAAAATGATTACACCTACCTGTAGTATTCGGAAATTACCAGGAGGATTGCGCATTACCAGTTCAAATTTATACATCTGCCCTCGGCAATGCAAGAGGCGATCGTGGTTTGGTGGGTCGGGTCTGTTATGTGCGCAGGTGGAGTCGGTGCCACTCAACTTTACGATCACGCTGACTGATCGCCCCGAGCAGCCTGCAACCTGCTCCCCGCACGCTTTTTCTTTTACCCTTTCCCCCATTTTATGCTATGATTCTCCCGTTTTTATCAAATAGAGCCATAACACTCACAAGGAGGAACCTTATGGATTACGAACTGCCGGAAAACTTAAGATTGATGCGGGATACAGCCCGCCGGTTTGTGAAGAATGAGCTGGAATCTATCTCGCAACAAGTGGAAGCGATGAATAATGCTGAGATTGAGAAGCCTCAGTCCAGGCCTTGCTGGTATTCTGGGACCTGCTACTCCCTGCACCCTTTTTCTTTTTACCCTTCCCCCTGTTTTGTGCTATGATTTTCAGGCCTTTATCATTAAGAACCTATCACACTTACAAGGAGGAGATGTATGGATTACGAGCTGCCGGAAAGCATAAGATTGATGCGGGATACCGCCCGCCGGTTTGTGAAGAATGAGCTGGAACCCATCTCGCAGAAGGTGGAAGAAGAAGAAAAAATCCCGGAGAGTGTGGTGCAGAAGATGCGGGAGATGGGATTTTTCGGCCTGTCGATCCCGGAAGAATACGGGGGGATGGGGCTGGGAACGCTGGGCGAATGCGTCATGAATGAAGAATTCGGGAAGAGCAACGCCTGCTTCCGCTCCCGGTTCGGGACCAACAACGGAATCGGGTCCCAGGGGATTCTGATCGATGGGACGCCGGAGCAGAAGGAGAAATACCTTCCCCGGATCGCCAGCGGGGAGTGGACGGCGGCCTTCGCCCTCACCGAGCCGAACGCCGGGTCGGATGCGGCCAATATCCAGACCAAGGCCGAGAAAAAGGGGGATGTGTATCTTCTCAACGGGCTGAAGCATTTCATCACCAACGGGGACATTGCCGACGTAGTCCACGGTCATGGCGGTGACCGACAAGACCAAGGGCCCGCGGGGGGTGACGGCCTTCATCGTGGAGAAGACCTTCCCGGGATACTCGGTGGGCAAGATCGACAAGAAGATGGGAATCCACGGAAACAACACCTCCGAGATCGTCTTCGAGGACTGCCAGGTGCCGGCGAAGAACATCATCGGGCTGCAAGAGGGCCGGGGTTTCTCCACGGCCATGAAAGTCCTGGAGAAAGGCAGAATTACCATCGGAGCCACGTGCGTGGGAACCGCCCAGTCCTGCCTGGATTTGAGCATCGCCCATTCCAAGCAGCGGGTGCAGTTCGGCAAACCCATCTGCGCCAACCAGGCCATCCAGTGGATGCTGGCCGACATGGCCATTGCCATCTACACCGCAAGGCAGATTGTTTACCATACCGCCTGGTGCCGGGACCAGAAGCAAAGAGTGACCCAGCAGGCGGCCATGGTCAAAGTGTACTGCACGGAAATGGTGAACCGGGTAGTGGACTCGGCCCTGCAGATCCACGGAGGCATGGGATACATGAAAGAGTCTCCCATCGAGCGCATCTACCGCGACATGAGGTTGTTTCGGATTTTCGAGGGAACCTCCGAAGTGCAGCGGATGGTGATCTCCAGGGAAATGCTCAAAGACTAAAAAAGAAGGGTGCAGGGGGCAGGGAGCAGGAGATTTACGGCCGTCTTATACTCTCTGCTCTCCGCTCCATGCTCTTTAGGGGGATCGAATGACGGTTCAGAAAACCAGATTCCATGAGACAAGAAGGCCGGTTACCGTGAGCATCGACAACACCGGCCAGGCCTATCTGGAAGTCCTCCGGGATCGGGGAGTGAAATATTTCTTCGGCAATGCGGGTACGGACTTTGCCCCGCTCATCGACGGTTTTGCCCGGTTCGCGGCGGAGGGTAAAGAATATCCCAAACCGGTTTTGGTCCCTCATGAATTTACGGCGGTGAGCATGGCCCACGGGTACGCCATGATCACCGGCGAACCCCAGGTGGTCATGGTCCACGTGAACGTGGGAACGGCCAACGGCGTGACCGGAGTGATGAACGCCTCCCGCGCCAATATCCCCTTGATCTTCACCGCGGGGAGAACCCCGATTACCGAGGGGGAGGTCAAGGGAGGGCGCAACCTGCACATCCACTGGGCCCAGGAGTCTTTCGACCAGGCTTCCATGCTGCGGGAATATGTGAAGTGGGATTACGAATTGCGCTGCTTCGCCCAGGTGGAAAAAGTTGTGGACCGGGCGTTGAACATCGCCATGTCCGAGCCCAAGGGCCCGGTGTACCTGAGCCTTCCCCGGGAGGTCCTGGCCGAAGAACATCAAGAGTTTACCTACACGCCCGCCGGCCCCAGGCTGTACGCGAAGCCGGGACCTGACGCCGAAGCCCTCCGCCAGGCAGCGGGGCTGCTGAAAGACGCCAAGAACCCCCTGGTGATTACTTCCATGGCGGGGAAAAACCCCGCCGCGGTGGCGGAACTGGTGAAGCTCTGCGAAGCTTTTGCCCTGCCCGTGACCATCCCCATGAGCAACCTGTACCTGAATTTCCCCACCGATCACCCCCTGCACCTGGGGTTTGACCCCATGCGCTTCCTGCCGGAAGCCGATGTGATCCTGGTGATCGAAGCGGACGTCCCCTGGTTCCCCATCCGCTCCAAACCCAAACCGGGGGCCCGGGTCATCCAGATGGGGATCGATCCGCTCTTTTCCCGCTATCCCATGCGGACTTTCCCGGCGGACGTTCCGCTGGTCTGCGATCCGGAAGCGGGCCTGAAAGCCCTACGGGAAGCTCTGGGCCCCCATCGATCGGCGAAGCGAAAGGTCATCCAGGGCCGCTTCCAAAAACTGGCCCGGGAACACGCCGCTCAGCGGGCGGCCTGGAAGGCAGCGGCGGAAAAAGTGCGCAGAGCGTATCCGATTGACATGGAGTGGGTTTCCTACTGCGTGGGCCGGGTAAGGGATTCCCGTACGGTTTTGATCAACGAATACGACCTGCGGGCTCATCAGGTCTCCATCAATGAACCCGGTTCCTTTTTCGGCTCGCCCATGTCCAGCGGGCTGGGCTGGTGTTTTGGCGCGGCCCTGGGGGTTAAACTGGCCAGGCCGGACTCCGTTCCCGTTATCTGCATGGGGGACGGGGCGTACCATTTCACCGGCGCCACCGCCTGTCATTTCATGGCCCAGAAGCTGCCGGTGGTGGTCGTCGTTTTCAACAACCAGTGCTGGAACGCGGTGAAGGGATCGGTCATGGATCTCTACCCGCAGGGATGGGCCGTGCGGCAGGGACACTTCTCTCTTTGCGACCTTGAACCCTCGCCCGCTTACGAGAAGATCGCGGAGGCTTTCGGGGGGTACGGCGAGAGGGTGGAGGACCCGGACAAGATCATTCCCGCCTTGAAGCGGGCCGTAAAGACCGTCCGGCAGGAGAAACGCCAGGCCCTGCTGAACGTCATATGTAAACATCCTTAATTTTGCGGGACGCAGATCAAAGCAGATTTCCAAGCCTGAAAAACAAAAACGGCAATTGATGGGACGCAGATGAACCTAGCGCGGCTTCGCCGCAACCCAAAGTGCCTAGAGTGCCTAAAGTGCGCTAGAGTGCCTAAAGTTGGAAGATTCTGAAAAAAGAAATGAAATTTTTTATTGCTTTTGTCTTTCTATCGATTTTTTTTGGAACGGCACAGGGGTCGGGTGCAGAAGGGAAGGGACAAGTGGCTCCAAAGATCACCCTGCCCGTCGAAGTGGCGGGGTGGAAGTGGAACGGGAAGGAGAGCACCTACAACTCCAGGACCGTCTTCGATTATATCAACGGAGCGGCAGAGCTCTACCTGGCCTACGGCTTCCAGGGGCTGAAGGTGAGGCGCTTTGAAAAGCCGGGGTCTCCCCCGATCAATCTTGAAGTCTATGAAATGGCTTCCCCGGAGGATGCCTACGGGGTTTTTTCCTTTGAATATCAGGACGACCCGGCGGGGATCGGCCAGGGATCCGAGTTTGGAGGGGGGCTGCTTCGTTTCTGGAAGGGGAAATATTTTGCCAGTGTGTATGCCGAAGGGGAGGGGGACGGAGTCGAAGCGGCAATCCTGGGTATCGGTAGGGCAGCGGCCCAGGCGATATCGTCGACGGGTTCGGAGCCTAAGCTGATCCAGCTTCTTCCGGGGAAGGAACTCGGGCTCGTCGATAAAAGCACCCGATACCTCAAGAGCCACGTTCTCTTGAACCAGCGTTTCTTCATCTCCCACCAGAATCTTTTGAACCTCAGCCGGAAAACAGAGGCTGTTTTGGCCGTCTATTCCCGAGGCAGACAGAAAACTCAGCTCCTTCTCGTTCGATATGCGAATGCGGATGAAGCCGGGGCCGTCCTGAAGACCTTCAAAAAGGCCTATATGCCCGAGGCCGGCGACAGAGATCGGGTGAAAACCGAGGACAAGAAATGGACTTTCGCCCGGCAGCAGAAGGAATACCTCCTCCTCGTTTTCAGCGCCCCAGCGGAATCCGACGCCGAATCGCCTGCTAAAGGCATCAGAAGAAAAAATAGATCAATTGGACACAGATGAACACAGATAAACACAGATTTTATAGTCGCAAAAGACTTAAAGACAAAAGACGTAATGGGACGCGGATGAACACGGATAAACACGGATAACGATTCATAGAAAAATCTGACCAAAATTTGAAGATTTTACAGCACGGCATACAGGTTACACAGATACAAAGAAATCGGGGAAATTCCAAAACTTTAAATTTTTTTATCTGTGTTAATCTGTGTTCATCTGTGTCCAATGATTAAGAGAGTTTTTGAATGAAAGAAAGAGTGATCACCAGGCGGGATTTTTTGCGGGGGGCGGCCGGGACGGCCCTGGCTGCAGCCGTGGGAACGGCAATTCCGGCAGCGGCCAAAGCTGAGGCGAAAGCAAAAGTCGTCCTCATCCGCCATGCCGACGTTTTGGGGAAACAGGACAAGCTGCAGGCGGAGGTCATACAATCCATGCTGGATGAGGCCGTAAAAGCGCTCCTGGACGAAAAAACCCCTCTGTCGGCCTGGAAAAAACTGGTTAAGCGTTCGGACATCGTGGGCATCAAGAGCAACGTCTGGTGGGAACTGCCGACCCCCAAGGAACTGGAGGGAGCGATCCAACGGAGAGTTCTGGATGTCGGTGTCCCCGAGAAGAACATCGCCGTCGATGACCGGGGGGTCCTGGATAACCCGGTCTTTCAGAAGTCCACCGCTTTGATCAACGTGAGGCCTCTGCGGACTCACCACTGGTCCGGCGTGGGAACCTGTCTGAAGAATTACATCATGTTTGTCCCCGACCCTTCCTCCTACCATGATGAAGGCTGCTCCCCCTTGGGAAAGATCTGGCATTCCCCGATAGTGAAGGGCAAGACGCGGCTGAATATTCTCAGCGCCTTCACCCCCCAGTTCTACGGAAGGGGGGCCCATTATTTTGACCGGAGGTATGTCTGGCCATACAAAGGGTTGATTGTCGGGACGGACCCGGTGGCGGTCGATGCCGTGGGAGCCCAGCTTCTCCGGGTCAAAAGAACCGCCTTTTTCGGCGAAGACCGGATCCTCGACGTCCCGCCCGTTCATATCCTGGCGGCGGATAAGAAGTATAACCTCGGGGTAAGCGAGTTAAACAAAATTCAGCTCATCAAGCTGGGCTGGCAGCAGGAGGTTTTAATCTAGCGAGCATTCCCGAAGCTGCCGGGCCTCCCTTGAATCGACCGACCTTCGACCATCGAGCGAACCGAGGAGGTTGAGAAGCATGGAAAGCCAGAGGAAGACCATTCTAATTACTGCGGCGGTGTTGATCGTCCTGGTCATCGGCGCGGGGGTTCTTTACTGGTGGTATTATATGCGCGCCCCCGCTCCCGCGCCGATGGTCGAGCCGCCGAAAGCCCAAGAGCCCTCCCAGCCCCCTTCTCCCGCAGAAACCAAGCTGGCGGAAGAAAAGGAGCCTCCCCCCGAGCCGGCCGTTAAACTCCCGGCCCTCGACCAAAGCGATGATTTCGTAAAGCAAACGATGAAAGGCCTGTCTCCCCACGGGAAAATAGCCGACTGGATGAAATTCAAAAATATCATCCGGGTAATCACCGCAACGGTGGATAACATCGCCAACGGCAAAAGCCCGAGGGCCCACCTCGGCTTGCTATTCTACGGGCAGGTGTTCTCGGTGGGCGAGAGGAGCGGCAAAGTCTATCTCGATCCCAAGAGTTATGAACGGTATGACCTGCTTACCGATGCTTTTGTTTCTCTGAACACCGGCAGGACTGCTCAAGCGTACGAAAAAATGAAGCCTCTCTTTCAGGAAGCCTACCGGGAGTTGGGGTACCCCCAGAAGGATTTCCATTCAACGCTGGTCCGGGCGATCAAAAGAATTCTCGACGCGCCGATCGTGGAGGGAGAAGTCTTGCTGAAAGAGGAGGGACAGGGGGTCAATTATCTCTACGTCGATGACGGTTTGGAAAATATGAATGAAGTGCAGAAGCACCTCCTGCGCATGGGCCCCAAAAACACCCGCAAGATCCAGCAGAAATTGCGGGAGATTGCGCTGGCTCTGAGAGTGCCGGAAAGCCAGCTGCCTCAGCCCCCAATCTATATTCCGCGGGGGAGATAGGAGGTTTCGAAGCTGTTTCATCCGCAGATTACGCAGATTACACAGATTACACAGAGAACAAATAGATAGGCAGGTTTATTTGGTCTGCATTCATGAATTCCGGGAACCCAAACCTATGATTGGTGAGCCGGAACACCACAGCGAGGGCACTTCAGGGCATACCAATAGAGTAGTTTCCCGCAATTCGGGCAGGATTCGTCCTTTTCCTGTCTTCTAACCCATTCCTTGGTTCCGTAATCCTTCATGAACTGGAGATTCTGGACCACCCTTTTGTGGTGCCAGATGCCGTTCACCATATGAACTTTGGAAAAATCCTCCAGACGCTGACAGGGAAAGTCGGGGCACTGGAAGCACCAGGTCACCTTTTTTTCCCCGGCGCAGCGGCGGAATCCGTGCCGGCAGTCGCGGCAGGTGGGATAGACATGGTCGGAAAGGCACCCATCGCAGCGAATGGCTTCGACGGGGACTCCGTCCGCTTGAGACATTTTCTGCAATTCTTCCTTATCTTGATCCTGATACGCGAGATATCTTGGGCAAGTTTTGCAGTACAGCCCACAGATTCCCACCAATCGGTTATCGGTCTTTTTCATGGCTCCCCTTTTCATTTAATAAGAGCCTCGGGGTAATAGTTTGGGCCATGGATTACTAATGAGGCCATATTTATCTGGGCTGAGATTTCTTCATTCAATGATCCTGGATTCCGGCTTCCGCCGGAATGACCACAAAGAACCATGCCTTTCTAATGTTCGTCACTCCGGCGAAAGCCGGAGTCCAGTTCGAGGTTCTCAGAAGGAAAGCTCCTCCAGCAAATAATGTTTTGACTATAATGGACTCCTTAGTAAATATTTATTCCGCAATCCGAATTCCGCATTCCGCAATCAAAATATCATGATCTCCAGGTCCTCCAGCGGATAGGCGACGCAGGGGTGGATGTATCCGTAGGTCCGGTCGGATTTCCTTAGCTTGACGTCCTGGGGCTGGAAGACCTTTCCGGAAAGGAGCTTGGTGCGGCAGAGGCTGCATTCGCCCGATCGGCACGAGGCGGGAATCAGAATGCCTGCTCTCTCCAGGGAGATCATGAGGGGTTCTCCGGCCCGGGCATCAATTTTTTTCCGGCCTTTTATGGTGACCTGGAAACGGGTATCCGCACTCACGACCTCCGGCCATCCCGGTTGGGCGGTCACGTCCTTGGGCGGGCCGAAGACTTCCATCCGGATCTTTCTTCCGGGGACCTGGAGCTTCAAGAGTTCGGGCAGGCAGAACGTGTACATGGCTTCCGGGCCGCAGACATAGAAAGTCTTTCCGCCCACGTTACCCAAAACATCCTTCATGAGTTTTTCGGTAATAAACCCGGTAAAACCTTCATACCCGCGGGGAGGCTCGGAGATCACCAGGGTGGCCCTGAAGTTTTCGTGCCGCCGGGCTCTCTCTTCCAATTCTTCTCCGAAGATCACGTCATCCGGCCTCTGGCTTCCGTAGATGAGATGGATCTTCCTGGGCAGGCCGCAGTCGGTCACTTCCCGGATCATGCTCATAAAGGGGGTGATGCCACTGCCCCCGGCCAGGAAAACCAGATCCTCTCCATGAAAGAGGGGGTGGTAATAGAAATTTCCCGTGGGGGCCGTGCTTTCCAACCGGTCCCCCACCTTCACCGATTCCAAAAGATAATCGGATACGAACCCATCCTCCACCCTCCGGACGACGACTTCATAGTATCCGTTCTGATTGGGGGGAGAGGAGATGCTGTAGGGCCTGCTGGTCCGGATTCCCCCGATATCCACGAAGAGGTTGATGTATTGCCCGGCCTGGAAAGGGGGGAGATAGCGGTCGGAAGAGACTAGACGGAAGGACTTGGCGGTTTTCGTCTCTTCCCGGATTTCCGAAACCTGCAGGCGGATTTTTTTCGGGTGAAGGAGATCGAGAATCTGGGGCACTCTTCCTTTGAAGCACGTATAGTCAAAGGGGTACTTTCGTAACGTTTCAATCTCTTTCTGAATCTCAGTATAACCCTCGATGTCCGGTCTGAAATCGCGGCTCATAAGTCACCTCACCCAAATTTATACAGGACCCAGATGAACACAGATAAAAATGCCTAGAATTCGAAATGCCTAAAATGCCTAAAATTACTGATCCAACTTACGACTATTCGACAGCACCACTAAGTGACTGATGATGCGACACGGATGAACACGGATAAACACAGATTGACACGGATTTTCTGTTTTCAGTATTTTGAATTCTAGGCACTTTAGTGCACTTTAGGCATTTTAGGCACTCTGAAATCTGCGTTTATCTGTGTCCCATTAGGTTCTTTTGTTTATGGATTTCAGGATGGCGCGGGCGGCGGAAACACCCGACTGCAGGGTCGTCTGGTATCCCCCCGGGGCCACCCATGAGCCGGCAAAGTAAAGGCCCTGCACGAATGACCGCCGGTTCTCGAAAAAGGATGAGTCCTTGGCATACTGCTCGAACCCGTAGATGGCCCCCCCGGGATGGCCGAGGTAACGCATATGCGTGAGGGGAGTTGCCACCTCAACCTCTTCGAGATGTTTGGTAATTCCCGGAAAGACCTGCTCGGCGAGGTTCAGCATGCCTTGGGCAATGCGGTGCTTCGCCCCGAAGTACTGGGAAGGAGGCAGCGACAACCAGGGATCAGCGTACTGGAGGGTAACCAGGGCTGCCTGGCAGGTTCCCGGGGGAGAAAAGTCCGGATCGGAAACGTTGTAACAGGATAAAAGGGCGGAGTCGGGCACATCCAGGGTCCGCCAGCGGGCAAAGGCACGCTCGGGGTCCGATTCCCGGCCGATGAAATTGGTGGTTTCCGAAATCCCCAAATCTTCGGGCTTGCGGTCAAAGCCGAGAAAGACGGTAAATCCGGATGGACCGATAGTCTTCCCCCCGAAAGCCTGAAAAGCTTCCCCGGGGAGGTTTTCGGGCCCGATGAGGTCGTTGTAGGTCGTAAGCGTGGCCGCGTTGGAAAGGACGTAAGAGCAGGGGATTTCCTCTCCATCTTCGGTCAACACCCCCCTGATCTTTTGGTCGGCCACCGTAATTTTCTGGGCGGCACAGTTAAACCGCACAATTCCTCCGCAGGCCAAAAAAGATTCCAGAAGAACATTGGATAAGGTCTGGGACCCGCCCTTGAGGTGGTAGGGTTTAAATTCAATATAGGACCAGAGCAGAAGGGCAAAGTCGGAAAAGGGGAGACGCGAAGGGGGCAGCCCCAGATAAGTCCAGTAGGTCGTGATAATGGACTTCAACAGGGGGTCTTGGAGATACTCGTCCAGGATCTGCTGCGTCGGTTTCAGCGCGTGCTTGAAAAAGATCGGGTATTTTTTCGGGGAGGCCGCCGGGTCGCGGGCAAAAGCCACGGCCACCATCTCCGCAGAAAATTTATAGAGAAAGTCAAAGAAACGTTCGATCCCGGCCTCTTCCCGGGGGAAGCTCGCCTTCAGAGTCTCCACCACGCTCGAGCGGTCGGCCTCCAGGGTGATGTCCGTTTTCCCCGGAATCACCATCCGGAAGAGGCTCTTCATCTCCACGAGTTCGAGCTTGTCCAGAATTCCCAGTTCCCCCAGGAGCCTGCGCAGGGGGCCGGGCTTCCGCACGCTGCCGATGCCGCTCAATTGATGAAGGGAGACTTCGAACTCAAACCTGCCCCGGATGAAGCTGGTGGCGCACCCGCCCGGGATGTTGTGCTTTTCCAAGAGCAGGACTTTGAGCCCGTTTCTGGCCAAGGTAAGCGCCGATGTCAGTCCGCCGTTTCCCGCCCCGATGACGACCACATTAAAATCAGGCATGAGTTCCTCCTTCCGGGAGCGCAGCGATCCGCTATTCCTTTCTGGGTAAAGGAAATGAAAAGAAAAAGCAAGAGAAAAAAATAGCTTGTCCCCGGGCCACAAGAAAAGGTATCTCCAAAGTGAAAGGGTGCAAGAAAAAGAAAATCAGGGAAAAACCTGGACGTAAGCGAAGCGGGCGCGCTCGCTCACCGAGCCGAACTTGGCGTCATAATCGGCCTTTAACGCCTTGAAATGGTCCGAGTCCATGAGCTTCTTGAAGGTCGCCTCGTCCTTGAGTTCGTACATGGCCAGGTACTGGTATTTATCCTCACCCAGAATGGCTTTGTACCGGCGGGCGCTCACCGCTCCGTTGAACTGGAGGAACATGGGGACATGGGCTTCGTTGTACCAGCGGTTGAAGGCCTCCTCTTTCTCCTTGGGGATGGTTGCTTTGACCATGAAGAGTACGGTTGCCATAACACCCTCCTTCGAAATTGGAATATTGGAATAATGGAATGATGAGACAGCCGGAATAATGGAAAGATGGAATGATGGAATAATGGGTATAATGGAAAAAGCATTAATAGATTTGATGGGCCCTTTTCCTCAATATTCCAATATTCCGTCGGTCCATTTTTCATTCCTCCAATATTCCATCATTCCACTATTCCATTTTTGCTAGGCCTTTAGGAATTTAGGGTTTTTGAACTCCGGGTTCGGGGTAGGTGTAGAAGCCCTTGCCCGTCTTGACCCCCAGATGGTTTCGCTCGATCATTTTTTTCAAGGATGCCGGAGGGTAGTCCCTGCGGGCTTTGGATTCGTTATAATATACCATTTCGATTCCGTACACCACATCCAGGCCCACCGCGTCCATGATCCCGAAGGGCCCCTGGGACATACCCGTCCAGATCATCCACCCCCGGTCGATATCCTTGAAGTCCACGTATCCTCCGGCCCACATGTGAAGGGTCTCCCGTTTGACCGCCCTCCAAACCCGGTTGAAGCAAAAGCCCAGAAGCTCTTTGTTGACCGTCAGCGGGACGCACCCGATGGAACGGACCCATTCCTTCCCGGCTTCCAGGACCTGGCGGGTTGTTTTCTTTCCTCCCATGACGTCGGCGATGTTTCTTCCCAGGTCAAGGGAATAAAAATGGAGGTTCAGACACTTCTCCGGCCGGTGGGTAGCACTTTCGATCCTGGATACGGGAATGGAGGAACTATTGGTGGCCAAGATCGCCTTCTTGGGTGCGCAGGAGTCAATTTGTTTAAAAATTTTTCGTTTCAGCATTAGATCTTCAGGAATTGCCTCAATCACCAGGTCGGCC
This sequence comes from uncultured delta proteobacterium, assembly GCA_963802665.1. GTDB lineage: Bacteria > Desulfobacterota > SM23-61 > SM23-61 > SM23-61 > SM23-61. The sequence continues at coordinate 68,346 of CAWDJO010000018.1, read as the reverse complement.
CCCTGTACCGCCGCCTCGATGGTTGGCGACATCCTGATTTTCTTCGCCTGCCTCTGAATCTCCTTCAGCGGGATGGCCGGTTTGCGGTTGGAATTGGCGATCCGCACCTGAATCATCCGGAGGACCTTTTCCAACGATTTGGAGTCGGCATCGTAGGCGGATACATCATATCCATGGTAGGCGGAATGGACGGCAATCTGGGTTCCCAAGGTACCCGTCCCGATAACGGCGATTTTTCGAATTTTGACCTTCATCTATTATCTCCCTGAGGGATCGAAAATCATTTCCTTAAGGCAAACCCCCGTCTCTGCCGGGGGACTAACAAAGTTTGACATTTCCGGGAGGCTTGGGTCGTGGCCCGGGGGGAAGGAGCTTGGGCGCAAAAAGCATCGGCCGGGTGGGCCCTTCTCCCGGGAGGCTTCGACCGGCTTCCGAAGGATGAGGCCGGCTGATCAGGCGTTACCCAATTCGGAATTCGGAATGTGGAATTCGGAATTCTTTGCTTCTCTTTCCATTCCGCATTCCGCAATCGGCATTCCGCATTTTGGTTGCCCGCCCGGTCCATGAAATAAAAAATGCCTCATGGTTTTTGCGCCCAAGGTCCTTGCCCCCGGGCCTGGCACCTGTTCCAAGGCCACCTTCAGGTGGCCCCCAGTTGAATCCGCTTTGGCGGTTCACGGTTCTTCAAGCCTCCGGCTCTGCTATAGGTCATGACTGGATGTAAGTTCTGAATTTATAATCTATAACCCTTTGAAATAAAAAAGCCAACATCTTTTTGGATGTCGGCTTTTTCGGGAGGACAACATGATCTCAAAAGGTCCTCGAGATATCAGGTCACCTTCATCATCCACCCGTAAGGATCTTTGATTTTTCCGTACTGAATGCCCATGATGGTGTCATAGAGCTTCTGGGCCAGGGGACCCACCTTTCCCTGGTTGATCACGTAATTCTTTCCTTTGTAGGCCACCTTTCCCACCGGAGAAATGACCGCGGCCGTCCCGGCGGCAAAGATCTCTTTCACCCGGCCGGATTCCAACCCGGATATCACTTCGTCCAGGCCGACCATCCGTTCGGAGACCTTCATCTCCCAGTTCTGGCAGATGTGGAGGACGGAATTCCGGGTTATTCCGGGGAGGATCGTCCCCCCGAGGGGAGGGGTGACCACCTCGTCACCGATGTACAGAAAAATGTTGCTCGTTCCCACTTCTTCCAGGTATTTTCGTTCGATGGCGTCGAGCCACAGGACCTGGGTAAAGCCTTTCTCATGGGCCTCTTCCTGGGCGAGGAGGCTGGCGGCGTAATTGGCCAGAGTCTTGGCTTCACCCAACCCCCCGCGGGCCGCCCGGATGTACTTCTCTTCCAGGTAGATGTCCACGGGATTGAATCCTTGGGGGTAATAGGCCCCCACCGGCCCGACCATGATGTAAAAGAGGACCTCCTTGGCGACCTGGACCCCCAGCGCCGGCTCGGTGGCGATCATGTTCGGACGGATGTAAAGGGAGGCGCCGGGGGCGGAGGGAACCCAGTCTTTTTCCAGCCGGACAAGCTGCCGGGTGGCTTCGATGGCGAAATCCACGTCCATCTCCGGCAGGCAGAGCCGTTTGGCCGAACGGTTCATCCGCTCGTAGTTCATGCGGGGGCGAAAGAGGTAAATATCTCCGTTGGCCCAGCGATAGGCCTTGAGCCCTTCAAATACCTCCTGCCCGTAGTGGAGAACCAGGGCGGCGGGGTCCAGGGCGAAAGGCTTGTAAGGCTCGATGCGGGGATTCTTCCAACCTTCGCCCTTCTTATAGTCCATCAGGAAGAGATAATCGGTGAAGATCTTCCCGAAACCCAGCTGGGCGCCCGGATCCGGCTTCTTCTTCAGTTTTTTGGGACCTGCTTTGACGATCGGTATGTCAGCCATAGGAAGCGGTTCCTTTCTGCGCAACGAGATTTTACAGTATCTATATCATAATCAGGGCAGGAAAAGAAGACTCAAAAAAGGTTAAGGCACACGGGCGAGAGTCAGCACGTCCACTCTTTTCGCCCCGGCATCCAGCAGGGCTTTCGCGCATTCCTGGACCGTGGCCCCGGTGGTGAAAACATCGTCGATGAGGAGGATCCGTTTGCCGGCCACGGCCCCGGCGGTCCGTACCTCAAAAGCCCCGCGCACGTTCTTTTGCCGCTCGGGACCGGACAGCTGGGTCTGGGGTTGAGTCTGGCGGGAGCGCCGGAGGGCGGTGAAGTTCAGGGGAATCGATCGTCTTTGGCTGACTTGGCGGGCCAGGAGGAGAGATTGATTGAACCCCCGCTCGCGAAGACGCCGGGTGTGGAGGGGAACGGGAATGAGGAGGTCGATTTCGGAAAAAGGAAATTCAGAGTCCTGGTATTCAGCCAGCAGAATCCCCAGCGGTTTGGCCAGACGGGCCACTCCCCCATATTTAAACCGGGAGATGATCTCCACGATCACCCCCTCGTAGGGGCAGAGGGAGCGGGCCATGCCGAAAGGCCGTTCGGCACGCAGGCAGTCGGAGCAGAGATGGTCCTGGTCGGAGGTCGAGGGAAAGCCGATCCCGCACCGGGGACACCGGGGGGAAGAAAAGAATTTGATCCGGGGGAGGCAGGAAGGGCAGGGGCGGTCCGGGGAAAAGGAATCGGCCGGATTCCCGCAAAAGGGGCACTTGGGCGGCAGAAAGAAATCCAGAAGGGCTCGCCAGAAGGGGGCGGAGCTCATATCCGGGCCGGAAAATTATAAAAAGGGATAACCGGCATCTTCTGGGAAAACTCGGGGAGATGGATGGAATAAGTTCCCCAGGAATGGCAGGCTTCACAGAAACCCGACCACTCCGCCTGGCTGCGACCGCAGGAAGAACACTGGTAAGCGGGGAGGGGGAACCTCTTCGTATCCAGGGCTTTCTCGTAGGCCTCCATGGAGTGAGCGAAATCGCCCCGCCGGTGATAGGCCTGTCCCATCAGGATCAGGAGTTCGGGAAAGATAACCCCGGCCGTTTCCAGGTCCCGGAGCTGCTCGATGGCCTCGTCCACCATCTCCAGGCGAATGAGCAGCCGGCTGAAGAAGAAACGGAGAACGCTGTCCTCCGGGCGCTCGCGCAAATAATCCCGGTAGAGGTCCAGGGCTTTCTGCGGGTGAGCCATGGACAGATAGAGGGACTCCAGGCGTTCCAGGAAGACCGGGTTCCAGGAGGCTTCCAGGGCCTTCCTCCAGGTCTGGCCGGCCTCCTCGAAGGATCCCTGCCGCTGGAGCACGTCCCCGAGGGAGACATGGGCGGGGAAGAAGGCAGGGTCTTCCTTGATGATCCCCCGCAGGGCCTTTTCGGCCTCCCGGAAATCCCCCTTCTGGGCCAGCTCCTCCGCGAACTTGTACTCCATCCCCGCAAGGGCTTGTTTTTCGCCCTGGGCGTATTCTTTTTCCTTGGTGTGTTTCACCACGCCTTTCTGGGTCTGGTAGGCTTCATCCCAGCTGCCCATGATGATGTGGATATCCCTCTTCTTGCGGAGGGCCTCGCGATTGGAAGCGTCACGCTCCAGGATGAAATCGAGAATCTCCAGGGCCGCCGGGTACCTCTTGAGCCCCACGTTGTTCTTCACCAGATCGAAGAGGACCTCCAGGCTTTCCGGCTCGAGGGCTTTGGCCTTGCCCAGAACCTCGATGGCATCCGCATATTTTCCCTCCAGGGAATACAGGTTGGCCAGAGAGATGTGAGCGGGAAGGTGGTTCGGGCGGTTCTCCAGAATCTTGGCCAGCATCTCTTTGGCCCGATGGATATTCCCTTTGAGCATCTCTTCCAGGGCGTCGCTGTACCGTTCCCGGATCTTTCCCTCCCTGCGGTCGGATTTGGAAGAGCGCCAGAGCTGGAAGGCCCGCCGGGCATCCACGAACAGGGTGACCAAGAAGACGAAGAAGGCGCCCATAATAAACGCCCCGAAAGCGATCAGGGCGGGAGAGATGAACAGGCTCGATCCTTCCCACAGGGAGAACTCCACTTCCTCGGGGTTCAGGTAGAAAAGGAAGCCAAAGGCGATGAAGATGAGGGTGAAGATGATGAAGTGGGTGCGGGAAAACATGATCGGCTCCTTCTATTTATGATAAGGCTCCCCCCGCAGGAGGGTAAAAGCCCTATAGATCTGTTCGCAGAGGAGCATCCGGGCCATTCCGTGGGCCAGCGTCATGGGAGACAGGGATAGGCTGCAATCAGCCTCCGCTTTTATAGACTCTTCCAATCCGTAGGGCCCCCCCAGGATGAAGGCTATTTCCCCGGGGCCCGAGCTGCTCCACTTCTCCAGGGAGCGGGCGAAGGCTTCGGACGAGAGTTGCTTCCCTCTTTCATCCAGAGCCACGGTGAAGGCTCCGGGCGGGAGCTTTTCCCGGATCCTTCGGCCCTCCTGCTGGAGAATATAGTTTATTTTACCCTTGGATGGGACCCTTTCTTCCGGTACCGGGACCGGGTTTAGGTCCGCGTAACGCCGGATCCTCTCTTCATAGACCTGGCATCCCTCGCGCACATACCGATCGGTCGAGCGGCCCACGAAGATAAGGGTCAGGCGGATTTTTTTCATTCCTGACGCTTGCGCCGAACCTTCCGGACCGGCGGTAACTCAAGCCGCGGGGCTTCCGACCAGAGCCTTTCCAGGTCGTAAAACTCCCGGACCGGATGGTAGAACACATGGATCACCACGTCTCCGTAGTCCAAAAGGACCCAGCGTCCCTCCCGCTTTCCTTCGATTCCGAGCGGATGAAGTCCCTCTTTCCCCAGTTTTTCTTCCGCGTGACCTGCGATCGCCTGGACCTGACGGTCCGAGTTTCCGCTGCAGATCAAGAAATAGTCCGTAAAAGAAGAAAGGTCTTTGACCTCCAGGATGACCAAGTCGATCGCCTTGCGGTCCATTAAGGCCTGGGCACAGAGGAAAGCTTTCTCTTTGGAACTGGAGGGAATCAACCGGTCGCTTCGCTGTCCTTGTTTCGGTAAAGATGATTCGTTTGAATAAAAGCTTCTACCGCCGGCGGAACCAGGTACCGGATGGAATTCCCTTTCCGGAGGAATTCCCGGATCCGGCTGGAGGAAATATCCAGTCCGGTGATCTCCGCGGGGTAAACCAGAAACCCCGACGTATGGGCGTATCCGCCTTTTTGCGTATCATAGCAAAATTCATCGGCCAGTTCAACGGGAAGATGTTCCCGGGAGAAATTTTTTTCAAACCCCGGCCGGGTCATGACCACAAAATGGCAGAGCCCGAAGAGGGAGGCATATTCCTTCCATCCGGTGATCTCCAGGAAGGCATCCAGTCCGACGATAAAATAGAGGTGGGTCCCGGGCCCCGACTGGCGGCGGAAATGCTCGATGGTCTCGATGGAATAGGACTTTCCCGGCCGTTCCAGTTCCACCTCGGACAGGGTGAAACGGGGGTTGTCGGATACCGCCAGCCGGACCATTTCGGCACGGAGATGGGGGGCCAGGATTCCTTCTTTCTTTTTATGGGGCGGATAAGAAGAGGGGATGAAAATCATCCGGTCCAGGGCGAAAATATCGGAGATCTCCTCTGCGGCGCGCAAATGGCCCAGGTGGATGGGATTGAAGGTGCCGCCGAAGAGGCCGATTTTCTTCATGTCCGGATCTGCCCCGAACCGTAAACGATAAACTTGGAAGTGGTCAAATCCTCGACCCCCATGGGTCCGAAGGAATGAAGCTTGGAGGTGCTGATCCCGATCTCGGCCCCCAGGCCCAGCTCAAACCCGTCGCTGAAGCGGGTGGAGGCATTGACCAGGACGGTGGAGGAGGGAACCTCCCGGAGGAACCTCTGGGCGTTGGTGTAATCCTGGGTAACGATGGCTTCCGTATGGGAGGAGCCGTAGCGGATGATGTGCTGAACGGCCTGGTCCAGATCGTCCACGACCCGCACCGCCAGGATCAAGTCCAGGTACTCTGCCGCCCAGTCTTCTTCTGAGGCTTCTTTGACGCCGCTCAGGATCCGGCGGGTCTCCGGGCACCCCCGCAATTCCACGCCCGCGGCTTTTAGTTTTTCCGCTAGGGGAGGCAGAAAAGCCGGGGCGATCCGGCGGTGAACCAAGAGCGTCTCCATGGCATTACAAACTCCCGGCCGTTGAACCTTGGCGTTGTAAGCGATCTTCTGGGCCATGTCCGGGTCCGCGGAGGCATCCACAAAGACATGGCAGACTCCCTTGTAATGCTTGATCACCGGGATCTTGGATTTGGAGACCACGAAACGAATCAACTCCTCACCGCCGCGGGGGATGATGACATCGATGAGGTCCTCGAGTTGAAGCATTTCCTCCACCGCTTCGCGGGAGGTGGTGGGGATGGCCTGGATGCCTTCGGCGGGGATTCCCCGCTCCCGGCAGACCTTCTGCAGAACTTCGACGATGGCCAGGTTGGAATGGATGGCTTCCGACCCTCCCCGCAGAATCACGGCGTTGCCCGCCTTCAGACAGAGCCCGGCGGCATCGGAGGTCACGTCGGGGCGGGATTCGTAGATGATTCCGATCACTCCCAGGGGGATGCGCATCTTTCCCACGGTAAGGCCGTTGGGCCGTTTCCACATCCGGCTCACTTCTCCCACGGGGTCGGGAAGGAGGGCGATTTCTTTCAGGCTGGCGGCCATTCTCCGGATGACCGCATCGGAAAGAGTCAGGCGGTCGATCATGGCGGAAGAGAGGCCGGCTTCTTTCGCCCCTTTCAGGTCCAGCGCATTGGCCTCCTTCAGCTTTCCAGCGGACAACAGCAGCGCCTCGGCCATCCCCTCCAGGGCCGAATTTTTGGCCGTGGTAGACAGATTGCCCAGGGCATGGCTTGCTTCCCGGGCCTTCCGGGCGATATTCAGAACCTCATCCCTCAAGGACATAACTCCTCCTGTATGAAACCACTCCCTTTTTTGATGATCTGGTAAAAAGTCTCTTGGATCGTCACCCCGGCGAAAGCCGGGGTCCAGACGCCGTCCCGACGAAAGTCGGGAACCATCTCAAAGACTGGATCCCGGTTGTAACCGGGAACCCTGGATTCCGGCTTTCGCCGGAATGACGAATTCTGTGAATTTCGACTTTTTACGATTTCATCACCTTTAGCCTCCGCGAACTATTTGAGCACCGAATTCCTCTCATCCCTCTTCCGCCTCTGAAACCTCAACCACCGGTCGTAAAACAGACCAGATCATCCCGGTGAATGATCTCATCGCTGTATTTGTATCCCAGCCGGCTTTCGACTTCAGAAGTTTTCAATCCTTTGATCTTGTTGATTTCCGAGGAATCGTAGTTGGTCAGCCCCCTGGCGAAATCTTGACCGCTGGCATCGGAAAGAACCACCGGGTCTCCCAGGCTGAATTTGCCCTCCGCGGACAGGACCCCGGAGGGAAGGAGACTTTTGCCCTTTTGCAGGATGGCTTTCTTGGCCCCCTCATCCACCCGGATTCTCCCCTGGGGCTCCAGGGTGAAAGCGATCCAGTGCTTGCGGCTGGTCAGTTTGTTGCCCTGAAAGGTGAAGAGCGTTCCCACCTCTTCTCCCCGGAAAATTTTTTCCAGGAGCCCCTCGGCCATGCCGTTGGCCAGGATGGTAGGAACCCCGAAGAGCGCCGCCTTGCGGGCGGCCTGCAGCTTGGTGACCATTCCGCCGATACTGAAGGGATTGAGAGTTCCGGTGGCCTTCTGCTCCATCTCTTCCGTGACCTGATCGACGAAGGGAATGAGTTGCGCGTTTTTATGAACCCGCGGATCCCGGTCATAGAGGCCGTCGATGTCGCTCAGGATCACCAGAAGGTCGGCGTTGACCAGGTTGGTGACCAGAGCCGAAAGATTATCGTTATCCCCGAACTTGATCTCCTGCACCACCACGGTGTCATTTTCGTTGATGATCGGGATGACCCCGAACTCCAGGAGGGTGAGAAGGGTATTGCGGGCATTGAGGTAACGATGGCGGTTGGAGAGGTCGTCCCGGGTCAGGAGAATCTGGGCGACCTTCTCGCCATAGAAAGAAAAGGCCCGCTCATAGCTCCACATGAGCGCGCTCTGGCCGATGGCGGCAGAGGCCTGTTTCTGGGGCATGGTCTTGGGCTTCTCCTGAAGGCCGAGACGGCCCATTCCGGCAGCAATGGCTCCGGAAGAGACCAAGACCACTTCGTAGCCTTTCTTCTTGGCCGCCGAAATTTCCCGGGCCAGCCGGTCAAAGACCGGCTGGCTCAGGGTTCTTCCTTTTCCGGTCAGCACCCGGCTTCCCACCTTGAGGACGACCCGTCGGACTTTTTTCAGAATTTCTTTCCGGTTCAACTCAGCTTCCCTTCCTGGAGCTTTTTGGCCAGTTGCCTGGCCAGAGTCCCGAGAAGTTCCGGCAAACCCTCCCCGGTTAAACCGGAAATGGGATAGGCCGGTTTCCTGATTCTTTTAAAATAAGCTGCGATCCGGGGGAGCCTCTCCCTGCTTTCGGGGGCATCGATCTTATTGAGGGCCACAATCTGGTGTTTTTTCGCCAGCTCCGGATCGAAGAGGGCCAGCTCCCGGTTCAGAATCCGGTAATCCTCCAGGGGGTCGCGGGGATTGAGGGCGGAGAGGTCCAGGACGTGGAGGAGCAGGGAGGTGCGCTGAACGTGGCGCAGAAATTGTAGACCCAGACCGGCTCCCTGGTGGGCTCCTTCGATGATTCCGGGGATGTCCGCCACGACGAAGGGGCGCTGGTCGCGGAAAGAGACCACTCCCAGGTTGGGGACGAGAGTGGTAAAGGGGTAATCCGCTATTTTGGGCCGTACCGCGGAAATCCTGGAAATCAGGGTGGACTTGCCGGCATTGGGGTACCCGATGATCCCCACATCGGCCATGAGTTTTAATTCCAGGCGGACCTGGCGGGATTCCCCGGACTGGCCGGGTTCGGCGTGGCGTGGAGCCTGGTGGGTGGAGGTGGCAAACCGGGCATTTCCCCGGCCTCCCAGTCCTCCCCGGGCAACGACGAAAGTCTCGGCTTCCCGGGTCAGGTCTTTGAGCATCTCTCCCGTTTCCGCGTCGCGCACGACAGTCCCCCGGGGCAAAGGAAGAACGAGGTCCGGAGCGCTCCGCCCTTCCTGATTTTTCCCTTTTCCGTGCTGGCCTCTTTGGGCGTGATAATGCTGGCGGTAACGAAAATCGAGGAGGGTGGAGAGCTGGCCGTCGGTTTTCAGGATCACGTCCCCGCCTCTGCCCCCGTCGCCGCCGTCGGGACCCCCGCGGGGAACGTACTTCTCACGGCGAAAACTGATGCAACCTTTTCCTCCATCGCCGGCCTGGACGAAGATTTTCACTTCATCGACGAACTTGATCGATCAGACTCCCCGTCTTCTGGCGGTCTCCCGGGAGACCGGTTGACTTGCGGTTTTAAGCCTGAACCCCTTCCGCCCGGCCGGGATACACGCTGACTTTTTTCCGCTCCCGGTCCAGACGTTCGAAGGTGACGATCCCGTCGATCTTGGCAAAGAGGGTGAAGTCTTTCCCCACCCCCACGTTTTTCCCGGGGTGAATCTGGGTTCCCCGCTGCCGGATCAGAATGGACCCCGCATGGACCCATTGTCCCCCAAATCTCTTGACTCCCAGTCTCTGGCCGGCGCTGTCCCGGCCGTTGCGGGAGCTTCCCTGTCCCTTTTTGTGTGCCATATGAACCCCCTAAGAACAATGCCTAGAATGCCTAAAATGCGCTAAAATGCCTAAAATGAAAAAATCAATTTAAGGCATTTTAGGCATTTCGAATTTCAGGCATTACTGTAGGTTGATCTCCTTGATCTTCAAGCTGGTGAAGGACTGGCGGTGGCCCGTTTTCTTGTCGTACCCCTTCCGCCGCTTCTTCTTGAAGATGATGACCTTTTTGGCCCGATGCTGGCCCAGGATTTCTCCCACCACTTTGACATTGGAAAGGAGCGGCTGCCCGGTGAGGACGTTTTCTCCTTCGGCAAAGAAGAGGACGTCCTTCATTTCCACCGTATCGCCTTTCTCCCCGGTGATCTTTTCCACCTTGATGGTATCCCCGGGAGAGATCTTGAATTGTTTTCCGCCCGTGCGAATGATCGCGTACACATTGACCCCCGATTTTCATTTAAAAATATCCCCCTTCCGAGGCCCTCATCCCAAAATGGGAAAAAAGGAGGTGGAGGGGAAATTAAGAAATCAAATTATTATGTTATGATTTCCGGCTTGGATTTGTCAACGGGAAAATGACCGTTCTGACTGTGAATTTCATACTGCTCCAGATGGAAGTCATTTTTCCCCTTGATGGTGATGCGCTTGCTGTACCGTTTTTCCAGCTTCTCCATCTCCGCCCGCACCTCATCGTAAAGGTAATTGGCCACGTTGGGATGGACATCCACCAGGATGGAATCCCCCCTCAGTTCCCGGATGTCCCGCTGAATTTCCCGCAGAATCTCCTGGCAGATGGTGGAACGGGACTTGAGGAATCCCCGGCCTTCGCAGTAGAAACACCTTTCGCTGAGGATTCTGCCCAGACTCTCGCGGGTGCGCTTGCGGGTCATCTCCACCAGTCCCAGCTCCGAGATCTTCAGGATGTTGGTCTTGCTCTTGTCTTTTTTCAGGGCCTCCGAAAGGGCCTGGAAAACCTTATCCCGGCTGGATTCCTTCTCCATGTCGATGAAGTCGATGATGATGATTCCGCCGATGTTGCGCAGACGAAGCTGGTAGGCGATCTCCCGCACCGCCTCCAGGTTGGTCTTCAAAATGGTGTCTTCCAGGTTCCTTTTCCCCACGTAGCGGCCGGTGTTGACGTCGATGACCGTCAGGGCTTCGGTCATGTCGATCACGATGTATCCGCCGGATTTAAGCCAGATCTTGCGGCCCAGGGCGCGGCTGATCTCCATCTCGATCCCGTAGTAGTCGAAAAGGGGTTCATCCTTTTCGAAAAGCTCGATGGAAGATTTCAGCTGGGGCATGAAGGTGTCGCAGAATTCCAGGATCTTCTGGTATTCCTCCCGGGAATCGACCACCACCCGCTCCACCTCCTGGGTGAAGAGGTCGCGGATCGCCCGAAGGCTGATGTCCAGGTCCTTGTGAAGGAGGCCGGGAACGGGGCTCACGGCCTTGCGCTTCTGGATGTTGGTCCACATCTTCAGGAGAAAGTCCTGGTCCTGGCGCAGCTCGGCGTCTCCCTTGCCCTCGGAAGCGGTGCGCACGATCAACCCGCAGCCGGCCGGTTTGATCAGCTGGATGATCTCCCGCAGCCGTTTGCGTTCGGCTTCATTTTCGATCCGCCGGGAAACCCCGATATGGTCCACCATGGGCATGAGGACCAAGTGGCGCCCGGGGAGAGAGATGTGGGAGGTGATCCGGGCTCCTTTGGTCCCCAAGGGCTCCTTCGATACCTGGACCAGCACTTCCTGTCCCTCGTGCAGGAGGTCCTCGATATGGAAGGGGGTATCCAGGTTGAGGACTTCTTCCTCTTCCGCGTGGGGTTGACCGTTCCCGTCGTCCTCCCTGGCGCGCATGAGCATTTCCAGGTCGTCAAAATCCTGGTGGACGTCGGAAACGTAGAGAAAAGCCGCCTTTTCCAGTCCGATGTCCACGAAAGCCGCCTGCATCCCGGGAAGGACCCGGACGACCCTCCCTTTATAAATGTTTCCGCTGATCCCCTGTTCGGAGCTGCGCTCCACATAGAGCTCTACCAGCACATCGCTCTCGAGCAGAGCGACCCGGGTTTCTCCGGAACTGGCATTGATCAGGATTTCGCTGGACATGGTTCGGAATCTCTAAAATGAACCTGCATTTTTCGGATGGACATGGGAGGGCGCTCTTCCTCGCTCCAGCCGAAGATAAAGGTCAACGCTTCCTCCGGTCTCAAGGTCCCCTCAGGCCCAAAACGAAGCTGCAGTTGAATCGTCGTATCGTCAACCAATTTTACAGCGGCTAAAAAAATCTTTAAATCAATGCTTCTGCTTTTTCTCGACCAGATAACCGGAAATGATTCTGCTTTTTCGAACCGGTCGATTTTCTCCTCTCTTGCGTCGGCCGGTCCATTCACGCTGATATTATATAATATTGTATAAATATTATCAAAAATGGAGGGGGATTTCAAGGGAATTTCCCGCAACTCAGTCATTTCCACTCCCTGGGGGAGAACCCGGTTGAGCTGCAAGAGAGCATCTTCGGGGAGAAATCGTCCCTGGACCTGAAAATCGACATATTCCGCCCAACTTTCATACCCTACAGGTAGAGGAGGGCCAAAAGCGATTTTGGGCAGGGGGTGAAAACCCTGAGAATAGGCCAGGGGAACCTTGGCCCTCCGGAAAGCCCGGTTGAGGAGCTGGGAAAATTCCAGATGCCCCAGGAATTTGGCCCGCCCGAGTTTGGTCAGACGGCAGCGAAACCGTCGGACCGGAAAGGAGGCGTTCTTCCCGGGCGCCGCCGAGGGAGACAACCGGCTCCCGGAATCTTCCCCGGAGGCAATCCGGTTGGACAGGGCATCCACCCCAAAGCAGACCCCGCAGCCGTTGCAGGAGGCCTGGCGGCAATCCGGGGTCGGGAGAGACTGCAAGGCTCTTTCTCTTTCCGCTCTCAGAAAAGATTTGCTCACGCGGGAGTCCAGGTGATCCCAGGGAAGGATTTCATCCAGACCTCTCTTCCGGAGGTAAATCGAAGGCTCCACCCCGGCCAGGGAAAAAGCATTTTCCCATAGTTCATACCGGAAATGTTCTCCCCATCCGTCCAGCCGGCATCCCAGGGAATAGGCCGTTTCCAGGACCCGGCCCAGCTTCCGGTCTCCCCGCGCGAAGATCCCCTCCAGAAAGCTCATCCGCGGGTCCGTCCATTTGAAGTTCAGGCCGTGTCGATCCAGGTTCTTGCGCAGGAATTGATGCTTTTTCTGCACTTCTTCCATGGGGCATTGCGCCTCCCATTGGAAGGGGGTGTGCGCCTTGGGGATGAAGGTGGAGACGCTTACGTTGATCTGGGCTGAGCCCTTGGAACGCCGGGCGACCTGCAGGGCTTTCCGGCAGAGAGAGACGATTCCTTCCAGGTCCTCTTCCCCCTCGGTGGGAAGGCCGATCATGAAATAGAGCTTGACCAGCCGCCAGTGGGCGGAGAAGACCTGTTGAATGGTGGAAAGCAGGTCCTCCTCCGTATTCCCCTTGTTGATGACCCGGCGGAGGCGTTCACTTCCCGCTTCCGGAGCCAGGGTGAAACCGGTCTTGCGCACCTCCTGAACCCGTTGAATGAGGGAGGGGGTGAGAGTCTCGACCCGCAGAGATGGGAAAGAAACGGCGACCCGCCCGGCCCGGGTATGCTCCAGGATGGAGGAGATCAGGGGGTCGATACAGGAATAGTCCCCGGTGCTGAGGGAAAGAAGGGACACCTCATCGTACCCCGTATTTTCCAATCCTGCCTTCACCAGGTCCAGGATCTTGCGGGGGGAGCGCTCCCGCAAAGGGCGGTAAATCATTCCCGCCTGGCAGAAGCGGCACCCGCGGGTGCAGCCCCGGGCGATTTCGATATTCAGCCGGTCGTGGATCACCTCCATGAAGGGGAGGATGGGGCGGGGGGGGAAAGCCCCCACCTCGAGGTCCGGTAAGATCCGGCGGGTAATGGGGGGGAGTCCACTTTTCAGGAGAACCATTTCCCGGATCCGCCCGTCGGTTCCGTATTCTGGGCGGAAGAAAGAAGGGACATAGACCCCCTGGATCCTGGTCATCCTTTCCAACAAGGCTTCTTTTTTCTCCCCTTGATCCCGGGAGGCGATGATCTCGCGGCAGATTTCCAAAGCCGCCTCTTCGCCGTCCCCCAGGACGAAAAGATCGAAGAAGTCGGCCAGGGGTTCCGGGTTCATAGCACAGGGGCCTCCCCCGATGACCAGGGGATATCCGTCTTTCCGCTCTCCCGCGCGCAGAGGGATGCCGGCCAGGTCCAGGATATTGAGGATCCCGGTGTAATTGAGTTCATACTGGAGGGAAAAACCAAGGACGTCGAACTCTCTCAGGGGACGGGAAGATTCCAGGGAGCAGAGGGGGAGGCTTTTCTCCCGGAGGAGCTTTTCCATGTCCGGCCAGGGGGCAAAAGCACGTTCGCAGGCCACCTCGGGGGTTTCGTTCAGAAGGTGATAGAGAATCTGAAACCCAAGGTGGGACATCCCCACCTCGTACACATCCGGGAAGGCGAGGGCAAACTTCAGTTTTACCCGGTTCGGGTCTTTGACCACCGAATTCAGCTCTCCGCCGATGTATCGGGAGGGCTTGGAAATTTTGAGCAGATCCTCTGGTTTCACGATGCCATATTAACATTCGACCCCATGGGGGGCAAATGATTTGTGTCCTAGGGACGGGGGGGAGCCTAGAGCGATGAGCGTGGAGCAGAGAGCTTAGAGCAGAGAGGATAAAGGCAAAATCTCTATTCTTAGCAGAATGCGGGAAAACCCCGCTTTTCCGTCACTCCCGCGAAAGCGGGAGTCCAGAATTCTTGAAAAGACTGGATTCCTGCTTCCGCAGGAATGACGACCTGGAACCCCTTCGGGTTTAAACAATTGGCGCCATACGCCGTGCGCTAGGCCGTTTTTATGTTGCCCGCCGGTTCGCGGCTATGTTAAAAAGAAAGATCCTCGTGGGTGAAGGAAGGAGAAGGACATGAATCTCAAAGCCAAGGTTTATGTGGAGAACCAGAAGAAAAGGATCCAGGGAAAACTAAACGCCCGCCTGGCCTTCCTGAAAGAAAAAGGGCTGAAAGAGGATGTGATTCAGAAAGACGCCAAGATCCGGCAGCTGAAAGCTCAGGTGCGAAAAACGGATCATCGCCTTGCCAGCATTGCCGCCCAGGAGAAACTCAACCAGGAAAGAGCGCAGGCCAAGATTGACAAACTGGCGGCGGAGAAAGCAGCCAAGGAGGCGCCCAAGGAAGAAGCCGCGAAAAAGGAGCCGGAGAAGAAAGAAAAGAAAGTTAAGAAAGAAAAGGGCGAGAAACAGCCCAAACCGGAAGGGAAGGCCGAGTCCAAACCGGAAGAGAAAAAGGAAAAGAAAGAGAAACCGGAGAAGGCAGAGAAAAAGCCTAAAAAAGCCGAGGGCTAGAAAGATTTCCGGTAAACATCTTTCCTCCCCGGCTTGAATAAACAAACAGCCGGCCGGGGCCATCGGATTGAGATCGAAGGCGGGAGGGTTCCATGGCGGTGTTGGTGACTGGAGGATGCGGGCTGATCGGCTCCATGCTGACCCGTATGCTGGCGGAAAAGGGCGAGAAGGTGTATGCGATGGATATCAACCTGCGGCCCGAACGATTTTCCGGGATTGCCGGTCCATTGACCGTGTTCCACGGGGATGTGGGCAATTTTGCCAAGGTTCTGGAGGCGGTAAAAGAAAGCTCTCCGCGGGTGATTTTCCATCTGGGGGCCATGCTTTCCCTGCCTTCCAACGCCGATCCCCAGTCTTCCTTCGCGACCAATGTGGCCGGCACTTACCATGTTCTGGAGGCCGCCCGCCTCTTCAAGGTCCCCAAGGTGATATTTACCAGCACCGTGGGCACCTACGGGCTGGACATCCAGAGCCAAGTCATCAACGATGCCACGATTCAGAGGCCCATAACCATGTACGGGTCCACCAAGGTTTTCGCCGAACTCCTGGGGCGCTTCTACCGTACCAAATACGGGATCGACTTCCGGGCGGTCCGGTACCCTTCGGTGATCGGTCCCGGGGCGAAAACCGCTCATATCTCCATCTACAATGCCTGGGCCGTGGAAAAGGCCTTTTATGGTGAGCCTTACCAGATCTTCGTGGAACCGCAGGTCCGCTGCCCGGTTATCTATTTCAAAGATGCAGCCCGGTCTCTCCTGCTGCTGGAGTCGGCGCCGGCAGAGGCCATCCAGACCGTTTGTTATCTCCTGGCGGGAATTCAGCCCATGATCTCCGCGGAAGAACTGGTGGGCGAAATCAAGAAGCATTTCCCCCAAGCGCCGCTGACTTTCAAGCCCGATCCTCTGGCCATGCAGTTTCACCGCAAATCCCAGGGGGTGGTTTATGAAGACCAGAATGCCCGGAAAGAATGGGGCTGGAAGACCGAGTACTCCCTTCCGAAAATGATTGCCGACTTCTATGCAGAATTGAAGGCGTACCCCGAACGGTACCGTTAGCGCAGGAGCCGAGGAATTCCGGACCGGAAGGATTCCACGGTGGGTCGACGAAATCTCGATGCAAAGAAAAAGGGGATGAACCTCTTTGCGGTCCATCCCCTTTTTCTTTGCATTCCTACAGTAGGCTATTTTTTCTTCAGAATTCTTTTCAGGGCCCCGGCAGGAACGGCTTTGACCACTTTTTTCGCCGGGATCTTAATCGACTCCCCGGTCTGGGGATTCCGTCCGATGCGGGCCTTACGATGCTGGACCTTCACCGTCACAAAACCGGGCAGGGCCAGTTTTTCCCCTTTTTTGATGATCTTGGCGGCCAGGCCGGCAAGGGCATCGAGAACCGCGCCCCCCTGTTTCTTGGTGATCCCAACCTCATCCGCCAGATAGGCTACTACCTGTGACTTGGTCATGGGCATAGGCCATTCCTCCTTTTGCGGTTAGTGAATTCTTTTCTCCCCGGCCCACTTCTTATTCCGTCGCCGTTTCCCCGCGGCGAAAAGCACACTTTAGTCTCTTAAGAGTCAAGTTGTGCGCAAGATGGCATCAAAACTTCCAATGGAAAGGGCCCATTCCAATCCCGCGAACGCGATTCGAAGCACGAAATCCGAAATTCGAAACAAATCCAAAGGTTCCAAATTCAAATGTCTTTTCTTGGTTTGCTGTTTTTGAACATTCGAATTTCGAATTTGTTTCGGATTTCGATATTCGGATTTCGGATTTTTCGATGCCTCGAATCTGTTTGGCTCCGGCTCTGCCGGGTTAGGAACGTCTCCAGAAAATACGTGTTGCCCCGTTGGGGGACATTATTTTATGGCCAGAACATCCACCCGGCGATTTTTGACCCAGGAGGCCTCATTGTGTCCGGGATCCAGAGGGCGTTCCTCCCCGTAGCTGATGGTGGCCATTCTCTGGCTTGAAATTCCCAACCCTTCCAGAAAGGCTTTGGCCGCCTCGGCTCTTTTCTGGCCCAGGGCCAGGTTGTATTCGGCCGTTCCCCGTTCGTCGCAATGCCCTTCCAGCCTCACTTTGGCGTTGGGGTTGGCCTTGAGCCACTGGCTGTTTTTCACCATGACCTCTTTCTGATCTTCCCGGATCGACCACAGATCAAACTCAAAATAGATCGGTTCCAACTTGGCCGCCTTCAGGGCGGCTTCTTTTCGGGCCAGATCATCCTGCAGGGCTTTCTCCCGCAAGGCTTTTTCCCGCAGGGCTTCTTCGCGGAGGTTCTCTTCCGACAGTCTTTTTTCTTTCTCCAGGGCCGCGGTTTTATCCGCGGATTCGGCCTCTGCAGGTCTGGGCTCAACCCGGGAGGGCGTATATCCCGCGGCATCGGACCGGATCGTCTTCTTGGCGCAGCCGAAGACGGCCCCGATCGCCAGAATCATGAGCACGGCCACCAAAATTTTGAGGCTTTTCACTTTCTTTCTCCTGTTGCGGCGTTTTTATAAAAAGCGTATCGACTGTCCATCGGGCTGTCAAGGATAAAATAAATGGGTTAGAGGTTCGAGGTTAGAGGTTAGAAATCATAGTTCATGAGAAAAAAGTCGATTCAAGTTTTCCCCATGACCTATAACCCCTGACCTCGGACCCCCTTAAAAATCCCGCAGCTAGGTCCTATCGACCAGCTCCAGGTACACATTGTCCGGCCCCAGGCAGAAGGCGATCTTGGCCCCGGAAGACGACCGGGTCAAATCCACGGGAAAGCGGTATCCTTTCTCTTTCAGCCTGCGGACCAGGTCTTCGATGTTCTCCACCGCGATGCCGATGTGATCGATACCGGCATCTTCCGGCGCGGGATTTCCCACCGCCGGAGGGATATGGAGGATGGAGAGATTGGACTTGTCCCCGATGGACAGGATCGTGATCTTCCTTCCCAGATTCTCAAATTCCTTGATCACTTTGGCCCCGAAGAAGGCCTTGAAGAAATCAATGGTCTTTCCCGGATCGCTGGCATGAACATGCACGTGTTCAATGTAGGCCATTCGTTTCCCCCTTCCCGGATCGTTCTGGACCGATGAATACAGGATATTCAGTTTTTCACTCCCGGTAAAGAGATATTGTCAAAGCAATGCGGGGAAGGTGGTTTCCGCCAAAAATGCGTAAGCCTATTGGATTTCAGGCGTTGCCTGGCCCGGAAGCAAGGGCGTTACGCGTAAAAACCATGCGGCTTAGGTATTTTGGATTGCGGATTTCGGATTTTTGGGTTTTCTCTTTCAATCCGCATTCCGCAATCGCCATTTCGCAATTTGAGGGGGACAAGGAGATTTTATCCCTTGGCAGATGAAGGGGAGTCTGGTAATTTGTAGAAAATTCATAGGGGAGGCAGAAGAGGGAAAGATGAAGGTCCTGGGGATTCACGGAAGCCCCCGCCGGGGAGGGAATACGGAGCTGCTTCTCAAGGAATTTCTCCGCGGATGCATGGATGGGGGGGCCGAGGTGGAGGAGGTCTTTCTCCGGGAACTCAAGATTTCTCCCTGCCTGGAAATCTATGCCTGCAAGAAAACCGGAGAATGCCCCATCCAGGACGACATGAAACCTCTGTACCAAAAACTGGTGGATGCCGATATTCTGGCGGTCGCCTCACCCGTTTTTTTCTTTGCGGTCAGCGCCCACTTGAAAGCAATGATCGACCGTTGCCAGGCTCTCTGGGCCAGAAAGTATCTCCTTCGGCAGCCGGTGGCTCCCGGCCGGACGGGGAGGAAGGGAATTTTTCTCGCCGTAGGCGGGGCGAAGCTCGGAAAAATTTTCGACGGCCCCCTGCTGACCATGAAATATTTCTTCGATGCACTCGACAGGACCTTTGTCCGTTCTCTTCTCTACAAGGGGGTGGACGAGAAGGGGGAGATCCGACAACACCCCACGGCAATGGCGGAGGCCTATGCCTTGGGAAAGGAATGGCGAAAGAGTTCGGAATTCGGAGTTCGGAGTTCGGAGTGAACGCCTGGACGGAGGGAGATTCAGGGAGGCTTTATGCTTTTGCTCCGAACTCCGAACTACATTACTCCGAACTGTCCCTCGAACGAAAAGACCAGAAGAAGCAGAAAAGAAACAAATCAATCAGCCTCACGGAAAAGCCCAATCGCTCCTCCCGCCGGATCGATAACGCTACTCCCTTCGAAATCACCCGGATCATGAACCGGGAGGATGAAAGGGTGGCCCGGGCCGTCCGCACCCAGCTGAAACCGATCGCCAGGGCCATTGAATCAGGGGCGGAGGCTCTTTCCCGGGGAGGAAGGCTTTTTTACGTGGGCGCCGGCACCAGCGGAAGGCTGGGAGTTCTGGATGCCGCGGAGTGCCCTCCCACTTTCGGCGTCTCCCCGAAAATGGTTCAAGGAATTATCGCCGGGGGAAAGAGAGCTTTGTGGAGATCCGTGGAAGCGGCTGAAGACAACCTCTCTGCCGGGGCCCGCGCCATCCGCCAGGCAAGAGTGAATGACCGGGATGTCGTCTGCGGCATCAGCGCATCGGGCAAAACCCCTTTTGTCCGGGGAGCGCTGGGCGAGGCGGAAAAGCGGGGAGCCCTTCGACTGCTGGTGGTCTGTAATCCCTCGCCAGAAATCGGCCCCCTGGCGGACGTGGTCATTCAGCTTCTGGTGGGACCGGAAATGATCGCCGGCTCAACCCGGTTAAAGGCCGGGACCGCCACCAAGATGGTCCTGAATATGCTCTCCACCGGGATCATGATCCGGCTGGGCAAGGTATACGGCAACCTGATGGTGGATGTAAAACCGTCATCTCGGAAGTTGAAGGACCGGGCGGAAAGGATCCTCATGACCGTCCTGAATTGCCCCCGTGACCGGGCCAGAGTCCTTCTCCGGCAGTCGAAGAATCACCCCAAGGCGGCCATCGTCATGGGGGCGAAGGGATGCTCGAGGAAGGAAGCCGAGCGCTTGTTGGAAGAGAAAAAGGGTTTCCTGGGAGAGATCCTTTGAAGCGCCTGGATCAGATCCGGAAGAAGAAAACCCGGATTGCCCTGGGGCTTATGTCCGGAACCTCCGTGGACGGAATCGACGCGGTGCTGGCGGAAATTACCGGAACTGGCCTGAGCTCCGGAGCGAGGATCCTAGCCTTCGAGACGTATCCGTTTGAGACCCCCATGAAAAGGCGCATCCTCAAACTCTTTTCCGCCGGGGCCGAAGAAATCTGCGAGATGAATTTCATCATCGGGGAACTACTGGCTGACGCGGCCCTGAAATTGATGTGCCAGAGGGGAATCCCCCCGGGGAAGGTGGACTTCATCGGTTCCCATGGTCAGACCCTTTATCATCTCAGCGGTCACCCGCGGCGTAAGAATTCGACGTTGCAGATCGGGGAAGGGGCGGTCATTGCCGCCCGGACAGGAGTGGTGACCGTCTGCGACTTTCGCCCCGCCGATATTTCCGCCGGGGGAACCGGAGCCCCTTTGGTTCCCTACGCGGATTATCTCCTCCTCCGGAAGAAGGGAAAAGTGCGAGCCCTGCTGAACCTGGGAGGAATCGCCAACGTCACGGTCCTTCCCGGGAGGCTGGAAGAAGTGATGGCCTTCGACACCGGGCCGGCGAACATGGTCATCGATTCTTTGGTCCGGCTCCGGAGCCGGGGCAGGATGAAATGGGACCCCGAGGGGCGACTCGCCGGACGGGGCAGAATCAATGAGGAACTGCTGGGCGATCTGATGCGGCACCCCTATTTTCAGCTGTCCCCGCCCAAATCAACCGGAAGAGAGCTGTTCGGGGAGGAATTCGCAAAGGACCTTTGGAAAAAGGCCCGGAGGCTGCCGTTTGAAGATCTGTTGGCGACGGCCACCTTCTTTACCGCTGCTTCCATCTACCGGGGGTTTGATGATTTCATTTTTTCCCGTTTCCGGGTGGATGAAATTTTCGTTTCCGGGGGCGGGGTGCACAACCAGACTCTCATGGGCTTCCTGCGGAAGGTTTTTGGCCCGATTCCCATCGGTCCTTTGAATGATCTGGGAATCAATGGAGACGCCAAGGAAGCCCTGGCCTTCGCTCTGCTGGCGGATGCCACTCTGCAGGGGTTGCCCTCGAATGTCCCCGGAGCCACGGGGGCGAGGAGACCGGCGATCTTGGGAAAAATCATCCTTTGAATGGGGAATGAACAAAAAGGCGCAAGGATCAATGATCACTGGCCAATGATCAATGAACAATGGTCAATGACCAATGGACAATGGTCCTTGATCACTGGTCAATGATCAATGAGCAAAAGGACAAGGGACTCCTCCATGAAAGAAAGTTCCTGGAAAGACGCATTCATCGCCATCAGAGAGGGAAAATCCCCGGATGATTTTCGCGGGCGAAAGGACAATATGGTCGTTATCTCCCCCCATCCCGATGATGACATCCTAGGAGCGGGAGGGGTGATGATTGAGGCGGCGGAGAAAGGACGGGCGGTATTTTCCGTAACCGTTACGGACGGTCGGGGCAGTCCCCGCAAGGGTCCGCCCATTTCCGATGAAGACATGGTCGCACTGCGGCAGAAAGAGTCCATGGCCGCTCTAAAAGTCGTGGGGGCGGTAGGCGGGTTTTATTTCCTGAAGCCAAGTTCCGGGCTGGAGGGGGAGGAGGGAAAAAGAGTCGGGGAAGATTTGAGGGAACTGTTTGAATCGCTGCGCCCCAGCGAAGTTTTTCTCCCGGCCCCCTATGAGCGGCACAGGACCCATATCCGCTGTACCCGTCTGACCCTCGAGGCCCTCCGCTCTTCTGCCGGGCTGAGGCCGGCTCTCTTGGGCTACAGCCTCTGGGGGAGTTTTTTCGGAGAAAAAAAACGGGTGGTCCGGGATATCACTCCCTTCGTAAGAAAAAAAGTGGAAGCCGTCCTGGCCCACGCCACCCAGATCGCCTACAAGAATTACCAGCAGGGGATCCTGGGAAAAAATAATGCCGAGGCCATCTTCTGGGAGAGCCAGGAAGTCCAGAAGGCCACCTTCGTCGAGACTTTCTTGGATATGACCGAACTTCTGGAACACAAGGATTTGTCTTTGGAAGATTTCATCCGGCAGGATGTGGAAGCCTTCATCCGGGCATTTCTCGGAACCTGAGTTCTTAGGATCATCTCCAAATTAGTTGAGGGACAAAGCTTATATATTCAAAATGTAGTGATTCCAGGATCCCGGAAGGAAAGTCATATTGCTTGCAATCATGAGGCACATATCCCTTCCTAGCTGTGGCGGGGGTGTTGTCCCCTCATCGAATTTTTCTTTTGCGGCCCCCGGCGCTTTGCGGAAGGCAAGCCGGGAGGCTATGGAAATCCATATCCCGCCGATGCTTGCGGCGCAATCTGACTTTCCTTCCGGGCCCTTGACAGGGTTTCGTAAAATATTCGATCAACTAATTTGGAGATGATTCGGTCTTTTAAAAAGGAGAGTGAGAGCATGGAACGACCCTGGTTGAAATTCTATGAAAAAGGCGTGCCCCATCATATCGATTATCCCCGGATCCCCCTCTATCAGATCCTGGAGGACACGGCAAAGGATTTTCCCGACCTGGACGCGGTCATCTTTCAGGGCCAGAGGATCAAATACCGCGAGCTGGCCGGGTGGGCCCGGGACCTGGCTTCCGGCCTCCATCAGATTGGAATTAAGAAGGGCCAGCGGGTGGCGATCATGCTCCCCAACTGCCCCCAGTATATCGTCGCCTATTACGCCATCCTCAGGCTGGGAGGGGTGGTCGTCAACGTGAACCCCATGTACGTGGAGCGGGAGCTGGAATTCCAGCTCAAAGATGCCGGGGCTCAAACGATCGTAGCCGCCCGGGACCTTCTCCCCAGGCTGGAGGCCGTGCAGGGAAAGATCCCCCTGAAGACCATCATTCTAACGGACCTGGACGAACACGTCCGCGGGGAAGGGGGCAGGGAACAGGGGGAGGGGACAGGCCGGGGATCCACGAATACGCTGAGCTTTTGAAGAAAGGAAAATCGCAGGCCCCCCCCTCGGTGTCCGTAGATCCGGATGAAGTGGCCCTTCTGCAGTACACCGGGGGCACGACCGGGTTCAGCAAAGGAGCCATGTTAACCCATTACAACCTGGTGTCGGACGTGGTCCAGTGTGTGAGCTGGAACGTGGGTGCGGAAAGGGGGAAGGAGCGAATGCTGGCGGTTCTCCCCTTTTTCCACGTGTACGGCATGACCGTGACCATGAACGAAGCCATCTACCTGGCGGCCACGATCATCCTCCTGCCACGTTTCCAGGTGGACGACTGCCTGGAAGCGATCAATGCCCATCAGCCCACACGGTTCCCGGGCGTTCCGACCATGTACATCGCCATCATCAACCACCCGAAGGTCAGGGATTACAACATCTCTTCCATCAAGGTATGCAGCTCCGGCTCAGCCCCCCTGCCGGTGGAGGCCCTGAAGAAGTTCGAGGAATTGACCGGAGGGAAGATCAGCGAGGGATACGGGCTGACCGAGGCTTCCCCGGTGACCCACGCCAATCCTTTCTCCGGAGAGAGGAAGATCGGCAGCATCGGCCTTCCCCGCCCGGACACGGATTCCAAAATCGTGGACCTGGAAACCGGAAAGAAGGATCTTCCCCCCGGAGAAGAAGGCGAACTCTGCATCCGCGGGCCCCAGGTGATGAAGGGGTACTGGAACCGCCCGGAAGAATCGGCCAAGAGTCTCCGCGACGGGTGGCTCTATACCGGCGACATCGCCAAGATGGATAAAGAAGGGTATTTTTACATCGTGGATCGGAAGAAGGACATGATTATCTGCGGGGGGTACAACGTCTATCCCCGCGAAGTCGAAGAAGCGCTCTACCTGAACCCCAAAATTCTGGAAGCCGGCGTTCTGGGGGTCCCGGATCCCTACCGGGGAGAGACGGTGAAAGCCTTTGTAGTCCTGAAGCCCGGGCAGAAAGCCACCGCCGAGGAGATTATCGATTTCTGCCGGCAGAACCTGGCTCGCTTCAAGGTCCCCACCCTGGTTGAATTCCGGAATGAACTTCCCAAGTCCCACGTGGGAAAAGTCCTGAAAAAGGTTCTTCGGGAAGAAGAGAGTAAAAAAGGTTCTGTTTGACCCGCCCTGAAAAATCCTGCCGCCGGGGGGTTCTGAACCACCCCGGCACCGTTCCTGGTTGAAGCCGCCGCCGGATTTCCCGGGTTTACAAAAGACCCGGCCTGTCCTAAAATAAAAAAGAGGGAACCCCCCCCTTCTTTCGGGGACAAGGAATCCAGCGGGATGAAAATCATAAGAGAAGTCATCTGCTCCAAGTGCGGAAAAAAGCAGGTCACCGAAGTAAAGGAGCTCTTGAAGGACGACCTCTTCTGGCGAGTCTGCGAATTCTGCCGCAGTTACGGGTTGAAGATGATTATCCGCCGCCAAGCCACCTTCCGGGAATACGTGGAGGCCTTTTACAACACCCTGGGGGTGAGAGTTCACCAGACGGAAGCTTTCATCAAGGATCTGCTGAAGGATAAAACATCTCTCTAAACCCTAATTTCCCATATTTCGAAGAACATCCGATTCTTGGGCAGGGGCGGGTCGCGAACCGGCTCTGCTTTTTTCAATCCCCTTCAACCTGCAGATTTCGATTGAGCTGAATTTTTCCGGCTGGTAGGGTAGGGGAACATCATTTCCTGGGGGGGAGAAAAATGGAAAGAACCTTCATCCTTTTCCGGGCGAAGCTCGGGTGGATGGGTTTGGTGGAGGGGGGAGAGGGGGTGGAACGCATATACCTTCCTGAGCCATCCCGAGAGGATTTGGGTGAACGAATCGTTAAGGAATTTCCCGATGGCCGGGAAGGGGGCCATGCTCTCACGCAGGCCAAGAGGGAAATCCTGGAATATTTCGACGGGGGCAGGAAGAAATTCGGAATGCTCCTGGACCTTTCCTCCGCCACTCCTTTCCAGCGAAAGACCTACCAGGTTATGCTCGCCATTCCTTTCGGAAAGGTCCACACCTACCGCTGGCTGGCCGAGAAGATCGGAAATCCGAAGGGCCTCCGGGCAGTGGGCAATGCCAACGGCAAAAACCGCTGGCCCCTGGTTGTCCCTTGTCATCGGATTGTGGGCAGCGACGGCCGCTTGACCGGCTTTTCAGCCCCCGGGGGGCTGGATTTGAAAGCGGAACTTTTAAAACTGGAAGGGATCGCCGTTGAGAAAGGCAAAGTCAAGGTGAATGCGGAATGCGGAATTCGGAATGCGGAATAAAGTAACTGAAAAAGGGATAAACTGAAGAAAAATATTTAGAGATTGAAGGGTGCGGATTGAAAAGATTTTGCCTTTTATCTCTGAACATTTCCCTGGCGCGCGCTGCGCGCCCCTACATTCCACATTTTGAGGTTTTTGTTTTTTTTATTCCGCATTCGGCATTCCGCATTGAGGGTTCATTTCTTTCCCACCATCGCCAGATAGATGGCCGTTTCCTCCTGCCCATCCACTCCCACCAGATCATTGACCTCATCGTCAAAAATGGCCGCGATGCCGCAGCAGCCCAGGTCCAGGGCGGTGGCCGCCAGGTAGAGATTCTGGGCGATGTGGCCGCAGTCCAGGTAAATGTAGCGGTAGGCGCGCTGGCGGTATTTCTGGCGCGAGCGCTGGATGACCGCGACCCAGACGAAAACCACCGCGGCTGTCCGGGCCATATCCTGGTTCAGGGCGGCCTGAGCGATGGGCCCGGAAAAATCCCCCATCCTCTTTAAAATCAGGGAAAATTCCACTACGTCGAAGAAATAAATTCCGGGCTCCAGCCCTTCCACTCGATTCACGACCAGGTAGGTGTCGATCGGATGGAGGGCCCCTGCGGAAGGAGCAGTGCGGTACCAGGGCCCAAAGGCCTTCTCGGTAATCCCCTGAGTGGCCCATAAAAGGTTGGAGAGTTCCTTCAAAGAAAGGGGCTCCGGGCGGTAATTCCGGATTGAACGTCTCTTCTCCAGCGCCTTCCATAGGATCGGCCCGCCCGTGAGGGAAGGGGAAGGCAAAGGAATGATCTTGGGAGCGACCGGGCCGGCGGCCTTTTCCGGGGGTCTGCCAACGTAGGAAGGGCGGTAGTATTTGGTCTCTTGCTGAAAACGCTGTCCGATCTTCGTTTCGGAAGAATCCATGGCTAACCTCCGAGTGGCGGTTATAAGTAAAGTGTAAATGGACCGGAAAAGGGTGTCAACTGGAACTCGGATTCAATCAATCTCTTTTTATTTTTTGCTGGTTGTTGGGGTTCAGCCCGGGGCGATTTGGATCATCAGGCTCGGCGGGATACTGCATTTCTATTGACCTTCCCGCCTATACTCCGCAAAGAAAGGCCAGAGAGAAAAATAGATTCGAAGAGAAGACTGAACAAAACAAACCATATCCCCCTGCGAATTTCCCCGAGACAGGCCCGATCCAATGGAAGAATAGACGCCTCAGGATGATGATCCAAATCTCTCCGGGCTGAACCCCATGGGCAAGCCTCTCTTCTCAGAACCTAGGCTCGGCAAAGAAAGGAAAATTGTTGACTATAGCCGATTTGTGTATAATGGAGAGACTATGAAGCCGCGTGACGAGAATTTTCGGAGCGTTTTCATATATTCCGATGAGATGGCCCAGTTCGAGTACAGCCCCACCCATCCCTTCAAGCCGGTCCGCGCCAGGCTGACCATGGACCTCTGCCGCCGTTACGGCTTGATCGAGCGTCCCTGGATCCGGATCGTCAAACCGGAACCGCTGGGGTATGAAACCCTGGCCGATTTTCACGACCCGGCCTACCTGAAGATCATGAAGGATCTGGATTCCGCGTCCGTGGCCAGCGAGCTCTGGCCGGACATGATCCGCACCGGGGGAAGCGATTACCTGACCGTGGACCCGAAAATCCTGCGTTTCGGGCTGGGGACGGAGGATAACCCCATCTTTCCTGGAATGTATGATTATTCCGCCCTGGCGGCGGGGGCTACTTTTCTTGGAGCCAGAATGCTGGCCGGGGGAGAAGCCCAGGCGGCCTTCAATCCCCTGGGGGGGTTCCATCATGCCGGCCGGGACCATGCCGAAGGTTTCTGCTACCTGAACGACGTGGCCATCGCTATCAATCATCTCCTGAAGCAGGGATTGCGGATCGCCTTTGTGGATATCGACGCCCACCACTGCAACGGCGTCCAGGACGCCTACTACCGCGACCCGCGGGTCTTGGTAGTCTCCTTTCATGAAAGTGGGAAGGACCTTTATCCCTGGTCCGGCTTCGAAAACGAAATCGGGGAAGGGGAAGGAAAGGGATACAACGTCAATGTCCCCCTGCCGCAGAATACCGATGATGACGCTTTTATCCGGGCCTTTTCCGAGGTGATCCCCCCGCTCCTGAGCGCTTACTCCCCGGATCTGGTGATTGCGGAATTGGGGGCCGACACTCATGTCTCCGACCCTCTGACTCATTTGTCCATGACCAACGCGGGCTATTGCGAGGCGGTCAAGAAGCTGAAGGATTTTTCGCCCCGCATCCTGGCCCTGGGAGGAGGGGGGTATGATGTCTTCAAGACCGCCCGGAGCTGGACTCTCGCCTGGGGGATCTTAAATGACCTGGAACCGCGGGATGAATATGTGGGCCTCGTCGGTGGAATGATGTTCGGGCCCGAAATGGAAGTCGGAAGCCTGCAGGATAAGACCGTCTACATCAAAGGCATCACGAGGGAACAGGTCAACCGGGAAGTGGATCGGGTGCTCGCCTACATCAGGGAGAATGTTTTTCCCATCCATAAAATAACGTGAGGTGAGAGTTGGGAGTTGAGAGTTGAGAAGTGCAAATTGCGAATTTAGAATTGCGATTTGGAAAATCTTTTGACTCCTCGCACCTCCCGCCTCCCAACTCCCAACTCTCAACTCTCACCTCCCTCTTTTATGGCCTTCCACAGCAATACCGCGGCCAACAGCGCCAGGACCGCCCCGAAGCTGAAGGCCGTCTTAGGGCTGAAGGTTTCCCACAGGAATCCCATGAGAAGGCTTGCCGGCAGGGTGCTCAGACCGATGGAAAAATGGTAAAGGCCGTAAGCCGTTCCGCGAAGATGGGGCGGCGACCAGGTCGGCCACCAGAGCCCTCTCGCCTCCTTCGGTCAAACCATAGAAGAGGCCATATACAGCGAATAGAATCCAGACCATGTCCGAAGTTTGAGCCGAGGCAAATCCGAAGTATACCCCGCCGTAGAGAATCCAGCCGGCAATGATCATTTTTCTTCTCCCGTAACGATCGGAAAGAATGCCCCCGGGCGTGGCGGAGAGGGATTTGGAAATATGAAGAACCGCCCAAAGAATGGGCAGGAGGGACACCGAAACCCCGGCCTCCTTGGCCTTGAGGATCAGGAAAGCGTCGCTGGAATTTCCCAGGCTGAAGAGAATGATGATCAGAAGAAAGATCTTGAAACGGCGGTCAAAGGGGCGGAGGGTCAGCTGAACCGGCGGGGAGGAAGGCCCGGGCTGAGCTGCTTTCCTTTCCTTCACTCCAAAAATCAATAGGGTTACGGCGATGAACCCCGGAATGTAAGCCAGAAGGAACAGGGTCCGGTACTGCTGGGTGATGAAAGTCAAAAGGAGAAAGGCGATCAGAGGACCGATGACCGCGCCCGTGTGGTCCAGAGCCCGCTGGAAGCCGAAGGCTTTTCCGTATTCCGATTCGTGGGTGGAGTCGGCAACCAGGGCATCGCGAGGCGAGGTACGGACTCCTTTCCCCACCCGGTCGAGAAAGCGGATGAAAAGAACATGCCATCCAGCCGTGGCCACAGCCACCAGGGGCCGGGTCAGGGTGGACAAGGTGTATCCCGAAACGACCAGGAATTTTCTCTTCTGCCGCCGGTCTGAGATCCAGCCGGAAAAGAGCTTGAGAAAAGAGGCCGTTGCCTCGGCCACCCCTTCAACCAGCCCCACAAAGGTGGGTCCGACCCCCAGGACCGAGACCAGAAAGACCGGGAGGAGGGGGTAGATCATTTCGCTGCTTATATCCGTGAAAAAACTGACCAATCCCAAAAAGAAAATATTCCGGTGAAAACCAAAAATCTTTTCGTCGTTTTTTCCCATGAGCTGGTCTCTCTACTTTCTTATCCCCCAAAAGCCGAAAATAGCAAAGAAACTGTAAGAAAACAACAGGATTTCGGACAGATGGATTCAAGAAATCCCTTGATACATCCGATAAAACATAACAGGAAAGCCTGAAAGTGAATAAATTTATTTTTCTTGAACGAAGGGTTTTATTATATAATCAAGTAAAAATTGGCTTTCCGGTGTAAAAAGGGTAGAAATAAGAAAATCCCTTATTACCTCGAAACGGGGCAGAAAGAAGAATTCGGAGGTTGTACCCCCGCTTTCTATAACCGTCTTTGACCGCCCGATAGAGATCGAAAAAAGTTAGATTGGGAGTGAGGGATTTTATGCTAAATCCTCAATTTCTTGAGTTTTTGGTGGATCAAGGAATCATCCAGAAAGGCGCTTTTGACGAAGCCTTCCCCACCGGAGCTCTACCAGCTGATTTCTCGGTGGAGGAGCATTTCATCAAACCCGGACTCCTCACCCTGGACCGATTCGGGATAGCGGCCGAGACCTTTTACGGGGTGAAGTTGGCGACCGAGGATGATTTTCCCAAGGAACCCGCCCTCTACGAAAACCTGTCCGTCCAGTTCATGAAGGAGTCCAAGTTCATCCCCGGCCCGATGGAAAACAACACCCTCACCGTGATCATGGCCGATCCCTACGATTTTTACGCCATCGATGCCATCCGGCTGGCCACCAAAAAGAAAATTCAGGTGCTTTTCGGACAGGAGTCGAAGATCCTGGAAGCCATCGAGCGCTCCTACGGGGCCGGCGGGTCCTCCATGGAAAAAATCATCGAAGATATGGACAGCATCCCGGACCTTCAGGCGGAGGGCGAAGAAAACGTAGACCAGCTGAGGGATATGGCTTCGGAAGGACCGGTCATCCGACTGGTCAACCTGATCATCACCCGGGCCATCGAAAGGAGGGCCTCCGACATCCACCTGGAGCCTTTTGAAGATAATTTTCGGGTGCGCTACCGGATCGACGGAGTGCTCCATGACGTGGAGTCGCCTCCCAAGCGGCTGCAGGCGGCGATCATCTCCCGGGTCAAGATCATGGCCAAGATGAACATCGCCGAGCGGCGTCTTCCCCAGGACGGTCGGATCATGCTCCGGGTGAAGGGAAAAGAGATTGACTTCCGGGTGTCCACCGTGCCCACGATTCACGGCGAGTCCATTGTCCTGCGGATCCTGGACAAGAGCAGCATCGTCCTGGACATCATGAAACTGGGCTTTGGCCGGGATACCCTGGAAGCTTTTCAAGCACTCATCCAGCACCCGCACGGAATCATCCTGGTGACGGGCCCCACGGGAAGCGGCAAGACGACGACCCTGTACTGCGCCCTGGAGAAGATCAACTCGCCGGATAAAAAGATCATCACCGTGGAAGACCCGGTGGAGTATCAGCTGAAGGGGATCAACCAGATCCAGGTGAAGCCGGCCATCAACCTGACCTTTGCCAATGCCCTGCGCTCCATCGTCCGTCAGGACCCCGATGTGATCCTGATCGGAGAGATCCGGGATTCCGAGACGGCGGAAATCGCCATCCATTCGGCGCTCACCGGGCATCTGGTCCTCTCCACCCTCCATACCAACGACGCTCCCAGCGCCATCACCCGCCTGATCAACATGGGGATGGAAGACTATCTTCTCTCTTCGACCATCATCGGGATCCTGGCGCAGAGGCTGGTGCGCACCGCCTGCCCCTACTGCCGGGAGCCTTCTTCCCCGGACCCGGCGGTCCTCCAGGAAATGAAGATGGACGGCGTCAATCCCGAGGAGATCAGGGTTTTCGATGTGAAGGGATGTCCGCAGTGCGGGAATACCGGCTATTGGGGGCGGGTGGGGATCTATGAGCTTCTTCAGGTTACCGAAGACATTCAGAAGCTCATTCTGGAGAAGAGAGACTCCAACCTCATCAAGGAAAGAGCCCGCAAGGCCGGAATGCGAACCCTCCGGCAGGACGGCTGGCTGAAAGTCAGGGAGGGGATCACCACGGTTTCGGAAGTCCTGCGAGTGAGTCAGGAAGAACAGCTCTTGTAGGGGAACGATGGCCGATTTCGTCTATAAAGCAACCACCCTAAGCGGACAGATCGTGGAAGGCTCCATGGAAGGCCACGACGAGAAGGCGGTGGTCCGCAGTCTCCACCAGCTGGGATACATTCCGGTCCGGGTAGAAGCCGCCGGGGGAAGCGGGAGGAGGTCCGCGATTTTCCCTCCTGCCCCAGCGGGTGGGAATGAAGCAGCGTGCTGGCTTTTTCCCAGGAACTCTCGACCCTGGTTTCCGCCGGGCTGCCCATCGACCGGAGCCTGCAGATCCTGGGTTCCCTGACGAAGAGCCCCCGGTTGAAAGGGGTGGTGCAGGATATCCTGACCCGGATCCGGGAAGGAAGCTCGCTGGCCGAGGCCCTGGGAAACCATCCCCGGATCTTCTCCAAGCTCTTCGTCAACATGGTCAAAGCCGGGGAATCGGGGGGGTTCCTGGAAGTGATCCTCTCCCGCCTGGTCAAATACCTGCAGAGCGCGAAGGAAATCCGGGATTTCCTGGTTTCGGTCATGATCTACCCCCTCATCCTGACCGCGGTGAGCGGGGCCTCCATCGTCATCCTGGTCACCTTTGTCATTCCCCGGTTTGCCAAGATCTTCTCCGACATGGGGCAGGCCATTCCCCTGCCGACCCAGATCATGCTCACCCTTTCCCGGTACGTGCGCGATTACTGGTGGGTAGGGGCGGGAATGCTGGCCCTCCTCTATTTTTCCCTGAGGGTCTACAACCAGGATGAGGAGCGAAGGTTCCGCTGGGACCGGTCCAAGCTGCAATGGCCGGCCGTCGGGAACATCATCAAGAAGATCGAAGTGGCCCGTTTCGCCCGGACTCTGGCCACCCTGCTGCAGAGCGGGGTCCCGATTCTTTCGGCCCTCAGTCTGGTGAAAGAGATTTCCCAGAACCTGGCCGTCTCCCGGGCCATCGGAAACATCCATGACCGGCTGAGGGAAGGAAAGGCCGTGGCCCGGACGCTGGAGGAAACGGGGGTTTTCCCCCCCCTGGCCGTGCACATGATCAGCGTGGGAGAGGAGACGGGACGCATCGAAGAGATGCTGACGCAAAGTCGCGGAGACGTACGAAGAGAATGTCCAGACCACGGTGAAGCGGTTCGTCTCCCTGCTGGAGCCGCTGATCATCCTGGTCATGGGGGCCGTGGTGGGTTTCATCGTAATCTCCATGCTCCTGGCGATCTTCAGCATCAATGAAATTCCGTTTTAGTGAAATGGAAAGATGGAATAATGGAAAAATGGAATGTTGAGTTATGAATTCCCCAATATTGCATTATTCCGTTATTCCAATATTCCCCTTTGGGCCATTCCATTCGAAGGAGGAGAGATGAAAGATTTCATCCCGCGGAAAGAAAGAGGGTTCACCCTGGTGGAAATCCTGGTGGTCATCATCATCATCGGTCTTCTGGCCGCGCTGGTGGGGCCCCGGCTTTTCGGCAAAGTGGGCATGGCCAAGCTCAAGGCGGCCAAGGCCCAGATCGAGCTCTTCGGGACCGCCCTCGACGCCCTGCGGCTGGACGTGGGGCGATATCCCACGAGCGAAGAAGGCATGAAAGCCCTGCGGGAAAAACCCTCGGGCATGGATAACTGGAAAGGCCCCTACCTTCCCAAAGAGATCCCGGTGGACCCCTGGGGAAAAGCCTTACCTTTACAAATCCCCGGGGGAGAACGGGGATTACGACCTCATCTCCTACGGCCTGGATGGGGCCCCCGGCGGGGAAGGGGAAAACGAGGATGTGGTCAGCTGGAAGGACGTGAAAGGATGAGGGACAGGGGTTTCACCCTGATCGAGCTGGTCATCGTTCTGGTTTTGCTCAGCCTCTCCGTCGCCCTGGTGACCCCTTCGCTCTCCCGTTTTTCCAAGCGGGTCGAGCTCAAGACCTCCGCGCAAAAAATATCGGCGATTCTGCGCTATTTCCGCTCCGAATCCATCCAGAAGGGAAAAATCCACCAGGTCCTGTTTGATGCGGACTTAAGGGAAGTGAGAGTACGGGCGCTGGAAAGGGAAGAAAAGGAAGGGGAGGAGACGGAGGAGGAAAAGGGAAAGCGGGAAAGGGAGGAGGCCATCCTGCTGGAGAAACGGTACGCCCTGCCCGGCGGAATCCAGATGAAAGAGGTGAAGATTCCTTCTCCTGAGTATCCCTCGGATCTTCCGGCCATCGAATTCTATCCCACCGGGGGGTCCAACGGCGGCACCATTCTTCTGGAGATGGAGGACCAGAAGGGTTTCCGGATCAAGGTCCATTTTCTAACCGGGATGGTGGAGATCGAGGAAGCATGAGGCTGAAGGTCGAAAAGCAGGGATTTACCCTTCTCGAAGTGGTGGTGGCCATGGCCATCCTGGGCATCGGGCTCATTGTTATCATCGAGCTTTTCAGCGGCGGCCTGCGCCTGGGGCGGACCGCCGAAGAATATACCAAGGCGGTGGGGTATGCCCGGATGAAGCTGGAGGAAATCTCCCTGGCCAAAAGCCTGGAAGAAGGAATCGAGGAGGGCGAATTCGACCGGGAATACCGGTGGCAGGTGGAAGTGAAAAAAGTGGACCTCCTTCCCCCCGGCAGGGAGACCAGCTACCAGCCGCCGGTGGCCCTGTACTGGGTACGGATCGAAGTCCTCTGGAAATCGGGAACCCGGGAAAGGACAACCGCTCTGGAATCCTACCGGCTTCTGAAAGCGGAAGAGAGTGGGCAGAGGACCTAAAAATATTTTTTTGCGGCGGCCAGGCCTCGGCTTTCACCCTGGTGGAGGTGATGGTCACCCTGACGATCATGGGGTTTGTTCTGCTCATGATTTTCGGGGTTTTCCGGCTCGGGCATCGCCGCCTGGGAAAAAGGGGAAACGAGCAAGGAGGAATACCAGAGGACCCGCATCGCCTCCCAGCTGATTTCGCAGCAGATGAAATCAGCCGTCCCTTACAAGGTCAAGACCCAGAAGGCCGAGGGAGACTACCTGGCCTTTGAGGGGAAAGCCCGTTCCCTGAAATTCGTCTCCGCCCTTTCCCTGAAAGCCAAAAAACCCTCCGGGCTGGTGTACGCCTTCTACGAGTTCCGGGAGGGCGGGAAAGGGGGAGGCCGTCTCATCCTGTACGAAGGGAGAGTCCTCAACAAGAATTTCCTGGAGGAGAATCCCCCGGAAGACGCGGTGGTCCCCCTTTTTGAGGGGCTGGCCGATGTTCGCTTTGAGTATTACCAGGAGGAAGACCCGGAAAAAAACCGGACCGGGGGGTGGGTGGAGGAGTGGAGCGCCAAGGAGGAGAAGGAACTCCCCACGGCCCTGCGGGTGACCCTTTCACCCCAAAAAGGAGGAGGGAAGACGGAAGGGGTTTCCACGGTGATCCTGGCCTCCCTTCCTTCAAACCGCTACGAAGAGGTAAGGACGGGTCCGGTGCGCAGGATGGTGCCGCCGGTAACCCGCTAAGAAGTGAAAAGTTGATATGCCGAAAAGCAAGCTTCGGCGGGTAAATTCGAAATCCGAATTTCGAATCCCGCGAAACGCGGGACGAAACCAACGGCAATGAGCGAAATTCGAATGTTCAAAAAAGGGAAGTTTGAGATTTGCCTTTTCGAATTTTGGATTTGTTTCGAATTTCGTGCTTCGAGTTTCGGATTTATAAAGGCAGGCTGAGAGCGTAAAGATGGATTCCTCTCCCATAAAAGATTCCAGGGGTGTTGCCCTGGTCATGGTCCTGTGGGTCGTCACCATCCTCTCGGTGGTGGTCCTGGAGTTCTGCTACGCCATGAGGACCGAGGTCAACATCACCCGGAATTATCAGGAGGAACTCCAGCTCTACGCCGCCGCCCAGGGGAGCGCCCAGCGGGCCATTGCCGAACTGATCCTCAAGCACGACCCCCGGATGCAGCAACTAAGGAAGACGGCCAAGGAAGGAGAGATCCCGCCTGAAAACAGGGAGTGGGTGACCGACGGAAGGGAATACCGTTTCCCCTTTGAGGGCGCTGAAGGAGTGGTGCGGGTTTTGGGGGAGGCGGGGAAGGTTAACATCAACCGGGTTTCCGACGCGGCGCTCCGCAAAATCATGAACACGATGGGTCTCGAGGGGGAGGCCCGGGATATGGCCGTGGATTCCATCCTGGACTGGCGGGATCCGGATGACTTTGTCCGGGTCAACGGAGCGGAGAATGAATACTACCAGTCCCTGAAAGAGCCATACGACTGCAAGAATGGAAACTTCGATTCGGTGGAAGAACTCCTGCTGGTGCGCGGGATTACCCCCGAGTTGTTCTATGGGAAGAAGATCCAGGAAAAGGAAGGGGAGGCGGGCAAGGGAGCGCCGGTGGCTCTAAAGGATCTTTTTTCCATCTATGCCGCCGGGGAGCAGATCGACATCAACAGCGCCAGCCTCCCGGCTCTGCGGGTTGTCCTGGGGCTGCCCCTGGAGGTCTGTCGCCTGATCATCAAGGCCCGGGAAGAAAAGGGCTTTCAAAATATTCAAGATCTCCTGCAAAGGGTACCCGAAATCACGCCCTTCCTGACCGACATTCAGCGGCTGATCCTCTTCGGGGTGATGAACCCCTATTACACCGTGGAAGCCCGGGGGAAGGGCAAGGAAGGGAGTTCGGTACGGGGCATCTGGATGGTGGTCAAGGTGGACTCCAGGGAAAAAGACGGGTATAAAATCGTGCGGTGGTTGGATTCTTTTCTGTAAGACCGAGGGGACTGGGGTGATAAATTCATGAATCTGGCACACAAATTGCAGAAAAAGAGGTTTATGTCCCCCTTTCACTCCAGCTTAGGAATCGACTTTAAAACCAATCACTTAATCCTCAGCCTCCTCCGGAAGTCCTTCCGGAAGATCCGTCTGGTGGATTACCGGGTCTATCCCCTTTGGACGGAAGGCCAGCGGGAGGTCCAGGAAGCCCAGTGGATTAGCCTGATTACCACCTTTATTTCCAAGAATGAGGTCAGTAAGGATAGGGTCTCCGTATCCATTCCCCGGGAAAAGACCCTGGTTCGCTTCCTCCGGTTGCCCATGGCCACCAAGGAGAATCTGCGCAAAGTCCTGGAATACGAAGCCCCCAAGCTGACCCCCTTCGACAAAGAAGATTTCTGGTTCGATTTCCAGATATTGAAAGAGGAGGCCGAGTGGCTTTATCTGGTCGCCGTCTTTGTGAAAAAAGAAGAACTGAGCCCCTACCTGGGCCTCCTGAAAAAGATGGGAATCCAGCCGATTTCCATTCAGATCCCGGCCGTGTCGGCCCTCAACCTTTTCCTCTACCATGAGGGCGAGAAGGAAAACGAACTCTCTGTCCTCCTGGACGTGAATGATCCGTTTTTTGAGATGAACATCCTGGAGGGAAAGGAATGGAAAGACAGTTTCCACTTGCCCTTGCCGGCTCAGCAAAAGGAAGAGCGGATCCTGAATGCCTTTAAGCGGGGGGATATGAAGGATCCTTCCCTTTCCCGGGCCATGTTTTTTGTCTACGGACTGGATGCCACGGAAAAGGCCCTCCCCAGCTTCCAAGAGACCGATGGGATGAAAGGGGTAGCTTCTCCCCCGGTGCAGCGGATTGCGGTCGGCGCGGACGAGTCCCTTCCGGACTACATCTACCCGTCCATTGGCCTCCCCCTGACGGGTTTGACCGACACCCAGTTCAAGTTGAATCTCCTTCCTCCGGAGATGCGCAAAAAAATCCGGGACTACGCAAAGCCCGTTTTCCTGTTTCTTCTCTGCCTGGCGATGATCCTGGGACTCATCTGGGGCGCGGGCGTGTACAATCGCTACCAGAGCGAGCTTAAAAGCCTCCGGTCCGAGGTCAAAAAGCGAAAGCCGGAAGTGGAGGCTGTGGAAAAGCTCCAGAAACAGAGGACCGAGCTGACGTCGCAGATGGCGGAATTCGAAAAAATCACCCGCGAGGCAGTGAGCAAAGTGCGGATATTGAAAGAGCTGACCGAGGTTCTTCCGCCCTCGGTCTGGATCTGGCAGTACAAGTTCGCCGGCCGGGAGATCGAGATCAGCGGGTTTGCCGACTCGGCTTCCGAACTCATCTCCCTCCTGGATAAATCGCCCCTCTTCGAAAAAGTGGAATTCCTGGCGCCGGTCACCAAGGAGCGGGAAAGAAGGGTCGGAGTGGACAAGGAGAGAGAGCGGTTTAAAATCAAGATGAGACTGGAAGGAACGGGAGGGACACCTTGAACTGGTCCTTTCTGACCAAAATCAGCATTCCCCATCTGAACAAGGCCAGCATTTCCAAGAAGAAGTTTATCTGGGGTCTTGTCGCCGTCGCCGTCGCTCTGACCGTTTACACCCTGGTGATTGTTCCCCTGGTCGAGGCCAAGAAGAAAGCGGACCAGGAGATCGTCCTGACCCAGCGCCTGGTCCAGAAATACGCCGAGGTTCTGCAGAACCGGAAAACGGTGGAGGAAGGCCTGGATCGGACCCTGAAACAGGGGGAAGAGGTCCAGAAAAGGCTCCTTGCCGGGGAGACTCCCCAACTGGGGGCCGCCAACCTCCAAGATATGGTGAAACGTCTGGCGGAAAAAAACAGCCTGGCCATCCGCAGTTTCCGGAGCCTGGATCCCAAGGAGGCGGGATCCTTCCGGCGGATTTCGGTCCAGATCGAATTCAATCCCATGAGCAGCATGCAGGGCCTGACCCAGTTCCTCTATGATCTGGAACACCAGGAAAAAAAGCTCACCATCAGCGAAATGGACCTTCTGGTCTTCAACCCCCGCATGCCCAACACCATCCAGGGGAACATGATCATTTCCGCTTATATGAAGGGCAGCAAGGGGAAGGAGAAGGAAAAAGAGAAGGGGAGAGAAAAGCCATGACGGGTCGGTACGGGGTTCTGAGCATCCTTCTTTTTTTCATCGTGCTCATCCTGATTTATGAGAACTATGAGATCTGGTCACCCTCCCCGCCGCTGGTCGCGAAAGGGGAGGGGGCCAGAAAGGTGGAGGGGAAAGCTGAGCCCTCTTCCGGATCGGCCTCTCCCGAAGAAGCGGTTCCCCGGGAGGCGGTCAACGTCATCGCCGAAAAGAATATCTTCAACCCGGAGCGAAAAGAATTCTCCAGTCAGGCCGCCGCGGCCATGGCCAAGCCCGTCACCCGGCCCCAAATTACTCTTTGCGGGGTGGCGATGGTCGGAGACTACCAGGTCGCCACGATCATCAACCCGGGACGACCGCTGTACAAGGGGGAGAGGGAGACCAAGAGCATAAAAGTTGGAGAGATGGTCGGGGAGTACAAACTGACGAAGATCATGCCGGACCGAATCGTCATGGAGGGGGGCGAGGATTCCTTCGAAGTCCTGCTCTACGATCCCCGGTCGCCCAAAAGGCGGGTGGAAGTGAGAACCCCCACGAAACCGGCCGCGGTCACTTCCCCGAGTCCCCCGTCTCCGACCCCAACAACGCCCCCTCGGGTCGTCGCCCCCTCTCCCGGAACGCCGACGTCACCCACACCCCGGTCGACGACCCCGATCCCCCTGCCTCGGCCGGTGACCCCGACCCCCCGGGCGTCGGGGGCTGCGCCTGAGGGAGCCTATCAATCCCCGGGTTCGCCCACCTCCCCTACCACTCCGCCTTCGGTCCCCGATCCCGGACTGTGGAGGGGAAGAAGGCCCGTAAACCCGGGCGAGCCTCCAGGTTAAGGAAGGAAAGAACATGCTCGAAAGGAGTCCATTGGGGATGAAAGCTGCAAGACGGGTTTCCCTTTTCATCATGATCCTCCTGCTCACGGTGGGGACGATCCAATGCGCCGGGTCTCAATCCCAGGTAGGAAGGGAAAGCCCGGGCGTAACGGTTTCCCAGGAAATCGCCGAAATGAGCAAGGAAAGTTCCCGAGAGGCTCCCCCCGAAAAGCGGAGAGACACCCCGCAGGAGGCTTCCCAAGCGCCGGCCCGGGAAGCACGCGCGGTAGCTCCTTCAGAACCCCCCAAGGCTCTGAGACCTCCCGTGAAGGAGGAGACCATTGCTCAAAGGATGGAAAAAGTGCCCGAGCCGCCCCGCCGGGCCCCGTTGCCGACGGCTCCTCCCGCCGTTTCCGCTCCCCCGCCGGTTCTCTCTGCCCCTCCGACTCCGGCCCCTCCACCCCCAGGGGCTCCTTCACCCGTGGGCGCTCCCCGACCGGTGGATCCCGCGCGCCTTTCGAGATTCATGCTGAATTTCGACAACGCGGACATCTACGAGGTCATCCGGGTGATGGCCGAGATGATGAACCTCAACTACATCATCGACCCGAGGGTTAAAGGGGTGGTCAACATCCGTACGTCCGGGCAGATCTCGCAGAAGGATATTTTCCCCGTCTTCCAGACGATCCTGAAAATGAACGGCGCCGCGGCCGTCCAGAAGGGGGTCATCTATGAAATCGTCCCCTTCGGAGATGCCAAGAAACTCTATACCCGGCCCACGGCAGGGAGAGATGCGAGCCGGGTGCAGAATGAAGAAAAATACACCATCCAAATCATTACCCTGAAGTTCATCCCGGTGACAGAAGTGTCCAAGATGATCAAGCCTTTCCTTTCTGACGGGGCGGACATCGTCGAGCACCCCCAGCAAAACCTCCTCATTGTGGGGGATTTGGCTTCCAACGTTCAGAAGTCCCTGGACATCATCGAGCTCTTTGACGAGGATATCTTTTCTGAAATGCGGGTCCGGATTTACCCGATCCGAAACGCCGATGTGAACGAAGTGGCCAAGGAGATGGAAAGGATCTTCTCTTCCCTGGAGGTCTCCCTGAAATCCGGTCGGGGAGTGGGCATTACCTTCACCCCCATCATCCGGATCAACTCGCTCCTGGCGGTCAGCTCGATCCCCGGAATTTTCGATAAAGTGGAACGGTGGGTAAAAGATCTGGACCGGATTCCGGGGGAGGGAACCCAATTAAGTGTCTTCGTATATTATGTCCAGAACGGAAAAGCCAAGGACCTGGCGGATGTGCTGAAGCAGGTCTATATCCCGGTCAAAGGGGCGAAGGCGGAGGGAAAGGAAAGGGCGATCACCCCCGCCCCCGGCGGGGCAGCCCCGACGACTCCGGGTCCCCGGGGAGTCAGGCCCAGCCCGACGACGCCCTCCACTCCCGCATCTCCCGCTGCCGCCAGGGAGGAAGGCGGGGGGGTTCCCGAGGGGGAGATCAACATCGTGGTGGATGAAACGACGAACTCTCTCATCATCCGGGCCTATCACCGGGACTACAAAGCCATCCTGGAGACGATCAAGAAGCTGGACATCTACCCCAAGCAGGTGCTGATCGAAGTCCTCCTGGCCGAGGTGACCCTGGACGACTCCAACAAGTACGGGCTGGAGTGGTCCACCTTCAGCGACTCCTTCACCCGGTCGGGACGGAGCTATTCCTATACCGTGGGCGCGGGAGGAATCGCCCCCCAGACGAGCTATGGTTACCGGGCTCCGCTATGCCATCACCTCGGTGGACCGGCTGGCCGCGGCCATCAGCGCTTCGGCCACGGAGGACCGGCTGAAAGTCATCTCCTCCCCCCATGTCCTGGCCTCCAACAACAAGGAAGCAAGAATTCAGATCGGCCGTTCCGAGCCCATCCTGACCAATACCTACACCACCACCGGCACGACCTCGCCGGGAGTGGTGGAAGGAACCATCGAGTACAAGGATATCGGCATCATCCTGATCGTGACCCCGCGGATCAGCGACGGCAAGCTGGTCACCCTGGATATATCCGTGGAGCAGAGCACCGTGGGGAAGACGGCGCTGGGGAACCTGCCGGAGGTTCCCTTCTTCCCCAAGAAGACCGCCAAGACCACCCTTTCCATCATGGAGAAGCAGACCGTCGTCATCGGGGGGTTGATCGAAGAGAAAAAGGAAAACATCAAGACCGGGATTCCCTACCTGAGCAAGATTCCCGTCCTGGGAGCGCTCTTCGGATATCACACCAATACGTTGAACAAGACCGAAACGATCCTCTTCTTGACTCCTCACGTGATCGGCGATATGGGAGATTCCGAGCGGGTGACCGAGGAATTCCGGGAAAAGGTCTACTCCATCCAGAAAGAGCTGGAGAAGAAGAAGAAGGAGCTGGAAAAGGAGAAGCAGAAGCAGAAGAAGCAGAAATCCTCCCCCCAGGATTCCTCCTCCTCCAAAGCAGTCATTTCCGAGACCCAAAACAATACGGCCATCTTGCCCTGATGACCCCAGTCCCTTCCGAGGGACCGGCCCCGCCGGTCCCTCTTTTCCAAATTCTCTTCGCAGTTATTCCCGAACCCATTCGCCCATTTTCCCGGAAGAGAAGGAAGAGGTTGAAGAGGATTTTCCCCCGGGCGTGGATCGGGCCCGGGAAGTCCATCAGCCTGGCGATGGTCGGGGCCAGGTCGACGGCCCGGATGCCCGGGACCGGCTCCTGCTTGCGGATGCCCGGGCCCGCGGCCACGAAAACGCCCCGCATGTTGACCTGATGGGGCAGGTCAACCAGATTGGGCAGGTACCCGTGACTGCCGAAGAAGGGCGTGAGAGCGATCCTTTTCCCGGGCGTGGAGGCGTTGAACTGGTAGGGCGGCCGGAGCACCACCACCACATCGCCGCTGCGGCTCGGGTGCAGCGAATCGCTTCCCTCCACGTCGCGCAGTTCCTCTTTCTTCAGAATCTTCAGGACCACCTGCTTGCCCGGATTCTCCGGGTCCGCCAGGTTCCGGAAAGCGGAGACAATCTCATCCCGGACGTTTTCATAGTCAGCGGCAGGAACCACGCCGCCCGGGTCGCGTCCGCTCAGGCTGATGTAGATCTGCACCGTGGCGCCTGAATAGCAGGCCTTGGCCCGGGTCGGTGCTCCTCCTGCCCGGCAGTTGGCGGTCTGGGCAGTGGACTGCAGCCCGGCATCCTCCAGGATCTTGCCGGCGTTGACCGCGTACCAGTGCGGGGCAAACCCGTGGTCCGATGCGGCGAAGACGGTGGGATTGGTCCCCATCCACTTCCGCGCCAAAGCCAGTTTGGCGTCGGCGCCGGCATAGGCGCTGCGGATGTAACCCTCACGTATGGCCAGTCGATGGTCCAAGGGCCCTCTGCACCGCACCCGGTCATAGCAGGGATTGGGCGTCCCGTCCATATCCGTAGGAGTGATGAGACCCAGGAATTGGTGCTGGAACTCGTCGGGGACCGGATAGCCCACCAGGGCAAGATCCGTATCGGGCTGGAGAGTCCCGAGGATATAGCTGGTCACCGCGTTTCCGTAAATGGCTTCCAGTTCAAGCCCCTGCTGTACGAAAGTATCCTCATCGATGATCCCGGCATGAAGCGGCGCCAGGTCGGACAGGATGTAGCCGGGCAGATGGTCGGCGATGTGTTTCTCCAGCCGATCTTCCCCGGCCCCTCCCGGAGGAAGGGCATTGCACGCATCCGTGGCGCAAGCGGCCAACACGCGGGCCACGGGGGTGAAATAGAGCCTGAAGCTGAGAAAGGTCGGGGGCCAGGGAAATGAGCTTGACATAGAAGCTCGCGGTCTGGCCGGCCCGGATCCCGGTTAAACCGTCGACACCGCGCAGCTTGACCTCCTTGAAATCCCCCGGCGCCAGATCGGCTGACTTGCGAGACCCATTTTTGGAGTAGGCGCTGGGCACCAGAATGACCCGATCGTAAGCCGGGATACCGTCAACCCTACTGTCGTAAATATACACGTCGTAGACCCGATCGGGATTCTCCGCCGGTTTTTTGGTTGGAATGGTGAAAATAGCTTGTCGAGGGGGAGACGCAGGGTCGCCGGCTGGTACGTTGATCCATCCTTTTGCGGGGGCCAGGAAGGCCGCCTGATAAGAAACCCCGAAGGCGGCGGCGTTTGCCTCTTCCGATGAATCGAAAGGCGCGGCAAGCACGCCCCGGTTGGAAAAGGAGTTGCCGAATTCGACGGTCGGGCCGGCAATCTTTGCGTTCACCCCGCCCAGCCAGTGAATCTGAGCGACCTTCTTGCCGGCTCTCTCCGCGGCCGCGGCCAAGGTGTCGGCCTGGAGGATTCCGGGCATGGAGTAGGAGGTGGAGTTGTTGAAATCGTCTTCGCCGATCCGGTGGAAGGTATTGTTCGTCGCCCCGTGTTGGGCGGGGTGGGCGCCGGTGGCCAGCGTGTACCAGCCCACTCCGGAGTTGGGGGGAAAGGCCTGAATCAGTCCATTGACTCCCCGCACGCCTTGATCCATCAGATTCGAATAGGTGGGCATGAAGCCTTGCCGGGCGTAGCTTTCCATCAGGTCGGGCCGCATCCCATCGGCGACGAAGAATAAGACTTTGCCTCGCTGCGGGCTTCTCCGGGTTTCGAAAGATCCTGTGAAACTCTATACCCGGAAACACACCCTTCTGCGAAGAATAACCCAAGGAGCAAAGCCAGACATACGTGCCTTGGGGGAAAATTGGGTTTGCCTTTCACATTTTTCACATCCTTCCTCTCATCTTGATTGCGAATGGATTCCCGCCCCCTTCACAACTTTTCCATTGGGGTTTCTTTCTCCTTTTCTCCCCCTCATCCAAGGAATATGCCGGGGGGCCCCTGAAGGCCTACTTTTTCAATATTCTAACTGATCTTTAACCCATCCGTAAGAGAAAAGGTGGAGCCTTTGGTCGAAAGAGAGCCCGCCGAGGAATCCGGAGTCAGGTTGATCCTTCGATGCGGTATATGCTAGTATGAGCCGATGCGCAAGAAAATCTTAGTCATCGAAGACGAAAAAGATATCCGGGAACTCCTTACAGCTCTATTTAAAGCGGGAGGGATATGACGTCCAGATCGCCAAAGACGGGGAGACGGGATTGCGCAAAGCTTCGCAGGAACGGTTTGACCTGGTCCTGCTCGACCTGATGCTTCCTCAACTGGACGGGCTGGAGATCTGCCGAAACCTCCGTTCCCGTCCGCCAACCGCCGACCTGCCCATTATCATGATCACCGCCAAAGCCGAGGAAGCCGACCGCATCGTGGGCCTGGAGATGGGGGCCGATGACTACATCACCAAGCCCTTCAGCCCCCGGGAGGTTATGGCCCGGGTCAAGGCGATCTTCCGCCGCCTGGGAAAACCCAGGGTTAAGGAGATCCAGGCATGAATACGGCGGGATCGCCCTGGATCCCTCCAAGCATGAAGTCACCTACAAAGGAAAATCCCATTCCCTGACCTCGAAGGAATTCAAGCTTCTGGAGTTATTTTCTCGCCAACCAAGGGCGGGTTCTATCCCGGGACATCCTCTTGAACGAAATCTGGGGGTACGACTATTTCGGAACGACCCGGACGGTCGATGTCCATGTGGCCCATCTGCGGCACAAATTTCAGATCCTGAACAAGTCCCTCGTGGCCATCAAGGGCCTGGGGTACAAGCTGCAGGAGGAACCGGTCAAGACATGAACTGGAAAAGCCCGCTGCAGTGGAAAGTATCCCTATTCTTCGTCCTTCTCATGGCAATCGGCCTGTGGGCCGTCTGGGAAGGGAAGAGGACCCGGTGGGGAATTTCCCGGCGCTCTTTTCCTGGTCGTTGCC
Organism: uncultured delta proteobacterium; assembly: GCA_963802665.1. Lineage (GTDB taxonomy): Bacteria > Desulfobacterota > SM23-61 > SM23-61 > SM23-61 > SM23-61. The sequence goes on along the minus strand of CAWDJO010000018.1, from coordinate 23,811 downwards.
CTGGTCTTTTTGGCCGTCGGTTGGGGTGCAGTTGGAAGGATTTTGATTCAGCCGCTGAACGAGATGATTGGGGTGGTGGGAAAATTCGCCGAAGGCCTCTTCAACTGGCGGGTGCGACTGGGGACGCGGAATGACGAACTGGGCCAGATGGGAAATGGGCTCAACCGCATGGCCCGGGAGGCGGGAGAAAAAATCGATCGCCTGGCCAAGAATCTGGCCGAAACCGAGGCCCTCCTGCGGGGGAATGGAGGAAGGGGTTCTCATTCTGGACCTGAACGGCAGAATCAAGAAGATGAATGGGGCCATGGGGACGATTCTGGCCCACGCCTTCCCCTCGGACGTGGGAAAGCATTACCTGGAAGTCTTCCGGGACCCGGAGCTGAATGACCTCATCCAGGCCACCCTGGCCGACAAAAAGGGATATCGAAGGAGTCTATCCCCCCTGGGACAGCCGGGAAAGACCTTTCAGGTCCAGAGCTCTTTGGTCCAGTACCCGGACAACGGCGGGGAAGGGGTGATCGTGGTTTTTCACGACGTGACCGACCTGAAGCGTCTGGAGCGGGTGCGGCAGGATTTTGTGGCCAACGTATCCCATGAATTGCGCACTCCCCTGACGGCGATCAAAGGATATGTGGAAGCGCTCCGCGATGGAGGACTGCGGAACGCCGCCCAGGCCGAACAATTCCTCCAGGTGATCCAGCGTCATTCCGAACGAATGGACAAGATCGTCTCCGACCTTCTCCTTCTTTCCGAAATGGAATCCCCGGACCGGGTCCTGCAGAAAGAAAGTCTGAATCTTCCGGAAATCATCCAGGCCGCCGTGGAAGCCGTCCGCCCCCTGGCCGAGGGGAAAAGGCAGAAAATTCAGGTCGAGCCCATGGAGGGAATTCCTCCTCTTCGGGCCGACAGCCAGAAGATCCACCAGGTGTTGATCAACCTCCTGAACAATGCGATCTCCTACACGTCGGAGGAAGGTTCCATCACTGTCGAGGCCGGGCAGGTCCCGGAAGGTGCGGAGATCTCCGTCGCGGACAATGGGATTGGAATTCCAGCCCGAGGACCTTCCGCGCATATTCGAAAGATTTTATCGGGTGGATAAAGGGCGGTCGCGCGACCTGGGCGGAACCGGCCTTGGCCTTTCCATCGTCAAGCACATCGTCGAAGCCCACGGCGGGCCATGTCCGGGTGGAAAGCAAACCCGGCAAAGGGTCCCGCTTCACCTTCTTTCTTCCCCGCTGAAATCCTGAATGGGGACGCTCTGCCCCGCCGGCATTTCCCCACCATCGATTCCTCTTTTCCCGTCTTCAGATTTCCCGCCCGATCCCCCCTCGAAAAAATTTACAAATATTTAACCCCGGGGTAACGGGTCATTAACAAAGGAAAGCTATTCTATAAAAAAAGGAAATTTCATAGGGAGGTTCAAAATGAAAAGAGAAAAATCCATCGTCGCTCTGGCGCTGGTCAGTATATTCCTGGGGGCCCTTTGGTTCTCGGCATCGTCTCTTCAGGCCGCGGACATGATTCAGGTGAAGGGCTCCGATTCGGAGGTCAACCTGGTTCAGAGTCTGGCCGAAGTCTTCATGAAGAAGAACCCCGGGGTGAACATCGCGGTCACCGGGGGGGGATCGGGCACCGGGATCGCCGCCCTGATCAACAAAAAAACCGACATTGCCAATTCCTCCCGGGATGTGACCGCCAAAGAGGAAGAGGCCGCCAAGAAAGCGGGAGTTACGCCCTTTCGGGTGGTCTTCGCCACGGACGGGATTTCGGTGATCACCCATCCGGAGAATCCCGTTTCTAAGTTGACCCTGGAACAGTTAGGGAAAATTTTTAAGGGGGACATCAACAACTGGAAGGAAGTCGGGGGAAGGGACATGAAGATCTCCCTTTACGGCCGACAGAGCAATTCCGGTACTTTCGTGTTCTTCCGGGAATTCGTGGTGAAGGCCGATTATTCTCCGCACAAAAAAGCCATGAACGGCAACGCCCAGATCGTGGAAGGGATCCAGCGGGACAAAGCCGGAATCGGTTACGTAGCCGTGGGCTACGTGGTCAACGAGAAGGGGGAGGTGAAACCGGGGGTGAAAGTCCTGAACGTTGCCAAGGATGCCCAGTCGGAAGCCTTCAGCCCGGCGAAAATGGAAAATGTGATGTCCGGCAAGTACCCCATCAGCCGTCCCCTGAACCAGTACCTAACGGGGAAGCCTTCGGGAAAGCTCCTGGAGTTCATCAAGTTCGAATTAAGCCCGGAGGGGCAGGATATCATCCGCAAAAAGGGTTTCTTCCCGGTTCAGCAGCAGTGGGTTGAATTCAACAAGAAGCAAGGGGTCATGTAATCCTTTCCCGGGATGAATTCAAGGGAGGGCCGCCGAGATACGCGCGGACTCTCCCTTGATTTTTGGGAAAAAGGCCCATAGGCTAAAAGAAAGACCTCAGAGATGGAAATTGTCATAAGAAAAAGTGGGAAGAAGCTGGGAACGAAGGCCGCTTTTCAGCAAATCCGCCGCCAGAGGCTGGAAGAAAAGCTGATCGAGAAATTCTTTCTCCTGAACGGCGTGCTGGCCATTTTGATTCTGGGGGGAATCTTCGCCCTGCTCTTTTTCAAAGCTTATCCGGCTCTTAAGGAGCTGGGGATCATCGAATTTTTCGGCAGCACGGTCTGGAACCCGAATTCCTATTCCAAGGCCCAGTATGGGATTCTTTCTCTGATCATCAGCTCGCTCATGGTTACCCTGGGGGCGCTGCTCATCGCCATCCCCCTGGGAGTGGCCTGCGCTGCTTTTCTTTCCGATATTGCTTCCCCGAAAATGCGCGAAATCCTGAAGCCGGCCATCGAAATCCTGGCGGCCATTCCCTCGGTGGTAGTGGGCTTTCTCGGGATCGTTCTGGTCAGTCCCATAATTTCCACGGTTTTCGGCGTAAGCCACGGACTGACCGCCCTGAACGGATCGATTCTTCTGGCCATCATGTCCCTGCCCACCATCATCAGCCTTTCGGAGGACGCGCTGAGGGCCGTGCCCCGGTCCTACAAGGAAGCTTCTCTGGCCCTGGGAGCCAGCCGGTGGCAGACCCTGGTTCGGGTGTCCGTCCCCTCCGCCCTCTCCGGGATCATCGCTTCCATCATGCTGGGCATGGGGCGGGCCATCGGAGAGACCATGACCGTGCTGATGGCCACGGGCAATGCCCCCGCCCTCACCTTCAACTTTCTGGAAGCCATCCAGACCATGACCGCCACCATCGCCATCGAACTGGGAGAGGTTCCTTACAACACGACTCATTATTACGCCCTTTTTGTAATCGGCCTGGTTCTATTTGCCATGACTTTCGTGGTCAACCTGATCTCCGACCTCATTCTCCAGAAATACCAGGAGGTGGAACGGTGAAAAAAAAGTGGGCCGAGAGGATCGGATTTGCCCTGCTCTCCTCCGCAGCCGTGCTGGTCATCTTCTTCCTGGGGATCATCATTTGGGACATTATCAGTAAGGGGGTGGGGGTCATCTCCTGGCAGTTCCTGACCCAGGCGCCCCGGGAAGGAATGACCGAGGGGGGCATCTTTCCGGCCATCCTGGGCACCTTCCTGGTCAGCCTGATTACGGTGCTTTTTGCCGTTCCCCTGGGCATGTTTGCGGCCATTTACCTGAACGAATACGCTCTCCCGGGGAGGACGACCCGCCTGATCCGTCTGGCCATACGAAACCTTTCGGGGGTTCCTTCCATCGTGTACGGCCTTTTCGGGGTGGTTCTCTTCGTGCAGATGATGAAGCTGGGGACCTCGGTTCTCTCCGCCGGTTTGACTTTGGGGCTCCTGACTCTTCCCTGGACCATCACCGCCAGCGAAGAGGCGTTGAAGACCGTTCCCAAGTCCTACCGGGAAGGGGCCCTGGCCCTGGGGGCCACCAAGTGGTACGCCATCCGAACGAATGTGCTCCCCTACGCCGTTCCCGGCATGCTCACCGGGGTGATTCTGGGGTTGGCCCGGGCAGCGGGGGAAACCGCTCCCATCCTTTTCACCGGCGCCGCCTTCTTCCTACCCCATCTGCCCAAATCTCTTTTCGATCAATTCATGGCCCTTCCGTACCACCTTTACATTCTGGCGACCCAGCACCATGACATCGCCAAGGTCCGGCCCATCGCCTACGGAACGGCTCTGGTCCTTCTATGCCTGATCCTTCTTTTGAGCACCTCCGCCATTTATTTCCGCTACCGCTACCGGCAGAGGATGAGGAGTTAGCCGATGAATTCGTCCATCATGAGCGGAAAAACGATCAAGATGTCCATCCGGGAACTGAATTTTTTCTACGGAAAGACCCCAGCCCTGAAAAACATCTCCATGGAAATTCCGGAAAAATGCGTGACCGCGCTGATCGGGCCCTCGGGCTGCGGGAAGACGACCTTCCTCCGCTGCCTCAACCGGATGAACGACATCATCGAGGGGATTCGGGTGGAGGGAGAAATCCTCCTGGACCAAGAGAACATCTACCACCCCGAGGTGGACCCGGTGCAGGTTCGCAAACGGGTGGGCATGGTTTTCCAGAAATCCAACCCTTTCCCCAAAACCATCTTCGAGAACGTGGCCTACGGCCTGCGGATCTCGGGAGGCTATACGAAGGCGCAAATCGCCGAACGGGTGGAAGAAAGCCTGAAAGGGGCGGCCCTGTGGGATGAGGTCAACGACCGGCTGAACGATTCGGCCCTGGCCCTCTCCGGCGGGCAGCAGCAGAGGCTGTGCATTGCCCGGGCGCTGGCCGTGGAACCCGAGGTCATCCTCATGGACGAGCCGGCCTCGGCCCTGGACCCCATCGCCACCCAGAAGATCGAAGAGCTGATGCAGGAGTTGAAAAAGAACTACACCATCATCATCGTGACCCACAACATGCAGCAGGCCGCCCGGGTCTCGGATTACACCGGTTTCTTCTACCTGGGCGAGCTGATCGAAGTGGACCGACCGACAAGATCTTCACCAATCCCGGGAAAAAACGGACCGAAGATTACGTGACCGGACGGTTCGGATGAGAATTCGGATTCCAGTGCAAAAGGGAAGGCCGATCGGGTGTTATCGCTTGAAAACTTACCTGCGGCATCCATCCTTTGAAATTTTGCATCGGGAATCTGCCGTTGGTCATCTTCCTTTGATTTGTCTCTTGATCAATTGCCCGTTTTAAGTGATATTATTAATCCACATGGGCAATCAGGATCATCAGATAAAAATGAAAGCCGAGGGCCTGGATTTTTATTACGGGTCCTTTCCAGGCCTTGAAAAATATCCACCTGGAGATCAAAGAAAGGCAGATCACCTCCCTCATCGGCCCGTCCGGTTGCGGCAAGTCCACCTTCCTGCGGACCCTCAACCGGATGAACGACCTCATCCCCCACAGCCGGGTCAGCGGTACGGTCCTGCTGGACGGGAAGAACATCTACGACCCCGAGGTCAATCCCGTCAACCTGCGGCAGAGGGTGGGCATGGTCTTCCAGCGGCCGAATCCCTTTCCCAAGTCCATCTTCGAGAACGTGGCCTTCGGCCCCAAGGTTTTGGGGACTCATCGCCCATCCCAATTGGGAGAGACCGTTGAAAAGAGCCTTAAGGGAGCGGCGCTCTGGGAGGAAGTGGCCGATCACCTCCAGGAGGATGCGACCGGCTTATCTCTCGGCCAGCAGCAGCGCCTTTGCATAGCCCGGGTCCTGGCCATACAGCCGGAAGTGATCCTCATGGACGAGCCTTGCTCCGCCCTGGACCCCCAGGCGACGCTGCGGATTGAAGAATTGATGCAGGAGTTGAAGAAGGATTATACCATCGTCATCGTCACCCATAATATGCAGCAGGCTGCCCGGGCCTCCGACTGGGTGGGCTTTTTCCTTCTTGGAGAACTCCTGGAATACGGGGCAACCCAAGACGTTTTCACCAATCCCAAAGATCAGCGAACGGAAAACTATATCACCGGAAGGTACGGGTGAGGAGATGGGGAAGGGAAGACGGTCACGATGGGTTTATTGGCTGGGTCTTTTGATCCTCCCGGCGCTCCTCTCCGGCTGCCAGAGGCAACAGGGGGGGGTATCGGTCGTGGGATCTACTTCCGTAGAGCCTTTTGCCGAAGCCCTGGCCGAGGAATACATGAGTCACCATTCCGGGGAGAAAATCTTTGTCCAGGGAGGGGGGTCCAGCGCGGGCATCCAGGCGGTCCGGACCGGCGCCGCAGAGGTCGGAATGTCCTCCCGGAATCTAATGGATAGCGAGAAAGATCTGATCGCCGTACCCATCATCTATGACGCCATCGCGGTGATCGTCCATCGCGAGAATCCCCTGAACGATTTAACCCTGGACCAGATCCGGAAAATATTTTCGGCGGAAATCACCCGCTGGAGTTGAATTGGGGGGGAAGAACCATCCCATCACCCTGGTGACCCGGGAAGAAGGGTCCGGCACCCGCGAAGCATTTCAAAAATTGATCATGGGGAAAAGGGAAATCAGCCTGAGCGCTCTGGTCCAGGATTCCAACGGAGCCATCCGCCAGGTGGTGGCGGATGACCGGAATGCCATCGGCTATATTTCCCTGGGACTGGTGAATGACCGGGTCAAGGCCCTGAAAATCGGCGGAATCGAAGCGACCGTCGAAAATATCCAGCACCAGCGGTATAAAATCGTCCGTCCTTTCCTGTTTGTCTTTAAGTCCCGCCCGCAGGGTCTGGCCAAGGATTTCCTCGATTATATTCTGAGCCCGGCGGGGCAGAAACTGCTCGTCCAGGAAGGGTTGATCAGCATGAATCCGATTCCCGAGTCGAAGAAAGAGGCCCGACGGTAGGAAAATGTCCAAGGAAAAAATCCTGGAAAAAAGTTTTCTCCTCATCGCCCTTTCTTCCATCTCCATCCTGGGCTTGATTGCTTTTTTCATCTTTGAGCAGGGAATTCCCCTGATCTGGAAAATAGGGCTGAATTCCTTTCTCCTCGGGGATCGCTGGTTTCCGAGCAAGGAATCCTTCGGCATCTTCCCGATGATCGTGGGCTCCTTCTGGGTGACCCTGGGTTCCCTGGTGGTGGGCGTGCCCCTGGGATTGGCCTGCGCTGTCTTCCTGTGTGAACTTACCCCCCCCACCTTCGCGATGATTCTGCGCCCCATGATCCAGCTTCTGGCGGCCATCCCCTCGGTCATCTACGGTTTTTGGGGCCTTATCGTCCTGGTCCCTCTCATCCGGGAGAGTTTCGGGGGGCCCGGCTTGAGCATTCTGGCCGGTTCGCTTGTTTTGGGGATCATGATCCTGCCCACGATCATCAGCATTTCGGAAGATTCTCTGCGGGCTTTGCCCCGAACCTATAAAGAAGGGGCTCTCTCCCTGGGAGCCACCCACTGGCAGACGATCTGGCGGGTCCTGCTGCCGGCCGCGCGGTCGGGGATCGTGGCCAGCGTCATCCTGGGGATGGGGCGGGCCATCGGGGAGACCATGGCCATGATCATGATTCTGGGGAATGCGGCCCAATTGCCCCGTTCCATCCTGGACAGCGCCCGGACGCTGACCACCAACATCGGGATCGAGATGGGTTACGCCAGCGGGGATCATCGTCAGGCCCTTTTTGCCACGGGCGTGGTTCTCTTTTTCATCATCATGATTTTGAATTCGGTGGCCTTATTGGTATCCCGGAAGGGAAAGGCTTGAGAATGAGAATCTCCCGCCACCACACCCAAGCGCTGGCCAAGGGAGTGATCTGGGTCGCGGCCTTTTCCACCCTGGCCGTGATGTTCTGGATCCTGTACCAGGTGTTACGGGAAGGTCTTCCTCTATTGCATCTCGATTTTTTCCTCCAAGCTCCCCGCCAGATGGGCCGAGCGGGAGGGATTTTTTCCACCATCGTCGGGACGATCGCCCTGACCGCAGTGGCCCTGGTCATCGCCACTCCCCTGGGGGTGGGGACCGCTATCTTCCTCAGGGAATACACCCGGGAGAGCCGGGTCAGCCGGGTCATCCGCTTCGGCACAGATTGCCTGGCCGGGGTCCCATCGATTATTTTCGGCCTTTTCGGCTTCGTTTTTTTCGTGATCTTTTTGCGGATGGGTTGGTCCATCCTTTCGGGGGGGCTCACCCTGGCCACCATGATTCTCCCCACGATCATCTGTACCGCCGAAGAAGCCGTCAAAGCCGTTCCCTACACCTACCGCGAAGTCAGTTTTGCCCTGGGGGGAACCCGCTGGCAGACCATAAGAAAAATGGTTCTGCCCAACGCCATTCCCGGGATTCTGACCGGAGTTCTCCTGGGAGTCGGGCGAAGCGTAGGAGAGACGGCCGCCGTGATCCTCACGGCCGGTTCCTCCTTTATAACTCCCGACTCCTTATTCTCCCCGATCCGGACCATGGCGGTTCATTTTTACATCCTGGCGCGGGAAGGGATCTCCATGGAGATGGCCTATGCCACCGGAGCGGCCCTGATCCTGTTCATCCTGGCCATCAATACCGTGGCCAACTGGCTCATGTACCGCTATATCCACAAAGCTTGAGGGATGCTCGTTCATGGAGAAACAAGCTAAAATTGTCATCCAGAATTTTAACTTTCAATACGGGGCCTTCGTGGCTTTGAAAGACCTGAACCTTTCCATCGGCGCGAATCAGATCTTTGCCATTCTGGGCCCGGCCCGGAGCGGGAAAACAACCCTGCTCAAAAGCATGAACCGCCTTACCGATCTGATCTTCGGAACGAGCCACGCCGGCCGTGTATTCATCGATGGGCGGGAGATCTATGGGCCGGAGGTTTCCCTTCCGGAGTTGCGCCGGCGGGTGGGAATGGTCTTCGATCTGCCCACCGCTCTTCCTCTTTCCATTTTCGAAAACGTGGCCTATGGGCCGCGGTTCAAAGGGATGCGGGACAAAAGCCGATTGGAGGAGATCGTCGAGCAATCGTTGCAGGCTGCGGTTCTCTGGGATGAGGTGAAAGACCGGCTGCACAGTTCGGCCTTGAAGCTTTCCGGGGGGCAGCAGCAGAGGCTGTGCATCGCCCGGATGCTGGCCCTGGAGCCGGAGATCATCATGCTGGACGAGCCCTGCTCCGGCCTGGACCCCATCTCCACGGCCAGCATCGAGAGGTCGCTGATGACCCTCAAGGAAAAATACACCATCCTCCTGGTCCCCCATAACATCCAGCAGGCTTCCCGGGTGGCCGACCGGGTGGGCTTTTTCCTGGGGGGAGAACTGATCGAAGAAGGGCCCTCCGACGAGATCTTCACCCGGCCGAAAATAAAGAAAACCGAGGATTACATCAGCGGAAGGTTTGGATAGAATAAAAGAATGGAATGATGGAATACTGGAATGCTGGAATAATGGGTCAAAAACAACAAATGCCCGATTTTTGTTTACCCAATATTCCACTGTTCCATCATTCCATCTGTTCCTATTCCACTGTTCCAGTTATTCTGGTTGCGGTTACGCCGCAAGGAGGGGTTATGGAAACACGGTTCCAGCAGGAGTTGAATCAGTTGAAGGAGCATCTCCTGAAGATGGCCGGGCTCGCCGAGAGGGCCATCAGCAACGCCATCGAAGCCCTGGTCAAGAGGGACACCGCCCTGGCGGAGAAGACCATCGCCGAAGACGAGAAGATCAACCAGATCGAGCTGGTGATCGACGACTGGTGCCTGAAGCTCCTGGCCCTGCACCAGCCCATGGCCGCGGACCTTCGGTTCATCACCTCGGCCATGCGGATCAACACCGAGCTGGAGCGGATCGGAGACCTCTCGGTAAACATCGCCGAGAGGGTCATCTCCTTGAACCAGGAGCCCCAGCTCAAACCGTACATCGACATTCCCCGGATGGCAGAGATCACCCAGGGGATGGTCAAGGATGTCCTGGATGCCTTCGTGAAAGGGGATGCGGATCTCGCCCGCTCCGTGTGCGAGAGGGACGATCAGGTCGATGCCCTGAACGATCAGGTCTTCCGAGAGCTGCTGACCTACATGATGTCCGATCCCAAGACAATCACCCGGGCGGTTCATCTCATCATCGTCAGCCGGTGCCTGGAACGGATCGCCGACCACACCACCAACATCGCCGAGGGGGTGATCTTCATGGTCAAAGCCCTGGTCATCAAGCATCATGCGGATGCACAAGACAAACCCGAGAAAAAGAGCAAGGTAGGGAAAAAATAAGGAAGCACCAAATCCCAAATGAAAGCGTCTTAGTCCTACCGGATAAATTGACGCCGAAGTCTAAATTGTAGAAAACCTTGCGTGGTTCCCATCCGCGGGCGGCCTGATATGGTTGCCGCCAATTCCGATTTTCGGAATCTTGGCTAGGTTTATCCGGAATTTGGAATTGATGCTTGGAATTTGAAAAGGGGGGTAAAGATATGCGGAACCGGTTTAGGGGTGGTTCTGGCCCTTGGCTTTTTTCTTGCTGTCCGTGGATGGCGCAGGTCCAAGCGCAGGAATCGACGCCGGCGCAGAAGCGGATCCTGATCGAGCGGGGGGAGAAGGTCACCGGGAAAAGGCTCGAGCTGGTCAAAAAGGTGATCGAAAGCTACAAGGACTGTGAAGTCCTTGCCGAGGGGAATGAATTGACCGGCCTGCGGATCAACGGAAAACTTTATTCGGACTTCACTCTGGTGGTCCGGGACGCCAAGCGGACCATCATCGTCGTGACCCCCGACGGAGTGGTCACCTTCGATTATTGAGGGTGCGGAGACGCCCCCTCTCTCCGGCTGCCTGCGTTATTTCTTCTTTTTCAGGCAATCTTCATACCCCAGAACCATGCTGTGCAGGGCCCGGTCGAAGAAGAGGATGACCCGGTTGTTCAGCTCCAGGCCCCGCAGGAGCTCGTAAGCGGTGTCCAGAAAGCCGGAGTGGAGGATGAAGAGCCACAGGTGGCGCCGAAAAAGGATGAAGGAATAGATCAATTCGGGCAGGGGGAACCCTTCCTGGCATCGGTCCTGCCCGTATTTCAGGTAATATTTGGTGGTCTGTTCCTTGGGGGTCTGCACATTCAGCCACTGGCCCAGGTTCTTGTACATGTTGAAGGCCCGCTGGTAAAGGCGGTCTTCATCGAAGGTATGGTAGGTGGGGGTGTGCACGTTTTTCCTGACATCCTGCAGCCATTCCCGGGCCAATTTCTCCGCATTCTTCTCGATCAAATCCACGAATTTTTGGGATAACACCTTTCCCTCCTTAACCGATCAAAATTTGATCGTCATCTGTCGTTGCGCCGGAAAGTATCTTTTTCAGGTTCGATCGGTATGGCGTTTGCACGATTCCTCTCTCGGTGATGATTGCGGAAATAAAACGATGGGGGGTTACATCAAAAGCCGGGTTGTAGACTTTTGCCGCCTCGGGAGCCAAACGCTTTCCCTGAAGGATCGTAACTTCGGTCGAAGCCCTCTGCTCGATGGGGATCTTTTCCCCCGTTTCCGTCGATAAATCGATGGTCGAGAGCGGGGCGGCCACGTAAAACGGAATCCGGTGGGCACGGCAGAGAAGGGCCACGGAGTACGTCCCGATCTTGTTGGCCACATCGCCGTTGGCCGCAATCCGGTCCGCACCGGTGATGGCCAAATGGATCCTCCCCTGCGCCATGAGCCAGCCGGCCATATTGTCGGTGATCAGGGTGCACGGGATCCGGTCTTTCATCAGCTCCCAGGCGGTCAAACGGGCCCCCTGGAGGAACGGACGGGTTTCATCCACATAGACATGAACCCGTTTCCCGGCCTCGCGGGCCGCGCGGATGACCCCCAGGGCGGTTCCATACCCCGAAGTGGCCAAGGCACCGGCATTGCAGTGGGTGAGAACGGAAACGCCGTCCGGGATCAGGATTTGCCCCTGCCTACCCATCTCTTGGTTGGCCTTCAGGTCTTCCTCCAGGATCTTTACTGCTTGGTTTTCTAACTCTTGGAGAAGGGCTTGCTTATCCCGAGTCAAATTCTTTATGAATTTTGCCCGCATCTGCTCTACGGCCCAGACCAAGTTGACGGCGGTCGGCCGGGTGGAGATGAGCGCGCGGGCGACATGGTTCATGTGCTTCTTCAAAACGGCGGGCGTTCTGGATTTGGACTGACGGGCCCCCAGCAGCATCCCGAAAGCCGCCGCAACCCCGATGGCCGGCGCCCCCCGGACGACCATATCCCGGATCGCCCGGGCGACTTCCTGGTAGGTAGAGCAGGCAACGTAACTTTCTTTAAGGGGAAGCTTGGTCTGGTCCAGAAGATAGAGCTTGCCTTTTTTCCATTCCAGGGTCTTGAATCCCATGCCCCGACCTTAGCATATTAAAGAAACTTTCATCAAGAAAAAACCCGATGGGTTCTACTCCCGGAACGATTTCGCTTGCCGGCGAAATTTCAGGGAAAATTTCTTTGCCCACCCCAGTTTTTGAGGGAAGAACCGGTGGCCGAGAAAAAGCCGGAAGAGAGAGGGGCAAACCCATGGAGTTCAGGCTGAAGGAATTCGGATCATCATCCTAAGGCAGTGATTCTTTCATCGGGTCGGGCCTGTCCGGGGAGATCCACAAGGGGAGATGGTTTATCTCGAGGCTTGCCTCTGGAGGCATTTCCTCGCAGGCCTCTCTTTGCGGAGGAAAGGTGGGAAGGTGATTAGAAAGCGATGATCCCGCCGAGCCTGATGATCCGAATTCCTCCAGCCCGAACTCCAACGAGCACAAGAATTGGGAATGGGCAAGGTGGGATAAAGCGGTTGACTACCCGGATGAGAGCCAATATATTGGGTTCATGAACTGATCGACTACATTTTTATTCCGGAGGGTGCCATGGCCGGCCATCCCATCGACTATTACGTGTACAGCGGTTCCTGGGGAACCGATGAGGGACGAAAGATTTTTTCCGAAGAGCAGATGATCGACCGCTGGCTGAAGATTGAGGCGGCCTTGGCGGAGGCCGAGGCGGAGATGGGGATCATCCCCGATTGGGCGGCCAGGGAGATCTCCGCCAAGGCTTCCGTGGAAAGGATCGACCTGAACCTGGCCCGGGCCGAGCAGCAAAAAACCCGCCACAGCCTGGTGCCGGTGATCCGGGCTTTCGCCAAGGTGTGCGGCGAGAAGGCGGGGGAGTACGTTCACTTCGGGCCGACGACCCAGGATATCATCGACACGGGTAATATGCTGGCCCTCCGGGAGGTCATGGACGCCGTGAAGCGGGACCTGGAAGCCATCGAGAAGAGACTCGTCCAGATCACCCTGGAGCACGCCGACACGCCCATGGCCGGGAGGACCCACGGTCAGCATGCTTTGCCCATTACCTTCGGGTTCAAAACGGCCAGCTGGCTTCAGGAAATCAGGCGGCACCTGGACCGGCTGGAAGAGGGCCGGGAAAGAATCCTGGTGGGCGAACTCGCCGGGGCGGTAGGAAGCTACGCCCCGTGGGGAGAGCAGGGCAGGGAGCTGGAGAAAAGGACCATGGACAGACTCGGCCTGGCCCAGTCGGATATCCCCTGGCAGAGCGCACGGGACCGATTCGCGGAAGCCGTTCTACTCCTGGCCATGATCTGTTCCACCCTGGGAAGGATCGCCGGGGAGAGGTATTCCTGCTGCAAAAAACCGAGGTGGATGAAGTCGCCCAGGGTTTCGAGATGGGCCGAGTGGGAAGCAGCACCATGCCCCACAAGCGAAATCCGGAAACTCCCGAGGCAATCAAGGGCATCTCCCGCCTGGTTCGCTACCGGGCCGCGGGGATCCTGGAGGCCATGGAAGGGGAGCATGAACGGGATGCCAACACCTGGAAGACCGAATGGGTGATCATTCCCGAGGTCAGCATCTACACCCTGGCCGCGCTGGCTAAAACCCGCCAGCTTCTCGACGGCCTGGCGGTGAACCGAGGAAACATGCGGGCCAACCTCGACCGGACAAGGGGTTTGATCCTCTCCGAGCGGGCCATGTTCGTCCTGGGAGAACACCTGGGGAAACAGACGGCCCACGAGGTGGTCTACGAGGCTTCCATGAAGGCTTTCGAAGCGGGCAAAGATTTGACCACGGCGCTGGCCGCGGATCCCCGGGTACGGAAAGTCTTGAGCGAGAAGGCCATCCGCAAGTTCATGGACCCGGTCACCTACACCGGCCTCTGCGCCCGGCTGGCCCGGGAAGCCGCCTCTCAAATGCGAAAGAAAAATGTTTAGGAGCCGAGGGCTGAAATCGAAAGGAGGGGAGAATGAAATCAGTGAGCTTGCGGGAAATCGATCGGGTAGAGATTACTGTCCTGGTGGATAATTACACGGACCTGCTCCTGCTCCAGGGGTCCAAGGTGGTGAAACGGGGCGCCGTCCTTCCCCCCAATGCCTTCTTGGCCGAACACGGTTTCTCCTGCCTCATCAAAACGGCTGAGGGAGGGGAAGAGCACGCTTTTCTCATGGACGTGGGGATATCCGGGATCTGCCTGCTTAACAATGCCGATCTCCTCAAGGTGGATCTGGGAAAAGTGGAAGCCGTGGTTCTGAGCCACGGTCACTTCGATCATTTCTACGCCCTGGATAAGGTTTTAGGCAGGCTTCCCAAAGGAATCGCGGTCATCCTCCACCCGGAGGCATTCTTGAACCGGCGCCTCAACATCGCCCCCCTGGGGATGCAGGTCCCTTTGCCCTCCCTGGAGGAGGCTGCCCTGCGAAAGGCGGGGATGAAAATTCATAAGGTCCGCGAGGACTCGACCCTGGGCGCGGGGCACGCCCTTGTATTGGGGGAAATTGAGCGGGTCACGGAATTTGAAAAAGGTTTCCCCTGGGCGGAAGCGGAGGTGGGCGGGAAATGGGTCAAAGATCCCTTCCCCGATGACCGGGGCGTGGCTTTCCGGGTAAAGAACAAGGGCCTGGTGGTGATCGGGGGCTGCTCGCATGCCGGGATCATCAACACGGTGAAGCACGCCCAGAAGGTTTCGGGGGCCGGCAAGGTCCATGCGGTCCTGGGGGGATTTCATCTGACCGGCCCGCTCTTTGACCCCATCATCAAGCCGACCATCGAGGAGATGAAGAAGATCGGCCCGGATTACATCGTTCCCACCCACTGCACGGGCTGGAAAGCGATCAACGAGTTTGCCAGGGAGATGCCCGACCAATTCCTCCTGAATACCGTGGGGACGACCTTTGTTTTCGAATCGGCATGAATTTCCACGATCGGATGATACTGAGAATTGGGCTTCTTTGAAGACCAGGAACAGTTGGGGATTGAATATTCAGCGGGGAGGGGATATAAGTAGAGAACCCTGGAGAAAAATCATTGAAAGGAGGCCTTTTCATGGGGAAATGTTATCGAAATCAATGGGGGAAATATGAAGTGGTGGGGTGTTTATTGCTCGGCATATTGCTCCTCTTTTTGGGGATCCACGGTCAGGCGGAAGCCCAGGTTTTAAAATCGGCCTGTAAGCAATCAGAGGCCAAGACTCTTGATCCTCACATGGCCACCGGCTCTCAGGACCGGGTGGTCGTGGAGATGATTTTCAGCGGTCTCTTGCGCTACCAACCCGGGAATATGTCCACCGAGGGCATCGAACCGGATTTGGCGAAATCCATACCCGTTGGGAAAATCCTTTCCAGCGGCCAGCAGGAGTGGCTTATAATCCTGAAACCAGGGGTGAAGAGTCATCCTTACGAGGGCAAACCGGGTTATGAATTGACATCGGAGGATGTGGTTTACTCTTTCAAACGGGCGGCGGATAAGAAATATTCGGCCTTTTCCGGTGACTATACGGGAATGACCTTTGAGGCGATGGACAAGTATACGGTAAAGATCACTTTGGGAATCCCCACCTCTTCCACTCTGTTTCTTCCCAAGATCGTGAATCGCGGAGGGGGGCTCATCGTCTGCAAGAAGCCCCTGGAGGAAAAAGGGGGGGACTGGTTTCGCACCCACCCGGTGGGCACCGGCCCCTTTATGTTCAAAAGCTACACCCCCATGGAGAAGGTGGTCCTGGAGCGCCACAAGGAATACTTCCGGGGAACCCCGAAACTCGAGGGGTTTGAATTTTACTTCATGTCCGACCAGAGCAGCCGGGAAATGGCTTTTCAAAAAGGACAGATTGATGTGATCGAAGGCGCCCGGGAGGATGTTTGGGCGGAAAAGATGAGCAAGATTCCAGGGACCGTCCTGCAAAGCATTCCCGGTTCAGAGACGGTCGTAGCCCATTTCAACATGAGCGTGAAGCCCCTCCACCTTTTAAAGGTGAGACAGGCCATGGCGTATGCCCTGGACCGGAAAGACTTTATCTCCCTCTACGGTCCCAAGGTGTCGCAGGCTCTTTATTCTCCCGTCCCCGTAGCCCAGGGGGGACTCTCGCGGGAGGAATGTGCCAAAGCAAACCTCCTCTACGAGCATGATCTGAATAAGGCCAGGAAGCTCCTCGCGGAAGCAGGCTATCCCAATGGTTTCTCCCTCGATGTGTTTACCTCGGAGAGTGAATCCTATTCGCGAGCCTATGAGGTAATGCAGGCCCAATTGAAGAAGATCGGGGTGAACCTGAAGATCTCCGTGGTGGACCATGCCACCTTTCACACCCGGATCCGGCAGAATTTGAATCCCATCGTGGTGTATTTGTCCATGAGGCCGGACGCGAATATCATTCTCTTCCAATACTTCCATTCCGCCTCCATCGTGGCCGTGGGAAAAAAGCCGATCACCAACTTTTCCCATCTGGGAGGGGTGGATACGAACCAGGACGGGGCCGTGGACAGCATCGACAGCCTGATTGAAAAAGCCAGCAAGGAGAGCGACCCCCAAAAACAGGTGGAAACCTGGAAAGAGGCGCAAAAGAAAGTCATCCAGGATGTTGCCGCCTACCCGGTGGTTACCCTGGGGTATCTTTTCGCCAATAAATCCTACGTCGACTGGGGGTATAAACCTGCCAACTTGACGGACGGGCTTCGGGCCACGGAAAACACCCAGCTGCTGAAAAAATAGATGAGACCTAAGGATCTCAACCCGGCCAAGCCGCAAAAATAAGGGTAGGGTAGGGGCGGTCACGCCTTTGGCGTGATGGCCCCTGCAATTTGTAATCCTGTTTACCCGCATTCCATCCAAGGCCCAGGTTTTTTCCCCGGAAACGAGCGAAAAAAGCGGCCTCCTTTGGACCAGCGTTGGGGACTAGAGGATAACGATGATCCAATTTGCCATCCGGAGAATTCTGATCTCCATCCCCATTCTTTTGACCGTGGTGACCCTGATCTTCTTCCTGATGCGCACCATGCCGGGAGGTCCGGCGGTTGCCGTGCTCGGAGATTATGCCAACAAGGAGGCGGTCGAGGCCCTGGAAAAAGAGATGGGCCTTGATCGGCCTCTCTTAGTTCAATACGCGGAATTTCTGGGTGGTCTGGTCCGCGGGGACCTGGGGAAATCGATCATCAACGGCCGTCCCATCGCGCCCGAGGTGGGCAGGGTACTGCCCTATACGCTCGAGCTTGCGGCAAGCTCCCTGATCATCGGCATTATCCTGGGAGTCCCCCTGGGGATTTTCACTGCTCTCCGGAGAAATGCTTTCTCCGATTACCTGGGACGGACCCTTTCCCTGGCCGGGGTGTCGATTCCCGCTTTTTTCCTGGGCATCCTCTTCATGCTTGTCTTTTCGGTGCATCTGGACCTTTTCCCGGTGATGGGAGCCGGAAACATCTGGAACCTGCGGGAAAGCCTCTATCATCTCTGCCTGCCGACCCTGACCCTGGGGCTGATGATGACCGCCTACATTACCCGCACGACCCGATCCTCCATGCTGAATGTTCTCCAGGAGGAATTCGTCCGTACGGCCCGGGCCAAGGGGCTGCGGGAACGGATCGTGATTTACGGCCATGCCCTGAGGAATGCCCTCATCCCGGTCATTGCCTTTGTCGGGGTTTACGCCATCATCCTCATCGGCAATTCGATTCTGGTGGAGATTGTCTTTTCCCGCCCGGGCCTGGGAAAAATGATGATCGGGGCCATCAAGCAGAGAGATTACATGACCCTCCAATCGGTCATGGTGGTGTATGCCGGGCTGGTCGTATTCATCAACCTCCTGATCGACCTCTCCTACGGTTGGATCGACCCGAGGATCAAGTATGATTGAGGGGCGGAAAAAGGACCGGGAAAAAGGCAAGCTCTGGCGGACCTTCAAGAAGAATAAGACCGCGCTGGTGGGGACGGTGATCATCCTGGCGATCATCGCCTTGGCCCTCCTCGCCCCCTGGATTTCCCCCTATGATCCCCTGGAGCAGAATATCCGGTCGCGCCTGAAGGGGCCCAGCCAGGCTCACCTGCTGGGGACCGACGAATTCGGGAGGGACGTGCTGTCCCGCGTCCTGTGGGGAACCCGCATCTCGCTCACCGTGGGGATTCTCTCCATCGGCTTTGGTCTCCTGATCGGGACCGCGATGGGCACCATTGCCGCGTACCGGGGCGGATTCGCGGGAAGCATCATCATGCGGATCGTGGATGTGCTCTTATCCTTCCCCGTCCTGATTTCCGGGATTCTCGTTGTGGCGATTCTGGGGGCCGGGATGTGGAAATTGATCCTCACCATCGGCATCGTTTTTGTTCCCCGGTTCGCCCGTCTCGCCTACGGACCTACCCTGGCCATCAAGGAAAGAGAGTATGTTTATTCCGCCCGGGTCATCGGGGTCGGGAACCTTCGAATCCTGACCCATTATCTTTTTCCCAACATCCTGGGCGAGGTTCTGGTGGCCGCCACTCTCTGGGTGGGAACGGCCATTCTGACCGAGGCCAGCCTCAGTTTTCTGGGGTTGGGCGTGTCGCCACCCATCCCCACCTGGGGCAACATGATCAAAACGGGGGTCGATCGACTGACGACCGCACCGTGGTTGTCCGTTTTCCCCGGCCTTTCCATCCTCGCTAGCGTCCTGTCCATTAATATGATCGGGGATGGATTGAGAGATGTCACCGATCCCAAGCTGAGAATTTGACCGGGGATGAGGCCATGAAAATATCTTGCTAAACGGGGAGACGGGTCCCCGGCCATGAAGGTTGGAATGGAAAGTTCTCAGGTCGAGAAGATGATGCTCCCCAATGAAGCTTTTAAAAACCATCCTCTCTTGGAGGTGAGGAACCTAAGAACCCATTTTTTGCTTCCGGAAGGGGTCGTGAAAGCGGTGGACAATGTCTCTTTTCAGGTGGAAGAGGCTGAGATTATGGGGCTGGTGGGGGAATCGGGTTGCGGAAAGAGCGTGACCGCCCTTTCCATCCTGGGATTGATTCAGAGCCCCCCCGGTCGAATTGTGAGCGGGGAGATCCTTTTCCAGGGGAACGATTTAAGGAAAATGGCGCCGGACCAGTTGAGAAGAATCCGGGGAGACAGAATCTCCATGATTTTTCAGGAACCGATGACCAGTCTGAACCCGGTGTACTCCATCGGCCATCAAATCATCGAGGTCTATACCGAACACCACGGCCTTTCCCGGAAAGAAGCCCGGGAAAGAGCCAAAGAGATGCTGGAAAAAGTGCAGATTCCGTCTCCCGCCAAGAGGATTGATGAATATCCCCATCAGCTCTCGGGGGGAATGAGACAGCGGGCGATGATCGCCATGGCGCTGGCCTGCAAGCCGGCGGTGATCCTGGCCGATGAACCGACGACCGCGCTGGATGTGACGATCCAGGCCCAGATCCTCGAATTGATGGTGGAGCTTCAGCAATCGACAGGAACGTCCATTATTTTGATTACCCATAACCTGGGCGCCGTCGCCGAATATGCCCGGCATGTAGTAGTCATGTACTCGGGGAAGATCGTGGAAGAGGCCCCGGTGATTCCCCTTTTTGAGTCTCCCCTCCATCCCTACACCACGGGCCTGTTGAATTCCATTCCCCAGTTGGGCTGCAAGTCCGCCGGAGGAAAAAAGAGATTGGAGGAGATCCCCGGGATGGTTCCCAGTCTGGATGATCTTCCCGGGGGATGCAACTTCCATCCCCGATGCTCCCGGGGAAGGGAAATTTGCCGGAAGGAAGAACCGGAGCTCCTGGAAATTCACCCCGGTCACCAGGTCGCCTGCTGGGCTGTCCGGGAAGGCTGGTGAACCATGGGGGAACCGCTGAACTCCGCGGGGGAACATTTGCTGGAGATCCGGGAGCTGAAGAAATATTTCCCCATCAAGAAAGGGGTGTTCCGCCGGAATGCCGGCTGGGTCCAGGCCGTGGACGGAGTTTCCCTGCATATCGGGAAGGGAGAAACCCTGGGCCTGGTGGGGGAATCCGGGTGCGGCAAATCGACCATCGGCAGGTGCATTCTCCGGCTTCTGGAGCCGACCGAGGGGGATATCTTTTTCGAGGGGAAAAATATCAGCACGCTCGAATCCGCCGGCATGAAACGGTTTCGCAGGAAAGTCCAGGCCATATTCCAGGACCCCTATTCCTCCCTGAACCCCCGCATGTCGGTGGGCCATATCGTGAGAGAACCGCTCCTGGTTCAGGGCCTGCACTCAGAGGCGAAGCGGGAGGAACGGGTTGAAGACCTTTTCCGGAAAGTCGGATTGCGGCCCGAATATATGTCCCGCTATCCTCATGAGTTTTCCGGCGGCCAGAGGCAGCGCATCGGCATCGCCCGGTCGCTCGCCTTGCAGCCGGATCTCATCATTTGCGATGAGCCGGTTTCCGCCCTGGACGTGAGCATCCAGGCGCAGGTGATCAACCTTCTGGATGATCTGAAGCAAGAGTTCGGTTTGAGTTATCTGTTCATCGCCCACGACCTGAGCGTGGTGGAACATGTCTCCGAGCGGATCGCGGTGATGTACCTGGGTAAAATCGTTGAGGTGGCCAAAGACACGGAATTGTATTCCCATCCGCTGCATCCCTATACGCAGGCGCTCCTCAGCGCGATCCCGATTCCGAAGCCCCAACAGAAGAAGAAGAGGACGATCCTGCGGGGGGAGGTTCCCAGTCCGATCAATCCCCCGGCGGGATGCCGGTTTCATCCCCGCTGCTCGGAGGCCATGGAAGGGTGCAGCCGGGAGGAGCCGGTCCTAAAAGCCGTACACGATCAACATCAGGTGTCTTGTTTTCTTTACTCGTAAACGAGGCCTATCTGCCCGGAGGATGGCCTGAAGATACGCCTATAAATTCCGGAAAACCAAAAAAGGAAGGCAGAGCAAGTGTTGTGCTCGCCGATGATTTCCTGAAGGAGGAAAAATGAGCGGAAGCAAAGTCGAATTTTTGTTCTTGTCGCAGAAGGATATGATCGAAGCCGGCGTTCTGGACATGAAGGGCTGCGTGGAGGTCATGGAGAAGGCTTTCAAGATCATGAATCAGGGAGATTATTTGATGGGGGGGCCGTCCCAGAACCACCACGGGATGAAATTATGGCTGCCCAAGCAGGCCCGCGGTCCCCGTATGCCCGTGGCCGGTCCCGACCGCCGTTTCATGGCCATGATTTCCTACCTGGGGGGGGAGTTCAATGTCTGCGGGGTCAAGTGGTATGGGTCCAACCTGGAGAATCCGGCCAAGCGCGGCTTGCCCCGGTCGGTCCTGATGGTCATCCTGAATGACCCGGAAACCGGCGCACCCCTGGCGGTGATGGACGGCAACCTGATCAGCGCCATGAGGACGGGTGCGGCAATCGGATTGGGAGCGAAATACCTGGCCCCCAAGGGGGCCACCCTTGCGGGGGTCATTGCCGCGGGGGTGATCGGAAGGGCCTGCCTGATGGCCATGGCGGCTGGGGTGAAGACGCTCAAAGAGGTTAAAGTATTCGATATCGATCGAGGCAAAGCCGAAGCGTTGGCCAAAGAGATGAGCCGGGATCTGGGGTTGAAAGCCTATGCTGTGGGCAGCATGGAAGAGGCCATCAAGGACTCCGATGCGGTCTGCTCCGCGACCTCCCGGATTCAGAGGCCCACTTACCAGGGGAAGATGTTCAAGGAAGGAGCGTTTCTGGGGCTTTCGGCGGATGCCTGCCTGAAGGAGGACCTGTTGGCGGATTCGAGAGTCGTGGCTGACAACTGGCGGATGCACCTGGATTGGCGGGAAGAGATGGAGAAGATGCCCGAAGAGTCCAGAGACCGGATTCTCTATGCGGAGGTCCATGAACGAATCAAAGCCGGCAAAATGAGGGACGCTGACATCGTGGAGTTGAAAAAAGTTGTCGCCGGGGAAGTCCCGGCGAGAACCAAAGACCGGCAAAGGGTCGTTTACCTTACGGGAGGGTTGAACATCGAGGATGTATCCTGGGGTTACACGATCTACCAAAACGCCCTGAAAAAGGGGTTGGGACAGAAGTTGAAAATGTGGGATGAGCCCTACTGGTATTGATCGGAAAAGGAGAGGGAATGAACAAGGGATTGTCAGGGAAGCAATACCGTCCCCTTTCAGAAAGGCAGGTGGAAACGATCCATTCGGCTTCACTCGCGATTCTGGAGGAGACCGGCTTCAGTTACGAAGCAGGCCTGGGGGACACGATTGAAATGCTCGAGCGGGCGGGAGCCAGGGTCGATCGGAAAATTTCCCGGATCTTTTTCCCCCGCGACCTGATCCTGGAGCAGGTGGGCAAGGCCCCGGAGAAAGTTTGTTCTCTTCAGCCGGGACGGGAAAAACGACCTGGACCTGGGAGAAGACCGGGTATACCTGGGGACTGGCGGAGCGGCGCTCAAAGTCCTGGACCTGGAAACGGGGCAGCCCCGGCCTTCCACCCTCGGGGACCTATACCATTTCGGCCAGCTGGTGGATCAACTCGAGAACATCCATTTTTTTCTGCGGCCATGCGTTCCCACGGACATTCCCGAAGGGCTTCGGGACGTGAATATCGTTTATGCCTGCTTAAAATCAACGTCGAAGCATGTCATGGTAGGGGTAAACGATGTATCCGGATTCCTCCAGGTACTGGATCTCGCCTCCCGGGTGGCGGGAAGCTTGGAAAAGCTCCAAGAGAAGCCTTTCCTGTCGATTGTCAGCTGCTTTGCCGTCTCTCCCCTTAGATTTTGCACTACTCCCCTGCGGATCGCGCAGGAAGCCTGCCGGCGCCGCATCCCGGTCGCTCTTTCAACTGCCCCCCTGGCCGGATCCACCTCCCCCATCACTCTAGCCGGGACTCTGGCCCTGGTCCATGCCGAAGAACTGGCGGGCATTACGGTCTGCCAGTTGACCAATCCAGGGGCCCCCGTGCTCTATGGCGCTCTTCCGGAAACGGCGAATCTGCACACCATGGGGTTCCAGGGCGGCTCCGTGGAGTCGGCCATGATGAATGCCGCCACCCACCAGCTGGCCCGACACATCCGGGTGCCCAATTATGCCAATTCCGGCCATTCCGATTCCAAAGAGCCGGATGCCCAGGCTGCCTGGGAGACCGCCATGTCCACCGTGCTGGCTTCGATGGGGGGATGCAATTACATCCACCATGCCGCCGGGATGCTGGAATCTTCGATGACCGTGTCCTTCGAGCATTTCGTCATGAACGACGAGATCATCGGCAGGGCCTTAAGGATCCTCAAAGGGATTGCCGTGGACCCCGAGCATTTGGCCCTGGAGGCGATTCGGGAGGTTGGGCCGGGCGGCAATTTCATGACCTCGCCCCACACCCTGGCCCACCTGCGGACTGAATTCTTCCCGGGAAACGGCGTGACCGATGCGAATCCCCGGGTTAAATGGGAAGAAGAAGGATCTTTGGACGCCCGGGGCCGTGCCAGACGGATCGCTAAAAGGCTCATTTCCAGAGCCCGGGCATCTCACCTGCCAGAGGAAGTGGATCGGGCCATTCGGAATCAATATCAGATTTTTCTCTAAAGGGAAGGATAAGAATAAGGTGACCTTGCAATGTGTCCAACATCCGCAGAAATCCCCCCATCCCCCCTTTTTTAAAGGGGGGCAAGGGGGGATTTCTGGCTCGCATGCGCTTGATTCAAAATGCTGCCTTTGAGTATGTCAACTTATTTAATCCGTTCTCTATAGTTGAAG
>CAWDJO010000017.1:0-8927 GCA_963802665.1 uncultured delta proteobacterium | reverse complement strand
GGAGGAGGGGGGTGGGCTGTAGAGGATAGAACAGAAGAAAACAGCCGCCAGAAGGACGGAGAGCTTTCGGAAAAATGAGGGTGCCCGTCGAATCATGGCTTATTTTAACGCGATTCGGGGGCAAAGTCCAATCCAACCTTTTATCCCAGGTTCAAGCAGTCCACGGAGAGCCGAGCAGCTTTCCGCGGATCCAGCCTAAGGCAGTAATCCGAACCCAGAAGAATTTTCCCCCCTGCGGTTTTCAACCCTTGAGCCAGGATCGACTCTTTCTGCTTTAAGAACCCGTTCATCTCTCCGGCGCGGATCGACATGCGTCCGGCCACCAAAGCCTCCTGGTAACAGCTGATCTCGCCGGCCGCGCCGTTCCCCAGAATGATCCCGAACCCCATTTGGCGGGAAGTCTCGATCGCTTGAGCCAGAGCTTCCGCACTGCCCATCTTCATGATCTTGAATTTGACGAAGCGGGCGCACCCGAGCTTTTTGGCTTTTTCCACGGAATCCATTCCGTAGATGGACTCATCCAGCCCGAGGGGAAGGGGGGAGATCCTGGCAAGTTCCACCATGGCGTCCCAATCCTTCTCTTTGAAGGGCTGTTCCAGGAATTCGATCCCTTGGGGATCGATGCTCTGGACAAACCTCCTGGCCTGGGGAAGGTTGTACCCCTGATTGGCATCCGCCCGGAGATGGGCTCTTCCCCGGATAATCTTTTGGGCAATTTTCACTCTTTCAATATCTTTATCTACCTCGAAACCGACCTTGATCTTTATGGTTTCGTATCCCTGGGCGATGAATTCCTCGATTTCCCTGTTGATTCCCTCCCGGTCCGTCGCCTGGAGAATCCCCAGCATCGGCACCGATAGCATTGCAGAAGGAGGGGCAAGGAGGGATTTCGAGTTCAGCATCTCCAGGGCGGTCAGGAAAGGGGTTACCGCGCAGGGCATTTCCTTCGCATGCCTGGAAATGGACTCCCGGGCTTTTTCCGCCGGGAGGCCGAGAATCTTCGGGCCTTGCTCTTTGGCAAACTGCCAGACCTGATCCGCAGTTTCCCAAAAATAGCCCTGAACATCCGCCATGGCCTCTCCCAGCCCTTCATGCCCCTGGGAATGAAGGGATACGATTGTGCAATCGAAGGCTTTCATCTCCGCGGTGGCGATCTTATAGGGCTGTTTCAGGGGGATTTTCAGGCGGTAGAGGTTGATTTTTTCAATTTCCATCACGGCGACCCCATTCCCCTGCAGGGGCGGTTCGCCAACCGCCCCTACGAGTTTTAATAACCAAGTTCCTCTCCAACCAGAATGACCGCGAACTCTTTGATTCCCCAGGGCCTTCTTTCAATGATGGTCGTTACCCGGCAGAGCCTGGCCGGCGTGTCGCAGTTATGGCAGACCAAATCCTGGGCGCAGGGAGTGGGATCCTTTCGTCTCTGACAGTTCCTGGGGGCGGCGACCTTTTTGACCCGGGCCAGGCCTTCGTTCAGGTTCTTGACGATCTTATTGATCCCGGCAATCACCATAACCCTTTCCGGGCCGAAGATCATGGAGGCGACCCGGTTCCCGGTGGCATCCACATTGATGAGTTTTCCGTCCAGGGTCAGGGCGTTGGTGCTGGTGAGGAAGAAGTCGGCTCGCTGCTGCCTTTTCCCGACTTCCTGCCGTCTCTCCTTGGAGAGTCCCTCTTTCCAGTGATCGTAAACTTCGTCCCCTCTCTTCTCCAGCGCTTCGAGGATGCCCATTTCCCTCAGGGTGATCGATCCCCCGATTCCCACCCTGGCTCCGGAAGGGATCCTTCGCAGGACCTCTTCCCTAGCTTCGGCCACGGTGGGAAAATACACCGCCTCCATCTCGTTCTTATTCAGGCTTTCGATGACCTTATCGATGGTTTCCGGGGTTATCGCCGTCATGGGATTCAGTTCTCCTTGTTGCGGCAAAGATTTTTGTTTCGATCCTCGAACCTCGTTCCTCATGCCTCAGTCGTCCTCCAACATCTTGCTCACTTCGGTGATATCAGAAATGGCTTCCTGATAGTCGATCTTTTTCCCGGCGCGGCGCTCTCTCTCCCTGATCTTCTCCTGATTGTATTTCCGGATCTCCCGGTCGAAGGGAAGGTTGGCCGGGTCCAGATAGCGGATCGCCCCCCGGGCATCGCGGACGGGAATCACCTTGCCGGTCACAAACTGGTTGGGGGCCCAGGGAATGTCCAGCACCCCGGCCTGGAGGCCTCGGAGGGAGCCCAGGACCGGGTCTCCATCCCCCATTTCCAGAGCATTTATCCAGGATGGAACGGGCTTCCCGGGCGATCATGTTCTTTTCCTCCAGGATTTCGGGACTTTCCGGCCAATGATTGGCGCGCACGAGCTGGATGGCCATCCGGGTCGCTTTTACTCCTTCCGCGTTCGCTTCCCGGGTGGGGATCCCTTCGGCCTCGTGGGTGGACTTGGTGATGACCTGCGTGGCTCCCGCCAGGGCGGCGATAATCCCCCCCAGGACGATCACCGCATAGGCCCGGGGCTCATCAGCCGGAAAGGCCTGCATCCATTGATGGGTGGCGATGGAAAAAAAGACGCCCCCATGGCCGGATCGTCGGAGGTACTCTCTTCCTACCTCTTTTAAGGCCCGGAGAGCGGCCACGTCCTGGGAGATATTGAGGCTCTGGCAAAGGCCCATGCTGTAGTGCTTGACTCCCTGGCCTGCGGCCATGAGCATCTCCAGGACCGCCACCGCGATTCCGATTCCGGGGGGAATCAGGGTGCCGGTCAGAAATCCCGGCTGCTCCCGGTGAAGGCGAATCCCCCTTTTCTCATAAAAAGAGGTCAGGCGGTCAAGATACTGGTAATTGCGGATTCCCTGTTCAAAGGGCAGGTTTTTGGTGTAGGCGGCAGTGTAGGAAATTGCCGCGCCGAGAAAAGCGGTCATGCCCCCGGCAAAACCTGTTTCCGCGGTGAGCTGGGGAAAGGCGGTTCCGGAAAGGACGATGATCGGCCGGTGAACCGATTCCGATATTTGGCGCACGGCCCGAAACCCGTGGTTGACGATGGGGCAACCATTCAGCATGGAACGGCCCGCCCTGCGGCTTTCTTCCATGCCCCGCTGGGCGTCCTGAAATTTCAGGTTGCGGGTGTAGGTATCTGTCGTCGTGGGAAGAAGGTCGGCCCCTCCTTTTTCCTGCAAACACCGGAGGAGGGCGATATGGTCGTCAATCAACGCCACCCCTCCCCGGGGCTGGACCAGGGTGCGGCCTTCCTTCTCCGCCTGCACGATCCCCCGGGCATACTGCTTTTCGGGAGGAAGGCTTTTCAGGTATTCGACGACTTCCTCAAGATCGATCTCTTTCCCCGTCGGCCAGAACGAAAGGACCTTCTCCCGTTCGGCCAGAAACTCTTCATCGGACCAGCGTTTATTGTTCAGTTCCATAAAAAATCCTTAACCGCAGAGGACGCAGAAATCGCAGAGTTTAAACAGGCAAAAAATGGAAAAATGGAATAATGGAATGATGGAATGATGGAAGGGTGGGCAATGCAATTGGTTTCCCAATATTCCAATATTCCATCATTCCAATTTTCCAGTCTTTCTCTCTGTGTCCTCTGTGCCCTCTGTGGCAAAGATTTCAGTTCCATTTTTTTAGGTATTTCCTGGCAATCCGGAAGGCGGCTTTTGGATAGCGCTCCGCCAGCAGCCCCACCGCAAAAAGGCAGTACCGGGCATCGGTGTACAGGTTCGGGGCCTTGGGCCGCAGGGAAAAAGGCTCTTCCGGAGAAAAAAGCGTTCCCCTTAGAATATCGCCAGCCTGGCGGTGGTGGATGAAAATTCCTCCCGTCCCGATGAGGTGTTCGACGCTGGTCAGGTCTTTTCCATACTGGACGTAGTATTGTCCCTGGGGACCCCAGAGGGCTTCGATCGCCCCAGCATGCCTCTCCATGGCCGCCCGGGCCGCGCAGGTTGCCAGGGCAAAATCCAGGTCTTGATCTTCCGCCGTTTGGGGAAGGACCTCCACGCACTGAGAAAGCTTTTCAAGTCTTGGGGCGAGGTCTTTTTGGAAAAGGCTGGCATGCCGGAGAATTCGCCCCTCCCCGCACAACTTAAGAATCGTACTGGCATTGTAACGGAGACCCAGGTCTGCTTCGACCGTTCGTTTGGTCAAAGGCTCCGGCAGGCCTTTGCGCACCACCCCCGGTTGAACCGGGTTTCCCGCGCCGATGGAATGGACGTCGGTCGTAGCCCCCCCGATATCCACGATGACCAGGTCTCCCAGCCCTTTCTCCGAACCCGTCCCCTGGGAGAGAAGCTGAGCGGCCCGCAAAACGGCCGTGGGCGTGGGCATGAGGATGCCCTCGACAAATTCTTCCGCCTTCTTCAAACCCTTGGACTCGATGATCCTTTCGATAAAGACTTTCCGGATCATCTCCCGGACCGGCTCCACGTTCAGCACATTCACTTCCGGCATGACGTTGTCGGTCAGAAGGGTGATTTTCCCGGCGGCGCACAGAATGGATTGGACCTCGTCCGCCGCCGCTTTGTTCCCGGCAATCAGGACGGGGCACTGGATCCCGCTGGCCGCAAGCAGGCGGGCATTGTCGAGGATGACTTCGCTGTTCCCCCCATCCGTGCCCCCGGCCAGGAGAAGGATGTCCGGCTTCAGGCTGTTCCAGCTCTCTCCAACTCCCGGGCCGAGAGGCGGAAAGAATAAACCTTGACCACCTTAGCCCCGGCTCCGAGCGCAGCTCGCCGGGCCGCCTCAGCGGAAAGCTCGGGAATCAGGCCGATGGTGATCATTCCCAAGCCGCCGGCGGCGCTGCTGCTGGACAGCCTGCATTCATAAGGGGCGCCCTGCAAATGAGGGGGAAGGAGGTCCAGGGCCCGCCGCAGCCCCAGCATGATGTCCGTTTCCACGGTGGTGCAGCTCTGGGCGTAGGCGAGAATCTCTTCGGCGGCCAAATCAACCGCCAGGATCTTGGTGAAGGTGCTGCCGAAATCTATCAAAAGGGCAAGGGACATAACGGGAAATCAGGTTAAGGTTGAGGCTAAGGTTAAGGAAGAGCTCGACCTGAACCTTAACCTCAGCCTTTTTGTCCAAATCCTTTTTCAAATCCGCGATGACCTGTTTGGGAGAGACGCCGGGGGGATAGGCGCGGTTGAAGCCCATCTGGAGGAAACGCTTTTCCACTTCTTCCCAATTTTGCTTGCCCACCACCAGGTTTCCGCCGACGACCAGGTGGATCTCCCCGACTCCCGCCTCGATGCAGTTTTCCCGGAACCCGCGGCACTCCATCTCCCCGTGGCCGCAGAGGGAGCCCACCAGGATGGCGTCCGCCGCGGTTTCGATGGCCGCGCGGATAAAATCCTGCTGGGAGGAAAAGGTTCCGATGTTGACGACCTTGAACCCCTCGCTCTCCAGGGCATGGGCCATGATCTTGTTTCCCACCACGTGGGCATCCACTCCCAGGACTCCCAGGACGACGGTCTTGGTTTCCTTCCGAGTCGCTCATTTTTGAGCCTGAGACTTTCTTCCCTTTCTTTCCCAGACCTCTTAGGAAAGGGCATAAGGAGGAGCCCGATGGAGATGACCATCAGACAACCGCTCACCGGTCGGGTGAAGAAGATGGTAAAGTCGTTGCCGGCACCGATCATGGAGGTCAGGAAATATTTTTCCGCCAGGGGCCCGAGGATCAGGCCCAGGATCATGGGAGGGGAAGGGAGGTTGTAGCGCCGCATGAAATACCCCACGACTCCGAAGATGGACATAAACCAGACGTCGGTGATGTCATTGCGGAGGGCGAAGGCCCCCACGAGGCAGAAAGAGATGATGAAGCGCCGAAAGAATATTTTCCGGAACCCGCATCAGCTCGGAGAAGAACTTGGCGGTGATCAGTCCGGCCAGGATCATGATGAGATTACACACCAGCATTCCGACGAAAATGGTGTACACGGACTCTGGGGCTTTGGTGAAGAGGAGAGGCCCCGGCTGAATCCCGTGGAGGAGGAAAGCGCCCATCATGACCGCGGTGGCCCCGCTTCCCGGGATTCCCAGGGTCAGGAGCGGGATCATGGCCCCGCCCGTGGAGGCGTTGATGGATGTCTCCGAAGCGGCCAACCCTTCCCATACTCCCGTGCCGAACTTTTCCGGCGTCTTGGAGACCTGTTTCTCGACTCCGTAACTGACGAAGGAAGCAACCGTGGCGCCCGTCCCGGGGATGGCTCCGATCACCGTCCCGATGCCCAGGCCGCGGAGGATAGTGTTCCGCAGGCCCCAGATTTCCTCGAATCGGGGGAGGGTGGTTTTGGGCCGGAGGCGGGAGAGCCCTTCCCCCTCTTTCTTCACGGACAACTGGTCCAGGACCTCGCCGATGGCGAAGAGACCGATCAGGACGGTGACGAAGTTGATTCCCGTTTCCATGATGCGGGACCCGAAGGTGAAGCGGGGAGCCCCGTAGATGTCATCGATGCCGATGCTGGCCAGGAACATCCCGATGAAGAGGGAGATCAGGGCGCTCCCGATGGATTGCGTGCCGATCACCACGACGCTGGCCAGTCCCAGGAAGACGACGGCAAAATATTCGCAGGAAGAGAAGGTGAGGGCCACTTTGGCGAATGGGGGGGAGGCCACGGTCATGATCAGGGCGCTGAGAAAACCGCCGATGGCCGAGCACATGATCGCCATGCCCAGGGCCTTGGAGACAAAACCCTTCTTGTTCAGGGCATATCCCTCCCAGGTGGTGGGGACGTTCATGGGGTCGCCGGGAATGTTGAAGAGAATGCCGGTGATCGATCCCCCGAAGACCCCCCCGCAGTAAACCGAGGTCATGAGCAGCAGGGAAGGAACGATCCCCATGAGGTAGGTAAAGGGCAGGACCAGGACGATGGCGTTAAGCATGGTAATGCCCGGCAGAGCCCCGGCCAAGACCCCCACCACGAGTCCGACCACGATCATGGAAAAATTCAGGGGGTCGAAGAGGTTCATAAGCCCGGCCCCCAGAAGGGCAAGTTGATCGATCATTTCATTTCTCCTAACCCTTTCAACCCTGCTCTGCCGCCGCGCGAGGCAGAAGACAGGGGGAAGGGGATAGAGATGAATGGGACAAAGGTTGTTTCCCGAATTTCAAATGATGCGCAGAAACCGGTAGAGAAGAATCGTCAGGTCATCGAAAAACCATTGCCCCTTGGGCAAGGGAAGATACACCACTTTTACGAAGAGGTAGAGGAGCGCCACGGTCCCCAAAAGCGAAATCAGAAACAAGGGCGGGATTCTCCTCAACCCGGCGATGCGCATGAATAAGAGAAGAAAGATAAAATTGGCCAGGGCGAATCCCAGAACCTCCAGAAAATACACGACTCCCAGGACCATGGCAATCATGACCCAGAGCTTGAGGCGGTTTACTTCCAGAAGCGGCCCTGAGCCAACGACGTCCGCCACCCCTTTGCCCCCTCCCCGGAAAACCTCGAACGCCTTCAATCCCGCAGCTGGCGATGAGCAGGACCAGCATCACCCGGGGCCAAAAGGCGGGTCCCAGCTGGCCGGGAATGGGATTTTCGTCGATTTTCCCCGCAAGAACGTAAAAATAGACCGCCGCCAGGATGATCAACCCAAGCCCGGCAAGCGATTTCATGTCGGGGCCCGCAATGCCTGCTTTCCTGGTTTCTGATGGGCTGCTTTTCATTTTGATGAATCCTCGGGATTCAGTGAAAACCGCGTCTCGATCCTTGATTCGCTCCTTTTCCGGGGATACCGGATGAGAGAGGGAGGCGGGCGCTCTCCGGGAGGGTTAGCCCGGTAGAGCGCCATTTCCTGGATGAGGGAGCCGATCGTGCCTATTTGATGATTCCGAAGGTCTTCATGAGATTGCGCATGGTTTCCACTTCCGAGGCGACCCAGGCGGGGAATTTTTCCGGCCCCAGGTAACTGTCGGGGTCCAGGTACTGATCCTGGCCGAATTTCTTCCATTCGGGGGTGTCCAGGGCTTTCCGGAATGCCTCCGCCAGGACCTTGACCCGGTCCGCCGGGACTCCTTTCTTGGCCACGATGGAACGGAATTGGGGGAGGAAGATATCATAGCCCAGTTCCAAAGAGCAGGGGACATCCGGGAAAGCGGGATGACGCTTCTGCGAGAAGATGATGATCGGCCGAAGCTGTTTGGCCTCGAGGTACTGCTTGATGTCCCCGGCCTGTTCGTAGAGGACTTCCGAGTGCCCCCCCAGGGTGGAAGCGTATCTCTCGCCGGGCTGAGGGATGGGGATGGTGGTCATCTTGTAACCCTTGGAGGCCAGGTAACGGACGGTGATGTCATCCACCGTTCCAAAGCCGGTGGCGGCGACTTTCAACTTTCCCGGATTTTCTTTGGCGTATTTCAGAAGGTCCTGAATGGTCTTGAAAGGGCTGTCCATTTTGACGAAGAGATAGGACTGGGCCACCTGGGTGCGCACGATCCATTCAAAATCCGCGATCTTGTGACGGGCGGTTCCCGCAGGAATCGTGCCGAGCGTATCGGCGATGTACGTGGCCACCGTATATCCATCCGCCTTTGCCGCCAGGAGGTTGGACATCCCCGTATTTCCCGAAGCGCCGGGAATGTTGGAAACCGGCATGGCCACTCCGATGAATTTCTCGGTCAGCTTGGCGACGGTCCGGGCCATCTGGTCCGCCCCTCCGCCCACGCCCCAGGTGCAGATGAAGTCAATGGGGCGGTCGGGATACTTCTCGGCCGCTCCAACCGGAAAGGCAACTGCGATCATCATTAAAAAACAAACCACCGCGGTCATAGCGCTTCGAAACATAGGAGCCTCCTTTTGAAAATTTCCATTCGAGAATGGAATCATCGGATCCCATCCTCTGCCTTCCAAACATCTAACCCATACATCAGTTTCTTTCACGGTGTCAAGGCGGGAAGCGAAATCTGCGTTCATCTGCGTCCCAATCGTTCTTACTTCTTGTATTTC
>CAWDJO010000016.1:0-30317 GCA_963802665.1 uncultured delta proteobacterium | reverse complement strand
TTCTCCAAGGCCTGCTTGTGGCGAAGATTGGAAAGAAGGATCTCGGCGGAGGAGTCCTGCCGGCCGTCCAGGACGAGGTCCCGGATGGCCTCTTCCAGACGGTCAATCCCGGAGTGGTGGAGAGCAGATACGGGAATCAAGGGCGCCCCGGGGAGATGCTCTCCCAGGTCGCGCGGGTCCAGACGCGGGGGCAGATCGTTCTTGTTCATCGCCACCACCGTC
Source organism: uncultured delta proteobacterium (assembly GCA_963802665.1). GTDB lineage: Bacteria > Desulfobacterota > SM23-61 > SM23-61 > SM23-61 > SM23-61. The sequence goes on along the minus strand of CAWDJO010000016.1, from coordinate 30,095 downwards.
TTCCTCGGTTGAACCTCGGGGAGGATATCCAGATCCTGAGCGGTTATCGGCTCTGAACCGTCCACGACCCAGATGACCAGGTCCGCCCGGGCCAGACGGTCCCGGGTGCGCCGTACCCCTTCTACCTCCACCTGCATCCCGCGTATGGCGAAGACCGGCCGTATCCATGATCTTCAGCGGAATCCCCCGGACGTTTACCACCTCTTCGATGACGTCCCGGGTGGTGCCCGGGATGGGGGTCACGATGGCCCGGTCTTCCCGGAGAAGGGCGTTCAGCAGGCTTGATTTTCCCACGTTGGGCCGGCCGATGATGACCGCCGAAATCCCCTCGCGGTAAATTTTCCCCTGCGTCATAGGTTCGCAAGAGGGTATCCAGTCTTTCCAGGGCGTCCTGCAAACGGCGATTGACTTCATCGCCGGAGAACTCGGGGACTTCCTCTTCGGGGAAGTCGATGCCCGCTTCGAGCAGGGCCATGAGGTTCAGCAGGTCCTCCCGGATCCGGCGGATCTCCATCCCCAGACGACCCTCGCGCTGGAGGTTGGCCATTTCCAGGGACCGACGGGTCTTGGATTGGATGAGATCGATGACCGCCTCGGCCTGGGTGAGGTCGATCCGCCCGTTCAGGAAGGCCCGCTTGGTGAACTCCCCGGGCTCGGCCAGGCGGGCGCCGGACTGCAGGACGGCGTCGAGGATTTCCCGGAGAACCAGAACCCCGCTGTGGGCCTGGATTTCCGCAACGTCTTCCCGCGTATACGTGCGCGGCTTTTCCATGAAGGACGCCAGGACCTCATCGATCACTGCGGTGTCCCGGGGGCGGATGATTTCGCCGAGATAGAAACGGTGGGAAAGGAGGGGGCCCTTGCCCCGGCGCCGTCGGAAGACCTTTCCGAGGATCTCCCGGGCTTGCGGGCCGCTGAGGCGCACGACGCCGATCCCCCCGACCCCCAGGGGGGTGGAGATCGCCGCAATCGTGTCCCCTGGGTTCATGAAGGCTTCTTTTCGGGGCTGATGATCACTTTCCGGTAAAGCCCCGTTCCCGTGGACCAGGTGCGCAGGGTCTTGTCGTCCTGCAGGGCCAGATGGATGATTCGCCGGTCGTGGGCGCTCATGGGGCTGATGGTGACCGGGCGGCCCAGGCGTTTGGCCTTTTCTCCCAGGCGTTGGGCCAGTTTGACCAGGGAATCTTCCCTGCGGAAGCGATAGTTCTCGGTGTCCACCACGATCCTTTTTTTGTCTTCCGCGTCTTTGTGGACGATCTTGTTGATCAGATACTCCATGGCATCCAGGGTTTGGCCCTTGCGCCCGATGAGGAGCCCGCTGCCGTCTCCCTGGATGTTCAGGAGAATCCGCTCGGAATCCTCCTTCAGGTCGACGGTCGCTTCCACCTCCAGGAGACGAAGAATATCCTGCAGGGTTTTCTTGGCGGTCTCGGCTGCCTGGTTGTCAGAGAGGGCGGCAGAAGGACGGGCTTCTGGGGTACGAGGGGCGGAAATCTCCTTCACCGTGGCGCGAATCCTGGCATTCTTGGCCCCCAGCCCCAGGAATCCGCTGGAACCGCCGGAAAGGACCTCGATCTCCAGGTCCTGCCGCGAAACGCGCAGCTCCTCGCAGGCTTTCTGGATCGCTTCCTCGATGGTTTTGCCCTCGGTTTCGACAGACTTCATGGGTTCCCTCGCAGTTATTTGATTTGCCGGTTCATGTAGAGCTGCTGCCCGATGGAGAGCAGGTTGCTGAAGAACCAGTAAATGACCAGACCCGTGGGAAAGGATAAAAACATGAAAGTGAAGACGACGGGCATGATCAGCATCATCTTGGCCTGGGTGGGGTCTCCCGTGGTGGGGGTCATCCATTGCTGGACGAACATGGAGCCCCCCATCAGGATGGGAGAGATGTAATAGGGATCCGCGGCGGAGAGGTCCTGGATCCACCAGTAGAAAGGCGCATGGCGCAGCTCGATGGAATAGAGGAGAACTTTATAGAGGGCGAAGAAGACCGGAATCTGGATGGCCATGGGCAGACAGCCGCTCATGGGATTCACCTTGTAGCGTCGGTAGAGCTCCATCATCTCCTTGTTCATTTTTTCCTTGTCGTCCTTGTATTTCTCCCGGAGCTTGGCCATCTCGGGCTGGAGCTTTTTCATCTCTCTCATGGACCTCATGCTGAGATGAGTCGGGTACCAGAAGATGATTTTGATGATGATCGTAAGGATGATGATGGCCAGGCCGTAATTCCCCACGTACTGGTAGAAGAATTTCATGGCCCAGAGCATGGGCTTGGCCACGATGTCGAACCAGCCGAAGTCCAGGGCCTTATCCAGGTCGTGAGCCGAAGGCCTTGAGGGTGTCCAGGTCCTTGGGGCCCAGGAACATGAGGTAGGACTGGGAGAATTGGGTTCCCGGAGAAAGGGATGCCTTGGGACCGGCCATGCGCAGCTCGGCGGCCGTATCGGAGACCTTTTTCAAGATGAGCTCGGTGCCTTCCGATTTCTGGGGGATGAAGGCGGCCAGGAAGTACTGGTCCTGGAATCCTCCCCACTGGACATTTTCAGTGAAACGCTTTTCTCCCCCCTTCAGGTCGCCCAGCTCGATTTCCTGGAATTCCTTTTTGACCAGCGCCGTGAAGGGAGGAGTGGCCGCGCTTGAACTTCCGCCGGATCCGGGAATGCAGGCCATCCCGCCTCCGTTCGATGGGGGAGGGAGTTTCCCCGCCCAAAGCAGGGTCGGCCTTCCTTCGACCACCTGGGAAGAGAGGTTGGCCATCTGGAGGTTGATGTCGATCCGGTAGCTCTCGGCATGGAAGATCATCTGCTGGGTCAGCTTCAGGCCCTCAGGGGACTCCCAGGTGAAAACCAGTTCCCCCTCTTTTCGATCCGGGCCCAGTTTGAGAGTTTCGGCATTCACCTGGAAGAGGAGGTCGGGAGAAAAAGGAAAATTGGCATGGGTGACATCCATTCCGAAGGGATATTCGCTTCCCAGGTTCTCCGTGGCCAGGTTGATCGGCTTGGCCCCGTCGCCGATCTTATCCAGGTACTTCTTAACCCGGAAATCTTTCAGGCGGGCCCCCCGGGTGTTGAAGACCGCCGTGTAGAAGGGGGTGTCAACGGTAATGTCTTTTCCGGGCTCGGCCTTGATGGCCGGAGCCGGGTCGGGCCGCCGGGACGGGTCGGGCCCCGGGGATTTTCTCTCCGGGGGAGACGGCCTTGACCGGCTCCTCTTTGGCCGGCGGCGCGGTCTGGGCTTTTTCCGCAGCCGGCTTTTCCGGAGCCGGGGGAGGGGGGGCGAAATAGGACTGGTAAATGACCAGGATGATCAGGGAAATAATGACTGCCAACAGGGCCCGAATCTGCATAGGTTACCTCCGTGGGCTTAACTCCGGGCCGACCGATCGTGGTTTTTCACCACCGGATCGTAGCCGCCAGGATGAAAGGGATGGCACCTCAGGATTCTCCAAGCTGCCAGGAGCAGCCCCTTGGCCGGACCAAACCGCTCCACAGCTTCCATGGCATAGGCGGAGCAAGAGGGCGCAAAGCGACAAGAGGGAAAGGTCAGCGGGGAGAGAAAATATCGATAAAATCGAATGAGACCCAGAATGATCTTGGTCAACATCCCTGTGTAAGAGGGCTAACGCCCTCGAAACAATCCTTTCAATTCTTCAGATACTTGCCAAAAATTCAGACTGGCCGCCCCTTCCCGGGCCGTGACCACCAGGTCCGAAGATCCCGGCAGCGAATCTTTGTTCAGGCGAAAAAACTCCCGGACCCGGCGCTTGATGCGGTTCCGCTGGACCGCCGGACCGATTTTTCTCCCCACCGTGACCCCCAACCTGGAATGGGACAGACCGTTGGGGCAGATGGAAACTCCGAAAATGGGGAGTCTGGATATTTAGCGCCTTCCCTGGAAATACGCTGGAAGTCGGCCCGCTTGCGAATCCTCTCCTCTTTTCGGAAGGTAAGCTGGGCCATTTTCCAGGGCTCCGATTTCTAAGGAGAATCGGCTCTCAGGATTCCCTTGCCTCGACGATCAGTCTCTTCCTGCCCTTCGCCCTCCTCCGCTTCAGGACCAGCCGCCCGCCCTTGGTAGACATCCGCTTCCTGAACCCGTGGGTTCTTTTGCGTCGAATATTGCTAGGTTGATAAGTTCTCTTCACCCATGCACTCCTGTTATATAGTTTTTATAACCTTAGAATTCCGCCCATGGAGGGTCTCATCCCCCGTTTCCTGCGTAAAGGGTGAGGCAAAAGATATATTAAAATAATAAATTATATTCTTTGCATTTATAAAGCGCAAGTTTAAAATATGAGTGATATGGAGACCTCTCGCAAGCCTGGGGAATCCTCCGGCCAAGCTGATTTCTCCTCCGATGACCGACGGATCACGTTTGTTTCTTCGACATGGACAAGACTCTGATCTCCGGAAACTCCGGGGTCTCCTTTATGCGCTATTCCCTGCGCCGGGGGAAGACCACCCGCTGGAAGGTGGTCAAATCCATGGTCGATTATCTCCGCTACCGGTATGATCTCCTGAACATGGAAGTGGCTTACCGGGATTCCCTGCGCCCCCTCGTGGGGGTCCGCGAGGAAGAACTGATTCAGTTCTGCCAGGAGTGGTTCAAGATGTGGTCCGACCCCTGATCTATCCCGAAGCTCATGATTTTGTTCATCAACACCTGGAGCAGGGGGAGAGAGTGGCCATCATTTCCAATGCCACGACCTATGCCGTGGCCCCGCTGGCCCGTTACCTGGGCGTGCCCCATGTACTGGCCACCCAATTGGAGCTCCGGCAGGGGGTCTTCACCGGGTAACTACATCAAACCCCTCTGCTTCCGCCAGGGCAAGGTATTCTGGGCGGAAAAACTCGCCCGGGAACTGGGGGCGGATCTCAGCCAGAGCACCTTCTACACGGACAGCATCACCGATCTTCCCCTCCTGGAAAGGGTAAGAAACCCCCGGGTCGTGAATCCGGACCCGAAGCTCAGACGCCTGGCCAGGAGCAGGGGATGGCCGGTATGGGATTTCCTTCCGGGCAACCGGAGTAAAAACAAAAAAGAGAAGGCATCCCATCAGGACGCCTTCTCCGCAGGCCGTCGGAAATGACGGAAAATTCCTAAGCTTGGGCCGTCAATTCCTTTAATAGATTTTTTTGATCGAGGTGATGGTCTTGCCGGTCACCATGACGTTGACCACATCGCCCACATTGATCCCCGCCAGGTCCTGAGCCGCCTTCTTGCTGACCCCCAGGGTAACCTTCTTCTGCTGCTTTACCGAATTTTGGGCAATGGTGACTTTTTTGCCGGCCGCATCCACCGCGGTCACCTGTCCGCCCAAGCGGTACACCACGGGTTTGGGGGGAGCTTCCTTCTTGACCTCAGCCGGTTTGGCCGGCTCGGCAGGTTTCGCCACCTCGGCGGGCTTGGCCGGTTCCGCGGGTTTAGCGGGTTCTGCCGGTTTGGCCGGCTTTTCAGCCTTGGCCTGAGCGAAGGCCAATCCGGTCAGGGAAAGAGCGAAAATCAGCGCGATGAGAAGTACCAAAAGTTTTTTCATCCTACTTTACCTCCTTGTTTTTTTAAGAATTCGATAAGGATAAATATATCCTTTTCAGAACTTCAGCGCAAGAATACAATAAGGGAAAAAATATTGCAACGGAATTTTTGAGGATTTCGTCTTCCGGGAAGAGGGGGAAAATGCCGCGCTCAAAAGTTTCGAAAGAAGGGTTCTCGGCGGGAAGGCGAGCCTTCGAAAAGATGGTTAAGGAGGCCCTGGAAACCATCCCCCGGGAGCTGAAGGATCAGCTGGAAAATGTGGCTTTCATGGTGGAAGACGAGCCCTCCGACCTCCCTGAAGAATGGGAGGAGGAGGACCAGAATTTACTCGGCCTTTACCATGGGATTTCACGAAAGGATCGGGGCTTCTGGTACGGGAATGTCCTTCCGGACCGGATCCTCATCTACCGGAAGCCCCTGGAGAGAATCAGCAGGAACCTGCAGGAATTAAGGGAAAATATTCGCCAAACGGTGATCCATGAAGTAGGGCATTATTTCGGGTTTGATGAAGAAGAACTCCGGGAGTTGGAGGAAGAGGTTTTCCGGTCCAAAGAATAAAAGGGCATAGAGCAAAGAGCAAGACAAAGCAAAAACGCCAATCCTTGGTTATAGTCTTTAGCCTCTGGCTCTGATACTCGTATCGCTCCATGCCCTTATCTGTGCTTTTCAGGTTACCGGAAGCGGACAGGTGCATGGACTGGAAGAGCAAAGGGGACATACCCGGGGGTATTTTTTCAGGACTTCGGTCTGCAGGTCGATTCCCAGAAGGTTGGCGACCGATACCATCCAGGCCAGGACATCGGCCATTTCTTTCCCCACGTGATCCTCTCCCCGCCGGTAGGCCCGGGTGAGTTCCCCGACTTCCTCCAGGAGCCAGAGGAAGGTCTTGTCCGCTCCCCGCTTCTGGTCGCGGTCCAGGTAGATCTGACGGATGAGATTCTGGAATTCTCTGATTTCCAAGGGTTGTTTCCTCCACCAGCCCGATCTGAAAATGATTATTCATTACCACGACCTAGCAGATAAAACAAGGCTTGGCGAGAGATATTTCCCTTGACAAAGGGGCATTTCATTATATATTAAAATCTTTATATTCGATTCGGAGCTTTTTGAGCCTTGGTTATTCGAGTCGAAGACATACCCGCGCAGGGGAAGCAGGAGTCTTTTCTGGAGGATGAAGGACCCCTGAATGAGCGTTTGGGCGGGGAAACCACCAATTCCGGCCTTCATTTTGCCGGTCCGGTGCAGGTCCGGGTGAATCTTTCCCGTTCGGGAAGGATCATCCTGGTGAAGAGCCGGGTCGAAGCCCGGGTCAAGTGCATCTGTGCCCGCTGCCTCGATCCTTTCGCCCTGACGCTTTCCTCCGAGATCCAGGTAAGCATAAAGCCCAAACCCGATCCCCGTCTTGCCCCTCCCGAGGAGATTGAACTCAGCCGGGAGGACCTAGAGAGCGATTTTTACGAGGGGGAGGAGGTCGATTTGAGCCCCCTGGTCCAAGACCAGGTATTATTAACTCTTCCCCCCAAGGTCATCTGCCGGGAGGATTGCCGGGGTTTATGTCAGCGTTGTGGGAAAAACTTGAACCGGGAGACCTGCCAGTGCCCGGGCGCGGAAATCGATCCCCGGCTCGCGTCCTTGAAAAATTTCCGGGTTCATTAACCACGAGGTGAATGCCGTATGCCCAACCCTAAAAGAAGACATTCCAAAACCAGACGGGACAAACGACGGACGCATGATCGCCTGGCGTCTCCCCAGTTTTCCATCTGCCAGACCTGCGGGGAGGTCAAAGCCCCTCACCGGGTCTGCCCCCACTGCGGGAGTTACCGCGGCCGAACGATGATCGAGACCGAAGAAACCTAGGGGAACGCAAGCCGATGAAAATCGCCGTCGACGCCATGGGCGGGGACTTTGCCCCCCAAACGATCGTGGAAGGGGCGGTTCTCGCAGCCCGCGAATTCGGGGTTCCCGTGGTACTGGTGGGAGATCAGGAAGCCGTGCGGAAAGAGATCGCCCGGCATCCGGGGAGTGATTCTCTTCCCCTGACCGTGGTCCATGCCTCCGAGGCGGTGGGCATGGGTGAGTCTCCGCTGACCCCCATCCGCAAGAAAAAGGATTCCTCCATCAAGGTCGCTTACGACCTGGTGAAAAAAGGGGAGGCCGCCGGCCTGTTCAGCGCGGGGAATTCCGGGGCGGTCCTGGCCACGGCGGTTTTTGTGCTGGAAAAATTAAAGGGAGTGGACCGTCCCGCCATCGGGACGATTTTCCCCACGCTGAAAGGCTGGACCCTTCTCCTGGATGCCGGGGCCAATGTGGATTGCAAGGCCTTTCACCTGGTCCAATTCGCCATCATGGGCGAGGCCTTTGCCAAATACGTCCTGAAAATCAAGAAACCGGCGGTGGGCCTGCTGAGCAACGGGGAAGAAGAGTCCAAAGGGAACGAGCTGATCCGGGAAACGAATGCCATCCTGCGCAAGAGCTCCATCGGGTATATCGGCCCGGTGGAAGGGCGGGATATCTTCAATGGGCGGGCGGACGTGGTCGTCTGTGATGGTTTCGTGGGGAATGCCGCCCTGAAGATCTGCGAGGGGCTGGCCGAGGCCATCGGGTCCATGATCAAGGAAGAGGTCAAGGGCAACTGGAGGGCCAAAATGGCCTATCTTCTCGCCCGGGGCGCGGTGAATGATATCAAGAAGAAGCTGGACTATTCCGAATACGGGGGGGCACCCCTCCTGGGAGTCGACGGTGTGGTGATCATCGGCCACGGTCGTTCTTCGCCCAAGGCCGTCAAAAATGCTATCCGGCTGGCGCACGAGTATGCCCAGATCGGCCTTCCCAAGCTCCTCGTCCAAAGCCTGGAAGAGAACCAGGAACCCCAATCGCAGGGCGGCCTAGCCAGGGTCTGGGAGCAGATCAAAGAAAAGATCAGCAGCTGAAAGGATCGTTCCAAGGACTCCTCTTCGGTCTTCCCTGTCCCGGGAAGGGGGAAAGGGGTCTAATACGCGGAGCAGGATAAAAAACATGATCAGGTCGCGCATCATTTCCACGGGTTCTTACGTTCCTCCCAAAGTCCTGACGAATGCGGAATTAGAAAAGATGGTGGATACGTCCGACGAATGGATCACCTCCCGCTCCGGAATCCGGGAGCGGAGGATTGTGGAGCGCGACGTGGCCACCTCGGATTTGGCCACCCAGGCGGCCTTGAAAGCTCTGGAGATGGCCGGCATGTCGGCGGAGGAACTCGATTTCATCATCACCGGGACCAACAGCCCGGATATGTTCTTCCCCTGCACCAGCTGTTTCATCCAGTCCAAAATCGGGGCCAAGAAAGCGGCGGGTTTTGATATTCTGGCCGGGTGCACCAGCTTTATCCATACCCTTTCTTTGGCGGATAAGTTCATCAAAGAGAACCCGAAGCGCAAGGTGATGGTGCTGGGGGCCGAGATCATGTCCAAAATAACCGACTGGAAGGACCGGGGCACCTGCGTTCTCTTCGGGGACGGGGCCGGGGCGGTCATCCTGACGGGAGAGGAAGGGGACCGGGGAATCCTTTCGACCCACCTTCACTCCGACGGTTCTCTCTGGGAGCTCCTGTACATGCCCGGAGGGGGCTCGGCCAATCCTCCTTCCCATGAAACCGTCGACAAGAACCTGCACTGCATCAAGATGGCCGGAAACCAGCTTTTCAAGGTAGCCGTCCGGGCGCTGGCCGAGGTGTCCCAGGAGGCCCTGGACTTCAACGGCCTGAAAAGCGGGGATATCGACTTTATGATTCCCCATCAGGCCAACACGCGGATCATCGAAGCGGCGGCCAAAATGGTCAACTTTCCGATGGATAAGGTGTACCTCAACATCGAGCGTTTCGGGAACACCTCTTCGGCCACCATTCCCATCGCCCTGGATGAGATGAACCGGTCCGGGAAGCTGAAAACCGGAAACCTGATCCTGATGTGTTCCTTCGGCACCGGAATCACCTGGGGCGGGGCCGTGATCCGGTGGTGAATAGGATTTAATGGGACACAGATGAACACAGATTTGGGAAAATGCAGATAACCGATATTGAAAAGCCTCGGGTTTAATCCTGTGGATCTTCCCCCCAGATTTTAGGCGTTACGAATTTTCGACAATCATCTTATTATCTGTGTTCATCTGTTTTATCTGTGTCCAATATAATTTATGGGGGTTTGTCTTTGGCATTTTTTGGTTCTGCGTCCCATTTTTAGGAGATAAGGAGAAGAACGGCGCATGGATTATTTTCTTACCGAAGATCAAAAATCCATCCGGGACCTGGCCCGGAAGATCGCGGAAGAACAGGTGGTCCCGGTTCGGGCCGAGCTGGACGAGAAAGAGGAATTTCCCTGGGGGCCGCTAAAATACCTGGCCGATGCCGGCCTCTTCGGAATCTACATTCCGGAGGAATACGGAGGGCTGGGGTTCGGGTCCTTTGAAAACTGCCTGGCCATCGAAGAAATCTCCCGGGCCTGCATCGGGGTCTCCGTTTCCTTTGCCGCCTCCGGCCTGGGGTCTTACCCGTTCCTCCTCTTCGGGAGCGAGGAACAGAAGAAGAAATACCTTCCTCCGGTGGCCTCCGGGAAAAAACTGGCCGCCTTCGGGCTGACCGAGGCGGGTGCCGGAAGCGACGCCGGGGGGATTCGGACCACCGCCCGCAAAGAGGGAAATTCCTACATCCTCAACGGGACCAAGCAGTGGATCACCAACGGCGGAGAGGCCGAAACCTATTCGGTCATCGCCCTTACCGACAAGAGCAAAGGCCCCCGGGGAGCCACCGCCTTCATCGTGGAGAAGGGAATGCCGGGCTTCAACTTCGGAAAGAAGGAAAAGAAACTGGGCATCCGCTGCTCGGCGACCCGGGAGCTGGTTTTCGAGGACTGCCGGGTTCCCAAAGAAAACGTCATCGGCCGCGAAGGGATGGGCTTTATCGTGGCCATGCGCACCCTGGACAAGACCCGCCCGGGAATCGGCGCCCAGGCCGTAGGCCTGGCGCAGGGAGCCTTTGAGGCCGCCGTGGCCTACGCCAGGGAACGGCATCAGTTTGAAAAACCGATCATCTCCTTCCAGGCCGTGCAACATATCCTGGCCGACATGGCCGCCCAGATCGAGGCGGCGCGGGCCCTGGTCTACGCCGTGGCCCGTTGGGTGGACACCAATCCCAAGGACATTTCCAAGTATTCGGCCATCTCCAAGCTCTTTCCCACGGATGTGTGCCATGAAGGTCACGGTGGACGCGGTCCAGATCTTCGGCGGCTACGGGTTCATGCGGGATTACCCCGTGGAGAAGATGATGCGGGATGCCAAGATTCTGCAGATCTACGAGGGAACCAATCAGGTCCAGCGCAACGTCATCGGTCAGGCCCTGATCAAGGAGCTAGCCAGCAAATGAAGAAGATGGCCTTCGTGTTTCCGGGGCAGGGCTCCCAGTACGTGGGGATGGGAAAGGATTTCTTCGACCGCTCCCCGGCAGCCCGGGAGGTCTTTGAAGAAGCCAATGATGCCCTCGGGTACGATATCGCCAAGCTGTGCTTCCAGGGGCCGGAGGAAGAGCTGAAGCTCACGGCCAACACCCAGCCGGCGATTCTTACGACTTCCGTCGCCGTCCTGCGGGTGATGCAGGCGGAAAGGGAGATCATCCCCGCCGTTGCCGCGGGGCACAGTCTGGGAGAATACGGGGCTCTGGTCGCCGCCGGAGGGCTGCGGTTTGCCGATGCCGTGCGCCTCGTTCACCTGCGCGGGAAGTTCATGCAGGAAGCGGTTCCCGTGGGGATGGGGGCCATGGCGGCGATCATGGGAATGTCCGGGCCTGAAGTGGAATCCCTCTGCCGGGAGGCCGCCGGGGGAGAAATCCTCTCTCCGGCCAACTTCAATTCCCCCGGGCAGATCGCCATTGCCGGGCATGCCACCGCCGTCCGGAGAGCGGTGGACATCGTTTCCCGGCAGGCGGGAAAGAAGGCGGTTCAGCTCCCGGTGAGTGCGCCCTTCCATAGCCCGCTGATGAAGCCGGCGGGGGAGCGGTTGAAAGCCGAGCTGGACAAAGCGGAGGTGGGAGATCTGCATTTCCCCGTGCTTTCCAACGCGAACGCCGATTTTTACCCGGGAAAAGACAAGATTCGGGAACTCCTGGTCAAACAGGTGGACCATCCGGTGCGCTGGGAAGAATGCATGCAGAAACTCCTGGCCACCGGAGCCAATCTGGTCCTGGAAGTGGGCCCGGGAAAGGTTCTCTCCGGCCTGATGCGGCGGATCAGCCGGGACGCGAAGATGGCCAACGTGGAAGACGGGGCCAGCTGGGAAAAGGCGCAAGAACTATTGAAAGATAATTAGTGTATGGGACGCAGATGAACACAGATAAACACAGATGAATAAAAAATAATCCTAACCGAATTCATCTGTGCTGGCGATCCTCAATTTTGGGGAAATTTTGTATTTTTTGATGTTTGAAATGTTTTATCTGCGGTTATCTGTGTGAATCTGTGTCCAATAATTTTTTCTTTTTTTGAAATTTGGGGAGTCGATATGGGCAAACTCGATGGGAAAGTCGCTTTGGTCACCGGTGGCGCCCAGGGGATCGGCAAGGCCATCGCCCTGCTTCTAGCCCGGGAAGGGGCCCAGGTGGCGGTGTCCGATATCAACCTGGAGAAGGCCCGGGAGACCTGCCAGGAGATCGAATCCCTGGGGAGAAAGGCCGTGGCTGTCGGCGGGAGCGTCGCCGACGCCAAGGCCGCCGAGGCCATGGTGGAAAAGACCGTGGAAGCTTTCGGGGGTCTGGACATCCTGGTCAATAACGCGGGGATCACCCGCGACGGGATTCTTTTGCGCATGAAGGAAGAAGATTGGGACCTGGTCCTGGACGTGAACCTGAAAGGGGCCTTTCACTGCACCAAAGCCGCCCTGCGCCCCCTCATCAAACGGAAGGGGGGCAAGATCATCAACATCGCTTCGGTCACCGGGCAGATGGGCAACGCGGGCCAGGCCAACTATGCCGCCTCCAAGGCGGGATTGATCGGGTTCACCAAATCCGTGGCCCGGGAGTATGCCAGCCGGAACATCCAGGTGAATGCGGTGGCCCCCGGGTTCATCGATACGGCCATGAGCCAGGCCATTCCCCCGAAAGAGAGAGAGATGCTCATCAAGGCGATTCCCATGGAACGACTGGGGACTCCCGAGGATATCGCCGAGGCCGTGCTCTTCCTGGCCAGCCCGGCCTCCGACTACATCACCGGCCAGGTGTTGAACGTCAACGGGGGCATGTTCATGTGATTCGCCCCGAGGGCCATCCCGGCGCCCCGCGAATTCCCCTTGACAGGGGGGCCCAAAGAAAGTAAAAAAATTTATCCTTTTGAGAAGATTTTAAAAAAGTTTCTCCAGGAGGTGTGATTGTGGAAAAATCGGTGGAACAAAGAGTCATCGAAATCATCGTGGAGCAGCTCAAGGTCGATCCGGAAGAAGTGACCCTGGAAGCCTCACTTCATCGATGACCTGGGCGCGGATTCGCTGGACCTGGTCGAACTGATCATGGCCATGGAAGAGGAGTTCAGCCTGGAGATTTCCGATGAAGACGCCGAGAAGATTCAGACCGTTCAGGATGCGGTCAACTACATCACGGAACATATGTAGAGAGAAGTTCGGCCTTCTCCCGCGGCGATGCGGGCGAAGCGAAGGAATGAGGCCGAAGCCGGGCAGGGAAAGCCGTTTCTCCGTTTCGATCGGGAGGTTTTATGTCGAGTCGAAGAGTGGTGGTCACCGGACTCGGAATGGTCTCTCCGCTGGGGACCGGGGTGGAAAAGAGCTGGCAGGCGCTCATCCAGGGAAAATCCGGTGTGGGCAAGATCACCAAATTCGACCCCACGGGATTTGATACCCAGATCGCCGCGGAAGTGAAGGATTTCGTCCCGGAGAACTTCATCGATAAAAAAGAGATGAAGCGGATGGACATCTTCATCCAGTACGCCATGGCCGCTGCGGTCATGGCCATGGAAGACGCTCAGCTCAAAATCACCCCGGCCAATGCCGATCGGGTGGGGGTCGTCGTCGGAGCGGGGCTGGGGGGGCTGACGACCATCGAAGCCTTTCCACAAGATCCTGATGGAAAGGGGACCCGGCCGGATTTCTCCCTTTTTCATTCCCATGCTCATCGTGAACGAAGCTCCCGGCCAAATTTCCATGCGGTTTGGGGCCAAAGGCCCGAACGCTTCGGTGGTCACCGCCTGTGCCACGGGAAACCATAACATCGGGGATGCCTGGCGGATGATCCAGCGGGGGGATGCCGACGCGATCATCGCCGGAGGGGTGGAGGCCACGATTACGCCCCTGGCGGTGAGCGGCTTCAACGCCATGAAAGCCCTCTCCACCCGCAATGGAGAACCCGAGAAAGCTTCCCGCCCCTTCGACAAAAACCGGGACGGCTTTGTCATGGGAGAAGGCTCGGGCATCATCATCCTGGAGGAGTTGACTCGCGCTTTGGACCGGGGGGCCAAGATCTACGCGGAAATCATCGGCTACGGCCTGACCGGAGATGCCTACCACATCACCGCTCCGGCTCCCGACGGCGAGGGAGCCGCCCGCTGCATGCAGATGGCCCTGGCGAGTGGAGGGATCGCCCCCGAAGAGGTGGACTACATCAATGCCCATGGGACTTCCACCTACTACAATGATATCTACGAAACCATCGCTATCAAGACGGTCTTCAAAGAGCACGCCAAAAAACTGCCGATCAGCTCGACCAAATCCATGACCGGCCATCTTCTGGGCGGCGCGGGCGGAGTGGAGGCCATCTTCACCATCCTGACCCTATGCCAGGGAATCATTCCCCCGACGATCAACTACGAGACCCCGGACCCGGATTGCGACCTGGATTACGTGCCCAACGTAGCCCGGAAGGCGGAGGTTCGCGTGGCGCTCACCAATTCTTTCGGCTTCGGGGGCACGAACGCGGTCCTGGCCTTCAAGAAATTTGAAAAGTGACATGAAAATCGCCCTGGGCAGCGACCACGCCGGCTTTGAGCTCAAAGAGGACCTGCGGTCCTATCTGGCCCAGATGAAGATCGACGCCCTGGACCTCGGTACGTACAGCGAAGATTCGGTGGATTACCCGGATGTGGCCGTGAAGGTGGCGGAAAAGGTCGCCCGGGGAGAAGTCGAACGGGGCCTCCTGATCTGTGGCACCGGAATCGGGATGTCCATCGTGGCCAACCGTTTTGCCGGAGTCCGGGCGGCGCTCTGCCACGATCTCTACACCGCCCGCATGAGCCGGGAGCACAACGATGCCAACATCCTGGCCTTGGGGGGACGGTTGATCGGGAAGGGGCTGGCCAGGGAAATCCTCCGGGTCTGGCTGGAGACTGAATTCCAGGGCGGCCGCCATGAGCGGCGGCTCAACAAGATCGCCGCGCTGGGAGCAAAGGCCGGCAAACGGGGTAAAAAGCAGCTTATTCCCACCTCAATTTAATTGGACACAGATGAACACAGATAAACACAGATTTAATTAGAGTTAAAATAATTTTTTTTATCTGTGTAAATCTGTGTTCATCTGTGTCCCATAAAATTTATTCATTTTTTCGCCCTTCAAAGAAAGAAGGAAATGAACCGACCCACCTGGGAAGAATATTTCATGGAGATTACCCGGCTGGTGGCCAAAAGGGCCACCTGCCTCCGACGCCAGGTGGGGGCAGTTCTGGTCATGGATAAACGGCTCCTGGCCACCGGTTACAATGGCGCCCCCTCCGGCCTGGCCCACTGCCTGGAGGTGGGCTGTCTCCGGGAAGAGAGGCAGATCCCCTCCGGGGAGCGCCACGAGCTGTGCCGGGGGCTGCATGCCGAGCAGAACGTCATCATCCAGGCGGCCTTCCATGGGATCCGCATCCAGGGCTCGACCCTCTACTGCACCAACCTGCCCTGCGCCATCTGCACCAAAATGCTGATCAATGCGGGAATCAAGGAGATCATCTGCGAGGGCGGGTACGGAGATACCCTCTCCCGGGAGATGCTCCTGGAAGCCGGCATTCCTGTCCGGCAGCTTCATTTAAAATAGAACTCGTCTGATGGCCTCCATTCGGAGGTGCAGGGGAGGGCACCCCCCCCAAATCCCCTTCGCCTAAACCCGGAGTCCCCATTCCGAAACCTGCAATCGTTGGATTGCCCTCCCCCAGTTTTTGAGGAAAGAACCCGTGGCCGAGAAAAATTCGGAAAGAGAGGGGGTCGCGCATGGGGTTCAGGCTGGAGGAATTCGGATCATCATCCTAAGGCGGTTATTCTTTCATGGGGTCGGGCCTGTCCCGGGGAGATTCGCAAGGGGAGATGGTTTGGCCCGGTCTTTCCCCTGGAGCTATTTCCTCTCAGGCCTCTCTTTGCGGAGGATAGGCAGGAAGCTGATTGGAAAACGTTGATCCCTCCCGCCACAGGCGGGACTGATGATCCGAATTCCTCCAGCCTGAAGCCCAACAAGCACGAAAACTGGGGGTGGGAAAGTCAAGGGTGGGCCTTGACTTTTTCAGGGTGCGGGTTTTTAATGTCCATAAGTGCTCAGAATCTCTGCCGGGGTCTTATCCCGGGCCCTAAGTAGATATGGCTGACGAAGGAAAAGAGCCTAAGCCCCAGTACGGCATCGTTAACTTTGAACGGAGGAGAAGCCCCCGCTTCTCCGTGGACCTGCCGATCGAGTACTCCCGCATCGAGGCTTCCGAAAAAAATCCGGGCCGGACGGGGAACGCCAGCGAAGGCGGACTCATGCTTTTTCTCGGGCAGAAGCTGGAGGTGGGGCAGGATTTAAGGATTAAAATATTCTTCCATTCCGAGCCCCAACTGCACTCCATCGAGGTGAACGGCAAAGTTGCCTGGACGGAGATCCCCTTTGCCAGAGAGGGAGATTACCGGTGCGGAGTTCAATTTACTCGAATCGCCCTGGAAGACCTGGCCCAGCTCAGACAATTCCTGGATCAGCTTTCCACGATTCAGCCCCCCCGCCGCATTGTGCCCAGATCCCAGGACGATTCCCATTCCTAGAATCCTTGCATCCTGGGATTCCCCGGGAGAATTCCTCAAGTCTTTCCTTTCCTCATTCCCGCGTTCCGCTCCCTGGAAAACGCTTGCCCACCCCCAGTTTTTGAGGAAAGAATCCATGACCGAGAAAAACCCGGAAGCGAGAAGGGCTAGCTCATGGGGTTCAGGCTGGAGGAATTCGGATCATCATCCTAAGGCGGTTATTCTTTCATTGGGTCGGGCCTGTCCCGGGGAGATTCGCAAGGGGAGATGGTTTAGCCCAGTCTTGCCCCTGGAGTTATTTCCTCGCAGGCCTCTCTTTGCGGAGGATAGGCGGGGGGGTGATTGGACAACGATGATCCCGCCGAGCCTGATGATCCGAATTCCTCCACCCTGAACCCCAACGAGCACAAAAACCGGGGGCTGGGCAAGCTGGAAAGCGTCCTTGAAGGAAATGCCGGCTTGTGGTATTGGTTACCTTTACGGGATGGATCGATTCTGAGTAGAGGGAAAAAAAATTGCGCTGCCCATTCTGCCAGCACATGGATGACCGGGTCATCGACTCGCGCCTGAGCAAGGAGGGGGACATGATCCGCCGGCGGCGCGAATGCACCCACTGCCTGCGGCGCTTCACCACGTATGAACGGGTGGAAGAAACCCTCCCCCTGGTCATCAAGAAAGACGGCCGCCGGGAGAACTTCGACCGCGGCAAAATCCTGGCGGGTCTTCACAAGGCCTGCGAGAAGCGCCCGATCAGCGTTGAAACGCTGGAAAAGCTGGTCGATCGGATCGAACAGAAGCTCCAGGAAGGCGGGGAGCGCGAGATCCACAGCCGGGTGGTCGGAGAACAGATCATGCTGGAGCTGCAGAACCTGGACGAGGTGGCCTACGTCCGCTTCGCTTCGGTCTACCGTTCCTTCAAGGATGTGAACGAATTCATGAGCGAAGTGAAAGAGTTGCTGGAGAAGGGGCAGAAGAAAAAGGATTGAGGACCGTCGCGCCAATGGCGCGACTCGAGGACCATCACGCCAGGGGCGTGATTCGAGGACCGCTCCGCTTGAGGCAAAAATCTTCCTTGCTTCTCCGCGAGGGCTCGGGCATGCCTAAGGGGGAGCGATTCTTAGGCCTTGTGCCACTCACTTCCCCCGGATCGCATACCCGGATATTCCATGGAAAACAGCCCATCCGATGAAAAGTTCATGCGCCTGGCCCTGCGTCTGGCCCGGAAGGGAGAGGGGAAGACCCGCCCCAATCCCATGGTCGGGGCCGTGGTCGTCAAGGGTAAGGCCATTGTGGGGACCGGTTATCATCACCGGGCGGGCGAGCCCCATGCCGAAGTCCTGGCCCTGCGGCAGGCCGGGGAAAAAGCAAAAGGAGCAACTCTTTACCTCAACCTGGAGCCCTGCGATCATTTCGGCAGAACCCCTCCCTGTACCCAGGCCATTCTGAAGGCGGGTATCCAACGGGTGGTGGCCGGGATGAAAGACCCCAACCCGCTGGTTTCCGGGCGCGGAATCAAACGGTTGAAAGAGGCGGGGGTGCGGGTGAAGGTGGGGATTTGCGAAGGGGCCTGTCAGGAGTTGAACGCCGCCTTCGGCAAAAGCATCACCACCCGAACCCCCTGGGTGATTCTAAAAGCCGCGGTGAGCCTGGACGGAAAGGCGGCCACCCGGTCCGGTGATTCGCGGTGGATCTCCAGCGGGGCGTCGCGAAGGCAGGTCCATCGCCTGCGAACGCGGGTGGACGCCGTAATGGTGGGGATCGGAACCGTGCGGAGGGACGATCCGCTGTTGAATATTCGCCTGCCCGGGAGGAGAACCGCCCGCCAACCCTTGCGGGTCGTGATTGACAGCCGCCTGCGCATCCCTCTGGGTTCTCGGATCGTGCGGACGGCGGAAGATTTCCCGACCCTGGTGGCAACCACTCCCGCTGCCCCACCGGGCAGAATGGACAGGTTGAAGAAGGCCGGGGTGAAAGTCCTGGTCATCCGGGGAGACCGGCAGGGACGGGTGAAATTAAGACCCCTGATGAAGAAACTGGGCGTCCTGGGAATTCAATCGGTTCTCCTCGAAGGGGGTTCTACCCTGAACGCCGGCGCGCTGCAAGAAAGGATCGTTGACCGGATCCTCCTGTTTGTGGCCCCGAAGATCATCGGCGGGAGGGAGGCTCCGGGGATGATCGGAGGGGAGGGGGTCTGGCGGATGAAGAACGCCCGGCGGGCGGAGATTCTGAAGGTCCGTCGAATCGGGCCCGATCTGATGATCGAGGCCAAGCCGCTTTATGGATAGACTTTGCCAAGGAAATCGGGAGTGTGATAGAATTTTACCGAAGGGGCGAGCCAGCGACACGGGTGACGGGTAGCCCCAGCCCCGTGGCTGATCCGGTGGTTGAGTTGATATGTTCACGGGTTTGATCCAGGATGTGGGTAAGATTCAGGCGGTTGAACCCGCGGGGGGAGGGGTCCGGCTGACCCTGTCTACGCGTCTGGATCTGGCTTCCCTCAAAATCGGGGACAGCATTTCGGTGGATGGCGTATGCCTGACCGTGGTCAGGATGTCGGGAAGCGCCTTCACGGTGGAAGTCTCCCCCGAGACCCTGCGGAGATCAACCCTGTCGGCGGCCAGGCAAGGCCATCCGGTGAATCTGGAGACCGCGCTGAGGATGTCCGACCCTCTGGGAGGGCATCTGGTTTCGGGCCATGTGGACGGGACGGGAGAAATTCTCGAGGTCATCCCCGAGGGAAATTCCTGGCGGTACCGTTTTGGGATTTCCCGGGAGATCGGCCGGTATCTGATCGAAAAGGGTTCGGTGGCCGTGGATGGAATCAGCCTTACGGTGGCGGAGTACGACGACCACGAGTTCACGGTGAGCGTGATTCCCCATACCGCCCAGTCCACCACCCTGGGAAAAAAGAAACCTGGAGACCGGGTCAACCTGGAGAACGACCTCATCGCCAAATACGTGGAGAAGTTCGTGCGTCAGAGGGAGGATCCGGAAAAGCCGCCGTCCAGAATCGATGCCTCCTTTCTGGCCCAACACGGTTTTACGAAGTCAAGGGAGTAAGGGTCATGGCCGTCAGCCGTATCGATGAAGCCTTATTGGATATTCGCAAGGGGAAGATGGTCATCCTGGTGGATGACGAAGACCGGGAAAACGAAGGGGACCTCTGCATGGCCGCGGAGAAGGTGACTCCCCAGGCCATCAATTTCATGGCCAAGCACGGCCGGGGATTGATCTGCCTTTCGCTGCAGGAAGAGAAGGCCGATGAACTGCAGCTTCCTCCCATGGTCTCCAACAATACCTCCCGGTTCGGCACCGCCTTTACGGTTTCCATCGAGGCCAAGCGGGGGGTGACCACCGGCATTTCGGCCGCCGACCGGGCCACCACGGTCCTCGCGGCCATCGCCGATGATGCCAAGTCGGAGGACCTGGTGCGTCCGGGGCACGTATTCCCTTTGCGGGCCAAGAACGGGGGGGTTCTCGTCCGAACGGGCCAGACCGAGGGATCCGTGGACCTGGCGCGGCTCGCCGGGCTGAAGCCCGCCGGGGTCATCTGCGAGGTCATGAACGATGACGGGACCATGGCCCGCATGCCCGACCTGGAGATCTTTGCCAAAAAGCACAACCTGAAGATCATCACCATCGCCGACCTGATCAAATACCGGCTGCAGAACGAGTGCATGGTGCGCAGGGCGGCGATCACCACTCTGCCCACGGTCTACGGCGGGGATTTCACGGCGATCGCCTATGAAAACGATGTGGACCACCAGCAGCACATGGCCCTGGTCAAGGGAGAGATTCATCCGGACGAGCCCGTCCTGGTCCGGGTCCATTCCGAGTGCCTGACCGGGGATGTCTTCGGCTCCCAGCGGTGTGACTGCGGGGAACAGCTTCACACGGCCATGCGGCTCGTGGCCAAAGAAGGAATGGGAGTCATCGTTTACATGCACCAGGAGGGGCGGGGAATCGGGCTCATCAACAAGATCAAGGCCTATTCCCTCCAGGACCAGGGGAAGGACACGGTGGAGGCGAACGAGGCCCTCGGCTTCGCTCCCGATCTGCGGGACTACGGACTGGGCGCCCAGATCCTGCGGGACCTGGGAGTGCGGAAGATCCGCCTGATGACCAACAACCCCAAGAAGATCGTGGGCCTCCAGGGGTACGGGCTGGAAGTGATCGAGCGGATTCCCCTCGAAATCAAACCCGGCCGGCGGAACTTTGGCTATTTAAGGACCAAGAAGACCAAGATGGGCCACCTGCTCACACTGGAGAAAGAGGAAGGAGCGAAGAATGCCAAAAGTCATTGAAGGAAAACTGAATGCCAGGGGGTTGAAGTTCGGCATCGTCGTCAGCCGTTTCAACGATTTCATCTGCGAACATCTTCTCTCCGGGGCCATGGATGTGCTCATCCGGAACGGGGCGGAAGACGGGGATATCGAGGTTTTCAAGGTTCCCGGAGCTTTTGAAATTCCCCAGGCGGCCAAGAAGGTGGCCCTGTCGAAGAGATTTGATGCGGTCATCTGTCTGGGGGCGGTCATCCGGGGATCCACTCCCCATTTCGAATACATCGCCGCCGAGGTTTCCAAGGGCGTGGCCATGGTCGGACTGGAGGGCGAAGTTCCGGTCACCTTCGGGGTCCTGACCACGGATAACCTGGAGCAGGCCATCGAGCGGGCCGGCACCAAGGCCGGCAACAAAGGGTGGGACGCGGCCCTCTCGGCCATCGAGATGGCCAACCTGTACCGGGAAATGAAAGGGAAAAAATAAAAACCATTCACCACAGAGGACACAGAGTTCAACAGAGAAAAAGAAATGGAATAATGGAACAATGGAATAATGGAATGGTCGGGTAATACAATTGGTTTCCCAATATTCCAACATTCCATCATTCCAATTTTCCAGTCTTTCTCTCTGTGTTCTCTGTGCCTCTGTGGTTAAAAAGGTCTTTGAATGACGGTTCGCAGGAGAGCGAGGGAGATCGCCCTCCAGGTTCTTTACCAATTGGATATCGACCAAGGAGTCCCTCAGGAGGCGCTGGCGGTTTATTTCGAGAATTTCGGGCCTTCGGAAAAAGCCCGGGAATTTTGCCAGCGGCTGATCGAGGGCGTATCCCAGCACCGGGAAGAAATCGACCGGCTCATCGAGGAGAATGCCGAGAACTGGACCCTGAAGCGGATGGCCGTGGTGGACCGCAATATCCTCCGGGTGGCCACCTTCGAGCTCATGCACTGCCCGGATATCCCCTTCAAAGCCAGCCTGAATGAGGCCATCGAACTGGCCAAAAAATACGGCAACGACGACTCCGGGGCATTCATCAACGGGATTTTAGACAAAGTTCATTCTCTGGTGGGCTCCTCACCCCAAAACCCTCTACCGGCTTCGAAGAAAAAAGCATGAGATGGGCCATTCTCTCGGATGTCCACGGGAACCTGGAAGCCTTCCGGGCGGTCATCGAGGATCTGCGGGCGGAAAGAGCGGATCAGATCGCCTTCCTGGGTGATGTGGTTGGATACGGGGCCGATCCGAATGAATGCCTTTCCCTTCTCCGAGACTTAACCGATTGGGTGATTGCGGGAAACCATGATTACGGCGCGGTCGGGCTGACCAACATCGACGTCTTCAACCCCACGGCCCGCTCGGCCATCCTCTGGACCCGCGACAAGCTCTCCGAAGAGAATCAGGCCTATCTCCGGCGGCTGCTCCTTTCCCGGAAAGACGGAAGCGCCACCTTCGTCCATGCCACGCCGAATCAGCCGGAGGAATGGTATTATCTCTTTACCTTTCCCGAGGCCGAAGAGGCTTTCGTTTCTCTAAGCGGGGACCTCGCCTTTGTCGGCCATTCCCATCGCCCCGTGGTCCTGACCAAAGCGGGGAGCGGAGGGGTGGAAGTGATGAACCCGGAGGAAACCAACCTGGAACCGGGGGTTCGGTACATCATTAATGTGGGAAGCGTGGGACAGCCCCGGGACGGCCACCCGGAGGCCGCCTACGGTCTGTATGACGACGACGCCAAAAATTTCCATCTGAAACGGGTCCCCTACGATGTGGAGACGGCCCAGAAGAAGATCCTCAGGGCCGGCCTTCCCTCCTTCCTCGCCCAGCGTCTGTCCCGGGGAATATGATTCAGCAAAGAGCATAGAGCAGAGAGCATAGACCAAAAGAAAGCTCATAGGTCATAGTCATAGCTGATAGTTCCCTGTTTTTTTGCTATCAGCCATGAGCTATGAGCTTTTTTGCGCTATGCGCTATGCGTATTTATCTTGCCCGGTTTATCCCTCGGGCTGAGCCTCTTCATCCAGCTGGTCAATTCCATGGCCTGGCTGGGGCAGAGTTCGTAGCAGCAGTAGCAGCCAATGCATTTTTTCTCGTCCAGGCGGGGGACGTCCTGCAGGGAGAGCGCCTGGGCCGGGCAATGCTGGATGCAGACTTCGCATCGGGTGCACAGGTCCGGCCGCACCTTCAGTTTGGGTTTGATGAGGGGACGATACAGGAGCCTATTCAAAGCGGTTCCGAACCATCCCTGGCTGGCGAAGGAAACGGGGGTCTTGAACTTCCGCAGGGGCTCCCATGGGCCCCGGATCTCCATCCGGGCCGGGTCAATCTCACCTAACCCCTTCTGGCTCGCAATGTCGAGGTGATCGACCTTTCTGGGCGGAATCCCCATCATGGCGGCCATCAAGCCATCCAGGGAAACCCCGTTCCGCGAAGCCAGGACCTTTCCGATGGGGCGAAGGTCTTTCCCGGAGGGGCCGTTTCCTTCCATTCCCACCACGGCATCCATGAGGGTGAGGTCCGGGACCCGAATTTGGTAGATGTCCACCAGGGCTTCGGAAAATTGCTTGGGCCGGGGAACCCCATGGTGAACACGGGCTTTTTCCGCTCCCACCAGAATCCCAAACATGTTCTTGACCGCCCCCGTGACCTGCGTCTGAACGTGGGTTTTAAACTTGGGCACATTGATGAGCAGGTCGGCGTCCAGGACGGCTCTGGATACGACCAGTTTGTCCAGGAAGCGGGATTCCAGGGAAATTTGGACCGAGTCTTTGGCGAGGTTGATGTATCCGCCCTCCGCCGCCTCCAAAATTCCGGAGATCCGGGCGCACCGTTCATTGGCCGCGTACCCATTGAGCCCCGGATTATCCCCTACCTCACAGGTGGCTCCCCTTTTCCTGAGGGCCTTCACCAGCGATCGGATCAGGGACGGATGGGTGGTAATTCCCTTTTCGGGGGGGTAGGGTCCCAGCATGTTCGGTTTTATGAGAACCCGTTTCCCGCTCCAGGGGAGGGGAAAGGCCTCCAGGATCTTTTCCACAACTCCGTCCATACGGGGATAGTCCGCGTCCAAGACCAAAATTGAGGGTTGAGACGGCGTGGGCGTTGAAGAAATCATCCTTTCACCATCCTGAGGAGCGATGAGCCCGGGGCGACAATAAATCTCTTCCTTTGGAGAGAAGGGCAGGAGTCAATCGAGGACGGAAGCGAGGGAAACCCGCAGATACCTTCTCGCACCACCGGGCCATGGCCAGCAGTTTTCCTTCGGCGAAAGCTCCGCCCGCCAGTTGGACCCCCAGGGGTAGCCCTTCTTTGCTCAAGCCCGATGGAATCGTAACGGTGGGAAGCCCGGAGAAGCTCCAGGGCACCTGGAACCAGGCATCTCCCGTGGATTCGAGCCCTCGGGGGGCGGGGGAGGAAGTGGAAGGGGTCAGCAGCAGATCGTATCGCTCCATGACCCGGTCCATGTGGCGGCGAAATTCCCTCTTGATTCGATAGGCAGTCAGATAATCCACGCCGGGGATCAAGCTTCCGATCTCGATGAGCTCCCGCAGCTTGGGACGGTACAGCTCCCGGTGCTTTTGGTAAAGCGGTTGGTGAAACGCCGCTCCCTCGGTCCGCATGATGATTCGATGGGCGTCATGGACCACCGCGAAGCTTTCCGGCATCTTCACCGTTTCCACTTTGGCTCCCGCCTTTTGGAGTCGGGCCAGAACCTCCTCTGTATTTTTCCACACCTGGGCTTCCGAATTCTTTTGGTAGAACTCCTCTACCACTCCGATAAAAGGCGCCCGGGAGGATTTCTTGGCACGGGTATAATCGGGGACCGGTTCCCTGCTCGTGGTTGGATCCAGGGGATCGAATCCGGCCAGCACCTGGAGCAGAATCGCCGCGTCGGCAACCGTTCGGGTGAAGACGCCCACATGATCCAGGGACCAGCTGAAGGGGAGAACCCCGTACCGGCTGATCCGGCCGTAGGTGGGCTTGAGTCCGACCACCCCGCAATAAGAGGCCGGGCGGAGGACCGAGCCCCCGGTCTGAGACCCCAGAGCGCCGGGGCACATTCCGGTGGCCACGCCGGCCGCGGAGCCGCTGCTGGACCCGCCGGGGGTGTGCTCCCGGTTCCAGGGATTCCGGGTCGGAGCCGGGTCGGCATGGGCGAATTCCGTGGTCGCCGTCTTTCCCAGCACGATGGCCCCGGCCTGTTTCAGCCGCAGGACGGCGGTGGAGTCAAAAGAGGGGATAAAGTCGGCAAGGATCTTCGACCCGCCCGTGGTCTTCATCCCGGCGGTATAAAAAATATCTTTAACCCCCAGGGGTATCCCGTGGAGAGGTCCCCGAATCCGACCCCGGGAGATTTCTTTCTCGGCACGCCGGCTTTCTTCCAGAACCTTATCGCGGTCGACCGTTACCCAGGCCTGAATCGAGGACTCCAGGAGATCGATGCGTTTCAGGAGAGATTCGGCCAATGCCACCGGAGATAGTTTCTTCCGGCTGATTTGTTGAATCATTTCTGAAAGAGTCAAGCGATAGGGTTCAGTCATTCTCACCTCCGAGCAATGGAGCAAAGAGCTGAGAGCAGAGAGCGAAGAGCAAGAACCTTAATGCATTTTCTTTTACTCTCTGCTCTTGCTCTCTGCTCTTAGCTTCTGTCACCGTGCAAAAGAAGGTTCCTCCTCCAATTCAAGAGGATAGTTCTCGATAGCGACGAGGGCCCGGGCGAGGTCCTGAAGGGGAGGTTCGAGGACCTTGGCCCGTTCCTCCCCGTATTTCTTTACCGCCGACTCTTTCAGGATCGTGAGAAGGGTTTCCTCTTTTGTCGGAGAGGGCATCCGAACCTCCTTTTCTGAAAAGAATTCTTCACTTAATGAAGTTCCTGCAAAAGTCACTTACTCCGTCATTCCTCTATGTTGAAAGTCAAGTCTCGTTAGGGTGAGGGCATAATAAAATTAATCGTGAGTTATCCACAGAGGGGTAGAGAGCGGAGAGATTTTAGCCCCAGCCCTTAAAGAGCTGGGGCGGCCCGAAGGGCAAAATCTCGTAGCTCTCGTAGCCCTCTGTGGATAACTCCTACCGCTAAGGGGGAAAACCAATCGTTTCAACCAATCTTCTATTAGCAGACATACCCCGGTCGGTAGCTGCAGAATCTCAATTAGGTTTTAAGGGGTGGGTACGGAATCTGGCGAAGAGCAGGCATCACCTTGCCGTGAGCTGCAGGAATGACGTTCCGTTTACCCACCGAGATCATTTGATTGGTGCTCCCCAAGGGTTTTTTTCTTTACTGAACTACCCCCATCCGATAGGGGGTTTGATTCTTGAGAACGTACCGGACCCGGTTCAAAAGCTTCCGGGCGATCTTCACAATGGCTCGGGTCTTCCGCATCCGCTTGCAATTTTCCTGAAAGGCCATCAGGAGCGCCGGGTCCTTTCGGACCGCCGTCCAGGCCGCCTCCACCAGCGAAGCCCGCAATTGGGCGTGGCGCCGTTGGGTGATGTTCCCGGTATGCTCCGTCTCTCCACTGCTATGGGTATCGGGAATCAAGCCCACATAAGACGCCAACTCATCCAGAGAGCGAAACCGGCTGATCTCCTGAAGCTCGGTCAGCAAAATCATGGCCGTCAGGGTGCTGATCCCGGGAATCGTCCTCAACAACCTGACCTGGACCCCATACTCCCCGGTCTGGGCCAAAACCCGGATCTCCCGATCCAACCTCGCAAGGATCTGCCGCAGATGCTTCAATTCGTCCAAATGGATCCGGAGGGCCACCTCTCCACTGGCCCGCTCCATGGGGATGCTTTCCAGCCACCTCACGAACGGGCCAGACCAACGTCTCTCGGCCCAGTCTTCCGGAAGAGGAATCCCATAAAAGAAAAGGATTCCTTTAATCTGATTTTTACACCGGGTCTGCTTTCGCACCATACTCTGACGGGTCCGTACCAGACTCCGATCTTCCAACTTCTTTCGACAGGGCACATAAATCCCTTCGATCTCTCCCGCGCGCAAACTCCGCGCCAGCTTGCGGCAATCGATCCGATCCCGCTTGGTCCTTCGCTCTTTGTCTTTGGTCGGGACATCCGCCGGGTTGGCCACGGTGCAGGCCACCCCCTTCTCGATCAGCTGATCGTGAACCCAGAATCCACTGTAGCCCGCTTCATAAACCGAACGGTACGTCGCCCCCGGAAAATTTCTTCGGAGATAATTCACCAGAATATCCACCTCGGGAGGCTGGGTAAAGGTTTTGTGCTCGCAAACCGCAGAATGAATGCTTACGCTCCAGCTCTTTTTGTGGACATCCAGACCGATGAAGATAGGTTGACCCGTAAAATCAAGTTTGTTACTGTTACCCATGGCAAGTCTCCTTTCGGTGGTTTTTTTCTTACCCAGAAAAAACTATAACCGAAAATTCGAGACTTGCCTTTCCTTTTTCAAGCATAAGATCTGGCGAAAGCCGGATCGAGTCCGGGGCAGGCGCCGGAATCCAGAATCGGTTGGAAATCCTGGATTCCGGGTCGCCCCCGGCCTTCGCCGCGGTTGCCCGGAATGACGATTTGACCTTGCTTTCAAGGGTTTTGCAGGATCCTCCCCAATCACCTTTTCAGGCCAGGGGATACTTTCCATGCTTCACTGCGGAGGAGAAGAGGGCCACGATTTTTTCCGGGGAGACATCCGGCTGAATGCTGTGGCAGGAAGTGAAGAGATAACCGCCCCCCCGGCCCAGGATCCGGATCATCCGCCGGACTTCTTCCTCGATCTCCGCCGGGGTGGCCCGGGGGAGAAACCTCTGGGTGTCGATGGCTCCATGGAAAGAAAGGGCCTTTCCGTATTTCTCCTTCAGACGTTGCGGGTCCATGTCCCTGGCGCTGGTCTGGACCGGATTGATCACCTCGACTCCCAATTCCACATAATCATCCAGGAAGGCGTAAACCGACCCGCAGGTGTGAACGCAGATCTTGGCTGGAGTGTTTTCCCGGATGGCCTGAAAGATCCTCCGATGACAGGGCTTCACGTACTTGCGGTAGAGCGCGGGAGAGAACAGGGGGCCGTCCTGGCCGCTGAGGTCTTCATAGTAGATGACCATCTGGACATATTCGCCCACTGCCTTCAGGTAATTTCGGTAGACCGCCACGTAAAAATCGGTCAATTTCGCGAAAAGGGTCTCGGTGAATTCCGGATGGAGAATCATATCCATGAAAATGTTCTCCATTCCCCTCAGGTGCCAGGTCATGTCAAAGACTCCGACTCCCGTAAGCCCCTCGGCTACCAGGGCATACTCCGTCTCACGGAAAAGTTTCTGGGCCTTCTCCTTCAGGCCCTCGAACCGGCTGGGCTCATTCGGGTCAGGCCAGGGAAATTTCTCGATCTCCTCCATCTCGGCGGTTTTCATCGGGTGAGCGCCGGGAAACGTATAGAGGGAACCGGGCGCTTTGGTCCAGGGAACTTCCCATTCATCGATCACCGTGTGGGCGTTCACCCGTTCCCTTTTCCAGCTCTTGGGGACATTTACCCGGAGATACACCGTGTCCACATGCAAAGCCCGGATGATCTCCTCGTCAGGGATGATGTGCTCGTCGGCAAAGTGACGGATTTTTTTATCCCGGGCCAGGCCCAGGTATTCTTTCAGCCGGTCGTAGGCATCCACCGTGCGGATGGTGGAGGCGATGGACCCCAGGTCGATGGGCACCCGGTCGGGCTCTTGATGGTTCAAGGCCAGAATGAACCGCTCCCGGGAAGTGAGGGCTTTCATTCAATTCCTCCGTTTTGAGTCGCATAGTCTTGTTGTGGCGTAGTCGCTTGGTTTTTTATTCTCGACTATGCGGCTGTGCGACTACCCGACTACGCGACCTGTCTATGCCCTTATTTAGCAAACCGATCCCAGTGGACTTTTTCCTTGCGGTATTTGGTATGGGGAGAGAGAGATTCGGCCGGGTAGCCGACGGCGAGCATGCAGAGAACTCCCAGCCTTTCGGGCGCCCCCAGGATCTTGCGGACCTTTTTGGCGTCGTGCTCTTTGATTCCGCACCAGACCGTTCCCAGGCCGAGGTTGGCCGCTGCCAGGAGGAGATTTTCCGTGGCCGCGGCGCAGTCATCCGCCCACCACTCCGAACTTTTGTCCCCCGTCACCACCACGGCCGCGGGGGCGTCGGCCAGCATATACACCCAGGTGTGGACGCGGGAGAGTTCTTCTTTGATTTTGGGGTCGCGCACCAGGATGAACTCCCAGGGCTGGGCGTTGTTGCCGCTGGGGGCGGCCATGGCGGCTTTCATGAGGAGAGTCAGGGTTTCTTCGGGAATCGCTTTTTTCTGGAAGCGGCGGACGCTCCTGCGCCGGCAGATAAAATCCAGGACCTCTTCGGGTTCCATACCCTACCCCTCGGATAGATTTTTCAGGCAACGGAAACCCAGCCAGTGGGCCCCGTTGACTTGGTCCTCTGCGGACCAGCGGACCGTGGTGCGGACAAAGGTGGCGCTCCCCAGAAAGCATCCCCCGCGCATGGGGAGGTGGCCTTCGATCCAGGCGCCCTCGCACATTTCCCACACGTTTCCGGACATGTCGTAACATCCGTAAGGGCTTACTCCCTGATGGAACCGGGTCACATCCGTAGGGCGGTTGACCCCCAGTTCGCTGCAATTGCAGTACCCCGGGTAAAAGTCGTTTCCCCAGGGCCACCACCGCTTGTCGGTCCCCCGGGCCGCCTTTTCCCACTGGGCTTCCGTGGGAAGGATCTTTCCCGCCCAGGCCGCGTAAGCCCGGGCCTCGTCCCACCCCAACCCGACCACCGGCTGCAGGGGTTCATTCCATCCCTCTTTTCCCCAGAGCATGGGGGTGCGGTGGCCGGTCTCCTTCATG
Organism: uncultured delta proteobacterium; assembly: GCA_963802665.1. Taxonomy (GTDB): domain Bacteria; phylum Desulfobacterota; class SM23-61; order SM23-61; family SM23-61; genus SM23-61. Next base: position 450 of record CAWDJO010000016.1, on the reverse strand, counting down.
AATCTTCCGTACTGATAGTTGGTGACGGGATGGATGTCGATGTAGTAAGCTTCCAACTTGACCCTGCGGGCGGGAACTTCGGTCATGAAGACCGGATTCTGGGAACCATCCAGGATGAAAACCTGGCTGAGCTCATTTTCGGTGATTCCCATGGTGAATTGGCCCGCGGGGATCAGGACCATTTCAACCGAGTCGATGGGGGAGATGATTTTGGGAGGATAGGGAGGAGCCTGGACCAAATCCGTGATGGACCAGAAATTTTTATCGGCCACTGAGCTCCCTCCGGGATTTTTGGGGCCTATTATAACTCTTTTGGGCGAGAGGGCAAGATAAATCTTGAAAGGCGAATGCGGAATGCGGAATGCGGAATGAAATACCTCCCTCTTAAAATAAAAACCTTGTCCCCCCCTATTGAATTTGCTAATTTCTAATTACCGATTTATCCGTTTT
>CAWDJO010000015.1:0-14861 GCA_963802665.1 uncultured delta proteobacterium | reverse complement strand
AAAAGTATATTCCAAACCTCGATTGCCAATTGAAATCTACGCCTTCTGTCAAAATCTTTCAACCGGCGAGTTCCGTAAGAAATTGATACCCAGTCTGATATTGGCTTCCGGATTCAGGGCTTCCCTTTACGTTGAAAGTCTATAATCAACCGATCAACTTCAGGGTTTCCCGGTAACGGCGGGGAAGGGTCTGGTAGAGTCGGGTGCCGGCCACTTTGGCTCGGTTCATCTCCGGGGAGACGTCGCCGACGATTTTGCCGGGGACCCCGACCACGAGTTTTCCCGGCGGGATTTTCCGGTTGTCGGTAATCACGCAGCCGGAACCGATAATGCAATTCTTTCCGATCTCCACTCCTTCGTGAAGGATGGCCCCCATTCCCACCAGGACGTTTTCTCCGATCTTCGACCCATGAACGATGGCGCTGTGGCCGATGTGGCTGTCTTTTGCCAGCCGGGCGGTCTGCTCGGGAAAGGTGTGGATGACCACATTTTCCTGGACATTGGAGCCGTCGCCGATTTCGATGTAGCCGAAATCGCCCCGCAGGACAGCCCCCGGGCCGATGTAGCAGTTTTCCCCGATGGTCACGCCGCCGATCAGGACCGCGCAGGGATGGACAAAAGAGGTTTCTCCGACCTTGGGCCGTTTTCCTTCGAATTCGTAAATGGGCATCTCCAGTGACCCTTTCTAGCGAAAATTAGATGAGCTGATGGCAAGAATGTCTGCCCATGAAAGGCTGCCGAGCTGGATAAATGCGGATTCCGCTTGAAGGTTCCGAGTGCAGGTATGAAGACAGAACCTTGAGACTCTGATGCCTGTCAACCTTGACCCTCCGTGATGTTTTTAAAAATGCGGAAGCGGGTCTGTAAGCCGAGTTCTGTCTCCCCGGAAGATCCGGGGAGGGTGATCATTCCTCTTGCCCGGGCATTGCTGCCCGGGTCCAGCGACCTACCCGGGAGCATCGAGCGGGCCACTCTCAAACGCTCCCCTATTCGGTCTTGCTCCGGGTGGGGTTTGCCGTGCCAGCCCTGTCACCAGGGCCGCGGTGAGCTCTTACCTCGCCTTTTCACCCTTACCCCTCGACAAGCTCGGGGCGGTATGTTTTCTGTGGCACTTTCCCTGGGGTCACCCCCGGTCGCCGTTAGCGACCACCCTGCCCTGTGGAGCTCGGACTTTCCTCCCGCCCGCTTCGCGGGCGAGCGATCACCCGACCCCCTTCCGCAACCGATAAAAACAGCAATTTAGCGAAGTCATAGCTCATAGCAACGAGCTCATAGAGGAAAGGTTTTTGCTATCAGCTAAATTGCTATGAGCCTATGAGCTATTATCCTATTTGTCGTTCTTCTGATCAATGGCCTCGTTGGCCAATTGGTCGGCCCGGCGGTTCTCTTCTCTGGGTATATACAGGATACTATATTGAGAAAAACGGTTCAAGACCTCCTGGGCTTTCTGGTGAAGGGTTTTCAGGTGGGGTTCCCGGACCCGGTACTCTCCCCGGAGCTGGCGAACGACCAGTTCCGAATCCAGAAAAAGGGTCACGCTCCTGGCGCCGAGTTCCAGAGCTCTTTCCAGGGCCATGAATCGCAGCCTGGTACTCGGCCACATTGTTGGTGGCCATTCCCAGGTAAAGCTTCAGTTCCTTCACGGTTCGGCCCTGGGAATCGGAAATCACCGCCCCGGCCCCGGCTTCGCCGGGATTCCCGCGGGAAGCCCCGTCGGCATGGATGAAAAATTCGGGGAATTCCTTCCGGGCGGGTTCTGCCGGGGAAGGCTTTGCTTCTGCCGGAGGAAGCGATGACGGGGATGGTTTGGGTCCTTCCTTCGCCCGGTCGGCACTGTGCAGGAGGATCTCCTGGAGGTATTTCGGGGTGAGGGAGGGAAACCGCTTGAGGGTCTTGGTCACGCTCAGGGTCTGGGAGAGGTGCCGGAGCACACTTTCCGCAGAAGGGGGAGGGTTCTCCTTTCTTCCCCGAAGAGAGGAAGGGAATCAGGGGTTTGGTCTTCGCTCACGCTTTTTTGGCCTTCGTCGAACCATTTTCCCAGAAGAGAATGCGACTGCAGTTGGGGCAAATAATCAGGGTTTCCTGTTTCTGCAGCTCGATATAAAGCTGGGGACGAAGGTTCATATGGCAGGCCTGGCATACGCCCTGGACCACCCGGGCCACGGCGACGCCCTGGCGTTTTTCCGCGAGCATCCGGTATCTGCTCAGGAGTTCGGCGGGAATTTCCTTCTCTTGCTCCTCCTTCTGCCGCACTTCCCCGGCCATCTCCTGTTCAAAAGAGGCCTCTTTTTGCTTCAATTCGGAGACCTGCCGCTGCATCTCTTTCCGTTTTTCCTCCAGTTCCTTCTCCGCCCCGGTGATCCTCTTCTGACCCTCTTCGAGCTTCTCCAGGATTTCCAGGATCTCTTCCTCCCGCTGGCGGTTCAGCTTTTTGGCGCTTTCGATCTCTTTCAGGACGGCCTGGTATTCTTTGTTGGTCTTGATTTCGAAGACCCTCGCCTCCGCTTTTTTCACCCGGTCGATCTCTTCTTCCAGGTCCTTTTCTTTCTGCCGCCGTTCCTTCTGGAGCTTCTCCAGTCTCCGCCTTTTCCGCGCGGAATTTCTCCTCTTCCTTCCTGAGTTCCTCTTCCAGAGAGGCGATGGACTGGGGGATCTCGCTCTTTTCCCTCTCCATCTCCTGGACCCGCAGATCGATGGTCTGCAAGATAACGAGTCTTTCCATTTGTTCACGCAATTCCTCTCCCTCCCGAAAAAAGAAATGCACCCCGGGGGGTGCACTTTTTAATTATAGCCTCGCCGATTCTTGGCTGAAGCCTGAAAGTCTTGGCTGATTCCCGTCTATCCATAAAACGCATCATGTTCGGCCTGGTGGGCCCACCTGGGTTCGAACCAGGGACCTTCCGGTTATGAGCCGGTGGCTCTTCCAGCTGAGCTATGGGCCCGCTGAATAACTAACCTAAAATTACCCGTTTCCGGGATCCTTGTCAAGGACCGGAAGGACTGTAAGTTCGAGAGTTGAGAGTTGGGAGTTGAGCAAGCCCAGCGTCAATCGCTTTCGTTTCTCAACTCTCACCTCCCAACTCCCACCTCTCGGTCTTCACCCTTCCACGAAAGCTCTCAGCTTCTTCGACCGCGAGGGATGGCGCAGTTTGCGCAGCGCCTTGGCCTCGATCTGCCGGATCCGCTCCCGGGTGACATCGAAATTCTGTCCCACCTCTTCGAGGGTATGATCGGCCTTCTCGTCGATGCCGAAACGCATCTTCAGGACCTTCTCCTCCCGGGGGGTCAGGGTGGACAGAACTTTCCGGGTCTGCTCCGAGAGGTTGAGCTGGACCACCGCCTCGGCGGGGGCCACGACCTTCTTGTCTTCGATGAAATCCCCCAGGTAGCTGTCCTCTTCCTCGCCGATGGGCGTGTCCAGGGAGATGGGCTCCTTGGCGATCTTCAGGACCTTCCGGACCTTGTCCAGGGAGAAATCCATCCGTTCGGCGATCTCCTCCGGAGTGGGCTCGCGGCCGATCTCCTGGACCAGGTAGCGGGAGGTGCGGATCAGTTTGTTGATCGTCTCGATCATATGCACCGGAATCCGGATGGTTCGGGCCTGATCGGCAATGGCCCGGGTGATGGACTGGCGGATCCACCAGGTGGCATAGGTGCTGAACTTGTAGCCGCGCTGGTATTCGAATTTGTCCACCGCCTTCATGAGGCCGATGTTCCCCTCCTGGATCAGGTCGAGGAACTGCAGCCCCCGGTTGGTGTATTTCTTGGCGATGGAAACCACCAGACGGAGGTTGGCTTTGATCAGTTCATTCTTGGCGACCTCGGCTTTGGCCTCTCCGCTCCGCACCGCCTCCAGGGTCCGTTTAAGCTCCCCCACCTGCAGGTTGGATTCGGCTTCCACCCGCCGGACCTTCCGCTGGGCGTTGCGGATCACCCGGTCATATTCCTCCAGCAACTCCTTCTTCAGGTTCGATTTGCGGAGAAACTTGCGGAACTCTACCGGCTTCTTCTTCATCAGGCGGAGAATCCGCTGGAGCTGATCCAGCGGAAGGGTGGCCCGATTCAGAACTTCCTGAATCTCGCCCTCGGCCTTTTCCACCCGGTCGGCCAGCCCTTTGAGCTTCTGCACGATCTTGTCGATATGCTTGGTTTTTAAATTGATGTCCTTGAGCAGAAAAACGATCTTTTCCTTGTTCTCCTGCAGCTTTTTGTCCAGGGGGGGCTGGGCGGAAACACGGGTTTTGGCCAGCTTGTCCCGGAGCTGCCGGTTTTTTTCGTCGAGCTTCCGGATCTGATCGATGAGCGCCAAGATGCGCTGAACGTTGAACTCTTCTTCCCAGAAGGACTCGTCTTCGTCCTCCAGGTCGGGAGCCAGCTCCTTCGGCTTCACCTTTTTGGAGCGGAGCCGTTCGCCGAGCTGGATGATCTCCTTGATGGTCAGGGGAGAGTCCAGGACCGCGTTGATGACCTCTTTCTCCCCCTCTTCGATGCGCTTGGCGATCTCCACTTCCCCTTCCCGGGTCAGAAGAGACACGGAGCCCATCTCCCGGAGGTACATGTAAACCGGGTCGATGGATTTTCCCAGCCCCTCGGCTTCCAGGTCGAGCTCTTCCTCGGGATGGAGCGTTTCCACCTCCTCCCGCTGCTTGCTCACCTTGACCTTGTGGGCGGCATCGACGACCTCGATGTCCATCTCCCCGAACATCATCATCAGGTCGTCGATCTGGTCCGAGGAGACGATGTCCGGGGGAAGAAGGTTGTTCACCTCGTCATAGGTCAAGAAGCCTTTCTTCTTTCCCATGTGGATCAAGGCTTTTACTTTTTCCATTTCTTCTTCTTTGGCCATAACCCTCTCACCTACCCTTGGGCTCGTTCCCCTTCCCGGGGCGGCAAGGCTCCGGCGGGTTCCGCCGTCCACCTTTTCTGCTCCAGGATGAGCCGCTGTTTCCTCTTCAAAAGCTCCTTCAACCCCGGAACGTTCCAGGGCTCGTTTTTCTCCTGCTGGCTTCGCTGCCGAATTTCTTCGTCCACCTCCCGGATCTCCTGCCGGACCCGGGAGAGCTTGACTTTTCGCAGGCAATCTTCGAGCATGCGTCGGGGGTCGAGGACGCTCCCCTCTTCCAGAAGCAGCTCGGAAACCAGGTCCCGCAGGTCCTCTTCTTCCACCCGGCCGAGGAATCCCTGCGGGTCCCATTCTTCCCCCTTTTCCCAGAGGTCCAGGAGTCTGCCAACCAGCTTCTGATGTCGAAGATCCGAGAATCCCTCCAGCCCCATGACTTCCCGGACCCGGGAGACGGCCACGGGGTCCAGGAGCATGAGCTGCAAGAGCATCCTTTCGTGGGCCGGGCCGCGATGGGCCGGCGGCGGCCCCTTTTCCTCGCCGGCGGCGGCCGGCTCCCTGCCCCGGAGCTGATCCCGGATCTGAGACTCCTTCAGGCCCAGGCGCAGGGCGAACCGTTCGATATAGAGGTTCCGCTCCAGGGGGTCCTGCAGACGGCTGAGGGCCGGGATCAGCTCCCGGACGATCCGCACCTTTCCCTCTATCGAATCGGCCCGATGCCGGCGCAGGGCCTGCTCGAACAGGAATTCCACCAGGGGCGGGGCCTCGGCCAGGATCCTTTCGAATTTGTCGCCCTTCTCCCTGCGGATGAAGCTGTCCGGATCGTACCCCGCGGGCAAGGAAACCACCCGGGCGGAAATTCCCTCCTGGAGGAAAAGCTCCAGACTCCGCTGGGTGGCCTTCTGCCCGCTCTCATCGCCGTCAAAGACCAGGAAGGCTTCCCTTGCATACCGGCCCAGAAGGCCCAGCTGGGAAGAGGTCAGGGCCGTTCCCAGCGAGGCCACCACGTTGCGGAACCCGGCCTGGTACAGGGAGAGAAGGTCCATGTACCCTTCCACGATCAGGGCGTTTCCTTTCTCCCGGATGAATCCCTTGGCCGCGTTCAGCCCGTAAAGGGTCTGGCCCTTGCTGTAAATGGGGGACTCGGGCGAGTTCATGTATTTGGGAGCGGGGCACATCCCCCTCCCGAACCTCCTCGCTTACGATGATCCGGCCCCCGAACCCCAGGACCCGCCCCCCCTCGCTGATGATGGGGAAGATGACCCGCCGGCGGAACCGGTCGAAATAACCGGGCCGTCCGGCCGCCATCGCTCCTTCCTTCCGGGGAAGGATCAGACCCACGGTCTCGGCCAGGTTCAGGGGAACCCCCTTTTTCTGGAAGAAGAGAACCAGGGAGTCCCAGGAAGCGGGAGCAAACCCCAGCCGGTGCTCCCCGATCGTTTCTTCGGAGATTCCCCGCTGGGCCAAATATTTTCTCCCCTCTTCCCCCTCTCTCTGGGAGGTCAGGATCCGGTGGAAATATTCGGCGGCGGTTTCATTCACTTCGTACAGTTTCGACTTGAGGCTGCGGCGGCGCTTCTCCTCCTCGCTCAACTCCTTCGTGGGAAGGGCCACGTTGTACCGCTGGGCCACGGTCCGAACCGACTCGGGAAAGCTCATCTGGCCCGTGCGCATGAGAAAGTTGAAAACATTCCCGCCCGCCCCGCAGCCGAAGCAGTGAAAGATCCCCTTCTCCTCGTTCACCGTGAAGGAGGGGGTTCTTTCCGAATGGAAAGGGCAGAGCCCCAGGTAGTTCTTCCCCGATTTCTTCAGGGAGACATAATCGGAGACCACTTCCACGATGCTGGCGCGCTGCCGGATTTCGTTGATTTTATCTTCGGGGATCAGGTCACTCATCCTTCACCCGCGTTCGGCCCCTATTTTGCTCGGCCGGCGATGGGCCGGACGATCCGCGGGGGCGGGACCGATTTCCACCACGGTCACGCCGTTTCCCCCCCGGCCCGGGCCTCCGGGAAAAAATGACTTCACCGAACCGTGTTCCCGCAGATGCTCCCGGATGGCCTGACGAAGCCGGCCGGTGCCCGACCCGTGGATGACTTCCAGCTCCTTCAGGCCTCCCAGGAAGGCCTCGTCAATGGCCTTGTCCACCAGGGGAAGCGCTTCTTCCACGCGCAGGCCGATCACCTTGATCTCCCGCTTGGCCGAGGGGATGTGGTAGTCGATGGGACCGCGCCGGGTTCCTTTCGCGGCCCTTTTCCCCGACCGTTGAGCAAAGGCTTCCTTCAGCCGGGACAGGGTCGCCGGCGGAGAATCCTGAGGGGGCGGGGAAGGATAGAGTCCGTCTTTGGACCCGACCTCTTCGCTTTTCTTCGACGCCCACTCATCGAGTTTTTTCTCCTGAGCCTGGATTTCCTCGCCGAGACGGTGCAGGTCGGTCCGGCCCCTGGCCTTGAATTCATTGATCAGACGGCGCAGGTCCTCCCGGGCCTCCCGGACCATGGCCCGGGCTTCTTCCTGGGTCTGGAGGAGGAGCCGCTCCTCTTCCTTCCGGGTTTGGGCCAGGAAGGCTTCGGTCTGCTTCCGGAGACCCTCGGCCTCCCGCTTCATCTCCTCCGCCTCTTTAACCCTGCCCTCCATCTCGTGCTGGGTCTGCTCCAGGTTCTGGAGGAGCTGACTCACCTTACGTTCCCCTTCGCCCAGGTACCCCTGGGCCTTCTGGACCAGCTCATGGGGAAGTCCCCATTTTTCGGCCATGAGAAGGGCATGGCTCTCGCCCGGACGACCGTAGATCAGGCGATAGGTCGGCCGCAGGGTCCCGGGGTTGAACTCCACCGAGACATTGACCACGTCGGGATGGATCGCCCCGTAAGCCTTCAAGAGGTGAAGATGGGTGGTGACCAGGGTCTTGGCCCCCCGGCTGCGCAGCCCGTCGAGGAGGGCCATGGTCAAAGCCGCCCCCTCCACCGGGTCCGTTCCGCCCCCCACTTCGTCCAGAAGAACCAGGGAGGAGGAATCCGCCTCCTGCATGATCTTGGCGACCGACCGGACCCAAGCCGAAAAGGTGCTCAGGTTCTCCTGCAGATTCTGTTCGTCGCCGATGTCGGCAAAGATTTTTCCGAAGACCGGGGCCTCGCTCGCGTCGGCGGCGGGGATGGGCACCCCGCTCTGGGCCATGAGGGTCAGGAGCCCCAGGGTCTTCAGCGCGGCGGTCTTCCCTCCGGTGTTGGCCCCGGTGATGACCAGGGTGCTCTGTCCCCGGATTCAGAAGGAGGTCGATGGGGACGGCCTTGGGCCCCAGCAGGGGGTGCCGGGCGTCCCGCAGATGCCAGCGGCCCTCTTCATTCAACAGGGGGATGGTGGCGCCGCAGGCCTGCGCCCATTTGGCCTTGGCGAAGACCAGGTCCAGATGGCCGAGGACTTCCACGGCCCGGCTGATCTCCTGCGCTTCCTCCCGCACCCGCGCGGTCAGATCGAGAAGGATCCGCCGCTCTTCTTCCTTTTCATCCTGGAGGAGCATGTTGAGCTCATTGTTCTCCTCCAGGGTGGACAGGGGCTCGATGAAGAACGTGGCCCGCGATTGGGAATGGTCGTGGATGATTCCCGGCAGAGTATTCTTGAACTCCGCCTTGACCGCCACCACGTACCGCTCGCTGCGCAGGGTGATGATCTGCTCCTGGAAGATCTTGCGGAGTTCCTCTTTCTCCCAGAGACCCTCCAGGGCCTGGCGGATCCGCGCCCGCACCAGAGAGATTTCCCGGCGGAGACGGCGAAGTTCGGGGCTGGCCGAATCCAGAATCTCTCCCCGCGGGCCGATGGCCGAGTGAAGCTCCTCCTGAAGCTCCCTCAGGTCGGGGATCTTCTCCGCCCATTCTTGGAGCAGGGGGTGAAAGGACTCAGCCTTCCGCAGAAAGACCCTGCCCCTTCCGGCGGCCGCCGCCGCGTTCTTGATCTGAAGCAGGCTCTCGGGCGGCAGGCAGGTCCCTTCGGCTCGAACCTGGTGAAGGAGCGGACGGACCTCCGGAAGCCCTCCCAGGGGGATATCCCCTTCCAATTTCAGGAGGTCGGAGGCCTCGGCGACTTCCCGCAGGCGTCTTTCGACTTCCTCCTTGCGCGGCGAAGGGCGCAGAGCCAGACACAGGGCCTGTCCCACCTCGGAAGACGCGTGGGTCTGCAGGTCCTGCAGAAAAAGATGAAATTCTAAAACCCGGAGTGACCGTTCCTCCATGGACCCGCTCTAAGCCGCCGAAAGAATATCCGCAGCGGACTCTCCCTTTTTTACAAAAGGCTCCAAGATCGCTTCCCCCCAGAGGGGAGGTCCAGAATAAACGGCGAAGGATGTTCGCTGATCGAAAGGTGAGGACTGGGAAAAGGGTATTCGCCGTCCCTGCGCTCCGCGGCCGGGATAGGGTTCACCCCTTTGACCTATGGAGTTGCCCGCTCGATGCCGAGAAGTAAAGATTCGCGTTGTCAGGGCCTCGGGATGATTCGGAGGCGAGCCGGTGCAGAAAAACTCTCAGCCCGCCACTTTGGACAATTTCTGCTTGACCATCTCGCTGACCGTCTTCCCGTCCGCCCGGCCCGTAACCTTGGGCATGACGGCCTTCATGACCTTTCCCTGGTCTTTGGGGCCGGCGGCCTGGGTTTCCTGGATCACCTGGTTGATGAGTTCTTCCAGTTCGGCAGGTGTCAGGGCCTGGGGAAGGTAGGCGAGAAGGACCTTGAGTTCCGCCTCTTCCTTCTCCACCAGGTCCTGGCGTCCGCCCTCGGCAAAGAGGCGGATGGACTCCCGTCGTCTGCTTGGCGAGGGAAGAGATGGTCTCGATGACCTCGGCGTCCGAGAGTTCTTTCTTCTGCCCGCTGACTTCGCGCTTCTTGGCCTCGGTCCGGAGCAAACGCAGGGCCGACAGCCTTCGCTCATCCCGAGCCTTCAGCGCTTCGTTGTAATCGTGGCCGATTTTTTCTTTTAGCGTCATGTGCTGGATTACTCTTCGTAAATGCGCATGCGCTTCATGGCCCGCTTCCGTGCGGCCAGGGCCTTCTTTTTCCTTTTCACGCTGGGTTTTTCGTAATGCTCCCGTTTGCGGATTTCGGAAAGAATCCCCGCCTTTTCGCACTGCTTTTTGAAGCGTTTCAGGGCATTTTCGAAGGATTCCCCTTCTTTAACTTTGACCCCCGGCATTCATTTTCGCCTCCCTCCATACAGCCGGAAATTTAAGATTTATATAAGCACGAAAATTTTGAAAAGATTGGTTTTCGGGTAAAGCAAAAAAAATCCACGGGATTGCCGCTGGGAAAGCGGTTCCATGGAAATACCTTGTGTCGCTTTTGGCCAAGGGCTGTAAATAATCAATTCTAATGGAAAATATTCAGAAAGTCAAAGGAATTTTTTGGGGCTTCTGGTCGGGGGCAAAAATCCTCAAAATCCGGTAACCCAACAAAATGATTGAATTTATCGCATCCAATACCCCTTTTCCCCTCAGGTAGTCCTTTACTTCCTTCACCGTATGTTGCCGGAAATGGAATATGGAAGCCGCCAGGACGGCATCCGCCCTGCCCTGCATCAGAGCTTCCAGCAAGTGCTCCATCGTTCCCGCCCCGCCGGAGGCAATGATGGGAATGGTCAAGGAGTCCGAGAAGATTCGAGTCAGGGGGATGTCGTATCCTTCCTTGGTCCCGTCCCGGTCCATGCTGGTAAGAAGGATCTCCCCGGCGCCCCATTCCTCGGCTTTCCGGGCCCATTCCAGGGCATCGATTCCGGTCGGCGTACGACCCCCATGGATATAGACTTCCCAGGAGATCCGATTTCCCAGGGCGGCCAGCTCATCCCCCTTTCCTCCTCTGGCGATTTCCTCCGCCCGGGGCCAGAGCCCGCCTTTCGCCGGCCTTCTCTTGGCATCGATGGCCACCACGATGCACTGGCTGCCGAATTTTTCCGAGGCCTCCCGGACGAGATCCGGTTTCTGCACGGCGGCGGTATTCAAGGAGACTTTGTCGGCGCCGGCCTGGAGAAGCTCCCGGATATCCTCCAGGGTACGGATTCCTCCGCCCACGGTCAGGGGCATGAAGACTTCCTCGGCGGTCCGGCGCACCACATCGAGAAGGATTTTCCGGCGTTCGTGGGAAGCGGTGATGTCCAGGAAAGTCAACTCGTCCGCGCCCTGTTCGTCGTACACCCGGGCGTTTTCCACCGGGTCGCCGGCATCCCGCAAATGGATGAAGTTGGTTCCTTTTACCACCCGCCCGTCTTTCACATCGAGGCAAGGAATGATCCTTTTGGCCAGCATCTCAAGCCTTCTTTTTTTCCGTGATCCGGATGGCTTCGGGAAGGTTCAGGGTTCCCGCATACAGGGCCCTTCCCACGATCACACCCTTCACCCCGTCCTTCTCCAGGGGGAGGAGGGCCTGGATGTCCTCCAGGGTGGAAACTCCTCCGGAAGCGATGACCGGGATCTTCAACGACCGGGCCACTTCCCGGGTGTCTCTCCGGTTGATGCCTTTCTGGGTTCCATCCCGCTGGATGTCGGTGTAGATGATGACCGCGGCCCCCAGCTCTTCGCACTTTCGGGCCAGGTCTGCGGCGGAGATACGGGTTTCTTCGGTCCAGCCCGAGACGGCCGCTTTCCCCCGCTTCGCCGCGATGTCGACGGCGATCCGTCCCGGCCACCGGTCACAGGCCGCCTTGAGAAAATCGGGGTTGGAGTAAGCGGCAGTCCCCAGGATCACCCGGTCGATGCCCGAAGAGAAGTAATCCTCGATGGCCGCAAGATCCCGGATTCCTCCGCCCACTTCCACCGGGACGGAAGACTTCCGGGCGATGGCCTGGATCGCAATGCGGTTGCGCGGAACCCCTTCCCGGGCGCCGTCCAGGTCGACCACATGGAGGAACCGGGCGCCCTGAGAGACCCATTTTTCCGCCATGGCGGCGGGGTCTTCCCCGTACACGGTCTCTTTCCCGTAGTCGCCCTGGAAGAGACGGACGCATTTTCCTCCCCGGATGTCGATGGCGGGAATGATTAACATAAAAAGTGCCTTAAGTGTCTTAAGTGCGCTTAAGTGCCTCAAGTTGAGGCTCAAAGTGATGATTTCGTGAAATCTCTAAGCGTACCGGCGAAAGCCGGGGTCCAGACGTGTCCGCGAAAGCGGCAGGCTTCGGCAAAAGACTGATTCCCGAGAATTCCGCCGGAGAGCCATCCGATTCACGGCTAAATCCGAACCGACAAAGTCCGAAATTCAAATATGAAAAATCGAACCCTCAGTTTTGAACATTTGATTTTTGCCATTAGCAATCTGTTTCGGATTTCGAATTTCGTGCTTCGGATTTATCGGATTTAAAGGTATTTCCGCCATCCCCTCTGCTTCAGCTCCTGGAGGATGCGGCGGACGTCCTGGGACCGGTCGCGGGGGCAGACCAGGATGGCATCTCCGGCTTCCGCCACCACGATGTCCTTCAACCCGAGGACCGCGATAAGGTTCTTTTCACCGCGGATTACACAGCCCGAGCTGTCGATCGTGACGATCTTGCCTTTCCCGCCCTTCTGGATCCGGACGTTTCCCTCCGGGTCCTGGGGGCAGATGCTCCCCAGGGCAGACCAGCTTCCCACATCGCTCCAGCCGAACCGGGCTTCGATCAAGGCCACGTTCGGAGCCTTTTCCATGATGCCGTAATCCACGGAGATGGACGGACACCGGGAGTAAACCCTCTCCAGGTCCTTCTTCTCCCCCCGTGTTCCCAACGCGACTTTCAGTCCCTCCATGTCGCGGTGAAGCCGGGGAAGATATTTTTTCACCGCTCCGAGGAATACCTCTGCCCTCCAGATGAACATTCCGCTGTTCCACAGGTAATCCCCCGCGGCGCAGATAGCCCTTGGCTTTTGGCAGGGTCGGCTTTTCCCGGAAACCCCTGGCTTTGAATATCTTCGTTCCCCGGAACTGGGCGAGCATCGGCCCTTTTTGAATGTACCCGTACCCCGTCTCCGGGCCGGTCGGGGGAATTCCCAGGGTGACCAGGCAGTCTTCCCGGGGGCAAATTCAGCGGCCCTTTCGCAGGGTACGGAGGAACTCTGCCCGATCGCCGATAAAGTGATCGGCGGGAAGAACGATCAGGACCGCTTCCGGAGCGATCTTCTGGATATAAACCGCCGCCAGGCAGAGGCAGGGAGCCGTGTTCTTCCCCCTGGGCTCGAGAAGAAGGTTTTTCCTGGGGACTCGGGGAACTTCTTTATGAAGCTGATCGGCCTGGGAGCGGGAGGTGACGATGAGGGTCCTTTCCGGGGGGACCAGAGGCTGGATCCGGTCCACCGTCTCCCGGATCATGGTCCGGGGAGAAAGGATGGGAAGGACCTGCTTGGGGCGCGTCTCCCGGCTCCAGGGCCAGAACCGGGTCCCGCCGCCGCCGGCCATGATCACTGCATAGACGTCTGGTTTTTTCTCATGGGTAAGCTCGTTAAAATCCGAAATTCGAAGCTCGAAATCCGTCCCAAAGCGGCATCGAGCCCACGTTAAAGGCCGAAAGCCTCAGCAAGCGCACGTGCTTTAGGAACGCCCTGCGCTCTCGACTCTCTGGCCTTCGCATTTTCATTTGGATAGTTCCTCCACTCTCTTCTCCACCAGCGCCCGGATTTCCTGGAGCCTCTCCGGCGTTCGGGCTTCGAAGCGCAGCACCAGGACCGGCTGCGTGTTGGAGGCCCGGACCAGGCCCCATCCGTCCGGGAAGAGAACCCGGACTCCGTCCACATCCACGATGGGGTATTCCCTGCGGAAAGACTCTTTGACCTTCTCGACGATGGAAAACTTCCGGTCGTCCGGACAATCCACGCGGATCTCGGGAGTGTTGTAGGCTTTCGGGACATCGGCGAGAAGCTCGGAGATCCGCTTGTCCGTCTGGGAGATGATCTCCAGCAGCCGGCAGGAGGCGTAGATGGCATCGTCGTACCCGAAATATCGGTCCGCGAAAAAGATATGCCCGCTCATCTCTCCCCCGAGAAGCGCCTTTTCCTCCTTCATTTGCTTCTTGAGAAGGGAATGACCGGCCTGCCCCATGATCCCCCGCCCTCCGTTCCTGGCAATGTCGTCGAAGAGGTTCTGGGAACATTTCACTTCGGACACGATGGTGGCCCCGGGATGGTTTTTCAGGACCTGGCGGGAGAAGAGAATCATCAACTGGTCTCCCCAGATGATGTTTCCCCGGTGGTCCACGACCCCGATCCGGTCGGCATCCCCGTCATAGCCGATCCCCACTTCGGCCCCGGTCTCTTTTACTTTGGCGACCAGGTCCTTCAAGTATTCCGGGATGGTGGGGTCGGGATGGTGGTTGGGAAACCGCCCGTCCACCTCGGAATAGAGATCAATCACCTCGCAGCCCAGATCCCTCAGGATTTTCGGGGCCACCAGGCCGCCCGTCCCGTTGCCGCTGTCAATGACCACCTTGATTTTTCTCTGAAGGCGGATGTTCTCCACCAAATACTTCCGGTAGGCAGGGATGACTTCCTGGCAGGAAACAGACCCTCGGCCTTCGGTGAAATTTCGAGATTCAATGATCCGGCGGAGTTCCTGGATCTGCTCTCCGTAGAGGGTGTCTTTTCCGGAGCAGACCTTGAAACCGTTGAATTCAGGGGGATTGTGGCTGCCGGTGATCATGGCTCCCCCGTCGCGGTCCAGATGGAAAAGGGAGAAATAAAAGACCGGTGTGGGGCAAAGACCGATATCTACGACCTCTAAACCTCCAGTCACCATTCCCTGCACAAGAGAATCGCGGAACCGGGGGGAGCTCAGCCTTCCATCCCGGCCCACGGCCACCCGACTCTTTCCCTGGCGGAACAGGTAAGTCGCCAGACCCCGGCCGATCAGGCGGACCGTATCATCGGTTAAATCCTGATCGACCAGACCGCGGATGTCATACTCCCGGAAAATTCTCGGATTCATTGCCGGGGACGGTCCCTCTTGAAACTTTCTCCAAAAATTCATCAGGTTAAAAGCACTCTATAAAATTAACACACGCTCAAGTACCCGTCAAATAGATTGT
>CAWDJO010000014.1:0-106329 GCA_963802665.1 uncultured delta proteobacterium | reverse complement strand
CGGAGCCGCGCGAGCCGGCCTGGCGCGCCATCGCCTCCGAACTCGCGGTCGCTTCGCGCGCGAGCTATCGCGCCCTGGTGCACGAAGACCCTGGGTTCCCTGCCTACTTCCGCGCGTCCACTCCGATCGACGTGATCGAGCGGCTGTGGCTCGGCTCGCGACCGAGCCGGCGCACCATCGCCGGCGAAGCGGCGCCGGGCATCGACCGCCTGCGCGCCATTCCCTGGGTATTCGCCTGGTCGCAGAACCGCGCCGGACTCACGGCATGGTACGGCGTCGGGCACGCGCTCGAGAGAGCGATCGCCAGCCATGGGGTCGAGGCCATGGCTGAAATGGCGCGCGATTGGCCGTTCTTCGGCACCCTGATCGACGATGTCGAGATGGTGCTGGCCGAATCCGACCTGGATATCTTCGAGCGCTATTCGCAGTTGGCCGGCGACCTGCATGGCCACTATTACCCCGACATCCGCGCCGAGTTCGAGCGCACCCGCGACGCGGTTCTCGGCCATCAAGGGCGAGTCGGTGTTGCTGGCCAAGGATCCGCGGCTGCGCCTGTCGATCCGCTTGCGCAATCCCTATGTCGATCCGATCAGCCTGCTGCAGGTGGACCTGCTCTCCCGTTGGCGAGCCACGGGCGGCGCCGACGAGGCGCTGTTCCACGCGCTGGTGGCCACGGTCAACGGCATCGCGGCCGGCGTGCAGAATACCGGCTGATGCTCCAGGCGAGGTCCTGCAGGGTTAAGCTTGAGCCACCAACCACCGGGGAGATTTTTATGACCATCAAGTCCACTCGTCGTCGCGGCCTGTCTTGTCGCGGCCTCGCTTGCGCACGCGCAGACCCTGCAGACGATCAAGATCGTGCCCGCGGCGCAGCCGCAGTTGCAGGCTGCGCAGATCGACCAGGAGGCGCTGGCCCGCCAGAAGCTGGAAGCCGACGAACAAGAAGCTGCGCGAGGAAAACGCCGCGCTGCAGCAGCGCGTGGAAAACTTCATCAACGTGGGTGGCAGCGAAGTCCGCGCCTATTGCCCGACTCCCGGCACCAGCCGCAACACCGCGGGCGCCGAGGCCAATTGCGCCGATGCCGGCGGTTACTATGTGCGAGCCGGTTTCCGGGCTGTGCCGGACCAGTTGCCAGACCTCGGACATGTGCGCCGGTGGCTGGACCTGCGACGCCGGCGCCCAGCAGTGCGTGCGCACCGGCTGATCCGAAAAGGTTCCGCCTAGCCGGCGGTGACGTCGCGCAATTCCCAGCCGTTGCCTGCGAGCAGGCGCAGGCGATGCTTGAATACGCCGCCAGGCAGGTTGGTCGTTGCGGCGACCAGGTCTATCGCCAGCGTGTGCTGTTCGCCGCGGACCGAGGCCTCGGCATCGGTCGCGCCGAGCAGGGGATCGATGGCGTCCGGATCGTCCTGGCGCACGCGCCAGCGCTCGAACAGTTCATTGCCGCGCAAGGCCTGCTGCAATTCGGCGGCCAGGCCATCGGGGCTTTCGCTGCTGAAAGCCAGCTCCGGATCGCTGCCGCAGAGCCTTCGCAGGCTCGGGCAGTCGCAGGTAGTAGCGGGTCCTGCTGGCCATGGCCACAGCGCTTACTCCGAGTACGCGCGCGGCATCGGGCCCGGGGCCTGCAGGTAGCGATCGCGCAGTTCGGTCTGCCGCGAACGCATCGGCATCGCCTTGCCGCCCATCCACACCGCGCTGGCCAGGCTGCTCAATTCGAGCGGATCGCCATCCCAGAGCACGATGTCGGCGTTCAAGCCCACTTCGATCCTGCCGACCTTGTCGCCGACTCCCAGCGCTTCGGCTGGCACGCGCGTGATCGCCGCCAGGCCCGCTTCCCACGGAAGTCCATTGGCCACGGCATTGCCGGCGCCCTGGCGGATCTTGCGCGAGTTGTGCGTGGCGTCCGGTGAGAGGAATGCGACGCGCACGCCGGCCTTCGACAGCAGTGCGGCGTTGTCCATGCGTGAGCCCAACTGGTCGAAGCTGGACGGAAGGTTTTGCAGCGGATGGATGAACACCGTGGCATTGGCGGCCTTCAACTCAGCCGCGACCTTCCATGCTTCCGCGCCGCCGGTGATGATCGGATGCAACCCGTTCCTGCGGCTGAATTCGAGCAACTGGCGAATGTCCGCGGCACGCTCGACATCGCAGACGATGCGTCCGCCGGCGAGGTAGCGCGCGATCGTCTCGCGTCCGGCCGGCGTGAGCAACGCGTTGGGCGAGGCATAGGGCGTCAGCCCGCGCGCCTCGCGGAAGGCCTGGTCGAGCAGCATGTACTGCCCGGCGCGCGAACCGCCGCTGTAGCCGTCGGCGCCCGAACCGAGATTGATGAAGAGCAGTGCGTGGGCCGATCATGTTCGCCGCTGGATTGCCGTCCAGGCGCACGATGCCGCCTTGCCCGGCTATCAGGCTGCCGCCTTCGGTGCTGTTGGCGTTGAGGCCGGCGAACGTGAGGCCGCCCAGGCGCGCCACCGGGATGACCATCGATGCGGGGTTGTAGGCGAGCGTCGAATCGAACTCGGGGCGCATCTGCGGCGGGCCCTTGTCGCCCATGCCGAGCGAGCTGTCCACCGTGCTGCTCTCCGCCCCGACCTCCTCCAGGCCAATGCTGGAAAAGCCGGCGAACAGTCCGGGAGTCAACGATTTTCCGCCAGCCTCGAACACCCGCATGCCCGCGGGCACGACCAGGTTGACTCCGACTGCGCGGATGACGCCGCCCTGCACGAGCACGTCGGCATTCTTGAGCGTGCCGCGACTGCCGGCGGTATGCACGGTTGCGTGGCGGATCAGCACGTCTTGCGCCTGCGCGGTGCCGGCGACCAGCGTCAGTGCGAGCAACAGGCGGCTTCATGGCGGACACTCCCAGTCCGAGCATGAAGTCCGATTTCGGCTGTCTCGCCTTGTCGTTGCGGTCGTACATCAGCGCGCCGTCGACGAAGACCTGTTCGGCGTGCGCATAAACGCTGAACGGGGTGCCGTTCCAGACCACGACGTCGGCCATCTTGCCGGCTTCGAGCGTGCCGGTCTGGTCGTCGATGCCGAGCGCCTTGGCCGGGTTGGCGGTCAGCCAGCGGATGGCGTGCTCGGGGCGTGATGCGATGCCCGATGCGCGTCCGGCGTGCGCCATGACCTTGCGCGGCTTCCTGGTTGAGCCGCTGGATGCCTTCGGCGGAATCGGAATGGACGATCGCGCAGCCGTTCGCCGGCGCGGTCGACCAGCGCGATGTTTTCCTCGATGCCGTCGAAGCGCTTCCATCTTGAAGCCCCACCAGTCGGCCCACAGCGCGCCGCAGATGCCTTCGGCGGCCAGCAGGTCGGCGATCTTGTAGGCCTCGACGCCGTGGTGGAAGCGAGCGATCTTGAAGCCGAACTCCTTCGCCAGGTCGATCATCAGCGCCATCTCGTCGGCGCGGTAGCAGTGGATGTGCACGAGGATGTCGCCGTTGCAGCACGCCGGCCAGGGTCTCCGTTGGCCAGGTCGCGTGGTCGGCGGATCGCCGTTCGCCTTGTCGGCCGTCCTTCTTGCGCTTGCCATCGTCCAGCCTGTCCTGCGGTAGGCGTCTCGCGTCGCGTCGATGAACGCCGCGCGATAGCCGGCCATGTTGCCCATGCGCGTCGATGGCGCGCGCCCTTGCCGCCATAGACGCGCTTGGGATTCTCGCCGCAGGCCATCTTCAGGCCGTAGGGCGCGCCGGGAAATTTCATGGCCTGGTACGTCGCCGCCGGCACGTTCTTGAGCGTCACGCCGCGGCCGCCGATCAGGTTGGCCGAGCCGGGCAGGATCTGCAGCGAGGTCACGCCGCCGGCCAGGGCGGCTTGCGAAGCCGGGATCCTGCGGCCAGACCGAATGCTCGGCCCAGACGTTGGGCGGTGACCGGCGTCGGTCGCCTCGTTGCCGTCGCTGTGCGCGTCGATGCCCGGGCTGGAATAGACGCCGAGGTGCGAGTGCACGTCGATGATGCCGGGGGTGACCCACTTGCCGGTGGCGTCGATCACCGTGGCGTTGGCGGGCGCGTTCGAGTCGCCTTGCCGACCGCGACGATCTTGCCGTCGCTGCATCAGCACGTCGGCATCGTCCAGGCGTTCGCCGGTGCCGGTCAGCACGGTGGCGTGCTGCAGCAGCACCGGCGTCGAGGCGATCGCGCGGTAGGTGCTTGGATACGGATCGGCATTGGCTGGGCTGGGCTCGGGCTTTTTCCGGCCGAAGCAGGTAACACGCATCAGCGCCGCGCAGACGGCGGCGGCAAGTGCAGGTCGGAACATGTTCGCTCATACTTCCCGAGGGAGTGACAACCCTATCAGCAGCACCGGCTTGCTGCCAACCCTGACTTTCGGTCAAGGTATTGGCGAGAACATGACAAAATGCACGCAACGGGAGAAATGCGATGAAAGACAAGACAGGAAATCGTCAACAACTGGCTGCCGCGCTACACCGGCGTGGCGCTGGACGACTTCGGCGAACACATCCTGCTGACCAATTTCGGCGGCTACCTGGATCCTTCGCGCGCGCTGACCGGCGCGCCGGTGGTCGGCACGGACCGGCCGATGCCCAGCGCCACCGCCGACGGCATCACCATGATCAACTTCGGCATGGGCAGCGCCAACGCCGCCACGATGATGGACCTGCTCAGCGCATCTGCCGCCGAAGGCGGTGCTGTTCCTGGGCAAGTGCGGCGGCCTGAAGCGCAAGAACCAGCTCGGCGACCTGATCCTGCCGATCGCCGCCATCCGCGGCGAGGGCACCTCGAACGACTACCTGCCGCCGGAAGTGCCGGCGCTGCCGGCGTTCGCGATGCAGCGCGCGATCTCCACCATGATCCGCGACCTCGGACCACGACTACTGGACCGGCACCGTCTACACCACCAACCGCCGCGTCTGGGAACACGACGAGGAGTTCAAGGACTACCTGCGCAAGCTGCGCTGCATGGCGATCGACATGGAAACCGCGACCATCTTCGCCGCCGGCTTCGCCAACTCGATTCCCTGCGGCGCGCTGCTGCTGGTCTCCGACCAGCCGATGATCCCGGAAGGCGTCAAGACCGAGGCATCGGACACGAAGGTGACCGACGAATTCGTCGAAGCGCACATCAAGATCGGCATCGAGGCGCTCAAGCTGATCCGTCGCCACGGCAAAAGCGTCAAGCACCTTCGCTTCGACATGTAGGAGCGGCTTGACCAGCCATCCGGCTGTTAAGCGCCAGCCGCGAAACGCACCTACCAGATAAACTGCATCTTCAGCACGTCAGGCTGTTCCTTGCCCGGCCCGAAGCGCACCGTGCACTCAAGAGTCTGCTTGCTCTCCGAAGAACGCCCCGGCTCGATGACAATCGGACCGCGCAGCAGGTTGGAGCCATCGCCGGCATCGGCCATGCTCGCCGCGAGCACGGCATGGTCGAGCGTGTAGGTCTTGTCTTCCAGCTGGACCTTGGCGAAGGCGTCGCAGGCGCTGGCGGCCAGTTCGTTCTTGCTGCCAGCGCTTCCGCCACCGCCGCATGCCGCCAGCAGGGCAACCGTTGCAATCATTGCGACGACTTTCATCACGCCTCCCCGGTGGGACCGGTCGGATGCCGTGGAGCGGACCCGATTGGTCGGTCACTGCCAACTTAGCGCATTTACTCTAACCGGGCCATCGCCGCGTGTCACACATCAGTAGCGCGGGACGCTCGGGTCGATGTCGGCCGCCCAGGCTTCGATGCCGCCCTCGACGTTGTAAAGGTCGTGGAAGCCCAGGCCGCGGAAGTGCTCGGCGGCCTGCCGGCTGGAGTTGCCGTGGTGGCAGATGAAGGCCAGCGGCAGGTCCTTGGGCAGGGCGGCGAGGCGATCGTGGCTGTCTTCGTCGAGCACTTCGTGCGGCTGCGGAAACGGCGCGAGGGCGCGTTCCGGGGCCGAGCGCACGTCGATCACATCGACCGCCCCGGCGATGATCCGGTCATGCAGTTCCTGCACCGTCAGCGACTTCACCGGCGGCGGCGCATTGGGGTTGCTGATGGCAAGGCCCGAGCCGCGCACGTCGTCGACCCAGTCGATGCTGATGCCGTTGGCGCGCGGCGCGCTGGCCAGGTCCAGATGCACCCGGATGCCCTCGACCTCGGCGACGATTTCCTGGCCGGTGATCGGCTTGAGCTGGAATTGCGCGGCGAAGCGCGGGTCGACGGCCAGGTGCAGGCCGATCCCCGGCTCGCTGTCGGCCATCGCGCGGCGGATCGCTTCGGCCGCGGCCGGGCTGATGTGCAGGGTCGGCGGCGTGCGATCCGGCGCGGCCACGCCGAGCACTTCGTGCAACTCGCCGGAGTTGAGCATCTGCTCGATGATGTCGCTGCCGCCGATCAGTTCGCCATCGACGTACAGCTGCGGAATGGTCGGCCACTGGCCGTATTCCTTGATGCCCTCGCGGATGTCCGCGTCGGCAAGCACGTCCACGCTGGCGTAGCCCGGGGAAAGCGCATCGAGAATGCCCACCGCCTTGGCCGAAAATCCGCAGCGCGGCGCGCCCGGGTCGCCCTTCATGAACAGGACCACGCGGTGGCTTTGCAACAGATGCGTGATGCGCTCGCGCAGGTCGGGGCTGAGGCTCATGGCGGACTCCTGGATTGACGAGGCCATTTTAGCCGTTGCAGGCGGCGGTACGGTGAACGCCGGCTGGGAATCGATCGCCGGCCAGGCTCGACGCAATGACTGCCTGGCATGGGCGCAGCCGGTCCGAAACTGGCTAGAATCGGCTGGCCAAAATTCCGGATCACTCCCATGTCGCATCTCAGCCCTTGCCTCGTCCTTGCCCTCGGCGTCGTTGCGGCGACGCAAAGCCTGGCCGCCGATCCCGCCGCCGAAAGGCTGCGCACGGAATCCGTCGCGCTGCGCGTCAGCGTGGATGCGCAAGGCAAAGTGCAGACGTCGAAGCCGAGCGACCCCAACGTCGCGCCCGGGCTGCTCAGCGCGGCGGAGGCGTACGCGCGCAAGCTGACGTTCACGCCGGCCCGGAAGAATGGTGCAGCCGTGCCCAGTGAAACCACGCTGACCACGGTGCTCGAACTCCAGCCGCGCCCCGGCGGCCAGTTCAGCCTGCGCCTGAAGCGCGCCACCATTGGACCGGGCTTGCTCGAGGTCGGCAGGACAAACCCGCCCAAGTACCAGCAGGGCAAGGAGAATGGAGCGCTGGTGGTGGTCAGCGCCTCGTTGCTTGCCGATGGCACCGTGGACATGGCCTCGCTGGCGACCGAGCGCATGGAATTGCGGGTGCCCTCCGAGTTCGCCGAAGCACGCTATCTGGATGCGATCAGGGTTTCATTGCGGGGCAGCCGGTTCGAACTGGACAAGGTCGACGGCGTCGCCGTTCCGGAGCGCATAAGCGTTCCCTATCGCTTTGGCGGCGGGCCGACCAAGATCAAGCCAAGCGACCAGAAACAGGGGCGTGGCCAGCAGGCGCCCGAGGAGATCGAATTGCCCTCGCTGAACGCCGTCTCGTCAGTACCCGGCATCGAACTGCCCAAGCTTGACTACCGGGCGCCCCCCGCCGCACCCGCGGCCACAGCGACGCCCGAACCTGCCAAGTGAGCTACAGGTTCTGGTAATTCGGACCCGCGCCGCCTTCCGGCGTCACCCAAGTGATGATCTCGTAGGGATCCTTGATGTCGCAGGTCTTGCAGTGCACGCAATTGGCGGCGTTGATCTGCAGGCGTTTGCCGCGCCATCCGCATCCTCCGACGATTTCGTACACGCCGGCGGGGCAGAAGCGCGTGCAGGGGTTGTCGTATTCCTCGGCGCAGGTGGCGATGCAGATGCTGGTGTCGCGCGACTCTGCAGGTGCACGGGCTGGTCTTCGTCATGCTCGGTGGCGGCGTAGTAAACGCCGGCAGGCGATCGCGCGGCGGCAGGGTGCGTTCGACGTAGTCGCGTCGTGGTCGCTTCGGCTTCGCCGACCTTGTCCAGCGAGGACCAGTCCGGTTTCATCTTCCACGTCCACGGCGACAGGCCGGCGGTGATGGTTTCCCAGCCGGCGTTGATCATGCCGAACACAGCCCTTTCTTGAAACCGGGCTTGATGTTGCGGACCTTGCTTCAATTCCTTCATTGCAGCCGACGCACGCAGCTTCGCGTCGAAGCCTGCGGATCGATGCGCCGGCCTGCAGCGTCTCGCGATGTGTTCGGCCGCCAGCATGCCGCTGCGGATCGCCTGGTGGGTGCCCTTGATCTTGGGCACGTTGAGCAGGCCGGCGGTGTCGCCGATCAGCAGTGCGCCGGGCATTTCCACTTTCGGCAGTGACTGCCAGCCGCCGGTGACGATGGCGCGAGCGCCGGCCGAGAGGATGGTGCCGCCTTCGAGCAGGGGCTTCGATGCTGGGATGGTTCTTCCATTGCTGGAAGGCTTCGTAGGGCTTGTACATCCGGATCGTCGTAGTCCAGGCCGCTGACAGTAGCCGACCGCGACCCGGTCGTTGTCCAGGTGGTACACGAAGCTGCCGCCGTAGGTGTGCGCTGTCGGCCGGCCAGCCCATCGTGTGCACGATCTTGCCCGGCGACGCGCGGCCTTCCGGCACCTGCCAGAGTTCCTTGATGCCGATCGAATAAGTCTGCGGATCGCTGTCGGCGTCCAGCTCGAATTGCTTCGACCAGACGCTTGGTCAGATGGCCGCGCGCGCCTTCGGCCAGCACGGTGACGCTTGCGCCTGGATGTCGATGCCCTGCGGTAAGCCGGGCTTGTGCGAACCGTCCTTGGCCACGCCCATGTCGCCGATGCGCACGCCGCACACTGCGCCCGCCGTCGTCGTGCAGGGTCTCGGCCGCGGCGAAGCCGGGGTAGATTTCCACGCCCAATGCTTCGGCCTGCGGCGCCAGCCACGCGCACATCGCGCCCAGGCTGAACGATG
Source organism: uncultured delta proteobacterium (assembly GCA_963802665.1). Lineage (GTDB taxonomy): Bacteria > Desulfobacterota > SM23-61 > SM23-61 > SM23-61 > SM23-61. Next base: position 97,464 of record CAWDJO010000014.1, on the reverse strand, counting down.
AAGTTGCCGTGGTTGTTCATGCCCGGTGGCACGAACGGCAACTTGACGGCCGCCGGTCTTGGTGAAATGCCAGAACTCGTCGTCCTTGCCGGCAACGCAGATCGGCGGCGGTGCGTCGCGCCAGCCGGGCAGCAAGGCGTCCAGCGGGCCGGGTTCGATCACCGCGCCAGACAGGATCTGCGCGCCGATGGTCGCTGGATTTCTCGATCACGCAGACCGAGATCTCCGGATTGAGCTGCTTCAGGCGGATCGCGAAGGAAAGGCCGGCAGGGCCGGCGCCGACGGTGACCACGTCGTATTCCATGACATCCCGTTCGCTCATTGCCGCCACTCCCGTTCGATGGGCAATTGTCGCGGTTTGCCGGTGGCGCGGCAATCAAGGACACTCGCGGCGAATGCTCGATGAACTCCCGCTCGCAGGCGCCAGCCTCAGTTTCGATCCGCACTGGCTGTCGCCGGCGCAGGCGGATGAGCTGTTCGAGGTCCTGCAGGCCGGCATCGCCTGGGAAGTGCATCGGATTCGCCTGTTCGGCCGACTGGTCGATTCGCCGCGGCTGAGCAGTTGGATTGGTGATCCCGGTGCCGGCTATGTCTATTCGGGCGTGCGGTTCGAGCCCCGGCCATGGTCGCCGGAGCTGGCCGTGCTTCGTGATCGGGCAAGCGCGGTTGCCGGCGAGCGATTCAACTCGGTGCTCGCCAACCTCTACCGGGATGGCCGGGACGCGATGGGTTGGCACAGCGATGATGAGCGCGAGCTCGGCGCCCGGCCGGTGATCGCCTCGATAAGCCTCGGTGCCGCGCGGCGCTTCGTCCTGAAGCATCGGCGGCAGCCGGAACGCAAGCTGGCGCTGGAACTGCCGCATGGCAGTTTGCTGCTGATGTCAGGCGAAAGTCCTCAGGCCAACTATCGCCATGGCCTGCCGCGGACGACCAGGCCGGTCGGCCCGCGCATCAACCTGACCTTTCGCCAGATACAGCCCGTGGCGCACGACTCAGCGGCCGGACTTCGCCGCCGCCTATTTCGATTCGAACTGGTTTCCGCTGACGAGCGCCCAGCCGACGACCTGGTCGGTCAGGCGACTGAGCGAGCGTGAAAACGCATCGACGACCGAGCCGAGGCTGTCGTCGCTCGAAGCCTCCACTTCCCGGAAGCCACGCGCGGCCACCACTTGCCCGTCGCTGGTCCGGACCAGGCGGACATACAACTCGATCACCGCCTGCGGCTGGCCCGGCTGTGCATAGACCGATTCGAAGGAGCGCAGGTCCGAAAGAAGTTGGAACTGGCCGCGCACACCGCCGCCGGCGCGGAAACCGAAAGTATGTTTTGCGCATCCTGGAAACTTCTCAGAAGTGAGCTCTGCACCAGGTCCGGAGCGTTGTCGGACCAGGCAGCTCCCTTGTAGACCTGCAGGGCGCCGGGAGCGGGGCGAACGGTGATGCGCTCGGAATCGAGCTGCTGGCTCGCCACCGGCCTGGACACCAGCAAGGACCAGTTGGCCTGCGGCCACTCGGAGTGGGCGGCTGCGGCGGAGAACACCGGCTCGTAGACGGAGATCGGCTCGCGTTCGGGCAGGATGCTGCAGCCGGCCAGGGACAGGAGTGCGGTCAGGAAGGCGCCGCTGAGGGCGAGGCGCGTCGAAGATTTGGCCGTGCTTGGCTTGGTCGCGATCATTTGACTTCGAACTCCTTGGTGCTGGCGCTGCCCGCTTCGAACTCCTGGGCACGAGTACGGCCGGTGACATATCCGCCGGGATTGCGGTCAAGCCGCGACGCTACGCCGCGCAATTCGCGCAAGAGGGCGCGCAGGTCGACCAGGGTCGGGCCGACCTGGCCAATCCGTTCTGGCTGAAGTTGGCGATCGCCTCGCGGTTGTCGGTCAGGATCATGTTGGCGTTGCTGCCGGTGGCTTCCAGCTGTGCAAGCGTGCGATCGAGTTTCCTCATGATCTCGGGCAGGTTTTGCACGACGCTGCGATCGATCGTGTCCAGGCTGCCCTGGGCCTTGACCAGGGTGGTGTTCATCTGGGCGCTGACCGCGCGCAGGTTCTTGATAAGCGCCGCCACGTCTTCCTTCTGGTCGGCGACCGTGTCGGTGATCTGGTTCAGGTCGTCGAGCGTGCCGGAGATCCTGGCGATATTCTCGTCGCTGAGAATCAACTGGAGCCGTTCGACGATGTCGTTGGCCGCCTCGGCGATGTTCTGCAGGGCCGATGGTTCGGTGGCGATGATCGGTATCTTGCGATCCTCGGTCGGCTTCAACCGCGGACTTTCCGGCAGGCCGCCCGACAGGTTGATCTGCGCCAGGCCGGTCAATCCGACCAGCGCGAGCTTGGCCTTGGTGTTGATCTTCACCGGCGTATCGGCTTGCAGGCGGATGCGCGCGATCACCCGCCGCGGGTCCTTCGGGTCCAGCGTGAGCTTGCGGACCTCGCCGACATTGATGCCGTTGTATTGCACGATGCCGCCGACGCCAAGGCCGGTGACCGATTCCTTGAAGTACACGTCGTAGGTGTCCCAGTTGCGGTCGGTGGTGTAGTTGCCGCCTCAAAAGGATTATATTCAACGGCAGGAACCTGTTTCAATGCTGCTGCATGAATAACATAATCCACGTTATGAAAAGCCCTGTAAAGTCTGTCTTTATCTCTTACATCACCGATGAAATAACGCATACAATCATATTTTGAGTCAGGGAATTGCTGTCCCATTTCAAACTGTTTGAGCTCGTCGCGGCTGAAGATAATTAGGCGTCTTGGCGTATATCTCTCTAAGATGATTTCCGTGCATTTCTTACCGAAAGAACCAGTCCCTCCGGTGATTAAGATATTTTTGTGGTTTAACATGGTAACCTCTGCCCTCCCTTATTGAGCACATAAATTTCTACAGGCTTTTCGCTCACTACCCCGATTGCATCTCCACTACCTGACCCTTAACTCCTATAATCCCATGGGCCCATATTTTTTTCCCACATAAATTCTCTCTTGAACCAATTTTCCCGAAAATGTCTCCATCTCCCTTAGATAATGTTCTTGAAGCTTCATCACGAACTGCAACACAGACGATCTTGTTCTTAGCAATACCATTTATAAAATCTTTCATTATTTTAATTCGTCTTTTGAACCATGGGTATCAAAGTGCCGGATTCGATGAGGATATTTACTATACGCTCCGCAGCATGCCCGTCCCCGTAAAGATTGGGATGTGCGTCAGGTCTCGCAAAGGAACGAATAGCCTGGACGATTTTGTCCTCCTCCGCTCCGACCAACTGGTTCCACCCGGATTCTATCGTTTCAACCCACTCCGTTTCGTTCCGCAAAGTGACGCAGGGAACGCCCAGCCAATAGGCCTCTTTTTGAATCCCCCCGGAATCCGTCAGGATCATGCGGGCCGTCCTTTTCCAGCCGGACCATATCCAGGTAGCCTACCGGATCAACCATCTTTACGTTCGCGGGACAGGAATATTCCATTTTTTCCAGGGTCTTTCGAGTTCTCGGATGCACCGGAAAGAGGATCGGTTCGTTCAGAAGCTGAAAGGCGGTCAGGATGGCCTTCAGGTTTTCGGGTTGGTCCGTATTCTCCGCCCGGTGGATGGTGGCCAGGAGATAGGAGTGTTCCTTTATCCCGAAGCGGCTCAAAATTTCGGAGCGCGGATCGATTCGGGTTAAGGCCAAGGCCAGAGAATCGGCCATGATGTCCCCCACCAGATGCACCCCGCGGACGAATCCCCTCCTGCGCCAAAATCTCCACGGCTGTCTGGCTGGGGCAAAACAAAAGATCGGACAGATGATCGGCCACCAACCGGTTGATCTCCTCGGGCATCCGCCGATTGAAGCTTCGTAGGCCTGCCTCCACATGGGCTAAGTGGATATGTAGCTTGGAGGCCGCCAGGGCGCCCGCCAACGTGGAATTGGTGTCTCCATACACCAGAACCCAGTCGGGTTTTTCCGTAACCAGAACCTCTTCGATCCTTCTCCAGCATCTGGCCCGTCTGCCAACCATGGGATCCCGATCCCACTCCCAGATGATAATGGGGCTCCGGAATCTCCAATTCCTGGAAAAAGATCGCCGACATGTTCTCGTCGTAATGCTGCCCCGTGTGGACGATGACTTCCCGGAGGGTCGCCCCCTCCTTTTCCCTTTTTCGAATGGCATGGGAAATGGGAGCGGCTTTGATGAATTGGGGCCGCGCGCCGATGACCGACAGGATTTTCATTTTAGACCCGGGAGCGAAACATCGCCAGACAGGCAGAGAAGTAAAAAAAGCCTAATGGGACACAGATAAACACAGATAAACACAGATAAAATAAAGACTTAGAATGAAGACAAAGAGCTTTATTCCCCTCACTCCCTCACGCCTCACCTCTCACCGTTATTATCGGGACGCGGATAAACACGGATGAAACATTAAGGACAAATACGAACGTCTGAGAAAGCTTAAGCAATAAAAAAAGGGAGCCAAGAAAACCATCCGGCCCCTCGGAACGTGGGACGGACGCATTACTTGAGCGGGTCCCCTGTTTCCTGGAGGCTGTCATCCCTTCGGGAGAATTTCTTTCCGCAGCCCAGACACTCCAGCTCCTCGGTCAGCCTCTCGCCGCAACTGCAAGCCCAGCCGATCTGCCGTCCGGGGTTTCCACCAGCAGGCTGTATTAAGTGATTTTAGAATAATATGGCATATGATGTCATCGTTTTATATTTTCCATGTAAATTAAGAACATCGCCAGGAAAACCCCTAAAATAAGACTAATCACGCCTGCAATCGCCATATATAACATTGGTCTAGGCCTCACGGGTTTTTGAAAAATAATTGGATTGGTCACGATTTCAAACCCAGTGAGGTTCTTGATCGACTGCTTCAGGGCAATCTTTTCGACCTCTAAGTCAGAGCGCATCCTGTTAAATTGAACTGGGTTGAATCCAATAGGATTGAGCTTCTCTTTAACCATCATTCTTTGAAAGCGCTCTGCATCTTCTTGAGATTTCGACATCACAACATCTATTTCTTCCAGACGTTTTGTCAGTTGTTCCCTCGACTGCTCGACAGCCCTCGCTATTAAAGGTATATTGTTTAAATACTGCACAAATATTTTGATCACTTCTTGAAAATAAGTCGTTTGAGTTAATTCAACAATTATTTTGAACTTGTCAGTAGATCCAGGTATTTGTTTGATTCTCACACTCTTAATGGAATCGAAATTTTGAGGAAAAATTGCTTCAATTTTTTCTCGATCAAAATTGCCGATAATCTCAAACAACTCCTTTGTTGATATCAATTCTTTTGGTGAGCCCATTGTTGAGCTAATAATCTTTGGGCTGTATCCTTACGGCAACTTCTCCCCGGTAAATCTTTGGCATCATGAAGCTTATGATCCCAGCAGAAATTATAGAGATAATAAATATCCAAAATATAAGTTTTTTTCTTTTCATAATATTTTTCCACAAATCATACAGGTTTATTTCATCTTCATATGTCGTCGGTTTATCGTTTTGCGGATTCACGATTACCTCCCAACCCCCTTCTCGAAGGGTTTATCTAACCGGGCGATAATATTAATTTTTCTCTGCTTTTCTCCGGATGGTATCTTCGACGTCGGTGTATTTTTTTCCGCAAACCACGCATTCCAAATCCAGGGTAAGCGCTCCCCGCATTTGCAGGCCCAGCCGACCTGCTTGGCCGGATTCCCCATGACCAAAGCATGTTCGGGACATTTTTGGTTACCACCGCCCCGGCTCCTACAAAACTGTATTGTCCGAGGGTGACCCCGCAGATAATGGTCGCATTGGCGCCGATGGTGGCGCCTCTCTTTACCAGGGTGGGACGGACCTCGCTCATTTTGCGGATTTCGGCCCGGGGATTATACACATTGGTAAAGACCATGGAGGGGCCGCAGAAGACACCCTCTTCAAGGGTAACCCCTTTATACACGCTCACATTATTCTGAATCTTACAGCCCTTACCGATGACCACATCAGGCCCGATAACCACATTCTGTCCAATGTTGCATCCGTCTCCGATCTTCGAGCCGGAGAGAATATGGGAAAAATGCCAGATCTTACATCCCGCACCGAGAGTGACATTTTCATCAATCACGGCCGTTGGATGCGCAAAAAAGTCAGGGGTTAGGTGTGAGGGGTGAGGCGTAGGGACCACAGATTGCAGAATTCCAAAAGAGGAGGAGTCGCCCTTTTCCTTCAGGAAAATTTTGCAACCATTATTGTCGAGGGAGCGCTGGCTGGCATTCAGAACCCGCAAGAACCCGAAGCCCTTCCTGTCCATCCGTTTGAGGGGTTTGCCCGGTGGCGATACAATGGAGAAAATGCTCGCATTCCAAACGCAATGGCTCTTTTTCTGGAATGGAATTTACATGCTCCGGTTCGGCCTTGGACGGGACCGGCATATTGGTCCTTCCATTTGATCTCGTGGGGGTAAAGAAGAAGTTTTTCGGGCCAGGGCTGGGTATCATCGAAAACGGCCATCTTACGGTCCCCCACGACGACCAGTTTCTGATCTTTAAAAGGGTGCAACCAGGAGACAAAAATGTGGGACTTCAGACCTGAAGCAAAATCTAAATGAGTAGTTGTTACATCAGCAATTTTCTTATGTAAATAATTTCCACCCGTTGCCACGACACTCTCTGGTTCCTCTCCTGCCAGGGATAGAATCATGGAAATATCATGGGGGGCGAAGGACCACAGAATGTTCTCCTCCCGACGGATCTTTCCCAGATTGAGACGATGGGAATAGATGTAGTTGATCCGGCCCAATTCTCCCGAAAGGGCCAGTTTCTTTAAATGCATGAAAATAGGGTGATATTGGAGTAGATGACCAACCATTAATACCAGTTTCTTATCTTTGGCGATAGCGATCAATTCCTCCCCTTCTTTTTCGAGAAGAACCAGTGGTTTTTCGACAAAGACATGCTTTCCCGAAAGAAGGGCCTCCCGAGCTATGGCAAAATGGGTCTCCGCCGGCGTGGCGATGACGACGCCCTGAATATCTTCCCTTGAAAAGACTTCATTGAAAGATAGGCTCACTTCCACGCTCGGGTTGAGCCCTTTAAACTGGGCGAGGGCCATTTCATTTTTATCGCAAATAAGCTTTAAGCTCTCTAGTTGGTGGAAATTGCGGACGAGGTTTCTTCCCCAGTACCCTGCGCCGATCACCGCAACCCCAATAGAAGAAGGTCGATTCTTATTGCCATTCGTGGTTTGCGAAGTCTTCATTTTTTCTCCTGGCGATGAATCCTCGCCCATTTCTTTAAGCCTGCAAGAGTCGAACGATTCTATCTTGGTCCTCGGGTCTGAGATAAGGATGCATGGGAAGGCTAAAGATTCGTGAAGCACAATCCTCGCTGGCCGGAAAATCCCCTTGCCGGTAACCCAAATGAGCAAAGGCGCTTTGCAAACCCTGAACATTGCTCGCACACTTCCGTTTCGGCTAAGGATTCCCCATCTTGATTCCCAGTCCTTCAAAATATTGTTTCATCCTGGCGATAAACTTCTCCGCGTCTTTTACCACCCTTTTAGCTGTGCCTTCATCGATTCGAATTTTAAGGCTATAATCTGATTCCTCTCTTTTCTTGCGGATATAATCGAAAATCTTTCCGTATTCCACTTCAAAAATCTCAGCTTTCACAAACTTTTCGATAAAGGCAGACTCAACACCTGAATGCTTACTCCTTTCAATCCCTCTGGTAAGCAAGACGGCGTTTGTTAGGCTGAATATTGCATAGTATGCTCTATTTACCGCGGCCCTGAATCTCTTAAGGCCTAGTAATTCCTTTGCTGTTTCCAAATCTTCCAGGGAACTTTCTAACCTGACTTTGATAAGGGTCTTTGTTTCGACTTCCATAAATCTATTCCATCCTTTTTAATACTGTTGTAAAGGGGATCTCTGTATTTTTTATGCCATTCATAAGTCTTCCTATCCATTACCATGGGAGATAGAATCACATTATTTCTCAGAATTAAATCAAAGGACGCCATACTTATCTCGTCCCGCAGTCTTCTGCTCCCATTTTTTAATACAATCATAATATCCACATCTGATTCCTCGTCGAATTCGCCGCGGGCAACAGAGCCGAATAAAACCACTTGCTCTATTTTGTCCCGGTATTTCTCCTGGAGGATGCGCAAATAGGCAAAAACGGCCGCCTTCTGTTCCTTTGTTAGACGGTATAGCCCAGTCACAGTCTTTCCGTTCTTTTAAGATCTTTAGCGATATTTTTCCTCATCCCAAAAGGCAAGGTCATTGAACCAATATACTCTGGTTGTCCCATCAGTAAATTCAATCGTTAGCTTGCCATCGCTTCCGTAATGGATAACTTTTGCCGATCTCACAGTTCTGCCGGCCCAATCAGCGAGTTCTTTCTCCTTGTTTGGCTCTTCATAACTTACCTCGAATTTTTCCTTATTCACTTATAAAGCCTCTAAGGTCCCAGATTGATAGAACAATTTGCCCCCCACCCTGACCCTCCCCCGCGGAGGGGGGAGGGTGGGTAGGTTCACTCATGACCGAAGAAGGTGAACAATCTTATCCTGATCCTCGGTTCTCAAGTAAGGATGCATGGGAAGGCTGAAGATTCGTGAAGCACAATCCTCGCTTACCGGGAAATCCCCTTGCCGGTAACCCAAATAGGAAAAAGCGGTTTGGAGATGGAGGGGCTTGGGATAATAAATGGCTGTGGGAATCCCGGCCTCCTTCAATTTGGCCTGGAGTGCCGATCGATGCTTCTCATTCTTGGCCAGGATGGAATATTGAGCCCAGACACTCTTCATATCCCGAAGGAATGTACGGCGGAATAACCGATAGTTCCTGCAACGTTCGGGTATAGCCAGCCAGCCACTTTCTGGCGGAGTTCGATTTCTTCGGCGAAAATTTCGAACTTGGCGATCAGGATCGCCGCCTGTAGAGTGTCCAGCCGACCGTTGATCCCGATACGAACGTTTTCATATTTATGATTGCCTTTGCCGTGCACGCGGATCGAATCCATGATTTCCGCAGCAGTCATCGTCGTTGGTAAAACACATACCTCCATCTCCATAACACCCCAGGGGCTTGGCCGGGAAAAAAGGAGGTGCAAGCAATATTTCCGAAAGAGCAAGCCTTCTTTCCCCTATATTCAGCCCCAAAAGATTGGGCCGCGTCTTCAATGACGCAAGGCCATATTTCTCGGTTACCGCTTGAATGGCATTATAATCTGCGGTCAGGCCGAAGAGATCGACGGGAATGATACCTTTGGGCGTTAGGGGTGAGGAGTGAGGGGTCAGGGGTAAAGGATAGAAACTTTTATCTTTCTTCGTAAGGGCGATGATAGCCTGCTCCAATTTTTCAGGATCGATGTTGAATGTCCGGTCATCGATATCCACAAAAATCGGGGTGGCTCCCAGCAGGCTGATGACTTCCGCCGTGGCGATGAAGGTGAAGGGGCTGGTAAAGATCGCGTCCCCGGGTCCTACGTTGTGAGGCCATCAGAGCCATGAGCAGGGCATCGGTACCGGAGGCGCAGCCCAGGGCGTGTTTCACCCCCACGTAGGCCGCCAATTTGGATTCGAGCTCCTTGATCTCCGGCCCCATGATATACTGGCCGTGGTCCAGGACCGTCCGTATACGGGCCTCGATGGTTTCGCGAATTCTTTGCTGCTGAGCGTGAAGATCGATAAATTCCATTCTTGAACCTCTTTAGAGATGGATTAGCGGCTTCCGCAGAAGGCAAAGCCGCAACAAAAAAATTCTATTGGACACAGATGAACACAGATAAACACAGATTTTATTTTGGCAAAAGGCACAACGACAAAAGATTTAATGGGACACGGATGAACACAGAAAGGAACAATGGAATAATGGAACATTGGAATACTGCAAAACCCAAATCTTCGTAACCAGCAAAAGGTCTTTTGCTTTAATCATTATTCCAAAATTCCAATATTCCATCGGCCGTTCGACAAATAGCTTCGCCCTCTCGGTTCCCGACCCTCAGAACCGACCGAAATCATTCAACGATTTTTCTCTCTCCGCCAAAAACTTCCTGCCAGAACGAACCAGCGGCTTCTCTGCCCGTCTACATCCCTTCCGGATACAGGAAACCATCCGCCCTTCCCCGCCGCAGAGGAAAAGGCGCTAACTGCGGTGTTTACTAAGGTAATGTTGGTTAATCTGAAAAGGAAACCGATTTTGCTTCTCGCCCCTAATTTTTCTGGTGGGCTCTAACTTTTTCGGCCGATTCCGTCCTTGATTCTCTTGACGTGACCCCTTCCCAACCCTTTTACTTCGCATCCCAACTCAAGATATCGCCGGATTTGGGGGTCATCGAGGATGCCGAAGCAGTCGATCACCGCCACCGGCCGGCCGACCATCCGGACCACTTCATCCGGCTTCAGGGTTTTATACGCCTGGTGCCGCACCGCCAGAACCACCGCGTCTACCCCTTTCAGCGTTTCCGCCAGGTTGTTTTGAACCCGCAGTTCATTCAGTCTTTCCTGGTTGCGGAAAAACCGGGACCAGGATTTTCCCTCGGCGGGGAAAACATCCTGTTTTTCGAATTCCCACCAGTGTTTCACGTAGGGATCATGGACGACGATTTCTCCGCCCATTTCAGCCAGTTTGCGAACGATGATTTCCGACCCGCTGTACCGCGTGTCCCCCACATCTTCCCGGTACGAGGCGCCCAATAGGGCGATTTTCGAGGCGGCCACGATCTTCCCCATGTTTCGCAGGGCGTCCCGGACGATTTCCGCCGCATGCAGAGCCCGGGTGTCGTTGATATTGATCGCCAGGGGAGTGATCTTAAAAATATCATCGTCAAATCCCATGAGCGTATGGTAAGCCCAGACGCCCAGGCCCCCGTCTTTGGGGAGGCAGTAGCCCCCGATCCCCGGGCCGGGGAAGATAATGTTCGAATGGGTGGGGCGGACTTTGATCGCCTGCAGGACCTTGATCAGGTCCACGCCGTTTCGTTCCGCGAAAAGACTCCACTCATGGAGGTAGGCCAGGATGGTGGCCCGGTAGGAGTTCTCCACGATCTTGCAGGTTTCACTCTCGATGGGGCGGTCAAGGACCGTCAGGGGGAACTTCTTCACATTCAGGACTTCGGAGAGAAACTTCTTGACCTTCTCCTTCGCCTCCTCGTTGATCCCGCTGCAGACCCTCCAGAAATCCCGGATGGAGGCGACGTATTCCCGGCCCGGCATGACCCGCTCGAAAGAATGGGCCAACAGCGGCTCGGCCTTCGGGAGGCCCCTTTTTTCAAAGGCCTTTTTGATGGCCGGGTAGGCGATATACTCGGTGGTTCCGGGCGGAACGGTGGTTTCAATCAGGACCAGGCAATCGGGCTTGATCTTTTCCCCGATCACCTTCAGGCTCTCTTCGAGGGCTTTGATATCCGCGTGGCCCTGGGCCACATCCCCCAGGGTTTCTTTGTTGTAGTCGCACTGCACGTCCACCACCACCACATCGGCCAGGGAGAGGGCCTCGTAGGTGTAGGTCGCCACCAGGGTTTTCTTCTCTTTCACGCAACGGTGGATCAAGGGGGCGACCTCCGGATCTTCGGCTTCCACCGGAGCCAGCCCTTCGTTGATGTAGGAGATTTTCCAGTAAGATCTGCACCGAGGGCCGCTGCATGCCGATCACGAACTTCGTGGGTTTTCCATCCCGCGGGCTGACCGTGTCCGCAATCACCCCGGCCATGACGGCCCCCACGAAACCCACCCCCATCACCACGACGATTTCCCGTCCGAGGGCGCGCTGTTCCTGCGCCATCTTCTCGAGGCGCTTGAATTCCCGCTCGTAATCCTGCCCTTGGGGCAGAGGATAGGCTTTCCCGGCGGGACAGACAGAAAAAGAAGGTTCAGGTTGAGGTTCAGGTTGAGGCTGAGATAAATCTGCCTTCTTAGGGTTATTGGTCTGGTCTGCCATTTCAGCTCCTAGCCGGAGATTCTTAAAACGAGATTCTCGTTGTTTCAGTAAAGCCAGATATCCCATTCCAAACTTAGAATTCCCTGAAATTTTTCTTTGAGCATAATTCTCTGAAAGTCTCTCTAGAGCAAAGAAACCGGTTCCACGCTGGCTCCGTCGATCTCCACGGCCACCGATCTTTGCAGAATATCGACTGAAATGATCAGTTTTTCTTTCCCCTCTTTGATTTTTAAGAGGAATCCCTCACTCCCCTTCAGGGGGCCGTAAACCACCCGAACCAATTGCCCTTCTTTCAGGTAGGGGAAGGGAGTTACGGCGGACTTTCCATTCAGGATGGTCTGGATGGATTCGATCTGGGAATCGGGCACCGGGGCGGGACCTTCCTCGTTTCCCAGAATCCTCACCACTCCGGGAGTTTTCAAGATTTCCAGTCGATGGTAGGGATCCAAGAGCTCGTGCACAAAGAGGTATCCGGGGAAGAGGGCCTTCTGAATTTTTTTCTTCCGGTCTTTCCGGCGGCTCCATACTTCCAATCGAGGGAGAAAGGCTTGAATCCGCTTTTCTTCCAAACGCTGAAAAACCACTTCTTCGTGCCGGCTTCGGGTATGCAAACAATACCAGTATGTCTGAGTCTCTTCCAAGGACATCATATCTTCTCTAGGATGGGGTAGGTTTCCCCTCTTTTCGCTTCCCCCCCAATCCCCTTCCTCAAAGTCCGATCCCCGGGAAAAACAAGAATCCCCTTCTTCTCCGGGCAAGGATTTAAATATCTAAAATATATACCATTGAATTTATTGAAATTCAAGGAAATTGATAAGGAATTTAAGGGGGAAGGGTGAATTTACGGGTGGAAAACCCTATGGGCGGGTTAACCAATTGCCAGGCGAGGAAAGGTTAGGAGACTCCGGAAAGATAATCCCTCAGGGCCTCATTCCAAGGGCGCATTTTAGCGCCCGTGATTTTTTGGAACCGGGAGCAGTCCAGAACGGAATTGGAGGGGCGGCGCGCGGGGCGATCTAATTCGCGGGAGGAGATGGGAACGACCCGGATTTTCCGGCCGGGAATCCGCTTGGTCTCCAAGATTTTTTGGGCGAATTCGAACCAGGAGCAGGAACCCGAATTGGTGACATGCAGGATGCCCCGCACGTCCTTATCCAGGAGCTGGGCAATGGCCCGGCTGAGATCGCGGGTGAAGGTGGGAGACCCCCGCTGGTCATCGACCACCCGCAGTTCTTCCTGCTGGGATGCCAGCCGGAGGATCGTGTCCACAAAATTCTTTCCATGCTTGCCGTAGAGCCAGGCCGTGCGGAGGATCAGGTGGTTTCCCCCGGTCTCCTGAATCGACTGTTCTCCCTTGAGCTTGGATTCTCCGTAGACATTTAAGGGGCAAGGGGAAGATTCTTCGCTGTAGGGGACGCGGGAGTTCCCGTCGAAAACATAGTCCGTGCTCAGATGAATCAGCCGCACGCCGGCCGACCGGCAACCGCGGGCGACATGGCCCGCACCATCGGCATTGACCGAGAAGGCTCGTTCCCGCTGAGATTCGCACCCGTCCACGTCGGTGAAGGCCGCGGCATTAATGACCACCTCCGGCCGGAGAAGGCGGATCTCTTTTTCCGTCTGCACCGGATCGGTAATGTCCAGGTCGTGAACATCTCTCCCGATCACCTCGTGCCGGGCGGACAGGATGGGTTGAAGATCCCCCCCCAGCATTCCCCGGGCCCCGATTAGGAGAATCTTCATGTCAGCCGGTCACCGTAATGCTTCTGGTAGAATTCACGGTAGGCGCCGCTTTTGATCCGCTTCCACCATTCTTCATGGTCCAGGTACCAGCGGACGGTCCGGGCCAGGCCCTCCTGGAGGGGGACCGATGGAGACCATCCCAACTCCCCCTTCAGTTTAGAAAAGTCAATCCCGTACCGCCGGTCGTGTCCCGGCCGATCGGCCACATAGCGGATCAAGCTTTTCGGCTTCCCCAGAGCCCGGAGAATCTCCTCGACGATTTCCAGGTTGGTTCTTTCCCCGTCTCCCCCGATATTGTACACCTCCCCCGGCCGGCCCTTCTCCAGGATGAGCAGAATGGCCCGGCAGTGGTCTTCCACGTGAATCCAGTCGCGGACGTTCAGACCGTCCCCGTAAACGGGCAGCGTTTTTCCCTCCAAAGCGTTGGTTATCATCAGCGGAATCAGCTTCTCGGGAAACTGGTAGGGGCCGTAATTGTTGGAGCACCGGGTGATCACCGCGGGAAAGCCGTAGGTTTTAAAATAGGAACGGACCAGAAGGTCCGCGCCGGCTTTGCTGGCCGCATAGGGGCTGTTGGGGGCCATGGAAGTGGTTTCACAGAAACAGGGGTCTCCGGGGGTGAGGGACCCGTATACTTCATCGGTAGAAATCTGGACGAAGCGCCGGACCTTTTGGCGCCAGGCCGCCTGCAGAAGGACCTGGACCCCGAGGATGTTGGTGCGCAGGAAAAGATCGGGCTCATAAAGGCTCCGGTCCACGTGGGATTCGGCGGCAAAATTAACGACCGCCTCCACCCCGTCCTTCAAGAGGTCTTCCACCAGCTTTTCGTCGCCGATATCGCCCCGCACGAACCGGTAGTTCTCCGAGCCGGGGAGATCGGCCAGATTTTCCAGATTCCCCGCATAGGTCAACTTGTCCAGGTTGACAACCCGGTATTTTCCCCGGTTCTCCGAACCCAGCAGCAAACGAATAAAATTGGAGCCGATAAACCCCGCTCCGCCGGTAACGAGTATTTTCATAATAAATACCGTAAGTTGAGAGTTGAGAGTTGGGAGTTGTTAAAACAAGACAAATATCTCTCCATTAATCAGTAAGTTGGGAGTTGAGAGTTGGGAGTTGTAAATAACATTTAAATACCGTGAGGTGTGAGTTGGGAGTTGGGAATTGGGAGTTGTCGAAACTTTTAAAAACCGGGAGTTGGGAGGTGGGAAGTGTGAGTTGTTAAAAGACAAGACCTTCCACCCAACCCACTCACCATTCACTCCACCCCATTCTCTCCTTACCACTCCCAACTCTCAACTCCCAACTCTCATCTTTTTTTATCCGTCCTTTCTGGACCAATCATAGGGAATTTCTCCCCCATGGGGATCGACTCGATATTCATCCGGTTTTGCGTAGGAATATACTTCCGTAGGGCAGTTGATCACGATGGCCTCTTCCTCGCTGATGCACTTGAAACCGTGGTACACCCAGGGAGGGATCTGGAGGAGGATGGGGTTGTGCTCGCCCATGAAGAACTCGTTGACCTCCCGGAAGGTGGAGGATTTCTCCCGGCCGTCGTACAGGACCACCTTCATCATCCCCTTCACCACCACGAAATGATCGAACTGCTTTTTGTGGTAGTGCCAGGCTTTCACCGCTCCCGGATAGGCGGTGGTCAGGTAGACCTGGCCGAACTGGATGAAGATTTCGTCATCCGCCCGGAGCATCTCCATCAACCGTCCCCGTTCGTCGGGGATGACTTTCAGTTTTTTAATCTTTACGCCTTCAATCATTTGCGCACCGTAAGTTGGGAGTTGAGAGTTGGGAGTTGTCAAAAAAAACCTTTCCAATACCGTAAAATGTGAGTTGAGAGTTGAGAGTTGTTAAAAAAACCTTTCCAATACCGTGAGTTGAGAGTTGGGAGTTGTAACTTTTTAGAACTTTCTCTTCAATGATTGGATGAGGCCGGTTATGATTTTATCCACATCCACCAGTTTCTTTTCTACCATGGCAATGGATCCCCTTTCAATATACCCCAGCCTTTGGGCAATTTCGATATAGGTATCCACTTCGCTCAGGGATCCCCTAGCGATATAAAGGAATTGAACGAATTCTCTCCGAGTCTGCCTGGCCGCGCCCTCGGCGATATTCCCGGGAATGGATATCACTGCTCTCCTTAATTGGCTTATAAGTCCAAAAATCTCATTCTTGGGGAATTGCCTCGTTAGCTCATAAACCAGCATAACCAAGTTAATGGACTCTTTCCATGCGTCAAGCTTCTTGTGTGGTTTCTCCATAATCTTCATCTCCTCCGGCACGCAACGATTAATTTACCTTAGCAACTCCCAGCTAACAACTCCACCTCTCACCTCTCACAACTCACACCTCCCAACTCTCACCTCACAGTTTGTTTGCTCCCGTTTCCGCCACCAGGTTGCTCGCCCGGAGGAGGGATTCGAAGGTCCCGGCGTCGGTCCACCATCCCTCCAGAATGTCGTAGGTCAGGACTCCCCGGCGCAGGTATTCGTTGTTCACGTCGGTGATCTCCAGCTCGCCGCGGCCCGAGGGTTTCAGGGTCTTGATGATTCGAAAAACATCCGCATCGTACATATAGATCCCGATCACCGCATAGTTGGAGGGAGGGTTTTGGGGCTTTTCCTCGATCCGGAGGATCCGTCCGTTCCGAATTTCCGGGACCCCGAAACGGTGGGCATCGGGAACCTCTTTGAGGAGAATCCGGGCCCCCCGCTCCTGCTTCTCGAAAGCCTGCACCGCGTGGACGATATTTTTCTCGATGATATTGTCCCCCAGGATCACGCAGATCTTTTGTCCTTCGGAAAAGTACTCGGCCAGGGACAGGGCGGCCGCGATCCCGCCTTCCCCCTCCTGGTAGGTGTAGTTCACGTGCTGGAGCCCGAATTCCTTCCCGTTCCCGAGGAGCTTTAGAAAATCTCCCGGCATGATTGCCCCCGGTGACGATCAGGATATCCCGGATGCCTGCGCTGACCAGGGCCTGCAGGGGGTAATAGATCATCGGCTTGTCGTGCACGGGCAGGAGATGCTTGTTGGTAATCTTGGTTAACGGGTAAAGGCGGGTTCCCAATCCGCCGGCCAGAATCACGCCCTTCATAAATCCTCCGGGTAGCAGGCCAAGGGCCGCAAGGTTCAAAATTCCTTCGGCGGGCCCAGTTTCTTCTGAAAATAGGGGATCGTTCTTTGAATCCCCTCCCTCAATTCCACTTTCGGACTCCAGCCCAGAATCGCCCGCCCTCGGGAGATGTCCGGCTTCCGGACCTGCGGGTCATCCACCGGCAGGGGTTTATGAACCGTCCGGGACTTGGCGCCGGTTACCTCCAGGATCACCCGGGCGAACTCCAGGATGGTAAATTCCCCCGGGTTTCCCAGGTTCACGGGTTCGGTCTCCGAAGACAAGAGGAGGCGGACGATTCCCTCGACCAGGTCATCGATGTAGCAGAAGCTGCGGGTCTGCGAGCCGTCCCCGTAAACGGTCAGGTCTTCTCCCCGAAGGGCCTGGCAGATGAAGTTGGGGACCACCCGGCCGTCGTTCAACCGCATGCGGGGACCGTAGGTGTTGAAGATTCGGGCAATCCGGGTATCCACCTCGTGATAGCGATGATAAGCCATGGTCATGGCCTCGGCAAAGCGCTTGGCTTCATCATACACCCCCCGGGGGCCGATGGGGTTCACATTTCCCCAATAATCCTCCCTCTGGGGATGGGTCAGGGGGTCTCCATAAACTTCGGAAGTTGACGCCAGAAGAAACTTGGCTTTCTTTTCTTTCGCCAGCCCCAAGGCCTTATGCGTCCCCAGGGAACCCACTTTTAAAGTCTGAATGGGAAAATTTTGATAATCCACCGGGCTGGCGGGAGAGGCAAAGTGAAGGATGGCGTCAATCCTGCCCTCCACAAAAATGTAATTGGTTACATCATGGTGAATAAAGGAGAACTTTCGATTCCCCGCCAGATGAGCGATGTTGTCAGTCGATCCGGTGAGAAGATTATCCAGGCATACAACTTCATGCCCCTCCGCCAAAAAACGGTCACAGAGGTGACTTCCGATAAACCCCGCCCCCCCGGTGATTAATATCCTCATCCGCTTCTTCTCCCCATCGCTTCGTACCGGAATCCCAGCCTCTGGAGTTTGCCAGGCTCCAGAAAATTCCTTCCGTCAAGGATGAAGGGATGAACCATGACCTGACGAATCTTCTCCCAATCCAGCTCCCTGAATTCGGGCCACTCCGTAGCCAGGACCAAGGCCTCTGATCCTTCCGCAACTTGGGCGGCGTTTGCCGCGTATTCAATATCCGGCATCTCTTTCGAAGCCCTTTCCTGCGCCTTGGGGTCAAAAGCCCGGACCCGGCAACCCTCCTTCTTCAACCTCCGGATCAGTTCGAGGGCGGGGGAGAAACGGATATCATCGGTATTGGGCTTGAAGGCCAGCCCCAGGATTCCCACCGTCTTGCCCTGGAGGACCCAGAGCTCCTTTCGGATTTTTTCCACCGCCACTTCGATCCGGACGCTTGTTAATCTTCTCCACTTCCTTGAGCAGGCCGAAGTCATAACCGTTCTTCTCCGCGATCCGCACGAAGGCCTGCAGGTCTTTGGGGAAGCAGAAGCCGCCAAATCCCAGGCCGGCCTTCAGGAAATCTTTCCCGATCCGGGGGTCGAGCCCCATCCCCCGGGCCACCATTTCCACGTCGGCCCCGACTTTGGTGCAGAGATCGGCGATGGAATTGATAAAGGAAATCTTCGTCGCCAGGAAGGAGTTGGAAGCATGTTTGATGAGCTCCGCGCTTTTGATATCCGTCACCAGGAAATGGGGCGAGAGGATCGGAGGGCAGGAGGAATGGACCGGGCAGCGAAAATTCCTCTCCAGGATGGGCCGATAGATATCCCGCAGGAGGTTTTCCGCCCGGGGGTTTTCCACTCCGACGACAATTCGGTCCGGGTGGAAGAAGTCCTCCACGGCCGATCCTTCGCGGAGAAACTCCGGGTTGGAGGCCACATCAAAATCCCCCCCCTCCCCCCGGCAATACATCCGCAGGGTGCGGAAAATATGCTCGCCGGTCTGAACGGGAACGGTGCTTTTTTCTATCACCAATTTGTAAGCCTTCGTCCGGCAGGCCACCTCGCGAGTGACCTTTTCCACGGCCGAGAGATCCGCTTCCCCGTTTTCCAGCGGGGGGGTTCCCACGCAGATGAAAACCGCCTCGGACCCATCGTTGGCCCGCGAAAAATCGGAGGTGAAGGAAAGATGCCCCTTTTGCCGGTTGCTCTGGACGAGTTCTTCGAGATGGGGCTCAAAAATCGGCATCCCTCCCGAATGGAGGACGCGGATTTTCTCCTCGTCATTGTCCAGGCAGACCACCCGATGGCCGATCTCCGCCAGGCAGGTTCCCGTGACGAGTCCCACGTACCCGGTTCCCACGACGCAAATATTCATTTTCACCCTACCCCATGCTTTTTGTCTAATTCCTCAATTTTCTGCTGCAAAAACGATGCCAGAAAGGAACCAAAAAAGCAGGGCAGAGTCATCTATGAAGAAATCGTCCGAAAGATTGCGGACAAAAAAAGTGATGATCATCATGAAGGTCGCCAGTAAGATAGAACCGTTCATCAAGGGATTTCCCTCCAGCTTCGCCTCTTTCCTGACAATATTTTAAAGTCTGTACAGTAAAAAACAGAACAGGATCAAACCCTGCAGCCCGGTCTGGAGGGCGATATTCAAGAAAGTATTATGGGCATGCCACATCATAGCCCCTTGGTATTTTTCGACGAAGTCATGGAATTTTTTGGCAAAGCTCCTCCGGCCGAACCCATTCATCTGGAAAGGGTTTTCCTTTATCTTTTCCAGGGTGAATTTGGTGAGGATCCATCGGCCGTGGTACGAATCGGGCGTGAGTCCGACTGGAGGGGAGCTGTGAAACGATGGTAATATGCGAGGATTCTTTGCGAGTTCCCAGAAAGGATTCACCGATTCCAATTGAAAGCAAAGAAGGCATGAATACCTTCCGGGGAGGTATTTCCATCCCGTCAGCAAAAGCAACCCCCTAATGGCCACCCAGGAGCCGCGAGAATAGGTGAGAAGGAGGGCAAAAAGATTCAGCCCCAGGAGAAGCCCCAAAATGATGAGCCGGTGAGATGCTTTGGCGGAAAAGAAGAGGGCGATCACCAGATAAGGGATGACCGTAACGAAGTACGTGCTAAATGTTCCCGACCCCGGAATGCAAAGATCTGGCCCTCACTTTCGTAATCAAGGATTATTCCTCCATCCCGGAAAAAATCGAAAATCCCATAGCCAACCATGATGACATTCCCGAGAAGGAGCGCTCCCAGGATATATTTCACCTGCTCGGGCCGGACATTATTCACCACCAGGTAAAAAAGGCAGATGCCGATGATCCATTCCGCGATGAATTCCTGCAGGCTGTATCTTGGGTCCACGGCGGTGACCACGGATAATCCGGCGACCAGGGTAAAGAGGAGGATGGGCAGGTCGAGCGGGGTCCGCATAAACAGGAACCGACGGCAGAGAATCGCCTTGATGATCCAGAGCCCTGCCGGGATGCCCATGGCAAACGCCCGAATGGTTTCCGTATGGGCAATGGGCAAAAAGATCACCAACACGCAGAAACAGAATAGGATGATCTGATCGATATACCGAAGAACCCTCTCCCGCTCCATTCAGACCCCTTTTTGCCGGAACCAGGCCCACGTGGCCGCCAACCCATCCTGGAAGCCGACCCGGGGTTCATAACCCAGATGGATCCGGGCCTGATCTATGGACGAGAGGGAATGACGGACCTCTCCGCTTCGGGCCGGTTCAAACCGGGCGGGAATTCTTATCCCGGAAATCTCCTGCAGGCGGGAAAGCAGGTCGTTCACCGAAATCCTCTGGCCGCAGGCGATGTTGAAAACCCGGCCGGAGATCGCCGGAGCCTCCATGGCCAGAAGATTGGCCCGAACCACATTTTCCACATAAGTGAAGTCGCGGCTTTGGTTTCCGTCTCCATAGATCACCGGAGGATTTCCATGCAAAAGGGCATGCATGAAGCGGGCGATGACCGCGGAATAGATGGATTTGGGGTCCTGCCGGGGGCCAAAAACGTTGAAGTAGCGGAGCGAAACCGTCTCCAGTCCAAAAAGATGAGAAGAAAATTCGGCAATAAAACTCCCCCATGAGCTTGGTGGCCGCGTAAGGGGATTCAGGATGGGGGGGCAGGCTCTCCTCTTTGGCTCTTACTTCTTCGGGATCGGAAGAGACGTTGCCGTAGACCGAAGAGGAGGAGGCATAAATGAATCGCTTCACTCCCTGCTCTTTGGCCGCCTGGAGCATATTCAAGGTTCCCGTGGCATTGGCCTGATGCGTCGAGAGAGGATCTTCCACGGACCTCTGCACTGACCCAAGGGCGGCCAGGTGAAAAACGTAGGACACGCCCTGGCAGGCTTTCCGGCATGCCTCCGCATCGGAAATATCCCCCCAAAGAAACTCCCCTCGATCCCCGAGGGCTACCCTCCTGGAGCCCTTTGTTTGTCCCTCCAAATGAGCTACCCGAGAGCCGGTCGCCTCCTCCAGGTTCTCGATCTTTCCTGTACTAAGATTGTCCAGGATTCGGACCTTCCGTCCCTGGTGCAGAAGCGCTTCCACCAGATGGGAGCCGATGAATCCCGCTCCCCCCGTAACTAGAATCATGCTCGTTCCTCATTCGGTTTTCGGAATGATTTGATGGACCGCCTGATACACCTCATCCACCGAGATCAGGTCCGCCTCCCTCCCCCTCCGCAAAGCCACATGCCCATCTCCCCAGGGACCCCAGTAGTTTGGGTTGGTCTTACCGAAGAGGCCCACCGTGGGAGTACCCACGGCCGTGGCGAAGTGCATCGCCCCTCCATCGGGGCTCACGAACACCCGGCAACGCTCCTGGATGGCTCCGAGCCGCTTAAAGTTGGGAGTAGGAAAGAGAATGGTTCCGGAACCGACTCGGGTTCGGACCCCCTCGGCTCGATCCTCATCGCCAGGCCCCCACGTCAGAACTACGATTTTCCCCTCATCTTGAATGAGCCGATGTGCCAGTTCCGCGAACTTCTCCTGGCTCCAACGATTGGCGGGTACCCGGCTGCTCAGATGAAACCCTATGAGTCTTTGAGGATCAACGGCATTCTCCATCAAAAAAGACTCAGCCACCTTCTTCTCTTCTTTGGGAATGGTTACGATGAGATCCTTCTCTGAAGGCAGCACCCCGATACGCTCCGCCAAATGCAAAGTCTTTTTCACCTCATGTTCGGGAGGCGGAGGAGGCACCCGCAAATTATAAAAAAAAGCGAATTTCCAATCTTTTTTCCGATCCGGTTCATAACCAACCCGGAAAGGGGCTCCGGTAAAATAGACCAGCCAGGCCTCAGACCAGGAGAAAGTAGAACGCAGGCCAATCGCCAGATCGAAATGCTTCTTTCGCAGTTCCCGTTCCACCAGGAGCTGCTTGTACAAAGAGACGATTCGGTTTCGATCAGGCCGGTGTTTTGCTTTTTCATACATAAAGACCTCATCGAGGTCCGGGTTCCCGGTAATGGCATCCTGGCTGTAGCGTACAACCAACGCGGCAATGTAGGCTCGGGGAAACGCCCGCCGCAAGGCGCGGATTGTGGGGGTACAGCACAACACATCACCCACGTTGTCGTTTCGAACGACCAGAATCCGCTTGATCCGATCCGGAGAAAACGGGGTCCCTTCCAGGGACCAGCGCCGGTGAATTCAGAGGTTGAACACTTTCTCGGTTAACCGGGATACCATCTCCGCTTTTAACTCCGCGGGACCTTATCCAGCGAATGGATGAAAGTAATAATCCGTTCCGCCCTTTGGTCCCAATGATATCGGACGGATTGCTGAAAAGCTCGACTGGCGATCTCCTTGGCCAGGCCGGGATTCTGAATCAGCCTCTGAATCCCTTCGGCCAATGACCGGGGATCATCGGGGGCCACGAGAATTCCTGTTTTCCCGTCTTCCACCTCTTCTTCGATCGACCGAAGGCGGGTGGCCACAATCGGACGGCCCAGGCCCATGTATTCATAAATCTTGAGGTGAGCCACATAATTCATCCGCACCGTGTCTTTGGCCGGGACCACAAAAATATCTACATCCCTGAGCATCTCCGGGGCTTTCCCGGGGCTTACAAAACCATGGAAAATAACCCGATCAGAAACTCCATGATCCGAAGCCGTTCTTTTCAATGCGGAGATTTCGCTGTCCGTTCCCCCAATGATATGAGCTTCCACCTGGGGGATGAGAGCTACGGCTTTGATCAATACATCCACCCCCTGGGCATCATACAGTTGCCCGAGGTAACCGATCTTGAACCTTCCACCCGCTCCGAAATGACTCCACGAATTTTCCGCAGCAGGGGCCATTCCCAGGGGAATCGTTTCCGAAGGGATCTGAGGGAAACGTTCCGCTACAACCTTTCGCAGGGCGTCCGTGGTGGTGAAGATGCCATCCATCTTGGACAGAACTTCCCTTTCCAGGGCGTCCTCCTCAAGCTGTTTGGGGGTCGGCTTCGTATTCTCCGGATAACGGGCCAGTTCATGGAGCTCATAGATAAACTTAGCCCGGGGAAAAGACTCTCCTCCGTTTTAGGAAAAATTCGGCTACCTCTAAAACCGAAAGATAAAAAAACTGCAAAGGTTCGATCCGATGGATTCTCTTTGCTTTCCAGAAAGCTGCCCAAAGAAAAACTTCGTTAACCGTGATCCGCACTTTTCCTTGCCCTTTCAAAATGGGGAGTTGAATGATGGATAAATTTTCCGAAGGAGAAAGGCCATAGTAATCCCAAATCTCCTCTTTTCTCTTGGCGGTCCGGCCAATCAAAAGAAAGACCTTATGTCCTTTGGCGGACATGGCCTGGGCATTCCGCATAATCCGGGCATCCCGGGCTTTCCGCAACATCATCCGCTCATTGACGGGGTAAACAATGGTCATCTACCCCCCCCGGTTTCCAGCATCCGATCAGCCGCCTCACAGACTTCCTCGACGGAAATTTGCCTCATGCAGAAATTGTCCTGGCAATCCCGGACGAGACATGGGTTACAGGGAACGGTTTTTTTAATAATCATCGCCGGGGGATGATGCAGAGGACCCGTGACTTCGACTTCAGTGGGGCAAAAGAGACCCACCAGAGGAACGCCCAATCCCACGGCCATGTGCATCGGGCCTGTGTCCGCAGTGATGAATAGGGAACAACGCTGGATGAGGGCCGCAGATTGAGAAAGGCTTTTTCTGGGATTCTTGGAAAACCCCGTCGCTGCCGAAGAGGCTGAGAAATTTGTTGACCAGGTTTATTTCCCCCGAGGAGGCGTTTAAATAGATTTTTACCCGGTGCTTGGCTTTCAGATAACGGCGCCACCTCGGCGAACGATTCCACCGTCCAGCGTTTAAAAGAATCGGCCGCCCCAAGCTGCATCCCCACGATTCGGTCTTGGGGGGAGATCCCCTCCTTGGCGAGCTGTTGGGAAGCCCAATTCACATCCCTGGGGGGAATCGAGTACTCATAGCGATAATCCGTTGAATGTTTCCCCCCCACTTTCTCGACGAGCGCCATTCGCTTCTGAATGCTGTGCTCGGGAAGAGAATCCAAGGAAAAGACTCTCCGCTCTTCCCGGCGATAATACTGCCGGTTGTAACAAACCCCGTACCGGATCAGCCTTAATATATTCCAAATATCCTCATTGGCATGGAAGACCAGCACCTTCTCATAGTAGAAAGGCAGGGCTTTAAAGAAAAGGAGGGCCCGGAACAGAGGGTTGTTCCGGTATTCAAGGATGCGGTCCACGTGAGGATTGCCCGCCACCAAATCTTTCCTTTGGGAATTCACCAGCAGATGGATCTGACTCTCGGGAAAGCTCTCCCGCAGGGCACGCAGGGCTGGGGTTCCCATCAGGGTGTCCCCGATCCCGGTTGTTGATACCACCAAGAAACGTCTCCGGGGATTACTTTCTGAACTCTTCATAAATGTGAACCATCCGGTTGAGAACGGAATCCACGTCCAGAGAAAGGGCCGTCTTCCGGGCGCTTTCGCCGATAGCGGCCTTCTCGGGAGAAAAAAAGAAGTCCAGCACCTTCTGCCCGATCTCGGTTGCGTTCATGGGGTCCCGCACGATAAATCCATTTCCCCGGTCCTGGATGAGTTCCGCCACCCCGTTCATCGGCGTGGTCAAAACGGGAACGCCGGTGGCCATGGCTTCCAGGCAGGCGTTGCTGAAAGGATCATAGATCGTGGGGAGGGCGAAAAGGTCGCAGGTCGCGTAGAGCTCTCGGGCTCTATGCGTGGGCCCCAGGAAGAGGACATTCCTTTCACAACCCAGCCTCCGGCTCCTCTGCCGGTATTCCTCGATCCGGTCTCTGCCGGCCACAATCAGGATGACTTGGGGAACCTCTTTTTTGACCCGGGGAAGCGAATCGAGAAGCCCCCGCAGCCCTTTCCGACGGAATCCCGAGCCCAGGAAAAGGATCACCAGGGCTTCCGCCGGGATGTGCAGCTCCTTGCGCAGGGACCGCCGGTACATGGTTATGTTGCTGGGATGAAAATTTTCGAGATCCACCCCGTTGTACAAAACCTCGATCTTCTCTTCCCGAACGCCGTAATGGCGGAGAATTTCCTCTTTTCCCCTCCGGGAATTGGCGATGATTTTCCTCAGCCGCGGGGACTGGAAGAGCCGCTTCTCCAGGTAGAGCAGGGTACGGTGGAGGGGGTTCAAGGCATAAGTGTTTCTCTTGAACCAGGGGTCCAGCTTTCTCCGCTGGATCAACCACTCCCGGTGGCACCCGTCCCCGGCCCGGTAAATATCCTGGTAAAGGGTCCTTTCAAAACTGTGGATCACGTCGAACTCCTGCTCCTGAAGGAGTCGGCGGGCGGAGAGGGCAAAGGTCAGGGCTTCCAGGAAGGAAGGACTGGGAATCAAGGGAACCCGATGGAAGATCGGAGCCCCCGTCCCTTCCCGGGCCTCATCCGGTTGATGGGCATCCCACCGGTGGGCGAAAACATGCACTTCGTGGCCCTGAGCGCAGAGCCTTTCCATGAGCTGGCTCAGGTATCGCTCGGCCCCGCCGTAGGGGGTGTAGGCTTTTCGGACGAAGGCAATCTTCATAAGATTCCGCCCATCAGGAAAGCCCTCTATCGCGGGGTTTTTCAGCTTTAGCCAACAACCTGAAAGCCTCTTTTATGACCTCTTCTTCCGAGATCTCCTCCAGGCAGCGGCTCCGCTTGCTTCCCTGGCATCCGTCTTTCCCGCAGGGCCGGCATTCCCAGTCCTTCTTGATGACCACGTGGCCATTCCCCCAGGGGCCCCAGTTGAATTCCCCCGAAGGCCCGAAGAGGGCGATCACCGGCGTGCCCACTGCCGCGGCAATATGCATGGGGGCGGTGTCCACCCCGAGGAAGAGCCGGGACCGCTGACTCAGGGCGGCGAGCTGCTTCAGGGTAACCTTCCCCGCCAGGTTGACGGGTTGAGTCCGGCAGAATTTCAGGATGCAGCCGATTTTTTTCAGTTCCTTTTCTTCCTTCCCGCTGGTCAATACGACCCGTGCTTTCCCGCTCTCCTGCAGGGCGTCGATGACCGCGGCCATGCCCTCGTCCCGCCAGCACTTGAAGAGCCAGCGGGAGGTGGGATGAATATGCACCAGAGCGTCGGCGGGACCGACCCCCTCTTTTTCCAGAAGGCCATCGATGATTTTGCGGTCTTCCGGAGGATAAAAAATCTCCACTCCTTTGTCTTGCGGATTCAGGCCCAGGCTGCGGGGAATTTCGAGCATCTGCTCCACCGTATGGGCTTTCCGGTCAGGGAGGCGAACCCAGTGATCGTAGATCCTGCCTTTCCACCATAGACCGCGGGGATCGTACAGGCCCACCTTCCACCGGGCCCCGCTGGCCAGACACAGGAAGGCTCCCCGGTCTCCTTCGGTCATATTGATCGCCAGGTCGAACTTCCGCTGGCGCACTTCCCACACGAATTTTCCTTCCCGGGCGATCCTCTGCCTCAAGGGCAAAGCCTTCCAATGCGGGTCGAACACCAGGATCTCGTCCAGCAGGGGATTCCCGCTGAGCATCTCCTCGGTTCCGGCGTTCACCAGCGCCGTCAGGTATGCCTTCGGAAAGGCCTCCCGAAAGGCCCGGATGGTGGGAACCATGAGGAGAACATCTCCGATGTTCCGCAGCCGGATGAGCAGAATCCGCTCGACCGGCTTATTTCTAATATCCAGGGTTGTCACTCTTCTCGAGCTCTCGCAGCTTGATGTACTTGGCAAAGGTATAATAGGAATAGAGAACCGAGAGGACCATACCCAGGTACCCTTCCAGAAACCCGGCGCGCAGAACGTACATCTGCAGGAAAGTAAAGGGAGGACGAAATACAGGGTCGATCAACCGAAACTTCCTTCCCTCCCGAAGCATCTCCCCGGCGGCCAGGCTTGAGTAGCGGTCCATCCTCTGAAAAAAATCGCTCAGGGAGCGGTAGGTCTCATGAATCAAGGGCTGGGTCAGAGTCAAAGTCTTTCCCTGAACCTCCACCCGTTCGTGAACGGCCCTTTCCCCGAAACGGCCCCGGCTCTTCGGCGAAAAAGCCTCAGGTTCAGGTCCGGATACCACCCGCAGTAGCGGATCCATCGTCCCAGGAAAAAATTCTTTCGCGGGATCCAGTATCCGTCTACACCCTGGTTTTCCTCAAGGCATTTTTGCATCTCTTGGCGGAGTTCGGGACTTACCCGTTCGTCGGCGTCCAGGTTCAGAACCCATTCGTTACCGGCCTTTTCGATGGCGCTGTTTTTCTGGCCCGAATATCCTTTCCATTCCTCCTGAAAAATCCGCGCCCCGTATTCCTTACAGATCGATAAAGTATGGTCCGTGCTGCCGTTGTCCACCACCACGATCTCATCGGCCCACTTGACGCTTTCCAGGCAGTCGCGGATGTTCCGTTCTTCGTTCTTGGTGATGATGGCTACGGTGATCTTTTCCATTAAAGACATAATTTCACCACAGAGACGCAGAGAACACAGAGAAAAAATTCCATCCAATGTCATCCCAAATAATTTCCGTACTGAAAACCAACCGATGCTTTCGAAATTCGCTCGATTCCATGTATTTGGTTCTTCGATTTGCATTTTTCCCTCTGTGTTCTCTGTGTCTCTGTGGTGAATATCTTTCATTCGTTTTCCAGGGGAGCGCTTCGTCGATGAGCATGATCGGGATGTCGTCCTCGATCCGGTAGATCAGCCGGCAGTGATGGCAGACGAGCTGATTCTGCGCTTCCCGGTATTCCAGCTCTCCCGTGCAGCCCGGCTCCCGGACGCACTTCGGACAGGCCAGAATCTCCAAAAGATCCTTACTCAGGGCCATAGAACTTCCTTTCAAGATTTATTTGGACACAGATAAATACAGCGCGCTAAAGCCACAACGAAAAATTTATATTGGACACAGATGAACACAGATAAACACAGATAAAATACGGACATAAAATTTAGGATAAAGAACTTTATTCCTCCTCGGGCTTTCAAAAAAAATCGTTTTGCTTATTCGAACTACTCTTGTATTATCTGTGTTCATCTGTGTTCATCTGTGTCCCATTTGATTTTTGGTTTAGCTTTTTTTCGGCGGCGGCCAGGACTTCCTCCACGGTGATGGAGGTCATGCATTCCAGGGTGTCGCACTTTTTCCGGAAGCAGGGGCTGCAGGGAAGATCTTTCCGGATCACCCGGTCATGATTCCCGTAAGGGCCCGTCCTCCAGGGGGCGGTGGGGCCGAAGAGGGCGATGAGCGGCGCCTTCACCGCCGCCGCCAGGTGCATGGGTCCGGTGTCGGGGGTCACCACGAGATCCGCCAGGGAAAAGATTCCGGCCAGTTCCTTCAGGCTGGTCCTACCCGCCAGGTTCAGGACTTTGCGGCAACGGCCCGTCCGGTTCAGAATCTCCGTCACCGGTTCCACATCCTGCGGGCTTCCGGTAACCACCACCGAGGCGTCTTTTTCCACCAGGGCGGAGATCAGCCCGGCGAAGTTATCCAGGGGCCACTGTTTGGTCTCCCACTTGGCCATGGGATGGATGACCACGATGGGACGGGAGAAGAAGCCGTTCTGACGGAGGAGATCCTCCGCTTTTTGCCGCGATTCGTCGGGAACGGGGAATTCCAGGGTCGCCCCATCGACGGGAACCCCCATCTGGGAGACGAGGTCGAGATAACGATCCAGGGCGTGCCGCTCGATGCTCAGGGGCCGGTAGCGTTCGTTGGTGAAGAGGTAATTGCCCTCTTCGGCGATTCCGGCGGAAGGCCGGAACCCGATTTTGCGGCGACCGCGGACCAGCGCCACCAGGAGACCGCTTTTCATGATCCCGTGGTTGTCAATAACCATGTCGTACTGCCGGCTTCTCAGCTCTCGGAGGAATCGGCCGATCTCCCTCAGGGTTTCGCGGATTTTTCCTCTCCGGCATAATCCCCTCAGCCAGGATTTGCGCCGGCTGATGATCACTCGATCCAGAGCCGGATGCCCGCGGAGAATGTCGCAGGCATCTTCCTCCACCAGCCAGTCGATGCGGGTCTTGGGGTACTGGTTCTTCAAGGCCTTCACCATGGGGAGGGTCTGAATGACATCTCCGATGGCGCTGAGTTTGACGATGAGAATGGAACGGGGATCCTCCCCCCTGGCTGAATTCATGGTTGCTCCGCCCGGTTCAGGACCCACTGGACGGCCTCGTAGAGATCCGCGGCGATATGCGAAGGCGGTTTCGGCCAGTTTGCTTTTTTGCCCAGGGTCTCCGCCCCGTGCCCGGTCAGAAGCAGCACCGTTTCCGCCCCGATTCTCTGCCCGCACTCCACATCCGAAAAATGATCCCCGATCATGAACGCCGTGGAAAGGTCCAGATTCAGATCGGCGGCGGCCTTCTCCAGCAGGCCCGTGGCCGGCTTACGGCAGTTGCACTCCCGAAGGTAGGGGGGAAGGCCGTCGGTGGGATGGTGGGGGCAGTAATAAATCCCATCCACCTCCGCCCCCTCGGCTTTTAGCAGACGAATCATCTCGGCATGCAGGTCCTCCAGGATGGCCTCCGGAAAATACCCCCGCGCCACGCCGGCCTGGTTGGTGATCACCACCACCTTGAATCCCTCCCGGTTCAACAGGCCCACCGCCTCGCCCGAGCGGGGGATCAGTTTCATCTGGTCCACCGAATTCAGGTACCCAACCTCGTCGCAAATGGTTCCGTCACGATCCAGAAATACGACCCTGTGTTTATTCTTCGTTTTCACCTATGCTTACCGTCTTCGTAGCATTCTTGATAACTTATAAATTCGAAATCCGAATCTCGAAATCCGAAACAAATCCAAAATTCAAAATACGAATGACCGAAACGACAGCTCGGGGTTTGGAATTTTGGTAATTCGAATTTGTTTCGGATTTCGAATTTCGTTTATGAACTGCCAGTGATGAACTCTTAAAAAATCGCAATTCCATAAATTTCGTCATTCCGGCGGAAGCCGGAATCCAGGGTTCCCGGTGAAAACCGGGATCCAGTCTTTGAGATGGTTCCCGACTTTCGTCGGGACGACGTCTGGACCCCGGCTATCCGTCGCCGGGTGACGCCTCAAGATACATTTTCCGGGTCATCGAAATTATCCCCGTAATTGCCAGGCTTTTTTCACCTCTTCAAATACCTCCTCCACGGTTATGGCTTCCATGCACTCCCGGTTTCGGGGGCATTGGGTTTTCAAGCAGGGAGCGCAAGATAATCCCTTGTAAATAACCCGGCTAGTCGCCCCCAGGGGGCCGGTTCTCGACGGGTCGGTGGACCCGAAAATGGCCACCAGCGGCACACCCAGGGCCGCAGCCACGTGCATGAGCCCCGAATCGTTGGTGACGAAGACCCGGCAGCGGGCGATGATCGCCATGGCTTGACCCAGGGTTGTCTTCCCGGTCAGGTCGGCGGCTTTCGGCCCGACGATCCGTAAAATCGGCGAGGCTGCGGCCCGATCTCCCGCGCTTCCCAGAATCAACAAATGCCCGCCCAGTTCCCCGGAAATGCGCCGCCCGAGTTCTCCAAACCGCTCGGGAAACCACTCCTTGGCCGATCCATATTGAGAGCCGGGACTCAGGCCGACGAAAGGTCCCTCCCCGCTCCCCGCGGATTTCAGGACCGCCTCGGCCTCCGGGATCCAATCTGGGGGAACCTGAAGGGCAGGAATCCCCGCTCCCGTCTGAAGGCCCAGAGAGCGAATGAGGTGTAGATAATATTCGACCTGGTGTCCCCTCTTCACCTTTCCGTCCACCGGTACCCGGTGGGTCAGGAGGATTCCCCTCCCATCGGTCCGGTACCCCGCTCGCCGGGGGATTCCGGCCATAAAGGAGAGGAGAGCGGAATCGAAGGAATTGGGAAGGTGCAGGGCCAGGTCGAAGCGCCCCTTTTTTAACTCCTGCGCGAGCCGCCATCTTCCCTTGATTCCCCCATGAACGCCCGGGCTCAGGTAGGGGATGACTCGGTGGACCCCCGGAAAGGGGGAAAACAGATCCCCGACCCATGGCTTGGCCAGGATGGTCACCTCGGCCCGGGGAACCCCCCGGCATACCGCGGCAACCGCCGGAAGGCTCATGACCGCATCCCCCACCCAGTTGGCTGAACGGATGAGGACTCTCCGGACTCCTTCCCAGGGAGTTTGAAACGCTTCTCCCATGGGTTCAAACCCCTTTCACCCGCCTGGCCTGCCAGGGACGGGTCTTCCACCTCTGATGAACCCACAGCCAGTGGTCCGGATCTTCGCGGATATACCGTTCGATGACCCGGGTGAAAAGCTGCGTGTTCTGGAGCACATCGGCATCTTTATTCCCCGTCCGGATCAGGGGAATCTCGGGCTCGACGATCGCCCGGTATCGCCCGTCCTTTCCCCGGATGTTGAATATCGGAAGGACCGCGGCCCCGGTCTTGAGCGCCAGGAGAGCCATGCCGGTATTGGTGCAGGCCGCCTCCCCGAAAAAATCAACAAAAACCCCCTCCTGCCAGGCCATGTTCTGGTCCAGGAGGATTCCCACGGCCTTTCCCCCCTTCAGCAGTCGAAGGATCTGCCCCATGGCTTTCTGCTTGGGAATCGACCGGTTGCCCGTGCTCGTACGGAGTCGCTGCACCACTCCATCCAGGAAGCGACTGTCCATAGGACGGAAGACCACATACGTAGGGTGGCCGGAAAAGAGAGGAAACGCCGCACCCATCCATTCCCAGTTCCCGTAATGGGCGGTGAGTAAAAGAACCCCTTTCCCTTTCTCCCGGGCGCAATGGAAGTTCTCCAGTCCTTCGAAGGAAACATAGCGGCCGATATTCTTTTCGCTCAGCCGGGGACTAAAGGTAAACTCCGCGGCCACCCGTCCCAGGTTGGTGAAAGCCGAGCGGGCAATGGCTTCTCTTTCTTTTATTCCTTTTTCCGGAAAAGCCAGGGCCAGGTTTCTCATGGCGATGCGCCGGTGGCGATCATCCAGGGCATAGAGGAAACGGCCCAGCTTTTCAAAAAAAAATATCCTCCAGGGGAGAGGAATGAGGTTCAGGGCCCATAGAAACAACCCTGCCAGGAGGGATCGCCCCCGTTCGGCCTCCTCGTTCATGCGTTTTGGCCCAACCGTTCAAAGAGAAATGTTTCAAAGCGGGCCAGGTCTTCCCCCGGAAACACGTGCCGCACCGACAGGGCCCACAGGGGGATCGTCCCGGGGGGGAAATCTTGGATCCGCACCATATCCTTTTCCGTCGTGACCATGGCCTCGGCACCCGCCCGCAGGGCTTTTTCCCTCAGTTGCTCCAGGTCTTTCCCTTCATAGGCATAATGATCGGGAAAAGTCTCGAACCCCACAATTTCAGACTCCAGTTCCCTCAGGGTTTTCTCGAAGGACTCGGGCCGGGCCAGGCCGGAGAAGGCCAAAATCTTCTTTTTTTTCAGATTCAGGCAAGACAAAACCCTTTCCTGCCCCCAGACTATAATTTCTTCCGGCTCGTACCGGACCCGGAAAACCGGCCTCCCCTCCGGAAGATTCATGAATCTTTTCCCTGAATTAATTATCATATCATCCGCCCCCCCCTTTGTCAAAACCAGGGCGTCGGCGCGGCGGACCTGGCTTAAGGGTTCCCGCAGTTCCCCCCGGGGGAAGAGCCTTCCGTTGCCGAAGGGGAGGAAGGAATCCAGGAGAAGAAAATTCAAATCCCGGTTCAAAGCCAGGTGCTGGAATCCATCATCCAATATGAGCACTTCGCTCCGGAAACGATCGATGGCGAAACGCCCAGCCACCCATCTTTCCCGCCCCACGATGACCGGGACTCCTTTCAGCTTCCGGGCGAGGAGGCAGGGTTCATCTCCGGCCTGGAGGGGATCCATGAGGACCCTATCCCCGTCGGATACCAGGGCACAAGGCCCTTCATATTTTCCTCTGTAGCCCCGGGAGAGGACCGCCGTGCGGTAACCCCGGCGGCTGATCATCTCGGCCAGCAGGATCACGAAGGGGGTTTTGCCCGTTCCGCCCAGGGTAAGGTTTCCCACGCTGATGACCCGGCAGGGGAGCGAACGCGACCGATAAATCCCTTTGCGGTAGAAGAAAACCCGCAACCTTACCACCAGGCCATAGAGAAAGGAAATGAACGTGAGGGGGGCCAGGAGGATCCTGGAGGGGAGATTTTCTCCCGGGTTACGGATCAGACGATGGAGGAAGGTCTTCAAAATGGTCATGGACCTGGAGGATCGGTCTTTCCTCCCCGGGGGAACGCCGTCGTTTCGTCTTCTTTTTCGGAGGCGGCATTGCCCGCCTGGTTGCGGTCCTTGAACTGCAGCAGGTAGAGATTCTTGTATTCCCCGTCCCTGGCCAGCAGTTCTTCGTGGGTCCCCTCTTCCACGATCTCCCCGTTGGAAAGGACCATGATCCGGTTGGCTTTGCGGATGGTAGAGAGACGATGGGCGATGACCAGCGTGGTCCGGCCCTCCATCAGGTATTCCAGGGCCTTTTGCACCTCGATCTCCGATTCGGAGTCCAGGGAAGAGGTGGCTTCGTCCAGGATCAGGATGGGGGCGTTCTTCAGCAGGGCGCGGGCGATGCTGATACGCTGGCGTTCCCCGCCGGAGAGCTTGACTCCCTGCTCCCCGATGATCGTATCGTAGCCCTGGGGAAGGTTCTGGATAAAGCCGTGGGCGTAGGCTGCTTCGGCCGCCTTGACGATCTCTTCAAAAGGCTGGTCGATGTTGCCGTAGGCGATGTTGTTCCGGACCGTGTCATTGAAAAGGATGGTCTGCTGGGTGACGATGCCGATCATGGTTCTCAGGGACTCCACCCGGTAATCGCGGATATCCACGCCGTCGATCGCGATCTTTCCCGCAGTCACGTCGTAGAAGCGCGGCAGGAGGTTGACCAGGGTGGTCTTCCCTCCCCCGCTCGACCCGACGAAAGCCACCATCTCTCCCACCCGGATGCGCAGGTTGATGTTCTTGAGGACCCAATTCTCCTCGTACTTGAAAGAAACGTCCTGATATTCAATCCCCCGGGAGACGGAAGGGAGCGCTTGGGCGTCCGGTTTGTCTCTGAATCTCGGGAACGGTATCGAGGACCTCAAAGATCCGGGCGGCGGCGGCCAGCCCCTGCTGCACCGTGTTGTTGACCCCGCTCAGCCTCTTCACCGGTTCATACAGCATGAGCAGGGCGGCCAGGAAGGAAAAGAAGGTCCCCGGGGTCGCCCCCCCCTGGATGACGTTGTATCCCCCGTAGAAAACGATGAAGGCAATTCCCACCCCGCCGAGGAACTCCATGAGCGGATGGGAAATCGCCTTCACCCGCACCGCTTTGATGAGAATCCCGAAGAGGCGCCGGTTTTCTTTGGCGAAGCGCCGCCGCTCATGGTCCTCCATGTTGAAAGCTTTGACGATCCTCGCCCCGGTGAGGGTCTCCAGGAGGATGGTGGTGAGGTTGGCCATGGCCGATTGGCTGCGGGTGCTGTAACTGCGCAGCTTCCGGCCGAACTTGACGATGGGAACCACCGCCACCGGAAAGACCACCATGGCGATCAGGGCCAGTTTCCAGTCCCGGTAAAAGATCACGGCCACCAAACCAACCAGGGTAAAGACATCTTTCAAAAGTCCGGTGACCGCATCGGTCACCGCCCCCTGGATCATATTCACGTCGTTGAGGATGCGGGACATGAGAACCCCGGTCGGATTCCGGGTGAAGAAGGAAAGGGATAGAGATTGAATGTGGTTGTAAATCTTTTCCCGCAGGTCGGCGATGATCCGCTGGCCCACGTAGGACATGAGAAAAGCCTGCCCGTAATCGAAAAAACCTTTGAGGAAGAAGATCCCGATGATGGCCAGGGGGATCAACTTCAGCATGGTCAGGTCTTTCTTGAAAAACACGTCATCCAGGACCGGTTTGACCAGGAAGGCAGACCCCGCCGTGGCGGCGGAGACGAAGACCATGCAGACCATGGCTCCGGCCAGGTGCTTCCAGTAGGGTTTGACGAATTCCAGAAGTCGTCGGTAAAGATTCATAAGATGCAGCTATTTAGCTCATAGCGTCATAGCTGATTGCAACGATTATGAGCCGTCTGCATCAGTTCTAGCTCATAGCGCCATAGCTGATTGGGAATGGTCTTTTGTCCTATGAGCTATCAGCTAACGACTAACTCGCTATGAGCTTACTGCTTTACAGCATTTCCAGGGCCATTCGGGCCACCCGTTCGGAAGCTCCCGGAGAGCCCAGCTTCTGCCTGACCTCGGCCAGCCCCTGAATCATGGCCTTCCGGTAGGGTTCATCCTCCAGGATTCGCAGGGCTTCGGCGGCCATCTTTTCTCCCGTGGCCTCTTTCTGGATCAACTCCGGGACCAGGCTTCTTTCGGCCACCAGGTTCACCAGCCCGATCCACTTCACTCGGATCATCGCCCGCCCCACCCAGTAGCTCAGGGGAGAGACCCGGTAGGCGATGACCATGGGCTTCCCCCGAATGGCCGTCTCCAGCGTGGCGGTTCCCGAGGCGACCAGGACCAAATCGGCGGCGCGCAGGACTCGATCGGTCTTTCCCTTCACCACCTCGATACGGGGCCCCGCAGGGAGGCAGGATTTCTTTGATCTCCTCCTCGTCGATCGTAGGGGCTAAGGCCAACAAGAATCGCGCGCCAGCCTTCTTCCCGGTGATGATCTGGGCCGCCCGGATCATTTCGGGCAGAAGAGAAAACACTTCCCCGTGTCGACTTCCCGGGAGCAGGGCCACCAGCGGCTCTCCCCTCCAGCCTTCTTCCTCCGGGGGGATTCGGGCGGGACTCTCCTCCGCTCCCAGGGTGTCCATCAGAGGGTGGCCCACAAACTCGGCCTCCAGCCCCGCTTCC
Source organism: uncultured delta proteobacterium (assembly GCA_963802665.1). GTDB lineage: Bacteria > Desulfobacterota > SM23-61 > SM23-61 > SM23-61 > SM23-61. The sequence continues at coordinate 61,445 of CAWDJO010000014.1, read as the reverse complement.
CGGTAGAGGGGAACCTCGAAAGGAAAGATCACGGCCATCCGGTCGACCCTCCGGGCGATGACCTTCGTCCGGCCGGAACGCCAGGCCCACACCTGAGGGCTGACGTAATATAAGACCGGGACCCCGGCTTCGCGGGCGAACCGGGCAAGGCGCAGGTTGAAATCGGGGAAATCGATTAACATCAGAAGGCCGATTTCCTCCTTGCGGATCAGCCCCTTTAGATCCCGGTAGGCCCGGGCCAGATCCCCGAACCGTCCCAGGACCTCGGTGATCCCCACGACCGCCAAGCCGGGAGGAATCGACCACGATCTCCGCCCCCGCTCTCCGGAGAAGTTCTCCTCCCATGCCCCGCACTCTGACCGCCGACTCCATGCGCAGCAGGGATTCCACCACTCTGGCCCCGTGGAGGTCTCCCGATGCCTCTCCAGCCACGATCAGGATGTCTTTCTTTCCCGGCGACAAGGATTATTCTTTCTTCGAACTCCCCATCCCTTGGAACCGAAGTTCCGGGAAGCCTTCTTGGACTCCGTAAAAAGCGGCGATGGAGGGGATCTTCTTGATGTTCTCCTGGATCTGCTCGCTGATCCGCATGGCCACGGCCAGGGCATTCCGTCCGTCTTCCCCGGTCACGGCCGGGGGAGTCCGCTTCAGGCAGGCAAGAACGAAAGAACGAATCTCATTCTGCAGCGTGTCCCCGGGCTCCACTTCGATTTGTTCGGCCGAGAGCTGGAACCTCTGATTCTCGACGCTGAAGGTCCGGTGGTATAAGGTGATCTCCTTGGAGGCGTAATCCAGGGTCAGGTAGGTATCCGGCTGAAAGACCCGGATGCGCCGGCGGTCCTCGAAGGAGATCCGGCTGGCGGTGATATTGGCCACGCATCCCCCCTCGAATTCCACCCGGGTGTTGGCAATGTCCACTTTGTCCGTGAGCACGGGAATTCCCACGGCATGGATCTGTTTCACCGGGGAGCGGACGAAACTCAGGATGATGTCCAGGTCGTGGATCATCAGGTCCAGGACCACGTCCACCTCGGTACCCCGCCCCCGGAAAGGAGTGAGGCGATGCGACTCGATGAAGATGGGAGCCCGGATCTTTTCCCGCGCCGCAAGAACGGCGGGGTTGAACCTTTCCAGATGGCCGACTTGAAAGATCCGTCCGCGCTTCCGTGCCAGATCGATCAGTTCATCGGCCTCCCGGATCGTGGCGGTTACGGGCTTTTCCACCAGCACATCGCTGCCGGCCTCCAGAAAGTCCCGGGCCACCGAATAGTGCAGGTCGGTGGGCACCACCACACTCACCGCATCCACTTTTCCCAGGAGGTCCCGGTGGTTCGAAAAGGCCTCAGTCCGGAGTTTCTCCGCCCACTCTTCGGCCTTTCGGGGAACCACATCGGCCAATCCGATGAGGTCCACTTCCGGGATCAGGGAATACTTCTGGGCATGGAACCTTCCCAGATAGCCGATCCCCACGACCCCGACCCGAAGTCTGGGCCCTGCCGTTCCCTTCCGGCTTTTTACATCCCGATGAGGCATATCCCCTTCCGGTTGGCCTGCCGGATCACTTCTTCCTTGTCCGCCACAATGGTCTTTCCCGCCTCCACCACCAGGGCTGTCGCTCCGGCCTCCTCCAGGGTCTGCACTGTCGTGGACCCGATGACCGGGAGGTCCAAACGTCGGTCCTGGTTGGGCTTGCAGATCTTGATGACCATCACGTCCCCTTTGCCCAGCCGCCCGCCCCGGCGGATGGTCTCGTCCGTCCCCTCCACGGCCTCCACCGCCAGCACCATCTGTTCCTTCACCACCAGGCACTGGCCGATATCCAGCCGCCCGATTCTTCTGGCCATCTTCCAGCCGAAGGTGATGTCCTTTTCCTCCCGTTCCGTCGGCTTTCGCTCCGTCCAGCAGCCCTTTTCCGCCATGTCCGGTTTCAGGAAAGGAACCGGGCTGATCACCCGGATCCCCTCCCCCTCCAGCTCCTCGGCCAAGGCCCGGAGAATGGCATCATCCTTTTTATCCTTCAGCCGCCCGAGGACCCGGAGCGCTCTTTCATCGGGCCTGGCCTGGGAAAAGAAATGGGTTTTGGAGACTCCGCCGATAAAAAGGGCCCGTCTGACCCCCTCCTCCTTCAACCCCTCGATCATTCCTCCCAGCTCTCCGATATTGACCCAGCGGAGCGTATCGACGGCGGCCTCCAACTCGTTCCGAGTCAATCCCCGGTGTCCGATGGCCACCACCGAATGACCGCGGGCTCGAACGGCCGCGGCCAGAAGGAGCGGAAGGTTCCCGTCTCCGGCAATCAGCCCGATGGCCTCTTTCATCGGCAGACGCCCCGCTTCGAGTTCTTCAGGAATTCGAGGAGATGCCGGGTCTCCGGGAGATCCGGAACTTCTTTTTCCACCCGGTCCATGGCCTTGTGCAAAGTCAAGTGGGAGCGAAACAGGATCCGGTAGGCCTGTTTAAGGGCCGAGACCGTTGCCTCGGGGAACTTGTGTCGCTTCAGCCCCACCAGGTTCAGGCCGTAGAGGCGGGCCCGGTTTCCCGCGGCGATGGTGTAGGGGGGGATATCCTGGGGAATTCCGGAGGCCCCCCCGATGATCGAATAGCATCCTACCCGGGCGAACTGGTGGATGGCCACCAACCCGCCCACGATGGCGAAGTCCTCCACCAAAATGTGTCCTGCCAGAGTCGAGCTGTTGGCCAGGATGACCTGGTTTCCGATTTTGCAATCGTGGGCGATATGGGAATAGGCCATGATGAAATTGTTGTTTCCCAAAACGGTCTCCCCCTGCCCTTCGACCGTGCCCCGGTTGATGGTCACAAATTCGCGAATCAGGTTATCGTTGCCGATGGTTAACCGGGTGGGCTCGCCCCGGTACCGTATGGCCTGAGGGGCCGCGCCCACGGATACAAAGGGAAAGAAATGGCACCGCTCCCCGATTTTCGTCAACCCGTCGGCGACCACATGGGAATCGAGAATCGTATCTTTCCCGATCTGGACATTCTCCCCCACGATGGAGTATGCCCCGATTTTAACCCCCGGGCCGATTTGAGCTTTCGGGTGGACAATGGCGGCGGGATGAATTTCCAAATCAATCTCCTTTTATGAGCTGATAGCTCAGAGCTCATGGCTCGTAGCTCAGAGCAATTTAGCTCATAGCTCATAGCAAGAGATTTTTCCCTATCAGCTATGAGCTATCAGCTCTCCGCTTTCTTGCTGATCGCTTCTTCGATTTGCTTCATTCTTTTTTCCAGGTCGGCCAGAATCCTTTTCATCTCGGGAAGTTTCTGGAATGCGGCCTGGGCCCGCAACCATTCTCGGTGGGGAAAGGCCGGGCTCCCGGAAAGGATTTGGCCCGGAGCCACATCCTGCCCCACCCCCGCCTGGGCCCCGATCATGGCCCCGTCTCCGATCTTGATATGCCCGACCACACCCACCTGTCCTCCCAGGGCCACCCGGTTCCCGATTTCCGTGCTCCCGGCGATTCCCACCTGAGCCACGATAACCGTGTCTTCCCCCACGGTCACATTGTGGCCGATCTGGATTAGATTATCCGTCTTGACCCCCCGTTTAATCCAGGTCTTCCCCATGGCCGCGCGGTCCACGGCGCAGTTGGCCCCGATTTCCACATCGTCCTCGATGACTACGATTCCCACCTGGGGAATCTTCACGAATTTTGCCCCGTCCCGGGCGAACCCGAAACCGTCGCTCCCGATCACCGTCCCCGGGTGGAGGATGACTCTTTTTCCCACGACACAGCGGTCCATGACCACCACGTTGGGGTAAAGGACGGATCCCTCCCCCACCTGCACCGATTCTCCCAGGTAAACCCCGGGGTAGAGAACGGCCCGGTCTCCGATTTCGCTTCCCTCTCCCACGTGGGCAAAGGGGTAAATGGAGACGTCCCGGCCGATTTTCACCCCCCCGCCGATGAAGGCCCGGGAATCCACTCCGCGGGGCGTCAGGGGCTTCTGTTGAAAAAAAGCCTGAATTTTGGCGTACGCCAGGTAGGGATTGGGGGTCCGGATCAGCGGTTTGGGAATGGAGGGCAGGTTTGCCGGCACGATCGCCGCTGAAGCCCGGGTTTTTTCCAGACGACGGCTGTGTCTGATCTCGGCCAGAAAGGTGATCTCCCCCTCTCCGGCCTCCTCCAGGCTGGCGATTCCCCGGATGGGGAGCGATCCATCGCCCTCCACTTTTCCCCCGACCAGGGCCGCCAGCTCTTCCAGCGTTGCCTGGGCTTTCATTCTTTCCCGATCCCCCGGCTTCATTTTGATTTCGGGGCATTGGCCCGTTTGACGACTTCCTCGGTCAGATCCAGGCCTTTGGAAATATAAACAATACTGGGTTGGTTCCCCTCCAGGATGACCGAATATTTTCCCTCTTCGCCGATCTTTTGCACGATTCCCGCCAGATCCCTCAGGACCTTATCGGTCAATTCGCGATCTTTCCTCCGGACATCTTCTTCGAAATCCCTCTGCATCCGCTGCACGTCCCGCAATTTGGCCTGGTATTCCTTCTCTTTCTCCCGGCGGACGCTCTCGTTCATGACCGTCCCGCGCTTCTCCAGGTCCTCCCGGAGTTTATTCACCTCCTTCTGCCTGCCCTCCAGGGACTTTTGCATCTTTTCCACTTCGGCGGTGATGACCTTCTTGGCCTCCTGGCCGGTCACACACTGATTGAGAGCCCGCTGCATATCCACGTAGCCGATTTTCAATGGATCGGCGCCCCAAGCCCCTGCGGTCCAGGCCAGGATCACAGCCCCGCAAAATATCCAGATCCCCTTTTTTTTCATTCTTTTCTCCTCGGAAATGAATTGATCCCCCCCAAGGGGACCTTTCTATTTTACCCTAAACCCTCGCCGATTGGTAATTTAGTACATGGTGCCGATGGTGAAGTCCCAGCTGCTCTTCGATTCCCCCTCTTTGGGGGCGATATTGTATCCCCATTCCAGGCGCAGGGGGCCCATAGGAGATATCCAGCGAAATCCGAAGCCGGCGCTGGTCCGCAGGTCATCCAACTGGTAGGGTTGTCCCACATCCCAGGCATTTCCCGCGTCGAAAAAGATCAAACCCTTGAGCTTAATTTCTTTGGCGATGGGAAAGAGCATTTCAAAGTTAAAGAGGAGTTCCTTGTCTCCCCCGATCACCTCTCCGTTGGGCGCCTTGGGCCCGATGCTGTAGGCCTTGAAGCCCCGAATCGTATAGATTCCCCCCAGGCGGAACCGTTCATACAGGGGGATCGGGTCCCCCTCGATGTATCCAATCCGACCCCGGGCCGAGAAGGTGAGGTCCCAGAAAGGGGTTAGGAACCAGGTGGAGGAGCCTTGGTATTTGGTAAAGTCATTGCTTCCCCCCAAAAAACGCCCGGCGTAAGTGACTGAGATCCCGCTGTCGGAACCTTTGGTCGGCTCAAACCGGTGATCCCGGGTATCCCGCCGGAGGCCCAGGTAAATGCTGCTGGTGGTCGAAATCCCCTCCTGGCTCTGGATGATGTCCGAGGCATAATCCTTGATGTTATAGGTGTCCACCACTTCGTACGTGTACTGGGTGTACAGCCGAACATCCCCAAAGAGGGGGAATCCGAAACGGGCGACCCCTCCGGTCCGTTTAATCGAGTAATCATCATAATCCCGGTAGGTATTGAAAATGTCCCCGCCTACTAAAACCTCGGTGTCGAAGAGCCGAGGTTCGACAAAACTGAGGTTGTAGTAGCTGGAAACCCCCCCGATTTGACCCGACAAAACCAGCCTCTGACCCCGGCCGAAAAGATTGTTCTGGGAGACGGAGAGTATACCCACCAGTTTGTCGATGGAACTGTAGCCGACTCCCGTGCTGATCGATCCGGTCGGCCCTTCTTCCACCCGGACGTTCAATACCATCTTATCATCCGCGCTTCCCTTTTTGGTGCTCACGTCCACTTCTTTGAAAAAACCCAGGTAGTTCAGGTTATCCCGGCTTTTCTTCAATGCCGTCAGGCTGTACAATTCCCCTTCCACCGTCCGTAGTTCCCGCCGGATGACCTTGTCCCGGGTTTTGGTGTTTCCCATGATGTTGATGCGCTCAAAGTAGACCTTGGACCCCTGGCGGATGTCGAAAATCAGGTCCACGAGGGATTGATCCTCGTGGGGAATCACTTGGGGGCTCACGTCCACAAAGGCATATCCCTGATCCGCGTACCGGTCGGTGAGTCTGGAGATGCTCTGCTGGAGCTTTTCCCGATTGAAGATCTCTCCAGGGTAAATCGGCACCAACTTGAATAATTCCATTTTGGATGCAATCAGGTCTCCCTTGAGGTCCACTCGGCCGACTTTGAACTGCCGTCCCTCTTCCACCGGGATCGTGACGGTGATGCCGGTCTTGTCCACCTCGACTTTCGGCTTGGCGACCTTCACCTGCAAAAAGCCCTTCCCCAGATAGAAGGCCATGATGGCGTCGGTCTCCTTCTCCAAGGTCTCTTCTTTGTACACCCCAGACTTGGTTAGCCAGGAAAAGAAACCCGCTTCTTTGGTCTCCGGCAGGATGTCCTTCAAGATCGAATCGTTGTAATGGGCATTTCCCGAGAAAGCGATCTTTTTGATGTGGACCTTTTCATTTTCCTTGATTTTGAAATGAACGACCACGTCTCCTTTTCGGGGAGTCTCCAATTCGTACTGGACTTCAGCCATAAAGTAGGCTTCCTCCCGATATTTTTTCAGAATTTTATTTACGTTTTCTTTGACCGTATTCAGGTTCAAAACGGTCCGGGGTTTGAGGTCCACGACCTCCAGCAAGTCGCTGGTCTTGATATTTTTGTTTCCGGAAAACTTGATTTCGCGGACCACGGGTTTTTCTTCCAGCACAAAAACGATAGCTTTTTCGCGGCCCCAGTCCCTTTTCTCCACCTGGATATTCTGGAAATATCCCATCTGGTGGAGCACCTTCATGTCCCCCCGGATGATGGCCGGAGAATACACCTCTCCCTCCCGGGTCTTGATCTGGGCGCGGATGGCGCTTTCCTCGATGGCCCGGTTGCCCTCGATCAGGACCTTGTCAATGCGCTCCTTTTTCAGGATCTTCAGGTTTATTTCCCGGCTTGCCTCACGGGCAAGGGATAGCAGCTCCTCCGGCGCCTTTCCTGCTTTGAAGGTGGAGGCCATCGCCTCTTTCTGGAAGACATCGAGGACGCGGATATCCAGACTGACGGAACCGTTGATCCGGGTGATCGAGCCCATGACCATGTAGTCCGCATCCACCTTTTTCCCGATTTCCCGGGCCAAGGGTTCATCCACGTCGGCCTGTCCGGTCTCCTTCAGGGCGGCCCGGATCTTTTCCTCTCCCACCAGCACGATCTGTTCGTCCTTTTTCATCTCCGCAGAGAGAACGCCGGCCACCCGGGCCGGCCAATCCTTCATCATCTCCCGGTCCACGGCATATATCCGCAGGGGAAGGATCCCGACTTTCACGACCTCCTGGCCGCGGGCTTCTCCGGGTCCCAGGAGGATGCTCAGGAAGAAAACCAAAAGAAGTCTGGCCAAAACCGGTTTGTTCATAAAGGAGGTATTCTTTTTCTGCCCCGGGAGTCATGATTCTTCTGGATCTTGCCTGGAAGTCTGGGAGTCCCATCGCCTCTCCCGCGGGGAATCCCGGCTGCGAAAGTCAGCTTTGTTCCTGCAGCCAGCCGTCCGCCAGCCTCACCCGGCGATTCATCCGGGCCGCCAGCATGGGATTATGAGTCACGATCACGATGGTGATTCCCTGCTCCCGGTTGATCCTCTCCAGCAGATGATGGACCTCTTCTCCGGTCTGGGTATCCAGGTTTCCCGTGGGTTCGTCGGCCAGGATGATTTTGGGCTGAACCATCAGCGCCCGGGCCACCGCCACTCTTTGCTGCTCTCCCCCGGAGAGCTGGCCGGGCTTGTGGTGCAACCGGTCGCCCAGGCCCAGCTGGGCGAGAATCGTTTCAGCTTCCTTCCCTGCCTTGCGGGCGTTCAGGCCCTGAATCAATCCGGGCATCATGGTATTTTCCAGGGCGCTGAACTCCGGAAGAAGATGGTGAAACTGGAAGACGAAACCCACATGGCGGTTGCGCAGTTCGGCCAGTTCCGCATTGGTGCGGGCAAAAAGGTCCTGTCCCTGGAAAAAAACCTTCCCCTCGGTCGGCCGGTCGAGAGTCCCCAAAATATGGAGAAGGGTGCTCTTTCCCGCCCCGGAAGCCCCTTCGATGGCCAGCATCTCCCCGGAATGGATGGTCAGGTCGATGCCCTTCAGGACCTCGATGATTTTCCCGCCGGCGCCAAAGACGAAGGATTTTTTCAGCTTCTGGGCTTGAATCACGGGGGGGTTCCCCGCGGTACGGGATGGGTTCAGATCATTCCCTCCTTGGCCGGGCTGTTGCGGAAAACCCCCAGCATCCGCAGTTTGTTCTCCAGGCGGGTCTGCAGGGAATCTTCCAGGACTTTCAGGGTCTCCGGATGCCGGGCCACGATCCGGTCAAAGTTTTTCTTGTCCAGCCGAACCAGCTCGGCCGCCCGCAGGACTTTCACCGAGGCCGTCCGGGGCCTTCCGGTGATGAGGGAAATTTCCCCGAAATAGTCCCCCTCCTGGAGCGTTGCCAGAACCAGTTTCTCCCTATTCGCGTCCAGGGTGAAAACCTCCACTTCCCCGCTCTTGATGATAAACAGGCAATCGCCGGGGGTTCCTTCTTCGATGACCAGGGTCCCGGCAGGAAACTCTTCCAGGGTGACTTCTTCCAGGAGCTTCCGGCGCTCCTCGGGGGGAAAGGTCTGAAAGAGAGTGGAAGCGGCCAGGAGATTATCGAGAACCCGCTCCTTATAGAATTTGAAGAGGACCTTGGACACGGGGGGAAATTCCTGGATGACCCTCTGCAATTCTTCTTTGGTCATCTCCAGCACTTCCGTGTCCTCCAGGGCTTCCACCGTGGCCTGGCGCCGGGCATTGGCGAAATAGGCGAATTCCCCGAAAAAATCCCCGTCCTTCAGCTCGTTGAGCACGATTTTTCCCTTGCCGGGTTGCTGCCGGCTGATGGCCACCTTTCCGTGGCTGATGATGTAAAGGGAATTTCCCGGGTCTCCTTCCCGGCAGATGGCTTTTCCCCGGGCGAACCGTCTGGCCTGGATCTTCTCCATCACCCGGGAGAGCTCCTCTTTTTTGAAGTCCGAAAAGAGGGGAATCGGTGGAAGCGGCCCGGGCGCCGCCGCAGCCGGTGGGGCTTTTTCCGCCTCCTGAGCCCCTGGAATTTCTTCTACCGGTTTTCCCCACTGGGCGTACAGCTCGACGAGCTGGTGGTGAATCTTGGATTTTGTCGGGTCCAGGCGCAGGATGAGCTTGTTGAGGGCAATGGCCTGGATCAGCATGCCGGTCCTGGCATACTCCTCGGCCGTCGCCCGGTAAGCTTCGATGGACTCGGTCCGCTTGCCCAGCTTCTCCAGGAGATCTCCGATCCGCACCCGGAGGCGAAGGTTCTTGGGATCCTGGGCAACTTTTTGTTCCAGTTCCTTCAGTTCCTTCTCGTATTTGCCCCCGAACAGCAAGCTGTCCAAGAATCCAGCCATGGAACCCTCCTTGGCGGGGAAAAGACCGCCGGGCCTGGGGATAAAAAATAAACAATGAACCGCCCCGCCTTCCCCTCATTCGTACCGCAAGGCCTCCGCCGGGTCCAGCCGGGCGGCCTGCCAGGAGGGGTACAGGGTGGCTATGAAACTGATTCCCATCGCCGCCAGGGCGATGAGGAAAAAGTCCAGCCCGTCCACTTTCACCGGAAGATGGGAAATGTAATACACATCGCGGGGCAGGGAAATGAACTGGTAGGTGGCCAGGATGCTGCACAAAATGTATCCCCCGATCAGGCCGAGGATGGTCCCCACCACCCCGATGATCAAGCCCTCCAGGATGAAGATCCTCATGATGGAGCGCGCCGTGGCCCCCATGGATTTCAGGATGGCGATGTCCTTGTTCTTTTCCATGACCACCATGATGAGGGTGCTGACGATTCCGAAGGCCGCCACCAGCACGATGAGGACCAGAATGATGAACATGACCGTTCTTTCCAGCTTCAGGGCGGCGAAGAGGCTCCGGTTCATCTGCATCCAGTCCTTGGTCCAGAAGGGAAAGCCCAGTTCCTTCTGGATCTTCCGGGCGGTTTCCTTCACTCCGTAGATATCCCGGACCTTCACTTCCACGCCGGAGACCGCATCCTCCATGCCCAGGAATTTTTGGGCATTCCACAGGGAGATGTAGGCCAGGGAGGTGTCGTATTCGTACATTCCCGTGTCAAAAAGACCCTTCACCTTGAACTTTTTCATGGGAGGACCCATGCCCATGGGGGCCAGGGCTCCGGCGGGGGAAACCACCACCACCGTGTCGTCCATCATCACTCCCAGGTTCTGGGCCAGCTCCTTGCCGATGAAGATCCCCGGCGGGGCGGAAGAATCCTCTTTTTCCCCCAGGCTGTCCATGGTGCCTTTCTTCAAGGAGGTCTCGATATTGATGACTCCGCCGGCCGTGGCCGGATCGATCCCCCGGAGGACGATTCCATGGGCGTTACTCTCCGAGGTGATCATGGACTGGGTGAAAATAAAAGGCGTCGCCGCCACCACCCCCTCGACTCCCTTTACCTTCCGTAGAACCTCCCGGTATTCCCGGATGGGAGCCCCGTGTTGGAGGATCACCAGGTGGGCATTGGTGCCCAGGATCTTGGTTTTCAGATCGTCCTCGAACCCCCTCATGACCGACAGAACCACCACCAGGGCCATGACCCCCAGGCCGACCCCGCCCATGGACAGGAAGCTGATCACGGAAATAAAAATCTGCTTCCGTTTGGCCTTCAGGTAGCGCAGGCTGATGAAAAGTTCGTAACGCATATCACTGGCTCATAGCTCATGGCTCATAGCTCGTAGCTCATAGTCTTTGCTATCAGCTATGAGCTATCAGCTGTAGGAGCGGTTCGCGAACCGCCCCTACGTCTATTCCTTTTCCGGTCTCATCTGGGGGAAGAGGATGACGTCGCGGATCGAGGGGGAATCGGTCAGGAGCATGACCAGACGGTCGATGCCGATTCCTTCCCCGGCAGCGGGCGGCATCCCGTACTCCAGGGCCCGCACGTAATCCTCGTCCACCAACCCGGTTTCTTCGTCCCCCCGGGCTTTGGCTTTGGCCTGCTCCAGGAACCGGACCTCCTGGTCCTGAGGATCATTGAGTTCGGAGAAGGCGTTGGCAATTTCCCGGCCGAAGATGTATAGCTCAAACCGGTCCACGAACTCCGGCTTTTGATCGTTCCTCCGCGCCAGGGGAGAATCCTCGATCGGGTACTCGGTGACAAAGGTGGGCTGAAGGAGATGGGGTTCGGCGAGCTTTTCGAAAAGATCCACCCAGATCCTTCCCCGCGACTCGTTCCCCTTCAGCTCCAGCCCCAGGTTCTTTCCGTAGGCCAGGAGCTTCTCCCGATCCTGGAGATCCTCCTCTTTCAATTCTCCGTAAGCGGTCAGACCCTCCCGGATGCTGAGCCGTTTCCAAGGGGGCTGGAAGTCGATGCGCGTCCCCTGATACTGCAGGGACATCTGTCCCTTGATCTCCTGGACCAGGGAGGAGAACATGGCCTCGGTCAGGTCCATCAAATCCCGGTACGTGGCGTAGGCCTGGTAGAATTCCAACATGGTGAATTCGGGGTTATGCTGGGTCGAGATCCCCTCGTTGCGGAAGTTCCGGTTGATCTCGAAGACCCTTTCCAGGCCGCCCACCACCAGGCGTTTGAGGTAGAGCTCCGGGGCCACCCGCAGGTACAGATCCATGTCCAGGGTATGGTGATGGGTCTTGAAGGGACGGGCCGTGGCTCCCCCGGGGATGGGCTGCATCATGGGTGTCTCCACTTCGAGAAATCCCCGCTGGGTGAGAAATCTCCGGAGGAAATCGACGGTCCGGCTCCGGACGATAAAGATCTCCCGGCAATGGGGGTTCACGATGAGGTCCACATATCGTTGCCGGTATCGGGTTTCCAGATCGGTGAGGCCGTGCCACTTTTCCGGAAGGGGGCGGAAGGACTTGGCCAGAAGCTCCGCTTCCTCCACCATGACGGTGAGTTCGCCGGTGCGGGTGCGAAAGAGCCTCCCCCGCATTCCGACGATATCCCCGATATCCAGGCGTGAGAAGACCTGGAAACTCTTCGGGCTCATCTGGTCCCGCCGGAAATATCCCTGGATCCTCCCGGTCCGGTCCTGGATATGGCCGAATGCCGCCTTCCCAAAATTGTTCAAACGGATCAGGCGGCCGGCCACGGAGAACCGCTCTTCCAGGCCTTTGAACTCCTCTTCGCTCTTATCCCCGTAGAGCCGGTTGATCTCCTCGACGGAATGGCTGAGCCGAAAGGTATTGGGATAGGGGGGAAATCCCTCGGCCTTTAACTCTTCCAACTTCCTCTTCCGCTGTAAAAAGAGTTCTTTCAGTTCCTCCACGTTCCGCCCGCCCAGAATAAAATTTTAGCCCCCCTGTCCAAAGAGCTGATCCGGATGGGCGGGCTATGCAGAATCTTGAATCAATTTTGGGAGTTCACCCCAAAATTTTATTAAAAATATCCCAATTCCCCTAAGGAGTCAATCACAAATCAAAGCTTGCTCCCTTTCACTTTTGTTCTTTTTTTCTGCGAAAAAGCAAGCTTGTGGCCCGGAAGGAAGGGCGTTGCGCGGAAAAAGCATCGGCGGGAAAAGAATTCCAGCCGGAGATCCGACCGTGTTTCCGCAGAATGGGGCGGGCCTATCGGGCGCCCGGCCGGGCGCCCCTACAACGGAATAACCCTGTCCTTGGGAAAAGAAGGACTTGCCCGCCCGGTCCAAGAAATGATGCGCGCCTCATGGTTTTTTCGCGCAACGCCCTTCCTTCCGGGCCCGGCAACGGCCGAAACTCAATAGAATTCATAACTACCTGCCGGAAAGTGAAGGGGGGCAGGCAAATGAAAACCCCTACCCCCGTTTCTAATAACCAGCCCTGCGCCGGGAAGACTCCAGGAAGGGAGAGGGGCTGAATGGTGGGGTTCAGGCTGGAGGGAAAGAGAATGGGAAGGAAGATCTTCGGTTGGAGAAAAGGTTAGTCTTTCATGAAATCATGCCGGGTGAAGAGGGATTCGATCTCATACCCGTAACTCTTCAGATTTTCCCTGCCGCCCTCATCCCGGTCCACGATGGCCAGGACGCGGACCACCTGCAATCCTTCTTCTCTGGCCCTCTCGATGGCCTTGATCGTGCTTCCTCCCGTGGTGATCACGTCTTCCACGATGGCCACTGCGGTTCCCTCGGGAAGATTCTGGATCCCCTCGATCCACAGGCCACGGCCGTGTTTTTTGGCCTCTTTGCGGATGAGGAAGGCGGGGATGGGCTTTCCCTCCAGGTAGCTGACGAGGGAGACCGCGGTGGCCATGGGATCGGCTCCCAGGGTCATGCCCCCCACTCCCCGGACTTTGTCCAGCGAGCTCTTGAGTTTCTCGAAAAAGAGCTTCCCCACCAGGTAGGCCCCCTCGGGGTGAAGGGTCACCGGACGGCAGTCGATGTAAAAATCGCTTTCCTTGCCCGAGGTCAGAAGGAATTTGCCCTTCTTAAACCCTTTCTCTTTGAGAAGCAGAAAAAGCTTTTCCCGAAGATCCATGATCCCTCCTTGAAAAACAGGTACAAGGTTCGAGGTCCGAGGAGCGAGGCGAAGGACCCCTAATGATTTCCTTTTTGTTTTTACCCGTTCCTCGAGCCTCGATCCTCGGACCCTTTCCTCAGTTCCGGTGCCGGTTTTTTCCAAAGACCCTTTCGAAGATTTGATCTACGTGCCTCAACGAATGGGACAGATCCAGGCACTCTCGTATCTCCTTGGGTTTCAAATGCCGGAGGATGGCCCGGTCCTTGAGGAGAATGCTCTGAAAATCTTTCTTTCCCCCCATGACCCGGAAGGCCGCTTTCTGCACCAGGGCATAAGCCTCTTCCCGGGTCAGGCCTTTCTGCACCAGTTTCAGCAGGACCCCTTCGGAATAGATCATTCCGCGGGTCTTTGCCAGGTTGGCTTTCATGTTTTCCGGATAGACCACCAGCTGATCCATCATCCGGGTCATCCGGTCCAGCATGTAATCCAGGAGAATCGTGCTGTCCGGGCCGATCACCCGTTCCACGGAGGAGTGGCTGATGTCCCGCTCGTGCCAGAGAGCCACATTCTCCAGGGAAGCCCAGGCATTTCCCCGGAGAACCCGGGAGAGGCCGGCCAGGTTTTCCGAGCCGATAGGATTCCGCTTGTGGGGCATGGCCGAAGAACCCTTCTGCCCCTTGGTAAAGGGCTCTTCGGCCTCCGAGACCTCGGTCCGCTGGAGGTGGCGAATCTCCACGGCGATCTTTTCCAGGGAAGTCCCGATGATCGCCAGGGTGGTGAAGAACTCCGCGTGGCGGTCGCGCTGGATAATCTGATTGCTGATGGGGGCGGGTTTGAGGCCGCACTTTTTGCAGACGTAGGCTTCCACCCCGGGAGGCAGGTGGGCAAAGGTTCCCACGGCTCCGGAGATCTTCCCGTAAGCCACACGCTCCCGGGCTCTACCCAACCGTTCCAGGTTTCTCTCCATCTCCGCATACCACAGGGCCAGTTTGAGGCCGAAGGTTGTCGGCTCCGCGTGCATTCCGTGGGTCCGTCCGACGATCGGGGTATACCGCTGCTCGAAGGCCCTTTTCTTGAGGACCGCGAGAAAAGCCCGCAGGTCCTCTTCGAGAATCGCCGCCGCTTCCGCCAGTTGCATGGCGAAGGAAGTATCCAGGACGTCCGAAGAGGTCATGCCCAGATGGAGGTAGCGGGCCGCGGGCCCCACCCTCTCGCCCACCGTGGTGAGGAAAGCAATGACGTCGTGCTTGACGATCTTTTCCACTTCTTCGATCCGGGCGACGTCGAACCCGGCTCTTTTTTGGATTTCCTCCAGCGCACCCGGGGGAACCAGAGCCAATTTCACCATCGCTTCGCAGGCCGAAATTTCAACCTGTAGCCATTTGCGGAAGCGGTTCTCCGCCTCCCAAACATCCGCCATTTTTTTCCGGGTATATCGGGAAATCATTTCTCGCCTCGCTTGTTTTTTGGAAAAGGTAACAGCTTCCCCGGTCAAAGTCAAGGCGCAGCGACGCAGCGACGAAGAAAACCTGCACAGCAAAACCTTCATGCCCACATGCTGTGGGGTTTAGGCTGGAGAATTCGGATCATCAGGTCGCGGGATCATCGTCGAATACTTCCCGCCTGTCCTCGGAGATGCGAAATCCTCCGGGAAGACCGGGCGAAACCATTCCCTGCGAGCTCCGGGACGCCCGACCAATGAAAGAATAATCGTGGATGTGCCGAACCCCTGAATCCCATGGGATAACCACTCTTTTCGGGTCTTTCGGGACTGGGTTTTTCCTCATGCCAGGCAATACCGAAGTTCGTCCGCTCTGCCCGCTGTTTCGAGCAAGCACTGGAGTTACTACCAGTCCTTCGTTCCGGGGCAAGGACCTTTCTGGCGGGACCGCTGAATGCGAACTCATGAGAAAATAAAAAAAGAGAGAAAATTCAATGAAATTCCTTGACGAAAAAATTTTTTTTCAGTACTTTTTAAATTTGGAAAAATGAACGAATTTTTTCCGGGGAAAAAAGAACTGGCAAGTCCGACAGCGCGGGCCCATCCGCTGCCAGGGGGAAAAAAACAGAGGAGCCTTCTCAGAAAATGAGCGCAAGATTCACCACCGTCCCTTTGAATTTCGGCGGTCTTCCCCGTGACCAATGCCGCTGGGAGAACTCCCGGGTGGTTTTCCTCCCGGTTCCCTACGACCTCACCAGCACCTATCTTGCCGGTTCCCGCCGGGGCCCGCTGGCCATCCTGGAAGCTTCCACCCACATGGAGCTCTATGACGAAGAGCTGGATCAGGAAACCTACCGGGTGGGTTTTCACACCCTGGACCCCCTGGAGGCGGTGGCCGCCGGCCCCGAAGAAATGATCGGGCTGGTGGAGGAGTATACCCGGCGGGTGGTGAGCGGGAAGAAATTCCCCGTCCTCCTGGGAGGGGAGCATTCGATCACCCTGGGACCCGCCCGAGCGCTGAAAAGGAAATATCCCCGGATTTCCTTCCTCCAGTTGGACGCCCACGCGGACCTGCGGGAGTCCTATGAAGGGACTTCCTTCAGCCACGCCTGCATCGGCCGCAGGCTGGCCGAGATCGGCCCCCTGGTCCAGGTGGGAATTCGAAGCCTCACCCGGGAAGAGAGCCTTTACCTTCAGAAGGGAGAAGTGAAAACCCTCTTCTGGCATCGTCTGGCGGAAACGCCGAACTGGGAGGAAGAGGTCCTGCGGTCCCTTTCTTCCGAAGTCTACGTCACCATCGATCTGGACGTCCTCGACCCGGCCATCATGCCCGCCACGGGCACGCCCGAGCCCGGAGGCTTGAACTGGAGGATGCTGACTCATCTCTTGGGCCGGGTGGCCCGGAATAAAAAGGTGGTGGGATTCGATGTGGTCGAACTCACTCCCATCCCGGGCCTGATCGCTCCCGACTTCCTGGCGGCCAAATTGATCTACCGTTTTCTGGGGGAAATCTTCGCTCCGGTGCTTCGCCCGAAAAGAAAATCTGTCGCCGCAAAGGAGAAATGAATTGGAATCTTTGGTCCCTCGAAGACTTTTCTTTACCAAAGGCGTGGGCGTGCACAAGGAGGAACTCCGCTCTTTCGAGTTGTCCCTGCGGGACGCGGGGATCGAGAAGTGCAACCTCGTCCACGTATCGAGCATCCTGCCCCCCCGCTGCAAGATCACATCCCGCACCCAGGGGCTGAAGGAATTGACCCCCGGAGGGATCACCTTCTGCGTCCTCGCCAGATGCAGCACCAACGAGCCCCGGCGCCTGATCGCCGCCTCCATCGGCTGCGCCATTCCCTCGGACCGGAACCTTTACGGCTACTTGAGCGAGCACCATGCCCACGGGCAGACCGAAAAGGAAGCCGGGGATTACGCCGAGGATCTGGCCGCCGCCATGCTGGCCTCCACCCTGGGAATCGAGTTCGAAGAGGACAAAAGCTGGGACGAGCGGAAAGAGATCTACCGCATCAGCGATAAGATCGTGCGGACCACCAACATCACCCAGTCCAGCATCGTGAAGAGCGGCTGGGCCACCGTGGTGGCCGCGGCCGTCTTTCTTTTTTAGTCCGGCCCGGAGGAAAGGCAGGAACGCCATGAAAGTAGGGTTCTGTTACAACCTGAAAAAGCCCGCCGACGAATCCACCCCCGGGGACCTGTACGCCGAGTGGGACGATGAGGAGACCATCGGGGCCGTCCATTCCGCCCTGGCGCGCAAACAGGAGGTGATTCCCATCGAGGGCGACGAAGAGGCTTTTGAAAACTTCAGGAAATACCGCCCGGACATCGTCTTCAACATGGCCGAGGGGATGTACGGGACGAGCCGGGAGTCCCAGATCCCGGCCATGCTGGAGATGCTCCGCATTCCCTATACCGGCTCCGACCCGCTCACCCTGGCGGTCTGCCTGGACAAGGCCGCGGCCAAAGTCGCCCTCAGTTATTACCGGGTGCCCAATGCCCCGTTCGTCGTCGTCTTGGATCCCCGGGAAAAACCCCGTTTTCCCTCCTTCCCCCTCATCGTCAAGCCCCTGCGGGAAGGCTCCAGCAAGGGAATTCAGAACAGCTCCCTCGTCCGGAATTCCCGGCAGCTGAAGGAGGAGATTCACCGCGTCCTCACCGAATACCACCAGCCCGCCCTGGTGGAGAAGTTCCTTCCCGGGCGGGAGTTCACCGTGGCCCTTCTGGGGAACGGGAAGGACCTGGAAGTCCTGCCCATCGTGGAAATCAGGTTTGAGGAGCTGCCGGATCACATCAACCCCATCTATTCTTACGAGGCCAAATGGATCTTGGACACGGTGGAAAACCCCCTGGAGATCTTCACCTGCCCGGCGAAGGTTTCCGCTTCCCTGAAGAAAAAAATACAGAACGTCTGCCGGGCCGCTTACACCGTCCTCGGCGTGCGGGACTGGTGTCGAATCGACGTCCGCCTCGACGACGCCGGAGAGCCCCACATTCTGGAACTGAACCCTTTGCCCGGGATTCTCCCCAACCCTGATGCCAACTCCTGTTTTCCCAAGGCCGCCCGCACCGCCGGGATAACTTACGACGAGCTTGTCAACCGGGTCCTGGATACCGCCTGCCGGAGGGTCGGATTGAAACCATGAGCGCCAGATCGATCCTGATCCTCTACAGCCTTCCCCACCCTTTTCTGCCCGACGGTTCGGTGGATGTATTCGGCCCCAAATCGGTGCTGAACCGCCTCCAGGCGGTGAAGGAAGCGCTGATCTCCCTGGGCTACAGCGTGAAGGCCATGGAGATGAAAGAGGATTTATCCCCCATGGTGGGCAGGATCCTGCGATCCGGAGCGGAGCTCATTTTCAATCTCTGTGAAGAATTCCGCGGCCAGAGCCGGCTGGAGATGAATGTGGCCGCCCTTCTGGAGCTCTTGAACATTCCCTTCAGCGGGTCTTCCTCCCTGGTTTTGGGTCTTTCCCAGGATAAGGGGAAGACCAAGTCCATCCTGGCCCATCACGGCGTGCCGACTCCCGCCTACGCGGTGTGGCCCCCGGAGGAACCCCCTTCGACCGCCCATCTGCAGTTTCCTTTGATCGTCAAACCTCTTAAGGAAGACGCCAGCCTGGGAATCGACAACGACGCTCTGGTGAAGGATTCGGCCTCCCTTCTCCGGCAGGCCGAGAAGATTCACCGGCTCCATCATCAGCCGGCCCTGGTGGAGGAATACATCGAAGGACGGGAATTGAACGTCTCCATTCTGGGTAATGAAGTTCCCCAGGTCCTGCCCATCTCGGAGATTGATTTTTCCACTTTGCCCCCGGACCTGCCCAGGATCTGCGGATATGAGGCCAAGTGGGATGGAGAGCACCCCGGAATTCAGCCATACCGTTCCCCTCTGCCCGGCTCCCCTGCCTCCTCAAAGTGGAAAAGCGGGTCAGGGAAGTCGCTCTCCGTTCCTACCGGCTCATGGATTGCCGCGACTACGCCCGGGTGGACATCCGGCTCAGTCCAGACGGGATCCCCTATGTTCTGGAAATCAACGCCAACCCGGACATCTCTCCGGATGCGGGCA
Organism: uncultured delta proteobacterium; assembly: GCA_963802665.1. Lineage (GTDB taxonomy): Bacteria > Desulfobacterota > SM23-61 > SM23-61 > SM23-61 > SM23-61. The sequence continues at coordinate 42,321 of CAWDJO010000014.1, read as the reverse complement.
TGCCCCGCTCGGCCGGCGCCGCCGGATTGGCCTACCCGCAATTGATCGGCCGCATCGCTGAACTGGCCTTCTCCCGGAGCCAGCCCTCCAGGGGTTCCGCGGAGAGAGAATCCCATGAATGAAGAGGGAAGAGAAACCCAAGGCCGACCTGAACTGGGACGACGAGGGGGTCCTTCCCGCCGTCCTGTCCCCGGACACGGAATTCGTCTTCCGGCGGATGACCGAAGAGACCCTGAAGGCTGCCGCCTCCGCAAATTCTTCCCGCGTCCTGGATGTGGGCTGCGGCCGGGCCATCGATGCCGCGGCCCTGGCCAAGAAGGGAGGCCTGCTCTTCGGCTGTGAACCCTCCCGGATCATGCTGCGAAAGGCCAGAGAGGGCCTGCGAAAATGCGGGGAGACCGTCCGGCTGGTGGGCAGCCTGGCCGAGACCCTCCCCTTTGCCGGTCAATCGTTTCACCGGGTCGTCTGCAAAGGGGCCATCGACCACTTCTTCAGCCCGGAGCGGGCAGTGGGCGAGATGGGCCGGGTGGCCTGCGCCGAGGGGAAAGTGGTCATTTCCGTGGCCAATTTCGAGAGCCTGAGCTGTTTTCTATCGCGGAAGCTCAACCGGTTCGTGCGGCGGATCTGGAAGCGGGACCTCCCCTCTCCCCATATCTGGGAAATCCCCAAAGACCACACCCATAAATTTGACTACCCATCCACCCTGGGTCTGGCCGGAAAATACCTGCAGGTCGAATCCATCCGGGGAGTTTCCCTGCTCTGGGGGTTTCCCCGGTGGTCGAATTTTTTGCGACGCCTCCCCCGGCCCATGGCCTTGATTCTTCTGCGCTCTCTGGATAAAATCGCCAACTGGCACCCGGATTGGAGCGACGTGCTCATCCTCGTGGGCCGGCCGCACAATCACCTTCCGGGAAAGGAAAGGAGTTTTTGAAATGGCGGATACCTCACGCGTTTGGGGCGGGCTCCTCTGCCTGGCCATCGTCATCGTGGCCCTGGTCTTTCTCTGGGGAATCTCGTTCCAGAGTTATTGGGCGCTGGCCCTTCCGGTGATGGCCGGATTCCTGGGGGTTCTGGCCATGGGCTTCTGGATCGGCTGGACGATCCTGACCATCAAGACCGCCCCTCCCGCGGCCGAGCCTTCCTCTGCGACCTCCGGCGAGGGGGCGAAACCTTCTTCCTCGGACTCTTCCGCCGGAGAAAAGAAATCGGCTTAGAGCCATGGTTCGATCCGCCGGGTTGAGGCTCGGGCAATTCCGGCCCGGGCTCGGCGGGGGCGGCCGGACCGTGCCGGGAGGCATCCCCCCGGACGGCAGAGGCTATTCACCAGAGGCAATGGATGAACATCTGCCTTCTCTCTTACCGCGGAAACCCCTATTGCGGCGGGCAGGGGGTTTATCTTTACTTTCTATCGCGGGAGCTGGCCAAACTGGGGCATTCCCTGACCCTTCTGGTCGGCCCGCCCGACCCCTGGCCTATGCCCTGGGCCCGCACCATCCGTGTGGAAAGCTTGAATCTCTGGGGGGTGCGTCGCAATTTTTTACCCTCCTCCGCTCCCTGGCGCATTTTTCGCCCCCTGAATTTCTTCGAGTTCGCGGCCACCCGCCTGGGATTCTTTCCGGAGATGTTCATTTTCAGCTTCCGGGCCCTCCGGATGCTGGGGGAGATTTTCCCCCGGCAGAAATTCGATGTGTTTCACGACGTCCAGTCCCTGGGGTACGGGCTTCTGCTGGTCAAGCAGTTCCGCCGTCCCTTGGTCACGATGGTGCACCACCCGCTGACCATCGATTTTTACCACAGCCTGGAGCGGGACCAGAATTTCAAGGAAAAATACTACACCGTCGTCTTTTACCCCCTTCGTATGCAGGGAAGGGTCATCCGGCGCTGCGATCGGGTCCTGACTTCGTCGCGGGAAACGGCCCGGGAGATCGAGCGGGCCTTCGGGGTCCCGGCGGACCGGATCCGCAACGTGGCCAACGGGCTGGATACGGATTTTTTCCAACCCGGGAACGGAACCCCGAGGGAAATCAATCGACTCCTCTTCGTGGGGAACACGGACGATCCCAAAAAGGGGGTTCTCTACCTGCTGCACGCCATGGCCTATCTCCCGGAGAAAATCACCCTGAGGATTGTGGACGACGGGGCTCCGGTCAAATCCTTTGCCCCGGACCTGGTGAAGAAGCTGGGGCTGGGCCGAAGAGTGGCTTTCACCGGAAAACTCTCCGCCGAAGCCCTCCGGGAAGAATACCGCTCGGCCCAGGTGACCGTCGTTCCTTCCCTCTATGAAGGTTTCGGGCTTCCCGCGGCCGAAGCCATGGCCTGCGGAACCCCGGTCGTAGCCACCACGGCCGGAGCCCTTCCGGAGGTGGTGGGCGAAGAGGGAACGGGAATCCTCGTCCCGCCAAGGGACGCCCGGGCTTTGGCTCAGGGAATTGAGCAGGTCCTGGAGGACGAGGGGCGAAGGGGGATGATGGGAAAAGCCGGGCGGGAACGGGTGGAAAGCCTCTTTTCCTGGAGGAGGGTGGCGGAACGCACGGTAAGAGGTTTACAAAGAACTGATGCACTGAGTAGAGATGAGAGCTGAGAGTCGAGAGTTAAGGTCAAAGACTAAGGTCCTAGGTCTCAAGGTTTAGGTTACAGACTTACCTAACTCTTAGCTCTTGACCTCACTGACCTTTGTCCTAAGGAGAGATCGCTGTGAAGATCGGTTTACTGAGTTATCGGGGAAATCCTTACTGCGGGGGACAGGGCATTTATCTGACCTACCTGGCCAACGAACTGGTAAAACTGGGCCATGAAGTGCACGTCCTCGTCGGCCCTCCTTTTCCTCTTTTCCTGGAGGGATCGGTCATCCACTCCATCGAGAACCACAATTACTTCGGCAAGAAAACCGACTTTCTCCCCCCGGGGAATCCCTTTGCCATCTTCTCTCCCCTGAATTTTTATGAATTCGTTTCTTCCCGCTTCGGGGTCTTCCCGGAGATCAAAGCCTTCAGTTTCCGGGCTTTCTTCAAACTGCGGGAGTTGGTGAAGGAACACCGCTTCGATGTCCTTCACGACAACCAGTGTCTGGGTTACGGCCAGCTTCTTTGGAAGACCCTGGGCGTTCCGGTGCTGGCCACCATTCATCACCCCCTCTCCATCGACCGGGCGACCTGGTTCGAGAATCCCTCCGGGCTTAAGCAGAAAGTGAAGCGAGTCCTCTACTACCCTCTGGTCATGCAGAGAATCGTCAGCAACCGGATGGATCGGATCGTCACCGTTTCCCGGGATTCAGCCAAGGCCATCACCGAAGCCTTCGGCGTTCCCCCGGAAAAGATCCGGGTGGTCTATAACGGGCTGGACAGTCACGAATTTGCTCCCCTGCCCGGGTTGCCCAAGAAACCGAACAGCCTGATCTTTGTGGGCAACTCGGAAGACCGAAAAAAGGGACTCCTCTACCTTCTCCAGTCTCTGGTCTATCTCCCGGAAGAGGTCACCCTGACCATCGTGGACGGCGGAGCCCCCCATCGCGCTTTCGGCCCCCTGCTTACCGAGAAATACCGGATTGCCCACCGGGTCCATTTTACCGGGAAGATCGGCCCCGGCGACCTCATCCGGCACTACAACAGCGCCGAAGTGGCCGTCGTCCCCTCGCTCTACGAAGGATTCGGGTTCCCCGCCGCCGAAGCCATGGCCTGTGAACTTCCGGTGGTGGCCTGCACTGCGGGAGCCCTGCCGGAGGTGGTGGGGGATGACGGCGCCGGCGTTCTCGTCCCTCCGCGCGATTCCAGGGCTCTGGCCGGGGCCATTCTACGCCTCCTGAAGGACCCCGAACTCCGCCGGAAGATGGGCAAAACCGCCCGGGAGCGGGTGCTGAAACTCTTTACCTGGGAAAATGCCGCCCGGCAGATGGTGGAGGTGTACCAAGAGGCCATCGATGCTCACCGTTAACTTTCGAACCCTGCCCCTGGAAAAGGGAGACCTCGTCCTGGACGCCGGCTGCGGGGAGGGCCGTCACACCTTTGAGTGTTACCGCCATGACTGCCGTATCCTGGGAATGGACCTGAGCCATCACAGCCTGCTGAAGGCGAAATATGTCCTGGGGGAGATGAAAAAAAGGAAGGAAGCCAAAGGAAGAGTGCTTCTCCTGCGCGGGGACGCGCTCCGATTTCCTTTCCCTGATGGAACCTTTGACAAGATCATCTGCGCGGAGGTCATCGAGCACGTGGACGACGACCGCAAAGGGGTGGCTGCGCTGGCCCGCATTCTGACCGAAGGTGGAAAGATCGCCATCACCGTTCCCACCCGCATGACGGAGCACGTCTATGACTGGCTCTCCAAGGAATATTTCCGAACCCCGGGGGGACACGTGCGCAAGGTGATTCCCCGTATCCTAGCCGGGTACATGGAAGAAAACCACCTGCGGGTCTACGCCGTTGGCTTCGCCCATTCCTTTCATTTTCCCTACTGGATGCTGCGCTGCATCTTCGGCCTTCACAAGGAGAACGCCCGGATTCCTGCTCTCTACAAGAAAGTTCTCTATTACTCCCTCTTTTGCAACCCCCTGCGCCGGATGGAGAAATTCTGCAACTGCTTCTTCCCCAAGTCCATCATCCTGTACGCTCAGAAAGGGAATCAGAAAGAAAAAGGCTAAGGTCGAGGCTGAGGTCAGAGGTTAAGGTCAAGGCTGAGGTTGAGGTAATTCTTTGTTCTTAGCCTTGACCTTAACCTCAACCTTAACCTTAACCTTGGCCTTACCCTTTCAGCCCGTCTTCAGCCAGGGGCACACCGCCTGAATGGCGGGCAAATTCTTCAAGGGCAGGAAAGTCTTTTCGTTGGAAGGAAGATTGAGTTTGCTGGGGGTGCCCATCTCTTCTCCCCCTTCGGCCGCGGGGGTGACGGTGGAGATCCGGAGCCGCTCCGAGAAAGATAATCCATTTTCCATCCGGATCAGCCCCTCGGCAGACAGGTCTTCCAGGAAAGACTGGAAGACCTCCTTGGCCGTGGCATCCAGGCCTTTCACCCGGCCGGTGCTGCGCAGCGGGCTGTGTTTGTGGTCCATCTCTCCCAGGAAAACCTGAATGACATGGTTGAGATCGTTGCTGTTGGGCCTCAAATTCACCTTGTTCAGGGCCAGGGAGGTGAGGATCTTCATCTCGATCCCGAAGTTCTGCTTGAAAGGAACCGAGAGCCAGAATTTCAACGTCCCGGCGATTTCCCCGGAGAGGAAGTAAAGGAGGCTTTTCAAAGGGTTGAGCGCGGGGTGGTCGAACACCGAGATAAAGGGAGTAATGAAGGCATTGAGTCTTCCCCCCCAGGGACGGTGGTAGACGATCTTCGCCACCTCGATCTTCTTGAACCACAGAACGGCGCCCACCGGATCGATGACCCACCGGGGGTTGAAATAGCCTTCTTTGATGTCCGCGTCGATGAATTGAATGATGGCCCGGGGATGGTTCAACCCCCGGTCGGCTACGAGGTGGTAGAGCAACCCCCGCATGGAGAGTCCCTTTCCCGATTCGTGCCGGCGGGCATCGTTCATCCCGTTCCGGTGGGCGTAGAACACCTGGGCCCCGTATTTCTTGGCCATGAGGGGGATATCGTCGTGCTCGCTTCCTCCGAAAGCGATCCAGATTTCATCGATGATCCTTCCCAGGAGAGGCTGAAGGATTTGGATCTCCCGTTCCAGCGTCAAAAGCTCTTCATCTCCCCGGGCCGGGAACACCACCAGCACCGGAACGTTCTCTTCTTCTTTGATCTCTTCAATTTTTTCCCGGTCCATGGAATGCATGAGAAGAAGGGAGAGGGGAGGAAGATTCATCCATCTCCCCGCTTTTTCCGGGTCGACGGCCTCCATGGCCTCGATGCGCGGGGGGGCCAGCGGCTTTTCTTTCTCCCTCTCCTTTGCATCCTCGGGCCAGGGGATGACCTTTTTGATCTGCGCTGATTTCATGGGTCCTTAACCATTCATAGCTCGTAGCTCATAGCAAAAAGCTCATAGCTCATAGATCATATTTTTTACTATCAGCTATCAGCTATGAGCTATCAGCTATTTTCTTCCCATATTTCCCGCAGTTTTTCCCGGCTGAACAGCAGGTACCTTCGGTCCGGAGAAAAAACCTCCAGGGTGATGGTCCCGTCATAGCCGGACTTCTTCAACCGGGAGATGATTTTTTTCCAGGGGATCGTTCCCGCTCCCAGGGGCAGGTGGAGGTCCTCTTTCTTCCCAAAATTATCGGAGACATGGACATGGACCAACCGGTCCCGGAAAGCCTCCAGAAACTCCTCCGTCCGGTTTCTCTCCACGTTCAGGTTGGCGTGGCCCACATCCAGATGAAAGCCGAGATCGGGCATCCGCCTCAGCGTTTCCCGGATCTGCTCGGTGGTGTTGAAAAAGCGGTCCATGTTCTCCACCAGGATTTGAATCCCCAGGGGTTTGGCCATCTCCTCCATCCGTTTCAGGGATTCCATATTTTTTTCCAGGATGGCCTTGGAGTTCAAAGCGAAGGGAATGGATCGGTCCGGATGGACACTGACCTTGGAGGCCCCGAGTTCGGCGAAGACTTCCACCGTCCATCCCATTTCGGTTAATGCCGCCTTGCGGATCGTTTCGAAGGGGGAAGCCCAGGGAAGGTAGTAAGCCGTGTGGCCGATGATTTCCAGGCCTGCATCCTGCAGGGCCCGCCGGGTTGGGTTCACCTTAATCTGCTTGGGGTGCGCGGCGCTGGGCTCCAGGGTCAGGTCCAGAAAGTCAAATCGGTTTTTTTCAGCCCAGGCGATCTCTCCCCGCAGATCCATCTGGGGGTTGTTCATCATGCCGATTTTCAATACCCTCCTCCCTCCCCGTCTCTCTTCGTTCCCCCTCTGACTTCCGCGTAGATTACCAGCAGGAGAGGAAAGTGTCAAGATGTTTGGGTTCGAACTATTCGTATTCTAACCGTCCGCATTGACCGGCTTTCTCAATCTGCAGAGTTGACAGGAAAGTGCCAATCGAGTAAGTTGAATCCACCCTCTTCATTATTATTTATTTCATTTTTCCGCTATGCGCTATGCCCCATGCGCTATGCGGTTTTTCAGCTTGGTTGCCGGGTTTGACATGTACGAGGTCAAGATCAAAGCCGACTTCTCCGCCGCCCACAACCTGCGGGAGGTGGGGGGGAAATGCGAATCCCTCCATGGCCATAATTTTACCGTTGAGGTCGCGGTGCAGTCCGAGTCGTTGGATAAGGGAGGGATGGTCATCGATTTTCGCCTCTTGAAATCGAAGACCCGCGAAGTCCTGAATTCCCTGGACCACAAGTACCTCAATGAACTTCCCTTCTTCCGGAATATCAACCCGTCGTCAGAGAACCTTGCCGCCTACATCTACGGCGAACTCGCCGGACAGATCGACCAGGGAGCCCGACGGGTGAGCTGGGTATCCGTCTGGGAGTCGGAGACCTCCCGGGCCATCTACCGCAGATCATGAAAAGATTGATCGACATCCAGAATCAGAGAGATCATCGGCGGGTAGAGATCAACAAGGTGGGGGTGAAGAATGTCGAATACCCTATCACGGTCTTGGACAAGAAAAACAGGGTTCAGCACACCGTGGGAAAGGTCAACCTGTACGTCAACCTGCCCCACCACTTCAAGGGAACCCACATGAGCCGTTTCGTTGAGATCCTCAATGAATACCGCGGCACCATCAACATCAAGGCCATTTCCACGATTCTCGACCAGATGAAGAAAAAGCTCAATGCAGAGGCCGCCTACCTGGAAGTCGAGTTTCCTTACTTCATCGAAAAGCGGGCGCCCGTTTCCGGCGCGAAGAGCCTGATGGGGTACACCTGCCAGTTTCTGGCCTCTCTGACGGGGGGAGTTCACAATCTGGTGGTGGGAATCACCGTTCCGGTTACCACCTTATGCCCCTGTTCCCGGGAGATCAGCAAAAAAGGAGCCCATAACCAGCGAAGCCTGGTCTCGGTGAAGGTGACCTTCCGTAAATTTTTCTGGATTGAAGACCTGATCCGGATGGTGGAGAACTCGGCCAGCGCGGCGGTCTATTCTTTATTGAAACGGGCCGACGAGAAGTTCCTGACGGAGAAGGCTTACGAGAATCCCATGTTTGTGGAAGACGTGGTCCGAAGCGTCGCCCTGCGCCTCAGTTCCCACCCCAATATCACCTGGTTCAGCGTGGAGTCCGAGAACCTCGAATCCATCCACAACCACAACGCCTACGCCTGCGTGGAAAAGGGGAAAAAATAATCCCCCTTCTCCAACATCCCGCCTCTTTTTTATTTTTTAATCCCAAGCTTTTTTAGCAAATCCTCAGACACTTCTTTAACTCCCGGACGCCCGTCGAGTTCGACGGCTTTCATCCCTGCCTTACTCTTTTTCGCCTTATCCTTAAAGTAATGAACCGCGGCCAGGGTTCCGTCCTGGGTGTTGTAGTATATGGCGTGTCGCTTGTCGATGGCGGTTTCATCCTGGTCATCCGAACGGGTCTTGAGCTCTCCCCCGCAGACCCGGCAAACCTGCTTCCCACCCTTCTCCGCCGGCTTGATGGCCTCGATGAATACGTTGTTGGGATGGTTGTTGTCGTTCACGCAGAGCCGCCGTCCCATGATCCGGTTCTTGGCCATCGTCCGGTCCAGGACGATTTCGATCACATAGCTCAGGTTTAACCCCGCGGTATTCAGGGCTTCATCAAGCTTCTTGGCCTGGTTGACGTTGCGGGGAAACCCGTCCAGGAGCCACCCCTTGGCGCAATCGGGCTGTTTCAAGCGGTCCAGGATCATGGGGATGGTGATGTCGTCCGGAACCAATTCCCCCCGGTCGATGTAGCCTTTCGCCTTTTTTCCCAGCTCCGTCCCCTTGGAGATGTTTTCCCGAAAGATCACCCCGGACTCAATATGAGGAATATGATACTGCTTCTGCACGATCGCCCCTTGAGTGCCTTTCCCGCTCCCGTTGGGGCCGAAAAAAAGAATGTTCATCTCTCTCTCCTTTCTTCCCTCCTCCTCACCATCTTTAACTCAGGTTTATCGAAAAAAGCAAGAATTTGTTATTCGTTACTCGTTGCTCGCTACTCGTTGCTGGTTACTCGTTCCTTTGGTTCCGTCATTTCTTTTAACCAGCAACCAGGAACCAGCAACGGTTTTACATGAAGGTTTCTTGGGCCCACCCTACCCGTGCCTCCGCCGTGGCAAAGACCTCTGCGGGGGCTTGATCGATTTTGTCCAGCCGTTCTTTAAGCCCTTTCCGGTTGGCCAGTTGAATGGCCAGGCCCGGCCGGGCATTGAGCTCCAGGAGAAGCGGGCCGCGGTCCCGGTCGATCACCAGATCCACCCCGATATACCCCAGTCCGGTCATCTCAAAGGAACGGGCGGCTATCCAAAGCATCTTCTCCCAGTAAGGGACCCGAATCCCGCTGACCGGATTCCCCGTATCGGGGTGAGTCCCAACGACCCTGGACCGGTGGACGGCCGTGATCGTGATTCCCTGGTTCAATTCAATCCCGGCGCCGATGGCCCCTCGATGGAGATTGGCTTTTCCATCCGAGGCCTTGGTTGGAAGGCGCACCATGGACATGACCGGCACCCCCCGGTAGACAACGATCCGGATGTCGGGAACCCCCTGGTAACTTACGGCGTCAAAGACCGGGTCGGGGTGGATCAGGCCCTCCATAATCGCCCGGTCTTCAAGACCGGAAAGAGAATAGATCCCCGAAAGGATGTCGGAAATATGGTAAAAGATATTCTGTTGGGAGATCAGCTCCCCGCTCTGGGTCACATACCCTTTTCCCGTGCAATCCCGGATAAGGAGGATTCCGCTTCCGCCGGATCCCCGGGCAGGCTTAACGGCAAACTGGCAAATGCCGCGTAGGGCCGCCTGAAAGCCGGCCACGTCTCCATACCGGTCAACCACGCAATAAAGAGCCGGAGTCGGAATTTGAAAAGATTCCGCTAGCTTTTTAGTCAATATTTTATCATCCACTAGAGGAAAAAATGATCGCGGATTGCAGCGCATGATATAGTCCGCGTTCCGGCCATTCATCCCCAATACTCCGGCTTGCTTCAAGCGGCGGAAGGCTTCAAAGATCATGAGGAGCCTCCCACCGCGCGAAACCTGAAAAGCTCGGACAAACGGTAGCCAGTATATCTTCCCAGAAGGATCTGGACCGCGGCGACGGCGGCCAAAAGTTCTGGATAGACGAAGAAAGTGAGCTGCAGCGGTTCCCAGCTGATGATTCCGTAGGCGATGATGGAGACGGCTGCGCTTCCGGCGGCGGTCCGCATGCCCTCCCGGATCCCTGCCTCCTCGACGAGGACAAAGAACCGTTCAATCACCATCGTCAGGATGACAAAAGGGAGCAATCCCACAGCCATGAACTCCCGCAGGCCGAGTTTGTTCCCCACCAGGGCGAGGAAGGTAAAGCATACAATGACCAGGGTCAGGATCACCGACATGCGGGGAACCAGGAGAAGGCGCAATTGGTCCAGCCCGCGGCGAACGGCATACCCCACCAGAAGGATGCCGGCAAAGATACCCAGCCCATAGGCTAGGCCCGTGCTCCGAAAAGCCAGGGCCATGAGAACCGGCATGAAAACCCCGAAGGTGGGAAACCCGATCATGTTTCGCAGGAAGCCGATGATCAGCGTCCCAATGGGCACCAGGAGAAGAATGCGGAAGGTTCTTTGGAATTCCGGGGGGAGTTGAAAGAGGGACCATCGGTCCAGAAAACGGCTGGAGCGTCGGATCCGCTCCCCATGGAGGCTCCACCGGCTGACCACCTGTCGGCTCAGGGTCCATCGGATTTCCGTCAATTCCCCGGCGTAAACCCGGAGCGCAGGAACGCCGCCTACCGAGAGCGGCAGAAACGCTTCGGGGTCCGAGATCACCGCTCCCTTTTCCGGGAGGATGATTTCCCAGCTCCTCCCGTTCCAGCTTTCGATCCAGGTTAGGATCTGGTTCTGAATGCTCTCGGAGAGGGGAAGTCCTTCCACCCGCCGTGCAGGTAGATTGGCGGCCCGCAGCAGGAGAAGCAGGGACTTCTCCCAGCCATCCCTCCGAGCCAGAGCCCGCCAACCCTCGAGGTCCTTCATCTCCGGCGGCGGATTTTTCCATTCCCCCTCCGCGGTCGCCGCAACGGCCCGGATCCGGTCGGAAGGCGGGAGCCCCTTCCACCGCCCGGCCAGACGTTCCGCCAGGGCGATTTCTTCGCGGGTAAATCGATCCGGGTACGGTCCGATCCCCGGGGGCCGCTCCGGAGGAGCTTGGCGTGGGCGGATCAGGATTGTCGCCCGGTAGGCGATTTCCTGGCCTTCCAACTCCACGGGGCCCGACCAAATTCCGATCCGGTTGGGTCCTTCCCGGGTGAGGCTGAGATTCAAAGCCCCGGAAGAGATCCTTTCTTCCACCACCATCCGCCCCGGATTCTCCGTGGGAAGCCCGAGGAGGACTCTGGCTTCTCCCGCCCCCGACAGAACATGAGCATGGATCGTCAGCTGCCAGGTCTTTCCCGGAGCCGTGGGAAAAACAGGGTATCCGAGCCAGACGATGCGATAGAAAAGAAGGGCCGCAGTCCAGCAGGAAGAGGAAAAGAGCGAGCCAGAGCGCGGGACGTTTCATTTTGGGGGCGGATCCGGACAGCTGGGTGGGCTGCAATACTCCTTCATGCAATCCACGACAAAGTTTTCCTTGAGGATATTCCGGCCGATGAGAAAAGGGTACTGGACCTGGGACCGGTCATTCAAATTCACCCGGGCCCGCAGTTGTTTGGGCCCCACGCAGAGATCGATCTCTACGATCGGCCTCCTCTCCCGGGATTCGGCCGAACGGATCTTTTGCCAGGCCACGATCGGCACGCTGATCAGCGTGCTGCCGTACTTCGGCGGAAGTTTGAATTCCGCAATTTTCCCCTTCACCGTCAGCCCGCGCACGTCGAGGGAAGATACCGCGGCCCCGGTATCGATGCGGGCGGGAATTTTTACCCCCCAGGGCAGGAGGATAATTTCTTCCACCAGGCCGAGGGTGATTTTTTCTTGGGCCATCAAGGACTGCCCCCCGCCCCAGAAGAAGAGCAGGACAAAAAACGCCAGGGTCTTCATGCTTTCAAACTCACTGGATCTTCTGGATATCCGCCTCTTTGCCCATGACGATCAGGATATCGCTGTCTTTGATCACAAAGTCCGCCCGCGGAACCAGCTGGATCTTGTCCGAAAGGACGTCCCGGATGGCGATCACTTCGATATGGTAATCCCCCCGCAGGCGCAGCTCGGCGATGGTCTTTCCCAGAAAACTGGCCGGAGGGGCCACCTCGCATATGGTGAAGTCCTCGGACACGGGGAGATAATCGAGCACGTTGGGGGAGATCAGGCCCTTGGCCACCTTGCTGGCCATCTCCGCTTCGGGGATGATCACTTCGGTGGCGCCCACTTTTTCCAGGATCCGCTTGTGATCTTCGTTGGGGGCTTTGACGATGATTCTGGTCACTTTCATTTCTTTCAGATGGAGGGTCAGGAGGGTGCTGGCCGCCAAATCCTCTCCGAAGGAAACGATCACGATATCATCCGGCTGGATCCCGATCATCTCCAGCAACTCTTTGTCCGTGGCATCGGCCATGACCGCCTTGGTGGAAAAATCGCGGATCCGGTTGATCACTTCCTTATTTTTGTCAATGGCGACCACTTCAAAGCCGTTCTCAAAAAGGTCCTTGGCGATGTTGAAGCCGAAGATCCCCAACCCCACGACTACGACGCGCTTCACGTGGATCCCTCCTTAGCCCACCATGACTCCCTCTTCCGCATAAGTCAAGCTTTTGCTCATGGCCTTGCGGGAGAAGGAAAAGGCCAGAGTCAGCGGGCCGACCCGTCCGGCGAACATCATCAGAATAATGGCCGCCTTCTGGGCGGCGTTCAGGTCCGGGGTCACCCCCATGGACAGTCCCACGGTTCCGAAGGCCGAAACCGTTTCGAACAGGTATTCCACGAAATAACGACGGCTCTCCATAGGACCCAGATCCCCCCAGGAAAAGAACAGGAGCACGGAAGTGATCAAGGAAACGGAAAAACCCGAAGCGAAAATGATGGCGATGGTCCGGGAGATGAGATCTTTGGGAATGGTTCGCTTAAAAACGTTTACCTCTTCGTTTCCCCGCAGCCGAGCCCACATGAGGAGGAAAAGGATGGAGGCGCTGGTTGTCTTCACTCCTCCCCCTGTCGATCCGGGGGAGGCGCCGATGAACATGAGGATGATCATGAGCAGGATGGTTTCATTGGTCAGGAAGCCGATGTCCACCGTGTTGAAGCCCGCCGTGCGGGGAACCACGGATTGAAAAAAGACCGCGAGGATTTGATTCCCGACGGGCAAGCCGTAAAGGATGTGATTCCTCTCGAAAATATAGATGAGAATCGCGCCCCCCAGGATCAGAATTCCGGTCGCCATGAGGACGATCCGGGTGTGCACCGAGAGCCTTCTCTGCCTTCCTCGAAGCTTGGCGAAGATCTCATGCTGGACGACAAAGCCGATCCCTCCCACCACGATTAAGCCCATCACCGTCAGGTTGACGATGAAGTCTCCCTGATAACGCGCGAGGTTGTCGGGGAAAAGGGAAAGCCGCAGTTGTTGAAGGCGGAAATGGCGTGGTAAACGGCCTGATAGAAGGCATGGCCGACGGGGAAGTCGTAACAGAAACGATACCACAGGAGAAGGATCCCGATGGATTCAAAGAAAACGGTAAACCAGAGGACCGATTTCAGAATAACCATGAAATTCGCCTGGGGGGTATGGAGGAAGGTGGACTGCACGATCTCCCTTCCCTTGAAAGAAATGCCCCGTCCCATCATGACGAAGAAAACCGTGGAAAAGGTGATGATCCCCAGGCCGCCCACCTGAAATAGAAGGATGGTGACCACCTGGCCAAAAAAGGAGAAGCTCTTCCCGATGTCGATGGTGACCAGCCCGGTCACGCAGACCGCCGAGGTGGAGGTGAAGAGGGCGTCGATGAAGGGGACCGGGTCCTTGGCCGCGGAAAGGGGCAGCCACAGAAACAGGGTTCCCAGGATGATATAGCCCGCAAAGCCCAAGATGAAGATGCGCTCCGGCGAGAAAAATCGGGACAAAAGGGCTTTCAGCCGAATGGTCTTCTTCATCGATTTCGAGTCGATCCTTTTCTGAACCGGGGGATGTTTCCCCCCTATAAATTGAAAAGTATAATCCAAAGGCTTCTTTTTTTCATCTAAAAACAGAAAAAACTTTCCAAATACCCACAAGAGTGCTATAAAAAAATTAACCTGGAGGTTCTATTATGGCGGTCTCCCCCAACTCTCAGGTTTTTTTATTTTTGAGCCAGATCCTGGGGAAGGAAATCGTGGATTCGGCCGGCCGGATCCAGGGAAAAGTGTTGGACCTGGTGGTCGCCGTGGCCGATCTCTATCCTCCGGTGACCGCCATCCTCTACCTGCCCGAGGGGACGAAATCCCCCGCCCGTTTTCCCTGGAACCAAGTCACCCGCATCGCCGGTCAGGTGGTGGTCTCCCCTCCGGCTTTGACGGATGCGCCTTCCAGGAACCCGGGCGAAGGAGAACTCCTCCTCAAGGAATCCCTCCTGGACAAGCAGATCGTGGACACCCACGGGGCCAAAATCCTGCGGGTCAACGACCTCCACCTGTTGAAGGTCAACCACAACCTTTTTCTCATCCATGTGGACGTGGGATTCCGGGGGCTCATGCGCCGGGTGGGCCTGGAGAAGGCCGCGGACAAATTTTTCCAGTGGTTCTTCGATTACCACCTGGCGGATCATTTTATCCCCTGGAGGTTCGTCCAGCCCCTTTCCTCCCCGGCGCTCCTGCGGCTGAAGGTCGCCCAGGACCGCCTGTCCCTCCTCCACCCCGCCGACCTGGCGGATATCATCGAGGAGCTGGACATCCATAAACGGACCGAGGTCTTCCAGTCCCTGGATGTGGAGACCGCCGCCGAAGCCCTGGAAGAGACCGACCCCAAGATTCAGGTAGGCCTCATCGAGAACCTGAACCCGGCCAAGGCCTCGGACATCATCGAAGAGATGTCCCCCAGCGAAGCGGCGGACCTTCTCGGCGACCTGCCCAAAGAAAAAGCCGAGGGGATCCTGAAAGAGATGGAGAAGGAGATCGCCGAGGATGTGAAGGAGCTGCTGGAGCACCCGGAGGAGAAAGCCGGAGGGCTGATGACCACCGCCTTTCCCACCCTCCCCCCCAGGCCACGGCCCGGGAGGCGCTGGAATTCCTCCGGCACGAGGCGGAGAACCTGGACCTCGTCGATTATCTCTACGTGGCGGACCCGGAGGAGCATCTTCTCGGGGTAATCAGCCTGCGCGACCTCCTGCTTGCTTCGCCCCAGACTGCACTGGGAGACATGATGGACGCCCGGGTGGTTGCGGTGCAGCTGGAGGAGGGAAAAAGAAGAAATTGCCGACCGGTTTGCCAAATACGGCCTCAAGGCCATTCCCGTGGTGGACGAGGAAAACCACATCAAAGGGGTCATTCCCTTCAAGAGCCTCCTGGAAGTGGTGGCCCCCCAACTGGGAAAGTGATCCTCATGGAAGACGAGGGCCCTGAACCTTGGTTTCGAATGGCAGCGGCACCCCGCCCATCCCCTTGGGAACCTCGGGGGAGCGGCGAAAAGAGATCCCCCGCAAAGGGTTCTGGAAAACCCTGGCGGTGTTCTTCGCCCTTATCGGCCCGGGAATCATCACTTCCAACGTGGACAACGATGCCGGCGGCATCACCACCTATTCCCTGGCCGGGTCGGAATTCGGCCTCTCCCTCCTCTGGACCCTCATTCCCATCACCCTGGCCCTGATCGTCATCCAGGAGATGTGCGCCCGCATGGGGGTCGTCTCCGGCAAGGGCCTCTCCGACCTGATCCGGGAGCGTTTCGGCGCCCGGGCCACCTTTTACCTGATGATCGCCCTTTTCCTCACCAACCTGGGAAACACGATTTCCGAATTTCGCCGGGGTGGCGGCGAGTATGGAGATCTTCGGGGTGAGCAAGTATCTTTCCGTGCCCCTGAGCGCTTTTTTCGTCTGGTGGCTGGTGGTGAAGGGGAGCTACAAGTCGGTGGAAAAGGCTTTCCTGGTGGCCTGCCTCTTTTACATTTCCTACATCGTCTCCGGTTTCATGGTGAAACCGGACTGGGGAGAGATCACCGCCCAATTCCTCACCCCAACCGTAGAATTCACTCCTCAGTATCTGACCCTGGCAGTCGGAGTGGTGGGGACGACCATCGCCCCCTGGATGCAGTTCTATCTCCAGTCCTCGGTGGTGGACAAGGGACTGAAGCCGGAGGATTACCAGTACGCCCGGATGGACGTGGTCTTCGGCTCGATCATCGTCAACATCGTGGCTTTCTTCATCATCCTGCTCTGCGCCGTCACCATCCACCAGGCGGGGATCCAGATCGAGACCGCCAAGGATGCCGCCCTGGCCCTGGCTCCCCTGGCCGGAAAATACTGCACCTGGCTCTTTGCTTTCGGGCTGCTCAACGCTTCCCTCTTCGCCGCCTCCATCCTGCCGCTTTCCACGGCCTATACCATCTGTGAAGCCTTCGGATGGGAATCCAGCGTGAACCGGAAATTCGCCGAGGCCCCCCAGTTCTACGGCCTCTATTCCATCATGATCATCCTGGGATCCGCGGTCATCCTCTTTCCCGACATTCCTCTGATTCCCATCATGTTCTACTCTCAGGTGATCAATGGGGTCCTCCTGCCGGTCATCCTCATCTTCATGCTCATCCTGGTCAACGACCGGAGAATCATGGGAAAATTCACCAACGGATGGGTCCTGAACCTCATCTCCTTATTCACCATCGCCGTACTCATTTTCCTCTCCGGGGCCATGGTGATCACCGCCCTTCTGTGAAAACCCGCGGTTTTGCCTTGAAAAGCCCTTCTCCCGATTGTATATTGAGTTAGGAAAAGGAATTTTAATCGACCCCGGAGATCATGATCGACGAGAGAAAAGAAGGAGTCTTTTCCCCGAAAAGAAAAAGGTTCTGGATCCTAGGGACCCTTGCCCTGGCAGGAGGGATCCTCCTGGCGGCGGGTCTTTTTTTCTTCCCCGGAGCGGACAAAACGCCTTCCATAGAATCCCGGGGGATTCCAGCCCGGATCGAACCCCCGCCTCCCCCGCCCCCCGATCGGATTATCGCCGGCAGGATCTCCAAAGGACAAAACCTATCCTCGGCCCTGCAGGCCCAAAACCTTCCCAAAGATCTGGTGGAAGTCATCTGCCGGCACCTGAAATCGGTGATCAACCTCCGCCGGATCAACCCCGGTGATTCTTTCGAAGTCCGGCTGAGTCCTGAGGGACGTTTCCTGAACCTCACCTACACGGCCGGCCCACTAGATATCTATCAGCTTTCCCTGACCCCCGGCGGGGAATGGATCGCCGCCAAGAAAGAAATCCCGGTGGATCAATACTGGGCCCGGATCTCCGGGGAAATCTCCTCCAGCCTCTTCGAAGCCATGGATGAGCTTGGAGAGAAGGATTCCTTGATCATGGATTTTGCCGACATCTTCGCCTGGGAGATCGATTTTCATGTCGATCCTCAGCCCGGCGACCGGTTCCGGATGGTAGTGGAAAAATATTTCACCGGGGATGTCTTTGTACGATACGGCCGGATTCTCTACGCCGAATACCAGCGGGAAGGGCGAACCCACCAGGCCGTCTACTTCGAAGGGCATGGGAAACGGGGCGATTATTTTACTCCCCAAGGGGAATCTTTGCGCAAAGCTCTGCTCCGCTCCCCCCTGAAATTCACCCGCATCTCCTCCGGCTACTCCCGATCACGCCGCCATCCGATCCTGGGTGGATACCGCCCCCATCTGGGGGTTGATTACGCGGCTCCCCAGGGGACTCCGGTCTGGGCGGTGGCCGACGGGACCGTGGTTTCCTGCGGGTGGAACGGCGGGTACGGAAAACAGGTGGTCATCCGCCACGCCAAAGGGTACCAGTCCATGTACGGACACCTCATCGGGTATGGGACGGGGATCAAGAAGGGCAAAGCGGTTCAGCAGAAGCAAATCATCGGTTACGTGGGCTCCACGGGCCTCTCTACCGGGCCCCATCTGGATTTTCGCCTGTTGCAGAATGGAGTGCACCGCAACCCCCTGCGGGAGATCTCTCCCCGCGCGCCGGCCTTGTCCCGGGATCAGATGCCCGAATTTCAAAAAACACTGGACCCCCTGTTCGGCTGGGCGGATGATCCTTCCGCTCCTGCCCGGAAAAAGGTCGCCTCCCTGACTTCCCGGGACCTGGAAGGTCTCCAATGGGAGAAAGGGAGATAGAAAAGGTGGCCTTCGGTTGGATGCCAGGCCCGGGGGCAAGGATCTTCTGGCCAAAAATCATGAGGCGGCTTCCATTTCATGGCTCGGGCGGGCCAACCGTTTGAACCTCCGATGAGCGGATTCTCTCCGAGTAGGGACGACCGGCTGGTCGCTCGTTCAGCCCGCCGCATCCTGCGGAAGCCGGTCGAAGCCTCCAGGAAGAGGGCCAGCCCGGCCGATGCTTTTTGCCCAGAAGCTCCTTGCCCCCGGGCCACAACCCAAGCATCCCGGAAATTCAATAACTCTAATAGTCACCCCCGTCAGAGCCGGGGGTTTACCTGAAGGAAATCACAGACAAGCAGATTTCATCGGGAATTTATAGAAACTCCATGCGCGCCGTGATTCAGAGAGTCAGCCGGGCCCGGGTCCGGGTGAATGAACAGACGACCGGAGAAATCGGACCGGGCCTCTTGATCCTTTTGGGAGTGGCGCAAGGGGATACTCCCAAAGAGGCTGATTATCTGCTGGACAAGATCACCAACCTGCGCATTTTTGAGGATGCCGGGGGGAAGATGAACCTTTCTCTTCTGGAGACGGGCGGGCAACTGATGGTCATCTCCCAGTTCACCCTCTATGCCGACTGCCGCAAGGGCCGTCGCCCTTCCTTCACCGATGCCGCGCCTCCCGGGGAAGCCCAGAAGCTGTATGATTATTTTGTGGATACCGCCCGCAAGCGAGGATTGCAGGTGGCCACCGGAATCTTTCAGGCCCTCATGGAGGTGGAGCTGGTCAACTTCGGCCCGGTGACAATCCTTCTGGACAGTTCCAAGAATTTCTGATAGAAAGTATAAGAACTTCTAATCACAGGGATGGGCAGAATAGAATAGTGAAAGAATGGAATAATGGAATAGTGGAATATTGGGTAAGACAAAATTCAGGCATTTGTTGGTTTTGACCCAATATTCCACCATTCCATCATTCCATCATTCCGTTATTCCATTATTCCATAATGCAAAAGGAGGAGCTGGCGAATGATTGATTTTTCCCTGAGCGAACAACAGAAGGCCTTTCAGAAAACGGCGCGGGACTTTGCCGCCAAGGAAATCGCCCCGATGGCCCTGGATTACGACCGGAACCCGAGATTTCCCGGAGACATCATCCAGAAGGCCCACGCGGCCGGCCTCATGAACCTCACCTGCCCCAAGGAATACGGCGGGCAGGGGCTGGGACTGGTGGATTCTTCCCTCATCAACGAAGAGATGAACGCCGCCTGCGTGGCCATCACCGGCATGATCGGGATCAACTCCCTGGCCTGCGGCCCCATCCTGGTGGGAGGGTCCGACGAGCAGAAGCGTCGCTTCCTCCTCCCCCTGAACCAATCGGGGAAAACGGCCTCCTTCGGTCTGACCGAGAGGGAGGCCGGGTCCGACGCGGGGGGGCTGAAAACCCGGGCCAAGCTGGAGGGGGATCATTACGTCCTGAACGGGCAGAAATGCTTCATCACCAACGCCAGCTATCGCCGCCCTCTATACCATTTTTGCCACCCATCGACCCTTCCAAGGGGACCAAGGGCATCTGCGGCTTCATCGTTCCCCGCGAGTCGCCGGGGCTTTCCATCGGCAAGGTGGAGGACAAGATGGGGCAGCGGTCCCTGAACGTGGCCGAGGTCATTCTCGAGAACGTGGTCGTCCCGCGGGAAAACCTTTTGGGAAAGGAAGGCGAAGGGTTCAAATGGGCCATGGAGGCCCTGGACGAAGGCCGGGTGAACATCGCCACGGTCGGGCTGGGCCTGGCCCGTGCCGCTTTCGAGGCGGCCCTCTCCTACGCCAAGACCCGGGTCCAGTTCGGCCGGCCCATCGGGACCCACCAGGGGTTGAACTTCATGCTCGCCGACATGGCGGCGGCAGTGGAATCCGCCCGCCTGCTGACCTGGTATGCGGGCTCTCTCGCGGACCAGGGCAAGCGTTTCACCCGCGAGGCGGCCCAGGCCAAATTCTACGCCACCGATGCGGCCATGCGCGTGACCACGGATGCCGTGCAGGTCCACGGCGGCTATGGATACACGAAGGATTTCATCGTCGAAAAGCTGATGCGCGATGCCAAGCTGACCCAGATCTACGAAGGGACCAACCAGATCAACCGCATGGTGGCGGGCGGAGCGTTGATGAGGTAAAAGCTGTGAGGTGAGGGTGTGAGGTGGGAGTTGTAAAGGACATTTTTTTACCACTCTCAACTCCCAACTCTCAACTCTCAACTCACGAGCTTTCGCTTCGGAGGAAGGAAGATGAAAACCCCCGAGCAATACGTCGAGAGTCTCCGGAAATTGAACCTGGAGGTTTACCTTCTGGGGGAGCGGGTGAAGAACCCGGTGGACCACCCCATCATCCGCCCCTCCCTCAATTCGGTGAGCATGACCTTCCGGCTCGCTCAGGAAGATGAGCACCAGGGTTTGATGACTACCCGCTCCCACCTGACCGGTAAAACCATCAACCGCTTCACGGCCATCCACCAGAGCAGCCAGGACCTGGTGAACAAAGTCAAGATGCAACGCCTCCTGGGGCAAAAGACGGCCTCCTGCTTCCAGCGCTGCGTGGGCATGGATGCCATGAACGCCCTCTACAGCACCACCTTCGAAACGGACGAAAAATACCGGACCTCCTACCACAAACGATTCAAGGAGTTTCTGCAGCGAGTCCAGGAAGAGGACCTGGTGGTGGACGGGGCCATGACCGACGTGAAGGGAGACCGGAGCCTGCGCCCCGTCCAGCAGGCCGACCCGGACATGTTCCTCCGAGTGGTGGAGCGCCGGAAGGACGGGGTGGTCGTGCGGGGGGCCAAAGCCCATCAGACCGGCATGGTCAATTCCCAGGAAGTGATCGTCATGCCCACCATGGCCCTCCGGGAGGACGAGAAGGACTACGCCATCTCCTTTGCCGTACCCACCGACTCGAAGGGGCTCTTCTTCATCTACGGACGCCAGTCCTGCGACACGCGGAAGCTGGAGGGGTCCACCCTCGACGTGGGCAACCATCAATTCGGGGGTCATGAGGTCCTGGCCGTCTTCGACGACGTCTTTGTCCCCTGGGACAGGGTCTTTCTCTGCGGGGAGACGGATTTTGTGGGAATCCTGGTGGAACGGTTCGCCGGATACCATCGCCAGAGCTACGGCGGGTGCAAAGTGGGAGTGGGAGACGTTCTCATCGGGGCCGCTTCCCTGGCCGCCGACTTCAACGGTACCTCCAAGGCTTCCCACATCGGCGACAAGATCATCGAGATGGTCCATCTCAACGAAACCTTGTATTCCTGCGGTCTGGCCTGCTCCTCGGAAGGACGCGCGACCCGCGCTGGCAATTACGAGATCGACATGCTCCTGGCCAACGTGTGCAAGCAAAACGTAACCCGGTTCCCCTACGAGATCGCCCGCCTGGCCGAAGACATCGCCGGCGGCCTGATGGTGACCATGCCTTCGGAGAAAGACCTGCGCAGCGAGCGCACCGGCCCCTTCGTGGAAAAATACCTCAAGGGGGTAGCCTCGGTGCCCACCGAGCACCGCATGCGTGTCCTCCGTTTGATTGAAAACCTGACTCTGGGTACAGCCGCGGTGGGCTACCGCACCGAGTCCATGCACGGAGCGGGCCCACCCCAGGCCCAGCGTATCATGATCCGCCGCCAGGCGGACCTGGAGGCCAAAAAGGGTCTGGCCAAGAAAATCGCCGGAATCGAGTAAACCCCGGCGGCCCGGATCCTTTGCCCCGGCCCACCCATTCCCCTAAAAAACATCTGCTCCCCTTGCAAATTTCCCCCTCTTTTGGTAAAGAAGAGAGGGAAACTTTCTGACCTTTCGCCCTGCACGAAAATTTCCCGGGTCACCTCGCAATCCTTCCCGAAAACAGGGCCTGAAATGAGGAGGCGGATGCCATGGAAATGACACACGGCTATTCGGTGGTTCGCAACGCCCGTAAGCACCCCTACAAAACCGCCATCCGCTGCGGAGACGTGCGCCGGACCTACCGCGAGCTCAACGAACGGTCCAACCGACTGGCGAGGGCCCTCCTGAAGCTGGGGCTGCGAAAAGGAGACCGCATCGCCACCCTCGCCTTCAACTCCATCGAACTCATGGAGTCTTACCTGGCCCACCTGAAGATCGGGAGCCATCACCGTGCCCCTCAATGCCTGGGGCCTGGACAAGGATATTCTCTACCAGGCCGATTTCACGGAATGCAAATTCTTATTTTTCACCCAGGATTTTTTGTCCCGGGTGGAAAAGCTTCGCCCTTCCCTCCCCCGGGTTCAGGAATGGATCTTCGTCGGAGATTCTTCCCCTGCTTTTGCTCACCCCTACGAGAAAATCATGGGCGGGGAGTCCGCCGAGGACTTTCCCATCGAAGTGACGGAAGAGGATGAAGCCTTCATCCTCTTCACCGGAGGGACCACGGGGACCCCCAAAGGGGCCGTCCTGACGCACAAATCCCTCCTCTGGAACATCGTCTCCGTGACCACGGAAAACCAGAGCCCGACCCCGGACGATGTGGTCTACTACCCCATGCCCCTCTTCCACACGGCCGCGTTGAGCCGGTTTCTGGCTTACATGTACGCCGGCGGGACTTTTGTCGTGACCAAGGAGTTTGATCCCCGGAAATGCCTGGAGATCATCGAAGAAGAGAAAGTCACGGCCATGACCGGGAATCCCACCATCTGGGGAAAGCTCCTCAAGGAAATGGAATCGAAGTCTTACCAAACCGGTTCCATGCGCATGTATCTCTCCTCCCAGGGATTCCTGCACCCCACCATGCAGCAGGCCATAGAAACCCGTCTCTTTCCCCATGCCCAGACCTACGTGAGCTACGCCCTGACCGAGGCCTCTCCCGGGGTCACGATTCTCAAGCCTACGGACCGCCCGAAGGAGACGGGAAGCGTGGGGAAGCCTTACATGTGCACCGAGGTCCGGATCGTCGATGAGGAAGACCGAGATCTGCCCGCAGGGGAGGTAGGGGAAATCATCATCAAAGGGCCCACCGTGATGAAGGAATACTACCAGAACCCGGAGGAGACCGCCCAGACCCTGCGGGGGGGGTGGCTGCACACCGGCGATTTGGGAAAGTACGACGGGGACGGGTTCCTCTACTTCGTGGATCGGAAGAAGGATATGATCAAGACCGGCGGGCTGAATGTCTATTCCAAGGAAATCGAAGAAGTCCTTTCCCGCCATCCCAAGATCGCCGAAGCGGTGATCATCGGGGTTCCCGACGAAAAATGGGGCGAGACGATCAAAGCGGTGGTCGTCGCCAAGGGCGGACAGAGCCTGACCGAGGCTGAGGTCATCGATTTCTGCAAGGCCCATCTGGCCAGTTACAAAAAGCCCACGTCGGTGGCCTTCATCGACGCCCTCCCCAAGACCCAGTTCGGGGGGAAAGTGCTGAAGCGGGAGCTGCGGGAACGGTTTTCGAAGAAAGAATTGGACACAGATGGACGCAGATGAACACAGATAAACGCGAATTCCTAAAGTGAGAAATAAAACGCCGGAGCAGCCTGAAGATTAGCTGCATAAAAGCTATCTGATCATTTCTTTATCGGCCTATCAGCATCTGAATTTTGCTTTTCCCTGTTTTATCCTTCGTTTCTCCGCGTTCATCTGTGTCCAATTCATGTGTTCTTATCTGTGTCCCAATAAAAATTCGAGATAAGGAGCGGAGCGATGAGACACCCCATGTTCAGTGAAGAGCACGAGCTTTTCCGGGATGCGGTGCGGAAATTCGTGGAAAAGGAGCTGGCTCCCCACGCCGACGAATGGGAGGAGGCCGAGGGGTTTCCCGACTCCGTCTTCACCCGGATGGGGGAACTGGGCTATCTGGGCCTGCGGTTTCCGGAAAAATACGGGGGACAGGGGTGCGATTTCCTCTTTTCCGTGGTCCTCGCCGAAGAGCTGGGCCGTTGTGGCATGGGCTCCATCGGCATGGGCGTTGCCGTCCAGAGCGAGATGGCCACCCCTCCCATCTTTAAATTTGGCACCGAAGAGCAGAAGATGAAATACCTCCTGCCGGCCAACCAGGGCAAGAAGATCGCCTGTCTGGGAATCACCGAGCCCAACGCGGGATCGGATGTAGCCGCCATCCAGACCACCGCCCGCCGGGACGGGGACCACTGGGTCATCAACGGCCGGAAGATCTTCATCACCAACGGGGTTCGGGCCGATTTCATTACCCTGGTGGCCCGAACGGGGGAAAAGAAAGGGTACAAGGGGTTCTCCCTGTTCCTCGTGGACAAGGGCACGCCGGGTTTCACGGTTACCCGAAAACTGGAGAAATTAGGGATGCGGTCTTCGGACACGGCTGAACTCCTCTTCGAGGACTGCCGGGTTCCGGCCGATGCCCTTCTGGGGGAAGAGGGCAAGGGATTCCACCACATCATGTGGGAACTGCAGGGAGAGCGGATCATGGGCGCGGCCAACGCCGTTTCCCGGGCCCAGATGACCTATGAGCTGGCCCTCAAGTATGCCCAGGAGAGGGTTCAGTTCGGCAAACCCCTGGCCCACTTCCAGGTGACCCGGCATCGTCTGGCCGACATGACCACGGAGATCGAGGCGGCCCGGCATCTCATCTATTACTGCGCCTGGCAATTCCAGCAGGGGGAGTACCCGGTGAAGGAGATCTCCATGGCCAAGTTATTCTCCGCCCAGATGGCCGCCCGGGTGGCGGACGCCGCCCTGCAGATTCACGGGGGCTACGGCTACATGATGGAATACCCGGTGCAGAGATACTGGCGGGACATCCGCCTGAGTCGCATCGGCGGGGGAACGGACGAGATCATGAAGGAGATCATCGCCAACGAAATTCTGGGAAAGATCAAAGAATAGTGCCTAGGTGCAGGGGCACGATGAGCGATCGTGCCCCTACCGGCTTCTAGGCACTTTTTTTATCCACCTTGTAAATCTGATAATACCTGGCAAAAGGTTCGGTCACCGTCTGGGCGTAGGAATAGGGGTCTTTTTCCCGGGCCACCACCTTTTCGATGACCTCATCGAAGGCCAGATCGTACTTCAGCATTTTGTGGATGTACTTGGAGATCTCCTTTTCAATGAGGTTGATGATCTCCTCCCGGGCCCGGATATTCCGCTTTTTGATCAGCCCTTCTCCCTCTTCCAGAAATTTCCGGTGAGCCAGGATCTTTTCCGCCAGTTCCGATATTCCCTCGCCCAGGGTTCCCACCGTTTTGAGGATGGGGGGCCGCCAGGCGCTTTTGGCCGGGCTCAGGTCCAGCATCAGGCTCAGCTCGGTCATCAGCCGGTCCGCTCCCTCCCGGTCTGCCTTGTTGACCACGAAGATGTCGGCAATCTCCATGATCCCCGCTTTCAGGGCCTGGATGTCATCCCCCAGTCCGGGCACGGAGATCAGGATCGTGGTATCGGCCGTCTTGACGATGTCCACCTCATCCTGCCCCACCCCCACGGTTTCAATGATGATAAAATCCTTGCCGAAGGCATCCAGGATTTTGATCGTATCCGCGGTGGCTTTGGTGAGCCCCCCCAGCGTCCCCCGGGTGGCCATGGACCGGACGAAGACCCCTTCATCGCTGGTAATGTCCTGCATCCGCAGACGGTCCCCCAGGAGAGCCCCTCCGGTAAAGGGGCTGGTGGGGTCCACGGCGATGATCCCCACGGTAAAATCTTTCTTGCGGAGTTCCTTGGTGATCTTGTCGGTGAGGGTGCTCTTGCCCGAACCCGGAGGGCCGGTGATCCCGATAATGTAGGCCTTTCCGGTTTTTGGATAAAGCCGCCGCAGGGCCTCCAGGGCCTCGGGCATCTCGTTTTCCACCAGGGTGATCAGTTTGGCCAGAGCCCGGACCGAACCGGAGAGGGCATCGTTGACTAATTCCTCAGTGCTGGGCATTTCCTTCCCCCGGATTACGGCTTGGTCCCGCCCTCGAGTACCACCAGGGCATCGACCACGACGGGCTTGTTTCCCGAAATGATCAGGGGGTTGGCGTCCACTTCCTTTATGGCGTCATTTTCCAATCCCAGTTTTCCGGCGTTGATCAGCATGGCGGACAGAAGCTCCATATCGACGGCGGGCATTCCCCGGAAGGCCCCCAGGATCGGGGATCCCTTGATCTCCTGGGCCATTTCCAGGGCATCCCGTTTTTCCAGCGGGGCGATCCGAAAAGAGACGTCTTTGAGGACTTCGGTAAAAATTCCTCCCAGCCCGAACATCACGCAAGGCCCGAACTGGGCGTCCCGGATCATCCCGATGACCAGCTCCCGCGACCCCTTGATCATCTGCTGAACCAGGATTCCGTCCAGGGGAGCGTTCCCCACCCTCTTCACGATCGCTTCGTAGGCCCGCTCCACTTCCTTGAGGGTCCTCAGGTCCACTTCGATCAGTTTCTTTTCCGTCTTATGGGCGATGGCCGCGGAACAGGCTTTAAGAACCACGGGGAGGCCGATTTCCTTGGCCGTTTTGACCGCCGCGGCTCGGCTGTCCACCAGCTTTTCCTTCACCACCGGAAACCCGTACGACTTCAGGACTCGCTTGGAATCATATTCGGAAAGCGATTTCTGCCCTTTCTTTAGGGCTTGTTCGATTATTTTCATTCCCACCTCCGAGGGTCGCTGTTTTTCCCAGCTTCTTCTTCTCTTCCGGTTCTAGCAACCTTCCCCGATTTTGTCAAGAAATTCGTCGTCTATTCCTCTTTGTCCTCAGCTTCCTTCTGCTCCAGAAATTCCTCGTAATCGGCGGCATTGATCATCTCCTCCAGCTCGTTGGGGTCATCGAACTCCACCATGATCAGCCACCCGTTTCCGTAGGGGTCGTCGTTGACCAGGGACGGCTCCTCCTCCAGGTCTTTGTTGATCGATACGATCTCCCCGCTGATGGGGCAGTGAAGCTCGGCCACCGTCTTGGAGGATTCGAGGGACCCGAAGGTGTCATTCTTCTCCACCTGGGCGCTCTCTTCGGGAAGGTCCACGAAGAGAACCTCCCCCATCTCCCGTTGGGCGTAATCCGTCACCCCTACGGTTCCCCGATTTCCCTGCACCCGGACCCAGAGATGGTCGCGGTTGTAATAGAGATCATCCGGATATTCCATGCCTGCCTCCTTTTCGCCAATGCCAATCTTTTGAAAATCCAATCCCCTCCAGGGGAAGATTTTGCTCCGCGACAGCCGGAACCCAACCAGGTTCAAAAATTGAAAAATCCGAAATCCGAATATCGAAATCCGAAACAAATTCGAAATCCAAATTCGCAAAACCAATAAACAAAAATCTTTCCCCTAATTGGGACATTTGAATTTGTTTCGAGTTTCGGGTTTCGTGCTTCGAATTTGGGATCGCCCTTTCCATTGAAAACCTTGTTGCCATCCCATGCACAACTTTGCTTTCAATCGACTATTTGACCCGGGTGATGTATTCACGGGTACGGGTGTCGATCCGAAGGACATCCCCCTCTTCGACGAAAAGCGGGACCTGGATGACCGCTCCGGACTCCAGCGTGGCGGCTTTTGTGGCTCCCGTCGCCGTGTCTCCCCGGACCCCGGGCTCGGTCTGGACCACTTTCAGCTCCACAAACATGGGGACCTCGACCCCGATGGGACGTTTGTTGTGGAAGAGGGCTTTGATGACCAGGTTTTCTTTCAGGAAATCCTTGCTCTCGCCCATCTGATCGGCGGTCAGGAAGAGCTGTTCGTAGTTGCCCGTGTCCATGAGGTGGAACTCGCCGTTGGTTTCGTAGAGGAACTGCATATCTCTTTCTTCCAGGTCCGGTTTGTCCACCTTATCCCCGGAACGGAAGGTCATGTCGCAGGACATTGCCGCTCACCAGGCTCTTCATCCGGGTGCGGACAAACGCCCCTCCCTTTCCCGGCTTCACATGCTGGAAGTCGACGATGACGAAGGGTTCCCCCTCGATTTCAACCTTCAGGCCTTTTCGAAAATCACTCGTCGTGTACATAAGAAACACCTCAATAAAAAAATGACGGGTTTGGGCTTCGGAAGGTCCATAGGTCATGGAAAAGACTTGAATTTCTCCTGCGCCTGCACCCTATGACCCATAACCCATGCACCCTATACCCTAGAGAATGTTATCCTTCAACTCCTTCGAAAGATAGGTCAGAACCTCGCAACCCCGGGCGGTAACGAGGACCAGGTCTTCCAGGCGGACTCCGCCCCACCCGGGGAGATAAATACCCGGCTCGATGCTGAAGATCATCCCCTCCTTAACCACTCCGGAACCTCGCGGGGAAATGGTGGGGGCTTCGTGGACGGCCAGGCCGATTCCGTGCCCGGTGCCGTGTCCGAAAAACTTCCCGTATCCCGCCCGGGTGATGATTTCCCGGGCAGCGTTGTCGATCCGGCGGACGCTCTCCCCGGGCCGGATCGCCCGCATCGCCCTTTCCTGGGCCTTGCGGACAAGATCATAGATTTTTTTCTGCCGGGATTCCGGTTTGCCCAGGACCACGGTCTTGGTCTCGTCGGAATGATACCCCTCATAGCGGGCTCCGAAATCGATGACCACCATCTCTTTTTTTTCAATCCCCTTGGCCGATGCTTTCCCATGGGGAAGGGCCGCACGGGCCCCCGAGGCGACGATGGTGGGGAAAGAAGAAGACTCCCCTCCCCGGCGTTTCATCCGGAATTCCAGGAAGTCTCCCACCGTCTTCTCCCGCACTCCGGGCTTCAGCCGGGGCAGGGTATCCCGAAAACTCTCGGAGGCGATCCCGATGGCCCGGCGGATCTTTTCCACCTCATCCGGCTCCTTGCGGGCCCGGAGGGCGGCCATCTCCCCCGCCAGGGGGACCAGGTTGACCCGGGGCAAGCGCTCTTTCAGCCTTTGATAGCTTTCCCAACTTAAAGCCGAGGCCTCAAAACCGAGCCGCTTCACCCGTAAGGACCGGAGGCCCTGGGCGATTCCCTCAATCTTTTTTTTATACTCCTGGAAGACCGCTCCCCTTACCTCGACCCTGGCCTGTTCCTCGTATCGGGAATCGGACAGAAAGATCCGCTCCTCGTCGGCATAGATCAGCGCTCCATCACTTCCAGTGAACCCGCACAGATACCGGATGTTTTCCAGGCTCCAGAAAAGAATGGCGTCGAGGCTCATTCGCCGGAGAAGGGAGGTGAGGTGTTTCTGAGCAAAATTCAACCCGTAAATTCTCCGTCCCTCCCCTTCTTGGCCGTTTCCGGCTTTATCATTTTGTGGCTTCTGCTCTTTTCCCAAAATCTCGTCTCAACATCTTCCCGGGTCCCATCCCCGCAGTTAGGCTTTTGAAGAAACGACCCCCAGCCACTTCTCCAGCTTTGTCTGAACTTTCTGCCTGGATTCCGTCTTTTGATCCCCGCTGATCCGATTTTTCAAGGATTCGCATTTTTCCCTCACCACGGCGTTATCCGGATCTTTGGCGAGAATATCCTGGTAAACCAGGAGGGCCTGGTCCAGGTGGCCCTGCTTGAGGTAAATTTCGGCCAGGGTATCCGTGGGAATCGCCGGTTTGGCCGGTTTTTCTTCCTCCTCTGGTTTCTTTTCTTCCGGAACCTCAGCCGGTGAGGGTGGGGACGGTTTCTGGAACGGTGGGGGAGTGACGAAAGGAGGACGGGTCCCACGATGGAGGAGGTCCATCTCCAGAGGGGTCACCTTTTTCGGGGGCCCTTCTTCGGCCCTTGGGAAATACAGGGTCTTGCGCAAAACTTCCAGCGCTTTGTCCACATCCTTCTCTTCCAGGTACACCTGGCTGAGCAGCTTGTAAACGGGAAGGCATTCTTCAACCACTTGAGCCACTCTTTCCAGTTCTTTCCTGGCCTCCACGATCCTTCCTGTTTCCAGGTAGCACCTTCCCAGGAGCAGACGGCCGGGAAGAGCGTCGGGCATCTTCTTCAGGCCGTCCTTGCAGGTTTGGATGGCCTCATCGGGCTTCCCCTGGAGCCTCAGGCTCTCGGCCTCCTGCACGAAAAAGCTGGAGTCGAAATCCGGCAGTTTGATCTCGCCTGTCTTTTCTTGTTCCATGGGTGGCTCTTTCCCCCTGAGGGATTTCAGCCCTTCCCCTCATCGATGGGAGGAAGGGGCTCGTTCCAGTTCTCGGTCTCGCCGGATCCCAATAGGGCCCGGATGCAAAACAGGTTTTTCCGGTCATCCCCAGGCCTTTCCTTGGGGGTTTCCAGAATCATGGGAATTTTCCGCAGGGATTCCTGCCCGAGCAGGCTTTTGAATCCGCGGATCCCGATCTCACCCCTTCCAATATGCTGGTGGCGGTCGCGGTGAGACCCCAGGGCGCCCGCGCAGTCATTCAAATGCAATATCTTCAATCGACTCAGACCGATGGTCCGGTCCAGTTCCTCCACCAGTGCCCGCGCCTGAGCCGCCGATCGGAAATCATAGCCCGCCGCATACCCGTGACAGGAATCAAAACAGAAACCGATCCGCGGGTCTCCCCCCGCACCCCGGATGATTTCCGCGACCTCATCCAGGGAACCCCCCAGGGTCCGTCCCCCTCCGGCGCTGTTTTCCAGGGCTAATATTACCGGGGAATCCTTTTCCAGAACCTTCTGCAACGCTTTGACCACCCGCTTCCGGCCGGAAGAAAGCCCCCGGTCTCCCGCGCTGCCCAGATGGGTCACCACGTAGCCGGCCCCCAATTGCTCCGCCCGTTTAAGGTCCTCGGATAATCCCTGGATGGATTTGCGGTGAAGCTCCGCGTCTCCCGACGCCAGGTTGAGCAGGTAAGGGGTATGAACCACAACCGGATCGATATCGTTCTGCCTTACCCCCTCACGAAAAAGCCGCGCCCGCGAGGGTAGGATTGGCGACGCTCTCCACCCTCGGGGGTTGCGGGAAAAGATCTGCATCGCCGCGCAATCCAGTTCTCTCGCCCGTTCGACCGCCTTTTCAATCCCTCCGGCGATGGAGACATGCACTCCCAGGCGATGGGGAAATCCCGGCATTCCTTGATTTCTCCGAATAAAATCAAGTATGAATATAAATAAGCCTTTTCCTCCCTGTCAAGGCAAAAATAAAAAGAGGCATGGAGCATAGAGCAGAGGGCATAGCGAAAGAAAGAGGCGCAATTTAAAAAGGGGTAGCCTCACGCCATGCCGCTTTGCGCTTTGCTGGTTTGTTAGAGGGAACCTTGAAAAAGTCGTCTTTCCTGTGTTACCATTTAATCAATTCAAATTTTCAGGGAGTCAGCGATGAAAATCAGCAAGGAGGAAGTCGAGCATGTGGCCCTGCTGGCCCGGCTGAAATTCAGCGAAACGGAGAAAGAGCGTTTTACGACCCAGTTGAACAGCATTCTGGAATACATGGACAAGCTGAAGGAATTGGATACCAGCCAGGTGGAACCCACCTTCCATGCGGTAACCCGGAAGAAC
This sequence comes from uncultured delta proteobacterium, assembly GCA_963802665.1. GTDB lineage: Bacteria > Desulfobacterota > SM23-61 > SM23-61 > SM23-61 > SM23-61. Next base: position 10,704 of record CAWDJO010000014.1, on the reverse strand, counting down.
GTCTTCCGGGAAGACCAGGTCCTTCCCTCCTCCCCTCAGGATCTCACCTTGAGCAACGCTCCGGACGGAGACCGCGGATTCTTCCGTGTCCCCAAGATTATTGAGTAAACCGCCCTAATGCCCAACTTCATGAGCATGAAGTGGAATAAGGTTGAGGTTGAGGTTAAGGAAAATGCTTAAAGGATCAAAATCAGAAACGAAGGCCGGAGCTAAGATCGATGACCCTGTCTGGGCGGGTAGAATCAGCCTATCAAATTCCGATTCTGGATTGCCCAATCCAGAACGATCTTGTCAAATTTGTTAGTCCTCCATTCCGCATTCCGCATTCCGCAATCCGCAATTGGATGGTGCCGACATGAAACTATATGAGATGACCGCCCACCAGCTTCACGACCTCCTGGCCCGTAAGGAAATCACCTCGCGGGAGCTTACCGAATCCGTCCTGAAACGGATCGAGGAAGTGGAGGGGCGAATCCATGCTTACATCACCTTGACCCCGGAGATGGCCCTGGAACAGGCTGCTGCCGCAGACTTGCGGATTCAAAAGGGGGAAGCGGGACCGCTCACCGGAATTCCCCTGGCCCTAAAAGACGTCATCTGCACCCAGGGGCTTGCGGACCACCTGCGGCTCCCATATCCTGGACAATTTCATCCCCCCCTACAATGCCACGGTGACGGAAAAGCTCAGGGACGCAGGGGCCGTTTTTGTCGGAAAGACCAACATGGATGAGTTCGCCATGGGCTCTTCCACGGAAAATTCCGCTTTCGGCCCTTCCCGGAATCCCTGGGATACGCAGAGGATACCCGGCGGGTCCAGCGGGGGTTCGGCAGCTGCCCTGGCGGCCGATGAATGCATCGCCTCCCTTGGGTCCGACACGGGGGGATCCATCCGCCAGCCTGCCGCCTGCTGCGGCGTCGTGGGCATGAAACCTACCTACGGAAGGGTCTCCCGTTACGGCTTGGTGGCCTTTGCCTCTTCCCTGGACCAGATCGGTCCCTTCAGCAAGGATGTCCGGGATACGGCACTGGTGTTGAACGCCATCAGCGGCCATGACCCCCGGGATTCCACGTCCGTCGATCTTCCGGTTCCGGACTACACCCGCGCTCTGGTGGACGATGTGCGGGGGATGGTCCTGGGAGTTCCCCGGGAGACTTCCGGCCAAGGCATCGACCCCGAGGTGACGGAATCGGTCGGGGAAGCCGTCGAGGTCTTGAAAAAATTGGGCGCCAAGACCGTGGAAATCTCCCTCCCCCATAGCGCGTACGCGCTGGCGGTCTACTACATCATCGCCCCCTGCGAAGCGAGTTCCAATCTGGCCCGTTACGATGGGGTGAAATACGGCTTTCGGGCCAAAGGAACGCAGGATCTTCTGGACATGTACCAGGAAACGCGCTGGCAGGGATTCGGGGCGGAAGTGAAACGGCGGATCATGCTGGGCACCTACGCCCTTTCCGCCGGCTACTACGATGCCTATTATCTGAAAGCCTCGCGGGTCCGGACGCTTATCCGCCAGGACTTCGAAAAAGCCTTTGAGAAATGCGATGCCATCGTTCTGCCCACGGCGCCCACGCCCGCTTTTAAGATCGGGGAAAAGGTGGATGATCCCCTGCAGATGTACCTTTCGGACATCCTCACCATCCCCTGCAACCTGGCCGGCCTGCCGGGCCTTTCCCTGCCCTGCGGGTTCAGCAGGGAAGGTCTGCCCATCGGTCTCCAGATTCTGGGAAACCTGTTTCAGGAAGAGAAGATCCTGCGGGTGGCTCACGCCTTTGAAAAAAACACCGACCACCATCTGCGAAAGCCCAAACTGTGATTGGAGTGCCCCATGGAATATGAACCGGTCATCGGCCTGGAAGTTCACGCCCAGCTTCTGACCCGAAGCAAGATCTTTTGCGGCTGTTCCACCCTCTTCGGGGCGGAACCCAACACCCATACCTGCCCGGTCTGCACCGGATTGCCGGGAAGCCTGCCGGTCCTCAACCAAAAGGTCGTCGAATTCACGGTGCGCGCCGCGCTGGCCACGCAATGCAGGATCGCCCCCTACAGCCAGTTCGCCCGGAAGAATTATTTTTACCCGGACCTTCCCAAGGGGTACCAGATTTCCCAGTATGAGCTTCCCCTGTCGACGGACGGCCACGTGGAGATCCAGGTCGAAGGGCAGAAGAAACGGATCGGGCTCATCCGGATTCACATGGAAGAGGACGCCGGCAAACTCCTCCACGACCTTTCTTCGGACCGGGGCGCGTCCAGCTACGTGGATTTCAACCGTACCGGCGTCCCCCTCATCGAAATTGTCAGCGCCCCGGACCTCCAGTCCCCGGAAGAAGCCGGGGCCTACCTGAGGAAGCTTCGGGCCATCCTCATGTTCCTGGACATCTGCGACGGGAACATGGAGGAAGGAAGCTTCCGGTGCGACGCCAACATCTCCCTCCGTCCCAAGGGCCAGAAGGCTTTAGGGGTCAAGACCGAGCTGAAGAACATGAACTCCTTCCGCAACGTCCAGAAAGCCCTGGATTACGAGATCCGCAGACAGACCGCCCTCCTGGACCAGGGAGACAAAGTCATCCAGGAAACCCGTCTCTGGGACGCCGCCCGGGGGGTGACCGCCTCCATGCGCGGGAAGGAAGAGGCCCACGACTACCGCTACTTCCCCGATCCCGACCTCGTTCCCCTGGTCATCGACCCCGGGTGGGTGGAAAAGATCCGGGCCGCCCTTCCCGAGCTTCCGGAGCAGAAAAAGAACCGATTCATCCGCGACTACGGAATCCCGGAGTATGATGCCGAAATCCTCACCTCCTCCAAGGCCCTGGCCAACTACTATGAAGAATGCCTGAATATCTATGACCAGCCCAAGATCATCAGCAACTGGATCATGTCCGAGCTCCTCCGGGAGCTGAAACGCGACGAGCGGGAAATCGAAGAATGCCCGGTTCCGGCGGGGAATCTCGCCGAAATGCTGAAGATGATCGATGAAGGGGTGATCAGCGGGAAGATCGCCAAATCCGTCTTCGAGGAGATGTACCGGACCGGCAAGCGGGCGCAGGAGATCGTCAAAGAGAAAGGACTGGTTCAAGTCACCGACACCTCGGCCATCGAGAAGGCCATCGACCAGGTCCTGGCGGCCAACCCCGGGGAAGTGGAGGCCTACCGCAAGGGAAAGGACAAGCTCTTCGGCTTTTTCGTCGGCCAGGTCATGAAGGCCACCCAGGGGAAGGCGAATCCTCAGCTGGTGAACGAGCTGTTGAAGAAAAAGCTTTAGACCTGGGTGGGATATTCTTTGTTGCTGGTTGCTGGTTACTCGTTGCTGGTCACTCCTTGTGGAGCCGGGTGTCGGACCGGTGCGTGCCGCCAAGATCCGGCGGGAGAAAGCCCCCTTGGACCGCATCCCTGGGGTTCCGCAAAGGAACACGGACACAATGGCTACCTCTTCGTAAGTACGTAAAATACGGACCCTTAGGGAGCAATCACCGTAAGATCCCCGTGGGCTGAGGAGACACCCCTGCCTATTTTGGCAAGCGCAGCGGTCCGACTCCCGGCTCCTGGCACCAGGATCCCACATTGTCTGCTGATTCCCGGGACACCGCACTGGGAACCAGCAACCAGTAACGAACCTAAAGGCACTTCCCTTGACTCTTCTCTCCCAACGCTATCTCATTCTGATCATCCTCAACGCGGTCTATTTTTTTGTCTACTTCCACCGGATTTCGACCGGAGTCCTGGCTCCCTACCTGATGGAGGCCTTTCAGGCCTCGGGCGCCAGCCTGGGCGGAATGTCCTCGGCCTACTTTTATCCCTATGCCCTCAGCCAGCCGGTGGTGGGGATCCTCACCGACCGGTTCGGGGCCCGAAAAGTTATCACCGTCTGCACCTTCATCGAATTCCTGGGGACCCTGATCTTTGCTCTGGCGCCCACCCTGCTGATCGCCTCCCTGGGAAGGGGGCTGATCGGGCTGGGCGCCGCCGGGGTATTTGTCCCGGCCCTGAAGCTTTTTATCCCCTGGTTCGGGGCTCAGGCCTTCGGCCGCATGAATGTCATTCTCCTGGCCGTGGGGAATGTGGGAGCGATCATGGCCGCCACTCCTTTCGCCTGGGTCATCCAGCAGGTGGGCTGGCGGTCTTCTTTCTTCATCATCTCCGCAATCCTCCTCCTACTGGCCTTTCTCTCCCGCGCCTTCATCCACGACCATCCTCCCGGCTACCTTTCCATGCCCCAGGCCCAAAAGGCGACTCCATCAAGCGAACCGGGAGACTTCTTGGAAATCCTGAAAAGTCCTTTCTTCTGGGTCATGTTCGCCCTTTTTTACGCCTACGGCGGGCCCTTCAGCACGTTTCAGGGCCTGTGGGGATATCCCTATCTGATCGATGTCTTCGGCTATGACAAGCTGGGGGCGAGCAACTTGATCATGGTGATTGCCTTCGGGGTCATCGCCGGCGGGCCCCTGATGGCTCATTGGGTGGACAAGACCTTCGCCCGGAAAAAACGCCAGTTCTTATCGGCCTGCCTCGCCGTCCAGGTGATGAATTGGTTCCTCATCGCTTTTCTAAGTCCCCGATTCGGACCCTGGGCGTTCGGCCTGGTTTTCTTTATCATGGGAATGATGCTGGCAGGGACCCTTTCCGTCCTGTGGGCCATCATCCGCGAAGAAGCCCCGCCGGAAAAGCTGGGCACCGCCCTGGGGCTCATTAACCCGGCCCCCTTCCTGGGGGTGGCCACGTTCCAGCCGCTTACCGGTTATCTCATGGACCGGGCGGGAAGAGTCGCCGGGGCTTTTACCCCCGCGGCTTACCAGAACGCCTTCATCCTTTGTCTGGCTTCTATTTTTCTGGCCTTCATGATATCTCTTATAATCTTGAAGAAAAAAAATCAGGGGTGATCTTGTATGGGATCAGTTGTTGGCAGATGCCTTCTTCTCCCTTTGGTAGCCTTTTTGGCCTGGGTCCATCCTTTTCCCCAACTTTGGGCCCAAGAATCGTTAAAAGATGAAATTCAAACCTTCCTTCGGCGCGGGGTGGAAAAAGGGCTCAACCTGAGTGACCAAGAAGCGGTGGCCGAGTTGACCAAGGCCCTCGAGTTGGACCGGAAAAGTCCTGTGGCTTATGCCTATCTGGCCATGGCCTACCTATTTTCTTACGAAACCGGTTTGGACGAGAAAGAAAAGAAAAAAAGCGAAACCTCGCTGTTGCGGGCCGTGGAGGATACCCAAACCCTTGCCGAGAAAAGGCTCGAGGAAAATCCGCGAAACGCTGATGCCTGCTTCTCCCTGGCGATTGCCCGGATGGTGAAGAACCGCTGGGAAATCCTCCACCGGAATTACTTCCGGGCCTTCCGGGAGGCGCAGGCAGTCTGGGATCTCCTGGAAAAAACCCGGGAGTTGGACCCGCGGAATTTTGACGTCTATTACCCCATGGGGGTCCTCCACTACCACCTGGCCCAGCTCAGCGGGGTTACTCGGTGGATAACCTCGGTATTCATTACCTCCGGAGACCGGGAGAGAGGGATTCGGGAATTTGAGACCGCTTATGAAAAGGGCCGCCTCATGCGGGACCTGGCCGCCTCCAGCCTGGTTTCGGCTTACTCCGGCTATGAGAAGCAGCCCGCCCGCGCCCTGCCGCTGGCAACAAAGTTGAAAGAAAAATACCCGGACAACTACAACTTTTCCTTTGCCCTGGTGAATATTTACTCCGACCTGGGAAGATACGAAGAGGCGATGGCCGTTGCCGGGGAGATCGGAAACGAAATCAAAGCCGGAAGGCCCCCCTACCGACCCGAGTTGTGGCCGCGCTATCATCAATCCCTGGGAAAGATTTCCCTCGACCGGGGAGATTATGAAAGAGCGGCTGAATATTTCAAACAGGCGCTCAAGGATACATCCCCTTACAACAATCGGGTCCGGGCCTGGGCCCTGGTCCGTATGGGAATGATCCATGATGCCCGCAAGGAGAGGAAACAGGCCGAAGATTACTACCGGAAGGCGCTGGACCTGGAAGGAGCCGAGGGAATGGCGCAGCGCGCCGCCCGGGAATACCTGGAGACCCCCTATTCGCCACCCACCCGGAAGTAACTCGCAGAGCAGCAAGTTACCGCCTCACAATCCGAGAACCAGTCAACCTAGTCAACACCGTCCCGGAACCCGCACCCCTGGGCCAAGCCGACAAAGGACTTTGGCTCAGGAGAACGCCGCCTCCCAGGCAAGCAGCTCTCTTTAGGAAGGAACGACGAGTGATAGGATCCATGATCTCACCCTGCTGCCTTACAATATAAATCGTGTCTTTCCTGCCGTCCCATAGTATTCTGAGGCCTTTCCTCGTTGACGCGGTCTGAGTCGAGTAGACCGTTGGTATTTATTCAAAGTTGCATTTGAACCAACGTCCGCTTCCCACTTGCCACTGCTACTTTTCTTCAATTTCTGGAAGCCCAAAAGCAGCTGTTTCAGAAGGAGCCTGTTCAGAAGCGGCAGGAGCGGCGTTGGGATTCTGCTTTCTCGGCCGCGGACGCCAGCGCGACTTCTGGGTTTTCCGTTCTTTCTCTTCTTTCTGTTTTTTCGGCTCCTCAGCCTCTATTTTTTTCTCCTCTTTGCCGAAACCGACGACCACATAGGTCCCGCTTCGTGAATCGGTTCGAAGCCGGATGATCCCGTGTTTTTCGGCATCGGCAAGAAAATCGCTGAATGTCCGATAACCATGGTAGGATTCGTTGAAGGAGGGTTTCTTTCGCTTCATCGTTTCCTTGACCATGGAAGACCAGAGCACTTCCTTGTTTTCCCGAACAAGAGCCAGCACCGAGTCAACCAGAAGTTGAAATCCTTCCTTCTTTCGTTCAGGCAGTTCCTGTTCGATCTTCGGAGGAATCCCCAGGGGCCGCTCAAGGTCTTCGTAATAGATGAACTCGTCGCAGTTATTGATCAGGAGGTTGGAACTTGATTCTTTCATCCCGAGACCGATAACCCCTTTGCCGTTCTCCTTAAGCTTTGAGACAAGGGGAGAAAAATCACTATCCCCGGAAACGATGGCGAAGGTGTCAATATGCTCCTTGGAGTAGCAGAGATCGATGGCATCCACGCAGAGCCGGATGTCGGCCGAGTTCTTCCCGGAAACGGACCGCCTGGGAATATCGATCAGCTCAATCGCAGCCTCGTGAAGGGCTCGTTTATAATCGGAATATTCGGTCCAATCGGCATAGGCCTTCTTCACAATGATCTTCCCTTTTTCAACCAGGCGTTCGAGGATCTTCTGGATATCGAAGCGTTTGTCTTTTTTGCCCTTGAACCCCAGGGCGAGGTTTTCAAAGTCGATGAAGACCGCCAGGGATCGTTCTCCTTCAGTCATCTGCTCGTCCTTTCCAAGTTTCGTGAATTTTACTCTGACCCCGAGACAATCCTGAAATTGATAAGAGCTCGCTTTGGGGTGAGTTGAATATACAAAAGAGAGAATTTGGGGTCAAGGGATTTTAGCACAAGATCTTGGGTTTGTTTGGGGGCGTTTTCAGCGGGGATGAGAAAGAGAAAAGGGGAAAATAAAATGAGTGAATTGGACAACGTCCCCCTCGCCGTCCCCTCGCCCCATGGGGGTCGGCTGGAAGAGCCCCAGGGAACCCTCTTTGGAGGAGGCATTCAGCCCTGCTACCGCCCGCCCAAGGCTCAGCGCTTCATCATGCCCGAACCCCAACACTTCAGTTACCACCGCCGCCCAAAGCGTCAATACCGGCGCCCGGTTCACCACAAGTTGTCTTTGAACGAACGTCCCCCTTTACACTATCCGGTACCTATTCTTTCGTGGGGGAGAATGGCAAAGTGTTATTCAACCTAGGACACAACGTCCTCAAGCTTTACGGTACTTTGGCATTACAGAAATGGGCAGGAAACGCATCATGCGACGACAACGGATACTTCGCCTCGGTTTTTACGTGTAGACCTGACGGTAATCTGAACGTCCTGGCCCAGGGCCGCGAGAAAGTTCATTAACCGTTCAACGGAGAAGGAGCCGGATTGGCCCCGCATGAGGCTTGAGACGTGCGGCTGCTTGATACCCAGCACTTCCCCGGCTTGAGCTTGGGTATAACCGCGTTCTTTGATGAGCCGATAAATTTGCAGGGTGAGGTGGGCTTTGAGTTCCTCGCGAGCGGGATTGGCAAAGCCGAGGTCGGCAAAGATGTTGCCGCTGCCTTTTTTGACCCGGATCTTGGCGTTCCGTTTCATTTTAGTTGTGCCTTTCTCTGTAATCCTTTTCAGCGGCCGCAAACCGCTGTTTTATCAGATCGATTTCCTTTTGGGGTGTCGATATGCCCCTCTTTGACTTCTTCTGGAAAGCATGAAGCACGTAAATCGCATCCTCGAAGCGCACCGTGTAAAACAGCTCGGTATGCGTCGCCCGCGTAGGGCGCTACGATTTCGAGGACGGACCGGCCGCCGAAACCTTGCAGGGCCTTTACGCTCGCGTATTCCTCGCCCCATTGAGCGGCATAAAGGGCCTGCCCAATCTCGCGCCGCGCGGGCGCTGGAAAAGCCCTTAGATCCCTTCGGGACGATCCTACCCACCTAACAGGCTTCCGGCTCTCTCCATTTATACTATTATACATTTATATGTATATTTTGTCAACAAGTATCGATGCGCAATCGATCTTCTGCGCAGCAAGGGGATCAGACCTTCTCAGATTTGTGTTTGAACCAACGTCCCGGTTTCTACACACCTAATAAGAATTGCTAACCACATTCAATAATAACAGGGCCTTCCACCTTCTAAGATGTCCGGTACTTCGGCGCGGCCACCACCGCCGCCCAAAGCGTCAACACCGGCGCCCGATTCACCACAAGTTGTCTTTGAACGAACGTCCCCCTTTACCCCCGACACACTACCCGGTACCTCGCCGTTTGGGCTATCAAAATGAAATTTTTTCTCTTGGCGGGAGGCATTATAGGATGGCACGCGCCCCCTGCGATTCATCCTGCGGGAATATGACTGATCCGAATTCGACCGGGCTGGATGGTAACGAAGCAACCCATTAGTTTCTCACCTTGCTGCATGATTAGGTCGGAAACATCTCGGCTATCTGTTTCCGGGATGGAAAAGGGAATCTTAGGAACAGTACTCCAAGGGTTTTCTCCCCATGGGCAAAGACGAGTTGGCCAAAATCCTTATCCTCGGTCAGCAGGATTCTCTTTTCCCTGCGGTAAGTCTTATAACCTCAGAATCTTCTGCCCGAGGGGTGATCTCGCCTACGGCCAGAACGTCATGGCCGGCTTCTCTGAGGGTCTTGATAATAATAGAATCACAGCTTTCATCCGCAAGAAATCGCATATGCTTTCCCAGCGTTATGTCTACCTAGCCAAAAGCTATGATCTCTTCGTGGGCCAGAGTATCTGCCGCGTACCGGATTGCAGCCTGGATATCTTCTCTCGTCAGCTTAGGATAAGCCTCCAATAGGTCCGCCTCATTTGCCCCTTCGCTGAGTTTACGGAGAATCAATTCGACAGGAATCCGAGTTCCGCGAATGACTGGCTTTCCCAACATCACCTTTGGATTAATTTCAATTCGATCTATAATTGTCATCTTCAACCTCCTGGCCTTTTCATAATCCTGGCATGGCTAAAAGCATGGCGCCCAGGGAGACACTCCTCCTCCCTTATGCATAGGATACAGATCTGAATGGGCATTGGCAAGGCGAAAAATCAGCGAGGCTTTTCGCAGCACTTCCAACCATTCCTTTGCCCCAACTCCTGTACCCCCGCCTCGATTAATTGTTCCGAAAATTTCGTTCTCCCCCCAGAGCCTTACGAAATATATGAGCCGATGGAGGTTATTACGTGGTGAGGTGCTCCTGATGTATCAATGCGGGATCTGCGCGGCATGAGATACCTATTTCAGAAACTTATATAATTATGTACTTCCCCCATCTCCCTTATGTCATGCACGGCATACTGTCCAGTACCGCGGCATTGGTATTTATTTAAAGTTGCATTTGAACCAACGTCCCGCTTTCTGCAAGGCTCGATTCCAGGCCCGTGGCTAACGGTTACCTGGATAGGCTTCCCACCTATAAAACCATGCAGCCTTGCCAGGCCGCAACTATGGACGTCCCATTTTCCCCCGGGAAGAGAAAACCAATATCCTGCCACATTCTACACGGCCACGCCACGAATCGTCAATTTGCCGTCGGCAAATGTATTTTCAAAGCTCTGAATCGGCTTTTTTGCAGGACCTCTGAGCCGCGCGCCGTCAGCCGGAACGCACTGCTGCCGATCGAAGCACATACGAAATGCTTCCGTTCGTGTTGGTATTCCACCTCGACTCCGCGATGCGAGCAATGAATCGACACGACCACGAAGGATGTCTTTCTCGCCACGCGCGCGACGACGATTGGCTTGACATCTTTGCGGTCGACAATCTTGGCCGCGCCACCCACGGTTGCCAGCTCTGGCGCCTTTGCCAAATCGATGACGATATCTCCATCGGTTCTGGCAAGAGCGTCCGCGGTCAACTTGAGATGTCGCCCCGCTGCCAGTAATCGTCGCGCATCCGCCCAGTCCGCAGAGGCAAAAGCTTGCACCGGCAACTGCAATTGAGCCCTGTATTAGGAACTCACGTCGGTTAAATGCCGCATCTTCTTGTTCACGCATGTCTCGTTCCTTCCTTGAGTTGATTGACACGTATCTTCCCATCATGCATCCAGATCGGCCGAGGTGATCTGCCGATGTCCCCGGGCCCAC
>CAWDJO010000013.1:0-67604 GCA_963802665.1 uncultured delta proteobacterium | reverse complement strand
GTCTCTTAAGGAGTGATTCCGCCATTTCCCCTCCCCCGTTCTTCCTGCGGCCTACTATATCACGACCCCGGTCTGGGGCGATGTAAATTTCAGTTGACAAAGAGGGGACACTTATTTAATTGTCGATACATCTGGATGTGTTAAGATTTTTAGAAGAACCGGCCTTGGCCGGCCTGGAGGAACACTACATGTCTCGCGTCAGGGATGAAATCGAAAAGCTCAAACAGATCGAAGAAGCGGTCCGAGTCGGTGGGGGAAAGAAGTATGTGGAGGAACAACACCGCCTGGGTAAGCTGACCGCCCGGGAACGGATCGATCATCTGCTGGATCCCGGCACCTTCGTGGAAGTGAACATGCTGGCCCAGCACCAGTGCACGGATTTCGGCATGGAGAAGAATCGTCCCTGGGGCGACGGGGTCATCACCGGGTACGGGAAGGTAGAAGGACGGGTGGTTTTCCTCTACGCCCAGGATTTCACCGTCATGGGAGGGTCCGTGGGACTGGTCCACGGGCAGAAGATCGCCTCCATCATCCGCATGGGCCGGCAGGCCCAGGCCCCGGTCGTGGGCATCATCGACTCGGCAGGGGGGAGGATCCAGGAAGGGAGCGGGGCTTACTCCCTGATCTTCGCGGAAAACGTGGAAGCCTCCGGGGTCGTCCCCCAGATTTCGGTCATCATGGGGAACTGCGCCGGCGGGGGCGTCTATTCTCCGGCCCTCACCGACTTCATCTTCATGGTGGACAAGACCAGCCAGATGTTCATCACCGGCCCCCTGGTGATTAAAGAAGTCACCGGACAGGACGTGGGAAGCCAGGAACTGGGGGGGGCCAAGATCCACTATCAGGTTTCCGGGGTCGCGGATTTTGTCGGTGAGAATGACCTGGATTGCCTGGCCAAAGTGAAGAAGCTCCTGAGCTTCTTTCCCTCCAGTTTCAATCAGAAGCCCCCGGTCATCCCGTGTTTGGATGATCCGGACCGCTGCGAAGAAGCCCTGGTGGATATCATCCCCGACAGCCCCAAGAAAGTGTACGACATGCGCCGCCTGATCTCCCTGATCGTCGACCACGGGGAGTTTCTGGAGGTCAGGGCCGGCTTTGCCCGGAATATGGTCACGGGTCTGGCCCGCATGAACGGAAAAGTCGTGGGAATCGTGGCCAATAATCCCATGTTTCTGGCCTCGGCCATCGACTGCGATGCCGCGGACAAGGCGGCCCGGTTCATCCGGACCTGCGACTGTTTCAATATCCCCCTCATCTCCCTGGTGGACGTTCCCGGGTACCTCCCCGGGATGAAGGAAGAGCACAAGGGAATCATCCGCCACGGAGCCAAGATGCTCTACTCCTGGAAGGAAGCGACGGTCCCCAAAATCACCTGCATAATCCGGAAGGCCTACGGCGGGGCCTTTGCCGCCATGAGCAACAAGGAGCTGGGGGCGGACCTGGTCCTGGGATGGCCCACTACCGAGATTGCCATCATGGGCGCCGAGGGAGCGGTGCGGATTCTCTTCCGGAAGGAGATCGATGCCGCCGCGGACAAGGCCCGGGTGCGGGAGGAAAAGATCCAGGAATACCGGGAAAAGTTCATGACCCCCTACTACACGGCCGCCAAGCGGCAGATGGATGTGTTGATCCGCCCGCAGGAAACCCGGCTCCAGCTCATCAAAGCCCTGGAGATGCTGGAGGGAAAGAAGGTCGAACGGGCAGAACGAAAGCACGGGAATATACCCCTCTAAGGAGGAAATTCGAAATCCGAAGCACGAAATTCGAAACCAGAATGAAGGACCCAAATCCAAATGGTCTCAAAGGAAAAGAAGTACGGGCGCGCGGCCGTGCGCCCTGTTTTGGAAATTCGGATTTTGGATTTGTTTCGGATTTCGATATTCGGATTTCGGATTTAGGGGTAGGGCTGTTTCGAAGACTCATTTGAGAAATTCTGGAACAAAGGGAGAGGAGATGAAAGTAAACGTACCTGAAAAATGGGATATGGAATACGACGTGGTCGTGGTGGGCTGGGGTTCGGCGGGGACCGCGGCGGCGGTCACGGCCCATGACCAGGGGGCGAAAGTCCTGATTCTGGAGAAGATGGCCAACGGAGGAGGAAACTCATCCATCTGCGGCGGCAACATCATCATCCCCAAGGGAAAGGAATTCGTCGAGTACCTGGACACCCTTTCCTTCAAGACCACCGAACGGGAGATCCTGGAAATCTTTGTGGAAGAGGCTCTGAAGAACGGAGACTGGATCCGGCAGATGGGCGCGGACGTTCAGGTCTTCCGACCCCTGGAAGTGGCCTATCCCACGATGATTGCCGGCGCCGGCTTCCCCCACGTTCGGGGGGCGGAGAACGCGGTGAAGTACAACATCAAGGGAACTCCGGAAGAGGGAAAGCCGTCCCAGCGGTTGTGGAAATTCCTGTCCGGCCTGGTGGCTAAACGGGGGATCCAGGTTCTGACCGCGACTCCCGCCCGGGAACTCGTTCCCAACGCCCGGGGAGAGATCGTCGGAGTGATCGCCCAAAGAGAGGGCAAGAGTATCTCCATCAAGGCCCGGCGGGGAGTCATCCTGACCTGCGGCGGCTACGAGAACGACCCGAGGATGAAATGGGATTATCTGCCGGTCAAACCAGCCATGTTCCTGGGAACGCCAGGGAATACGGGAGATGGGATTCGGATGGCGCAGAAGATTGGCGCAGACCTCTGGCATATGACCCGGTTGTCCTGTTTGATTGGTTTCCAGGCCCCTGAGTTTGAAGCGGCCTTCTGGGTCGCTTTTCTCAGCGAAGGGTTCATCTTCGTGGACAAATACGGCCGAAGGTTTGTCAACGAAGCCGGGATCGAAATCCATGAATATTACCAAGAGCTATCCCATTTTGACACCGAAAAAATGGAGTTTCCCCGTGTGCCCCTGTGGGCGGTCTTCGACGAACAAACCCGGCGCCGGGGTCCCCTGAGCCGGGGAACAGCCGGCTACAACCGGGACCTTTACTCCTGGAGCCTCGACAACTCAGCGGAAATAGCCAAAGGGTGGATCCTTCAGGGGAAAACGGCAGCCGAGCTGGCGTCCAGAATATCTGCGGACCCGAAAGCGCTGGAAGAGACCATCGCTCGCTTCAACCGCCACGTGAAAGCGGGAAAAGATGAAGACTTCGGCCGGCCCAGGGAAGACCTGCGCGCTCTGGAGGCCCCCTTCTACGCCATTCAACTCTGGCCCGCGCTGATCAATACCCAGGGAGGCCCTCGAAGGGACAAGGAATCCCGCGTCCTCGACCCCGACGGGAAGCCCGTTCCCAGACTCTACGCCGCCGGGGAGCTCGGTTCGATCTGGGGGTACCTCTACCAGGGAGCCTGCAACATCGGAGAGGCCCTGGTCTTCGGGCGGATCGCGGGGAAGAACGCGGCCGCAGAGAAACCCTGGTCGTGAGAATTCCCATGGCAGGCACGGTTCTGGCGGAAAGAGAATTTATCGTGAATGCGACCCCGGATCGGGTCTGGCGGTTGATCGGCAAGGTCATCTTCAGCGTCCTTCCGGGAATGGAAAGCATGGAGATCCTGGACGAGAACAACTTCCGGGCCCTGCTTCGGGTGAAGATGATGGGGTCCGAATGGGTCCTGAAGCTGAAGGGAGAGATGGTGGACATCTCCCCCCCCGAATCTTTTTCCGTAAGGCTCCTTCTCGAAGGTCTGGGGGGCCTGGTCAAAGCGGACCAGAAGGTGGCCCTGGCCATGACCCCGGTGGAAAATGGAAAGACGTCGGTGGCCTGCCGGGCTGCAGCGGAAGGCATGGGGTTTTTGCAAAGGGTCTTCCTTACCGGTCAGGCCCGGAGTTTCGCCCGGCAGACCTTTGAAGCCATAGAGAAAAGGCTGAAGGAACTCGCCTGACAAAAATGCGGAATGCGCCCTGAACCATGTAAGGTTCAGGGCAGCCCGGCACTCTACGTAGTGCCGGGCGGAATGCGGAATTGAGCTTGGTTTTTAGAAGTTTTTGATTTTAGGCATTTTAGGCATTCCGAATTTTAGGCATTTAGGGAGGCAATGATGGGTGCGACTCAAATTCTGGCCGAATATGTAAGCCAAGACGTCCTTCTCGCAACTGCCCAAAGAGGTGATCCAGAAAACCAAAGGCATCGTCTTGGACACGCTGGGCTGCGGGATTGCCGGATATACCCTGGCCAGCCACGAATTTAACTGGATCTTTGGCCTGGTCAAAGAAATGGGGGGAAACCCGGAAGCCACGATTTTCCTGGAAGGGATGAAAACCTCCGCATCCCAGGCCGCCATGGTCAACGGGGCTTTGATCCACACCGTTGATTTCGATGACACCCATATGGGGTCGATCTCCCACCTGGGTGCCTCGGTGGTCTCCTCCTCTTTGGCATTGGGAGAAAAAGTGGGGGCCGACGGGCATGCCTTGATCACCGCGGTGGTCTTAGCCTATGAAGTGGCCGGACGAATCGGCAAGGCTCTCATGCCTTCCCATTACAAATACTGGCACCCCACCGGAACGTTTGGAACCATTGCCGCGGCGGTCGTGGCCTCAAAATTGCTGGGCCTAAAGGCGGATCGGGTGGAGCAGGCCATCAGCCTGGCCGCCGACGGGGCTTCCGGCATGCGCTACTGCATCGACTTCGGAGATTTTTCCAAAAGCCTCCATCCCGCTTTCGCGGCCCGGAACGGGATCATGGCGGCCCAGGTCATTGCCCGGGGGGCGGCGGGGCCCAAAGGGCTGCTGGAGTACAAATCCGGTTTCTGCGAAGCTTATGCCGATGAGCCCAACATGAAATGCCTGACCGAAAACCTGGGGTCCTCATACGAGATCCTTGCGGACAGTCTGAAAGCTTTCCCTACCATTCTCTGCAGCCATACCCCGATCCAGGGAACGGTGAAACTCATGAAGGAAAAAAACCTTCGCCTGGAGGATGTGGAGTCCGTTCACTTTCGGGTGTCTCCGACCGCGCCCGGGCAGGGAATGAACTACTCTCCCGATTCTCCCCTGGCCGCCCGCCTGTCCATTCCCTACTGCGTCAGCCGGGCGGCTGCGGACGGCTACATCGCCATGGATCAATTCCAGGAGGAGAAGATCAAGGATGCCAGGGTCCGGCAATTCATGAAAAAAGTAACTCTGGAATCCGTGCCCCAGTTCGTCGAAAAATACCCGGGAACCCTGGCGGCCCAGGTTGAGATTCAGACCAAGGACGGAAAGCGATTCCAGGACGAATCCATCTATCCCAAGGGGCACCCGCAGAATCCCATGACCGATGAGGAGATCAAGGAAAAATTCCGCCGCCTCTCCTTGAACACCCTGGACCGGGTGCAGACGGAAAAGATCATCGAGAAGGTCTACGATCTGGAATGGGTAAAGGGAGCCGATGAACTGATCCAGCTGCTGGTGAAATAAATCTGGGCACCTTAAATCCGAAGCACGAAATCAGCTGATCTTTCTGAAGAGACTCAGAAACCCCAATGACCGACTTATGCGAAAGGCTGAACGGGAGGGATTTCAGCGATTGCATTCCCAATCGATAGGCTTTGCAGAACTTGGATATATTCGGAACGCCTGGAGACTTTGCCCCTTGCTTTCGCAGAGTTATCGATTTATCTCCCAGCGATTTGAGATGATTTTCAAACGGCGGATTGAACAGTATCCAGACCCGAATCCGGAGTTCTCTCCATCGGGGCGACCCGATCACGCTCTATCGCGTGATCGCCCCTACCGGGCTAAAGCGAACAATTGAAAGGAGAGAAAAGTGATCCGCAAGATTGCCCACATCGGAGTGGCCGTAAAAAATTTGGAAGAGGTGGAGAAGCTCTATTCGGAAGTCCTGGGGCTGCCCATCACCGGGCGGGAGGTTCATCCGGAAAACAAGGTCGCTTTCATTCCCCTGGGGGATACGGCCATTGAGCTTCTCGAGTCGGTGGAGCCCGACGGGGCGATCGCCCGCCACATTGAGAAGAGAGGAGAGGGGATCCACCATATCGCCCTGGAAGTGGACAATATCGAGAAAACCCTCGAAGAACTGAAAGCCAAAGGACTTGCCCTGATCGACCAAAAGCCGAGAAGGGGCGCCCACGATGCCAAAATCGCCTTTCTCCACCCCAAAGGAACCTACGGGGTGCTTCTCGAGCTGTGTGAGCCGAAGAAACATTAAGACCCGGCCATCAGCGGTCAGCCTTCAGCAATCAGCCCAAAGCCGCTGCCCCAAACCCAATCAGGCATAATTTTGCAGGGGCGGTTCACGAACCGCCCCTGCACCGCCCCCGCAACCTGGATATCTCGTTCATACCCAAGCGCCGAAATCTCTGCTTTCGCCTTTCCGAAAATATTTCTCTTGACAAGCACCCCCGGAATTGGAAAAATACCCACGCCAGTCTTGTCTTAAGAAATAACACCCGATTCTCGCAAAATCAGAAAGCATTGAAACGGATCTCTCCGTCGCCGGTTGTGGATTTTAGGAACTGATAAAATTTAGCCGTACTTGCCTGGAATCCCAAAACCAATCCGGGGCCGTCCTCATCAGGGGTCCCGGCGTTGAAGGAAAGGAAGGGTTGTGAGGGATCGAACCGTGGAAGAACCCCTTGGGATCTCCCCCAAGGGAAAGCCCTGCCCGGAAAAAACCGCATAAAGGAGGGAAAGAAAATGAAAGATGCGTGCAGGATCCTCATCATCCTGGCCGCCGCCATCACCCTGGCTGTGATCGCGGCCCCGGGGAAATCCATGGCCCAGACCATAGAATTTAAAATCTCCCTGGATACGGTCCCCAATCACCCCCGGAACATGGGACTGGAAATCTTCGTGCCCGAATTGACCAAGAGGTCGGGGGGAAAGCTGGTGCCCAAAGTGTACCACAGCGGCCAGCTGTACAAGGACGCCCACGTGGCCAAGGCCATAAGAACAGGAACGGTGGAAATGTGCGTCCCCGGCAACTGGGTTCTGGAGGGAGTGGATACCAGCACCAGCATAACCATGCTGCCCATGTTCTTCGGACAGCCCGGGAAAATCACCGAAGACCTGGTCGATGGAGAAGTGGGAAAAGCGGTGAATCGATCTCTGGAAAAAAAATTAAATGTCAAGGCCTTGGGCCGCTGGTATGATCTCGGCTACGATCAATGCTGGACCCTGAAAAAGAAAATCACCAAAATGGAAGACTTCAAAGGTTTGAAGATGCGCCACTCCGGCGGCTCCATCCCGGCGGAGCGATTCAAGGCCCTGGGCGCCAGCCCCGTATTCATCGCCTGGCCCGATGTTCCCATGGCTCTGGCCCAGGGAACGGTGGACGGGCTGGCCTCAACGACCAAGAGCGTGGAGAGCGCCAAACTTCACGAATCCGGGCTTAAATACGGAGTATCCACCCGGAACTTTAATGGCTACTATATTCCCCTGGTGAGTCAAAAATTTTGGAACAGTCTCCCCCCCAATCTACAGAAGATTTTCCTCGAAACCTGGAATGATCTAGTGCCCAAGCAGCGCGAGATCGCCCGGCGGGAGCAGAAGATGGCCAAGGAATTCCTCCAGAGCAAAGGCGTGGAATTCTACGACCCAAGCGACGAAGAACTAGCCAAGTGGCGGAATCATATCATGACCATTCAAGATAGCCTCGTCAAGGACCTTAAGCATGACCCGGAAATGGTCAAAATGGCTAGAAAGGCGCTGGGGATGTAAACGGGTGTCGGCGTGAGCGTCAGGGGCAATGGAAGATCCCGCAGGTTTTGAAACTTCCACCGGCACTGACATTGCCCCTGACCCTGGTACTGAAAAACGGAGGTCGCGGAGTGGCTAAGATCCTAAAGGGATGGAATTGGGTGGAGAAGATTCTCATCGGAATTCTTGCTCTTTCCGCCACCCTGATATCGTTCTATACGGTCATGACGCGCTATCTTTTCAATTATTCTCCTGATTGGGGAGAGGAAGTGATCGTTTACCTGATCATCTGGGGCGTCTTCATCTCCGCCAGCCTGCTGGCCGAGGAGAGAGAGCACGTGGCGGCCACCCTCTTGGTGGAACGGTTTCCCCTGAAAATGCGACGGTTCCTGGCCATTTTCAACGCGGCTCCTGGCCTTCGGCTTTTGTGTTTTGATCTTCATTTTTGGGCTCAAAATC
Organism: uncultured delta proteobacterium; assembly: GCA_963802665.1. GTDB lineage: Bacteria > Desulfobacterota > SM23-61 > SM23-61 > SM23-61 > SM23-61. The sequence continues at coordinate 59,510 of CAWDJO010000013.1, read as the reverse complement.
GTGGGCGACGCCTTTCTGAGAGACGAGCGGTCCCTTACGGCCCTGCGCTTTCCGGTGTGGATCGCCTACCTATCCGTAGTCGTGGGTTGTGCCCTGGTTTCCATCCGGTATGCAATCCGAATCCATCGGTTGCTCTTCCACTTCGATACTTCGCTGGTTCTGGAAGAGCATGAAAGGATTATAAAGGAGCACAACCTATGATGATCCTGATCCTGGTCCTGGTCTTTGCAACCCTGCTCTGCCTGGGGCTCCCCATTGCCTTTACCCTGGGCATCACCGCTCTGGTCATGATCGCTTTTTACTCTCCCAGCCCCCTGAGTATGGTCCCGGAGATCATGTACAACTCCCTGGACACCTTCCCTCTCATGGCCATTCCCTTTTTCGTCCTCGCCGCCCAGTTCATGGTCAAGGGAGGAGTCACCAAGTATCTCATCGAGGCGACGAACTGTTACGTGGGGCATGTGCGGGGCGGGCTGGCCATTGTGGCCGTGGTCGCCTGCATGCTTTTCGCCGCCATATGCGGCTCCAGCGTGGCCACCGCCCTGGCCATCGGGGTGATCGTCATCCCGGCCATGATGAAGTATGGATACCCCCGGTCCTTTGCCGCGGGTGTCGTGGCCGCCTCCGGAACCATGGGAATCATGATTCCTCCCAGCATTGCCCTGATTATTTATGGAATTATTGCCGAGGAGAACATCCCCCGGCTGTTCCTGGCGGGATTCATGCCCGGCCTGATGGAAGGAGGGTTTTATATTGCCTGGATCGTCTACTACTGCCGAAGGAAAGGATTCGGAGGAGGGCAGGCCCGGGCTACCTTGGCTCAAACTTTTACCGCCACCTGGAAGGCGATCCCGGCTTATTCCTTGCCCGTCATCATCCTGGGAGGGATTTATTCCGGGTTTGTAACCGTCACTGAAGCGGCCGCTCTGGCTGCGGTGGTCTCCATCTTTATCAGTCTTTTTATCTACCGGGAGGTAAGCCTGCGCAGAGATCATTCCCATCTCCGCCGACGCCATGAAGGCGGCGGGGATGATCATGTTCATCATCTGCACCGCCATTGTCTTCGGCAACTGGATGACCGAAGCGCGGCATTCCGGCAAAGGTCGTGTCCCTGGCTACAGATCTCCAGCTCTCCGCTTTTACCTTCCTGCTTTTCATCAACATTATCCTGCTCATTATGGGCATGTCTCCTGGAAGTCGTCTCCATCCTGCTGATCACCCTTCCCATCATGATGCCGATCGTTCATCAACTGGGAATCGACCCGATCCATTTTGGAATCATCATAACCGTGAACATGGAACTCGCCCTGGATCACCCCTCCGGTGGGGTTGAACCTCTACGTCATATCCGGGGTGGCCAAGTGTCCCCTCTGGGAAACCATCAAGGGAACTTTCCCCTTCACCTGTCTGGGGCTGATTCAGCTGGCGATCATTACTTATTGGCCGGCATACACCCTGTTTCTGCCGAACCTGCTCATGCCCCGCTGAATCTCCGGAATCCGGCGGGGATTCCCCCCGTGTCTCGATGGCCTACATTACAAAAAATCCCCCCCTGGGGGTCCTTCTCGCGGTAATGACGCTTTCTCATACGGTCTCCGCTTTCTGCAACCTGAGCATTCCCCCCCTCACCCCCTTCCTCCGCGATGAGTTGAACCTGACTCACGCGGAGGTGGGATTGTTGATGTCCTTCATCTACATCGGCGTCGTCTCCTCTTCCCTCTTCTTCGGATGGATCACCGACCTGCTGGGGGAGCGCCGGGCTTTGACCTTGGGTCTGGGAATCCAGGGGATTTTTATGATTGGTTTTGCCTGGGTTCACACCTTTCTTCTCGGGGGGTTTCTCCTGCTTCTTTCCGGCATCGGTTACAGCAGCGTGAACCCCGCTACGACCAAGGGGGTCATGAGATGGTTCCCACCGCAGGGCCGGGCCACGGCCATGGGAATCAAGCAGACCGGAATTCCTCTGGGAGGGATCCTGGCAGCTTCCACCCTCCCCGGCCTCGCCCTGGCCTTCGGATGGCGTGTCTCCGTCATCCTGGTGAGCGCCGCATCCTTGGTTTCGATCCTGGTCGTTCGGTTCGGGATCCCTCCGGCTCCTTCGCTGCAAAAGGAGCCCGCCGGTATGAAGTGGGCCCAGTTACGGGAAGTCCTGTCCAACCGGTCCATCCTGGCCCTCTCCATCATGGGAATATTCCTGGCCGGGGCCCAGCTCGCGATCATCACCCACCTGGTTCTTTTCCTCAAGAAGGAATACCTCTTCTCCACCGTCCTGGCCGGGTTCTTCCTGGCCCTGGTCCAGGCGGGAGGAATCGCCGGACGAATCGGATGGGGCCTGGTCAGCGATTTTCTCGTCGGCGGGAGGAGAAAATCGATCCTGGTCATCATCGGGATCATAGCCATCCTCCAGCTTTTTTTCCTGGGCCGGATCGGGCCCGATATCCCCGGGAGCCTTCTGGTTCTTTTCATCGCCCTCCTGGGAAGCACGACGATCGGCTATCACGGAGTTCTTTTCGGCCTCATGGGGGAGATCGTCCGGAAGGAAGTGGTGGGGTTGGCCACCGGATTTTCCCTGACCATTACCTTTCTGGGGATTGTCCTGTACCCGCCCGTTTTCGGCCACCTGGTGGACCGCTTGGGGTCCTACTCTCCGGCCTGGGATATGCTGGCTTTCTCCTGGATGGTTGCTTTATTCATCTTGATCTTTTTTGTCCAGGAGGGAAGAATAGAGGAGCAAGGATTATAGGGGCGGAGTTCTCCGTCAAATTTTCTCGATCGACTTCATTTTTCAGCATTCCAGGAGCACGGAGGTTCGAAAGTGACCGCGCTCTTCGGTATTGAACCCGAGAAGGAGGTTTCAGATGAAGGAAGACCCTGAAAAAATCAAACAGGAGAAGAAGCGATGGGAGGATAAAACTCTGAAGCCGGCCCTGGAGAGGTTCAAGCTGAAAGAGTCGCCCACCCGCTTTTATTCCCCCTCGGATCTGGATGAGGGGTTCAATTTCATGGACCAGGTGGGGTTCCCGGGTCAATACCCCTTCACTGCCGGAACCTATCCTACCTTCCCCTATCTCACCGGGGAACGGGGTTCGGGTGGAATCGCCCAGGCCAAGGGCTTGGTCCGGGCCGGCCGCTACTCCGGGTACGGGGCCCCGGAGGATACGCGGGATTACTACCTGCACATGAAGAAACTCGGTTCGCCGATCCGGGCCCAACATCGCCTTCGACCTGCCCACCCAGTGCGGGTACGATTCGGACAGCCCGGTCGCCAGCGGAGAGGTGGGACGGGTGGGGGTGGCCGTCGATACCCTGCGCGATATGGAAGTCATCTTTGAGGCCTTCTCCGGGGAGAACGACATCGACCGGACCGCCTCCAACTTCACCATCAACGCCCCGGCGAATATCGTGATGGCCATGTACATGGCCCTGGCCGAAAAACGCGGGATCGCCTGGGACAAGCTCCGGGCCACGCCGCAGAACGACATCCTGAAAGAATTCGTCGCCCGGGGGACTTACATTTTCCCGCCCCGCCCCTCCATGAGGATGTTCCGCGACAGCCTGGTGTTCTTTGCCAAGCACCTTCCCAACGTGAACATTACCAGTTGTGGCGGCTATCACATCCGCGAAGCCGGGGCCACCCGGGAGCAGGACCTGGCCTTCAGCATGGCCATCGGCGCGGCCTACCTGCAGGAGGGGGTGAACGCCGGCCTTCCCGTGGATTCTTTCGCCCCCCGCTTCAGCTTCAACGCCTTCGGCGGCAGCATGGAATTCTTCAAGGAGATCGCCTTTCACCGGGCCGCCCGGAGGATGTGGGCCAAGCTGCTGAAGGAGAAATTCGGGGCCAAGAATGAAAGGTCCATGACCCTGCGCGTTCCCCTGACCGTCTATCCCGGAAACTTCAACTGTACCGTCCAGCGGCCCCTGAACAATTTGACCCGTTCGGTCGTCGGCGGGATCGCCGCGGCCCTGGCCGGCGGCCCTCCCAACTGCTACCCGCCCTTTGATGAACCCCTGGGCCTGGGATGGAGTCTGGAGGCCATCCAGCTCAGCGAGGATGCGGCCCGCATCCTCCAGCACGAAGCCCGGCTGGTGGATGTGGTGGATCCCCTGGCCGGCTCCTATTACGTCGAATCGCTGACCAACGAAATTGAAAACGCCGCCTGGGCCGAGTTTGATAGGATAGAAAAAATGGGCGGCGCTGTGGCGGCCATCGAGAGCGGCTACCTGCAGCGGGAGGTGGCCAAGAGCGCCTACGAGCGCCAGAAAAAGCTGGAAGAGGGGAAAGAGTTGATCGTGGGCGTAAATTGTTACCTGGGGGAACACGAACTGGAGGTTTCCACGAACCGCCTGGTCCCGCATCCCTACGATCCTCAAAGGCGGGATGAGGCCGAACGGCTGCAGCTGAATCATCTGAAAGAAGTGAAGGGGAAGCGGGATAAAAAAGAGGTCGCCCGCCTGCTCAAGGAGCTCAAAGCTGCGGCGCAGAAGGAAGAAGTGAACCTCATTCCCCACTTCCTCGAATGCGCCAAGGCCTATGTTACTTTACAAGAGATGTGCGATGTGTTAAGAGAGGTCTTCGGGGAGTACAAGCCGGCGACAATATAAAAGAAGCAGAGAGCAAGGAGCAGAGAGCATAGAGTAAAAGCAAAAAAATGATTCCCGTTGTGCACCAAGCCCTATGCACCTTCGTCTTTGCTCTCCGCTCTTAGCTCTCTGCTCTTCGATCTCGCTCTTTGCTCTCTGCTGTTTTACCGTGAAAGGAGATGAGATCATGAAGCAGGATAAGAAAATCAGGGTTCTCGTGGCCAAGCCCGGATTGGACGGACACGACCGCGGGGCCAAAGTGGTCGCCTACGGGCTGAGGGATGCGGGCTTCGAAGTGGTGTACACCGGCCTGCGCCAGACTCCGGAGATGATCGTCAATGCCGCGGTCCAGGAGGATGTGGATGTAGTCGGGCTGAGCATTCTTTCCGGCGCTCACCTGAGTCTGACCCAGCGGGTCCTCCAGAACCTCAAGGGCAAGGGGGCGGGCGACAAAATGGTTCTGGTGGGAGGGATCATCTCCCCCGCCGATGTGGCCAAGCTGAAGGAGATGGGGGTGGCCGAGGTGTTCATCCCGGGGGCCTCCATCAAGAACATCGCCGATTTCATCAAGAGTAAATTAGCAGGATAGTTTTTTTCGCAAGCACGGAATTCCCTATGAAAGTGCCTCAAGTGCCTTAAGTGCGCTCAAGTGCCTTAAGTTACTAAGGAGCCTTTAAAAGCATAAACGTCACTGGTTGGAGGATCTTTTATTTTGAAAACCATGAACTGGACTCCGGCTTTCGCCGGAGAGACGAATATAAGAAGGTTATTGTTCCTTTTCGTCATTCCGGCGGAAGCCGGAATCCAGGAGAATCTGAAGGTGAAATCGATGTCTGGATAATTATGGTATCCTTAGGAAGTTTACTTGAGACCGACAAATTTTAAACCGCCCGCCGGGATTGGGGTTGCATTTGTTTCGGTCATTGGCCATTTGAAATTTGGGTTTTGTTTGGAATTTGGAATTTCATTCCTTAACGTGAGGAAGTCATGAAGGTCACCGAAACCCTGGCCCGTTATGCCCTGGAGGCGTCCTATCGAACTTTTCCCAGGGAAGTGGTCCATCAGGCCAAGCGCTGCTTTCTGGACCTCATCGGCGTGGCCCTGGGAGGGTCCCGCCAGCCTCTGGCCAAGATCCTCCTGAAGACCGTCCGGGAATTCGGTGGAAATCCCCAGGCCACGGTCTGGGGTCACGGGGTGAAGACCAGCGTCGCCCAAGCGGCCCTGGTCAACGGGGCCATGGCCCACGCCCTGGATTACGATGACACCCATGTGCGGGCGATGGGCCATCCCAGCGCCCCCCTGATCCCGGCCCTCCTGGCCGTGGCCGAGTGGAAAGGGGCTTCCGGGAAAGCGGCCCTAGAGGCGTTCATCGCCGGCTTCGAGGTGGAGACCCGGATCGGCGAGGGCATGGGAGTGAAACATTACAACCGGGGCTGGCACGCAACCGCCACGTTCGGCCGGTTCGGCGCCGCCGTGGCCGCGGGAAAGCTCCTGGGACTCGACCTGGAGCAGATGAAGCAGGCCATGGGCCTGGCCGGAACCCAGGCGGCCGGGTTGCGCCTGGTCTTCGGAACTATGACCAAGCCCTTCCATCCCGGAAAATCGGCTTTCGACGGGGTCCTCTCGGCCGTCCTGGCCCAGCGGGGCTTCACTTGCGCCCCCAACATCATCGAGGGGAAGAAAGGATACCTCGAGGCCCTGGGGGACAATTCCAGGCTGGAACCGATGGTGAAAAACCTGGGGAAGAAATATGAGGTGCTCAACAACACTTTCAAACCCTTTGCGGCCTGTCTGTTCACCCATCCGACCATCGACGCCCTCATCCAAATGAGGAACAAGTACCACCTCAAGCCCGAAGACGTCCAGGAGATTTCCTGCGATGTGGCCAGATTCTGCCTGGATGCGGCGGGGCAGGCGGAGCCCAAAACGGCCCTGGCCGGAAAGTTCAGCATTTACTACTGTTCGGCTTTGGCCCTCGCCGAAGGGGTAGCCGGGGAGGACATGTTCACCGACCGAAAGGTCCTCGATCCCCGGATGACGGCGCTTAGGAAAAAAGTGAAGGCCCGGGGGATTCCCGGATACAAAGACACCGAGGCTAGAGTGACCGTTACCACCAAAGGAGGCAAGACCTACTCGATCTATGTGGACACTCCCAAAGGAGATCCGCGAAATCCCCCCACGGATAAAGAGCTGGAGGAGAAGTTCCGTTCTCTGGCCCCCCTCATCCTCTCTCAGCCCCAGATAGACCGGCTGGTAAAGACCATCTGGAAATTGGACAAGGTGAAGAACATTCGCCAGTTGATTCGGCTTTGCCATTCGTAAACACTCTGAAAACCGTCGATCCAAATTCCTTTCCTCAATCCGAATCCGCCTCCAATCGCTTGTCAAAAGAGAACATAGCCATTTGAAAATCGCGGGCGATTTGTTACTATAGACTCGAAGTCCCGAAAACGGGCTTCCATGCCGCCTCGTTCTCGATCTGTCGAGGTATTCATAAAGGAGGAACCTGATGAAGGTAACCGAAAGAATCGCCGAATACGTGGTAAAATCGTCCTACCATTCCCTCCCCAGAGAAGTGATCCACCAGGGGAAGCGCTGCTTCCTGGATCTCATCGGCACGACCCTGGGAGGGGCCCGGCAGCCCCTGGGGAAGATTCTGGTCAAAACCGCCGGGGAGTTCGGAGGAAAGCCTCAGGCTACGATTCTGGGATACGGCTTGAAAACCAGCATCCTGAATGCGGCCTTGATCAACGGGTCCATCGCCCATGCCCTGGACTTCGACGACACCCACATCACATCCGTCATCCACCCCAGCGCTCCGGTGATCCCCACGGTCCTGGCCCTTGCCGAATGGAAGGGGCTCTCCGGGAAAGCCGCCCTGGAGGCCTTTATCCTCGGTTTCGAAGTGGAGACCCGCATCGGCTTGGGCATGGGGAAAAAGCATTACGACCGCGGCTGGCACAATACGGCCACCTGCGGCCGCTTCGGGTCGGTCGTGGCCGCGGGAAAGCTCTTGGGCCTCTCCGCGGAACAGATGAAGATGGCCCTGGGAATGGCGGGGACCCAGGCCTCGGGCCTGCGCCTGGTCTTCGGCACCATGACCAAGCCTTTCCATCCCGGGAAATGCGCCTTTGACGGCCTGCTCTCGGCCCTCCTGGTGCAGCGCGGATTCACCTGCGCGCCCAACCTCATCGAAGGACCGAAAGGATACGTTGAAGTCCTGGGCGTCGAATCCCGGCTGGAACCCATGGTGAAGAATCTGGGCAAGAAATATGAAGTGCTGAACAATACCTTCAAGCCCTACGCGGCCTGCCTGATGACCCATCCTACCATCGACGCCATTCTGCAGATGCGTAACAAATATCGGCTCAAGCCCGAAGAGGTGGTATCGATCGACTGCGACGTGGCCAAATTCTGCCTCGACGCCGCGGGACAGTCAGAACCCAAGACCGGCTTGGCCGGCAAGTTCAGCACTTCCTACGTCGCTGCCCTGGCGCTGGCCGAAGGAGAAGCCGGGGAGGACATGTTCAACGACAAAAAAGTCCAAGACCCCAGGCTGGTGGCCCTCCGTAAGAAAGTCAAGGCTAAGGTGGTCCCCGGATACAGCGAAACCGAAGCCAAAGTCACCATTACCACCAGGACAGGAAAGAAATATTCGGCCTTCGTGAACACTCCCAAGGGAGACCCGCGGAACCCTCCCACTGACAAGGAACTGGAGGACAAGTTCCGCACCCTGGCGGCTTTCGTCCTGCCCAAAGCTAAAATCGACCGGCTGGTGAAGGCCGTCTGGAGCCTGGACAAAATGGCCAACATCCGGCAGCTCGTCCGGCTGTGTTATTAGCCGTAGGGGCATCCCGCCTCGCTTGTTTATTTCCGGCTTGTTCGGGTTGGGAACGATGTAGGGGCAATTCACGAATTGCCCCTACGGGATCTTCGAAGAATCCTGGCAGGAGGATCGACCTGTCAGAGCATCTCATTACGGATTGGAAAAAAATCTTCAAGTCGAGAAATCCCCTGGAACGGGTTCCCATCGAAGCCAAAATGAAGGGAGAATAGAATGAAAGAAAAAGTCGGTTTCATCGGGCTGGGAGCCATGGGAGTTCCCATGTCCCAGAGGCTTCTGGAAGCAGGCTATCCTTTGGCCGTCTATGATGTGAGGAAAGAAGCGCTCGAGATTCTCGTCAAAAAGGGGGCCCAGGGGGCCGTTTCACCCAAGGAAGTAGCGGAAAAATGCAGGAAGGTGATTACCATCGTTCCCAATTCGGATGCCGTGGAACAGGTGGTATTCGGCCCCGGCGGCCTCTTGGAAGGGATGAAGGCGGGGGATGTGCTGATGGAAATGACCAGCGCCTACCCGCCGAGCACGCTGAAGGTCAGCCAGGCTCTTGCCGGCAAAGGGGTCAACATGATCGATGCCCCGGTCAGCGGCGGAGTCGTGGGAGCCGTGGCCGGGACGCTCTCCGTCATGGTGGGAGGAGACGAAAAAATCTTCGAATCCTGCCGCCCCATCCTCTCGGTCATGGGGAAGAACCTCTTCTACATAGGGGGAATCGGGTTCGGGCACGCCCTGAAGGCGATCAACAATTTCCTCTCGGCCACTACCCTGGCGGCCACTTCCGAAGCCATCATCCTGGCTTCAAAGATGGGCATCTCCCCCCAGCGGGCGGTCGAGGTCCTGGCGGTCAGCACCGGGCGGAGCTACTCCACCGAGTTGAAAATCCCCAAGTTCGTCCTTCCCCGGACCTTCAACTCCGGCTTCACCATGGAACTCATGCACAAGGACCTCAACACGGTCACCCGCATGGCCCGGGAGTACAAGGTTCCCATGCTCCTGGCCAACCTGGTGCAGGAGCTCTACGGCTACTCCCTGGCTCATGGAGACAAAAAGACGGACCACACCGCCATCTTCTCGAGTCTGGAAGACCTGGCCGGGACGAAAGTGAAACCCTAGCCGACCGGACTTAGTCCCTTCGGGTCTAGCTCTCGAAACAGCCGAGCCGCCGTGCGCCCCTACATGGGAATGGAGTAAATTCCTCCGCCAAAAATGATGTTTTCGTAAAAAGTCGAAATTCCATAGAACTCGTCATTCCGGCGAAGGCCGGAATCCAGCTATTTCAAAAAGTCCTGGACCCCGGCTTTCGCCGGGGTGACGCTTCAAGAGACTTATTACGCGACCATCAAAAATGAGAAGAAAATTTCTTGACCTCATTTCCCCTTGAAGACGGGTTCCCTTTTCTCCACGAACGATTTCATCCCCTCGGCGCGGTCCTCGGTTTTGCGGCAGATCTCCTGGGCGATCTGCTCATGATCGAGGGCCTGGACCAAGTCGAGCCGCGCATAATTCTGCAGGGCTTTCTTGGCCAGGGCGATGGGGATGGGGGCAGTCTTGGCGAACTTCAGGGCGAATTCCCGGGTGGCTTTCGGCAGTTCCTCATGGGGGACCAATTTGTTGACCAGGCCGATCCGCAGAGCCTCCTGGGCATCGATTACCTCGCCGGAAAAAATCAGTTCCGCTGCTTTTGCATAGCCGACGAGTCTGGGCAGGAACCAGATCCCCCCCCAATCCGGGTGAATCCCCCGGCGCACGAAGACCTCCCCGAACCGGGCCCGGTCGCTGGCGATGCGCATGTCGCAGGCCAAAGCCAGGTTGCACCCCCCTCCCGCGGCAACCCCGTTCACCGAGGCGATGACCGGTTTTCCCGTCGCCTGAATTAACAGGACGATCTTGTCCCGGGTGGGCCGCTGGTCCAGGGGAAGGTCGGTGTCGGCCCGAGAGGCGCCGGAGACAAATTCCTTCACGTCCCCCCCGGCGCAGAAAGCCTTCCCCGAGCCGGTGATCACGATGACCCGGATCTCCCGGTCGGCGGCGGCCGCCTCCAAAGCCTCCAAGATCTCCTGCCGCATGCCCCCGCCCAGGGCGTTCATCGCCTCCGGGCGGTTCAGGGTAATCGTCCCGATTCCGTCCTCTTTGGCGTACAAAACAAATTCCCAGCTCATCTCACTCCTCCCTCAAAAAAGTCGCATAGTCTTGTAGTCGTGAAGTCTCTTAGTTTTTGCCATGAGCTACGAGCTTTGAGCTTTCTATCTCCTCTGCGTTCTCAGCGTGCTCTGCGGTCAAAATTGTCTTTCCAGTCTTTGGGCCACGGCTTTCGCCTCGGCCACCATGCCGCGGATCACTTCTTCGACGGTCTTGATTTCCCTGATCAATCCCGCAACCTGCCCCGCCGACATGAGCCCTTCCGCCTCTCCTCCTTTCCCTTTTTCGGAGAGGCTGTCCACAAAGGCGTTGATCTCCGCCTGGGTGGCTCCTTTTTCGTCCATCTCCCGGACAGCCAGCGCAGCCCGGTTTTTCAGGACTCGAATGGGATACCCCTTTCGGGCGGCGATCATAGTCCCGTCATCCCTCGCCGTAAGGATGGCCTGCTTGTACACGGGCGGCACCGGGCTTTCCTGAGTCGCCAGAAAGCGGGTCCCCATCTGGACCCCCTCGGCCCCCAGGGCAAAGGCGGCTGCGATGCCCCGGCCGTCTCCGATTCCCCCGGCGGCCACCACCGGGATTCGAACAGCATCGACCACCTGGGGAATAAGAACCAGGGTGGAAATCTCATCCCGGCCCACATGTCCCCCGCCTTCCGCCCCCACCGCGATCACCCCATCCACCCCCGCGGCCTCCGCTTTCCTGGCCATGTCCACGGTCGCGACCACATGGAGGATCTTCAAACCGGCTTCTTTCACCCGCCGGATGACTTTTCCCGGATCGCCAGCTGAAGTGGTTATCGTCCGGAGCCCTTCCTCCACGGCGATTTCCAGCGCTTCCGAAGCGTTGGGCCGGTAGATTGGAATGTTCAAGCCGAAAGGCCTGCCGGTGAGAGAGCGGGCCTTGCGGATCTCCGCCCGCAGGGCGTTTCCCTCCATCCCGGAGGCCCCGACAATTCCGAAGCCCCCGGCGCGAGACACGGCGGCGGCCAGCACCCCCAGGCTTATGCGGCGCATCGCCCCCTGGATGATAGGATATTCCGAACCCAGGATTTCGGTAATCCGATTCTTCATCGACTCCTCCCCAAAGGACTAAGTTCCATCAGGAAATTCATCCCCCCCTTTCGTCCATCCGGAAAATAGACCTTTCCGGATGCCGTGTCAACTGCGGAGATTTTAAATGTTTAAGCAAAGTCAATATGTCCCACTGCGGAGATTTTAAAACATTGAATCACATCTCGTCTTTGCGGTAGATTGAAAATATGATGGGCGAAAAATCTGATTACACCTTTCGGTATCCGGTGGAAGCACCCGCAGCGGGCAGCCGCCGCGACTCTCTTCTGGAAATGATCCGGACCCAGCTGGAGAGCCTCTTGGGCCTGCTTTGCCTGTATCAAGCAGGCGAAGAGGTGAAAGTGGATGGGTTCCGGCTGATGAATGAAGGGGAAAGCATCCATCCGATCTTCCCGTCCGGAACCGACAAGGCAGAGGTTAAGGCTGAGGTCGAGGTTAAGGTCAAGGCTGAGTTTGCGCCTAAGCCTGGACTCAACCTCAGCCTCCCTCAGCCTCAGCCTCAACCTTGGCCTCAGCCTGCTACATCTTTTCAAAGCGCCCGCAACGCCGAGTTATATGACCCTCGAATCCCCCACATCCAGCGGGTCCTGGAAAGCCTCCTCTCGGTGATTACTCTGGAGTCGGATGGGAAGCCGATAAAAGTCGATGGGTTCCGCCTGAAGGACCTGATTCACTGGCTCGTCCCCTCTTCCGGCGATCCGGCGGAAATCTTCGACCACCTGGCCACCCGCTGTGACTGTGATTGTAGCTTCTGTTACCTCAAGGGGAATCCCCCTTCTCTGGCGCTGGATCAGCCCAAAAGAAAGAGCGAAGAAGAATGGGAGGAAGTCCGAACCCGGTTGAAATATTTTTCCCCCCGCGGCAAGAGGGCCCTCTTCCCCACCCTGGGAAGCTCCTATGAAATTCTCTCCCATCCCCGGGCTCTCGACCTTCTCCGGGAGCTCCGGGGAAAGACGGATCGCCCCTTCCGCCTCTCCACCAATGGAAATCGCCTGACCCGGGATTTCATCGGAGAGCTGGCCAAGTTGAAGCCGGTCTACTTATACCTGTCCCTGAACTCCTCCTCCCCGAGCCGTCGCGGGGAGATTATGGGAGCGGCGAATCCGGAGACGGCCATTCACTCCCTTCCGCTCCTGAGAGAGGAAGGAATCCCTTTCGCCGTCATTATCGTCCCCTGGCCCTTTCCCTCCAAGGAAGAAATGCTTTCCGACCTGAGGGAAACGGTGGCCCATGCGGACCGGCACGACGCCCACTTGGTGGAGGTTAGCCTTCCCGGTTACAGCCGGTATTTCTCTTCGGAACCCCTTTTTGACCGGGAAGATGTCTGGTCATCGGTCGTCTCGGAGATCCGGGTGCTGCGGCGGGGGGTCCAGTGTCCACTCCTGGTCAAGCCCAGCCTGTACGAAGAAACTCTCCATGAAAAGAAGTTCAACCTCCCCGCCGTGGTCGGGCTCATAAAAAATTCTCCGGCGGCTCTGTGCGGAATTCAAAAAGGAGATTTAATCCTCTCCATCGGAGGGCTGAAAGTCTCCTCCCGCCCGCAGGCCCGGGACCTCCTCCATCTCCACCGCCAAAACCGGACTTCTTCCCTCTCCCTTTCCCTTCAGCGCGGCAAGGAATTTCTAGAATTGAATCTTCTCACCGGGCAGCACGGCTACCCTTATTCCCCGGAAACCGATCATCACCTGGGAATGATCTTCATGGGAGCCGGGTTCCGGCCCAGCCTCCTGGAAGATTTGAAAGCCCTGATTATGAATCACCAAGCGCGGAATGTTCTCCTCCTTTCCTCTCCCCTGGTGAAACCTGCTTTCCTCCAGCTTCTGCAGGAGTCCCCCCTCTTCGGAGGGATTCAAATTCAAGTCGAGGTTCCGGAGAACCGCTATTTCGGGGGGAACATCTGCATGGGAGACCTGCTGGTTGTCCAGGACTTCATTGAGGCCATCCGGGAGTATCTCCGGAAGAATCCCCCTCCCGACCTGGTGATCATTCCCTCCTCCCCGTTTTCCCTGGGACAGTGGAGAAGAGACCTGGAAGGGAGAGCCTTTGCCGAAATCGAAAGAGTCGGTCAGCCTTCCGGTAGCCCTCCTGGACTGCGAGCCCATTTACGATTGACCTTTTTCTTGCCTACCTTCACTTTTCGCCAAGTGGGCGTAAGACCGATTGAATTTCAGGCATTGCCCGGCCCGGAAGCAAGCGCGTTGCGCGCAAAAACCATGAGGCACACATCATTTCTTGGACCGGGCGGGCAAGCCGATTCTTTCCCTAAGAACAGGACGGGATTCCGATGTAGGGGCGCCCGGCTGGGCGCCCGATGAGCCCGCCTCATTCTGCGGAAGCACGGGGGGGATCTCCGAGTGGATTTCTTTTCCCGCCGATGCTTTTTCCGCGCAACGCCGCTTGCTTCCGGGCCACAAGCTTGCTTTTTAGCAGAAAAGGGAATCGCAAAAGTGAAGGGGACAAGTTTTCTTTTTCCCTTGACACGGTCCTTCCGTTGTTTTATATGAGCATCAAATTATCCTTAACCATTTGAAAGCTGTCCTTCCGAGTCGTCATGGGTTCCCTGGGGAAAAAGGTTATTCCCCTCCGTTGGCCACCATCGCCATCCGCTTCGGCCCTGCCCATATGAAAAAGGTTCGCTTCGAAGCCGCCCCCATGCTCCTGGGGTTGGTCTTGGGGATCATGATGGAGGATGCCCTGCGTCAATCGCTCATCATGTCGGGAGGAAGTTTTCAGATTTTCCTGACCCGCTACATCTCCGCCGGGTTCCTTCTGGCCGCCCTCGTCCTTCTGGCCATCCCGGCGATCCGCGGAGGTAAGAAGATCCTGGTTAGCGAAATTGACGGAGAATGAATAATCCCATGAGAAGGAGAGAAGAATGGACGAAAACCTGTTGCTTACCGAGAGGAAAGACCGGACTCTCTGGATCACCTTCAACCGGCCGGAGCGGAGGAATGCGCTCTCCCCGCTCCTCCTGTACCAGCTGGCGGAACTGCTCAAGAAGCTGAAACAGGAGGACGAGATCCGCTGCGTCGTCCTGCGGGGGGCCGGGGACAAAGCCTTCTCTTCGGGGTACGACATCGCCGCCATTCCCACCAACGTTCCTCCCGAGGTGATGGAGGAAATGCGGAAGAAGAATCCCCTGGAGACGGCGATCGAGGCGATCCGGGAATTCCCCTACCCCGTCATTGCCATGATCAACGGAATGGCCTTCGGGGCCGGCTGCGAGGTAGGGGTCACCTGCGACATCCGCATCGCCGCCGAATCCGCGCGGCTGGGAATGCCGCCGGCCAAGCTGGGGTTGATCTACCTGCCGGCCGGACTCATGCGTTTCGTGAACATCGTCGGAATGGCGAATGCCAAGGAGATCTTCTTCACCGGCCGCTATTTCCCGGTCGCCCGGGCCAAGGAGATGGGGCTGGTGAACTACGTGGTCCCCGACCCCCAGCTGATTTCCTTCACCGAGGAGATGGCCCAGGAGATCTCCGGGAATGCCCCCCTCTCCTTGAAGGGAATGAAGACCATCTTCAATACCCTGGTCAAATATCAGAAGATCGATCCCGAAGACATGAAGGCCGTCGAATTGATTGTGGCCCAGGCCTTCAACAGCGAGGACCTGAAAGAAGGCCAGAAGGCCTTCCTGGAAAAGAGGAAACCTGTTTTCAAGGGGAAATGAAATTATGACCTGGGATTTTGAGACCGAGGTTTTGGTCATCGGCTTGAGAGGGGCCGGAGCCGTGGCTGCCATCACCGCCCACGATGCAGGAGCCAAGGGCCTGATCGTCGGAAAAGCGGATTACCGGTTGAGAGGCACAAAAAAAGGCAGAGCCATTTCTGACCCTGCCTCGTTCTTCTGGAATAAAGTTGCTTTATTTCTTAATCTTTCTCCTGAACCCCCAAAGGCCCAACAAAGCAGAGCCAAGAAGAAAGATGGTGGTAAGTTCCGGGGTGCGAACGCACGTAGGGGAAGATGACCCGACAATAATCGGACCTCCCCCCGTAGAACCCTGCCCCCCCACTGCACCAGGATTCCCTCCTGCGGGGCTGTTATTTGCGGTATTGGCCGTCCCATTCGGAGTGGTATTGCTTGTGCCGCTGTCGCTGCCGCCCGTAGAGCTTCCACCGCTGCCGCTACTGCTGACGTTCGCAGATCTTCCGCCGCCGCCATGATGCGATCCCATGGCGTAGGCCAGATTTGTCAGCGCCAAAATTAAAATACATGAAATAACAAGTCTTTTCATTCTTACCTCCCCGCATGTGATCGAGAGCTTTGCGTATTTGAATCAATGCAATTTTCAGTAAGATATCAGCAAATTCCATGCCGGATGGCTTGCCCTCAATTCTTTTGAGAAAACAGGTACTTATTATCATCTTCTTCTTTCTAGGGAAATCAAACCATAAAATTTCCCCACAGTAATGCCAGCAAATGCTTGCAACTTTTTGATTTTAATTATCATTATGGGTTTGTAAACTTCGTAAACAAAAAGGGGGGTTCTTAACAGCTTTTACAATACTAAAACTGAAATCCCGGTTTGGCTTTTTGGAGAAGCCTCTTTCGGTGTTCGACTTAAGCCGCCATCCCCCTGGAAACAGGCATCCGTGCGCCTGGAAGCAGGCGCAACCTGAGGTAATTGAACCCACAACCCAACATTGGCAGTCATATTCAAGAATCGAAGATAACGGGTTGAAGTGTGGAATCCTCATGGATGATTTTGAAAACAGGGATTCAGAAAGTAATATTCTCCTGGTTGTCTTTGCAGGTCATGCCAAGAGAACTTCGTCCAATAGCAAAAATATTTGTTTAATTGAAATCTGTGCAGTCGCAGGGATAACAAACCTGCTCCATGCGGGGACTTCTGCGCCATCCGGGTTAGGTCTAGACCCCGTACCAGTGGGTGAGAGCTTCCAGCGGCTCGCGGGTGCGTTCGAAGTTGTTCACCTTGGCCTCCGTGTCGGGGTAACCGATGGCGATGGCCAGGGCGATCAGCTTGGATTCGGGAATGCCGAGGGGCTCTCTTATAATCTCGGGCCAGGCGACCGGCGTGGTCATGAGGCAGGTGCCCAGGTCGTAGGCAAGAGCGGCCAGGGCAATGGTCTGCGCCAGCAGTCCAATATCCAGGATGGCCTTGGGGCAGATGGACCTCTCGGTGTAAACGATGATGGCATTGGGGGCGCCGTAGAAACGCGCTCCATAGAGCAGATACGCGGCCCTTTTGACGTCAATCCCAGGTGTCCCGGGAGGGAACTGGTGACTGTCAATGCGGGTTCTTACGTTGATCGCCCGCTGGCGATAGGGCTCAGAAAATTCGGGAAAAGGGATGTCCGGGGTGAAAGTTTTGAAAGTCAAACGCTCGGTATCCCATTCGGTCTTTACCTTCTGGGCAAGACGAGCATTTACCTCCTCCATGACTTTGCCCCCCAAGACGGCAAACTCCCAGGGTTGGGTGTTGCTGCCGGATGGCGCCCATCGGCTGCTGTCTAACACCTCTTCCAAGACTTTTTTGGGTACGGGAGTCGGTTTGAAGCTGCGAATGGACCTTCGGCTGCGGATGGCCTCGAGAATGTTCATGGTGTCCTCCTGGGTTGAATATCCTATTCAGGGTTGGAAACAAAGCAATATGGGCAACCATCACGCGCTTCGCGTGATGGTACCTACAATTTGGAAAGGTTTGAGAATAGAAAGCCTTGGAATTTCCTGGCTTGATCACCCCCACCCTCGACCCTCCCCCGTCGAGGGAGAGGGGAAAAGGGGGTTCCGGATGGATACTAGGCCAAATAAGCTTTCCTCAGGCGTTCATCCTGGAAGAGGGTTTCCGGCTTTTCTTCGAATACGATTTTGCCCAGTTTGAGGACGTAGACCCGCTCGACGATCTTAAAGGCCGCCCGGACATTCTGCTCCACGATCAGAATCGTGGTCTCCAAGGCCGTGCTCAACCCGTGGATCTTCTCCATGAGTTCTTTTACCACCAGCGGCGCAAGTCCCAGGGAGGGTTCGTCCAGCATCAGGAGTTTCGGCTGGGACATCATGGCCCGGCCGATGGCCAGCATCTGACGCTCGCCCCCGCTCATGGTTCCGGCTTCCTGGGTGGCCCGGGTGCGCAGGATGGGGAAAGTTTGGTAGACAAGCTCCATGGACGAATCGATGGCCTTGAAATCCTTCGTCACATAAGCCCCCAACTCCAGGTTTTCCCGGACCATCAAATTCGCAAAGACTCTCCCCCCCTGGGGCACCAGGGCCATTCCCGAGCGTACCCGTTCCCCCGGAGAAGCATGGGTGGACTCTTTTCCCAGGTAGAGGACCTGCCCGCTCCAGGCCTTGACCACTCCCAGAAGGGTCAGCAGCAAAGTACTTTTCCCGGCGCCGTTGCGCCCCACGACGGCGATCCTTTCCCCCTCCTTGACATGCAGGGAGACCCCTTCGAGCACGGTTTTTTTGGAATACCCCGTCGAGAGATGATCGACGGACAGAAGCGGATGAATCTTTTCCAAAGCTACACCCCCAGGTAAATCCGGACCACTTCTTCATTCGCCAGAATCTCGGCCGGTTTTCCTTCGGCGATGACCTTTCCGAAATTGAGGACAATGACCCAATCCGAAATGTCCATCACCGCCTCCATATTATGGTCGATGAGCAGGATCGTCTTTCCCCTGGAAACCAGGCCCCGGAGAAGCGACTTGAGGTGTTCGATCTGCTCGTCGGAGAGGCCGGAGGCCGGCTCGTCCAGCAAAAGGAATTCCCCGTCCGTGGCCAGCAGCCGGCCGATGGAGACCAGCTTCTGGTCGCCCCAGGAGAGGTTCGCCACCCGCTCTCCAGCCTTCTCGGTGAGGCCCAGAAAGTCGAGGATTTCGCGGGTCCGTTCCTCGAACGCCCGTTCTTCCCGCCGCAGGATCGGCCGGGGGAGGAAGACGCCCCATAGACTTTCCCGGCGCTTGCCCGGCAGGCCGAGGAAGACATTATCCCAGACCGAGAGTTGGTTGAAGAGGCCGAGGTGCTGGAAGGTTCGGGCCATTCCCAGGGAAACGATATCATGGGGCTTTTGCTGGGCCAAATCCCGGTCCTTAAACACGATTCGGCCCTCATCCGCGGGCAAGAACCCGGAGATCAGGTCAAACAGGGTGGTCTTCCCCGCCCCGTTAGGGCCGATCAGGCTGGTCAGGCTTCCTTTCTCCACGAGGAACGAAACGTCTCCGACCGCAAGAAGACCTCCGAAAGCTTTCGACAGGCCGTCCACCCGGAAAAATGATTTGTCCCGGTCCATCAGCGCACCACCCCCGACGTGATCCGCTCCGGCAGCAACCCCTTGGGACGCAGGCGAAGGAAGATGATCATGAGCGCTCCGTATAGAATCTCCCGGATGGGAGAGGCAACCGCGGTGGGGACATGGAAGAAGCGGAGCATCTCCGGCAGGGAGATCAAAACCGCCGCTCCGACCACCGACCCATACACATTTCCCGATCCGCCGATAATGACCAGGGCCAGAATAAAGATCGATTCATGGATGGTGAACGTAAAGGGGTCGATATAGGTAATCAGGCTGGCATATAACGCTCCCCCCACACTGGCGAGCATGGCGGTCACCGTGAAGATCGACATCTTGTACCGGTTCACGTTCTTGCCGATGGAGGCCGCCGCCGCCTCGTCCTCCCGGATGGCCCGGAGGACTTTCCCGTAGGGGGACTCGCCCACGCGCCGGGCTACCCATAAACACAGGGCCAGGATTCCCAGGGTGAAGAGGGCGTACCTCTGGGGTCCCAGGAAAGAAAATCCGAAGATCTCCGGGGGAGGAATTTGGCGGATGCCGAAAGGGCCTCGGGTCAGGCCGATCCAGTTGAGGAAAATGTTGTAGAGGATGATCTGAAAGCCGAAGGAGGCGATCACGTAGTAATCCCCCTTCAATCGGAGGGTCGCCCAGGCCAGCCCCCAGCTCACCAGGCCCGCGATGGCCATGCCCACCAGAAGAGTCGTAAAAAAATTGAACCCCCATTGGGTGAGCAGGATCGCCGCGGAGTAGGCTCCAATTCCCATGAAAGCGGCCTGGGCCAGAGAGAGGATACCCGTATACCCAACGGAAAGATTCAACGAAATGGTGAGAACCCCATAGACCGCAATCAGGCTGATCACATAAATAAGATAGATCACCTTCTACCCCTCATATCGAGTCATCCGGTGGCCGAAAAATCCCCGGGGTCGGAAGAGAATGAACAGGACCAATACGCAAAAGGTAATGGTGTTCTTCCATTCTGAAGGAATCTGCCAGATCCCCAGATTCTCCGCGATCCCGATCATGAGCCCGGCGAGGGCCGCGCCGCCGTACGAACCCACGCCCCCGACGATCATCGCCACCGTGGCCACCAGAACGGCGTTGACTCCGATGGTCGGCTCTAAACCCTTGTCCACCACGTGGAAGGTCACCGCCACCGCCACCAGGACGGAGCCGAGGAAAAAACTCACCAGCCGGACCCATTCGGTGGGAATGCCGGTGATGGTTGCGCCCAAGGGGTCGTTTTCCACGGCGCGCATGGCCTTTCCGACCTTCGTATGACGCATGAAAAGGGTCACGGCCCAAAGGGCAGCTCCGGCAGTGATCACGGTCAGAATATCCAGGGGAGTAAAAGTAAGGAGCCCCACCGGGATCCCGTTTTTCAATACCTCGGGAATCTTCACGGTCCGGGGGTCGCTTTTCCAGATCAGTAAAATCAGATTCTGAAGAATGACGTACCCCCCGAAAGAACTCAGGAGCATTTCCATGGAGCCGGCGCCCATTCTCCGGAGGGGAGAATAGATCACCCGCTCGGCGAGGACCCCCATGATCCCCGCCAGCAGCACCGCGACCAGAATGGAAACGGGAACCGGCCACCCCCATCCCATGGCAAACTGGTACAGGAAATAGCCGGCAAAGACATAGACGCTGGCATGCATGAAATGGAAGATCTTGGTGGGGGCGAATATGGCGGTGAAACTGATCCCCAATAAGGCATAGAGGCTTCCCGCAATGATCCCGTTGATCAGCAGCTGAAGAAAGAGCCAGAACTCCATGGGTTTCCTTTTAGGCGCTTACCAATGAAATTGTGCTCGAGATGGTATCAAATTGTAGGGGCAACCCCCCGTAGTTGCCCTTCTTGCGGGCGGCCACCGGGGGCCGCCCCTACAATGCGAATTCCAAACCCCGACTCTGCGGCATTGATAAGAAGGAAATATCCTTCATCGGGGCCGTAGGGGCACGATGCATCGTGCCCCTACAAGGGCACCCGAGCTGCCCCCCGCGGCGCCGGCCCTCATTTCCACTTCACATCCACAAAAACGCCCTTGCGGAACTCGCGGATGACGGCCCCCGTCGTGGTGATTCCGTCCTTATCAAACGTCACCGGGCCAGAAACTCCGACCCAGCCTTTCAAAGAACGGTAGAAGTCCCTGATTTGCGGGCCGGTCCGGGCCCCGCTTTTCAGGGCGTCAGCGTAAAGCATCACCGCGTCGTAGGAAAAGGCCGGGAAACTGTAGGGCATGATCTTGAAATGTTCTTTGTACTGCTTCCCAAAAGACTTCATCTTTTCTGTTCCGTTGTAAGGGTCAAAGACGTAATCCGGGGTTTTCAGTCCTTCGATGGCATCCCCGGCGATCTCGATGGTCATGGGGCCGGTCATTCCCGGGCCGGACAGGAAAGGAGTTTTCAACCCGATCTGCTTGGCTTTCTTGAGGGCGTAGCCTAACTCGGCTTCATGGGCCACCGTGAAAATGATGTCGGCCTGAACGAACTTGATCTTGGTCAGGTGGGTCGTAAAATCCGTCTCCCCCATGTTAATGATCTCGGTGGCGACGATCTTTCCCCCGTACTGTTTCTCGAAGATATCCTTAAAAGTCTGCCCGACCAGCCGTCCATAATCGTTGTTCACATGAATAATCGCCGCCGTCTTGGCCTGCATCCCCTTGACCGCATATTCAACGCTGAGCGCCATCACCACATCGGCCAGGGGATTAATACTGAAGAAAAACTGGCCGAGCTTCCTCAGGGGGACGCTTTGGGCGGCAGTGTTCACCAGGACGACGTTGTTCTGCATCGCAATCGGGCCAGCCGCCATCAATACCGGGGTTACGAGGCTTTCCACAATGGGGACCTTGTCAATATTGATGAGTTTGTTCATGGCCACGAGAGCAATCTTGGGATCGGCCTTGCTATCCTCCAGTATGACCCGGATCTTCTTGCCCCCGATCCACCCGCCTTTTTCCAGCTCCTCCAGGGCCAGCTGGCTGCCGCGGATGAAGTACTCACCGTACTGCGGAATGGGGCCGGTAACCGGCATCAAAGATCCGTACTTGAACTCGTCCTGGGCCCCGGCGGAATTCTCCAGCCCCACCCAGGCCAGAATCGTGGCCAGGATCATGACCAGGATCCATACCGGAGAAAAGGAACCGCACCACCTCTGGGTCTTCATGATTTTCATTTTTTCCCCTCCTTTTCATATTTGGGATCTTCTCCCAGTTATTTTGGCCCATCATTTCCGAAACGCTCCAGCCTTTCCCCTTTTCCTCCGTCTTCGCCCAACTGCCGAAGGCGCCATTTTCACGCACCGGCAAAACGGCCGGCCCTCTTTTCTAAAGAATCACTTTCTTCTCCCGCAGCAGGGCAATCTCCCTTGCACTATACCCGCACTCCTTTAGAATTTCATCGGTATGTTGCCCCTGTTGGGGGGGGTTGCGTCGAATTCGGGGTTGCATCCGGGAGAAGGCCAGGGGAAAACCCACCAGGGGGGTCTTTCCCAGGCGGGGCAGGTCGATTTGCCAGATCATGTTTTGCGCTTTGACCTGGGCGTCCTCCAGGGCTTGATCCACCCGGTTGACCGGCGTCGCGGGTACCCCCGCTTCTTCCAGGAGCTTCAGTAAAGGCCCCCGGTCGAAGCGGCCGATGGCCTCTTGAACGATCCTTTCCAACTCCATCCGGTTCCTGACCCGCTCGACATTGGTCGCATATCGCGGATCTTCGGCCAACGAGCCCAGCCCGATGGCCCCTGCCAGGCGTTTCCAGAGATTGTCGTTGGCCCCGGCGATGAAAACCCACTGGTTGTCGGCGCAGCGAAAGTTACGGTACGGAGAGGTGCCCGGAGCACCGGACCCCAGCGCTTTGGGAACCGCGCCGGCCAGCAGGTATCCTTCAGCCTGAAAATTCATCAACGCGACTGCGGTGGCCAGCAGCGAGCCGTCGATCCTCTGGCCCAGGCCGGTTCGGGCGCGCTGGTAAAGGGCGGAAACCGCACCCAGGGCGCAGAGGACGCCGGTGGTGAGATCCAGGAAAGAAACCCCGCAGCGTACCGGCGGGCCATCGGGCTCGCCGGTGATCGACATGATCCCGGTGAAGGCCTGCATGAGCGCCTCATAGCCGGCCTCCTGCGCCCGGGGCCCGGTGCGACCGAAGGCCGAAACGGAGCAGTAGATCAACTTGGGGTTCTTCTCGGAAAGTTTCTCATAACTCAGCCCAAACTCTTCCATCGTGCCGGTGCGAAAGTTTTCGATCAGCACATCGGCGTCTCCCGCCAAACGGCGGATGATTTCCACTCCCTCCGGCGCTTTCATATTGACGGCGATTCCGCGCTTGTTCCGGTTATTGACCAGAAACCCCGGCGATTCTCCCTCTTTGTGGGGCGGCCAGGTACGGAGTTCGTCGCCGGTTTTGGTGTCTTCCACTTTGATGACGTCGGCTCCCATGTCGCCCAGAATGGCGCCGCAAAAGGGCCCGGCCAGTACCCTGGATAGATCGATTACCCGAATGCCTTCCAGAATCAGATTCGAATCTTTGGTGTCCATATTGGATCATTTCCTTTTTCGGTAAATGGCCCCTGGATCTTGTACCCTTCTCCGGATTTCATCCTTAACGTCCTGCGATCACGCCTTCTCCCGTAGGGGCGATTCATGAATCGCCCCGACAGACTTAACCCGCATGTTTGATTTTGGCGCCAATCCGCTTGGCACTCATTTCCATCTTCTTTTTCAAACCAAGGATGATCGGCTCAAGCCGGAATTTGGGACCAAAAATGCTTAAGGCAACGGGACAGAAGTAACCCTTGATGGGAACGGAAATGGATATGGCCCCCTCCAGCGTCTCTCCCGAACTGATGGCATAGCCCTGCTTTCGTATTTTCTCTATCTCCCGGAGCAACCCATTTCGATCCGTTATGGTATGGGGGCCGACCGGGGTTAAATGGATATTCTTGATCAGGTGGCTGCGGTCTGTTTCCGCAAGTTCGGCCAGCAAAATTTTACCGGCAGACCCGGCATAGATCGGCGACACGGATCCTTTGCCCACGCCATAGCGAATATTTTGATTCGCCTGCATCTCCTCCAGACAAATCCTTTGCGTCCCGATGCGGATATGGATCGTGACCGTCTCCCCGCTGACCTCCCTTAACCTTTTCATCTCTTCGTAAGCGCATACGATCAGGTTTTGATGCGTGGATAGCGGGTTCGAGGAAAGTTTTATGATCAGATTTCCCAAAAAATATTGATGGGAAACCGGATCTTGAAAAACGAACCCGCAATTTTCCAGGGTCTTCAACAAACGATGGGTCGTGCTCTTGCTTAAATTCAATTCTTTACCAATGTCGGTAATCCGGTTCTTGCCCGCGCTTAACATGCTCAGGATTTCCGCAGCCCGATAAACAGAATGAACCATGAATTTCCTCCGGACCTCTCATGAACCAACCACACTTAGAGACTCAACTCCCTGACCCTCCTCTTTCCATCGATTCTCCTGTGAGACTGGAAGCCTCAGTTAACCTTCCTATCCAATCCTGTCCAGTATTTTTCCCGGAGTTTATTCTTGGCGACTTTGCCGGGACCACTGCGGGGGAGGCTGGGCACAAATTCAACGGTCCGCGGCCTCATGTAGCTGGCCAGGCGGGTTTGGCAGAATTCGATGATCTCTTCCGGGGTGGCTTCCAAGCCCGCTTTCAAAACGACCAATGCTTTCACCGATTCTCCCCATTCCTCATCGGGAACCCCGATGACCGCCGACTCGTGGACCTTCGGATGCGCGGCCAGGGTTCTCTCAAGGTCCTCTGCATAGATGTTGTAACCGCCGCTGATGATCATGTCCTTCTTCCGGCCGAGGATGTACAAATAATGCTCCTCGTCCAGCATCCCGACGTCCCCGGTATAATACCAGCCGTCCCGGAGGACCTCGGCGGTGGCCTCCGGGTTTCGGAAGTACCCCATGAATAAGTATGGGGTCCGGACCACAATTTCACCCTCCCTTTTCGGGGGAAGTTCCCGGCCGTCTTCATCCACGATTTTAATTCGGGTATGCATGGTAGGCTGGCCGACACAATTCGTTTTTCTTAGCTGGTCGCGGGGATACAGGTTGCTGATCGGGCCGGTTTCGGTGATCCCGAAGGTTTCAAAAAGGTTAGGAGATAAATTCCGGATGAATTTTTCTTTCGTGGATTGGTGCAGCGGAGCGCCGTAGGAGATGGCGATCTCCAGGGAGCGGAGGTCATGCTTTTTTAATCCGGGAAGTTGGAGAATTCTTTCCCACATGACCGGGACCATGGAAACATGCGTCACCTGCTCTTCTCGGATCGTATCCACAGTTCTTACCGGATCGAAGCGATTCCGCAGAATGACCGTACCCCCGAGGTACAATTGGCTGGAGGCGTAAAAGATGGAGGCGGTGTTTGCCAGGGCGGTAACGCCCAAATAGACCCCCCGGGAATGATTGTTCAGGTCCATGGCCCGAATGATGGCCCGGCGAATCAGCCCCCCCTGGGAAATCAAGGCCGCTTTGGGGAAACCCGTGGTCCCCGAGGTGGGTTGAATGAGAAAAGGATCACCCTCTTCCACCCCGATGTCCGGCTCCCGGTACGGGTATTGCGTCGCCAATTCTTCGTAGGCGACGGAGCCGGAAGGAGGATTCTTTCCCACAAAAATGAACCGGGGGCACTTTATGAAGGGGCTGATTTCCCGGATGACTCCCGAGAATTCTTGTTCGTACAGGAAAGCTTGAGGTTCAAAGGTATTGACCAGCTTGATGAATTCCGACCTTTCCCCCCGGGGATTTAGGGGCATTCGGACCATTCCGGCTTTGGCCGCGGCGAACAGAAGTTCGAAATGTTCGACCGTATTCCCTTGAAGATGACAGAGGATATCGCCCTTTTTCAACCCCAATTCGATAAACCCGTGAACCACACGATTTACTCGGGCGTTCAACTCCCGATAAGGTAATCTTCTGGTTGTCATCCTCAATGGCGATTTTATCGGGGTGGCGATAGGATTGTATGGTTAAGGATTCACCAAAATTCAATCCGCCCTCCTCCGCTCCGAACTTCTTCCCGGCCGATCTCCCCTTCGGATATCGGCTCCGCCCTCACACCTTCAGGATGGTCACCGCGCAGTTGTTCCCGGCACCCAGAACATGGGCGAGTCCGACCTTGGCCTTCGGGACTTGCCTCTTTCCCGCCTCTCCCCGCAGTTGGGTCACGATTTCAAAGATCTGGCCCAGGTGGGACGCACCAATCGGTTCTCCCTTGCTGATCAACCCTCCGCTCGTATTCACCGGGTATTTCCCGCCGATTTCGGTGACCCCTTCATCCAGGAGACGCCCCCCCTCGCCCGTCTTGCAGAGACCCAACTGTTCATAGATTTCGATCTCGCAGAAGGCGTCCGTGTCCTGAACCTCGAAACAATGAATTTCTTGGGGGCCGATCCCCGCCTGTTGGTAAGCTTTTTTCGCGGCCACTTCCGTCGGCCCAGGGTTCACCGTTTTGGCACTCAAGCTTTCCACGGGGGCCCGGAAATCGGCGGAATAGTAGGCATTCGTGGGAACGCAGGCGGCAACGGTAATCGGCTTGCTCGTAAATTTTGCAGCCTTTTCTTTCGGACAGAGGACCACGGCGGCGGAGCCTTCGTTGGGTGCACAGATTTCCAGGAGATGGATGGGGTCGCAGACCAAGGGAGAGTTCATAATCTCCTCGATGGTGAACTCTTTCCGGTACATCGCATAGGGATTATGGACGCTGTTTTTGTGGTTTTTGAAGGCCACCTTGGCAAGGTGCAAATCGGTGGTCCCATATTCATGCATGTGCCGCCGCGCTCGCATGGCCCAATAGCTCGGGTTCGTGTCCATGCCCATTTGAATCTGCCATTTTTCGTAGATCATGGATGGGTCCATGAATCCTCGGGGCATTTTTTCCGCGCCCAGGACCATAACCAGATCGAAGGCTCCGGACTGAATCCCCAAAATCGCCTGGCTTAAGGCAATTCCCCCGCTCGCGCAGGCCGCCTCAATATCGCAAATGGGGATTCCCGTGGCGCCCAGAGGCTTCAGAATCCTGGCCCCCGAAGTAGCGGGAAGATACATCTTCGAAAGGTAGGCCATCTGGACATCTTTCCACTGCAAATTGGCATCCCTCAGGGCCATCTGGGCCGCTTCTTGTCCCAATTCCAGGTAGGATTTATTCTCAAACCGGCCGAACTTATGGATCCCCACACCAATGATCGCAACCTCTTTCATCTGGATCCCTCCTAAACCGGCCTGAACCGAAAGGCCATTACCTCGTTCTGGTTTTCATCCGTATACAGAGGATACACCTCCATCTCCAACTCCATCCCCACCTTTATTTTTCCCAGCTCGCATTGAATTGGCGACAGGACGCGAATTCCCTCGGGCAACTCAACCAGCCCCAAGCCAAAAGGAACGAATGGATCGGGCCCTTTATAATCCCCGGGCGGCCGATGTCGAATGACCGTATACGTCCACAATTTTCCCTTACGGCTGAGCGGTGCCTCTTCCAGGTTTGCACCCCCGCAGTTTGCGCAGGCCTGTCGTTTCCCCAATGAAACTTCACTGCAATTCTCACATTTGCTTCCCATCAACCTGACCTGCGCAAGGGGTGATAGAGGAGTGGTGAATAAACCATCTTTGATCGGGATTTGTTTTTTCTCATTTGAGCTTACTTGCGACATAAATCGTCCCCTCCTATTCGAGAAGAATCTTCGAGTATTTTCCCATAAAAAAGGGCATTTCCCATCCCGGGGGAGGAAACTCTATCTTCCTGGAAGATCATCCCGCAGAGATTGAAAATGCCCATTTTCCCCTCAAAAAATGATGTACCTTGAAGGACGGTATCCAAGAGGTTAAATCTCCGGATCCATAAGGCCTGATCGAATTTGGGGTGTGGATGGTAGAGAACTTTTATGGAATTATTGTTCCGTATCGTGGAACCTAGCAGATGCCCCTCCACGTGTCAAGGGAAATATTTAGGGGGGATTTTCCCGTCCCCCAACCTTGCTTCCGGAGGCAAGAAAGGAAGGCACGTTGGGAAGAGAATCATTTGACCGGTTTCATCCCGGATGGTAATCTTTAATGGCTGGAAAGCCGGAATGAGGTTTCCAAGCCTGGAGCAGGAAATTTCGCACATCTTGGATTTGGAGGAAAGGGGCATGGAGGGAAAAATTTCGGGTCAAAAGGAGCTTCATAAAGAAGTGAAGGAGTCGGGTTTCTGCACCGGCTGCGGCGCTTGTGTGAACTTGTGTCCCTATCACACCGCCTATCATGACGAGGTCATCATGCTCCATACCTGCGACCTCAAGGAGGGGGGATGCTATGCCTTCTGCCCCCGCACTCCCACCGACCTGCAAGCGCTCCAGAAGCTTCTTTTCGACCCCCAGGACCTGACGCCGGAAATCGGTTCCCTGAAAGGGTTCTACATCACCCGCGCCGCCGATCCCAAGACCCGCGCCGGCGCTCAACACGGAGGAACCGTAACGACCCTCATGGCCCTGGCTCTTCAGGAAGGGATCATCGACACGGCCATCCTCGCCGACGAAGGCCGGAGTCTTCTGCCCGAAGGAAAGGCCGTGCGCGATCCTGCGGAAATAAAAAAGCGGGGCAGGAGCCGATTCGTGGTTTCACCCAATCTGGCCGAATTCAACCGCATCGCCAAGGAAGGCGGGAAGAAGATCGGGATCGTGGCCACCCCCTGCCAGGCCCTGGCCCTGGCCAAGATGCGCCGAAAACCCCTGGCATCCTATGCCGACCGGATCGATCAGGTGAAGCTGGTCATCGGGTTGTTCTGCGGGTGGGCCCTGTCCTGGCGCAACCTTCTGGCCCTGCTAAGGGAAAAGATCGATCTGGGGGAGATCGAAGGCATGGATATCCCTCCCAGCCAGTTTCATCTGCTCCAGGTCTTCACCAAGAAGGGCCGCCTGGAGATCTCTCTCGACGAAGTAAACCGCTGCGTCCGGGGAGCCTGCTGGTACTGCCCCGATTTGACCGCCGAGTTCAGCGATCTCTCCGTGGGCTCGGCCCGTTTATCGGAGGGGTGGGAAGAAGCCAAGAACTGGAATCAGGTCATCGTCCGGACCGCCCAGGGGCAGAAGCTTCTGAACCTGGCCCGGGAACGGGGGCTCCTGGAGTTCCGGGAGGTGCCGGCCGGGAACGTGGAAAAGCTGAAAAACGCCTCCCTGGGCAAGAAGAAAACGGCGGTGAAAAACCTGCTTCTCAGAAGCCGCAATCCGAAAGACCTGATTTACCTGGACCCCCGGGATCCGGTCCTGAGTCCCCTGATCAAACGCCCGGCATAAGTCTGCGAAAAAGGATTATTCCCCTTGCCCTCCCCCAGTTTTTGAGGAAAGAACCCACGGCCGAGAAAAAGCCAAAAGATAGAAGGGGTGCCCATGGGGTTCAGGCCGGAGGAATTCGGATCATCATCCTAAGGCAGTTATTCTTTCCCTGGGTCGGGCCTGTCCCGGGGAGATTCGCAAGGGGAGATGGTTTCGCCCAATCTTGCCCCTGGAGCTATTTCTTCGCAGGCCTCTCTTTGCGGAGGACAGGCGGGAAGGTGATTAGAAAACGATCATCCCGCCGAGCCTGATGATCCGAATTCCTCCGACCTGAACCCCAACGAGCACGAGAAACTGGGGATGGGCATGGCAAGGCTTTTATCCTCATTGACAAAAACCCCGCAGATGAGTTAATAAGGGGACGGTCAATTGGAATCTTCCCTATTTCATGAATTTTCCGCGCAACG
This sequence comes from uncultured delta proteobacterium, assembly GCA_963802665.1. GTDB lineage: Bacteria > Desulfobacterota > SM23-61 > SM23-61 > SM23-61 > SM23-61. The sequence goes on along the minus strand of CAWDJO010000013.1, from coordinate 29,867 downwards.
AACGGCAATCTGATCAGAAAGGGCGGGTAGCGATGAGCATGGAAGTCAAGGGTCCCCAGGACCTGGAAAAAGAAGTGATCAAAGCGGACCTCTGCACCCTCTGCGGCGCCTGCGTGGGCCTCTGCCCCTATTTCCGGGCCCACCGCGGCCGAATCGTCCTCATGGACAACTGCAACCTCTCCCAGGGGCGGTGCTATTTTTTCTGCCCCCGGACTTCCTCAGACCTGGAAGCGGTCAACCAGGCCCTCTTCGGGGCCCCTTATCCGGGAGATTCCCTGGGGACCCGCCGCCAGGTGGTCATGGCCAAGTCCCTGGATAAATCGGCCCTCGCCAAGGGCCAATACGGCGGAGTCACCTCGACCCTCATCGCCCTGGCCCTGAAGAAAAAAATGATCGACGGCGCCGTGCTGACCAAGAGAGGGAAAGAGCTTCTCTCCTCGGGGGCCCTGGCCCAGGACAAACGCCAGGTCCTGGCCTGCGCCGGGTCTAACTACATAGCCTCTCCAACCCTCGAAGCTTTTAACAAGGGAGTCCAGGGATCCCCCAAGAAGATCGCTGTCGTGGGAATCCCCTGCCAGGTTTTGGCCATGGGGAAGATGCGGATCAATCCCCTGGAGAACAAGAACCACGTCGAGAAGCTGCAGCTGGTCATCGGACTTTTCTGCACCTGGGCCCTCGCCTACCCGGACACGCTGCAATTTCTCAAGAAGGACTACCCGGTGGAAAAAATCGGAAAGATGGACATTCCCCCGCCCCCGGCCAACGTCCTGCAGCTGCATCTTCCCGGGGGGATGAAATCCATCTCCCTGGACCACATCCGCAAGTTCGTCCGGCCCACCTGCGGCGTCTGTCTGGACATGACCGCGGAATTTTCCGACCTCTCCGTGGGGGCCGTGGAAGGAATCGCCGGCTGGAACACGGTGATCTTGCGCACGGCCAAAGGGCAGGAGCTCCTGGAGGAGGCGAAGAAGGCCAAAATGATCGAAGTCTCCGATGTCCCCCGGGCCAACCTGAAGCATCTGCAGGAAGCCGCCCTGTTGAAGAAGAAACGGGCCCTGGAGAACATCGTCAAACGAACGGGGAGCAAGGACAACCTGTTGTACCTGCAGGGAGCGGATGCGCTTGCGTCCGCTTTTACCGGCCTAAAAAAAAACAATATTTCACCACGGAGACACAGAGATCACAGAGAAGAATTAGGATTAGATGTAAAAACCAAGAAATAAATCGATAAAATCCAATATGGTCTTGGTATTTGCCTTTCCTTTTGAATTCTCCGTGCCCTCTGTGCCTCTGTGGTGAATGTCTTTTAGGAGGATTTATGTCGGTTATCAAAAAAAACGCGCCCGGGTCCAATGAACTGCTCATGGGAAACGAGGCCATCGCCCGGGGAGCCCTGGAGGCGGGGGTCCAGTTTGCCGCCGCCTATCCCGGCAATCCCTCTTCCGAGATCATCGGTACCCTCTCCCAGGTGGCCAAGGACATGGGAATCTACGTGGAGTGGTCGGTGAACGAGAAGGTGGCCCTGGAAGCCGCGGCTTCAGCCTCCTTCGCCGGCCTGCGGTCCCTGAGCGCCATGAAGCAGAACGGGGTGAACGTGGCTTCGGATTTCATCCTCAACCTGAACCTCTCCGGGGTCGGGACCGGGGGTCTGGTTCTGGTCGCCGCGGACGACCCCGCGGCCCTCTCCTCCACCAACGAGGAGGACTCCCGCTTCATCTCCAAGCTGGGGGACCTGCCCCTCCTGGAACCGGCCACCTTCCAGGAGGCCAAGGACATGGCCAAGTATGCCTTCGACCTCTCCGAATCCATCAACAGCCTGGTCATCGTCCGGAGCTGTTTCCCGGATCTCGCACGCCAAGGGAAACGTCCTGCTGGGTGAGCTTCCCCGGGAGAAAAAGACCGCCCGGTATGACACCTCCAAGATCTTTATCCCCGTGGCGGCGCCCCTCCGCCACCTGGCTCTTCACCTGAAGCTGAAAAAAGTCCAGGAGATGTACGAGACCTCTCCCTTCAACTGGTACGTGGGGCCGGAAAAGCCCGAGCTTCTCATGATCACCTCCGGGAGCGGCTGGTTCTACTCCCAGGAGGCGGTGCGGACCCTGGACCTGCAGGACCGGGTCGGGATCCTCAAGATGGGAACCACCTGGCCTCTCCCTTCCAAGCTTCTGGCCAAACACATGGCCAACGCCAAGCGGGTCCTTTTCGTCGAGGAAGTCGATCCCTTCCTGGAAAACAACGTGAAGGAGCTGGCCGCCGAGTGGTCCCCGGAGATCGGCTCCTGGAACTTCTACGGAAAAAGCTCCGGGCACGTCCATCCCTTCGGAGAGATCAACCCCGATTTGATCATCAACGCCCTGTCCAAGGTCATGGATAAACCCTACGCCCCCCGGGAGGCGAACTACGGCAAGAAGGCCCTGGAGATGACCAAATCCCTGGTCCCCGACCGGGATCTGGGCTTCTGCGCCGGCTGCCCCCACCGGGCGACTTTCTGGGCCATCAAGAACGCCCTCAAGCTGGACGGGCGCGGAGGGTTCGTGACCGGGGACATCGGCTGCTACTCCATCGGCCTGGGCCCGGCCGGGTTCTTCCAGCTCAAGACCATGCACGCCATGGGCTCGGGAACCGGCCTGGCCACCGGTTTCGGCCAGCTGAAACCGTTCGGGTTCAACCAGCCCGTGCTCTCGGTCTGCGGGGATTCCACCTTCTTCCATGCGGCCATCCCCGCCCTGATCAGCGGAGTGTACAACCAGTCCAACTTCATCATGGTGGTCCTGGACAACAGCGCCACGGCCATGACCGGATTCCAGCCCCACGCGGGGACCGGGGAGACGGCCACCGGATCGCCCGCGCCCGTGGTGGACATCGAAAAGCTCTGCTCTTCCCTGGGCGTGCGGGTGGAGACCTGCGATCCCTTCGACCTCCAGGACACCATGGACAAAGTCCTGGACCTGGTCAGCCAGGAGGGAGGGGTCCGGGTCCTCATCTCGCGGCGGAAATGCGCCCTGGTCAAGGCCAAGGGAGAAAAGGCGACTTACAAGGTCCGCGTAGACCCGGAAAAGTGCATGGGAGAGTCCTGCGGCTGCGCCCGGATCTGCACCCGGATTTTCAAGTGCCCGGGGCTGATCTGGGACAAGGAAAAGGGGAAATCCCAGGTTGACGAAGTCATCTGCACCGGCTGCGGGGTCTGCGCCGACATCTGTCCGCAATCGGCCATCATCAGAGAGGAAAACAAATGAACCTAACCAAGGATCCCTTGAATCTGATCATTGCCGGGGTGGGAGGCCAGGGCAATGTTATGGCCTCGCAGCTGGTCGGCCGGGCTCTGGTGCGGGAGAATTACTATGTCACCATTGGGGATACCTACGGGGCTTCCCAGCGGGGCGGGGCGGTGATGAGCCACCTGCGCATCTCCAGGGACTCCCAGTTCAGCCCTCTCATCCCCGAGGGGCAGGCCGACATCATCGTGGCCCTGGAGCCGGTGGAGGCGCTGCGGGTCATCGCCCAGTACGGCAACCCTTCCACTTCTGCGGTCATCAACTCCCGGCCCATCTACCCCACGGCCGTGACCGTGGGGGATGCGGAATATCCCTCCCTGGACAAGATCAAGTCGACCATCCAGGAACTGGCCCGGAAATCCTGGTTCGTGGATGCCACGGAAATCGCCCTTTCCCTGGGCTCCCCCATCTTCACCAATATCATCATGGTGGGGGCCCTTGCCGGGACCGGACTATTGCCGTTGGGTAAGAAAACGTTTGAGGAAATGATTCAGGAAAGCTTCCCGGGGGCCCACCTGGAGGTGAATTTGAAGGCCTTCGCGCAGGGGATGGGACTGGTCAAAGGATAGTGCGGGTTTGTGGCTTCTCCCGGGTGCCAGGCCCGGGGACAAGGGCCTGGCCCTCAAAAATCATAAGGCACCTTCTATTCCAAGGAGCGGGCGGGCCAACCGTTCTCGCACCCCGTGGAAAGTTCCTCTCTCGTTAGGGACGACCGGCTGGTCGCCCGATCGGCCCGCTTCATCCTGCGGAATGTAGTCGAAGCCTCCAGGGAAAGGGCTCGCCCGGCCGATGCTTTTTGAGGGCCAGGCCCTTGCCCCCGGGCTACAACACAGGTATGATTCCAACATTCCAATTTGTTTGCTCTGCGGCGATATTCTTTTCTTCATTCCCCCAGAGAACAGAACAAGAAAGATATCGAAATTTTGTACGCAGGAAAAAATACGGAGAGGTACGGATGATGGAAAATTTAATTTTGAATGTGGTGGCCAGAAGCGCGGAGGAGTTGACCAAGCACACCAAGGGCCCGGGAACGAGGTATGTCTTTTCCGACCACAAGAATAATCCCGAGGGCAACATCTACGTCATCATGCGCACGGTGGAAAATGTGGATCAGCCGGACATGCATATCGAGGCGCACAGCCATGAATTTGAAAGCCTGTTCATTTTCAAGGGATACAACCCGGATATGTCCGGATTGGTGGCGGAAGTTTTGCTGGGTGAGAAATGGCACCGGATCGAGTCTCCCAAGACCGTGCGAATTCCCCCCGGGGTGAACCACAATTACCGGTTTATCAAGGGATCGGGGGAATACTGGAATATCGTCCTGACTCCGGGAGCGGAATACAACAAGACCGTCAGATAGGTTACCACCCGGAAACTCCCTCTCCCCTCGCGGGAGAGGGTCGGCCCTGCACCTCGTAGGGTGCAGGGCAAAGCCCTGAACCTTAAATGGTTCAGGGGGTGAGGGGGAGGTCCTGCCAGGGGGGAGTTGAATAATATGGGATATACGATTGCCGAGAAGATTTTGGGCGAGAAGTCCGGGATGGAGGCGAAGGCCGGCCAACTGGTGGTGGCGGATATCGATGTCATCATGGCCCACGATTCCCTGGGCCCCATGGCCCTGGAAGCTCTCGCCGAGATGGGGGATATCGTCATCCCCCACCCGGAGAGGATCTGCTTTATGAACGACCATCTGGTCCCCGCCCCGGCCCGAAACTACGCTCAAATGCAGAAGCAGATGCGGGATTTTGCGAAACAGTGGGGAATCCGGCAGCATGGAGTGGGGGAAGGCATCTGCCATCAACTGCTGGTGGAAAAAGAAGTAAGACCCGGGCAGATCGCCATCGGCACGGATTCCCACACGTGTATGGCCGGGGCTTTGAATGCCTTTGCCACGGGCGTGGGGTCCACGGACGTTGCCGCCGCCATGGCCACGGGACAATTGTGGTTTAAGGTGCCCGAGACGATCAAGATCCTGCTGCAGGGCACCCTGCCCCCTGGGGTTTTCGCCAAAGACCTGATTCTCTTTTTGATCGGAAAACTTACCGAAGATGGAGCCAATTACCAGGCGGTGGAGCTGACCGGGGAGACCATCTCTTCCCTCTCCATGGGAAGCCGGTTTACCATCTGCAACATGGGGATCGAGATGGGGGCCAAGGCGGCAATCATGGAAGCGGATAAGGCAACCCGCCAGTGGCTGCAAAAAAACGGAGTGAAAGGAGAAATCAAAGCGGTGAAGGCGGATGCCAGCGCGATTTACAGCCGCACCTTGGAATTCCAGGTAAGCCGGCTGGAGCCGCAGATTGCCAAACCCCATAAGGTGGACAATGTGGTTCCCCTCCAAGAAGCCGCCGGGACTCCGATTCACGAAGTGGTGATCGGGACCTGCACCAACGGTCGGCTGGAAGACCTGGAAACCGCCGCGGCGATTCTCAAGGGCAGGCGGATTGCCCCGGACACGAGGCTGATTGTCATCCCCGCCTCCCGGTCGATCCTCCTGGAGGCCATGGAACAAGGGGTGATGCGGACGCTGGTGGAGGCCGGGGCCATGGTCCTCGCCCCGGGATGCGGACCCTGCGTGGGAGTCCATGGGGGGATTCCGGCGGACGGGGAGAATGTCCTATCCACGGCCAACCGCAATTTTAAAGGAAGAATGGGCAACCCCAATGCCAATATCTTTCTGGGTTCACCCGCGGCCGCGGCCGCGGCGGCCCTGGAGGGAAAAATTGCCGACCCCCGGAAATACCTCGGGTAAAAAAGGAACGGAACCATGGACCTGAAGGGAAAAGCGCACAAGTTTGGGGATGATATCAACACCGATTACATCATGAGCAGCCGGCACCGTACCCAGACCCTGGATTACACCCAGCTGGCCAAACATCTGATGGAGGATATCCGGCCGGGTTTTTACGCCAACGTCCAGCCCGGGGATTTCATCGTGGCGGGGAAGAATTTTGGGTGCGGTTCTTCCCGGGAATATGCTCCCAAGATCATCAAGGCCGGGGGGATTTCCGCGATCCTGGCGAAGACTTTTGCCCGCATTTTCTACCGCAATGCCATCAACCTGGGGTTGCCCTTGATAGAATGCGATACGGATCAGATAAGCGAGGGCGATGTTTTGAGGGTGAATCTCGCCCGGGGCGAGGTCTTTAATGAAAGCCGCGGCGGTTCGATTCAGGCCCACCCCATGCCCGAGTTCATGGTCACTCTCCTGAATGAAGGGGGGACGGCGAATTTCATCCGCAAACATGGAAAATTCCAGGTGCCGAAGGTGCTTGTTTCCCCTTGACAATTTTCGAGGTGGAAGGGTATTTTTTATCGATATTGCTCAAATCCCCTTCCTTCCCCAAAGGAGATGAGCCATCGAAAAGTGGGATCGAGTCGCCGCGTATGTCCTTCTGGCCATCGGCGTCATCACTGCCTGGAGTTCCACCTCCTTGTCCATGGGCAAGGCCAGCCGGCCCGGCCCCGGGTTCCTGCCATTCGGCCTGGCGCTGGTTCTGATCGCCCTTTCGATCGCCTTGCTCGCCAAGAGCTGGAAAGCAGAAGAGCAATCCGTCCCCTTCTGGCCCGAGCGGGGCTGGGTTCGGCCCCTGCTGGGGGTGGGCATTTTTCTTCTCTATGCCGTTCTTCTGCCCTCCCTGGGCTTTATTCTCACCACCTTCTTTTTCTTGATCATCTGGATGTGGGGCATCGAACGGATCCGCTGGGCTACGATTCTGCCCATTTCCATCGGAGTCACCGCGGTTCTCTATTTTATCTTCTCTTACTTTCTGGAAGTCCCCCTGCCCGGGGGCTTCCTGAGCTGATGATAAGGGACAAGAAATGGGCGAATTTTTGGGAATGTTTCAGGGGCTGGCCGGCGGTTTTGACATTGCCTTCACCCTGACCAATTTGACCTTCGCTTTGCTCGGCGCCGTACTCGGCACCATGGTGGGCATTCTGCCCGGCCTGGGCCCGTCCGCCACCATCTCCCTCCTTCTGCCCCTGAGCTTCAAAATCGGGTCCCCGGTCACCTCCATCATCATGATGGCCGGGATTTTCTACGGCGCCATGTACGGCGGGTCCACCACCTCCATCCTGGTCAACATCCCGGGCGAGGCAGCCTCGGTCGTAACCTGTATCGACGGGTACCAGATGGCGAAGAAAGGCCGGGCCGGCCCCGCCCTGGGCATGGCCGCCATCGGCTCCTTCATCGCCGGGACCATCGGAGTGCTCGGCCTCACCTTCGTGGCTCCTCCCCTGGCGGAATTCGCCCTGAAGTTCGGCCCGCCGGAATATTTCTCGCTCACCCTCTTCGGGCTGCTCATGGCCACGCTCCTGGGAGGAGGATCGATCCTGAAAGGGTTGATCATGGTCGTCATGGGCCTGCTTCTGGGCTCCGTGGGCCTCGACCCCATCTCCGGAGCGATCCGCTTCACCTGGGGACTCCACATGCTCCAGGAAGGGATCGACTTCGTCACCCTGGCCATGGGCATGTTCGGGGTGGGAGAAATCTTCTACAACCTGGAAAAGGTGCTGAAAACCGAGCTGGTCACCCGCAAGATCACCCACCTCTGGCCGACGCTCAAGGACTGGGCGGATTCCAAGTGGGCCGTGATCCGGGGGTCCTTCATCGGCTTCTTCATCGGAATCCTGCCCGGGGGGCGGAGCGGTGATTTCCTCCCTGGTTTCCTATGCGGTGGAGAAGAGAGTTTCCAAGACCCCCGAGGAATTCGGCAAAGGGGCCATCCAGGGGGTGGCGGGTCCGGAATCGGCCAACAACGCCGCGGCCAGCGCCTCCTTCATTCCCCTCCTGACCCTGGGGATCCCGGGCAACGCGGCCATCGCCATGATCTTTGCCGCCCTCCTCATCCAGGGGGTCCAGCCCGGTCCCTTCCTGATCACCGAGAAGCCGGAAATTTTCTGGGGGGTCGTGGCCTCCATGTACATCGGGAACGTGATGCTCCTCATCCTCAACCTTCCCATGGTGGGGCTCTGGGTGCAGCTCCTGCGGGTCCCCTATGCCATCCTGGCCCCGATCGTCGTCCTCTTTTGCTGCGTGGGGGTTTACAGCATTCGGAACACGGTCTTTGACATTTACGTGATGGGGATCTTCGGGGTCATCGGGTACCTTCTGCGGAAAGTGAACCTGGAGCCCGGCCCCATGATCCTGGCCTTTGTCCTGGGCCCGATCCTGGAGCGGGCGATCCGCCAGGCGCTCCTGATTTCCGCGGGGAGCCCGCTCATCTTCTTCACCCGGCCCATTTCCGGGGCCCTGATGGGGCTGTTGATTTTTTTCATTGTCCTTCAAGTCTTTTTCACCATTCGCCAAAAGAAAAAGAAAATGAACCCGTGATTCAAAATCCAAAGGAGGTCTGTCATGTTGAAAAAAATGCTGGTCGGTATCGTTCTCGGTTCTTTCCTGCTCCTGCCCATGCTGGCCGGGGCCCAGGCAAAATATCCCACCAAGGCCATTGAATTGGTCGTACCCTTCGCCGCGGGAGGGTCCACCGATGTCCTCGCCCGTCTGGTAGCTAAATACGCCCCCAAATATTTCGACAAACCACTGGTGGTGGTGAACAAACCCGGCGGAGGGGGGATCACCGGGACCGAAGGAGTGGTCCGCTCCAAGCCCGACGGGTACAGCCTTTTTGTCGGATACGGGTCCGGGCACGACCTGGTCACCCCCCACTTCCAGAAGATGCCCTACGACACCTTCAACGACCTGGTCTCCGTCTGCCGCTTGTCGATCCATTCCATCGTCGTAATCATCCGGGGCGATGCTCCCTACAAGACCATGAAAGAGCTCGTCGAGTGGGGGAAGAAGAAAGACCAGGTCACCGCCTCGGTCTCCACCAGGGCCGGCTCCGTGGACATCACTTTCCAGGCGGTGGCAAAAGCCACGGGTTTGAAAATGGTAACCGTCCCCTTCCGCGGCGGGGCGGAATCGGTGACCGCCATCGTGGGCGGGCAGACCGACTGCGGGGGCAACCATCCCTCGGAGGTCATCAGCCACATCAAGGCCAAGCGGCTGATCCCCATCGCCGTGGCCCTGGAGAACCGGGACCCGGCGATCCCCGACGTTCCCACCTTCAAGGAACTTGGGTATAATGTGGTGGCGGTCGGTTCGGTGAAGGGCGTGGCCGCTCCCAAGGGAACCCCTCCCGAAGTGGTCCGCTACCTGGCAGAGCGGTTCAAAAAAGTCTGCGACGATCCGGAGTTCATCAAATCGATGAAGGACATCGGCCAGCCGGTCATGTACCAGGGGCCGCAGGAGTTTGCCAAGTTCATGAAGGAAGGCTTCGCCCAATACGGGCAGATGATCAAGGAATTCAACATTAAACTGGAATAGGGAGGGGTAAAGCCGCGGGGAAAAGAGGGGTTTTTTTCCTCTTTACATTCAAGGCCGGGCCTCTTTAAAATGGAATGTAGATAGCCCTACATAATAAAAAGGAGGGGAATATGAGCAAGAAGGTCATCGATCTGCTGAACGCCGCCCGTTCCCGGGAGCTTTCCGCCATCACCCAGTACATGGCCCAGCATTATGAGCTGGAGGATCAGGACTTCGGCAAACTGGCCAAGAAGCTGAAAGAGGTCGGCATCCAGGAGATGAAGCACGCCGAGGCGCTGGCCGAGCGGATCCTCTTCCTCAAGGGAGAGCCCACCAGCAAGCCCGATGCCATAGCCAAAAAAGGGCAGTCCATCGCCGACATGCTGAAGACCGACATGGCCCTGGAGAGCGCGGCCATCAAGATGTACAACGAGGCGGCCGTGGTCTGCGCCCGGAGAAAGACCAGATCTCCAAGCAGCTCTTCGAGAAGCTCCTGGGGGAGGAAGAAGGGCATTTCAACGACTTTGAGAATGTCAAGAACCATCTGGAAAAAATGGGCGACGCCTACCTGGCCACCCTGGCCGGCTGATTCCGGAACCTTTTCCAGGTAAGAAATCTTTATTGATTTCAGCGGGGTATATTCCATGGACGAAGATTGCGGGATATACCCCGTTTTTGCCCCCATCCAATCCTTCCGATTCTCTTCAGGAATTTCCTTCCCCGCTCCGCAGATGATTTTCTTTTCCCCTCCCCAGTTTTTGAGAAAACCCCGCTCGTCGAGAAAGCTCCGGGAGGAAGGAAGGAGAACCCATGGGCTTCAGGCTGGAGGAATTCGGATCATCAGTCCTGCAGGCAGTTATTCTTCGCATTGCGGATCGGGCATGTCCGGAAATTCGAAAGATGAGACGTTATTTGACAGTCTGCCCTTCGGGAGAATTTGCTCTCAGGCTCTTTTTGAGGAGGATAGGCGGAAGGTCATTAGAAGTTTTATCCCGCCGAGCCTGATGATCCGGATTCCTCCAGCCTGAACCCGCAACAAGCGCTAAAAAAACCGTGGAGCGGGCAAGTTGATTTTGGCCCTTGACAGCTTCCGCGATGATAGGATTACAATATTTATAGGCTTTATCATCTTCGCTCGTCAGATCCCGCTCTTCATACTTGAATCCTTCGGAGGTTAAAATGAAAGTGAGAAAAATTCACTGGCTCTGGGCTTTCCTGCTCATCCTGGTCTTCTCCATCGGCTGCGCCGGCCTTCCGGCCCGGGTACCGGTCCGGGAAGCGATCCAGGTAGACATGAAAGCCCCGGTGGGCAAGATCGAAGGGAATCATTTCACCGGGATCCGGTATCCCTTCAATGTGGCGGCTCCCCCGGGCTGGAAGGTAAGCACCGAATATCCCAAGTTTATGATCGATCTGGGATACGAGAAAGACGGCCTCCAGGAATCCGAGGTATTTCTCTATAACCCGGAGACTCAGTCCAACCTGCAGATCGACTTCGCACCCGCCGATCGTTATTCGACCTTCGACCAGCAGAAAATCGAAATGCTCGCCAATGCGGTAACCGGGGAGATGCAGGACGAATTGAAGGAGGAGCTGGGGAAAGAACTGAAAACAGCGGTGGGTCCCACCGAGCGCCCCTCTTTGAAAGGGGTCCCCTATGCGGCCAAGAAGTACGTCACCTACACAGCCAAGGGAGTCAAACGCGAGCAGGGATGGATTTACGCCTTTGTCGAGCCCTACCAGATTTTTATTCTCTACATGATTTTAGACAAGGAAGGGAAGAACGACCACGAGGCCTTCAAGGCAATCCTGGATTCCTTTCGAGTATATCCCGAAGTAAGCAGGGAGCGAGGGAGCATAGAGCTTAGAGTAAAAGGGATAGAGTTTGCTCATTGTTCATTGATCAATGCTCAATGGTCATTGCCAACTGCTCTTGGCTCCCTGCTCTTTGCTCTCTGCTTATTGCTCTCTGCTTTTTTATCAGGCTCCCGCTTCGTCCACCACCTGGATCAGATGTTTGACCTCCACCGGGGAATCTTCTCTGGCCCAGCTGGTCCTTCAGCTGGAGCATGCAGCCGGGGCAGCCGGTGACCACGGTCGACGCCCCGGTCCCTTCAATGTCCTCCACCTTCCGCCGGCTGATCTGCTTGGAAAGGTCATAGTTGTAGAAGCTGAAGGATCCCCCTCCGCCGCAGCACCGGCCGGGGTCGCGCATTTCCACCAGGGACACCCCCGGAAGCTCCTTCAGGATCTTCCTCGGTTGAGAGCTGATTCCCTGGCTCCGGTTGAGGTGGCAGGGGTCGTGGTAGGTGACCCTCTGGACAGCCTTTTTCTCGCCCGGATTGAGCTGAATCTTCTGGTTTATAAATTCCGATATGTCCATGACTTTGTCGCCGAAAGTCTTCACCCGCTCCTGCAGGTCCTGGCTTTCCCCTTCCACCAGGTTTTTATAGCTTTCCTTCAGGGCCGTCCCGCAGGTCGCGCAACCCACCACGACCGCATCCAGCTCGTAGGGGGAAAAGGCTTCCAGGTTGATTTTCAGCAGGTCCAGGCTGTTCTCCAGGTCGCCGGACATGAAGACCGGAATGCCGCAGCAGGTCTGTTTCTTGGGGAAAACGACTTCGACCCCGTGGCGGCCCAGGACGCGGATGAGGGAGCGCCCGATGGACGGGTCCACGAAATCGATGAAACAGCCGGTAAAAAAGCCCACCCGCATTTTCGCCGGCCCCGGGGAGGGGGGAATCACCTCCGGATATTGCTTGCGCAGGGGGGTGGGGCTCAAATCCGGAATCAATCTCCCTTTGCCGAAGGCCGAAAGAAAGAAGGGAAGATGCCGTACCTTTCCGTCCTCACTCGGGCGCCAGAACATCTGCAGGTAGGAAAAGGCCTTCAGAGACTTTCCGAAGAGGGAGCGATTTTTGAGCAGATACTTGAAGGCAATTCTCTTGGAAAGGGGCAATCCCCTCCGCTTGGCCAGTTCGGCCCGGATCCCCAGGACCAGCTTGCCCTGGTCCACCCCGGCCGGACAGGCCCCCTTGCAGGTCAGGCAAAGGAGACACTTGGAAAAGAGGTCTTCCGTGTAGGAAGAATAGGGAAGTTCACCCGCGGCCAGGGCTCTGGCAACCTCTGTCTTTCCCCGGGAGCTGTACGTCTCCCTCTGCAACTCGCGAAACACCGGGCAGACTGCCGCGCAGATTCCGCATCCCGAGCACTTCTCCGCTTCCTGCTGAATGAATTTTGTCGAATACATATCACCTCATTTATCACCGCAGATGACGCAGAGGACGCAGATTCACGCATGATTTATCAGAAGATTATGACATTGTTTCAATAATTTTTACATTTGATCCGCATTTTCTCGCGTTCCTCTGTGTCCTCTGTGATGAAATGTTTTTAAACGAATTTCCCCGGGTTCATGATGTTGTTCGGGTCGAAGGACTTCTTGATGTTCTTCCAGAGTTCCAGCTCTCCCGGGCTGATTTCCAGGTGCATGAAGGGCTTCTTGGCCAGGCCGATGCCGTGCTCCCCGGTGAGCGTGCCTCCCAGGGCGATGGAAGCCTCGAAGATTTCCCGGCATGATGTTTTCCACTTTTTCCGCTTCTTCTTTGTTCCCCGGATCATAGCAAAGGAGTGGGTGCATGTTCCCGTCCCCGGCATGGGCCAGAAGGTAGATGGTCATCTTATATTTCTTCTCGATTTCTTTGATCTTCGCCACCATGACCGGGATCTTGCTGATGGGGACGGTGGCATCTTCCGAAAGCATCGTTTTGCTGAGGCGGAAGAGGGCTACGGAACCCATCTTCCGGGCGATCCAGAGGCGATCTGACTCTTCTTCGGTTTGGGCCAATTTGATATCGAAAGCCCCCTGGGCCTCGCAGAATTCCTTGGCGATCTTCGCCTGACGGTCTACCGTCTCCGCAAAGCCATCCACCTCGATGATCAGCAAGCCAGCGGCCTCGGTGGGCAGTCCCAGATGATACATTTTCTCGCAGAGCCGGATGTAGTGCTGGTCCATCAGCTCCAGAGCCCGGGGAACGATGCCCGCGGCCATGATGCGGGAAACGGTGGTGCTGGCGTCTTCGATGGAGCGGAAGGCCACCAGCAGGGTGCGCCGGGCCTCGGGCTTGGCGATCAGCTTGACGATGATCTTGGTGATCACCGCCAGCGTTCCTTCCGAGCCGCAGAGCAGACGGGTCACGTCGTACCCGGTTACGTTCTTGATCGGCCGCCCGCCGCTCTTGATGACTTCTCCCGACGGCAGCACCGCTTCCAGGCCCAGGAGGTAGTCCCGGGTCACGCCGTATTTCACGCACCTCGGCCCTCCGGCGTTGGTGGCCACGTTGCCCCCGATCTGGCAGATGGTCTGGCTCGACGGGTCCGGGGGGTAGAAGACTCCGACCGCCTCCGCGGCCAGCTGCAGGTCGTTGGTGAGGACGCCGGGCTCGACCACCGCCAGCCGGTCTTCCGGGTTCACCTCCAGGATTCTGTTCATCTTGGACATGGCCATGACGATCCCGCCGTGCTCCGGGACGCACATGCCGGTCAGCCCCGTGGCCGACCCGCGGGGGGTGACCGGAATCCTCTCGCGGTTGGCCAGCTTCAATATTTTCGAAACTTCCTCCGTGGTGGCGGGCAGCACAACGACGTCCGGCTTCTTCCCCGAGTAGGTGTCATGGGAATAAACCATGAGGTCTTCCGGGGCGGTGAGGCAGCGGTCTTTGCCCACCGTGTTTTGAAGTTCCTGGATGATTGGTTTTGCCAGCATGGGCCTTCTCCTTGTATAATATCTCCTGCAGGATCGCTGATGATTTCCCTACAAGTCGTCATTCCCGCGCAGGCGGGAATCCAGGAAGCATGAGGAACCTTGAAAAAACTGGATTCCCGTTTTCACGGGAATGACGGAAAGGGAAAGGCAAAAACTTTTTACGAGACCCTCATTGTTAAGTCCGTCCTTGTTCAATCCCTTCGTATTTTATTATATTCGCGACGGATACACCAGAAATGATTCGGATCATTTTGCGTCAGGGAGAAAGGAGTCTTCATGGCCGTCGATTTTGAAAAATTCTTCTATCCGAAAAGCGTGGTCGTGGTCGGGCGCCTCGGCGGTCCCCCACAAACCCGGCAATGACGTGATGCGGAACATCCTGGCCAACGGGTACGGGGGAAAGCTTTACCTGGTCAACCCCAAAGGAGAAGAAATCCTGGGCATGAAGGCCTATTCCTCCATCCAGGACCTCCCCGAGGGAATCGATCTCGCGGTGGTCGTTCTGCCCGCCAGCCTCAACCCGCAGGCGATTCGGGATTGCGCCGCCAAAGGAATCAAAGCGATCGTTTTGGCGGCCGGAGGATTTTCCGAGGTGGATGAAAAAGGGGAGGAGCTGCAGGAAAAGCTGACCCGGGCGGTCCGGGAAACGGGCGTCGGGTCATCGGGCCCAACACCTCCGGCCACACCTCCACCCCTCACAATTTTACCTCCACCTTTTTCCCCCAGGGTAAAATTCCCCGGGGGCCCATTTCCTACATCGCCCAAACCGGAAATTTTGCCACCCACACCATGCGCTACATCACCACCGGGGAGAACTTCGGAGTGGCCCGCGTGGTCGGTCTGGGAAACAAGGTGGACATCGAAGAGAGCGACGTCCTGGAATATTACCAAAATGACCCGGAAACGAAAGCGATCTTCATCTACCTCGAATCCTTCAAGAACCCCCGCCGTTTTCTTTCCATCGCCCGGGAAGTGACCCGGAAAAAACCCGTCTTTCTCCTCAAGGGAGGCGCCACCGCGGAGGGGGCCAAGGCGGCGGTGGCTCACACCGCGGCCATGGCCGCCGAGGATCGGGTCATCGACGGAGCGCTGAAACAGGCCGGCATCGCCCGCATCCATCGGTACTCCCATCTTTTTCTGGCCGCCAAGGCTCTCGCTTCCATGCCCCTTCCGAGGGGAAACCGGGTGAGCTTTCTGGCCCCCTCCGGGGCCATGCTCGTGGTCCTGACCGACCTGTGCCTGTCCCTGGGCCTGAAGGTCCCCCCCTTTGAGGAGTCCACCCGTCAGTTTCTGCAGAGCATCAGTCCCCCTATCGTCCGCATGCGGAATCCCGTGGACATCTGGTTCTCCGCCGGGATTCACGGAGTGGAGTTCGCCTACCGGGAGGGGACCGAGGCGGCTCTCAAGGACCCCAACATCGACGCCGTGGTTCCCATTCTGCTGCTCACCGACGAGACGGGCGTCCCTCCCCTGGACTTTCTCGTTGACCTGGCCAAGAAATACCCGGAAAAGCCGATTTATGTGACCTTTACCGGGGAGAAGAAGCACATGGACGCGGGGAAAGCATTCCTCGAGCCCAGAGGAGTTCCCACCTATCCCCTCATCGAGGAACCGTTCGAGGTCCTCTCCCTCCTGGCCCGGTGCCGGAGGTTTATGGAGCGCAAGTAAAAGCGCATGAGGTTGGAGGAGCGTCACGCCTCCGGCGTGACTCGAGGATAGAGGCAACGGCTTTCCAACGTTGTTTGGTCCCCGGGAGGAAAGAAAAAAGTGGCAGAAAAAAATTGATTTCGGGGTTTTTTTTTGCTATCTTTCAATTCTCGCTGCCCGCAGAAATAAAAACCAAGAGGAGGGAACGATGAAAAAAGTTACGATGATTTTGGGAATTTTAGCGATTTCCTTGCTGTTTTTCTCCTATGAATCCATGGCCCAGAAATACGACCTCAAGATGATGACCGGGCCGATGGGCGGTTCCTGGTATCCGCTGGGGGCAGCCATCGCGGATGCCGTCCAGAAAGAAATCCCCGGGGTAACCATTTCTGTATCCCCTGGAGGGGGCGTGGGCAACGTGGAGGCTGTAGAATTTGGCAAGTGCGACATCGGTTTCTCGAATTCCAGTTCCGGAGTGGATGGCGTCTATGGGCGACCGCCTTTCAAGCAAAAAATGCCCAACATGAGGCAACTGGCCAACCTGTATCCTCAGTACTTCCAGATTGTTGTTCTGGAAGATGCGGGAATCAAAACCGTGGCCGATCTCAAGGGAAAGTCGATTTCCCCCGGTCCCAAAGGCCATACCGGTGAGTTTGCCGCCAGGCAGGTTCTGGAAATTTATGGGCTTTCTTACAAAGACATGTCTAAAGTCCAGCATGTGGGCTATAGCGACGCTGTGGCCCTTATGAAGGATGGCCATTGCGAGGGGTGGATGCTTTGTACCACCATCCCGGCTTCATCCATCATGGACATAGCCCTTTCCCGAAAAATCCGCCTGATCGCTTTACCCGAAGACAAGATCAAAGCCATACAGAAGCTCAATGCCGGGTACATTAGGCGGACCGTTCCGAAAGGAACCTACCAGGGCGTGGATTATGACGTCCCGGGGTTTGGGTTCTTCACCCACCTGATCATTAGTGCCAAACTCCCCGATGATCTGGTTTACAAGATGACCAAAACTATGGCCAATAACCTGCCTCGTTTTGGAGATGTGGTCAAAGACATGAAAGGCGTGACCAAGAAAGATCTTGCTCTGGATGTCGGGATTCCCTTCCATCCCGGGGCGCTCAAGTATTACAAAGAAGTCGGAGCACTCTAAACGAGTGCCTTTTTCCTTCTCTAGGATAGAGGGCAGGATATTCCTGCCCTCATATTTCCGCCTTGACGAGGCAAGGGTATGAAGGATATGAAGGATGAGGGAATTGCACCGACGGGTGAAATACTTTCTCAATTGTTAAAAAAAGTCGTCGCGGTCATCGGCATAACCATGTCCGTTTATCATCTTTACGCCGGTTACTTCGGCGCTCCCGAGGCATTTCTTCATCGATCGTTTCACCTGTTTTTCACCCTGCTGTTGATCTTTTTTCTCACCCCTTTCTCCAGCAAAGCATGGGCGAAAAAATTCCGCTGGACCGACGGGATCTTGATTCTTCTCACCTTCGCCTCCATTGGTTACCTTTTTATCAATTATGAATACGTGATCACCCGTTATCCCTATGTCCACCCTTTGAGCATGGGGGACATGGTCTTTGGGATCATCCTTACCCTTCTTCTGATCGAAGGATCCCGGCGAGCGATCGGCCCAGCCCTTCCCATAACTGCAGGGGTATTCTTGATTTATGCTTATATTGGGCCTTACCTCCCTGGCCTTTTCCGCCATGCCGGATTTAACACCGAGGCCATTATTGATCAGCTTTATTTAACCACCGAGGGGATTTTCGGCATGCCCCTGGGAGTTTCCGCGACCTATGTCATCCTTTTTATCATTTTCGGTACCTTTTTGGAAAAATCAGGGACCGGCAAGCTCTTCATGGACTTTGCCTCGGCAATTACAGGATGGACCCGCGGAGGGCCGGGAAAAATCTCGTGCATTTCCAGTGCCCTTTTCGGAACCATCTCCGGGAGCGCCGTGGCCAATGTGATGGTAGACGGGTGGCTGACCATCCCTCTGATGAAGCGCACCGGTTTTAAACCTGACTTTGCCTGTGCCGTGGAAGCCACTGCTTCTACGGGCGGGCAAATCATGCCCCCGGTCATGGGTGCAGCCGCCTTCGTAATGGCTGAGTTCCTTGGAATCCCTTACATTACCGTCTGTCTTTATGCCATGATCCCCGCTCTTCTTTATTATTTATCCGTTTTCATGTCCATTCATTTCATGGCCGGAAAAATGGGGCTGAAGGGCATCCCCAAAGAAGAGCTCCCCAGCCTGAAAAAGGTCATGACAACCCGGGGACATATGTTTGTCCCCCTGGTAGTCATCGTCTATATGATGAGCGCAGGTTATACCCCCATGTATGCCTAGCATTTATTCCACGGTGGCGGTCGTGGTTCTCTCCTTCCTTCGCCAGGAGACCCGTATGGGCTTCTGGACCATCATTAAGGCCCTCGAAGAGAGCGCCAAGAACACCCTGGGGGTCGCCGCGGCCTGTGCCTGCGCCGGCATTGTGATCGGGGTAATTAACCTGACGGGATTGGGCCTTAAATTTACCTCCATCGTTCTCGTACTCGCGGGGGATTCCTTAATTCCCGCCCTCATCTTGACCATGTTGGCCGGAGTGGTACTCGGAATGGGTATGCCCACAACTCCTGCCTACATTGTCCAGGCTGCCCTGTTGATCCCGGCCCTGATCAAACTTGGGGTGTTAAACATAGCCGCACACATGTTTGTTTTTTATTTCTCAACGATTTCGGCCATCACCCCGCCGGTGGCCATGGCGGTCTACGCGGCCGCCGGGATCGGTGGAGGAAGGCTCTGGCCGACAGGCCTTTGGGCCATGCGGATTGCAGCCACGGGATTTCTCGTTCCCTTTTTTTTCGTTTACGGCACGTCCCTCCTATTTATAGGATCGGCCTTCGATATTACTACTTCGGTTATCAGTGCATCGTTTGGGGTGATTGCCTTAGCTGCGGGCATGATGGGATGGCTGGTAAAAGAGCTAAATCCCTGGGAACGAATCGTTTTGGTCGCGGCCGCCCTTCTACTTATTAAACCAGGCCTTTACCACCGATGCGGTGGGATATATTCTTCTGGCCGCTATCTACATTCGCCAGAAGTACTTCCTGAAAGATCGCCCCACCATGGGAACTCCGGAGCCCACCTAGAAAGTTCAAATTTCGATCCCCCCTGGCGGACAAAATAAAAAAATTATGGTATTGTATTTTCATATGGAACTGCCCTGTAGGGGCGATTCACGAATCGCCCCTACGCGTGAAAATTGCTGAGGTCAGAAATGGAAAAACGAAGCGACATCCTCCACCGGGGAGACGCCCGGGCGGCCAACCGGGCCCTCCTGCGCTCCCTGGGGCTGACGGATAAGGACTTTGACAAGCCTTTCATCGGGGTCGTCAACACCTGGACGGAGATCAACCCGGGCCACGTTCACCTGCGGACCCTGGCGGAAGCGGCCAAAGCCGGGGTCCGCATGGCCGGAGGGATTCCTTTTGAAGTCAACACCATCGCCCTCTGCGACGGGATCGCCCAGGGGCACGCGGGCATGAGGCGCATCCTCCCCAGCCGCAATCTCATCGCCGATTCCATCGAGCTGGCCGTGGATGCCAACCAGTTTGACGCCATCATCGTCCTGGCTTCCTGCGATAAGATCGTCCCGGCCAGCTGGATGGCCATCGCCCGGCTGGATGTCCCGGCCATCATGATCACCGGCGGGCCCATGATGCCCGGCCGCTTCCAGGGGGAGCAACTGGTCCTTCCCGCTGCCCGGGAGGCCCAGGGGAGGATGCTCCGGGGGGAGATCACCCCGGAAGACTTCCAGGAGATCGAGCAGTGCCTGTGCCCGGGGCCGGGGTCCTGCTCCATGATGGGAACCGCCAACTCGACGAGCTGTCTGACCGAAGTCATGGGCCTGTCCCTGCCCGGGTGCGGGACCTCCCATGCGGTAGACGCCAAAAAACTCCGGATCGCCCGGGACAGCGGAGAACAGATCCTGCGCATCTGGAAGGAAGACCTGAAACCTTCCAAGATATTAAACCTATCGGCCCTGAAAAACGCCATCACCGCCAGCATGGCCTTCGGCGGGTCCACCAACATCGTCCTCCACCTCATGGCCCTGGCCAATGAACTGAATATTCCCCTCTCCCTGGAGACCTTCGACGAAATCAGCCGCCGAACTCCTTTCATCTGCAGCATCAAGCCCAGCGGGAAGTTCCCCATGCTGGGCCTGGAGGACGCCGGCGGCGTGCCTGCCGTGCTGCATGAACTCCGGGACCTCCTGGACCTCAAGACCCTCTCGGTCAACGGTAAAACCCTGGAGGAAAACCTCGCCGGAGTCCAGAACCGAAACCCCGAAGTCATTCTTTCCCGGCAAAAGCCTTTGCGCAAAGAAGGGGGAATCGCCATCCTGCGCGGGTCCCTGGCCCCTGGCGGCGCGGTGGTCAAGCAGTCGGGGGTTTCGGAAAAGATCATGGTTCACACGGGGCCGGCCCGGGTCTTTGAAACCGAGGTATCCGCCCGGGAAGCGGTCTTCGGCAACCAGATCAAGCCGGGAGAGGTCATCGTCATCCGCTACGAGGGCCCCAAAGGCGGGCCGGGCATGCCGGAGATGCTGAGCGTGACCGCCGCCCTGGTGGGAATGGGGCTGGCTGAATCCGTCTCCCTGGTCACCGACGGCCGGTTCTCCGGCTCGACCCGGGGCCCCTGCATCGGCCACATCGTCCCCGAGGCTCAGGACGGAGGGCCCATCGCTTTGGTGAAAGAAGGCGACTTCATCGCCATCGATATCCCCAACCGCCGTCTCGACCTGCGCGTTCCCCCCGAGGAGCTGGAGAGGCGGAGAAAGTCCTGGACGCCGCCCCCGCTGAAAGTCAACCGAGGTTACCTCAAGACCTTCGCCGAACGGGTCAGCAGCGCGGACAAAGGATGCATATCCCTCTAGCAATATGGCAATTGTGATGATCTCGCAGAAAGTCTCTTGGAGCGTCACCCCGGCGAAAGCCG
Organism: uncultured delta proteobacterium; assembly: GCA_963802665.1. Taxonomy (GTDB): domain Bacteria; phylum Desulfobacterota; class SM23-61; order SM23-61; family SM23-61; genus SM23-61. Next base: position 8,856 of record CAWDJO010000013.1, on the reverse strand, counting down.
GTGATGTCCCGCGAAGTGTCATGGCTGGAGGTTTTCAGGGACCCTGGATTCCGGCTTTCGCCGGAATGACGAAATTTATGGACTTTCGCTTTTTACGAGTTCATCAATATTGCCAAATTGCTGGATTTTGATGATTTTCGTCATTCGGAAAAATGGAGAAATGAGGTAAAAAAGATATATGATCGACAGAGAGATTATCAAACAGATTACCGAAATTGTCGGCAAGGAAAACGTGGTGGAGGACAAGGAGACCCGGATCTGTTACGCCTATGACGCCACGAATATCCATCATCTCCCCGACCTGGTCGTCTTTCCCCGGACGCCCCAGCACATCTCCGGGATCCTCAAACTCGCCAACGAGTACCGTTTCCCGGTCGTCCCGCGGGGCGCCGGAACCGGCTTTACCGGCGGAACGATCCCGGTGGAAGGCGGAGTCGTCCTGGTCCTGACCAAGATGAACAAGATCCTGAAGATCGACCAGGAGAACCTTCTGGCCGTCGTCGAGCCGGGGGTCATCACCTACGACTTTCAGCAGGAAGTGGAGAAGATCGGCCTCTTCTACCCCCCCGATCCGGCCAGCCTGAAGAGTTCCACCCTCGGCGGCAATGTGGCCGAATGCGCCGGGGGACCGAGGGCGGTGAAATACGGGGTCACCAAAGACTACGTGCTCGGCCTGGAGGTGGTCCTGCCCACCGGGGAGATCATCTCCGCCGGCGTTCAGACGGTGAAGAGCGTGGTGGGCTACGACCTGACCAAGCTCCTGGTGGGCTCCGAGGGGACCCTGGGAGTGATCACCAAGATCATCCTTCGCCTGATCCCCCTGCCCAAGGCCAAGCGGACCATGCTGGTCATCTTCCCCACCATCGAATCGGCGGCCACCTCCGTCTCCCAGATCATCAGCTCCCGGATCATCCCCACGACCCTGGAGTTCATGGACAACGCCACCATCCGCTGCGTGGAAGACTACCTGCACATGGGCCTGCCCGTGGATGCCGGGGCCCTGCTGATCATCGAAGTGGACGGCGCCCCCGAGGCGCTGAACGGGGAGGTCGGAGGAAATCCAGAAGATCTGTCAGGCCAACCAGGCCATGGAAATCAAAGTGGCCAAGGACAAGCAGGAAGCGGAGGACCTGTGGAAGGCCCGACGGGCGGTTTCTTCGGCGGTGGTGAAGCTGAACCCCACCAAGATCAACGAAGATGTCACCGTCCCCCGCTCGAAAGTGGCCGATATCCTGCGGCGGATGGAGGCCATCTCCAAGAAATATGACCTCATCATCGTCAACTTCGGCCATGCCGGCGACGGAAATATCCACGTGAACGTCCTGATCGACAAGCGCAAGCCCGGCGAGATGGAGAAAGCCCACGCCGCGGTGAAAGAAATCTTCCAGGCCGCCCTGGACCTGGGAGGGACCCTTTCCGGCGAACACGGAATCGGCATCACCAAGGCCCCCTATCTCCCCCTGGAACTGGGCGATATGGGCATCGAAGTGATGAAGCGGATCAAGAAGGCCTTCGACCCCAATAACATCCTGAACCCGGGGAAGATCTTCCCGGATGCGGCGAAGACGACCGTTCACTAAAAAGCAATTTCGAATTTCGAAATTCGAAGCACGAAACAAATTCAAATGACCGAAATTCGAAACTTTGCATTTTTCAGGTTTGGGGCATTCGAGCTTCGGATTCTGTTTCGGATTTCGATATTCGAATTTCGGATTTATAAGGATTCATGATCATGAAGGATATGACTGAAGTTCAGGAAGAAGCCCGGCGGTGCGTGAAGTGCGGAAACTGCCTGGCCCAGTGTCCTGTCTATTTGGAAACGCTTGGAAGAACCGTCTGGCGGCCCGGGGCAAGATGGCCCTGGTGGAGTCGCTGAAGGAAGACGACCCCGAATACACCAAACGGTATTACAAAATTCTATCCCAGTGCCTTCTCTGCGGCACCTGCGCGGAAAACTGCCCGAACGGGGTATGCGGGGACGAAATCATCCGGGAGGCCCGAGCCCTTCTGGTGGGAAAAAAGGGACTGACCCTCCCCAAGAAAGCCATCTTCAGGTATTTTCTGGACACCGACCGCCTCATGCCCCTGCTTCTCAAGGCGGGAGCTTCGCTGCAGCATCTCTTCCTGGAGAGGATTCCCGAGGAGAGCGGCCTCCGGCTTCGCTTTCCCATGCCTTTCATCGATTCGAAGAGGTTCATCCCGGGCCTGGCCCCGGACCCCTTCCTGGACATCCGCTCCGGCTGGATCCGCGCCGAAAAAGAAACCATGCGGGTGGGGCTCTTCGTGGGCTGCGTGAGCAACTACATGTTCCCCCGAGTCGCCCAATCCGCCCTCGACCTTTTCGTGCGCAACGGGATTTCGGTCTACATCCCCAAAGAGCAGAAGTGCTGCGGTCTTCCGGCCTTCGGGTCGGGGGATGACGAAACCCCCCGTTCCATCGCCCGGAAGAACATCGAGGCCTTCGCCGGAGAAAACCTGGATCAGGTCGTCGCCCACTGCGCGTCCTGCGCCGCCATGCTCAAGCTGGATTATCCCGTGCTCTTCGGCGAAGACGACCCCTTCCGCCAGAAAGCCCTGGCTTTCTCGGAAAAGGTGAGCGACGCAACTTTGTTCCTGTCGAAGGTCATGGAACCACCGGACAGCCGACCGCCGACCGTCGACCAAACCGGTTGCGGGTCACTTATCACGATCCCTGCCATCTGCGCCGCAAGCTGGGAATCTTCAAGGAACCCCGGGATCTCCTGGAGTCCACGCCGGGGCTGGAGTACGTGGAGATGAAGGATGCCAACCGGTGCTGCGGCCAGGGGGAAGCTTCAACGTGGCCAACTACGATCTGTCATTGAAGATTCTGGATAGGAAGACGAAGGCCATCGAAGACAGCGGAGCGGAGATCGTAACCACCACCTGCAGTGGCTGCATGCTCCAACTCATGGACGGGATTCATCAGGCGGGATTGAAGAAAGAAGTCCGTCACCTGGTAGAGATGGTGAATCAGGCCACACTGCTGTAAGAAGAGCATAGAGCAGAGAGCAAAGAGCATAGGGTAAAAAGAAAGGGGTTTTGACGCTATGCTCTATGCCTTGTCTCCCTGCGTCCTACACCCTGCACCCTACACCCTGTCATTTCTCGTCCAACGACTTCATATCGATGAACGGAATCGCCCCTCCGGAGAATCGGGGGAGCTGCCCGTTCCACTTTTCAATCGCTTTGATGTTGGCTTCGATCTGGCGCAACCTTATCAAGTTAGGAGTGACGTTTTCTTTTTGTAACCGCAGGGATTCGGCCTCGGCCTTCGCCTGAGTGATCTTCTGTTCGGCTTCAATCTTGATCCTTTCCAGGTCCCTCTGCGCTTTCATGGCCAGTTGCTCGGCCACTTGCTTGGCTTCGATGGCCTTCTGAAAATCAACATCCCACTTGAAATTCACCACGGAAAAATCGTCCACGATGATCTTGTAGGGTTTCAGGGCCTCCTTCAGGTGGTCCTTCATCTCATTGCGGACCTGCTCCCGCTTGGAGATCAGCTCCAGGGCCGTGTACTTCGCGGTAATGGCTTTCACGATCTCCTGGATCTTCGGGTAAACCAGCTTGTCCTTGTAGTCAATCCCCACGTTCTGGAAGACCCAGCTGGCCTCGCTGGGAATGATGTGGTAGTTCACCGCCACCTTGGTGTGGTTCACCTGCTGATCTTTGGTCACCGCGTCGCAGTCCGGCTGGGTCACGAGGATTCGAACGTCGGCCTTTACCACCTGTTGATAGACCGGCCACCGGAAAGCCAGGCCTTCGGGTAGGACTTCTTGCTGCACCGCCCCCCAACTGAGGATCACCCCCCGGTGTCCGGCGGGGATGGTCAGGAAAGGATTCGCTATGAGAAAGATAAACAATAAAGCGATGACCCCTACGATCATTTTCGGCATTCTGCTCTTCAGAAATCCGGTCACTTTTTCATTCATGGCATTCGCGTTCATTTTCTGCCCCTCCCATTTTTGCCGGAACATAAATCCACCCCCCGGGAAAATTTCCCTTTCAGGATTTTCAATATTGATTTTACATGATTTATCGGCATTTTAGACGAATTTCCTCACTTTAAATAATCGGTCATATAGTCGTGTAGCTTGTGGGGGCACGACGTCCCGCCAAGGCGGGATGTCCCTACGGCTCCGGTGATAGCTATTCCCTTACCCCCTCCCCCCTACACCCTGCCTTCTGCCCCCCGCACCCTGCACCCTGCACCCTTCCTGAGCCTCGATCTTGTTTTTCCCTTGACGCCATCCCGGCATTTTTGTTAAGTTTCCGAGACATAGGGAGATCTCTAATCACTCAAGCCGGAAGAGAAAGGAGGACGTCATGAGGCTTGGGAGATTCATGATTCTGATTTGCTTTGGCTTTTTTTTAATCCCGTTCGCCTTCAGCCCGGCCCTGGCCGGGAAGGACCATCTCATTATAGCCTGGGAAGATTCGGTCAAAACCATGGACTATTACCAGACCACCCAGAGAATCGGGGTCAACACCGGCTACATGATATACGACCCCCTCCTGAAAAGGGACCCCAAGGACGGGTCCATCCATCCTCACCTGGTCACGGAATGGAAAATCGTCAATGACACCACCTGGGAATTCAAGCTGCGGCCGGGGGTTAAGTTCCACAATGGAAACCCCTTGAACGCCGAGGCCATCCGCTTCACCATCGAGGATCGCATTCTGGACCCGGCGCAGAAATCCCCCACGGCGGCGGGCTGGAAATGGGTCAAGAAGGTGGAGGTGAAAGACGACCTGACTTTCCGGGTCATCACCGACGGTCCCTATCCCTTGATCCTGGAACGCTTCAACGTCCTCTTTCCCTACGACCCCAAATGGGTGAAAGAGATGGTGGCCAAGAATGGGGAGGCCTATCTGGCCCGTAACACCATGGGAACAGGGCCTTTCAAGTTCGTCAAGTTCATCGAAGGAAACCGGATCGAGCTGGTAAGGAATGAAAATTACTGGGAAAAAGGGTACCCGAAATTCCCCAAGATGACGATCCGCTTTATTCCCGAGCAGTCCACCCGCATTGCCGAACTGGTTTCCGGCGGGATTGATTTTGCGGGAAACATTTTACCCGACCAAATTCCCACTATTGAACAGAGCAAAAACTCGGCACCGAACATCGTTCCCATCCTGCGGCTCAGCTTCTGGCAGTTTGACAGCTCGGGCCGCGCCCCGAATTCCCCTCCGGCCCTCAAAGACGTTCGGGTCCGGAAAGCTATCTGGCATGCCATCGATCGCGAGGCCATCATTAAAAACGTGCTGGGGGGGAACGCCGATCTGGCAAACATCCCCATGAGCTCGAAGCAGTTTGCCGCCGACCCCTCCATCAAAGGGTATGAGTACAACCCGGAGAAGGCCAAGGCCCTGTTGAAGGAGGCCGGCTATGAAAAGGGATTTGATCTCACCGTGTGGACGTACACGGCCATCACCAAGATGGCCAATCAGGCGGCCATCGGCTACCTGGAAAAAGTGGGGATCAAAGGCGTGATCCGGGATCATGTGGGCCGGGTGGGAGAGATGGAAAAGTTGTGCATCGCCTCCAAGACCGATGGAGCCCTGAACATGACCTGGGGATCCTACAACATCTTTGACCCCGATGCCATTATGACTTATTTTTTCATGAGCCCGGAAGCCCCCTACGATTACACCAGCGATGCTGAATTGATCGGATGGCTACGCCAGGCTCGGACCACTTTGGATAAGCAAAAACGGAAAGATCTTTATTTCAAGGCTCAGAAGCGGATCATCGACCAGGCTTACTGGATGCCCTTTTTCACGCAGCGGTCCATCTCGGGCGTGAATAAGAATCTGGCCCTGACAGTGGGAGTTGACGAAGTGCCCCGCTTCCAGTACGCCACCTGGAAGTAGGGCCTGATCCCCGATCAGGCCTTCATGAACGGGCTTATTCATTGAGTAGGGGCGGGGTTCAAACCCGCCCCTGCAGCGGAAATACGGGATGAGGACTTTCATCATCAAGCAGCTCGTGCAGGCCGTTGGGGTATGCCTGGTCATCTCCATGATCTCCTTCTTCCTTCTCTTCCTGAACACCGACCCGGCCCTGCTCCTGTTGCCCCCCGAAGCCGAGGTTCAGGACATCGCCAAGTTCAAGAAACAGATGGGCCTGGACCGCCCGGTCCCCGTTCAATACCTCGACTTTCTGCGCAAGGTCGTATTGCATGGCGATTTCGGCAACTCCTTCATGGCCAAGGTGCCGGCGGCCAAACTCGTCCGGGAGCGGCTCCCCGCCACCATCGAGCTGGCCCTGGCCGCCCTGATCCTGGTCAACCTGGTGGCTCTGCCCGTGGGGATCATCTCGGCCATCCGGAGGTATTCGCTCCTGGATAACGTGGCGACCTTCACCGCCCTGCTCGGCCAGGCCATGCCCTTATACTGGTTCGGCATTATGCTGATCATTATTTTCGGGGTGTGGCTGGGGTGGTTTCCCATCTCCGGTTCCGACACCTGGGCTCACCTGGTTCTCCCGGCGATTACCCTGGCATCCTGGATCCTTCCCATCAACATGCGCCTGGTGCGCTCCGGCATGCTCGACGTGCTGAACCAGGACTACATCCGGACGGCCCGGGCCAAGGGACTCATGGAGCGCAAAGTTCTGATCAAACATGCCTTCAAAAACGCCGCCATCCCCGTGATCACCATCACTGGAATGCAGTTGGGTGCCCTTCTGGGAGGGGCGGTGGTAACCGAAACGGTATTTGCCTGGCCGGGGCTCGGACGATTGGCCGTAGATTCAATCCGGATGGGGGACTATCCGGTCGTCCAGGCTATTGTGGTCGTCTTTGCCCTGTTCGTGGTGATCGGCAACTTGGCGGCGGACATTCTGGCCGCCCTCATCGACCCACGGATTCGACTGGAATAGATCGATGGCTGAAATCCCGACCTCAACCCCGGAAATCGACGAAGCAGCCCCCTCGATCTTGAGCCTTGTGCTCCGGAAGATGTGGCATCTCCGAATGGGGGTATTGGGGGCCCTGTTGATTTTTTGCCTTATCTTCATCGCCCTCTTCTGCCCCTACGTGTCACCCCATGATCCCTTCAAACAGGACATTACCAAAAGACTCTGGAAACCGGCCTTCATGGAAGGGGGCAAGGCCGAATATCCGCTGGGGACCGACCATCTGGGCCGGGATCTCCTCACCCGTATCCTGTATGGAACACGGATCAGCCTCGTGGTAGGGCTTGCGGCGGTCATCCTGATGCTGACGGTGGGAGTCACCCTCGGCCTGGTCGCCGGTTACTTTGGAGGAAAGGCCGATGCGGTCATCTCCTTCCTGGTCAATTGCATGATGGGCTTTCCCTTTATCCTTCTGGCCATGAGCCTGGTGGCGGTCCTGGGCGCCTCCCTCCAGAACATCATCATCGCTCTGGGGTGCACCGGGTGGCCGGTCTTTACCCGGGTAATCCGGATCGAAACCATGAAACTCAGGGAGAGGGAGTTTGTCCTGGCCGCCAAGTCTCTGGCTTTCTCCACCCGGCGGATCCTGGTCCGCCACATTCTCCCCAACCTGCTTCCCGCCATCCTGGTCTTGGCGACGGTGGAAGTGGCCAGGGCCATTATTCGCGAGTCCCTTCTCTCCTTCCTGGGCCTGGGAATTCAGCCGCCTACTCCTTCCTGGGGGGTCATGCTGGCGGAAGGGCGGGATTACATGCTTCTGCAATGGTGGCTGGCCGCTTTCCCCGGGATGGCCATTTTCATGTCGGCCCTGGGGATCAATCTCCTGGGCGACGCCCTGCGGGATCTGGTGGATCCTTACCTGAGGAAAACGTAATGGGTCACCCGATCCCTGAATCCCGGCTCTCCTCGAATTCAATCTCAGCCTCTCCCCCCGGCGATGATTTCCTGCTCAGGGTTCAGGGCCTCAAGAAGCATTTCCCCATCCGGAAGGGGCTCCTGGGACGGACCGTCGGTTATGTCTACGCCGTGGACGGGGTCAGCTTCGCCATCCGCAGGGGGGAAACCCTCGGGCTGGTGGGGGAATCGGGGTGCGGCAAATCCACCATCGGCCGGTGCCTTCTGCGGCTGTACGAGCCTACCGCCGGGCAGATTTTCTTCCAGGGGACGGACATCAGCAAGCTCAACCCCGGAGAGATGATCCGATTTCCGCACCAAGATGCAGATGATCTTCCAGGACCCCTACTCTTCCTTGAATCCCAGGCTCCGGGTGCGGGAAATCATCGGCGAGTCGCTGCGCGTTCACCATTTGGTCCCGGAGGGAGATTGGACGGAACGGGTGAGACAGCTCCTGGCCGAAGTCGGTTTGCAGCCCGACCACATGGCCCGCTACCCCCACGAGTTTTCGGGCGGGCAGCGGCAGAGGATCGGAGTAGCCCGGTCGCTGGCCATGAACCCGGACCTCATCGTGGCCGATGAACCGGTTTCGGCGCTGGACGTGAGCATCCAGGCCCAGGTCATCAACCTTCTGGATATGCTCAAGGAGAAGCACGGCCTTTCCTACATCGTCATCGCCCACGACCTGGCCGTGGTGGAGCACATCTCCGACCGGATCGCGGTCATGTACCTGGGCAAGCTGGTGGAGACCGCCCGCGACCGGGACCTCTACCTGAACCCCAAACATCCTTACACCGAAGCCCTGCTTTCGGCCGTCCCCATCCCGGCGCCGGGGGGCAGAGAGCGCCGGAAATCCCGGAAGCTGATCCAGGGGGACGTAGCCTCTCCTATCAATCCTCCGTCGGGATGCCGCTTTCACACCCGCTGCCCGAAAATGATGGAGGAATGCCGTCAAATCGATCCTCCTCTGATCGAGATCGGGCCGGAACATCATGTCGCCTGTCTGCTTTACGGGGGGGGCCGGT
>CAWDJO010000012.1:0-68387 GCA_963802665.1 uncultured delta proteobacterium | reverse complement strand
TGGAATGACTCAGTACCGTATCAAAGAACTCTTGAAGTTTTACTCTTTGCGGCTCGGGGACGAATTCGATGTTCATCCGCCGTTCGCTGACCTCCCAGTACTTCTGGCGGGTGACCTGCAGCAGGTCGTCCTTCAGCGCGCGAATAAAATCCGGGGAGAAGCCCCTGAAAGCTCTGGCGGATAAGGTCCGCGGCGCCCTCCTGGCCGGAAAACAGGAAGTAACTGGCCAAAAGGGCATGGGCCTTTTTCACCCCGGGAAGCACCGGACGGGCCTGCCGGTCATAGTTCAGGAAACGTTCGAGCAATTCTTCCCGGATGGAAGAACGGTTCTGCCAAGCTCTCTTCACCAGGGAGCCGAGGTCATGGGCCGCCGCCTCCACCACGAAGGGCAGGTTCTGTTCCCGGGCCGCGGCCCCGTAATAGGAGAAGTAATAGGCGATCTCGGACACCTCCCGGGGAAATTTCCCCTCCAGCGTTTCGGCAAAGGTCCGGTATTGGTCGAGGATGATGAAGACCGACCGGACGTCGTGCCGGTTGAGGGTCAGGCGGATGAAGGTGTTGAAATACTCGATGCTCAGCTCGCGAAGAGCAGGGTTTTCCAGGGAAGCCGGTTCCAGACCGAGCTTTCTCAGACTTTTGGCGATGGTGCTGGTCAGCTCGGGCATGCGTGGGCAGGCGGCCCTCAAGGCTTCGAAAAATTGATAGTAGAGTTTCATCTCCACCCAGCTGCGGCTGGCCGTCATCTCCTCTATCGCTATGGAGGAAAAGCCCAGGAAAAAATTCTGATCCGCTTCATACCACGAAGGATGGAGGTTTTCTTTTCCTTCCCAGTAGTGACGGGCGATCCGCTCCAGGGTCAAAACTCCCTCGATGGCGGTGTTGCGATCGAAGCGGTCCACCGACCGGACGGAGATATTGGCGATGTGCTCCAGGGTTTCCGCGACTCGTTCCCGGTTGACCGCTGCTTTGCTGGCCAAGCGGGCGGCTTCCAAAGCGGCCTTCACGTCCCCTTCCAGGAGGTAGAGCAGGGTCCGGGGATGCAGGAAGCGAAAGACATAAATCAGGTAGGGCAGAATCAGAAGCAAGGAGACCAGGGTCAGGATGAGCATCAACCCCAGCTGAAACCTCGGGACGGCCGTGGCGGTCAGGGAATAGCTCGTCCATAGGCCGCTGATGTTGGCGAAGATGATAAACATGAGAATGGTCACATTCACGGGGTTTCGGATGAACAGCTCTAAAAACTTCAAGGAATACAGGTTAGCGGTCAGGGGAACCGCCATGCCGGTGACGATAAAGAGAATACTCATCGCCTGGTTGAGCTTGCCGTTGAGCAAATTTACCAGGTTTCGGGCTTCGGTCGGCGTGAGGGTTGACAATCCGGGGAGGGAGAGCCCGGTGAAAAGGATTTCGGCAAGCGTCTGGACCACAAAAATTCCCAGAGCCCCCATGATGAGGAAGAGAATCAGGCGCAGAAAGCGAAGCGTGTTATCCTTCATGCTTTTCCCTTGTTCCTTCGATTGGAGTGCAGACTACCATAATTCCTCCGATGCTGCAACCCGGAGCGGCGAAATTCGGAATTCGGAATGTGGAATGCGGATCGTCTCCTCTTGACATTTTCCTTTGCTTGCAGGATAGTCATTTCGGCTTCATTTGAAAACCCCCTTAGGGAAGGGAATCATCATGGAAACCATCAAAATCATGCCCTGCCTGGATATGAAAGACGGCCGGGTGGTCAAAGGCGTGCACTTCGTGAATTTAAGGGACGCCGGAGACCCGGTGAAGAACGCCGAATTCTACCAGAGCGAGGGAGCGGACGAGCTGGCCATGCTGGACATCGCCGCTACGCTGGAGAACCGGAAGACCCGGCTGGAATGGGTGAAACAGGTCTCCTCGGTGATCGACATTCCCCTGACCGTGGGCGGAGGCATCAACAGCCTGGAAGACATCGAACTGGTCCTGAAGGCGGGAGCCGACAAGGTGTCGATGAACAGCGCCATCGTAAAAGACCCGGAACTTCTGAGGAAAGCCGCTAAGAAATTTGGACCGGATAAAATCACCGCGGCCATCGACGCCCGCAGGAACCCGCAGATGCCCTCCGGTTTCGAGCTGGTGGTTGCCGGAGGCACCAAGCCGGTGGGGAAAGATGCCATTGCTTGGGCGAAGAAGTGCCAGGAGTTGGGAGCCGGGATCATTCTCCCCACCAGCATGGATGGGGACGGCTCCCTGGCGGGATATGATCTGCCGTTCACCAAGGCAATCTCGGACGCGGTCCCCCTGCCCGTGGTGGCATCGGGTGGCGCAGGCAAACTCGAACATTTTTATGAAGGAGTGGTCAAGGGAGGGGCCAAAATCCTGCTGGCCGCGTCTGTCTTCCACTTCCGAACCTTCCGGATCCGGGAGGTGAAAGAATATTTAAGGAACAAAGGGTTAAAGGTAAATCTTTAAACCTATTTTTCAGGGGCGAGTTTGAACCCCCCCCTGCATTGTTCGGACAAGAATGGGGGGTTTAAAGCATTTGGATCAAAGCCCTTCGGTTCAGCTTCCCGGATGCGAACAAGGGCATTTTTTCAATAAACCGGATCTCCCTCAATTTTTTGTATGGGGCAACCTGCCCGTTGACGAACTCCATCAATTCCCCGGCAGTAACCTTGGCCCCTTCTTTCACCGAGACGAAGGCAACCGGAATTTCCCCCGCAACATCGTCCTTTTTTCCGACCGCGGCGCACCCGAGTACCGCCGGGTGTTGGTACAAAATTTCTTCGAGCATTCGCGGGGCGATGTTGTACCCTTTGTATTTGATGAGCTCTTTCTTTCTCCCGGTGATGTAAAAAAAGCCCTTCTCGTCCATCGTGCCGAGATCCCCGGTATAGAGCCATCCATCTTTGAATGCTTCTTGGGTGTCTTCAGGCCGATTCCAATAGCCCAGCGCTACCGAGGGGCCCTTTTGAATCAATTCTCCTTCCTCGCCGGGGTGCATTTCTCTTGTTCCGGTTTCCGCATCCACAATCTTCACGTCCGTATAGGGAAGGGGGATCCCGACCGACCCAAATTTCCGGAAACTCGATTTATTGGCGTAATTCTTGGTTGAACTCATTGTTCCTTCGGTCAAAGTCCAGGCCTCGCTAATTACCCCGCCGATCCTTTTTTGAAATTTTTCACCCAGCGCCACCGGAGTGGGATTGCCGCCGGTTGTCCATGCCCTTATGGAGGAGATATCCTGCCGGTCCATATCCGGCCGGGAAAGAAGCGCGGCCATCATTTGAGGCGCTCCCCCGGCAAAAGCAATTTTCCAGCGCCGGATCATGTCCAGCATGGAATCCATATCAAAGGAGGGCATGGGGAAAATGGTCATGGCCGACATGACCGGGTAGATCATTTGTCCTAAAAATCCCATCATATGCGTCCATGGCGGCACGGCCAGCACCGAATCGATGCCGTAACGGAAAGGGTATTCCCATTCCCTCGACAGATCCTTTTCGAAGTTCGTAAATTTCAGGAACCCACTTTCATCCCGTTCCGGAAATTTCCCCGTATAAGTGGTCCCGTATATGATACTCGACGATACCACATTGGAATGGGAAATCATGACCCCTTTGGGATAACTTGTTGTTCCGGATGTATACAGGATACCGACCAGGTCGCTCGGGGGGTTTATTTCCGGTTTTGCAAGCGGTTCATCGCCGAAAACATCTGAATACTTCAAGAACGGCAGAGCATATTTCCCTGGCGCCTGGCAAAAAAGCGGTTGTTTCATTTCTTTATCCCGTTCAAAAACGATGACGGTTTTTAAACCGGTGCGATTCTCTTTGATGACTTCTCTGAGAACGGGAAGCATGTCATCAGGAATAACGATGATCCCTGCTTGGGAGTCATTCAGCTGATACTCGAGTTCAGTTTTGATCAGCAAGGGATTACAGGCCACATAGACGGCCCCGGCCATCACCATCCCATAAAAAGCGATCAAGACTTCCGGATAATTGCGCGAATAGATCGCGACTTTGTCACCCTTTTTTACTCCCAATCTGTTTTGGAGACCGGATGCGAATCTCTCGACCAGGCGGCATAATTCGCGATAATTCACCATGAAATTTTCGGGCTCATATACAAGCGCGGTGGTATTCGGATAGTATTTGGCCGATGATTCCAGAAGTCTGGAGACAGGGATCTCGGGAAAAGTAAAAGTCTCCATCTGTTCCCGGACCTCTGGCGGATAAAATGGATACCACGGCCGTTTCTTGATTTCGGTTAAATCGGTAATCATTTAAATGAGTCCTGGTTTGACTTCTCAGAAATAGGTTGACAAAGTGGCCCCCTGGTGCCAGGAGCCGAGGCCCGGACCGCTGCGCTTGCCAAAATAGGCGGCTGGTGCCCCCCTAGGCCTACGGGGATCTTACGATGGATACTGCCAAAGGTTTAGCTTTCGTAGGTACTTACGAAGGCGTAGCCTTTGTGCCCGCGTTCCTTTGCGGAATCCCACGGATAGCGGACGAAGGAGGTTTTTACCCGCCGGATTTTGGCGGCGCCCATCGGTCCGGCCCTCGGCTCCTACATGGTCGCATTTTTTCGTACTATTTCTGAGACACAACACTAGCAACGGACGCGTAATTCCCTTTTCAGCACCTTTCCCGTCGCACTGCGGGGCAGGGCGGGGATGAATTCCACGAACTTCGGCCGCTTGAACCTGGCCAGATTTTCCAGGCAAAATTCGATAATTTCTTCTGCCGTCGCCTTTTTGCCCGGCTCAAGGACCACAAAGGCCTTGACCGCCTCTCCCCATTTCGGATCGGGCACCCCGATAACCGCGGCTTCCCTGATCTTGGGGTGGGTCAAGAGCACCGCCTCGATTTCCGCAGAATAAATGTTCTCCCCCCCGCTGATGATCATGTCCTTCTTGCGGTCCACCACATACACGAACCCCTCTTCATCGCGCCGCACCAGATCGCCGCTGTGAAACCAACCTCCCTCAAAGGCCTTTTTTGTCTCTTCCGGGTTCTGGTAATATCCCTTGAACATACCGGGTCCCCGGTATACGATCTCGCCCACTTCATTAACCGCCACGTCCTCCATATGGTCATCCACCACCCGAACTTCCACATTAAAAAAAGGCAGGCCCACCGATCCCTCCTTGCGGAGGGCATCCTGGTGTTTCATGAAAACCGTGGTGGCCGTCATTTCCGTCTGTCCGAAGGCTTCATACAATCCGGCATTGGGGAATGATTCCAGGATCCGTTCCTTGAGGGCGTTGGGCGTGATATCCGCGCCATAGGCGGCCGTCCGCAGAGAACGGACATCGTATTTCTTGAAGTCGGGATGATTCAATACCAAAAGCCACATGGCGGGAACAAGAAATAGATAGGTAACCCTCTCCGCTTCGATGGCCTTCAATAACCGCACCGGATCAAAATCCTCAATGACCATGGGGGTCAGGGTAACCATATTCTTGACGACGCTTAAAATACCTGCGATGTGAAAAAAGGGGGTTATGGACATTACTTTCTGGGCGATAAAGGGAAGATCCGGTCTTCGAGGAAGCGAGAAAGAGGTTTCCTGGCAGGTGGTCATGGCGTTGATGATCAGATTTTTATGGGTCAATACTGCACCTTTGGGTTTTCCCGTTGTTCCTGCCGTGTAAATAATGAAGGCCTCATCGTCGTCCTGAAGCCGGACCTCCGGCCGAATCGGATGGCCTGTTGACAGGACATCTTCATAATTTCTTATAACCCCCGTCCTCTTTCTTGTCGATGATGATGTACTCTCCGATGAAGGGGAGGTCTCCCTTAATTTTTTCGATCGTCCCGATGAAGTTTTCCCGAAAGAAAAGGATCTTTACCCCGGCATTATTCAAGATATAGGCTATTTCCGGCGGAGACAGCCGGATATTTACGGGGACGTTGACCGCCCCAATTTTTGCGGCGGCAAAAAAAATCTCCAGCATTTCCTTACTGTTTTGCATGAGTAAGCCGACATTGTCTCCCTTCTTTATCCCTTTTGAAAGAAGGGCATTGGCCAACCGGTTGACCCGTTCATCGAGTTCCCGGTAGGTTACCCTTTTATCCCTGAAGATGACCCCTTCCAAGTCAGGACATTTTCGGGCATTACGGGCCAGCATCTCTCCCAACAGTAATTGTCTTGACATCTCTGCTTCAAACCCAAGAAATTCAGTGCTCTCCATTTTAGCCGACCCTCTTCATTCGGATGGGTGCGGAAACTTGCCCAGGATCTCGCCACCGCAACCCATCCGAGCATCCCCCCTTGATTTTTTACGCGCCCAGATAAGCTTTCTTTACCTGTTCGTCCTGCATCAGGTCCAGGCTGGGCCCCTCTCGAAAGATACGGCCTATTTCCAAAACGTACCCGCGCCGGGCAACCTCCAGGGCCATACGGGCATTTTGCTCAACCAGCAGGATGGTCCCGCCTTGGTCGCTGATTTCCTTGATGTTACGGGCGATTTCGCCGACCATCAAAGGACTCAGGCCCAAGGTCGGCTCGTCGAAAAGGTACAAGGCCGGGTTGCTCATCATGGCCCGCCCGATGGCCAACATCTGCCGTTCCCCTCCGCTCAATTGTCCCCCCAATTGGTTTCCCCTGATCTTTCAATATGGGGAAAAGATGGAAAACCTTTTCGAATCTCTCTTTCAGGTCTTGCCTGTCTGGCTGAGCTACGGTTCCCATTTCCAGGTTCTCCGTAACCGTCATCTTCCCGAAGATGCCCCCCCTCTCCGGAACATGGGATATCCCCTGTTGGGCAATTTCCTCCGGCTTTAGGCCCCTGAGCGATTTTTCCTTAAAGAAGATCTCTCCCGCAGTCCAAGGGATCAAGCCGGAAATCGCCTTCAGCACCGTGGTCTTCCCTGCCCCGTTGGCTCCAATCAGGGCCACGATTTCACCGGCCCCGACAGACAACGAAACTCCATGCAGAGCCTGGGATTTGCCGTAAAAAACATCAATTTGTTTTAACCGGATCAATTTTGCTTATACCCCAGATAGGCTTCGATGACCTTTGGATCCCGGGCAACCTCCTCCGGGATCCCTTCGAGTGAGTTTCCGGCCGTAATTCATGACCAGGATCCGATCGCAGATCTGCATCATGACCTTCATGTTGTGCTCGATGATAAAGACGGTTACCCCTTCCTTTCGGACCGTGGCGATCAATTCGATCATTTCCTGTATTTCGCTGGCGTTCATCCCCGCCACCGGCTCGTCCAGCAAAATCAGTTTCGGCTTGGTGGCCAGGGCCGTAACCAGCATTAATCGCTTTTGCTGGGCCCAGGTCAGGCTGGATGCCGGTTGTTCCCGGAAGTCTGCAAGATTCGAAATTTCCAGCAATTCTTTCACTTTCTTCTGGCTCTGAACCTCCTCTTTCCGGCTGAATGGGGTGTGGAGGAAGGCCCCCCATACCGAGGTCGACGTCCGGCAGTGAAGGCCGGTCATTACATGCTCCACCACCGGTATTTGGGGAAAAATCGTGGCCGCCTGGTAGGCCCGCACGACTCCCCTCGCCGTGATCTGATGGGTTTTCAACCCGGTGATATCCGTTTCGGCAAAACGTATCTTCCCCTCGCTGAGCGGAACCGTACCGGTGATGGCATTGAACACCGTGGTCTTGCCCGCTCCATTGGGGCCGATGAGACCAAATATCTCTCCTGAATGAATCTGGAATCCAAGATCATGGACCGCCAGCAAGCGGCCGAAAGAAACGGATAATTTCTCCACCCGTCAAGAGGGGGGCATGATTTTCAAGGCTCAGGGAATCCATCGGGCTATCCTCGGATGAAGAGACCGCAGCTTACCCGCAATCCCCATGGGCATGAAAATGATCACCACCAGCAGGATAAAACCGAAAAACAGGGGACGATAAACCTGGGTCGCTTCCAGAAATTCGGGGAGAAACCAGAGCAGCAAGGGTCCCACGATCTCTCCCGTAATCGTCCGCGCTCCGCCGATTACGATCATGACCAGGAGATGGAAAGACATGTGGCCTCCGGCAATTTCCGGCTCGATGGAACCCATGTAGCTGGCATACAGTCCCCCGGCAACTCCTGCGATCGTGCTGGCCATGACATAGGCGATAAGCTTGTAACGCAGGATGTCCACCCCCAGGGCTTCGGCCAGGTCCGCATTTTCCCGGATGGATTGGAAGGCCCGGCCGGGCCGCGAATGGGTGATTTGGCGGATGAAAAAATAGGGCCAGAAACAACAAAAAGCAAAACAAAATAATAATAGGTTCGCTTGGAGGAAAAATCTATTGTACAGCCCAGGAATTGAATCACCGGAGGAAGCGGGATCCCCGACAAACTAACCCCCCCGGTCAGACTATCCCAGTTATGGATGACGATGGTCACCATGAGCCCCAGGGCCAGCGTCCCCAGGGCAAAATAAGGGCCCTTGATCCGGAGCATGGGCCAGCCCAAAACCGCCGAAACCGAACAGGTAAAGAGGGTTCCCAAAAGCAGGGCCGGCAAAAAGGGAAATCCCAACTTGGTCTGAAGAATCCCGCAGGCATAGGCCCCAATCCCGAAGAAGGCCCCATGGCCCAAAGAAACCATTCCCGTGTACCCATAAATCAGGTCCAGGCTGGCCACGAGGATGATATAAATCCCCACCAGGGTGAACATATACAGCCAGTAATTCGACCGAATCACCAGCGGCAACAGGAAAGCCAGGAGCCCGAGGAAAAGACAGGTCAGGATCCGCATACATTCTTCCTATGATTTACCCAAACCATGAAAAAATCAAACTATGGACGGTTGAAATCACATTTTCCCCTTTCATGCACCCGTTGGGTTAACGGCGGTATAATCCCTGGGGCATCAAAATCAAAACCCCCAGAAAAAGCCCGAAGGAAAAAAGATCTTTGTACATGGAACTGATGTAGGCGGCGCCGAAATTCTCTCCCAGCCCCAAAATGAAATCCCCCCACAATGGCCCCGGTCACGCTGCCCAATCCTCCCAGGGCGACGACGATGAATGATTTGATGATCGGCGTCAATCCCATGCTCGAACCAACCAGGGCCGTCGGGGCCACCAGCGCACCTCCAATCCCGCTCAGGGCGTAACCGATGAAAAAGGTCAGGGCGGATATGCGGCCGCGTATTGACCCCCATCAACTGGGCCACCTCCCTGTTTTCCGAGAAGGCCCGTATCTTTTTTCCCGTCAGGGTCCGGAAGATAAGGAGAAAGGTCCCCAGGGCAAAGAGGAGGCAGACGATAAAAAGAATGAGCCGCTGAAAAGTGAGAGAGACCGGGCCCAAGGCGATAGTCATGTCGTTGTAAGGGGAGTTGATATTCCTCCAGTCCGCTCCGAACCAGACATTCCAGCCTCCCTCCAGGATGGAGTAAAGACCCAGGGCCGCAATAAAACCCGCCGCATGGGGGGCTTTTTCAAGCGGCCAAAATACAATCCTTTCGCTGCAAATCCCTATAAGCCCGGCCAAGAGGATAACCGGAAACAGGCTGAACAGATAGTACTCCGGTCCCAGCCACTGAATGATATAGAAGGAAATAAACGCCCCCAGGGCGATAGATGGCACCCAGGGAAAAATCGGGAATCGCGAGAATGCCATAGATCAGGGTCATGGCCAAGGCCAAAAGGCCGTAGGTGCTGCCGGCAATCAAACCATTGACGGTATATTGCAGAAATTCAGCCATGGGAAAAGGCTCCCCCTATACTACTTACCTGCAGGCTCTTTAAATTTTGCAAAGAAAATTTTCTTCGGGCAGTGATTCTCTGAAATCCCCCCGACCCCCCGTTAGAAACTGATCTTTACCTATAACTGGTTTGCTGGACACAGGGGGGTTTTTTTTCAGTTGAATTATTGATTAAATTCGAAATCCGAAATCCGAAACAATCCCTAAATCCGAATTTTCCAATGACCGAAACGATTTTCTTACGACGCTATCGTTTGGAATTTTGGTCACTCGAGATTGGTTTCGATATTCGTGCTTCGATATTCGAATTTTTGTGTTCATCAACCCTTTGACCTCCCATACCTGCAGTGCCCAGCAAAAGATATGGGACCCGCTCAGCGCTAGAAAAGGGGGGCGGGGGGGATTTCTGGAAAGCGCTCTGTTTGGAACCTTTATTTCACCGGCACCACGATTCCTTTCTGGTACCTCCCGATCTGGGCGGTCATGATCCCTTCTCCATCTTCCGCAAAGGTTTTTAAACCGGTAGAGTCATATTTCTCCTCGAGTGGGACCACCAATGGAACGGCCTGCCGGATCTTGAAGGCGTCGGTGGTTGTACCGGCTTTTTGCATAGCCCGCACGATGATGTGGACACTGGCATAGCAATTCACGCCAAATCCGGCTATCGGTTCCTTGTACCCCATGGCCGGATACAATTGGGTCCGATAACGGGCCACCCCGGGTGGCATAGGTCTTGAATTCGTAAATTCGACTCGTCTTAAATAACCTTCGATCAAATCCGGGCCGGTAAGTTTCTCGCCCGTAGCCCCGAAGCCCGTGGAAACGGCAAAGGGCGTCTTGATCCCCAGCTCATGAGCCTGCTTGATGACCCCTGCTGAAGCCTCATCATAGGCCGTAACCATGATCACGTCTGGTTTGGCGGCTTTGATCTTGGTCAATTGTCCCCGAAAATCGGTCTGGGTTCGCCCGTCCAACCACTCATTCGCCACCATCGTGACCCCGAGCTTTTCGAAGGCCTGCTGGTAGGCTTTGACCGAAGTCTTCCCGTAATCCCCCACATCGGAGATCATGGCATAGCTCTTGGCCTTTAAGACCCTGACGGTCTCCTTGGCCAGGCCTAGGGCGTCCTCATTAATGGTCTGTTGATGGCGCAGGACAAGCTTGTTCCCCCGCTTGGTGGCATCGGGAATCTTGAAAAAACCGATCAGCAGGATGCCCATCTTCTCATTTCTTTCCAGCATGGCCATGAGGGACCCGCTGATGTTTTGATTAATAATCGGAACCTCATACTTATCCTTCAGCCGCTGCATCCCGGCTACGGCCTTGGCGGCGACCCCTTCATCATCGTAGGACTGAATCGTCACTTTGTACTTCTTTCCGGCCACCACCACCCCTCCTTCGTCGTTGATTTCCTTGGCGGCGATCAAGTTTCCATGGAGGGCGTCGATGCCGATGGCGGACGCACGTCCAGTCAGCGGGCCGGTGTATCCGATATTGATGACCTCATCAGCAATACCCAAACCTTGGAAAATGAAAAAAACGGTCAACAGACAAAAAATAACTGCGATTCCTTTCTTGGTTTTCATCTTCCTCTTCCTCCTTTTTGGGCTTATTGTGGACGATCTAACGAGTTGAGCTTGTTCAGAAGCGTTTCTGCTCCCTGAACCATGCCATCAATGACCTCTTTTACGGTAAGTTCCTTTTTTATTAAACCAACTCCTTGACCACAGGTCATGGTCCCCTCATCTACCTCTCCGAGCATCAAGGCTTTCTTCCCCCGCTGACCGCCGATCATGGGCATAAGTTCTTCCAAAGATGCCCCGCGAGACTCCATATTTAGAACCTCTTCCGCGGTTCTGTTTCTCAAGACTCGGGTCTGGTTCTTAATGGAACGCTGGATCAAAACCGTGTCGCATTCCGTGGCTTTGATTAAGGCCTGCTTGAACTTCGGATGGGCAACAGACTCTTTGGTGGCCATAAATACAGTCCCCATAAGAACCGCTTCTGCTCCTAGAGCCAAGGCAGCCATTAGCTGGCGGTGGTCGGTCGTCCCGCCGGCGGCGATTACCGGGATGGCGACTGCGTCTACCATTCTCGGAATAAGATTCCACAGGGAGACATCGTCCATCAGAGGATGTCCGCCCCCCTCAAAACCCACGGCAATCACCGCATCGCAGCCTATCTTCTCAGCATTTTTGGCGTGCCTTACAGAACCCACCTTATGCATGACTTTTACATTGGCTCGCTTAAGAATATCTACATACTTTTCCGGCCTGCCGGCGGTTGTTTCCACGACGGGGACACCTTCCTCTACGACTACCTGAACAAAGCCATCATTGGGCAGTTGCCTCATCGCCGGCAGCAACGTGATATTGACCCCGAATGGCTTGTCAGTTAGCTTCCTTGTCCTGCGTATCTCATTCCGCAGTTCCTCCGGTGTAGGAAAAGTCACCGACCCAATGATGCCCAAACCTCCGGCATTAGAGACCGCCGCAACTAATTCCGCCAGGCCGAGCCAAGCCATTCCTCCCTGGATAATTGGAACCTGAATGCCCAGCATCTCTGTAATTCTGGTCTTGAGCACGTCTTTCCTCCCGAATGCAGTTTCCTAACTCGCCCGGGGGATGAAAGGCGAATATCGGTAACGGTAGATGGGCAGGGTGAACTCCACCCACAGAAGACATTTGTAACATAATTCTTAATGGTATTTCAAAAAAAGATTAGCTTAGCTTCGGATTTCTCCCGCCAATTACCATCTCTTACTTCAAAAGCCTCTTTATCTCCTCCGAAGTCAGAATCGCTTCGATCAGTTTATCCGTGGCGTCGATGATCGCGGCGGTCGTGGGTTTGGCGGGATTGGTTCCGAGTTCTTCCAGCGTCCTCGTGTACGATCCCGGAACCTCCCCTACCCCCGTTATGGATTTCTGCCAGACCACTTTCCCTTCCATGTTGTACACCAGGATTTTATATTGAATCTTCGTGGACCAGGGCTGGACGACGATCGCCGGAACCTTGAAATCGAAACCTTCGATCTTCGGTTCCACCACCGCCCGGAGAGGAAGGGGTTGCGTTTTGGAGAAGGGAGGCTTTTGGTTCACCGTCACCACTTTCTCAAAGATCTGACTCAACCCTACCTGAAACATTCCCGCGCTCTCACTCCCCAGATTCCAAAAATCATAGGTGGTCCCCAGGGTCTTGGTCGAATCCGTGACCCGGTAATTCTTGAACTCCTCGGTCAAATAGAGTCCGATGTTCACCGGCATTTTGTCCGGATAGGTCTTCTCGATTAAGGTAGGAGTGACGGTCACCCGGACGTTCATGCCGGGGCCGAGGCATCCGGCGAGAAAAAAGGCCGAGGTTGAGGTCAAGGCTAAGGCGAATAAAAATGGTCTGTTCTCTTTCTTCATTTTCTTTCCCTTCGAATTTTCCAGCTTGGTATCCGTGTCTCTCATTGCTATTCGTTCTTGCCTTTTCAAATATATCTCACCCATATCTTTCAGGTGGTTAATCTTTCGGTATATCTTGGGCAGCTCCCGCGGCAGGGCCTTGGTCTCTTCGATGATCAGGTACCGGGAGGGGGGCATCATTTTTCGCAGGTAATCGTGCCCGGCCCGGTCCACGGTGATGCAGAAGGTATGGATCTGCTTGCGGGCCGCCTCTTCCAGGGCGGTCAGGGTGTCCTGGAGGGCGTACTCCTTGTCGGAACGGTCATCCCCATAGTCATAATCCTGCGGGTATCCGTCGCTGATCAGGATCAAATTCTTGACCTTGGACTCCCGGCCGGCCATCTTTTCCACTGCGTGGCGGATGGCCGTCCCCATTCGGGTGGAGCGCTGGGGTTTGATCTTCTCGATCCGCCCTTTCACCCGGTCCCCGTACTCCTCCTGGAAATCTTTGATGGCGTAAAAATCCACCTCTTTCCGCCCGTATCCGGAAAACCCGTAAATGGCGTATTCGTCCCCGATCTCTTTCAGGGCTTCGGCCATCACCACCAGGGATTCTTTTTCGATGTCGATAATCTTCTTTTCCTTCTCGGGAGAAGGGAATTCCGGTTTCCGGTCTTTCCCGTCCACCCATTCATCCGTGGAGGCGCTCATGTCCAGGAGAAAGAGAGTGGAGAAGTCACGGTCCTTCCGGTTCTTTTCGATGTAAATCTTCTCCGAAGGGGATTGGCCGGCCTTCCGGTCGATGAAGGCTTCGATGGCCGCGTTAAGGTCGATTTCTTCTCCCCGTTCCAGGTTGGGAATCTTTTTAAAACGCTCCGGTTTGAGCATCTGGAACTGCCGGCGGACCTCATCCACCAAGTCGGAATAGGACTCCAGAGTCTGGTCGACGAAGCCGGTGGAACCGCTCTCCACATCCTTCTCCTTCAAGCGGCACCACCTCACCCGGTAGTCTGCAATCTGGCAATCCCATTCATCGTAATAGTGATGTTCCTCCCCCGTTTCCTCGACCGCCTCATCCAGGAGAGAACGCATCTCCCTCTTGAGCTTTTCTTTTGCCCGGTGGTTGGCCTCCTGCATGCCGATCGGCTTTTTCATTCCTTTCAAATCCGTTATGAAGAGCCCTTGGAATTCATCTTCATCCATTCCCTCGGACACTTCCAGCTCCATTCCGCTTTCCAGGAGGGCCTTCAATACCTCGGGAGACAGGGGAATTCCCATCTCCATCTGATTGAGCAGATTCTGGACTTCCCGGAGGCGAAGCTTCGTCTGCACCAGCTCGGGCCTAAGCTCCCCCCAGTGGGGAAGCGGCGCGAGATTCTGGTAGGGCTCCTCTCCCGGAACGAGGCGGGAAGCCGCATCCACCCCTCCCATGGGAGAAAGCGGAAGGTTTAACGCGGGCAGCGCCTCCCCCTCCCATCCGGAGGCCGGCTTCATATTGGGAACCTGGCATATCCTCCGGTATAGAAGGACCGTGGCCCGGGCGGAATTCTTGACGGCTCCCCCCGGGCGGGTAAGAGCAATCAGGTAGGGGGTTAGATCATCTCCCCGGGAAAGAAGCGCCAGGAAGGAAGGTCTCATGGGTTCGCCGAGGAGCGCCCAGCGGAGAATGGTTTCCAGACACGCCTGCTGCAGCGGAAGCGAGGAGATGGCCGGCCGGGCCTCCATGGCCAGGGGGAGAAACCGGTTCATGTCTTTCTTCAATCCCCGGTACTCCCGCTGAAGGCAGTGATCCACTCTTGCACCTTCGAGGACATGAAAAAGATCCCGGGCCAGGTCCTTTCGCGGGAAGAGATGGAAAAACGCCTCTAGAGGAGAAATTTCCTTTCCTTTGTCCGAAATCCCCCTGAGGCAGGCTTCCATGAACTCCGGAGGGAAAAGATCCTGGACGGAGGAGAGACGGAATTTGAAGGTTCCGAATTCCACGTACCCGGCCTGGTGGGCGGTGGCCAATTTGAAAGCCAGAGAGTTTATTTCCCGGGTGGGAAAGTCCTTCACCATCCCGGGCAAATAGATCGTCTCCCCATCGGTGCAGGGAAGAGGCCCGGTCGGATTTTGCATCCCATTTCTTAATTCCTGAAGGGGCCGCAAGCCCAGGCTCCGGCCCGTGAGAGCCTGGGCGAAGAGCTTCATGGGGCGGGAGACCTCTTCCAGGGACACGGAGAATGGTTCTTCCGCGGCCCGGTCCTGCGATCGCCTGGATTCCAGGCCGAAGTAGGCCATGGCCGCGGGAATGCTTTGAGGAATCAGGGTAAGTCCTTCTTCGAACCAGGAGGAGAAGCGATCCCTTGAGATTTCTCTGCTGATCTTGGGAAGGTTGACAAAGAATTTGAACGAAATCGACGGGTCCAGGCCGGCCAGTTCCAACCCTTGCGAGAGAAGAAAGGAGCTTTCTTCCTCAGTGAGGGTCGCCAGGATCTCCCGGCTCCTCTCCAGAAAATCGATGAGCGTCTCGCGGGAGTGGTCGGCCAGGATCATGGCCCATCGGATCAGGACCGGCCGGATGGCCGGGGAGAGGGAGCTCAGAATGGTTGGGCCGATCCGCAGAAAGGTCACCGCCAGTTTGCTGGACCTTTCGGCCACCACCCATCCGATCTTTAAGAGTTCTTCCCTCTCCTTTCTCTCCAGGCCGGGAAGAGCCTCCAACGCGCCCACCAGGGAGGACTCGATCTTCTCCAGGTCCCAGCGGCTCCGCCGCCTAAGCTCCCGAGCAAACTCATTCCACTTTATAACTTCTTTTTCATCCATACCAAATATTTAACCGCAGAGCACGCAGAGACCGCAGAGATTTATTGAACAAAGGAAAAAAGCTTTTAGAATAATGGAATGGCTGGGTAATTACAAGTTGGTTCCCTTCAATATTCCAATATTCCATCATTCCAATTTTTCCTTCTGCGTTCTCTGCGATCTCTGCGGTTAAAAGTCTTTAATTTTTCTTTTTGACTGAAAATTCTCATGTTTCTCTGTGGTGAAAATGTTTTTACGGAAAAATGGCTCGGATGACTTCCACGATTCCCCTTCCCACCTCAAAGTCGTCCGTCACCGCCTGG
Organism: uncultured delta proteobacterium; assembly: GCA_963802665.1. Classification (GTDB taxonomy): domain Bacteria; phylum Desulfobacterota; class SM23-61; order SM23-61; family SM23-61; genus SM23-61. The sequence goes on along the minus strand of CAWDJO010000012.1, from coordinate 52,246 downwards.
GCTACGGCCACTTCGCAGGCCCTCCGGGGAGCGACCCCCTGAACCATGAGCTGGCCGGCGTAGATCAGGAGCCTCGTGGAGACCCCTTCCTCCAACCCGTGTTCTTTGAGATGGCGGACTTTCTCCGCCAGCTTGGCCAGGGAGGCGGCTGACTCGAAGTTGACCCCGCTCTCGTGGGCGATGATCTTGGCCTCCACCTCTGCGGGGGGATAATCAAAATCGATGGCCACGAAGCGCTGGCGGGTGCTGTGCTTCAAGTTCTTCAGGACGCTCTGGTAGCCGGGGTTGTAAGAAATCACCAGGAGAAAATTCTCGTGGGCCTCCAGGATCTGCCCCCTCTTCTCCACCGGCAGGATCCGCCGATGGTCGGCCAGGGGATGGATGAGCACCGTGGTATCTTTGCGGGCTTCCACGATCTCATCCAGGTAGCATATGGCCCCGTTCTTCACCGCCCGGGCCAGCGGCCCATCGATCCAGAAGGTCTCCTCTCCTTTTAGGAGGTATCGGCCGACCAAGTCTGACCCGGTCAGGTCTTCGTGGCAGGCCACGGTAATCAAAGGAAGCGGGGTCCCTATTTCTTTGCCCAGCCGGTAGGTCATGTACTCCACAAACCGGGTCTTCCCGCATCCCGTCGGCCCTTTGAGTAAGACCGGAAGTCGGGCCTTGTAGGCCGAGGCGAAGATATCTTCTTCATCCCGGATGGGAAGGTAATAAGGCTCCTCCTGGATGAAATATTCCTCAAATGGCTTTTCCATTTTTTTCTCCATGGGCTCAGCTTAGCAAAACCATGGAAGGGATGGCAAGGAAATACAAATGCGGAATTCGGAATGGGGAATGCGGAGTCGGCTGAGTTGCAGTCTTGTTTCCAGAATGAGATGCTGCTGCGAATGCAGAATGGCAGCCTCGCGGAATTTTAGCCCTGGTATTTTTTAAGAACTTCTCTTGCTTTGTCCCCCCTGTCTCTGCTATGGAAAAGAAAAAAAGGATGGAGGAAAAAGGATGAAAAAGGAAATCATCGTCTCGGAGAAATTGAGCAGGCCCCTGGGGATTTATTCGCAGGCGGTAAAAGCAGAAGGAAACCGGCTTCTCTTCATATCCGGTATGACCGCCAGGGACAAGGACGGGAACATCTTGGGGAAGGGAGACATGAAAGTCCAAACCCGCCAGGTTTTGGAGAACATCAAGGCCGTTCTGGAAAAGGCCGGAGCGACCTTCGATCAAATCGTCAAGGTAACAGTCTTTATCACCGACATGAGCCGATTTAAGGAGATCCACGAGGTGCGGGCCCAGTATTTCAAGAAGGATTACCCCGCCAGCACCATGGTCCAGGTGAGCGGTTTGGTATCCCCGGATATGCTTATTGAGATCGAGGCGATTGCGGTACTCGATTAAATGAGCGTTAATCGTTATACGTTATTCGTTATTCGCAACTCGTTACTCGGTGCTCGTTGCTCTTTGAATCTTCCTTGCCTAATAACGAATAACCTATAACGAATAACCGAAGAATGCGCTGGGTTCAGCCGTTCGATGCGGCTAAGACCGCCAATTCCTGGCTGGCCTTCTTCAGGTAGCCGTCGGCCCCGCACTGTTGGAAGATCTCCATGGCCCGGATCAGGTCTTCCCTGGCCCTGGCCGGGTTCCCCGTCCGGTTCCAGATTCGGGCGGAGAGAAGGTGGTCCCTTCCCAGTAGAAGCTGCATTCCATTCTGCCGGTTTATTTCGATGGCCCGATCCGTCCATTCCCGGGCCTGGGGAAGCAACTGCTCGTTGAGGTGGGATAAGATCTCTCCGATATACTGGGCAATCCACCCGGCAAACCCTTTATGTTTATTCTGCCCGAAAGATTTCAGGACCTCAGGCAGGCTGATGTCCGAATCTCCGTTCAGGACCCTGGCGCGGGTGATGGCCACCTTGATCAGGGTCAGCCAGGAAGGCCCGAACCTCTTCTTCTCCAAAAAAGAAAATGCCTTATGGTAGGCTTCAATCGATTTTTCATACCTTCCCAGGTCGAAATACATGTCCCCCAAAAAAGCCGAAGCCCAGGAGCCCCAGGTGAAATGGGTGGTGTTTTCACAGAAGCCGATCCCCCGCAGCAGGTGATCCTCGGCCTCCTCAAAAAAGCCCCGGTAGTAGCTGGTCGTCCCGTAACAGGAATGGGCCATTCCTTTGATATAAATATCCCCGCTCTCCTCCCCAATCCCCAGCGCCTCCCGGCTGATTTCATGCGCCCGGTCCACCTTCCCCTGGAAAAGGTAGTTGATGCCGGTGTTGATCTTCGCCGAGGAAATTCCCATGGGGTTTTGCGCCGCCATGCTCAGGTCCAGGGATTTCTGGAAATAGTCGAGGCTCTTTTGAAATTCACAATTCCACGATAGAACCGTCCCCAGAATGTAGCAGGCGTTCCAGAGGGAGAAGAAATCCTTCACTTCTTCGGAAAACTCCAGCGCCTGATACAGATACTCCATCCCCTGGGGGTAGTCTTCTTCCACAAAGAGCAGGTAGGATCCGACGGCGGTATAGATGGAGGGAAGCCCCCGGCGGTAATTGAGCCGCAGGGCCAGTTCGACAATCGGAGAAACCACTTCATAAGCCTCCACGTGGTCATTGAGGTTCATGCAGTAATTCGCCAGGGTCACCCGGGCATTCATGATCCTATTTTGAACCGCCGGAGTCTCGGGTAATTTCTCCAGGCAGAACAGTTCTTTGTAGGTGTAGGAGATGGCATCGCTGTAAGCCGACCTTTTCCGCGCTTTCTTCCCGGCCAGCTTCGCAAATTCCGCCCCCTTCTCGAAGTTTTCACTCTTGATGAAATGTTCCGCCAGTACATCGGCATGCTCGCTGAGATGATTCCGGTGCAGTTGCTCGATCCCTCCCCCGACTCGCTCATGGAGCTGTTTTTTTCGCCGGCTCAAAAGGGAGTCATACACGACCTCCCGGGTGAGCGCGTGTTTGAAGATATAGGTCGACTGCGGATAAATATCTTTTTCATAAAGGAGCTCCGCGTTCTTCAGGATGGAAAGGCGGGAGAGGAGTTCCGGTTCGGGAAGGCCCGAGGCCCGTATGACCAGCTCATGGCTGAACTCCCGGTCGATGACCGAGGCGGTCTGGAGGAGGTCCCGCGCTCCCTCGGGAAGCGAATCCACCCGCGCCATGATGACCTCCTGGATAGTGGAGGGAACAGCCACCGACTTGAAGTTATGGGCCAGCTGGTAATGGTGGTTCCTCTTCACCATGATCTTCAAGTCCCGGAAGGACCGGATGAACTCCTCGATGAACAAAGGAACCCCTTCGGTCTTCTCCAGGATCAACTCCTCCAGTTCCCGGCTCAGGTTCCGGTTCTCCAAAAGATGCATGACCATGGTGATCGTCTCCCGGTTGGAGAGCCGGTTCAGGGTAATCTGGTTGTGGTAGGACCTGGAGTTCCACGCGGGAACAAATTCGGGACGATAGGTGAAGATGGCCAGAATTCTGGCCCCCGGGATCATTTCCAGGAAAGAATGAAGCGTCTCCTCCGAGCTCTTGTCCATCCAGTGGAGGTCTTCGAAGGCCATGACCAGGGGCTGGGCGGAGGCCAGTTTCAGCAGGATCCGTTTGAAGGCTTCCATGATCCGGTATTTTCGGGCGTCCGGACTCATCCGGATTTTCTCGATCCCGCTCTCTTTGACCGAGAGGAGTTCCAGCAGGAAGGGAAGATACGCCCCCTCTTCGATCTCCAGATTTTTCAAGCCCTCCTTAACCTTTTTTTTGACTCCCGCTTCTTCATCGCCTTCCCGGATTTCGAAACTCGATTTTATAATTTCAATGAGAGGGTGGTAGGCCATTCCCCGCCCGTAAGACAAGCATCTTCCCTCCCGGATCATCAGATCTTCATTGGCCACCGTTTTCCGGAATTCATAGAGGAGTCGGGATTTTCCGACCCCGGCCTCGGCCACGATCGAAAAGACCTGCCCCCTGCCCTCCCGGGACCGTTCGAATCCATCCCGCAGAAGCTCAAGCTCCCTCTCCCTGCCCACGAAGGAGGTCAACCCTTTTTCCGCGCTGACCTCAAAACGGGTTCTGCTGGAGCTGGGCGCAACGACCCGGTAGGCCTTTACCGGTTTTTCTTTTCCTTTTACCCTCCTCTCCCCCGCGCTCTCAAACCAGAAAAGCCCTTCCGTAAGCCGGTAGGTTTCTTCACTCACCAGGATGGTCCCCGGTTCGGCCAATCCTTCCATCCGGGAGGCGAGGTTCACTGTATCTCCCACCGCGCTGAACTCCACGCGAAGATCGCTTCCCAGGGTACCCACCACCACGGGGCCGGTATGGATGCCGGTTCGCATCTGAAAGGGGGGAATCCCCTTTTCCCGCTTCCAACGATCGCCGAACTTATTTAATTCCCGGGAAATGGCCAGGGCCGACCGGATCGCGCGCTGGGGAGCATCCTCCAGGGCGATGGGAGCTCCGAACAAAGCCATGATCCCGTCTCCGGTCATTTTATTCACCGTTCCCTCATACGCGTGGACCTGGTGAATCAGGATTTCCATGATCTGATCGACGAGGGCGTACAATTCTTCGTGCTCCATCTTCTCCGAAAGCGAGGTGAACCCCACCATATCACAGAACAGGACCGTGACCAGCTTGCGTTCTCCTTCGATCTTTTCTTTCCCGGCCAGTATTTTTTCGGTCAGCCCCTTGGGAAGATACTTCTGGATTTTGGCCAGCTTCTCATCCCAGGGAAGATCATGGGGCGAGGATTCCCGGGCCATCGCTCCCGAAGGCTGGGACAGGGAATGGCCGCAACCTCCGCAGAATTTATCCCCCAGGTGGTTTTCAAAACCGCACTGGGGACAGGAGGAAAGGAGCTTATCCCCGCATTCCCGGCAGAACTTGCGGGACCTTTGATTTTCGGCCTGACACTTGGCGCATTTTACCGCGGATGATTTCATACCCATTTCAACCCCTCATTTATTCAAAAAGGATGAATGCCGAAGGCCCCTGGGATTGATGAGGCAGCAAATCCAATGCCAAACCAGGGTAAATGGATAACCCACCAAAATGCTTTCCGTTTTTTGGGGGATGGGGAAAAACTTCAATTTTAAGGGCCAAGAGATTTTCCACTTTTTACCGAATTTTTTCTTCATTGAGCGTCTGTCTCTGCCTTCACCGCGCCACCCTGGCCTTGCAGGAATGAATAAATTGACAGGAGGATGGGGTTCGATTAACATGTTTTTGGGTGAATTCACTATTTAACCCACGCTCATATTCCGTAAGCCCTGTCTACATTGAACCGGTCACCGAGAATCGAGAAAGGAAAGGAGTTTTGAAAGATCATGAGGAGGTTTGTGATTGAAGTGGGAATGGGGGTTGACCAGCACGGCCAAAACAACACCCGTGCGGCGGAAAAGGCCGTCCAGGATGCCATCCACCGGAGTTGTCTATGCGGATTGCGGGAAGTCGCCGGGCTGAAGAGTCCCGATGAAATGCTGGTCGAAGTCCTGATCGGCTGCCCTGCGCCTGAGACGGTGGATAAAGAGAGGGTTCTGAAAGTCCTTCCTCTCGGTCGGAGGAAGATTGAAGTCCGCCAGGGAGGACTATCAGGGAAAACTCTCTTCCAGCCGGAGTTAGGCGACAAGACGGATGAGATGGTCGTGGCCAACGCCATCATTACGGTGTATGTACCCTGAGTCGAATGCGGAATTCGGAATGCGGAATGCGGATTGAAATAGGCAGGAATGATATCAGGCTTCCGGCTTTTTGACTTTCATCACTTAGCAACTTGAGGCACTTGAGCACACTAAGGCATTTGAGGCACTTTTTTTATGAAATCCATCTTCGTCAACCCCGAGCGCTGTACGGCCTGCCGAACCTGCGAAATCGCCTGCGCCGTGAACCGCTCTTCCCTGTCCCGGAAGCTCCCCGATGCGATCTATGAAGCCGTTGCTCCTGCACCGCGGCTTCGAGTCGAGGCCACAGAGGCAGAGCAGGGCTTCCCCATCCAGTGCCGGCACTGCGAAGACGCACCCTGTCTGGATGCCTGCCCGGCCGGTGCGCTCTACCGGGATGAAGGAGGCCTGGTCCTGGTCCGGGATGAGCGGTGCATCGGATGCTGGATGTGCATCATGGTCTGCCCTTTCGGCGCTCCCCAGCCTTTCCGGCATTTCCGGAAGATTCTCAAATGCGACCAGTGCAAGGGGATGGATATGGCCTATTGTGTGGAAAGCTGTCCCACCCACGCCTTAATGCTGATTGACCCGGAAGATATCGCCAGGGGGAGATTCAAACCGCCCACGAGAGGAACCTTGGTAGCGCTGAATTTCGTATCCGGGCAGGGCCTCTCCAAGCCGGGGAAATAAGGAATAATGAAATATTGGAATAATGGAATGATGGGCAAGAAAACCAAATGCCGAAACCCATTATTCCATTATTCCATCATTCCGGTATTTCAATTGATTGGAGAATGAATGAACCGGATCCACAAAAAGAGCGCGTTGACCCAGACCACCCCTCTCATCCTGGCCGCCCATGATCGGGGGGAAAGCCTCCTCTGGGGGCGCTACGAGGAGCAATTGCCTCTCTGCGCTTTCACCGCGAACGGGTTGAATTGCCGAAAATGCTTTCATGGGCCCTGCCGGATCAATCCCTTCGGGGACCAGCCCACCCGTGGGGTCTGCGGGGCGGACCGGGATCAGATCATTATGGAAAACCTCTTCCAGGCGACTCTGGAAGGTGTGCTGGAAAGCGCCCGGACTATTTCTTCTCTGGATGAATCTCTTTCTGATCAGGAATTCCCCGACCTGGATTCTGATTTCCCGCATCAAACCCGGAAAAGACTCTCGGACCACGGGATCCTGCCGGTAAGAAAAGTTCAGATTCTGGAAGTGCAGAACAGCTACTTCTCTCACAAAGGTTACTTGACCAAAACGCTCAGGGATTTGACCCGGATGGGATTGATCCACTACGGGTTCTTGAAAGGGCTGGGAAAACATGTTTCTTCTTCGGCCCCGGCTGAGTCCCGGTATGATCCTGAAGGAGCCAACATCCTTATCGTAGGCCAGCCCCCGGCAAAGCATATTTCGGTTTTCCGCCAGAAGATCCAGGAGGGAGATAGGGGGAAAAAGATCAATCTATGGCTGCAAGGGATCAGGGACATCCCGGCTTTACCGTCCATCGCCGATCACGGCTCGGCCGAGATGGCCCTGGCCATGAACCTTGACGCCCTGATCATATACCCCGATGCTCATCTCCCTTCCCTGGAGGATCTGGCGAAAAAATGGGAAATCCCCGTCCTTCTCGGACAGGAAGACAAAGGAATCGAATGGATTGCGGGGCAATCATTTGAGCTGGCTCTCGATCATCAAAAGAAAAAAGGTCGCTTGGATTCCTCGCCCATTCCTCCGAGTCAGACCCCCCGGACTTCGATCTTTGATCGGGTAAGGGATGTTCAGGAAGCCCTGAGCACCGGGCAGATAGAGGGGATCCTGGCCATCTGGGCGGAACCCAATGTGAAACAGGCTTTCTTCGAGAGAACCCTCACCCTCATGGAAAATGCCCTGAATGAGAAATTCCTGGTCTTCCTTGGCGGAGAGGCAGGCACCCAGGCGAATCTCCTGGATGAAGAACTGGGGCGAAGGATGGGGAGGAAACCGGCAAATCTCCCGGGCTCTCGGATCAGCTTTCTGAATACCCTGAGTTCCCGGCGTGAGATTCCCGAACTCGTCGCTTTCCTGCGGCATCTGAATTCGGAAAAAGAATTCAACGAAATGCCGGTGGTCGTCTCTTTCCCGGAGTTCTCCAAAACTTCCACCTGGGCCGTTGCGGTAAGCTTTTTGTCTATGGGATTTACCGTGCAGCTTGGCACCCAGCTTCCCTTCTGGGGAAGCCCTTCTCTATCTGAAGTCCTATCGAAGGAATGGCCCCGGATTTCCGGAGGGATCCTTCTGGCTTCCCCCAGCCTTCCGGACGGGCCAACGCAGGCTCAGGAAATTAGGTCTTATATCAAGTCGCGAAGCTTCGCCAAATGACCACCAGCAGGACAAAATCTCTCCCGGAGCCGGGCAAACGCTACGTCATCATCGGCAACAGCGCGGCGGGGATTGCCGCTTCCCGGGAGGTGCGGCGATTGGACCCGATGGGCCGGATCACCATCATTTCCGATGAGGCCACCCTGGGCTATTCCCGGGTAATGCTTCCTCTCTATATAGCGGGGAAGATCAACTCAAAAGGGATGGTCATCGCCTTGCGGGATTTTTATACCGGTCTCAAAATCAAACTATTGCGGGGCGACCCCGTCGAGTCCATGGATCCGAAGGGGCAGAGAGTCTTCACTCGAAAGGGGATGAATTTCTCCTATGACCGACTGCTGATCGCCACGGGGGCTTCTCCCCGGACCCTGGACCTTCCTGGAAGCAATCTGCCAGGGATTCATTATCTCCGCAAAATCAGCGATGCCGAAAGAATTCGCAAGGACCTCGCTTCTTCCCGCGGGCCGGTTCTCCTGGTTGGGGGAGGACTGGTGAGCGTGAAGACCCTGGAGGCTTTGATCCATAAGAAGAGGAAGGTCCACATGGTGATCTCCTCAAATCGAATCCTCTCCCAGATGCTGGATGAAACCGCCTCCAATCTTTTTCTGCATGCTTTGCGGGAAAAGGGAGTCTCCGTTCACCTCTCAACCGATGTTCGGGCGTTCGAAGGAAAAGAGAGAATCGAAGGAGCCCGTCTATCCGATGGAACTTTCCTCCGTTGCTGCCTGGCCATCATCGGTAAGGGAGTAAGGCCCAACGTGGGCTTCCTTGAAGGAGCCGGAATCCAGTTGAATGAGGGGATCGTTGTGGACCCGCACATGGCCACCAGCCTTCCCTCCATCTACGCCGCGGGGGACGTGGCCGAAACTCTTGACCTCCTGAAGAAAAAGCACCAGGGACAGGCCATCTGGCCCCTGGCTGTCGAGGGAGGACGGATCGCAGGATCGAACATGGCCTCCGTTCCTTACGTTCTTCCCGGAGGCCTGCGGATGAATATCGTAGAAGCTCTCGGCATGAGGGCGGTGTCGGTGGGAGCAGAGGAGGGGGAGCTGACCCTCCGGTATCTCCCCCCGTCAAGGTCCGTCTACCGGAAGCTGGCTTTCTCCGGGGGACGCCTAAGGGGATTCTTACTGGCTGGAGATATTCGCTGTGCCGGGGTCCTGACCTCCCTGGTGAAGAACGAAACTCCGCTTTCACCTTCTGTTTTGGAGGAAGGCCTGGAGCGGGGGTTTTCTTTCTCTCCGAAGCTCAGAAGTCTTGCAGGACAAGTGAGGTTTTCATAACCCTGCAACCTCCATGATTGCGGAATGCGGATTTCGGAATGCGGATAAAATGGATATCAACTTCTGCCTTTCAGGCTCCATTTAGGGAATTAGCGGAATAATGTTCACTTTTCTATTTGCCTCTGTGTTCTCTGTGTCCTCTGTGGCTGAAAAAGGAGTAATAATTGAAAATCGACCCTGAAAAATGCATCGGCTGCGGGAAGTGCAAATCCTATTGCACCATGTGGGGCGGGGTCATGCGTTTTGAAAGACCCCCGAAAAACCCAGCCCGGGTGATAACCGTGATCGACGAAGACGAGTGCGTGGAATGCAGCGTATGCCTGCGCAGCGGCTGCTGCCCGACGGATGCCTTATTCCAGCCTTCCCTGGACTGGCCGAGGATCGTGAGAAAAAATTTCAGCGATCCCCTGAAAATCCATCCGGAAACCCGCATTCCCGGACGGGGCACAGAGGAGATGAAGACGAATGAGGTCACTGGCCGCTACAAATGGGGAATGTATGGAATGGCCTTCGAGCTCGGCCGCCCCGGTGTGGGAGCCCGGTTTTACGACGTGGAAAAAGTAGCCAAAGCGCTTGCCAACCTGAAGGTTGAATTCGAGGAGAACAACCCGGTAACCAAACTGATGGTGGACCGGAAGAAGGGGTTGATCAATCCGGAGGTCCTGGGAGAAAAGGTTCTTTCGGCCATCGTGGAGTTCATGACCCCGGCGGAGAAGCTTCCCCAAATTCTGGAAGTTCTCGACCGGGTATCCAAGGAGATCAACACCGTTTTCTCCGGGGACATCATTACCCGGGTGGGCCCCGACGCCTCCGTTCCTTCAGTCAAGAGTTTGCAGGAGATGAAACGGTTCATCTCCATCAACGGCAAGAGTAACGTCGGATTGGGGAAGCCAAGGGCCGGCTGAATGTTAAGTTTCGGGTTTCGAGTCTCGGGTTTGGGGTTAAAGGATCAGAGTAAAATCCAGTTAATTTTCAACTCGAAACTAGAAACCCGAAACTCGAAACTAATTTTAGGCATTTTAGGCATTCCAATTTTAGGCATTGGGGGAGCTTTCATGACCCACACCCTCCATAGACGGGGAAGTCGCAAGAGCTTAGACTGCGACTACATTGTTTTCACCATGTCGGCCAAGGGGTTCAATGAGGCGGGTTCGGGGAAGAAGATGCAGGAGTTCCTCAACATCCTTCTGAAATACCAGCCGGTCAACTATGGGGATATGGTGACCGGCAACTGCCACGTAAAATCCCGCGAAGAAATATACAACAATATCGGAGACACCAGCATCATCCATGGAGTATTCACCGACCCTCAAGTCGTTTCGGATGTCCTGAAGGAACTCAAAACAGCGGATCTCGGCATGTCGGTGGTGGTCACCGGGGTTCACGAAGACACGGAACAATGCTGCCGGGAGAGTTCCCTCCCAAAGCACACCATCGAGCATTCCCTGGGAATCTTCGGGCAGATGAGAATGCTGCCCGCGGAGGAAATCCTCCAGCTGACCACCATGTGCGGCCACGGGATGGTCCCGGTCAACCTGGTGGAAAAGACCGTCGCCGAGATCAAGCGGGGCAAAAAGAATTACCGGGAAGCCGCCCTGGAGCTCACCCGCCCCTGTCACTGCGGAATCTATAACCCCATCCGGGCCGAAAGGCTGCTGCGCAGGTTGGTTCCGCTGATGGTTTTGGAAGCATAGGTTGATTGCTATTGGGAAACAGGTGATTATGCTTCTGGCTCGTAGGGGCGACCCGTCGGGTCGCCCCTACCCCGAGACAAAAGGGAGATTTTCACATTGAGCAAAGAAAAAATTTCCATTCTCTTCCAACCCTCCGGCCAAAGAGGAGACATCGAAGCCGGCAAAACGATCCTCCAGGCCGCCCAGGAGTTGGGCGTCCCCCTGCAATCAGTATGTGGCGGCAAAAACACCTGTGGAAAATGCAAAGTCCGGGTCGAAAACCGGACCCTGGGAAAAGACGGATCCAGCCCCCCTCTTCTCTCCCCCTTCACTCCCGAAGAAAAGAAATTCATAAGCGAGGAAGAGCAAGAGGCGGGTTATCGACTGGCCTGCGCGGCCCAGCTGTTTGGAGAAGTCCTTGTCTTCATCCCCGAGGAGAGCCGGGGAGTTCAGCAGGTCATCCGCAAGGAAGCCAGGGAAATAGCGGTGGAGCTGAACCCCGCGGTCAAGGCCTGCTACGCAGAGCTCCCGCCTCCGACTTTGCATGAGCCCACGGCTGATTTTGAGCGGCTCCTTCGCGTCCTGGATCAATCCTTCGGCCTCAGGGGCCTCACCATCGACCTCCAGACCCTTCGGCTTCTCCCCCAACAGTTGCGGGAAGCGGACTGGAAGGTCACGGCCATGGTCTGGATGGACCGGGAAATCGTCGATCTCCAGCCCGGAAAGGTGGAAGATTACTACGGAGCAGCCGTGGACATCGGCACCACCACGGTGGCAGCCTATCTCTGCAATCTGCGAACCGGCCGGGTCGTTTCCACGGGTTCCATGATGAATCCCCAGGTGGCCTACGGAGAAGATGTGATGTCCCGGATTACCTACGCCATGGTAAACCCGCAGGAAGGCCTGAAGCGGTTGCAGGGGGTCATCATCAACGGATTAAACGGTCTGATCCAAAGCGCCGCCCAGGCCGCCCAGATTCCTTCCCGGGCGATCCTGGAAATGACCGTAGTGGGTAACACGGCCATGCACCATATTTTCCTGGGAATCGATCCCCATTCATTGGGGCTTTCCCCCTTTCCGCCGGCCACCCATCACTCTCAGAACATAAAGGCCAGGGAACTGGGATTGAAGATCCATCCTGCCGCCTATGTTCATGTTCTCCCCATCGAAGCGGGTTTCGTGGGCGCGGATAATGTGGGCGTGCTGATCTCGGAAACTCCCTACCAAAAGGATGACCTGACCCTGACCATTGACATCGGCACCAATGGAGAGCTGGTCCTGGGGAATCGGAAAAAGCTGCTCTCCTCCTCCTGTGCCACCGGCCCGGCTCTGGAAGGAGCCCACCTCCGCTTCGGCATGCGGGCGGCCCCCGGCGCGATCGAAAGAGTGCGCATCAACCCGGAAACCCTGGAGGTGAGATACAGGGTCATCGGGCAGGATAAATGGAGCGATGAATGCAAACCGGAAGAGATCCAGGCCCGGGGAATCTGCGGCTCCGGGATCATCGAAGTCATCGCCGAAATGTTCCGGACAGGGGTGGTGGAAAAGAGCGGCAGGGTCAACGGGAACCTCTCTACCCCGCGCCTTCGCAAGATCGAAAAAGGCTACGAGTTTGTCATTGCCTGGGCCGGGGAGACGGCCATCGGACAGGACATTACCGTATCCACCTCCGATGTGCGGGCCGTGCAGCTGGCCAAAGGCGCTCTGTACTCCGGGGCCAAGATCATGATGAAGCAGCTGGGAGTGAACCGGCTGGACAAGGTTGTCCTGGCCGGAGGATTCGGCAGTTATGTGGATCCGGAGCGGGCCATGATCCTGGGGATGTTCCCCGACTGCGATCTGAAAAATGTCGTTGCCGTGGGGAATGCGGCCGGGGACGGGGCGCGGATCGCCCTGCTGAACCGGGATAAACGGGAGGAAGCGGACCGGATCGCCCGCGAAGTGGAATACATCGAGCTGACGGTCTATCCCGAGTTCACCATGGAATTCGCCGAGGCCATGGCCTTCCCGCACCTGAAGGACCCTTTCCCTCATTTGGAAGGAATCTTAAAAACTGGAAGAATGGGATAATGGAATGAAGTTGGATTTTTCCAGCCTCATTGATCGGGGGGTAATTATGCCCATGAAGACATCTTGCTTCTTGCTGCCCATCATCCTGTTGGGCCTGGCGTCTTGCGCTACTCCCCATAAAGTGATGGTCATGTATGACCGTCCCGGCAGTCTGAAACCCGGCGACCGGGTCATCTGGGAGAATCAAACCATCGGATCGGTCGGGGACTTTCAGCCCAACCCCTCGGGTAAAACAGTCGTTCCCCTGCAGGTCAAACCCGATTTTCGCGAGGCTTTGACCGATCAGAGCCGATTCCTGATCCAGGCGGACCCGGACCGGCCCGGGAGTCAATCGGTGAAAATGGTCCTGTTAGCCTCGGGAGGAAAGCCTCTTCCGGACGGCGCAGTGGTGGAGGGCAGCACCACTTTTTCGCTTATGATCGAAAAGGGAAGCCGCGGGATCCAGGGAATTCCACAGGTTCTGCAGGATGCCCTGGACCGGTTAAGCAAGGAGTTGAGCCGTCTCTCGGACCGGGAATGGCAAAAAGAATTGGAGAGCCAGATGGATTCCTGGACCCGGGAACTGAAGAAGTCGGGCGAGGACACTCGCCGCTACTTTGAAAAGGAAGTCCTTCCCAAACTGGAGCAAGCCGTCCAGGACCTTGTGCGGCGCTTAAAGGATCTGGGGAAAGAAAAAGACGGGAAGATTTTGGAAGAGAAGCTTGACCAGCTGAAACGAACGCTATCGAATTGACCCTAAAAAAAGGGCCGTTATGGAATGACTCTTTAGGCAATACCAAAACGGCCCTCGTCAAAGCGCGCCCAATTCTAATCAAACAAATAATTTTCTATTTGCCCAAAAACAGGTTTTTGGGATTATCCACCATCATCGTTTTAATTTGCTCATCGGTCACTCCTTGCGCTTTCAGCGCGGGGACGACATTCTGCGATATATGATCGATCCGCCAATTGGCCAACGCCTTCAAAACCTGCTCCGGAGCTATCGATCGGCCGCCCTAACCAAACGTTGACCGTGTCGTGCGAAAGCATAATCTTGCTCGCGTAACCCTGTTTGCATAGTTCGGCAACGTTCTTCACGATCACATCTGTCGGGGTGAAGATTTCGAGACCAATGCGGTCGAAGGCAATGTACACGCCCTTGGCGAGAATCGCCTTGTGATATTCGATATCTTTGTTATTGGATACATGCCCGATCATGATTTTCTTGGGATCGGCACCCTCGCTGAGGAATAATTCGGCCTGCTCAACGCCGCCGGCGGCTTCCGTATGGGTTATGATGGGCACACCGGTAGCCTTCTGGGCGGCTGCCGCGGCCTTCAGGACCGCCGTTTCATAGGGAGAGATTTTCCCGCCGCCGCTCGTCCCGCATTTGATCACCCCCGCTTTCACACCGGTCTTGCCGATGCCCTGGGTAATCTCTCTGATGAAGAGTTCGGAGATCATTTTGGAGATGTCCGTACCATACCATACCAGCCTGGTTTTAAAATAAGGCGGCGCCCCTTCATGCTCGGTATAAAGACCGGTGGAGCAAATGATGTTCATGCCGGTTTTCTTGGCGAGCTCTTTGTACAATTTGGGATTACGTCCGCCGGTATCATTGGGAGTGGCGTCGATAATGGTTGCGATCTTGTATTTTTGTGCCGCCTTGATGACGTCGAGGTCCGTCTTCAGCACCGCCTTGTAGTCATAAGGCGCCATCGTATCATCGGCATACCAGCCGGGATAAGCAAAGGCAAAATGTTCGTGCGGGAGCGTTATCCCCAGGTTTTCAGCTGACACAAGTCCGAGCACGGTGTTGACTTTCCCCGCCTCGATCGCCGGTACCGAGGCTGCAAAAACCAACAGAAGCAGTCCCGATATGATACCTAACAGGAGAACTTTACTTAATCTGCATCTGTTCATATTCTTCCTCCTTGATTTTATTCAGCCCTCCGGCAGAGCCGGGGCTTTAGCCAAAGGAAATCAACTGATTCGGCCCGGACCCTTTTCTTTAAAAAAAATCCCATTTCTTCCTCAGAAATGGGATTTATCTCTTTTTTAACCATAAATCCTCCGGCCCCGCATCCGGTAAATGATTGAGGGTTGATGGAGAACTCAGGAAAACAGGATCATAGGCTGGACGGATTTTATAGGAGATAGACAAGCAAGTCAAGGATTGTTTTCATCTCATTTCTTGCAGGACATATCGAAGCAACCGTCCATTCATTTGTTCGGACTTTCCAGTTCTACCTGGAGGGCTTCGAGGATCCGGCAAACCATTCCGTAATAACCAATCGTCGTGGTAAGCTCCACAATCCCTTCTTCATTCAGGAAACTCCGAACGGCGGCAAAAGTACCATCTTTTACCCTGATATTCTGGGTAACTTCATCCGTATATTGCAGGACTGCCCGCTCCTGTTCATTGAATTTGCCGGAATTTTTCCAAGCAGGCAGGGCATCAATCTGTTCCTCTCGTACCCCCACGCGCAGGGCGATGGACACATGGTGGGTCCATTCGTATTTGGCCTGGTTTATATGGCCCACCCTCAGGATGGCCAACTCCCGCAGGGTGGGGGGTATAGTCCCCTTAAGAAGGATGGAATTGCCCAACCGCAGAAAATAATAGCCGACCTGGGGGCAGTGAGCCATCACCTTGAAGACATTCAGGACACGAAGCCCATTTTCCTCCATCTTCTGAAACATCTCCCGAATCTCTGGAGCCGCCTGCTCTTTATTCACCAGACCCACTCGGGCCATTCTTCTCCTCCTTCCTACCATTCAGCCGATCTTCGCGCACTGCCCGCCATCCACAGGCAGGACCGCTGCGGTAATAAACTTGGCCTCATCCGAGGCCAGGAAAAGCGCTGCATAGGCCGTATCCCATCCGGAGCCCATCCCCCCTTTTAGGGGAACCTGCTTATTCCGCGCTTGGATCAGGTCTTCCTTTTTGATCCCCCGCAATCGGGAGATTCCTTCGATGGCCATGGGGGTATTCATGAGGCCCGGCATGATGCTATTCACCCGAATTCCTTTGCTGGCATATTGCATAGCAATGGAATGGGTCAGGGCATTGACCCCCGCTTTGGAGGTTTTGTAGGCCAGCATGGAAACGGCGCAGACCGCTGCCGCCGATGAGATATTCACGACGGAACCGCTGCCCTGCTTCTCCATGTAGGGCAGAACATACTTGCAGGTCAGAAACATGCTTTTCAGGTTTCGCTGAAAGATCCGGTCCCATACTTCTTCTTTTAGGTCCACCGGCCCCCGATCCTCCCCGCCGACCCCCACATTATTAACCAGGATATCAATGCGACCGTACGTCTCGGCGCACTTCTCGGCCATTCGCCGGCAGTCTTCCGCACGGCTGACATCGGCGGCAAAAGCGATGGACTCTCCCCCTTCCCGCTCGATCATCGATTGGGTCTCCTGAGCGGAATCGAGGCGAAGATCCGCGAGCATCGTTTTGGCCCCAGCGCGCGCAAATAGCAGGGAGATCGCTCTCCCATTTCCAATGGTATCCCCCGGAGTTTGACCCGCACCCGTAACAATGGCAACCTTTCCGTCCAACCGCTTATCCATTTTTCCTCCCTTTTAAAAAACCGTTCAAATCGCGCCATCCGATCAAACCATGAAGGCAATTTTTCCCGTCTGGGCATGTGCAGGCATGTAGGTTTGCCCCTCCAAAGCTTGGTCAAGCGGAAAGACTCGGTCGATTAATGGCCGCAGTCCCGCATCGGCCAGTGCGGATAGCAAACCGGTAGAAAAATGAAGTGCAAAAGAAATGTTTTCTTCAAGGGTACGTGCACTCGGCAGGTTGGGCAACGGTAACGAATTGAAGATTCGGGGCTGCCCTTAATTCTATTCACCCAAAAATTCCAAATCTCAGTTCTTAATGGAAACCGTCCGATTACTTAGGGGGTGCCGGGATCGAGCCGGATCGGGTCATGAGTTTATCGCTCTGCTGGAAGCCAAAGCTTTCATACAAATGGTGGGCATCCCGCGTCTGGAGGACAAACTGCGCCCCGGAAATGGCCGGATGATTGAGGATGCACTGCAGGAGCCATCTTCCCAGCCCCCGGCCCCGCAATTCCGGAGCAATCACCAGGTCTGAAAGCCAGGAAAAGACGGTATGATCCGTGACCACCCGGGCAAACCCGACCTGTTCGGTGTTTCGAAAAAGAGAAAAACAGAGCGAGTTCTCGACCAGCTTTTCCACCACGGGCCGGGGTCTTCTGTACCCCCAGTGAGTCCCCGCCAGAAGATGGGCAACCGTGTCTATTTTCACCTTGGCCCGTTCATCGCTGATCGTAAATCCATTTTGTCGCCATTCCACTCGCTATTCTCCTCTTCAGCAAAATCTCCATTCTAACGACTGTATCGGCTTCGTGAAACAACGGGCGGCAATATTTTTTCCTCAGGGCTAATAAGCATTCCCGCGGTGATTAAGAGGCCCCCGGCCTTGCCAAAGGTAATTCGACTCGAAAGGTGGTTCTTCCCTCCCGGGAATCAATTTCGATTTTTCCGCCCATGTGTTTGATCAGGCGGGTGGTGATGTGCAAGCCCCGGCCCCGCCCCTCGCCCTGCAAACAGCGTTCTTTCTCCTCTTCCGAGATCTCCCCGGTATTGGTGATTTCGGCTACCGCCCGCATGGATTTTGGATAGGAGCGGATGGAAAGCTCCCCTCCCTCCGGGGTGGCGTGGGAGGCGTTGTTCAGAAGGTTATCGAAGACCCTTTCGATGTGCAGGGGGAAACATCGAATCCAGAGAGGAAAATGCAATTCCCGTTCAATCTGCAGAATATTTTTCCGGTTCAGCTCCCGAACGGCTTCCTGATTGATCCGGAAACGTTTCTTCAGGATATCGGTCATATCCAGGGTCGTTTCCTTCCCTTCCCCATGGAGAGTCAAAGCTAACTCCTGAATGCGGGAAGATTCCTGCAGGATGATATCCATGGCCTGCAGGATCTTTTCCCTATGGGGAAGTTCGGGAAGCTCGCCCAGCATCCGCTGCACTCTCTTCGCAAACCCAGCAATGGCAATCGCCGGGTTCTTGAAATCGTGTACGATATCGTCCATTTTCTCCAGCCTCAGGCCCTTCATCAGCTCTTTCCCCAGGAAACTGAAGAGCCTGATATCCTCTTCGGCGAAGCTCAGGTGCTGGGCCTGGGCGTCAAAGGCCAGAAAGTACTGAACCATTCCATCGACGTGCAGGGGAAGGTACAGGACGCAATTGATCTGCTGAGCGGCCAGGTAGTGCTTCAGAGGCGGGGCCACCAGATGGCTCATCTGCGGGTTCCGGATCAGGATGTAGGAAGGATGGATCTTCTCATTCTCAAAATCCCCGAAGGGGCCGGTTTGATGGACCAGGGCATGGATGTAAGGCTCCTTGACGGAGAAGATCTGTCCGATTCCGTGCTGCGCCTCCGGGAACCCGGCCTCCAGAATCACATGTTCCCGGTCTTCCATGATGGAGAAGAGGGTACACCGCTGGATCTCCATAAAGCCGGCCAAAGCGGGAATGACGGAGTTGAAAACGTCCTTCATCTTGATCCCTTCCCGCCGGGCCAACCGCAGGTAGATATCTTCCAGGATTTTATCCCTGGATACGTTGATCTTTTGCAGGGAGAGAATCCTTTTCCGGGCGATCACGTACCCCACCCTTCGGGAAAGAACCTCGGCCATTTGAACTTCAAAGGATGTGAAGACTTTGTCTTCTTTCTTATAGAAGATCTGAAGGACCCCCTGGATGTCGGGCCCCTGGGAGGTAAATCGCGGCAGAGAGATGGGAACGGCGAGCATGGAATGGATCCCGATCGCCCGGGCATTTTCTTTATCCTGGTAATTCGGATCTTTAAAGATATTCGGGATCTGGCGGCTGCGCTGGGTCCTGATGACTTCGCTGGCGATGGACTTGTCGAAAGGGGTCAGTTCGAGAATATCCTCGCCCAGGAGAGGAGAATAGGGAGAAGAGGGTTCTCCTTCCCCAAAGGAATCGTAAATTCGGATGCTGGCAAAATCGGCTCCCAGAAACTCGACGATATTCCGGGCCAAGGACCGCAGAATCTCCCTCTCGCTAAGGAGGGGGTCGATCTCCAGGACGGTCTCGACCTGATGGATCATCCGGTCGACATATTCTTCCAGAATCTCGTCCTTGACCCGATTGACCAGGGCCGGGAGTTCCTCCTCGGACAGGTTCACTCCTTTTTCAGCCAGGCAGAGGCCCATCGACCGGACCAGCTTTTGATCGACTTCCAAAAAGTTCATGACGTTGTCGGTGATGAAGATAGTGAATCGAACGCGCTGGGGAACCCGGCGGGATAAAACCCGCACCTCCCGATCGGAGGATCCGGAAGCCTGCCGGGCAAAGAGCCGATGTATCACCTTATCACAAAACCCCTGAACTTTCAACGCAACTCCCCTTTCCTCGCTTCTTGCCGACCCGGTCTTTCGGGGAATTTTCTTGACACCGGGTCTCTTTTTTTTGTATACAATATACAATTTGGGGTAAGAAAGAGGGACAGATGGTCAAAGCGATTCAAAATCCTCGGAACCTGAAAGAGGCGGTCTATGAGCGGCTGAAGGAAAATATCGTGCGCGGCAAGCTTCCCGCGGGAACCAAACTGGGAGAAATCAACCTCGCTCAGAAGCTGGGCGTATCCCGGACTCCGCTGCGGGAAGCGATCAACCGACTGGAGCAGGATGGGTTTGTGAAAATGATTCCCCGCCGGGGGGCTTTCGTAAAAAAACACTCCCTCCAGGAGATTCTGGAAAACCTGGAGATGCGGGAAGTCCTGGAGGGACTGGCCGGGCGCCTGGCGGCCCGCCATGCCACCCCGGAGATGATCCGGAGGATGAAATCCTGTTTCCGGGGGTTCTCCGGGGGAAATGTGGAAGGCTCTATCTCCCCCTATGCCCATCAGAATATCCGTTTCCATAACCTGATCATCCAGGCCAGCCAGAACCAAAAATTGATCGCCATCATCCGAAACCTTTTCGACCAGATGGACATGGTCCGGCTCCACACCATCGTCCTCCCGGGGCGGGCCCGGAAGTCGCTTTCCGAGCACTCGGCCATCATCCGGTACATCGAAAAGGGACAAGCCCAGAAGGTGGAAAGGGAGCTGAGGGCTCATATCGCCGACCTGCGACGGGCCGTTTTGAAACTGCCGGAATTTCAATCTAATGCGGAATGCGGAATTGGGAATGCGGAATGAAAAGACACGAAGAGGGGAAGTTACGGATAAACCGAGAATTTTTTCTCCGCGTCACCGCCTCATTTTCTTTATTTATTCCGCATTCCACATTCCGCATTCCGAATTTCCTTGACCCTGAAAAAGGGCGGACGTTAGAATGACCGTGACAAAATTCTGTATACAATTTTCATCCCGCGAAGGGGTTGTGGAGAAAGGAGGTCGTACGGACATGGCCATCACCATCGTGAAAGACTTCTGCAAGGGCTGCGGCTTCTGCATTACCAACTGCCCGAAGAAAGTCTATGAGCTTTCCGGCGAAATGAATAAAAAGGGCTATCGTCTGCCCAACCCGGTGCGGATCGAGAACTGCACCGAATGCGGCATCTGTGACCTGTACTGTCCGGATTTCGCCATCGTTCTGGAAAAGACCAAGAAAAAGGGCAAAGGAAAGGAGGCCCGCTGATGTCCTCAGGAATAAAGCCGGGAAGATATTTTGTTCAGGGCGACGAGGCCATCGCCGAGGGGGCCATCGCTGCGGGTTGCCGCTTTTTTGCCGGGTATCCCATCACCCCTTCTTCCGAAACCTCGGAGACCATGGCCCGGCGTCTGCCCGAAGTGGGAGGGGTCTGCCTGCAGATGGAGGATGAACTCGCTTCCATCCACGCCATCGGGGGAGCCTCGGTGGGAGGACTCAAGGCCATGACCATCTCCTCCGGGCCGGGAATCAGCCTGAAACTGGAGGGACTGGGCTGGGGGATCAAGAACGAAATCCCCTACGTGGTCGTCGACATCCAGAGAGCCGGCCCCAGCAACGGAGTGGCTACGCGGGTGGGGCAAGGGGATCTGTACACGGTCCGCTACGGCTCCGCCGGGGGAAACAACTGTATCATCGCCCTCTCCCCCAAGTCGACCCAGGAAGCTTTTGATCTGACCATCGAATGCTTCAACCTCTCGGAGATCTTCCGGTGCCCCGTGTTTCTGCTCTCCGACGAAACCGTGGGACACACCCGGGAGCTTCTGGTCATTCCCCCGGAAGATGAATTGAAGGTGGTGAAGCGGTTCTAAGCCCACCGTCCCGCCGGAACAGTTTGTCATGTATCCTCTGGACACTCCGGGAGTCATTAACTACCCCTTCCCCAACATCGGCGAAGGGTACGGGATCTGCGTCTCTCCCTATACGCACACTTCCAAGGGGTATGCCAGCACCGCCCAGGATATCCAGGAAAAGATGGCCAAGCGGCTGGTGTACAAGGTCACCGAAAACCTGGACAAGCTGGTCCGGGTGGAGAAGCAGAAGATGGAAGACGCCGAGTTTGCGGTCATCGCCTACGGGGGAGACGCCCGGCCGGCCATGGCCGCCGTGGACATCGCCCGGGAGAGGGGGATGCGAGTGGGGTTCTTCCGCCCCATCATCCTCTGGCCCTTCCCCGACGGGGAAGTCCTCAAGGTGGCCGAAAAGGTCCAAACCATCCTGGTCTGCGAGCTCAACATCGACGGGCAGCTGTCCCGGGAGGTCGCCCGGGCGGCCAAAGGGAAGGCGGAAGTCTTCCATTTCGGGTCTGGCGGAGTGGAACCCCATCTTCCCATGCAGATCTTCAACGAGATAAGGAGGCTGTACAAATGAGCACGGTCGGCGAAACCTTGAAACTTCTCCATCCGCTGGTCCAGAAATACCTGCGCAAAGAACGGATGCCCCATATGGCCTGTTCGGGATGCGGGATCGGCCAGGTGACTCACTCCGTCCTGCTGGCGATCGACGAGCTGGGTTTGACCCCCCAGGATACCGTCTGGGTCCAGGGGGTCGGCTGCAGCAGCCGGATCACCTACTCCACCTGGGTGGGGGACAACGTCGACGCCCATCACGGCCGGATCTTTGCCGTGGCCACGGGACTGAAGATGGCCCGCCCGGACATGAACTTCATCCTCTTCACCGGGGATGGGGACTGCGGGGCCATCGGCGGCAACCACTTCATCCACGCCTGCCGCCGCAACCTGGATGTGACCGCCATCCTCTTCAACAACGGGATTTACGGCATGACCGGCGGGCAGGTTGCTCCCACCTCCCCGTTGGGGGCCGTCACCACCACCACCCCCTACGGGAACATCGAAGATCCTTTCGACATGTGCCAGATGGCCGTGGCCGCCGGGGCCGCCTACGTGGCCCGCTGGAAGTCCACCGACTTCAAGCCCCTGGTTGCCTCGATCAAGAAGGGCATCCAGACCAAGGGGCTGGCCTTTATCGAAGTCCTGCTCCAATGCCCGACGAACTTCGGCCGGTATGTGCTGAAGACCAGCTCCCCCCAGGAAGTGGTCAACTGGATCAAAGAAAAATCCGTCAACCAGAAGGATGCGGGAAAACTCAGCCGGGACGAGCTGGCCGGCAAGTACTTACTGGGCGAATTCGTCCATCGCCCGGAGCGCAAAGGAATTGTGGAGCGTTACCAGGAATTGTTGAAAGCCCATCGGAAGGAGTAGGCTATGGCTCGTCAGGAAGTTCGATTTGCTGGATTTGGAGGTCAGGGTTTGCTCCTGGCCGGCATCATTCTGGGAAAGACCGCCTGTCTGTACGGCGGGAAACAGGCGGCCCAGACCCAGTCCTATGGCACCGAAGCCCGGGGAGGAGCCAGCCAGTGCAATGTGGTCATCGACGAAAAAGAGATTACCCATGTGGGCGTGGTCAATCCCGATGTCTTCGTGGTGATGTCCCAGGAGGCTTACGAAAAGTTGATCGAAGAGGTGAAGGAAGGGGGGGCGGTCTTCTACGACTCGGACCTGGTAAAGGTCAAGGAGAATCCCAAACTGCGCCAGATTCCGGTCTCTTCCACGAGTTCCGCCAAGGACCTGGGCCGGCAGATGGTGGCCAACGTGGTGATGCTCGGGGCCATGGTGGAAGGGACCAAAATCCTGGACGCCGACCAGGTCAAAGTCTGCCTCAAGGACAGCGTCCCTCCGGGGACCGAAGAGCTGAACCTCAAGGCGTTTGACAAGGGGCGGTCGCTGTTCAAAGGATAAAAACAGTAATTTGGTTCGGAGAAATTTAGTTCGGAACAACGGCGGTGAGTAGAGAGTTGCGAGTCGGGAGTTGAAAAAGCTCGCTTTTGACAGCTCCCACTCTCGACTTACTTTTTGTGTTTTTCACTCCGAACTCCGAACTAAATTACTCCGAACTGTTTTTACAGGAGGTACCATGGATACTTTTCTAGGTTACCCGAGGCCCGACGGCCGGGCCGGAACCCGGAACTATCTGGCCGTCATTCCCACCGTATTCTGCGCCAACGAAGTGGCCATGGCGGTCGCCAAAAAATTCAAAAGCGCCAGACCTTTGCTCCACCACCAGGGCTGCGCTCAGCTCAAACCGGATTCGGACCGGGTGACCCAGACTCTGATCAGCCTGGGGGCGAACCCCAATGTGGCGGCTGTTTTACTCGTTGGCCTGGGCTGTGAGAGCGTTTCCCTCCAGGAAGTGTACCAGGGTCTGAAGGACCGGGGTCAGAAGGTGGAAAAAGTCCTGATCCAGGGGATCGGGGGGATGAAAAAAGCTACCAAGCGGGGGATCGAACTGGCGGCCAAACTGGATCAGTCCCTATCCAGGATGAAACGGAAGCCCGTTCCTGCAAGCCACCTCACCATGGGAATCAAGTGTGGCTCCTCCGACACCACCTCCGGGCTGGTGAGCAATCCCGCGACGGGAAAGGCCAGCGATCTTCTCCTGGCCCGGGGCGGGTCGGTCATCTTCGGGGAAACGACGGAGTTTATCGGGGCCGAGCATCTCCTGGCGCGGCGGGCGGTCAGCGGGGAAGTGGCCTCGAAGATTCTTCACATCGTGACCCGGATGGAAGACCGGGTGAAGGCCCTGGGATTTGACATGCGAGGCGGGAACCCGACCCCGGGAAACATCCGGGGCGGATTGACGACGATCGAAGAAAAATCCCTGGGTGCGATCTGCAAATCCGGCTCCATGCCCATCGATGGGGTCCTGGAATACGGCGAATCCATACCCGGAAAAGGCCTTTATGCCCTGGATTCTCCGGGGAAAGAGGCGGAAATCATGACCGGGCTTTCCGCGGCCGGGGCCAACATCATCGTTTTTTCCACCGGCGGCGGTGCCCCGCAAGGGTATCCCATCGTTCCGGTCATCAAAGTGGCCGGCAACCCTGCCAAAGTCCGGGTCATGAAGGATCACATCGACCTCGATGCCAGCGCGGTTCTCACCGGACAGACGACCATCGATGAAGTGGGCCAGAAGATCTACGACGCCCTTTTGGCCGTCGGCAGCGGGAAGAAGGTGAAGGCGGAAATCCTGAAGTACGACCAGACGGTGGAGATCTACACGACAGGGCCAACCATATAAATTCGGAATGCGGAATGGGGAATGCGGAATGAGAAGGCATGAAGCGGCCTCATTTTATCTTTATTATTCCGAATTCCGCATTCCGCATTTTGAAAGGGGTTTCCATGCTTCTAACCCAGCAGGAAGGGCCGGTCGCGACCCTCACGATTAATCGCCCTGAAGTCCTAAACACGCTAACCCATGAGTTGATTTTGCGGTTGACGGAAGAGATCCGGCGGTGGAGCGCGGAAAAGGCTGTCCGGGTCATCGTCCTCACCGGAAGCGGGGACAAGGCCTTTGTGGGCGGGGTGGACGTGAAGGCCATGATGGACTTGGACCCGGACGGAGCGGAAAGATTTATCACCGATTTGCACCGCTGCTTCCTGGCCGTCCGCCAGTCGGAAAAGCTGGTTATCGCCTCCATCAACGGGTTCGCCTTGGGAGGCGGGCTGGAGCTGGTCGCTTCCTGCGACCTGAGAATCGCCTCAGACCGCGCGCGCTTCGGCATGCCCGAAGTCCGGGTGGGAATCCCCTCGGTCATCGAAGCGGCCATCCTTCCCCGGCTGATGGGCCTCGGCCGGGCCGCCGAGATGGTTTATCTGGGGGAAATGATCGATGCCCGGGAAGCCTGGCGGATCGGGCTGGTCAACAAGATCGTCCCCCATGAACAATTAAAAGAAGCGACCCGACAGATGGCTGAAAAAGCACTCCAGTGCGGGCCAACAGCCATGGTACTTCAGAAGAAGCTCATCGCCCAGTGGATGGACCTGAGCCTGAGCGATGCGGCGGAAGCGGGAATCCGGGCTTTCCGGGAGTGCTACAAGACCGCCGAACCCGGAGAAGGAATGAAAGCCTTTCTGGAGAAGCGAAAGCCGAAGTATTAGACATATTTCATCGACCATTGGTCAATGATCATTGGTCATTGATCAATGCTCATTTGTTCATTCAGGGACTCTGGAGGATAAAGATGAACGGTTATACCGGAAGGATTCTGCACATCGATCTGACTCAGCAAAAATTCAAAATCGAGAACTTTGATGAAGCCTTCGCCCGGAAATTCCTCGGCGGAAACGGATTTGCCGCCAAAATCCTGTACGATGGGCTGAAGAAAGGAATCGATCCCTTCTCCCCGGAAAACCTGGTGGTCTTTGCCGTGGGACCGGTCACGGATTCTCCCCTGCCCAGCACCAGCCGGGCTTACGTGGCCACCAAGTCCCCCCTGAGCGGACTCTTCTTCGATTCTACCTTCGGAGGACGGTTTGCCATCACCCAGAAGCGGACCGGTTTTGAGGCCATCGTCATCTCCGGGAAAGCCGCCTCTCCCATTTATCTGTTCATCGACGAATCCGGCCCCCAGTTCAAGCCCGCCGGCTCCCTGTGGGGAAAACTGACCAAAGAGACCTTCGAAGCCATTCAGGCCGCCGAGGGCGAGCCCGCCGATGTGGTAGCCATCGGGCCCGCCGGAGAAAAAAGGGTACGCTACGCCTGCCTGGTCCATTACTGGCGCGGCCGGGAAGGAGTATCGGGAAGAGGCGGAGTCGGCGCCGTCCTCGGGTCCAAGAACGTGAAAGCCGTGGTGGTCAAAGGATCGAAAAAGACCCAGGTGGCCGACTCTCAGGCCGTCCAGGAGCTGATCGCATCCCGCAAGGAAGCCATGGAAAAAGGAACGGCGGGCCTCAAGAATCTCGGAACACCCGTTCTGGTCAACATGGTCAACACCATGGGCGGGCTGGGGGTCCGCAATCTCCAGGAGGAGCAGAGCTCCCGAGCTCCGGAGATCGGCGGGGAGAAGCTCAAGGATCTCTTCTTCGAGCGGAACGACACCTGCTTCGGATGTCCCATTGCCTGCGGGAAGACGCTCCGACTCCCTACCGAACAGGGGGGCCTGCGCTGGAAGATGCCCGAATACGAGACCCTCTTCTCCCTCGGCTCCATGGCCGATAACTGGGACGCCGCCTCCATGCTCAAACTCAACAGTCTCTGCGACCAGTACGGGCTGGATACCATCAGCATGGGGGTGACGATCTCTTTTGCCCTGGAGTGTTTTGAAAAGGGATACCTGACTGCCAGGGACACGGGTGGGAAAAACCTTCGTTTTGGGGATGCCGCCCTCCTCCTGGATCTGGTGGAAGAAACGGGAAAGAGGCAGGGATTCGGCGATGTGCTGGCCGAGGGTTCCTTCCGCCTGGCCGAACGGCTGGGAAAAGATTCGGCTAACCTTCTCTATTGCTTCAAAAAGGTGGAAGTGGCCGGGCATTCGGCCCGGGCCCTCAAGGGAATGTCCCTCGGGTATGCCACGGCCACCCGGGGTGGAAGCCATCACGACGCCCGTCCCACGCTCCAGTACGCCGGGGAGTTCGACCGGACCAAAGCCCAGATCGCGCCGACCTTCGCATTTCGGACCCAGAATTTCACCGCCATGAATGACTCCCTGACCCAGTGCCGCTTCGCCAGCGAGCGCGGTTTCGGGGGGGTGATCAATGAGAACTACGTGAAGATGATCAACTCGATCACCGGCTGGAATTTCACCCTGGCGGATGTGGAAGCAATCGGGGAGCGAATCTACAACTTGGAGCGGGCCTTCAACTGCCGCGAAGGGATAAGCCGGAAGGATGACGCCCTCCCCTTCCGGACCTCCAGTCAGCCGATTCCCGACGGGCCTTCCAAAGGAATGTACACTCCCCCGGATGAATTCAAAGGGATGCTGGAGGAGTACTACCGCCTGCGGGGCTGGGATGCCAATGGAATCCCGACCGGGGAGAAACTCATGGCCCTGGACCTGCCGGAGGCGGCCAGAGAACTTGCGGATTGAGATGCGGATTGCGGATTGCGGAAACAATGGCGGAATGCGGAATGGAATGCGGAATCATTGTTCTGCATACGGAGGCAAACGGAAATCGACTACGGACGTACGGACAGCAGCGGGTTTCGGTGCTCTTTTAATTCCGCATTCCGAAATCCACAATCCGCATTTGAAAGGGGGGCTTGACCCCGACCCCTGCATAATGTATAAATTATACATAATTCCCCTGTCCTCCTGATGCTCTGATCGGACGGCGGGGAATCGGTGTTTTCATATCTTCCGCCAAGAGGGATGAGCTTTGAGCGAAGGCCAAATACAGCAGAGCAAACTTATGACCGCGGAGGAAGCGGTCCGGCGATTTGTTCCCGACGGGGCATGGGTAGGGATGGGCGGGCAGTCCATTGGACGGTCGGCGATGTGCATTTACCACGAGATGATCCGCCAGCGAAAAAAGGACTTGACCCTGGTGGGCTGCAATCTTTCCATTCCCATGGATATGATGGTGGGGTTGGGTTTGATCCGAAGGACCGAATGCGGGACCGGCAACCTGGAACGGTTCGGGACCACCCATTGCTGGAGGAAAGCGGTTGAGCAGGGAAAGCTGGTGAACGAAGACTACAGCCATCTGGCCATGGTCACCCGCTTTCTGGGCGGAGAGATGGGCCTGCCTTTTATGCCCATCCAGAGCCTCCTGGGTTCGGACATCCTGGCCAAGAAATCCGCCTCCACGGGGAAAAAGTATGAGATCATCGACAATCCCTGGAATCCGGGGGAGAAGGTGGTTCTCCTACCCTCCCTGAACCCGGATGTTTCCGTCATCCACGCGCAGAAGGCCGATGAAACGGGGAACCTGATCATCGAAGGGTTCCTGGCCCACGAGCCGGAGATGATCCGGGCTTCCAAGGCGGTCATCGTCTCCTGCGAGGAGGTCGTGTCCGCGGATGAAATCCGCCAGTATCCGGAGAGGACGACGATCCCCTACGTTTACGTGAGCGCGGTCGTTCATCAACCCTGGGGGGCCCACCCCACCTCGGTCTACCGCTGCTATGCCCATGACGCCGAGCACATACGGGAGTATCAGAAAGCGGCTCGGGAAGGCGGCGCCGCCTTTGAAGCCTACATGGAGAAATACATCTTCTCCTGCGCGAATTTCGACGAGTACCTGGAAAAGGTGGGCGGTTTACGGAAATACAACCCCCTCCGCCAGGAAATGGTGGAATTGCTGTAGAGGAACGCCGACAAGAGGCTTGAAGAATGGCACCCGATTACACCTTAAATGAACTGATGATCATTGAAGCGGCCCGGCACATCCGGGACGGAGAGATCGTATTCGTGGGCACGGGCATGCCCATGGTCGCGGCCATGTTCGCCCAGAAGACTCACGCCAAACACATGTGTTTCGTCGTGGAGACCGGGCCCATCTCTCCCGAGGCCCTTCCCGTTCCCACCTCGGTCTCCGACCCCAAAGCCATGCACCGGGCGGCCAAGCTGGGTACCCTGCGGGAGGTCCTGGGCTGCCTTCTCCAGCGGGGGATGGTGGACGTGGGGTTCCTGGGAGGAGCCCAGATCGATCATTACGGAAACATCAACAGCACCGTGATCGGAGACTACCAGCGGCCCAAAGTGCGTTTTCCCGGAAGCGGAGGGGCCAATGACATCGCTTCCCTGGCCAAACGGATTCTGGTCATCGCCCCCCATGAAAAGAGGCGGTTTCCCGAGCGCTGCGCCTACGTGACCAGCCCGGGCTACCTGGACGGCCCGGAAGCCCGGAAAAAAGCAGGGTTGAAATCCCTCTATCCCGACCTCACCGTGGTCACCGACCTGGCGGTCATGTCGGTGGATAAAACCGACGGACGACTCAAGGTAAGCAAGCTCATGCCCGGAGTGACTTTTGAAAAAGTTCAGGAAAGCACGGAGTTCAAGGTTGAGGCTGCATCTTCCATGGCCCAGGTGCCGGTCCCCGCACCCGATGAGTTGCGCATCCTGCGGGACGAAGTCGATCCGGACCGAGAATACCTGGGGAAGGGAGATTGAACCGTGGCCAATCCCAAGAAGATTCTCATCAGCGAAGACGTGACCGGAACGGGCATCGATCGACTGAAGGGAAAATACCAGGTTCATTACGATCCGGACCTGTGGAAAAAAGTCCCCGAGCTGGAAAAGATGATCCCGAGCTGCGACGCCCTGATCGTCCGCAACCAGACCAAAGTCAACGCGAGCCTGCTGGCCAAAGCCATGGCCCTGCGGGTCATCGGAAGAGCCGGCGCCGGCTACGACAACATCGACGTTCCTGCGGCCACCCAAGAAGGCGTGGTCGTGGCCTTCAGCCCGGAGGAAAACGCCGTCTCCGTGGCCGAACATGTTTTCGCCCTCCTTCTGTCTTTGGCCAGAAAAATACCCGGTGCGGACAAATCCACCAAGGGCGGCGGCTGGGAGCGGAAAAAATACCATGGCTTTGAATTGTTGGGGAAGACGCTTGGAATCCTGGGACTGGGCAAGATCGGCTTCCGCGTGGCCCTGCGGGCCAAAGCCTTCGGCATGCGGATTTTGGCCTATGATGCCTACCTATCTTCCACCAGTCTCCACGTCACCGAATCCGGGGCTCTTTTGACCTCCTTCGACCGGGTTCTGGCGGAAGCGGACTTCCTGACCCTTCATCTGCCCCTGACCCCGGAGACGCGGGGAATTCTAAATGGAGAGGCGCTTCGAAAGATGAAGAAGACCGCCTTTCTCATCAACACCTCCCGGGGAGAAGTCCTGGCGGAGGCTGATCTGGCGAAGGTCCTTAAGCAGGGAGGAATCTGGCAGGCGCCGCCCTGGACGTGAGGGAGAAAGAACCTCCGGGGGAAAGCCCGCTCCATGGACTGGACAATGTGATCTTGACTCCCCATACGGCGGGGCTGACCTACGAAGCCCAGGAAAAAGTGGTGGATGCCGTGGCCGAAGATGTGGACCGGGTCCTGAGCGGCCAGGCGGCTTTGCGATACGTCAATTTCGGGGTGCCGAAGAAGAGAGCCGGCGACGACTGGTAAAGCAAAAAGCATAATTGGACGCAGATGAACGCAGATGAAAGACGGATCAAAAAGATTAAATTGGACACAGATAAACACAGATGAACACAGATTAGAATAGGGAAAAATAAAGAGGCAACCCGGTTTGATTGCCATAGACTCGGAGCATTGGGAGGCCACTAAGAAACGCCCATTAACAGGTGCTTCATTTGAGCTTTTTATTTTTATCTGTGTTTATCTGCGTAAATCTGTGTCCAATAAATTATTAATAAGAAGAGGATGGGAAATGGCTAAAAAATATGTTTATTTTTTCGGCGCAGGCAAAGCTGAGGGGAGCAGCAAGATGCGCAACCTCCTGGGGGGCAAAGGGTGCGACCTTGCCGAGATGACCAACCTGAAGATCCCGGTTCCGCCCGGATTCACCATCACCACCGAGGTCTGTACCTTCTATTATGCCAACAAGAAGAAATATCCGCAGGAGCTGAAGGAACAGGTTCAGAAGAGCCTGGCCAAGGTGGAGAAGGCCATGGGGGCCAAGTTCGGCGATCCCGAAGAACCCCCTTCTCCTCTCCGTCCGCTCCGGCGCCCGGGTTTCCATGCCCGGCATGATGGACACCATCCTGAACCTCGGCCTGAACGAGAAGACCGTTCAAGGGCCTGATCGAGAATTCCGGCGACGCCCGGTTCGCCTACGACTCCTACCGCCGCTTCGTCCAGATGTACAGCGACGTGGTCCTGGGAGTTCACCGGGACAAGATGGAAGAGCTCATCGCCGAGAGGAAAAAGGAAAAGGGCGTCAAGCTGGACATCGAACTTTCCGCCGACGACTGGAAAGAGCTGGTGGGAGAGTTCAAGGCCATGGTGAAAAAGGAAACCGGGAACGATTTTCCCGAAGACCCCGACAAACAGCTCTGGGGCGCCATCGGCGCGGTCTTTGAATCCTGGAATACCCCCCGGGCGATCACCTACCGCCAGCTGAACAAGATCCCCGAGGACTGGGGCACGGCGGTCAACGTCCAGACCATGGTCTTCGGCAACATGGGCGGAGAGAGCGCCACCGGCGTGGCCTTCACCCGCGACCCGGCCACGGGAGAAAAGTTCTTCTTCGGTGAGTTCCTGCCCAACGCCCAGGGAGAAGACGTGGTGGCCGGGATCCGCACCCCCCAGCCCATCGGCAAGGACCGCAAGGCCGACCCCAGCCTTCTTTCCATGGAAGAGATGCTCCCCAAACCTTACGGGGAACTGGAAAAGATCTACCAGCGGCTGGAGAAGCACTTCAAGGACATGCAGGACATCGAGTTCACCATCCAGCAGGGGAAAGCTCTGGATGCTCCAGACCCGCAGCGGCAAGCGGACTGCCTTTGCCGCCCTGCGGATCGCCGTGGAGATGGTGGGGGAAAAGCTGATCGACAAGAAGACGGCCATCTCCCGCATCGACCCCGATTCCCTGAACCAGCTTCTGGCGCCGATCTTCGACCCCCAGGCCAAGGCCGAAGCCATCAAGGAGGGTAAGTTCCTGGCCAAAGGGCTGAATGCCGGGCCGGGCGCGGCCTGCGGCGCGGCGGTCTTTACCCCGGAGCGGGCCATGGAACTGGCCAAAGCAGGGCAAGAAGAGCGTTCTCGTCCGCATCGAGACCTCTCCGGAGGACATTCACGGAATGAACGCCGCCGAGGGAATCCTGACCTCCCGCGGCGGGCATGACCTCCCACGCCGCCCTGGTGGCCCGGGGCATGGGAAAACCCTGCGTGGTGGGATGTACGGCCCTGAACATTAACTACGGAAGCGGCGTCCATGGAAGTCAACGGCCGCACCATCCGGGAGGGAGATTTCATCTCCATCGACGGGACCACCGGGAGAAGTGATCGAGGGACAGCTTCCCACCAGTTCCTCGGAGATCATCCAGGTCCTCATCGAGAAGAAGATCCGGCCCGAGGATTCCCTGATCTACCAGCAGTTCGCCAAGCTCATGTCCTGGGCGGACGAAATCGCCGACCTGGGGGTCCGCACCAACGCCGACACGCCCCGCGACGCCACCACCGCCCGCCTCTTCGGGGCCACGGGCATCGGCCTCTGCCGCACCGAGCACATGTTCTTCGAAGCCGAGCGGATCGCCGCCGTGCGGGAGATGATCCTGGCCGACACCCAGGAAGAGAGGCGCCGGGCCCTGGCCAAGATCCTGCCCATGCAGAAGAAAGATTTCATCGGCATCTTCCGGGCCATGGACGGCTACCCGGTGATCATCCGGACCCTCGACCCCCCGCTCCACGAATTCCTGCCCCACACCGACCAGGAGATTGGGGAATTGGCCGCGCAGATGGGGGTCCCCTTCAACAAGCTGAAGGAAAGAGCGGAGAGCCTGAAAGAGGCCAACCCCATGCTCGGCCACCGCGGCTGCCGCCTGGGAATCAGCCATCCGGAAATCACCGAGATGCAGGCCCGGGCCATCTTCGAGGCGGCCTGTGAAGTGGCCAAAGAAGGGGTAAAGGTTATCCCCGAGGTCATGATCCCCCTGGTGGGGCACGTGAATGAGCTCCGCGCCCAGAGGGAGATCGTGGACCGGGTGGCCAAGGAGGTCATGGCCGAGACCGGAATGAAGATCAAGTACCTGGTCGGGACCATGATCGAGCTTCCCCGGGCGGCCATCACCGCCGACCAGATCGCCCAGGTGGCCCAGTTCTTCTCCTACGGGACCAATGACCTGACCCAGACCGTCTTCGGCCTCTCGCGGGACGACGCCGGAAAGTTCCTCCCCTTCTACCGGGAGAAGGGGATCCTGGATTCGGACCCCTTTGTTTCCATCGACCGTCCCGGGGTGGGCGAAGTGATCCGCATCGGCGTGGAAAAGGGCCGCAGGACCAATCCCAAGCTGGAAGTGGGGATCTGCGGGGAACATGGAGGAGATCCCAGTTCGGTGGAGTTCTGCCACCTGATCGGCCTGGATTACGTCTCCTGCTCCCCCTACCGCGTGCCCATCGCCCGCCTGGCCGCGGCCCGGGCGGCCATCACCTACCCGAGAAAAAAGAAGTAAGAGGGAGGAAGGCATGTTTAAGAGAGCGGTAAAGATCGTGGATGCCCGCATGGGCATCCTCTCCAACAACGAGAGGCTCATCCACGAGCCGCGGTACTTCGAGGGCCAGGTCATGGAATCTCTGCTCACGAACATCCATTCCATCGAGAAGATCCCTTTTTCCGACGACCTGGACTCCTACTTCGTGGTGATCGACGAGCCCCACGTCCAGCCCCAGGTGAAGGTAACGGACAAAGTCTGCACCTGCACGGGAGATTTCACCCGGTATGAGAAAGAGTGCTCGGACAACCGGTACTCCCTCTTCGGGAACCTGGGCCTCTTCTTCAAGTACCTCCTGGCCACCCTGGAGAGGTACCACAACATCTACAGCTTCCATGCCAGCTCCATGTACAGCCCCAGCCGGAACACGCTCCTCCTGGTCGTGGGCGGGGCCGGGGCCGGAAAGACCGTATTCCTGCTGAAAGGGCTGGAGGACGACTGGAGGATCTTCAGCACGGAGATGACCCACTTCCGGTTCACGGACAAGGGCTATGAGTTTTACATGGGGTCGCTTTACGACAACATCCGCCTGGGAAACCTGATCTACGATTTTCCCCGGGCCAACCAAAAGCTGAAGGTGGACATGCCCCCGGGGGTGACCGATGTGTGGGGCCACAAGATCGCCATCGACATGGGACACATCGCCGCCGAGCCCCGTTATTTCAACCCCCGGGTGACCGTGGTGGACGCGAAGATCGAGTCGGGCAGGGATACGCCGATCGTCAAGACCGTCACCCGGAAGGAGAAGATGGTCAAGATCCTGTTCGACAACTGCACGGAAAAACTGGGGCCCACGCTGGTCTTCTACGACGTGATCCCGGTGGAGAGTTTCGATACCCCCGAACTCATGGGGCGTCGTTTGAAAGTCATGACTCGCTTCGTTGAAGAAGTGAAACTGAACCCGGTCAAATCTGTCCTGGCCGGGGCAAAAAATTGCATGGAGGGAATCTGACATGAGCCGAGTAAAATCTTTTGACGGAGTCTTCGAAATGCCCGTTCCGGGCCGCACCGTAAAACCCCGCAAAGAAGGATTAACCATGATCATCGACAAGGGGCTGGGGCTGAGCGGCACCCAGGACCTTCTCGATTCGGCCGCCGATTACATCGACTTCATCAAGCTCACCTTCGGCACGAGCGCCTTCCTGGACATCGACTACCTGGCCGAAA
The DNA here is from genome assembly GCA_963802665.1 of uncultured delta proteobacterium. Taxonomy (GTDB): domain Bacteria; phylum Desulfobacterota; class SM23-61; order SM23-61; family SM23-61; genus SM23-61. Next base: position 17,671 of record CAWDJO010000012.1, on the reverse strand, counting down.
AGGTGGAGATGGTCAAGGATTACGACATCTGGATCTGCCCCGGCGGGACCTTCCTGGAAGTTTCCGTCTGGCAGGACGCCTATCCGAAATATCTCAAGCGCTGCAAGGAGCTGGGATTCAACGCCATCGAGGTGTCCGACGGCACCATCGAGATCGACATGAAGACCCGCGCGGACTGCATCAAGCGCGCCGTGGACATGGGCTTCATGGTGGTCTCCGAGGTGGGGAAGAAGGACCCCGACGACAAGGTGGCCACGACCAAACTGCACGAGGAGATCGCCGCCGACCTGAAGAACGGGGCCTTCAAGGTCATCGTGGAAGCCCGCGAGGCCGGCAAGGGCGTGGGGATCTACGACAAGGACGGGAAACCCAAGGACGACGAAGTGGAAGCCATCATCAAGGGCGTGGACGACCTCACCAAGCTGGAGTGGGAAGCGCCCATCAAGAACCAGCAGCAGTTCCTGATTCTCCGCTTCGGCTCCAACGTGAGCCTGGGCAACATTCCCCCGGAAGACATCCTGGCCCTGGAAGCCCTGCGCAGCGGCCTCCGCGGGGACACGCTGAAGAAGGCCTGGCTGGCCAACCCGAAGTACAAGAAGTAAGACCACTGGTCCGAAGATTCACGCTGATTACGCAGATCTATGAGAATGGAGGGGCAAACACGCAAAGCGCGTGATGGTTGCCCTGCAGGGGCGGCCGAAAAGTGCCGTCCCTGTTTACCTTCCTTCCCCTCCAGAAAAAATTTTTTTCATCCCCCTTTCACTTCCAAGGGTCCCGGATTAAGTAAAGATTTTTCTTTTCTTTCGTGTTTTTTTCGCCTCATGGGCTTCCTTGTGGCCGTGCTCTTCAGCGATTCTTCAAGTCATTCTCCGCTCGCGGATCATCGAGAGCCAAAAATATCAATCCACAACATATCCAGCCCCTATCCGGTGGAAACATCCTGTAGAGGCAGGGAGGCATAAATCTATAGACAAGGTGATTCAATGGCTCCTATTCCAAAGCGGCGTAAGACCCACCGCTTTTTCCGCCCCGGTTACGAGTGTATTGATCCAGTGGGAATATTGGACTTTGTTGCCAAAACGGGGTAAAATGAATCATGCTTCAAGTCAGAAAATCATATCTCTGTCGACTTTCCGGAATTCTAGCGGGGTTGTTCCTCATTTCATTCCTTCTACCTCCCCCCTCCTCCGCCATGACCACCCAGGAAGAACGAGAACTGGGAGAAAAAGTCCTGCAGGAGGTCCGCAAGATCTGGCCTATGGTGCAGGACCCCACCCCCCGGGAGTATATCGCCCGGATCGGGAAAAGAATCCTGGCCACCATGGAGACTCAGCCTTTCGAATATGAGTTTTACGTCCTGAATACCCCGGAGATCAACGCTTTCGCCGTGCCCGGCGGGAAAGTCTTTTTCAACAGTGGCCTGATTCAAATGGTGGAAAGCGAAGACGAGGTGGCGGGGGTGATGGCCCATGAAATCGGGCACGTGGTGGCCCGGCATATTGCCCGGCAATCGGAGCAGGGGATGAAGCTGGGCCTGGCCACCCTGGGAGCCTTGCTGGCTGGAATCTTCCTGGGGCCCCAGGCCGCCGCCGCCATCGGGGTTACGGCCCAGGCCGCCGGGGCCACGGTCATGCTGAAATACAGCCGGGAGCACGAAGAGGAATCCGACTACCTGGGATTGAGGTTCATGGAGCGAGCCGGGTATGATCCGCGGGCCATGGTATCCATGATGAAGAAAATTCGGCGGGTCTCCGGCCCCGCCTCCAGCGATCCCCCTGCTTACCTCCTCACCCACCCGGCCGTAGAACAGCGGATGGGAAAAATGGAAATTCAGATGATGAATTTGCCCAAGAAGGAGAAAACACGTCCCCCGGAAGGAAATTTGAAGCGCATCCAGACCAAGCTGGTGGCTGAAGAAAAAGATACCGCCCGGTCGGTATCCTACTTCGAAAACTGCCGAAAACGTCTGCCGGATGACCCGGAATGCCTCTTCGGCCTGGGTTTGGCCCAGCGGAAGATGGGAGCTTTGGACCGGTCCATCGAAAGCCTATCCCAGGCAGCCTCCCTGGTTCCCCAGGACGGTGAAATCTACCGCGAACTGGCGGCGGCTTATTTTCTTAAGGCCAACTTCGCGGAAGCCCAAAAATACGCGGAGCAGGCCCGCTCCCTTTCTCCTTCCGATGCCAAGACTCACTTCTACCTGGGAAGGGTTTACCTGGAGCAGAAAAGGGTGGACGACGCCCTCCAGGCCTTTCTGACGGCCAATAAACTGGACCCCAACTTCGGGGAGAACTACTACCACATGGCCATGGCCTATGGGGCCAAAAACATGCTGGGACCCGCCTACCGGAGTCTGGGATACTATTATAAACTCACGGGAGACAGGAAAACCGCCCTGATTCAATTCCAAAAAGCCCTCCCCTATTTCAACGATTCTCCCCAGGAAAGTGCCTCCATTCGGAAAGAAATCCAGGACCTGACACCCCCCAAAAAAGACCAGACGCCCCCTAAAAAAGATTCGAAATAAATCTTTCGCATGGCCTCCCCTTCTTCGGTCATTTCTCATAGACCCCGGCAGGGAAATAAATACCCAATGGTCTGGCCCATCAGGCGGGAAAAACGGTGAAATGAGCTACGCGCTGTGATAGAATATTCATTAAAACCCACCCAGGTTTTTCCTCCAGGGAAGAGATCCTGTTGAGTTCCTTTCGTCATTCCCCTGAGAATTCGATCCAGTGATTCGAAGAGAGGCGCTCTCCTGGGTGACCTATTCTGAACCCATGATTGAAAACATCCGCAATTTCAGCATTATCGCCCACATCGACCACGGGAAATCCACTCTGGCCGACCGGCTGATCCAGTATGCCGGCCTGGTGGAGGAACGAAATTTCCGCGACCAGATTCTGGATAACATGGATATCGAAAGGGAGCGGGGCATTACCATCAAGAGTCAGGCCGTCACCCTCCCCTACCGGGCGGAGGACGGCAAAGACTATCTCCTGAACCTGATCGACACCCCGGGTCATGTGGACTTTTCCTATGAAGTCTCCCGCGCGCTGGCCTCCTGCGAAGGCGTCCTTCTGCTGATCGACGCCGCCCAGGGAGTCCAGGCCCAGACCATCGCCAACCTCTACCTGGCCATGGAGAACAACCTGGAAATCATCCCGGTCATCAACAAGATCGACCTTCCCACGGCCGATGTGGACCGGGTCCTGGAGCAGATCGAAGGGGAACTGGGACTGGATCCCGCCTCCCACCTGGAATGCTCGGCCAAGGAAGGAATCGGGATTGAGGAGATCCTGGAGGCCATCGTCCGGAAAATACCCCCTCCCAAAGGATCGCCCGAATCCCCGCTCGCGGCCCTGATCTTCGACGCCCAGTACGACTCCTTCCGGGGCACCATCGTCCACTGCCGGGTCTTTGAAGGGACGGTAAAAAAAGGGGATACGATCCGGCTTGTCTCCAACCAGGCCGCCTACCAGGTGGAGGAAGTGGGCCGTTTTTCCCTGCGCCGGGAACGGATGGAGACGCTGGCCGCGGGAGAGGTGGGGTACGTCATCGCCGGCATCAAGACCATCTCCGACGTTCGCATCGGCGACACCCTCACCCTCGACAGCCGTCCCTGCGAGCAGCCCCTTCCCGGGTTCAAGGACATCAAACCGGTGGTCTTCTCTTCGATCTACCCCATCGCCTCGGACGACTACGAAGACCTGTCCGTGGCCCTGGAAAAGTACAAGCTCAACGACGCGGCTTTCATCTACCAGAAAGACTCTTCCGTGGCCCTGGGGCAGGGATTCCGCTGCGGTTTTCTCGGGCTCCTCCATCTGGAAATTGTCCAGGAGAGGCTGGAGCGGGAATACAATCTCTCCATTATCCTTTCCGTCCCCAGCGTTCGGTACCGCTTTACCCTGAAAGACGGGAGCCTCGTTTATGTAGACAACCCGGCTCACTATCCGGATCGCACTTCCATCATTAAAGCCGAAGAGCCTTACATCCGATCCACGATGATTTTGCCCGATAAGTACCTGGGGGGAGTCATGAAGCTCTGCACCGACCGCCGGGGGGTCAACTCCAAGATGAACTACCTGGGACCCAAGCGGGCGGAGCTCATTTATGAATTGCCCCTCGGCGAGGTCATCTACGATTTCTACGACCGGTTCAAATCCCTGACTCAGGGATACGGCTCTTTCGATTATGACCTGCTCGATTACCGGGAAAGCGAGCTTGTCCTCCTGGACCTTCTGGTCAACGGGGATAAAGTGGACGCCCTTTCCCAGATCCTCCACCGCGATCATGCCCGGCCCCGGGCGCTGCAGGCTTGCGAGAGATTGAAGGAGGAGATTCCCCGGCAGGCCTTCCGCGTGGCCATCCAGGGGGCCATCGGCGCCGAGATCATCGCCCGGACCACCATTTCTCCCTACCGGAAAGACGTGACCGCCAAGTGCTACGGCGGGGATATCACCCGGAAGAGAAAGCTACTGGAAAAGCAGAAGGAGGGGAAGAAGCGGATGAAGATGATCGGCTCGGTGAGCATTCCCCAGAGCGCTTTCCTGGCGGTATTGAAGTCGGAAACCGACTGATGGTTTCGGGTTTCGGGTTTCAAGTTTCGGGTTAAAAAGCTAGCCCATGCCCGGTCCGGAATTCCTTCCTCTTAAATATGAAGTTGTTTCTAAAGTTTTATCATGCAACCATTTTAAAATTACATCGAATTTATGATCAGAAACAAGGCGTCCACCCAACTTGAATTTTTGAACCTGAAACTTGAAACCCGAAACTCGAAACGAATTTTTGGATATGGATTCTAAAAACCCCGGCCTCTACCTCCACATTCCATTCTGTCTCACCAAGTGTTCGTACTGTAGCTTCTATTCTCAGACCGACGTATCGCTGATCCCCGACTTCATCGAGGCTCTGGGGAAAGAAATGGAAATGGCCGGCGCCGGTTTTTCCTCCCCCTTTGATACGGTCTATATCGGAGGAGGCACTCCTTCGGTCTTGAGTCCCCGCCAGATTGAAAAAATTCTGGCAGGAATCGAGAAGAGCTTCCGCTTATCCCGGGAGACGGAATTTACCCTGGAAGCCAACCCCGGAGACTTGAACTTGTCTTTCTTGCGTTCCCTGAAGAATCTGGGGATTAACCGTCTCAACCTGGGCGTTCAATCTTTCGATCCCCAAACCCTGGATTTTCTCGGCCGGCGGCACACGGTCGAAGAGGCCATCAAATCGATGGACGCAGCCCGTAAAGCCGGCTTTGATCATATCGGGCTGGACCTCATCTACGGCGTTCCGGGTCAATCCCTGGGTTTATGGCGGGATACTCTGAGTCGGGCCATCGCTTTTTGTCCCGAGCACCTATCCTGCTACCAGCTGACCCTGGAGGAGGATACGCCCCTGGCAGAAAGCTGTCGCCGGGGCGGTTTTTCCCTCGCCCGGAGAAGATGAACTCCTCCAATTCTTCCTGACCACTTCGGAAATCGCTGGAGAATTCCGGATTCATTCACTATGAAGTCTCTAATTTTGCCCGGGGGCTGAAGCACGCTTCCCGCCACAACCAGAAATACTGGGACCACACCCCTTACCTGGGCCTCGGCCCGTCCGCCCATTCTTTCTCCGGTTCCGCCCGATGGTGGAATACCCGTTCTCTCAACGACTACCTCAAGGCCCTCCAATCCGGAAACCTGCCCATCGAAGGGAAAGAGATCCTGACCCGGGAACAGCTCCGGATGGAAGCCTGGTTTCTGGCGCTTCGAACCCGCAAAGGGGTCCATATCGAAGAATTCAGCGCCCAATACGGAAAAGACTTCCTCTCTTGTAACTCGGGGATTTTAAAAAAGATGCAGGAACAGGGACACTTGGTTCTCGAAGATGGACATCTTCGCCCCACCCGGACTGGCTTGGCTCTGGCCGACAGCCTGGCGCGAATATGAATCCTCCCTCCCAAACAGCAAATTTCGAAACTATTTAGCCACAAAGCTCACCGAGAGCACAGAGATATTAGAGCTGATTCCCGCCTTTTCAGAACTCATTTTGGGACGGGCCCCACTCGGACCCGAGGACACCAGAATCTCTCTCAAATCATTCAAGCTTTTTGGGTTTTCTAACGATATGTAAGTTAGGATTGGCTCCCATGCCTTCGGGGGAGCTCCGGCCTTTAACCCGCATAAAAAGAAGATCGGGCATACCCCGCGGCTACCGCACCGTTTTTTAGTAACTGTATGAATTTATTAATAATTGTTTTCGATACATTATAAATATCCGCCGCAGTCAAATTTTTGGACCCCTATGCCTACGGAAAAACAAAATCTCAAGAGAATCTCGGTGGATGACCTGAAGCTGGGGATGTTCATCGTCAACCTGGGCCGTTCCTGGCTCGCCCATCCCTTCCTTCGCAACCAGTTTACGGTCACCTCGCCCAAACAGATTGAAAAACTGAAAAAATATGGAATTAAGGAAGTTTATATCGACCCGCGAAGAGGCCTTGACGTTCCTTTCCCCAAAATAGAATTGGAGGACTCCGATCCTCCCCCCGCGGAAAAACTTAAGGTCCCCGAAAGAGGCCCAGTTACCTGAGGAGCAAAGAGCCATCTCCAGCGGCCCCTCCCTTGTCCCTCCGGCGGCCCCTCCCCGTTCCCTTTGAAAGGCGGATCTCCTTGAAAGGTCAACCTCCGTTAAAGGCCAGCCACAGCTGAGCCGGTTGCCGGAAGTTTCCTTTGAACCACCGGAAAAATCAGATTCCATGGCCTATTGGCAGGAGAACGTCGGAAAGGTGGAGGAGAGCCTGCCTTCCCATGAGGATACGCTTCCGAATTCCCTTTGACGACGACGTCCCCTACGCCAATGAAATCGAGTCCGCCCGGGCCATTCAGTGGGAAGCGCAAAATGTCGTCCGCAATGTCATGAACGATGTCCGCATGGGGAAGAGCATCGAAAGCGAGCGGGTCAAACGGGTGGTAAATTCCATGGTGGACAGTATTCTGCGCAACCAGGACGCCCTCGTGAGCCTGACCCGGATGAGAGAGCTTGGACGAATATACCTTCGTCCACTCCCTTGATGTGTGCATCCTCAGCCTTTCCCTGGCCCGCCATCTGAACCTGTCCCGGGAAGAGATGATGGAGATCGGAATCGGAGCCCTCCTCCACGATGTGGGGAAAATGAGACTCCCTACCCAGCTACTCAAGAAACCCGACACTTTGAGTGAAAATGAATGGGTGGAGGTCAGAAAACACCCGGTTTACAGCCTGGAGATCATGGAGGCCTCCCAGGGAATCCCCGATTCTTCCAAGCAGCTCGCTCTCCAGCACCACGAACGCTACAACGGCAGCGGGTATCCCTTCGGCCTCAAAGGAGACACCATCGGTACCTACGGTCAGATCGTCGGCATCGTCGATTTTTATGATGCCATCACCACCGACCGTCCCTACCAGAAAGCGATCCAGCCCCATGAAGCGATCCGACAAGTCTACGAAAGGGGAGAAGGGGAATTCAACCGGTTGATGGTGGAACGATTCATCCAGTGCATCGGGATCTACCCTTTTGGGACGCTCGTGCTTATGGACACGGAAGAAATGGGAATTGTCTGCGGGGTGAGACCCGAATGTTCTCTTGCGCCCCAACGTGCTCGTTATCTACCAGAACTCCAGGACTCCCTATCCCGAGCCTTTCCTGGCCGATCTGACCGAAAAAGCCGACCATTCGTCCTGGTACAAACGTTCCATCATCATGCCCCTCGAACCCTCCAGGTGGAATATCCGCGTGGATGATTACCTGGGGGATCTTAAGAGGACCCTGCGGGAGCAGGTAACCGAGGTAACCGCAATTTCATAGGTTTTCCCCCGTCCTTCCATCAAGACCGGCTCGGAAATCCAGGATATTCGGAAGGTACTGAAAAAACTGGATTCCCGCTTTCACGGTAAGGACGCCCTTTCCCCCCCATGGCAAGACAGTCTCGCAAGGGAGAGGGGATATTTTTAGCGGACTAATCTTTCTTTTCCGGAGGGCTAACCGGAGATTGGACTGGGGCCGGGGGTCTGCGGGGCGTTTTCCTGCGGTCCATGACTTCGGCCAGGAAAGGCAGCAGCAGCGAACCTCCCGGCAGGAGGAATATGATCAGGAGGGGAATGTACATGGCCAGTATCTTCAAATTCCGCTTGATCTCTGCTTTCTCTTCCGGGGTCCACTGCTCATCGGTGTTCCTCTGCTTCATCAAGAGATAGAGGAAACCCGATATCCGCTGGGCCTCCTGAAAAAACAGGGCCTTGTGCTTGATCAGTAGACTTTTTAGAAAAGCCCTGATAATCGAGATCGCCGAGATCACCGAAGCCCCCCGGAGGGTTTTTTCAATGCGCCGGACATCCGGTCAATGGCTTCCTGCAGCATTTTTCGGGGACAGGCGAAATTCAGGCGGACGAACCCTTCCCCTCCCCTTCCGAATTCATTTCCGTCGTTGAGAGCGACTTTGGCCTCCTTCAGGAAGAACTCGAAAGGATTTCCCCGAATCCCTGCTTCCCGGCAGTCCAGCCAGGCCAGATACGTCCCTTCCATCCGCGTCATCCGCACGCCGGGAAGTCTTTCCGGCACGGACCGATAGAGAAAATCCCGGTTCTCCTTTAAATAGGCGATCACCTGATCCAGCCATTCTTTCCCTTCCCGGTACCCGGCCAGGGCCGCCACCTGGCCCATGTTGTTCAATCCCGGATTGAGCCCCAGGGTTGTTTTTTTCCAGCTCTCTTGCCAGATCGGGATTCTGAATCACGGCAAAACCGCACCGCAGCCCCGCCAGATTGTAGGTCTTGCTGGGAGCCATGAGGGTGATCGTCCATTTCGCCACCTCCGGGCCGAGGGAGGCAATGGGGATGTGCCGGAATCCCGGGAAGACCAGGTCGCAGTGAATCTCGTCCGAGCAGATCACCAGCCTGTGGCGCAGGCAGATCTCGGCCATTTTTTCCAATTCCGCCCGGGTGAAAACACGGCCCACCGGGTTGTGGGGGTTGCACAGGATGAAAATCCTGGTCTGGGGGGTGATGGCCTTTTCAAAAGCCTCGAAATCCACTTCATAGGTGTCTCCTTTGGGCACCAGAGGAGGATCCACGAGGGTTCGCCCGTGGTGGACCGGGTCTTTCACAAAGTGAGGGTAAACCGGCGGTTGGACCAGTACCCCCTCTCCGGGGTCCGGTAAAGGCCTGGACGGCGAAATTCAGCCCCGTAACCAGTCCGGGCAGGTAATGAATTTCTTCGCTCCCGGACCTCCCATCCGTACAGGCCTTTCAACCGGTTCCAGGATCGTCTCGCACAACTCCCCCAAAGGCATGGCATAGCCGAAGAAGGCGTGATCCACCCGCTCATGAAGGGCCTGGAGGATGGGCTCGGCGGAGACGAAATCCATGTCCGCCACCCAAAGGGGTAAGACATCGTCCCCGTATTTTTTCCATTTGGCGCTATCGCTCCCCCTGCGGTCCCGAAGCGTGTCGAAATCGTATCGCATAAGAACTTCCTTTAATACAGTGCCTCAAGTGCCTTACGTGTGCTCAAGTGATTCAAGTTAAAAGTGACTTAGGTTTTAGAAAACGGAAGCCTGATACTATTGCTGTGTATTTCGTTCCGCATTCCCCAATCCGCATTCCGCAATCAAAAAGTGCCCAGAGTCCACTCAACAGGTGCATAAGAATTTCCTGAAATACTGCTTGGGCCCTTGCAGGCAAAGGGAAAAATCGATTATTTCGATGGTCACGGGACTTGCCCCCCCACCCTAACCGTTCGGCTGAGCTCACGTCGAAGCCCTCCCCCTCTCGTTCGACCCCGAGGCTCTCGACGGGGGGGGGGAGGGAGGGTGGGGGGATGCGGGTAGACATTTTTATGCAACGTTTAGTCCATAAAAGGGCAAACAACATGTTGCCCGTTGCCGTTGCCCGTTCCCCGTTCCCTGTTGCCAGCTATAGACCCAAACCGGCAACCGGAAACTGGGAACCGGGAACCCTTTTGGTTTCCATCCCGCATTGGAAGAATTACCCTATAATCCTAAAAAGAGCAAGAAAAGAATACAGGAAAAGGGGACGAAGATTCGACGGAATCCGAAGGAAGGGGCAAGGGAGGGTTGCAGCTCACCAACCGCCCAGGATTCCCTTGGCGCCAAGTGCCATACGGGCGACACGCCACGTGAGCCAGCCCGGCGGCAGCCATTTCAGCAAACGCCAGGGGCGAAGAGCGATCAGGAAGGCCGCCACCCCGCCCAAAAGCATCGGGTTGCTTCTCAGGTAGCGCACCGCCGCCCAACCCTGGTCCGCCACCCCCAGAGGCCCGCGCCAGGATGCCAGCGTCTGCGACAGCTCGGCCCGCTGGGCCGCCGCCCTGGCCACCAGGGCGGCCCGTTGTTCGGCCAATTCAATCAACTTTGCATTCATGAACGTGATGTCAAATGCTCGCGGTCTTTGGCCAATTCCTCCAGGCTTGCGGCAAAGGGGCGGGGTTTAGCCCGAACCTTGGCCATCACTACCCGCCAGGCCAGCGCCGCGACAAGGAGGAACAGGACCGCGGGAATGCCCAGGGCCAGAAGCGGATGGGTGTCCCAGAGCGCGAACACCAGGAACAACGTGGCAAACACAACCCCGATGCCCGCGCAAAACATGGCCGCCAGACTCCACGTAAGGATGGAGCTGACGTGCACCCACTCCTCTTCGAGGTCGACGGAGAAAAGCTCCAGTCGGGTGTGGGCGACGGCGAGGAGGGTGGCCGCCAGCGCCTTCACCGAGTCGAAGAGCCCTCCGGGGCGACTTGAGCTGGGATCCTGCGCTGAAGAGACCATGAATCCGGATCAGCGGCGGGAGATCAGAAGGCCGAACACGAAGCCCGCCAGCGCTCCGATCCCCACGGCCTTCCAGGGATGGGCGTGCACGAATTCGTCGGTCGACTTGGCGGCCGATTTGGCCTTTTCCATCACCACCTTGCCCTCCTCGGCGATTCGGGCTTTGGCCGTTTTCAACGACTCTTCCGCCTTGGCGCGCACCGACGCGATCTTCTCCCCCGTCTGGTGAGCGGTGGCCTTCAGCAGCTCTTCCGCGTCGCCCACCACCGCCTTCAGGTCCTCCACCAATTTTTCCCTGGTTGCCGTCCCCGTTGCTGTCGTCGATTCCGTCATCGCCTTCTAAACCTCCCTCTCAGACTCAAGTGGGGCACCCACTTTTCAAGACAAAGCGCACTCTCGTCAATTCAAAGGGCGCGCCGATTTGCCCGAACCGCACGCCGGAATTCGCTCACCCCCCATGACTATTTTTACCATTTTGTTCTTTTTAAAACAACCCCGAAATAGGGTGAAGGATGTATTCTTCGGAGAAAAAGACCCTATTTTTAATTGAACCAAACCGCTTCCATCCCTTTCTTGACATCTCCTTTTATCGGTGTTAGCTTCGACTGAAAACAAAATAACTATGAGTCTCGGGAGGCGGAAATGACCTCGGAACCCAAAAAAACCGCTCTGAATTCCTGGCACAAGAGTCATGGGGCCCACATGGTTGATTTCGGGGGCTGGGAGATGCCCCTGAACTACAAACCGGGGATCGTGGAGGAGCACCTCGCCACCCGCCGGTCCGGCGGCCTCTTTGACATCTCCCACATGGGACGGTTCCGGATCACCGGGGAGGGCGCCCTGCCCTTCCTGCAATATGCTCTGACCAATAATGCCCTTGCCCTGGAGCCGGGGAAGGCTCAATACACCATCCTGGCCAACGAAACCGGGGGAGCGGTCGACGACGCCTACCTCTACCGTTTCGAAGAGGCGGAATACCTCCTGGTGGTCAATGCCTCCAACACGCAGAAGGACTGGGACTGGCTGCAGGAACTGCGGAAAAAGTTCCCCGGGGTGGCCATGGAAAACCTGACCGAACAAATCGCCATGATCTCCCTGCAGGGCCCCCTGTCCAAGTCTCTTCTGGAAGGCTTTCTGCAGAAAACCCGGTCCAGGCTGCCGGACCCGGGAAAGAACAACCTGCGAAGGTCTCCATCGAGGGGGTCCCGGTGGACGTGGCCAGAACCGGATACACCGGGGAACCCCTGGGCTTTGAGCTTTTCTTCCCGGCCGAAAGAGCCGTCGGAATCTGGGAGAAAATCCTCGACCAGGGCTCCGGCCAGGGGATCGTCCCCGTGGGCCTGGGGGCCCGCGATACGCTTCGCCTGGAAGCCGGCCTCCCCCTTTACGGGCACGAATTGGGGATTGACGCGGACTGGGCAGGAGATTCCGATCCTGGCTCTCACCTCCGGCCAAGATCGCCGTTAGTTTTTCGGACCTCAAGGGAAACTACCTCGGCCGGGAACCCCTTTGGAAACAGCTCCAGGAAATCCAGGCCCGGGAATACGGCTGGAGCGACCTGATTCCCGCCTCTCCCCTCATTAAGCGAAGAATCTGGCCGGTGGCCGTTCTCTCCGAAGGGGTCGTTCGCCAGGGCTTTCAAGCCTTTGTGGGGGATCGCCCGGTTGGGTATATAACCAGCGGGACCATGGTTCCCTACTGGAAATTCGAAGGGGCAGGGAATCTCCTCCCGCATGGGGCAGGAAAAGGGGCGCCGCTCCATCGCTTTGGCCTACCTGGACGCGGACCTCAAAGAAGGGCAGGAGATCAAGATTTCCAGCCGGGGGAAATTCCTTTCCGGGCAGCTGGTCAAACGTCACCTGAGCGCCGAGGCTCCTCCTTATTCCCGTCCCATTCTCGTCGAGGAAATCGTCGTCAAAAAGCCGGGACCGAAAGAGCCTCTCCATCTTTCCGTTGAAACCCTGGTAAAGAAAGCCAGGGAGAACACCTTCTGGCGCCAGAAGCAGACCATCAACCTGATTCCCTCGGAACAGACCCCCTCCCCTCTGGTCAAACTCCTTTCCATCTCCGACCCCTGCGCCCGCTACGCGGAGCACCGGAACTACAAGTTTCTGGGGGAGGCGGACGTTTTTTATTACCAGGGAACGGACTTCATCGAATGGGTGGAGGTCGAAGCTGCAGGAAGAAATGGCCCGTTTCCTGGGCTGCACCGTGGTGGAGACCCGGATCATCAGCGGCCAGATGGCCAATGCCGCCGTTTTCAGCTCCTTCGTGGATTATCTGAACCGGGCGTACCGCCGGATCAATCCCCGGAGATTCCGCAAAGTCATGAACCATCATCTGGGCCGGGGCGGACATCTCAGCTCCCAGCCCATGGGCGCGCTGCGGGACTTCATCGACCTTGCCCCGGACCTGGACCGGATGGCGGCAGTCAACTTTCCTGTGCAGGAGGAGAACCCCTACCAGATCGACCTGAAGCAGGCGGAAGAATACATCCAGCGGCACAAGCCCGAGCTTATCATCCTGGGGAAAAGCATGGTCATTTACAGGGAGCCCGTAGCCGAGCTGCGCCGGATTGTGAAAGGGATGAAGGAGAAGACCTGGATCATGTACGACATGGCCCACGTCCTCGGCCTAATCGGCCCCTATTTCCAGCAGCCCTTCCGGGAGGGGGCGGACATCGTCACCGGCTCAACCCACAAGACTTTCTTCGGCACCCAGAGGGGGATCATCGGCAGCAACCTGGATGAAACCTCCGAATATTATGACCTCGGGAAGGCCATGACCCGACGAACTTTTCCCGGAAGCCTGAGCAACCATCATCTGGGAACCCTGGTGGGCCTTCTCCTGGCCGCTTACGAAATGAACGCCTTTGCCGACGAGTACCCCAAGCAGGTCGTGGCCAACGCCAAGGCTTTCGCCCGGGCTCTGAAAAATGCCGGCCTCCAGGTGGAAGGAGACCCGGGGCTCGGCTACACGGAAACCCACCAGGTCCTGCTTCGCGTGGGGTACACGCGCGGTCCCGAGGTGGCCCGCCGGTTGGAAGAGAACAACATCGTAGTGAATTACCAGGCCTTGCCAGACGACGAAGGATTCACCGCCGGCAGCGGCCTCAGGACGGGCGTCCAGGAGATGACCCGCTTCGGAATGAAGGAGAAGGATTTCGCCGAACTCGCGGGGATCATGGCCGACGCGATCTTGAAAAATCGACCGGTAAAGGACGAAGTCACCCGCCTCCGTTCCCGCTTCCTACAGATGCAGTACTGCCTGCCCGAGGAAAAGGCAAGGCCGTTGATCCAAGAGCTTTTGGGAGTCGTGATCTAGGATGAAGGATAGCTGAAATTCCAACAAAATCCGGCCCGCTTCCTTCAAAAAAGAAGGAGGGAAAGGAGCCAAAGAAGGAGGAATTGCGATGTTAAAGACCTATGCTTTATCTCTGCCAAACACCGTCATTTTCGGAGTCGGAGCCGTAGAGACGGTAGCGGAGAAGGCCAAAGAATTCGGGAAGAGCAAGGCCCTGGTCGTAACCGACAAAGGTGTGGTGGGGGCCGGATTGCTGGAGAAGGTGCTTACTCCTCTGGAGCAGGCTGGGGTGCAGGCTCACATTTTCGACCAGATCGAGCCCAATCCTCGCGACCACACGGTCCTTAAGGCGTTTGAATTCGCAAAAAAGAAAAAGTGCGAGCTGATCATCGGGCTGGGAGGCGGGAGCCCCATCGATGCCGCCAAGGCGGTAGGGGCGCTGATGACCAACCCGGGGCCTTTGCAGGACTATCTGCGGGGAACCGCGCTGAAGAATCCTCCGCCCCCCCTGATTGCCATCCCCACCACTTCGGGTACCGGGAGCGAGGTAACCCAGTTTTCGGTGGTCACCGACACGGAGAGGAGCTTCAAGGCTGGTATTGCGAGTCCCCTGCTGATACCCAAGGTGGCAATCGTGGATCCTTCCCTGATGGAGAGCATGCCTCCTTCCCTGGCGGCTGCTACCGGCATGGATGCCCTCACCCACGCCATCGAGGCTTTCGTCTCGGTAAACTCGCAGCCATTTTCCGATGCCCTGGCCCTGCACGCGATTCGCTTGATCGGTGCCTTCCTGCGGCCTTCCGTGGCCAACGGGGCCAATCAGGAGGCCAGGTCTCAGATGGCCATGGCCAGCACGCTGGCGGGAGTCGCATTCTCCAATGCCGGAGTGGGATTGGTGCATGCCATGGCTCATCCGCTGGGGGGACGCTTCGATGTCCCTCACGGGGTTGCCAACGCCATCCTCCTTCCCTCGGTGATGCGATTCAACCTGATCGCCCGCCTGGAGAAATTCGGTCAAGTGGCGCAGGCCCTGGGAGAA
The DNA here is from genome assembly GCA_963802665.1 of uncultured delta proteobacterium. Lineage (GTDB taxonomy): Bacteria > Desulfobacterota > SM23-61 > SM23-61 > SM23-61 > SM23-61. The sequence goes on along the minus strand of CAWDJO010000012.1, from coordinate 2,530 downwards.
AAGGTGGAGAAATTATCCGCCGTGGATGCCGGGAAAAAAGCCGTGGAAGCCATCAGCCAGCTTTCCGCAGATATCGGGATTCCCGGTCGTCTTGAGCGAAGTCCACGTAAAGGCGGAGGGCCTTGCCCAGGCGGCAGCGGATGCGATGAACATGAAGAGAGCCATGGGCGCCAACCCCCGGGTGGCCAAACAGGAAGAGGTCGAGAAGCTCTATCGCGAAGCCCTTTGATCCATAAAGACCCCAAGCGCAATTTTGAAAAAAAATAGGAATGGCTTCAGGCAATCCATCTGACATTGGCAAGGCTCTATTGGGGGCCGAAAACGACGATATAGGCCTTGAAAACACCTATTCCTGGGGGGTTTAATAATGAATAATCAAGAACGTACCGTGGCCCGACCCCGGGGAACCCCGGGGACTGGGAGGGGGCGTGTCATAGCAAGACATGGGCCGATGAGGGTTTGGGAGTTTCCGCTAAAACCACCGACAGAATGAAAGGATTTGACTTCTATTTACTTCAACCCCGCTTTTTGCATGGCTTCAAAGATGCGGCTCGTGTCCACCGATTCCTTCCATGGCTGCGCCTTGCTGTACCTCGTGAGAGAAAAATTAGGGGCTATTCGCTTGATCTCCGCGACAGCAGCCCGAGCCTCATCTTCGCGTTCGGCGTACATATACAAAGCGACTAGATTAATATATGCGAACAGATCATTGGGAGCAAACGTAAGAGATTTCTTCAGGCCAGTGATGCCCTCCTCATACCTTCCGGTTTCACGACAAGCGGTAGCGAAATAGGAGTAGTAAATCGGAACAAAAGGATTGAGCCGAATGGCTTGTCGAAGCAGAGGCAGACCCTCCTCCCACCTCCCGGTAAAATGCATGCATTGGGCAAGGGTGAAAAGAGCAGTGGCACTGTTGGGGTTGAGGCTCACAGCCCGTTCCGCGACCTCAATGGCCTTATCATGCTGACGCATCGTCAGCAAGGCATAGCTCAGCGCAGCGTGACCCTCCGCCAGGGAGTTGTCAAGTTCGATGGCCTTTTCTGCCGATTTCACGGCCTTGGAAAGCTTCTCTTTTGGCGATTCATTGGGGCGGTAGTAGACTTCCGCCGTGTAGGCCCTGGACAGGCGGATATAAGGCATCGCATAACCTGGGTCCAGATCTATGGCTTCTTGGTAAAGCCGGATGCCCACAGCATTCGCTTCCTTGTTGTAGGAACGCATGTAGCCATCCCCTTCCAACACTTTTAAATAAGCCTCAAGATTGTTCGTTCCCCTTATGTATATGCGGGCTGCTTCACCGTCCGTGAGTTTCACCCGAAGTTCCGTGAGGATCTTCATGGTAATCTCATCCTGCAAGGTGAAAATATCTTTCAACCCCCGATCATAGCGCTCTGACCAAAGGTGATGGCCATTGACGGCATCGATCAATTGAGCTGTGATCCGAACGCGGTCAGCCGAGCGCTGAACACTCCCCTCCAGCACATACCGAACCCCCAGTTCGTCGCTGACCTGTTTCGTGTTCACATGCTTTCCCTTGTAAATGAGGGTTGACTGTCGGGCGATCACAAACAGCCAGGGCAGCTTGGAAAGAGACGTGATGATCGATTCAGTGATGCCGTCACCCAGGAACTCCTGCTTGGGATCCCCGCTCAGGTTCGCGAAAGGCAGCACGGCAATCGAGGGCCTATCCGGCAGGGGGTCCTGCATTAGATCAACGGAGGCAACCTTAATCGGGGCAGGGCTTAAATATATCCTCCAAACCACCCCGGCCACGACCCCAATCACGACGGCCAGCATCACCCATCGATACCGGGAAACCCAGGTGATTTTTCGTTCCTGGGGGAGAGAAAAAGGAACTACGGGCGGTTCGGGAACAACCTTTTCTTTTACTGGCTCAGATTCTTCTTTCCTTTCCTTTTCCAGGCCGGAAATGAATTGATCCCATGCCTCCCCGTTTCGAGAATCTCCGAAGATAATTGAAGTTTCATTTAACCCCACCCCTATTTTATCTATGGCAAACTTCAGCCTCACATTCTCTTCGCTTCCCACGTACTCAAAAAGATTCGCCCACCCATCCTTTTCTACATCGGTAAAGGGATAGATCTTTCCGGTCGCTCCATCCCCTTCTTCCTTTTTCCTCCCAAGCACCTTGAAAAGCGGGGCCTCTTCCAGGTTCGGAAGGGCGTCCTTCCACTTCCTGTAAATTCTGTGCAGAAGATTCTCCTTGTCGGATGATCCGGCCGCACCCCCGATGGTTTCGTTTAACAGGACGAGCAGGTCAAGGTGTTCCTGGAGAGGGATGGGCTTGATTTTCCCCAATTTTTTCATCTCGTTGACGACCAGGGCGATCAGGGAGAGATAAAATCTTCGGGAAGGTGAGTCGAAATGCAGGGTTAAAGGGGTTCTGCTCTTGAGATAAAGGTGGAGCTTGAATTCATTCAGGTCAATCCGGAGGTAAGGTCTCGAACTTTCGATCATTTTTATCCCTACGACCCCGGCTGTAACCCGGGAATTTTTGGAGGGTTAGGGA
>CAWDJO010000011.1:0-257834 GCA_963802665.1 uncultured delta proteobacterium | reverse complement strand
GAATGAAACCGCCGCCGAATATTTCCACCGGATCCTGACCTCCCAGAGAGGGGGAAGAGGGGAGAAAATCTTGGCCCCAGCGGGGAATCTCCGAAGAAACGGTGGGGGAGCACCGGCTGGGGTTTGCTCCCGCTTCCTGGGACTCCCTGGTTCTCTTCTTCCAGAAAAAGGGGGTTCCCCTGAACCTGGCCGAGAACGTGGGTCTGATCCTTCCCCCGGAAGGAAGGAGCGATGGCGGCCGGACGGCCCGGTTATTTCGACCGGTTCCGCAGGCGGGTCATCTTCCCCATCATCAGCGAGGGGGGGCGGGTCCTGGGGTTCGGGGGCCGGATCATAGTGAGCGAGGAGGTTCGGGGAGGGGGATGTGCCCGCTCCCAAATACATTATGAACTCACCCGAGTCCCCCATTTACAGCAAGGGCCAGACCCTTTACGGGCTGAACGCGGCCAAGGATTCATCCGGGAGAAAGGAAACGCCCTGATCGTGGAAGGGTACATGGACCTTCTCTCCCTCTGCCAGGCCGGGTTCCGCAACGTGGTGGCCTCGCTGGGAACGGCCCTGACCTCTTCCCAGCTGGGCCTTCTGGGCCGGTATGCAGAGGAAGCCTTCCTGGTCTTTGACGGCGATGAAAGCGGGCAGAAGGCCACCCAGCGGAGCTTGGAGCTTTTCCTCCAAGGAGGGGATTTCCGCCCGGTCGTCTCCCTGCCCGGGGGATACGATCCGGACAGCTTCATCCGCAAGGAGAAGGGAGACAACTTCGAAAGAGATCCTGGCCGATGCCTCGCCCCTGGTGGAGTTCCTGTTCGAGCAGGCCCTGCGCCAGCATCGGGCCGATTCGATAGAGGGAAAGGTGCGGATCGTCCGGGAGCTGATCCCGGCCCTCAGCCGATCTCCAGGACCCCCTGGAGCGGAACCTCTATATCGAACGGTTCGCCCTGCGCCTGGGCCTGAAGGAGTCACAGATCCGGGATCAGCTCCGGGGCAAGGAGCCACGGCCCCCCCCCCGGCGAGGAAAAGGGGCCGCCGCCGGCCCATCGCGGCCCGGCCCATGAAAGGATCCTCCTTGCAGCTCATGCTCCTGGAGTTTTCCCCTGGCCCGTCTCCCCGGGTCCAGGAAGTCATGGGGCTGGAGAGGGATTCTCGGATCTTCGACACCAGAAGCCGGTTGGCAGACTCCCTGGACCTCTGCCGAAAAGGGGGAAGAATGGGACCCGCAGGGATCCCTCGGCCGGGTGGAAGAAGAGGACCTGCGGGACCTGATTTCCGAGCTGCTTCTGGAAGAGGGCAGCGCCCTGGACCCCCGACGCGTGCTGAAGATTGCCTCCCGAAAAGCAAGGCTCTTCTCCCGGATCCGCAGGAGATCCGGAGGTGGACGAAGAAATTCGGCGGCGAAGCCAGCAGGAGAAAAACAAGCCCTCGAACGTTCCGGGGTTGAAGGAGCTTTTGAAGAGGAAACAGCGGCTCGATCCTGGAGCAGCAAAGGTGGACGGCGGAACCCGCCGGAGCCTTGCCGCCCCGGGAAGGGGAACGAGCCCAAGGGTAGGTGAGAGGGTTATGGCCAAAGAAGAAGGAAATGGAAAAAGTAAAAGCCTTGATCCACATGGGAAAGAAGAAAGGCTTCTTGACCTATGACGAGGTGAACAACCTTCTTCCCCCGGACATCGTCTCCTCGGACCAGATCGACGACCTGATGATGATGTTCGGGGAGATGGACATCGAGGTCGTCGATGCCGCCCACAAGGTCAAGGTGAGCAAGCAACGGGAGGTGGTGGAAACGCTCCATCCCGAGGAAGAGCTCGACCTGGAAGGCGAGGGGCTGGGAAAATCCATTGACCCGGTTTACATGTACCTCCGGGAAATGGGCTCCGTGTCTCTTCTGACCCGGGAAGGGGAAGTGGAGATCGCCAAGCGCATTGAAGAGGGGGAGAAAGAGGTTATCAACGCGGTCCTGGACTCTCCCCTGACCATCAAGCAGATCATCCAGCTCGGCGAATGGCTCCGCTCCAAAAAGGTGAAGCCGAAGGAGCTGGCTACCGACCTGGAGGACGAAGACGAGTCCTTCTGGGAAGAAGAGTTCAACGTTCAGCGCATCTTGGCGCTCATCGATCAGATCCGCAAGCTCGACGAAAAAAACCGGCAGCTCCGTGACAAGCTGGCCAAGACCCGTGTTTCCGCCCAGCCCCCCCTGGACAAAAAGCTGCTGGAGAACAAGGAAAAGATCGTTTTTCTGCTCAAGGACATCAATTTAAAAACCAAGCAGATCGACAAGATCGTGCAGAAGCTCAAAGGGCTGGCCGACCGGGTGGAAAAGGCCGAGGGCGAGATTCAGGAAGTTCTGAGTCGGGCCACCCTTCCGCTGGATCAGCTCCAGCGGATTCTCCGCCTGATGAAGAAGAAGCCGGTAGAGTTCCGCAAGTTTCTCCGCAAATCGAACCTCAAGAAGGAGTTGCTGGAGGAATATGACCGGGTGATCCGCAACGCCCAGCGGAAGGTCCGGCGGGTGGAAGCCGAATCCAACCTGCAGGTGGGGGAGCTTAAACGGACCCTGGAGGCGGTGCGGAGCGGAGAGGCCAAAGCCGAGGCCGCCAAGAATGAACTGATCAAAGCCAACCTCCGTCTGGTGGTTTCCATCGCCAAGAAATACACCAACCGGGGGCTGCAGTTCCTCGACCTGATCCAGGAGGGGAACATCGGGCTCATGAAGGCGGTGGACAAATTCGAATACCAGCGCGGCTACAAGTTCAGCACCTATGCCACCTGGTGGATCCGCCAGGCCATCACCCGGGCCATTGCCGATCAGGCCCGGACCATCCGGATTCCGGTGCACATGATCGAGACGATCAACAAACTGATCCGCACCTCCCGCTATCTGGTCCAGGAGTTCGGCCGCGAGCCCACTCCGGAGGAGATCGCCGAACGGATGGACTTCCCTCTGGAGAAGGTCCGGAAGATCCTGAAGATCGCCAAGGAGCCCATCTCCCTGGAAACGCCCATCGGCGAGGAAGAGGACAGCCACCTGGGGGATTTCATCGAAGACAAGAAGGTCGTGTCCCCCGCCGAGGCGGTGGTCCAGCTCAACCTCTCGGAGCAGACCCGGAAAGTCTTGTCCACCCTGACCCCCCGCGAGGAGAAGGTCCTGCAAGATGCGTTTCGGCATCGACGAGAAGGCCGATCATACCCTCGAAGAGGTGGGGCAGAATTTCGATGTCACCCGGGAGCGGATCCGGCAGATCGAGGCCAAGGCGCTGCGCAAACTGCGCCATCCCTCGAGGTCGAAGAAGCTCAGAGCTTTCGTGGAGGGGTGAAGAACAGTTCGGAGCAATTTAGTTCGGAGTTCAGAGCTCTATTTTTTGGTTTTCACTCCGAACTCCCAACTCCGAACTCCTAACTGTTTTACCGGTTCTTGACAAGGATCCCGGAAACGGGTAATTTTAGGTTAGTTATTCAGCGGGCCCATAGCTCAGCTGGAAGAGCCACCGGCTCATAACCGGAAGGTCCCTGGTTCGAACCCAGGTGGGCCCACCAGGCCGAACATGATGCGTTTTATGGATAGACGGGAATCAGCCAAGACTTTCAGGCTTCAGCCAAGAATCGGCGAGGCTATAATTAAAAAGTGCACCCCCCGGGGTGCATTTCTTTTTTCGGGAGGGAGAGGAATTGCGTAAAAAAATAGAAAGACTCGTTATCTTGCAGGCCATCGATCTGCGGGTCCAGGAAATGGAGAGGGAAAAGAGCGGGATCCCCCAGTATATCGCCTCTCTGGAAGAGGAGCTCAGGAAGGAAGAGGAAAAATTCCACGCGGAAAAGGCGGAGATGGAGAAGCTCGGGAAGGGACGGCGCCAGAAAGAGAAGGACCTGGAAGAAGAAACCGACAAGGTGAAAAAAGCGGAGTCGAAGGTCTTCGAAATCAAAACCAACAAAGAATACCAGGCCGTCCTCAAAGAGATCGAAAGCGCCAAAAAGCTCAACCGCCAGCGGGAGGAAGAGATATTGGAAATCCTGGAGAAGCTCGAACAGGGTCAGAAGAGGATCACCGGGGCGGAGAAGGAACTGGAAGAAAAACGGAAAGAGATGCAGCGGCAGGTCTCCGAATTGAAACAAAAAGAAGCCTCTTTTGAACAGGAGATGGCCGGGGAAGTGCGGCAGAAAGAGGAGCAAGAGAAGGAAATTCCCGCCGAACTCCTGAGCAAATACAGGATGCTGGCGGGAAAACGTCAGGGCATTGCCGTGGCCCGGGTGGTCCAGGGTGTATGTCAGGCCTGCCACATGAACCTTCGTCCCCAGCTTTACAACGAGCTGCAGAGACAGGAAACCCTGATTATTTGCCCCAATTGCAGTCGCATTCTTTTCTGGGATAACGGTTCGACGAAGGCCTAAAAAGCGTGAGTGAAGACCAAACCCCTGATTCCTTTCCTCTCTTCGGGGAAGAAACGGAGAACCCTCCCCCCTCTGCGGAAAGTGTGCTGCGATACCTCTCCCAGACCCTGAGCGTGACCAAGACCCTCAAGCGGTTTCCCTCCCTCACCCCGAAATACCTTCAGGAGATCCTCCTGCACATTGCAGACCGGGTGAAGGAAGGACCCAAACCATCCCCGTCATCGCTTCCTCCGGCAGAAGCAAAGCCTTCCCCGGCAGAACCCGCCCGGAAGGAATTCCCCGAATTCTTCATCCATACCGACGGGGCTTCCCGTGGGAATCCCGGCGAAGCCGGAGCCGGGGCGGTGATTTCCGACTCCCAGGGCCGAACCTTGAAGGAACTCAAGCTTTACCTGGGGATGGCCTCCAATAACGCGGCCGAGTACCGGGCTGCGATTCATGCCCTGGAAAGAGCTCTCGAACTCGGCGCCAGGAGTGTGACCCTTTTTCTGGACTCGGAACTGGTCGTTCGCCAGCTCCGGGGAGAGTACCGCGTCCGGGAACCCCACCTGAAAACCCTTCACCAGAAAGCCCAGGAGGTCTTGAACCGTTTTTCTCAATATAGTATCCTGTATATACCCAGAGAAGAGAACCGCCGGGCCGACCAATTGGCCAACGAAGCGATAAATCAGAAGAACGACAAATAGCAATTACTCATAGCTCATAGCTCATAGCAATTTAGCTGATAGCACTATAAGCATCATTTCTATGAGCTATGAGCTACATTGCTATGAGCTATATTGCTCCGAGCTATGAGCTAAATTGCTGTTTTTATCGGTTGCGGAAGGGGGTCGGGTGATCGCTCGCCACGCGTTTCGCGTGGCGGGAGGAAAGTCCGGGCTCCACAGGGCAGGGTGGTCGCTAACGGCGACCGGGGGTGACCCCAGGGAAAGTGCCACAGAAAACATACCGCCCCGAGCTTGTCGAGGGGTAAGGGTGAAAAGGCGAGGTAAGAGCTCACCGCGGCCCTGGTGACAGGGCTGGCACGGCAAACCCCACCCGGTGCAAGACCGAATAGGGGAGCGTTTGAGAGTGGCCCGCTCGATGCTCCCGGGTAGGTCGCTGGACCCGGGCAGCAATGCCCGGGCAAGAGGAATGGTCACCGTCCCCGGATCTTCCGGGGAGACAGAACTCGGCTTACAGACCCGCTTCCGCTTTTTTTAGCTCGTGTCCATCCTGAAACCCTATTTTCCCCTCCCCCTCGACGGGGGAGGGTGAGGGTGGGGGTGATTAAGGCAACAGAATTTCAAGACCTTCTATCCCCATCCCCTTCACTCCAACCCTCTCCTTCAAGGGGAGAGGGAGTTTCCGGATGGAAATTAGTTCACAGCTCATGGCAACCAAGCTTGTAGGAAAAAAGTTCTTGCCATCAGCCCAATTGTAATTTTCCGCTATTTTTAAAAGGCTCATGGAGATGCCCATTTACGAATTCGAAGGAAAACGGCCCAAGGTGGGAGAAACCTCTTTTGTCCATCCCTGCGCGGTCCTGATCGGGGGCGTAACCATCGGGGAAAACTGCTACATCGGCCCGGGGGCTGTCCTGCGGGGCGATTTCGGCTACATCGAAATCGGCGACGGCTCCAATGTCCAGGAAAATGTGGTTATCCACACCTTTCCCGAGCAGACCGCCCGGCTGGCAAAAGACAGCCACATCGGCCACAGCGCCATCGTTCACGGGTCCAAGATCGGAGAAAACGTCCTTATAGGAATGGGGGCGATCCTTCACGAAGGGGTGGAGATCGGAAAGGATTGCATTATCGGTTCCGGCTGCGTGATCACCGACAACCGGAAAATCCCGCCGGGAAAACTCGTGGTCGGGGTCCCCGGCAAAATCATCGCCGACGTCTCCCCGGAAATGACCCGGGCCAAAGTCGCCGGTACCCGCCTCTACCAAACCCTCCCCCGCCGGTACCGGGAAACCCTGAAGTTGATCGATTGATTACAGACTTTCTACGTAAAAGGAAGCCCTGAATCCGGCGGCCAATATCACACCGGGTATCAATTTCTTCGGGCGAAAGATTTTGACAGAAGGCGTAGATTTAAAATGGCAATCGAGGTTTTGATATACTTTTCAATTCTGGAATTTTCCTGAGTTCCACAGTGGCACGTAATCGCAACCTTTAGAAAGCCGAAGCCACCCCCAATATGTTAGGGTTCCCATTATTTTTTACAGAATTTTTTCCCCTGAACTGCGCCCAGTAATCCACTTCCTTCGGTTGAAATCCGCCTTTCGATGGAGGGAACAGAAATGAAATTTCCAAAATGCCAGTCGCAAAAATTCCAGACCAACAAATTCTTTTGAAAGTGTTTGGCGTTGTCCGGTATAAATGACGAGGGGGAAGCCTCATGATCAAGAGATCAACAATCAATTTTTGGAAAATGCAGAAAGAAGGGGCCTGGGGGATTCAAAGAATCTTAAACATGATTCATGGATATGTGTATTACACTCTCTACGACCACTATATAGCCTGCGGGCTATTCGTTGCGAGAACTTTAAGCCGATTCCCAAAGATCATTTATAAAACGGTGATTATTAATTTTTTTGGTAAGCGATATCACTGCAAAGTCATCACATATGAAAACGCCAGAAAGTTGATTGCTGTGGAACAAGATATTGTCTTGCCTACGGAGGAGTCTAAAAAAATTATACCTTGGGAGATAGCCAATAAGATAATTTTGAAGCATAAGGATCAGCTCGCCATAGTTGATTGCCCATGTCGTATGGAAAAGAAAACAGCTGGGAATAAATACTGTGAACCGATAAATACTTGTATATTCTACGGGAAAGTCGGGGTTGAGTTTGTGACAACGCATATGCCGCGAATGAATGGTCATCGAGCCTCGAAAGAAGAAGTCTTGAACCTACTGGAATTGCAGCATAAAAATGAAAAAGTCTTTACCGTCTGGTTCAAGGATGCGACGGGGTATCGGGCAGGTGTTCTATGCTGCTGTTGCTCCTGTTGCTGCGCAGCTATGGAAGTCGAGGTGCTCTCGCGGAAAAAGGGAATACAGGGATTGGCAATGACAGCTCCTTCTGGATACTCGGTTGCAGTTAATATGGACAAGTGCAAAGCGTGCGGCAAGTGCATGAAAGCATGTCCGTATAGTGCGATGAAGATTGTTGAGATTGATGGAAAGAAGGGACTCACCTACTTCAAGGATTTGTGTATGGGTTGCGGCGTTTGCCAAAGCATTTGTTCACATGGATCAATCTCTCTCATAGTCGACCCTGACAAGGGCGTAATATTCGATGTTGACTCAATGGTGGAACTATCAAGAAAAATGGTATCAAGCGGCAGATTATGATAATTGGAGTATGACTATGAAACCACAAAGAATCTTTTTAACTTATTTGCTTGTGTTGCCCATGTTTATGATTCTTTTATTTGTTCTTATGTTGTCATCCTGGACAATAGAGAGATTTCAGTTAAAGAAGTTAGTTCCAATAAGGGGGAAAAGTTGATGCCCGTTTCATAAAAATCTTAAATGGTGATCGTAAGTTTTTGCCGTTAATCATTCCTGCGATATTGGTGAAAGCGTCATTTTCCGGATGGGAACGGTCTTAATCGGGCTTCTGATATAAACGTTATCTGCTATCTATGTTCTATTTTCGGATCTCCGAAAAGATTTCGTTATGCGCTCCATTTATTGCATTGGGATGCGTGATTCCTCCCAATAATCCTTATCCTCCGCAGTCATCGGAGACTGAAGAGGAGGTGATACCCTGTATCATCCCCCCTGCACCCTGCCCCCTGCCCCCTGCACCCTGGATTATATGATCTTCCTTATACCCCCTACTCCGTGTTCGTATTAGTCTTAAAAAAAGGAAAAAGTTTGGAGGTTGCTTATGGATAGCAATCGAAGAGTCCTGGTGAAAGGATTGGGGGCAGTCTTTTTGGGGTTTATCCCCTTCCTCAACGCCTGCAATCGCTTGAGCGGGGAAATTCAGCCCAAGGAGGGAAAAATGCAGATCAGCCCGGGTACGCAGACCTCATCGGTTCCTCGAAAAACAATCCCCCCCATCGATGCTATGGTTCCAGATCGAATTGAAACCGCCACTTTTGCCCTGGGGTGATTCTGGGGGCCCGATGCCCAGTTTGGGGCCATCAAAGGTGTGGTTCGAACCCGGGTCGGATATTCCGGGGGCACAAAGAAGAACCCGACCTACTATGATCTCGGAGACCACAGCGAATCGATTCAAATCGACTTCGATCCAACCCAAATTTCATACCAACATCTCTTGGAAGTTTTTTGGAAGGCTCACGATCCGACCAGTCGTTCCTGGTCGCGCCAGTACCGGGCGGCATTATTTTTCCACGATGAAGAACAGAAAAGATTGGCCCTGGAAAGCAGGGATCGGGAAGCTGCCCGGATCAATGAAAAAATCCGTACGGAGATTCTGCCGGCTTCCGAATTCTACCTGGCCGAGGACTACCATCAAAAATATTACCTCCGCCAGGACTTTGTTTTGGGCACCGAGTTCCGAAAGATGTTCCCCTCCGAAAGGGACTTGGTGAACTCTACGGCAGCCGCCCGGGTGAATGGATATATGGGCGGATATGGGACGAATGCGGCGTTAAAGGAAGAGTTGGACCGGCTGGGCCTGTCGGAAGCGGGGCGCAAAAAGCTGCTCGAGAGAGTCTCCTCGTCCGGTCGCTGAATAACCAGTTGCTGGTTACTGGTTGCTTATTGGCCATGCTCCGCTGCAGGTGGGCCGTTGTTTCTATACGAAACTCTGGACCCATAACGCTGAGCCCTTTTTTTGTTGTGGCCTTCCCGCGGGCGCGCGGCAGCGCGCCCCTACAATCTCCGAACTCCGAACCAAATTACTCCGAACTGTTTTCCCCTGCCCCTACACCCTACACCCTACACCCTACACCCTGTATCATCCGCACCCTGCACCCTTCTTTGCCTAGATTCCCGCCCTGGTTGGTGGTATGATGCAACCCTGGTTAAAAAATGATTTTTCCCAAGGAGGAAGATACATGGATCTAAAAGTGAACAAAGTGAAAAAGGCTCTCAAGGCGGGGCAGGCCTGCATCGGCAGCATGGTCTCCAGCTTCCGGACTCCCCAGATCGCCCAGATCTTTGCCGTCCACGGATGGGACTACCTGATCATGGATACGGAGCACAGCTTCTTTGATTACTCGGGATTGGCCGACATCTTTACCGTGGCCCGCACCGAGGAAATCGTGCCCCTGGTCCGCGTAACCGTGGCCACCTATCCCTACCTGGCCCGGGCCCTGGACGTGGGAGCCCTGGGGGTCATCTGTCCCCACGTGGAGACTCCCGAGGAGGTTCGCCATATCACCGACAGCTGCTATTACGCTCCCATGGGACAGCGGGGACTCTCCATGAGCAACATGCACCTTGCCCATCGCCGCACGACGCAGAAAGAATATGTGGAATGGGCCAATGCCAACACCCTGGTGGTGATCCAGCCGGAGACCCAGAAGGCCCTCGACAACATCGAGAAACTCGTTTCCATGCCCGGGGTTGACGCCGTGATGATCGGCCCCCACGATTTGTCTCTCTCTTTGGGGATCGTGGGACAGATGAAACACCCCAGGATGGCCGAAGCCTTTGAAAAGGTGATCGCCGCCTGCAATAAGCACGGGGTGGCCCCCGGAATCCATCTGACGGAAACAGATCAGGCAAAAGAATGGCTGGCCAAGGGGATGCGCCTCTTTACCTACCAGAATGACATTCGCATGCTCATGGACGCGGGGAAAGCGAACACGACGCAGTTGAGGGAGTTTATCGGCAAGAAAGGGTAATCGTTTTTTCAGCGGCGGGATCGTAGGGGCGATTCATGAATCGCCCCTACTCCAAGAACATCTCCTGCTTGGCTTCTTCTCCGGGTTTCAACACCACAAATCCCTTGTCCCAAGGCCCTTGGATGATCTTTCGAAAAAATTCCAGGGACCCCTTGATCTCCTCATATTTCAAATTCAAAAAACGGGCATTCTCCTGGGCGTGCTTGCGGTGAACTTCCCCCATGCCGAGCTCCGACTCAACGAGAGCGATGCGGGTGTAGTTCTTCAGCTCTTCCCGGATCACCCACTCCGCCGTTTCTTTGCCGTAGCGCTGGCAGTACTCTTCAAAAATTCCCAAGGGAGATTTCTTTTCCTCAATCCACCCCTTGGTCAGGTAGTAAGTCCCGGGCTCCTTGGAATGTTCTTCCATGTACCTGTCATGGGAGCCCAGGAATAGACTGATGCAGTCATGAACCTTGGGAACCAGGAGGGGATGGCGATTCGCCCGGATCCCCAGAATTCCGTTGCTGCACAGGCCGTAAGCCAGGACGATCTGGTCCCCATTCCATTTTTCTGCCTTGTCAATTTCCTCCTGGATGACCCCCTTCATCTTCTGCGGCGTCCGGTGCAGAGATTGCTCCAGAAAGACCAACGAAACCCCGTCGGTTTGAAGATACTCCAATTCCTCCTTCATGATGGCGCAAGCGATAACCAAAGCTTTTCTAATTCCCATGATTGGTTGGAGGGTCCTCTCAAAAGGTACGCAATCATTTTACGGTGGTGGGGTTCATGAGGGCATGATGAAAGTCATCCTGAATCAAATTTGATAATCTCGCAAAAAGTCGAAATTCCATGAAATTCGTCATTCCGGCGAAAGCCGGAATCCAGGGTTCCCGGTGAAAACCGGGATCCAGTCTTTGAGATGGTTCCCGACTTTCGTCGGGACGACGTCTGGACCCCGGCTTTCGCCGGGGTGACGCTTTAATAGACTTCTTACGAGACCATCAAATTTCTTTCGGCCATCGGCGGTCAGCCGTCCGCGGTCATGCCCTGCCGGCAATAGCCATGTCACCCAGCGCTAGACCTTGACCAGTTTGCGGAAGGTGGGCAGTTCCCGGGGTGGGGTGAGGGTTTTGCCTTTGAAACTCCAGGAAACCTCCCCTATGTAGATATCCCCCCGCGAATCAACCGTCATCCCGTGAGGGGCCAGAAACTGATGGGGTTCTTCTCCGGCGTGGGTATCCCCTAGGCGCGCAAGGCGGTTCCCCTTCAGGTCATAAATGCTGATGCACGCCCCCAGGTTGGGGTACTTCTGGTTGAATGGATAAGCGGGGGCCAGTTCCCCTACATAAACCAGTTGTTCCCCCTCTCCCGCGATGTGCAGGCCGCAGGGTCGGTGAATGTTGTTCCACATGGTCAGAAATTTTCCCTGCTGGTCGAAGACCTGGATGCGGAGGTTTTCCCGGTCGGCTACGAATAATCTTCCATCCTTGTCCAGGGCTACGCTGTGAGGGAGGTTGAACTCCCCCGGCCCCATTCCGGGCCCCCCCCAGGAGGATAGGTATTTCCCGTCCCCGGTGTATTTGTGGACCCGGGCGTTGCCGTATCCGTCGGAGATGAAAAGCTCGCCGGTTTTCGGGTCACGGGCCACCTTGGTGGGCTGGTTGAAGGGCTGGCCGCCCATGAACACGGCGGCTTTCCCGGGAGTCCCGATGGTCATTAACAGTTTTCCCTCCAGGGTGAACTGGTAGATCGCGTGGCCCCCGTCATCGGCCAGGAACAGGGTGTTATTCGGACCCATCGTTATCCCGTGGGGTCTCTTGAACTGCCCCTCTCCCCAGGAAGTCAAAAAATTCCCCTCTCGGTCAAAGATCATGAGCGGGTGCTCGCCCCGGCTGAACACATAGACCCGGTCCCGGGAGTCCACCGCCGCGTCCACCACCTCCAGGAACCTCCACCCCTTGGGCAGCCTGGCCCAGTCGGGATGGGCTTCATAAGTAAATTTCCCAGTTCCTATTCTGATAGCCATTTTCTCTCCTAATCATTGCTATGAATATTCCGGCTCACTCACGGCAGGATACCGCGGCTTTCTGATTAGACAGCAGGGTTTGAATTCCGACCGGGAAAAGAAAGGGGGATCTTTCGATCCCCCCTGGTCTTCCCCGATTGTTTGCTCAGGATTTCACCCCGCAAGGAAAGAGGGTGCCCAAAAGGCCGCCCTTAGGATGGCTTGGCAGCGGCCGGGGGCTGCATGCCCAGCGTGGTCATGATCTCGGTGGCTTTGGCCTTCACCGCGTTAGCCTTGGCTACGGCGTCAGCAATGTTCCCGCCCTTGAAGGCGTTGTCCGCATCCGTCCAGGTCTGGGTAATTTCTGCCAGGCCGGTTTTGGCCCCTTCAAACTTGGCTTTGTCCAGGTTGGCGGGAAGCTTCTTGCTCTTGGATAGAATATCCACGCGGCTCTTGATGGCCTCGACCATTTTGGGGAGGCCGCCGGCCATCGCTTCCCAAGCCTTGGTCAACTCGGCCTTTTTGGCTGCCGCCGCGGCGGCTAGTTCTTTGGCCTTGGCGGGAAGATCCTTGGCCGCATTCAGAGCCTGGGTGTATTCCTTCTTCTCGAAGGCGTCTTTGGCGGTCTTCAGGGCGTCTTCCAAGCCCTTGACCTGATCGGGGACATACTTGGCCGCCTCCGCCTTAGCTGCACTCACGGCCGCCTCCGCCGCCTTGAGCGCCGCTTCAGCCGGTTCCTTGTCCCGCGAACATCCGACCACCAGCATCAAACCTACAAGCACGACCGCAATCAGCGCAAAACCTTTCTTCATCATCGTTCCTCCTTTTGGTTATGGGATTCTAAGTTTCTGACCCACCTTGATCAGGTTGGGGTCGGAAAGAATATCCTGGTTGGCTTCAAAAATCTTTTTGTAAAGGCTCCCGTCCCCGTAATATTGCTCGGCAATCTTCCACAGGGACTCCCCTTTCTTCACCACATGCCACTGCGTGGAATCCCACGCATCGCCCCCTGCTTTTTCCTCGGCCATGCTTTTTCTCCTTCCAGATATGAAAATTCAGGTGTTCCCTGATCTTTCCCCCGAATGGGGAGGAAAAAACGATTTTCTAATGAGACCAGCTGAAGATTATTTTTCCCCCGATATCCAAAGCATAAGGTTGTCGCCCTGAAAGCGAAAAGGGGATGAAAATCTCAAACTTATAGGAAATTCTATTGGACCCTGAGGATTCCGTCAAGAGGATTCAGCTGGTTTTTTCCGGAAGAAAAAGATAGCTCTCCGGCAAAAAGATAATTCAGCAGGGCCTGCTATCCCGGCTTTCTATCCTTGTCCTCTTGAGGGATCAACTTTCTCCGGGTATATTTTTCCAGAAATCTCCATCCCCCTTTAAAAAAACGCATCTAAAGATTAAGTGATAAATTAGGGAGTCGCAAAAAGCCTTTTCCATACCCTTTTTTCACTTCCGGGGAAGAGAAAAATAAGTTATTTCAAGCTCTTGCGAATATGTTGGATTCGCTTCTGCCAGGGAATAAAGGCTAATTAGGAATTTATCAGATAAATCGGCTGGAAAATTTTATTAATGTGCTTATATTATTGGTAAATTCGTATTTGATCGGGGCATGAGGGGGAAGAGTAAATGTAAATCGGTTGAATCCACTCAAGCCGGGCCAAAAAATGCCGATAAAATTTTGTTTGGGCTCGTTTTATGCTCGAAATTGCTGAAGTTTCTTCCCTTTTTTTAAAAGGTCAAAAAATGGAAAAGATTGCACAACTGATAAAAATAGGTAAGGCAAAGGGCTTTTTAACCTATGCGGAGCTCAATGAGTTCCTTCCCCCCGAGGTTGTATCAGCGGATCAGATCGATGAAATCATTGCGAAAATCGAAGCGATGAACATTGAACTGGTCGACACGGCTCCCAAGGCGGAAAAGCTCGTTAAACCTGACGGGGACGAATCGATTTCTCCCCAGGAGGAAGAAACCGAGGTGGAACTTGAGGAAGAAAAGCCTCAGGACCCTGTCGCCTTGTATCTTCGAGAGATCGGTGCTGTTTCCCTTCTGTCCCGGGAAAAAGAAGTGGATATCGCCAAAAAAATCGAGGAGGGGGAAAGAGAATTGATCGATTCGGTTTTATCCGCCCCCCTTTACCTTGAAGAAATTGATCATCTGGAAGCGCGGCTGAAATCCCTGGAAAAGTCCCCGGAAAAGCCGGTCCGGGAGCCGGGTGATGAATCCCTGTTCGAGGAAGAACTGGATGTCAAGGCCCTTCTGGTCCTACTCCTTAAGATTAAAAAATTTTCCAGGCAATTTCTGAAAATCAGGGAACGTTTCGCCAAAAAGAGGGGGAACGAAGATAAACGCCGGAAAATGGAAATGCAGCTCCAGGAAGGGAAAGAAGGGATCACCCTATTGCTGAGGGAGCTCAACCGGAAGACCGGTGCTTTGGACACGATGATCAAGAAATTGAAGGACCTGGGAGAGCGGGCGGGAAAGGTGGAGGATGAAATCCTGGATATCCAGGACCGCGCCCGGGTTCCTGTCGATCAACTGCCAAGCCTGGTCCGACTGAGGAAGAGAAATCCACGGGAATTCCGGAAGAGGCTCGCCGAACGGGAGGTCAAGGGGGAGACCCTTGAGGAATGTCACCAGGCGTTCAAGAAAGCCCGGGGTAAATTCACGACCATAGAAAAAGAGGCCCGCCTGCCCATTCCGGAGCTCAAAGGCCTGCTCCGGACGATCTACCGGGCCGAGATCAAGACTGAAATGGCGCGGAACGAGATGATCAAGGCGAATTTGCGCCTCGTCGTTTCTATCGCCAAAAGATACCTCAACCGCGGGCTCCACCTGCTGGACCTCGTTCAGGAAGGAAATATCGGACTCATCAAGGCGGTGGAGAAGTTCGACTACCGGCGCGGCCATAAATTCAGCACCTATGCCACCTGGTGGATCCGGCAGGCCATCACCCGGGCCATCGCCGATCAATCCCGGACGATCCGCCTCCCGGTGCACATGAATGAGACGATCAACAAGCTGCTGAAGGCCTCCCATCATCTCCTGCAGAAGATCGGGCGGGAACCCACCCCGGAGGAGATCGCCCGGCGCATGGATCTTCCCCCGGATAAGGTTCGCGACATCCTGAAGGTGGTCCGGGAGCCCATTTCCCTGGACACTCCGATCGGAGAAGAGCAAGATGATTTTCTCGGGGACTTCATCGAGGACAAGACCACCGTTCACGCCATGGAAGCCATGACCAACATGGATTTGTCCAAGCGGGCCCGCCAGGCTCTGTCCAGTCTGACCCCCCGGGAAGAAAAAGTTCTGCGGATGCGCTTCGGGATCGATGAGGAAGGGGAACACACCCTGGAAGAAGTGGGAGAGAACTTCTCCGTCACCCGGGAGCGGATCCGTCAGATCGAAACCAAGGCGCTTCGCAAGCTGCGTCACCCTTCCCGCTCCAGGTTGCTGAGAGCGTTTGCGGAGGGTTAGTCCAGGATCTGATCCCCCCGTTCTCCGCAATCCGATCCATTGCCAAAATAATCAAAAGCTGAGCCCTGGGTTGAATTCCCAAGAGGGAAGAGGGAAGAAATTTGCCTTGACAGGCTGGGAGGAAAAGTTTATTATAACTACATAAGTTGCAAAGAGTTTTGGTTTGGAACAAAAACAAGCCGCTAGGCTCTCAAAGCTTATGCGGTTTTTTCATTTTTGATCCACCCCTGGCTCTTGTATCTTACCAATGCCCGAAGGAAAGGAGGTGAAAAGCAATGCCGAAAGGAAAAGTGAAATGGTTCAATGAGCAGAAGGGGTTTGGATTTATCTCCCAGGAAGGTGGCGAAGATTTATTCGTGCACTTCTCATCCATTAAACAGGAAGGTTTCAAGGTTCTTCATGACGGGGACGAGGTCGAGTTCGAAATCGCCCAGGGAAAGAAGGGCCTGCAGGCCGTTGACGTGGTGAAATGCTGAGGATTCGGTAGGCCGAATCCGGGACCCCGGGAAGGGAATCATCCCTCCGGGGTCTTCTCCGTCCCAGGATTTTCCTTGCCTTGCTGATTCCAGCCCACGGGGAGAAAAAATGAACACCAAAATCTATGTGGGGAACATCGCCTTTCAGACCACCGAAGCCGATCTGAAAACCCATTTCTCGCAGGCCGGAGACGTCGTCTCGGTCAAGATCCCGAAGGACCCCCAGAGCGGCCAGTCCCGGGGGTTCGCCTTCGTGGAGCTGTCCACCCGCCGGGAGGCCCAGAAAGCGATCTCCATGCTGAATAAAAGGCCCTTCATGGAAAAAGAGCTGCTGGTCAAAGAAGCCCGAGTCCGCCGGGGATTCCGGGGCAGAAGCTTTTAGATTCTCATCGATCTTCCAGACGAGGATTTTTCCATGCAAAAACAGATTGGGTTCCTGACCCGCGAAGCAGGGAAAAGGCGAAGGCTGAGGATCATCATCCCCGCCTACCCTGCATTCAACATCTATTCCCGGGTCGCCCGGGTAACCACGGCCATGGGACCGGTGACGGTGGCCACCGCCGCCCGGGAGATGGAGGGGTGGGACGTCGAGGTCATCGACGAGAACAACTACCAGAGATCCGGCCCGGTGACCGCTGCGGGCCTGCCGGACCATGAAGCCCTCCAGCAATTGCGGCCCGCTGATCTGGTCGGCCTTTACGGGGGGTTGACCAGCACCATACCCCGGCTGTACGAACTCGCCCGGTTTTACCGGGAGCGGTCCGTCCCGACCATCGCCGGCGGGCAGCATTTCGTCGAAGAAAACATCGCCGAGGGTCTGCAAAACGGAGTTGACGTCGTAGTCCGAGGAGAGGGAGAAGAAACCCTCAAGGAACTCCTGCAGGCTTTTGAAGGCCGGCTATCCAGAGAGAACATCGCGGGCATCGCCTTCCTGGACGGAGACCGGGTGGTCTTGACTCCGGAGAGAATGCCCCTGTCCGAATTCGACTCCTTCCCGCTTCCCGATTTTTCTTTGGTCCGTTATGCCCGGATCCGGATCTATCCCGTCGGGCGGGTGCGGGGATGCGGAATGGACTGTGAGTTCTGCACCGTCAAAGGGAAACCCCGCTATGCCCGGGTGGAGCGGCTGATGGAGCAGTTCGCCTCTCTCTACGAAACCCGCGGCGCCAGGGAATTTTTTATCGTGGATGATCTTTTTGGGCAGAACCGGCTGGAAACCATCCGATTCTGTAATCTGCTCCGGGACTATCAGAGGGAAGCGCGTACCCGCTTTCATACAACCGTCCAGATCCGCCTGGACAAAGCCAAGGATGCCGAACTGCTCCAGAGCATGCTCGAAGCCGGGATCAATCATTTGGCCATAGGCTATGAATCCCCGATTGGGGAGGAGTTAAAGGCCATGGACAAACGGCTCAAGCCCGAAGACATGATTACTCTGTCCCGGCTGCTCTACAAAACGGGTTTTATGGTCCATGGAATGTTCATTTTCGGTTATCCCCTGGCCGAAGGGATTGATTTCTCCATGCCGGCCAAGGAACGGATACGAAGGTTCAAGAAGTTCATTAAGAGCGCACAGCTGGACACGGTCCAGGTTCTTTTGCCCGCCCCGCTGCCGGGCACGGAATTGACCCGCCGGTTGAAGGAACAGAACCGAATCTTTCCCAAAGATCTGGTCGGGTGGGAATATTACGACGGGAATTTCCCCCTTTTCATCCCCGATGCGCCCATGACCCCGGAAGAAATGCTGGCCTCCTCCCATCGGATCATGGGACGATTCTACCGCTTCAAGCACATGTTTCACATCGGTTTCCACATCCTCTGGTTTCCGATCCTTTTCTTCTATCTCCCCAACTTGAGACGGGGATGGGAAAAATGGTACCGCATCTGGGCCCACCAGGTGACGAGGTTCGGCGGCTGGCTGCTCTTGCGCCGGTGGTATGCCGCTTTCAAGAAGGATCCCTTTCCCCGCAAGCTGGCCGAAGCCAAAAAAATCCTTTCCCGGACCTTCCCGGGTCCGTTGAAAACCTGATCTTTTCCATTTCGTGAAATCAATCGGATGAAGGAAGCAGCCCCGTTTCTGGCAATGGAAACGGGGCTGTTTTTTTTGCTTAGGCAGCTATAAAAATCTCTTTTTCCATCCGTGTTGATCCGCGTTCATCCGCTTTCCATCATCAGTCGCCTATTCGTGCGGTCGAATAGTCCTATAGTCGGTTTAGGTAATTTTAGGCATTTTAGGCAATTCGAATTCTAGGCATTTTTTATCTGTGTTCATCTGTGTCCAATGAAGGTTTTGTTGCTCAGCCCCTGCGGGGTGGAGGCGGGGCGTAGCCTCCCTCGTCCCACAGGCGGTTTTTCGGTGGCCGGGCAGGAGCGCAGGAAACGACTCCCATCCTGCACAGGGTAGAGCGCCACTCATACTTGATCAGGATGGTTTCCACGGCCCGGGCCTCCGGCTCGAAGGCCACGACCCGCGAGGGGGAGTATTCCTCCCGGCCATAACCCGTGCCGGCGCTTTCCATGGAGCTGTCTGCCGGCGCCCGTTTGGCCTGGGGGGCCTGGGGACTCGCTGCGCCCGCCTTCTCCCGGGAGTGCTCCGCCACCGGCGGCGGGGTGACGATCCGCTCGACTTCCGGGTAGACCGCCACGGCAATGACCCCCATGGCGCTCCCGTCGCCGAAGGCGGCGGCGTAGGAGTCGGCTGCATCGGTGAAGTAGAACCGGTTCACCCGGTCGCCCCCGGTTCGCCATCCTCGATACTGGCCGGTCTCGTAGGGACCCAGGATGTACATGCGCTCGCTGTTTCTCAGCCATGATTTTTGGCCGCTGATGATGTTCCGTCCGTCCACCGCCACCACGAGACCCACCCGGCGGGGAAGAAGATTCCGTATCAAGATGGTGTACTCATCGCCCTTCACCGCCTCGGCATAGACCTTCTTCTTCGGATCGCTTGCTCCTGTCGGGTAGAGGGAGAGGCTGAGTCCTCTGTCAGTCAGGATCTCCACCTGTACCCAATCTCCCGCCGTCGCTCCCGAGGCCGCAGTAGCCCCGAGGAGCAGCACCGCAAATATTCCCGCCGCCATGATCTTTTTCATCTTCGCACCTCCCGAATCGGTTGAATCAGCGCTTTTAACATATTGGACAGGAGGGGGATGGAAAAAGTTCCCATAAAAGAATGTAATTACCCATGTCTCATGGCCGGGCCGGAGAATCGACGGGGGCCGCCCCTACAATATTCTTTTTTGGTTCCAACTTGTCCGGTTCAGGAAATCAGTTTGGAGGTCGAGCCTCAGATTCCGGGTAGGGAGGGTCCTTTTCATATGCGGCCCCGGAGTCTGGATTGTGCCGTCTTAAGAGAGCCTTTTCTTCAGGGCCAGCACGCGGGAACAGGATGATTCGATCCGGTTGGCAGAGATTCGTCCCTGTTCGACTGCCTTGACCAGGGTTTCGTAGATTCGGTGGAAGAGGTGGGGATCGTCCCCTTCCGGGCTGTTGTTGGAGGCCAGGAGAATATCCACCCCGGCCTGCACGGCCAGCACGCAGGCCTCCTCCAGGCTGAACTGCTTGATGATGGCCCCCATGAGCAGGTCGTCGGAGAGGATCACCCCCTGGTAGCCTAATTTTCCCCTCAGCATGCCCTGAAGGACCTTGGGAGAAAGGGTGACGGGATAATTTTCATCCCATCCCCGGTGGTTGAGGTGGGAGGTCATGACCAGGTCGGCCAGTCCTTCCTGGATGAGCCGGGAAAATGGCTGAAGCTCCTGATCCTGGTAGAGGGAAGTTACATCGGCCAGTTCGAAGTGGGTGTCTTTCCCTGCGCTCCCTTTTCCGGGGAAGTGCTTCAGGGTAGTCAGAATTCCCTGCTGGTGATGGGCTAAGATGAAGGCTCGGGCATGTCGAAAAACAAGCTCAGGATCGGGCCCAAAGGAGCGACCGTTTCTGGAGATCAGACCTTCGGAGTTCAGATCGAGGTCCACCACCGGCGCCAGGTTCAGGTTGATTCCGCTCTCCTTCAAGTCCCCCGCCATTCCCTCTGCCGTTTTTGTGGTTTCAGCCAGATCATCTCTCTTACCCAATTCCCTGGGCCTCTCCCTTTCGGGAAACCCCGCAGCCGGGCCGAGCCTGCTGACCAGGCCTCCTTCCTGGTCAACGGATATGAGGAGGGGTTCTTTGGAGTAGCGCTTCAATGCCGAAGTAAGCTTCTTCAACTGCTCACGGGAGGTGACGTTCTTGGGACAGAGTTTAGCGCCTTCATACCGGGTCAGGTCCGGTTTTTTCTTCTGGGCTTCGAGGAAGCATTCCAGGTCGATGTTGTAGAGGATCACCCCGCCCAGAGAAAAATCGCGGATGGCCCGGACGACCGGGGTATCTTCGTCCACCTCCGCTTCTTTGAAGCCGACCATGATCATCTGCGAAATCTTTTCCCTGAGCTGTTTATGAACCATCTTGTTCCTCGTTGCTGGGTGCTGGTTGCTGGTTCCTGGTTGCTGGTTGCTCGTTCCTCGTACCTCTTTCATTGCTCATTGACCATTGATCAATGTCCATTGATCCATTGACCATTGCCCATTGACCATTGATCATTGCCCATTGGTCATTGATCATTGTTCAATGTTGGTTGGAGATAAAAAATTAGCGGCAACGGCGCCAGGCCGATTAAAAAAGTGATAAAGAAAAAGACCGGGTAGCCAAGGAAAGAAGCAGCGTACCCTCCCATCACCCCGGCCAGGGATCTTCCCAGGCCGAAGAGAATGCTCAGAAAAGCATAATGCGTAGCGCTGAATCTTTTGTCGCAGAGCTTCATGAGGAAGCTAAGGAACGCGGCCGTGGCCAGGCCGATGGCCAGGCTCTCCAGCAGGGCCACGAAGTAGATGGAGAAACGCGGCGCCAGGGGCAGGGAGGCGACGGTGTAGCCCAGGCTGGCCGTGGCCTGCACCGCCCCCAGGATCCAGAGCGCCTTCAGGATGCCCCAGCGGGCGGTCAGGCTCCCTCCGGAGATCGCCCCGACGATACTGGCCAGGGTTCCCAGAGTGCCCACCACAAACCCGATCTCTCCCGGAGTGAACCCCCGGTCGATCCAGAAGGGGTTGGCCATGGCCACGAGCATGGCCTCGCCTACCTTGAAGAAGAGGATGAAGATCACCGCGGTCCAGAAGTTGGGCTTAAGGAAGAGTCTCTTGATGGGATCCACGTATTGCTCCCACATGGGGAGGGAGGCAGAAACCGCCGGCCTTTTCTGATGGAAGGAAGGAAGGCTGACCACGGCTAGAGCCAGAACCATCATGATGATCCCGGCGGCGATGAAGGTCAGGGACCATCCCATGGTTTCGCTCAGCATGACCAGGACTCCCCCGGCGGTGATCAGCGCCACCCGGTAGGCTGCGGAACGGATTCCGTTGGCCGGTCCGAGCTCTTTTTCATCCAGGATGTCGATGGTATAGGCGTCGGCGGCAATGTCCTGGGTGGCCGAGGCCAGGCAGATTCCGGCAAGGGCCAGCCAGAAAAGGGCCTTCTGGGACACCGGGTCGAGGAGGGCCAGGACCGCGCTGAAAAGAGCCAATAGCAGCTGGGCGGGGAGGATCCAGAAATACCGCCGGCCAAAACGGTCCACCAGGGGGGCCCAGAGGATCTTCAGGCTCCAGGCGAGTCCCAGGAGGCTGAGGAGCCCGATCTCCTCCAGGGAGATCTTCTTCACCCGGAAATAGACCGAAAGGAGGTTGTTGATCAGCCCGAAGGGAAGGCCTTCGGAGAAATAGAGGAGGGCGACGACGAAATATTTGGTCCGGGTGGAAAGCACACCCTACCCTTTCCAAATTCGGAATGCGGATTGCGGATTGCGGGTTAAGCAGTCCGGCTCAATGGAAACCAAGCAGGGTGTTAAACTACATAGGGTTCCCATCCCAATTGCTTTTTGTGCTTTTTGAAATGCTTTATCTGTGTCCATCCGTGCTCATCTGGGTCCAATAAGAAAATTGGGGTCGTCCTTTTTCTCGGCTCTCAGCTCTCGGTGCAGAATCTTCCCGGTGGAAGACTTGGGAAGTTCGGACCGGATCTCCACCTGGCGTGGGACCTTGTAGGGAGCAAGGTTCTGTTTGCAGAATTCCACGATCTCTTTTTCCGTCGTTGTCTGGCCCGGTTTCAGGCTGATGTAGGCCTTGGGGATCTCTCCTTTCACTTCGTCCGCCATGCCGATCACCGCCGCCTCGTACACCGCCGGATGGGCGTAAAGGACTTCCTCGATCTCCCGGGGATACACGTTGTACCCGCCGACGATGATGAGGTCTTTCTTCCGCCCCACGATATAGAAATATCCATCCTCATCCTGCTTGGCCAGATCCCCGGTATGGACCCAGCCGTTTCGGATTGCCTCCTCGGTCTGCTCCGGAAGTTTCCAGTAGCCTTTGGCGGCGTTGGGCCCCTTGAAAAGGATCTCTCCCACCTCTCCCTTCCCAGCATCCTTCCCTTCTTTATTGATCAGGCGGGTCTGGACGTTGGGGACAGGGATGCCGATGGAACCCGCCTTCCTCACCCCGTGCACCGGGTTGGCGGTAACCAACCCGGTCGATTCGGTGAGACCGTACACTTCCAGGATCTCCGCGTTGAAGCGCGCTTCCCAGTTTTTCAGGAGTTCCACGGAGAGGGAGGCTCCGCCGGAGAGACCCATGCGGACGGAGGAGATATTCCACGTCCCGTTTTCATAGGCATGGTAAATGTAATTGAACATGGTGGGCACACCGGGAAACCAAGTGACCTGGTAGTCGACGAAGGCCTGGAGTACAGTTTCCGCCAGGAAGCGGTCCAGGACGACCACGGTTCCCCCGGAGCTCAGGCTCCCGAAAACCGGGCTGGCCACGGCGAAGACGTGGACCAGGGGCAGGACGGCCAGGGTGATGTCCTCCTGCCTCAGGCCGTAGCACCGGGCGATGTTGGGGCCGGAGAAGGTAAAGTTTCCGTGGGTGAGCACGACCCCTTTGGGTGTGCCCAGCGTTCCGGAAGTGTAGAAAATGATGGCCTCGTCCTGAGAGGAAAGCTCCACGGGTTTGAGCGTGTTCGCCTTCGGGGCCAACCCGGCAAGGGTCTTGAGGATCGACGGTTCATCCTCGCTCCGGAATATGGCCTGCCGGAGACCAGGAACCTGGGACCGGATTCCCTCTACGGCCTTCTGGAAATGTGAGGCGGCCAGTAAGAATTTGGCTTCCGAGTTGTTCAGGATGAAGGCGGTCTCCCGGGGGGTGTAAAGAGGGTTGATCGGAACCACCGCCCCCCCGGCCTTGATAATGGAGAAGTAGGAAAGGAGGGTATCCAGGCTGTTGGGAAAGAGAACCGCCGCGTGATCGCCTTTCTTCAAACCGAGGGCCTGCAGTCCGGCCCCCATCCGGTCGGTTACCTGGTCGAATTCCTTGTAGGTAAGGGAATTCTTCTTTTCCCAGAGGAAGATTTTGCTCCCGAATTCTTTGGCTCGTTCCCTTACAAACTCCACCAGGCTCATCCAGCTTCCCCCAAATCTATTCCCGATGTCCGGTTATACAAAAAATTATAACTCTTAACCTGGTCTGTAGAGGGCGATCACGTCACGCGCTTGGCGTGATCGCCCCTGCCTTCATTTTCCCTCCAAACCCAGCTTCTTAATCAATCCCCCTACTTCCTCGTTCATCTTGACAACATGCTTGCCCAGCTCTTCGGGTCCCCGGTAAACGGGGGGCTGGTCCATCTGCCGGCTCACCCGGATGAAGTCCGGGTCTTCCATGGCCTTCTTGAAAGCCGAATGGAGGGTGTCCACCACCTGGGGGGAAAGGCCCTTGGGGCCCACGATGCTGATGAGGCTGGCGGCGGTTATGTCATATCCCAGTTCAAGCAGAGTGGGAGCATTGGGAAAATCCTCCATCCGCTTCTCCCCGTAGACCGCGAGCAGTCTCAGGGTTCCCGCCTCCACATGCTTCTTCCACTCGGTGGTCTGGGAAGAAACCTCCACATGCCCCCCCAGAAGGTTGGCGATGGCCGGTCCTCCTCCCTGGAAGGGGATGTGGGTCCACTTGATATTCTCTTTGAGGGCCAGCCGTTCCATGACCAGGTGTTGGGGCGTTCCCGCTCCCGCCGTGCTGTACCGGATCTTTCCCGGATTCGCTTTGGCGTAGTCGATGAACTCCTTGAAGGTCTTCCAGGGGGAGTCGGTCTTGACCACCAGCCCGTAAAGGTAAACGGCATACTGCATGATGAAGGTGAAGTCCTTGGCCGAATCGTACGGCACCTTGCGCATGTGCTGGCTGAAGACCGCGCCGCTGGGAAGGATTCCGATGGTGTATCCGTCCGGCTTCTCGTTCTTTAGGGAAGCCATGGCCACGGCCGAAGCTCCACCGGGTTTGTTCAGGACCACGATGGGCTGTCCCAGGATTTTGCCCGCCGCCATGACCAGTGGCCGGGCACAGACATCGGTCGTTCCTCCGCCGGGGTACCCGATGACAAAGTTAATGGGTTTGCTGGGGTACTTCTCCTGAGCCAGGATCGGATCGGGCACGCAGGCAAGGGTGCAGAAGACCCCCAGGATCAAAATGCCCCCCCAGATCCATCCTTTTTTACACCGTCGGTGCGATTGGTTCCTTTCCATCCTGTCACCTCCTTGGGAAATTTGATGAGCGAAGGTTTGATGAACTCGCAAAAAGTCGAAAACCCATAGAATGTGTCATTCCGGCGAAGCTTGTCCCGGCAGGTTTTAAGCCGGGAGCCGGAATCCAGGGTTTCCCGTGAAAACGGGAATCCAGATTTTCTTTAATGGTTCCCCGCTTCCGCGGGGACAATGTCTGGACCCCGGCGCCTGCCCCGGACCTGATCCGGGGTTCGCCGGGGTGACGATTCAAGTGATTTTTTACGAGACCATCAAGGCTTGAATCCTTCTTAATAGACTACTTACGAAGAGTTGCTTCGAGCATTTTCCATACTTCTTCCGTAGGTTTCGATGACTCGCCTTGATTCTACTTCAATGATGAGAATCTGTGTAGGGAAAAATGGGGATGGGCGGTTCGCGAACCTCTCTTACTCTCCTTTTCGAGAACAGGGAGAAGGAATTATTTGCGGCGCGGTTTTGATTTTTTTCCCACCATCCGGTAGAGGAAGGGCAAAGCAATCACCGCGATGGCGATGGAATAGAGGACGATCGGGATGGGACGGCTGAAGATTGACCATACATCGCCCCGGGTCATGAACAGAGACTGGAGGAGGGTTTTCTCCATCATGGGTCCCAGGACCAGGGCCAGGATCAGCGGGGCCATGTCGAACTTCAACTTCCGCAGGAAATAGCCGACTCCTCCCATGCCGATGAGCATGTAGAGGTCCAGGATGCTGTTGTTGACGCTGTAAGTTCCCACCAGGCAGAGCAGCAGGATGAACCCCATGAGGAGGTACTGGGGGAGCCGGAGGATGCTGGCGAAAACTCCCACCAGGGGGAGGTTCAGGATCAAAAGGACCAGGTTGCCGATGTACATGCTGGCCACGACCCCCCAGAAGATCTCCGGCTGTTGGGTCATGAGAAGGGGTCCGGGTTGAACTCCATGAATGATCAAAGCGCCCAGAAGCAAAGCGGTGGCCGGGGCGAAGGGAATCCCCAGGGCCAGGAGCGGCACCATGGCCCCGGCCGTGGCGCTGTTGTTGGCCGCCTCGGGTCCCGCCACCCCCTCGATGGCCCCTTTCCCGAACTCTTCCGGGTGTTTGGAGATCCTTTTCTCCAGGGAATAGGAAGCGAAGGTGGAAAGGATCGCCGCCGGCCCCGGAATCAGCCCGATTAAAAAACCAACCCCTCCGCCCCGGAGCATGGGGGCGAAGGCCTTTTTCCATTCCGCCGCGGTGGGGAAGAGTTCCCGGAATTTGACTTTCACCAGCTGGGGAATGCCGGTAATCCGTTCCGCGATGATCAGCACTTCCCCGATCCCGTACAGGCCCATGGCCACGGGAACGAGCTCCACTCCCTGGGCCAGTGAAAGCTGCCCCAGGGTGAAGCGCGGCAGGCCGGAGATGGGCTCCATCCCCACGGTTCCCAAAAGGAGCCCGAAAGCCACCATGAGAAAGGATTTGAGCTTCGAACCCCCGCCGATGCCCGAAAGGAAGATCAAGCCCACCAGGGTGAGGGCAAAGTACTCGGGAGGCCCGAACTCCAGGGCCAGCTCGGCCAGCGGGGGGGCGAAGAACATGAGGGCCACGATCCCCAGGGTCCCGGCCACGAAAGAGCCCATGGCCGAAACCGCCAGGGCCGCGCCCGCCCTTCCCTTCCGGGCCATCTGATAGCCGTCGATGGCCGTCACCACCGAGGCGGCCTCTCCCGGCACATTGACCAGGATGGAAGTGGTGGAGCCTCCGTACATGGAGCCGTAAAAAATCCCTGCCAGCATGATCAGGGCGGTGGTCGGCCCCAGGCTGAAGGTGGAGGGGATCAAAAGGGCCATGGCTCCGATGGGTCCGATCCCCGGTAAAACCCCGACCACCGTACCCACCAGCACCCCCAGCAGGCAGGCCAGGAGGTTTGGGCCGCTGAGAGCCACGCCGAAACCGTATGCCAGTCCCTGAAGCGAATCCATATCAGGACAAGAAAGACCCCTTGGGAAGAGGGACCCCCAGGAGAACGTAAAAAAGGTAATAGGAAACGGCCGCGGTCACCAGGGAGATTAAAAGGATCCTTCCCCAACTCCGCAGTCCCAGGAACCGGAGAACGGCCGCCATGAGCGCCGCGCTGCAGATTCCATACCCCAGGGGTTTGAGCAAAAGCACGAAGAGAGCCAGGGTTCCCCCCAAAGCCAGGACCCGCTGGCGGTCTTTCCCCTCCGGGAAGGGTTCCTGGTCTTTTGAAGCGGTTTTTTTATTCCTTAAGGCCCAGATCAGGATGGCCAGGCTCAGGCCCAGAAGAGAAATTCCCACCAACAGGGGAAAAAGCCCTGCCCCCGGCTTGGCTGCCGACCCCATGGGGAGCTTGGAATTATCGGCCAGGTAAGCAATCCCCAAAAGGAGGTAACCGAGAGAAACGATGGGCAGGGCTCGGAAAGGCATTTTCTACTTCTTTACCTTCAGGAGATCGGCAAATTTGGCGTTCCCCTCGTAGTCCTGCATGAGGCGCTTTTTCAAGGCCTGCGGCCCCTCGTAGGATATGTCAAACCCTCGGGCTTCCATGGGTTTTATAAAGATCGGGTCTTCTATCGACTTTTTCGCCGCATCGTGGATCAGGGTGACGATCTGGGGAGAAAGCCCCTTGGGTCCGATCAGCAGGTAGTATACTCCCATGGTGATGTCATGCCCGAGTTCCTTGGCGGTGGGGGCCTCCGGGAAGAGGGTGTTCCGTTTTTCCTCGAACACCAGAAGCACTCTGGCTTTTCGGGCCTTCACGTGCGCCATGACTTCGCTGGGATGCTGGGAGACCGCTTCCACATGTCCTCCCAGCATGGCCGGTACGCTCTCCGCCCCTCCCGCAAAGGGGACGGTGGTCAAATCCACCTGGGACATCATTTTGAGTTGTTCCGCATCCAGCATGGGGATCGTCCCGATCCCCGGACAACCCACCCGAAGTTTGCCCGGGTTCGCCTTGCCGTATTGAATGAACTCCTGAATGGTCTTCCAGGGGGCATCCTGTTTCACCGCCAGGACGACCGGCTGGTTGACAAGCTTGATGATCGGAGTGTAATCCTCCGGCGGGCCAAAGGGGAGTTTGGTCCGGTGGGGCTGCACGGTCAAAACGGCCACCGCGGTGATTCCGATGGTGTACCCGTCCGGCCGGGCCTGGATGGTTTCCGCCGTCCCGATGGTCCCCGCCGCCCCGGGCCGGTTCACCACCGCCAAGGGCTTGGGAAAATACTTCTTGGCCGCCTCCGCCAGGGCCCGGGCGGTCATGTCCATGGCCCCCCCAGCTGGGAAGACGCAGATCACGGACACCGGCTTTTCGGGATAAGCGGCGAGGGTGGAGGGGGGATGGAAAATCCCATCCCCGCGGTCATCGCCAGAGATAGAACAAACATCAGGATGCCCTTTTTCATGGTTCTCCTCCTTTCGATGCCCTGCAGCGGATTCAGGGGAATGGTGTTGAAGGTTTGCGAGAACACTATAGGAAAAACGGAAGGAATTGTCAATTCGGACCCCTGACCGGGCATAGCCGGAACAAAAGAGGCCCGATTCCGCATCCCCATATGGGGGGGGACTCGCCGGGTTGCCCCTAAGGTGGGTGGCAGAGCATAACTGATTTTCATGTTGCACGCAAATTCATCGGCAATGGAACGCAGCCAAAAAGACACAGTGGGCTATGACCTTTGCGGAATCTGGGTGATGGGGAAAAGAGGCTGTAAAAATTGAAATTATTCCATTGACAGCCATATAATTTTTATCTATTTTTCAATCAGCACTTGCCATCCTAAACCAATCAACCCCCAAAAACAAAACTTCTAGACGTCTGGAGAAGGTCATTAGCTGGTTGCTGAAAAAGTCCTTTTCGGAAGAAAAAGCAGAACTGTCGTGCATATAACTAAATCAAAGGAGGGTTACGATGGCCGATCCAGCAAAAGTTGTCCTAAAAATTGTCTCGGTGAAGGGAACCTGTGCCGCCGGGCACAAGGTGGGCCAGGAATTCGATTTAAGCAAAGAAATTATGGTGGGGTACACGGAAGATGGAAAAGCGCTTTGCCCATCGGCTTACTATGCCGCTTTTCCCTCCTGGCGCGTGCTCCGTTTCGGCGGGGAGTTTCCCTGGGAAAAAAACAAAGACCTTGCCCATGTGGCTTGCCCGGATGACGCGAATCCCTTGGTCATGGAGTTGAGAAGGGTTCGAGACTAGGAAGGCCGCTTCGCCCCTTTTTCTTGAAAGAGGCATGTGGGACGGAGCCATGGAGAACGCTGTGTCCTGGGTTGCACAATGCTCGACAGCCCCCAGCAAGCGTCCGGGGTAGTTGAATTGGCAATGTCTATGGCGGAGATAGCCCGGCACATAGGAAAGAGCTCGTCCAGCGTCGCCAAGGCGGTTGCACGGTTGGAAAAAGAAGGGTGATTGTAACAGAGGTTATAAAGACACCTAGGACACAACGTCCCTTTCGGAAAAACGCACATCCCTTTTTAACACAGGAAAAGTACAGGTTAGGAGTTCGATACATTCCAACAAGGAGACGTGGCGATGAATATCCAGCATTGTGCCCCTCTGTCGATTTGGCTTGTCGTGTTTTCCTTGCTTCTGTGGGCATGGCCCTCGGTGGCAGCCTCTGCCGAAATCATGGTCTTCGCCCCTGGCGGCGTGAGGTCCGCACTGCTCGGGGCGGCCACGTCGTTCGAGCGCGAAACCGGCAATAAGGTGAACTTCACCTTCGGCACAGGCGGGGGGATACAAAAACAGGTGGCCGGCGGAGCGCCTGCCGATGTCACGGTGCTCCCGTCTGCGGGGATCAAGGACCTCGAGCAAAAAGGACTCATTGCCCAAGACTCGCGAGTGGCGGTCGGCAGTGTCGGCGTGGGTATCGGGATCAAGGCAGGCGCCCCCCGGCCCAAAATCGGCACTGCGGAAGAGTTCCGCGAATCGCTGCTGGCTGCCAAGTCCATAACCTACGCTGATCCGGCCCGTGGCGGGACCTCGGGAACGTATTTCGCGACCGTGGTCCTCGGCCGTCTTGGCATCGCGGAGCAGCTGAAGAGCAAGACCGTGCTCACGGCCGTCGGGGAAGATGCGGTTCGGCGGGTGGCGAATGGTGATTCTGAGATGGTGATCGTCCAGGCCAGCGAGATCACCGCTGTCCCGGGTGCGGAGCTTGTCGGTCCTTTGCCAAAGGATCTCCAGAATAACATTCCCTATGCGGCGGTCGTGCTCAAGACAAGCAAATCCCCCGATGCCGCGCGGGCTTTCGTGAAGTACTTGATATCGCCCTCGGGGCTGGCGGCCTTCCGAGCCGCCGGCTTTATGGCCCCCGGCTCGTCGAAATAGAACCTGCGATGGACCAAACTCACGATCGAGGGGACCGCTTTGATGCGAGCTTAGAGGGAGGGGTTTCAGGAATTTTACATTTGGGTAAGGAGGTATTCTATGCACCGGGGTCCACAGTCTCTGCTTTCGAAGGTCGGCTTGCAGACAAGCCGCTGCCTGATTCTGGGTCTTGCGTTGGCCATCCTGCTGTTTGCCCCGATTCGAGAGGTGTCCGCCGTGGAGCTTAATGTGCTGGCCGCCGGAGCCGTTGAGGCCGTCGTTCGGGACATGGTGGGAAGCTTCGAGAAGGAGAGCGGCCACACGGTCAAGCTCACCTACGCCCCGGTGGGCGCGCTTCGCGACAAGATCTACGCCGGCGAGCCGGCGGATCTCACCATCGTCACCCCGGTCATCATTGAGCAGCTTATGGCGCGGGGCCTGGTGCGCTCCGGCACCCGGACCGATCTGGGGCGGGTGGGGGGCGGCATCGCCGTCCGCAAGGGGGCCCCCCGACCGGCGATCGGAACGCCGGAGGAGCTGAAACGGGCGCTCTTGGCCGCGAAAGAGATCTACCACGCAGACCCGAAGATCGCTACCGCCGGCGCCTACTTCCTCAAGGTGGCGGACCGCCTGGGGATCGGAGAGGAGGTGCGCAAGAAGGGCCGGACGGCCGGCGGCGGCAAAGTCTCCATGGAGCTGATGGCGAAATCGACCGTCGAGGCGATCGGCCTGACCCAGATCAGCGAGATCCTGTCGGTGCCGGAGGTCGAACTGGTCGGGCCGTATCCAGGGGACTTGCAGCTCATGACGACGTACACCGGCATCCTGCTCCAGCGCACCCCGCACCCGGCCGCTGCGGAGGCGTTTTTGAGGTTTCTGACCAGCTCACCCGTGCAGTCGCGATTCAGGCAGCAAGGTTACGAGGTGCCGGTCCGATGAGCGGCCTGCTCGAAGCCGCCCGGGAGGTCAAGGAAAGGGGCACATTCGCCTACCACGACCGGTCCTTCACTCCGGCGGAGTTGAACGGCTTGATGCGGATTTGAAGGATTGATCCCGCAGCGTCATGGTTGCAGATTGAAGCCTAAGGGTAAATTATTCCATTCATTTTTGAGCCGGGATTTTCAAGCCCGTCGGCTCCGAAGATCACAAGCGCTGATCGTGACCGGCCCCCTGAAGCTTCATTAATTCTCTTCCGATCACCAGGAGCTGAATCTCCGAAGCCCCCTCGTAGATCCTCGGGGCCCGCACGGCGCGGTAAAGATTTTCGATTCGGGACTTCCGGTGCAGCCCCATGCCCCCGTGAATCTGGAGGGACTGGTCCACCACTTTTTGCGCCGTTTCCGTGGCAAAGTATTTGGCCGCCGATGCTTCCAGGGTTGTCTTTTCCCGGACGTTATCGGCCAGCCACGCCGCCCGGTATACCAGGAGGGAGGCGGCATCCAGGGAGACTCTCATCTCCGCCAGCTTGAATTGAGTCACCTGAAAATCAGAGAGGACCCGGCCGAACATCGGGCGTTTCTGGGCATACTCCAGCGCCAGGGACAACGCCCTCCATCCCATACCCAGGGCCGCGGCTCCGACGGTCGGACGGTAGATGTCCAGGTTGCCCAGAGCGATGCGCATCCCCTGCCCTTCTTCTCCCAGACGGTTTTCGCCGGGAACTCTGGTATCCTGCAACAGGATTTCGCCGATGTTGCACTCGAAGGTCAACCGCTCGGTCCTCACCCCATAGGAAGATTGTTCCTTATCCACGATGAACGCCGAGATCCCCTTCCCCCCCGCCGCCGGGTCGGTCTTGGCGAACACCACCGAGGTGTCCGTGTATCCGGGCCTGGAAACGTACCACTTGCGGCCGTTCAGCACATAAAAATCCCCCTCCCGCCTGGCCGTAGCCTGGATGCCCGCCACGTCGGACCCCGAACTTGGCTCGGTAAGACAGAAGTTGGCCATCCGGGTCCCGTCCAGCAGGGGCGGCAAATACTTTTTCTTCTGTTTTTCGTTCCCGAAGAGCACGATGGGGTTGCTGCCCAATCCCTGCATGATGAAAGCTTCATCCGCGACAGTGGATATCTTGGCCAACTCCTCACGGACGATGCAGAGGTTGACCGAAGAAACGCCCTTGCCCCCGTAGGCTTCGGGGACCACGTAGGCGTAGAGACCGGACCTCTTGATGCGCTTCATCCCTTCGGGATGATAATCATAGGCGGCGTCCAGCTCCTCGGCGAGGGGCGCAATTTCCTTTTCGGCAAAGTCTCTCGCCCTCTGGCGAAGCCGGACTTGATCGGCAGTGAAGGTGAAATCCATGGTTCCTCCTTTGTGATAATCTCTTAAGTTTGGATAGGTGAAAGATTACCCTTTACAAATTGGGTACATTTTAACCGTAGAGAAGAAATCTGGGCGATGGGTCCGATTTGAACGGACTGTAATTTATATCTTTACCATATTTCCCCGCAGTTCATGCGCCCCGTCGGCCCGGCATTGTTCGTAGAAATAGTAGAAGCAATCGCCGAGGGGGACGATGTCCATGTAGCGCAGGGAGCCTGTTCCGTGGGGGGAGGAGAGAAGCGGCTCCTTTCGGGACAGGCTTTCGAAGCGATCCGGGGTCAGCCCGACCGCCATCCCCGTCCGGTCTTCGTAAACATCCCCCTTCCCGGTTCTTCCATCATAAAAAGCGGTAAATACAGGCGGGACATAGACCACGCAGGCCAGGCGGGCCACGTTGCAATCCCAGCCATCCCCGGGCCGGATGACATCCCCCTTCCACTCGAAATGAACGCCGTCGGCGCTGACCGCCAGCCCCGTAGGATGAGCCACCAGGGCGGTGGTGAAAACGTTGCCCGCGCTGTGTAAATCCTTGGCCGTGCTTCCGGGAGTGACGGTCGCCCTCGGACCGTAGGGAACATACATGTAATACATTCCGCCGATCAGGATCACATACGGGTCTTTCACCCCTTCCGAATCGACGTCGTCGGGGCGGAGAACCGGCTGCCTCCTGGCTGGATCGAAGCCGGATGGATGATCCGCCTCCAGCATGTCGATCCGCCACCGGTTATCCGCCGCCTCAACATAGCTGACGTAGAGGCGATACCGCCCTTCCGGCGTCTTGATGAGCGCCGATCTCTCGATGGAAGGGGATTTAAACTGGGTCGCCTTTCCGGCCCAGATGTCGGTAAATTCCTTTCCATCCTTGCTTTCCGCGACGCAGGTCAAATACCCCCTGCCTTCGGTGAGCGGCCTACGCAGCCGGTAGGACAGATAGAACCGTTTTTGTTCTCCATCATAAAACGCGCTGGGCGCCCCGGCCCAATTTCCCTTTCCCTTCCCGGGGGGATCCTTGACCACCCATCCTCCGGAGGGGTCAAAAAGAGGCACCCTGCCCAACCATTTCCTTCCGCTTGAAAGGCTCGCGTATGAACTCTTCTCTCCCCTTCCTTTTCCTTTATTCATATCCTGATTCCCCCGGTTCTCATCCCGAGCAGTGAGCGGCATGCCCAAAATAGGAAAAATCATCCGGCTTGTCAAGGTGGTTCCTTCTATGGGTTCCCTCCAGGCCACCTGCGATTGGCCGTGCTCGTTGGGGTTCAGGTCGGAGGAATTCGGATCATCAGCCCGCTGGGGTTCGGGATGGATGAATCCGGATTCAATCATCCTGCGGCGCCTGTCATCCGCAGAGTAGAGGCCTGCGATTGCAATTCGCCAAAGGAGATGCTGCTGGCCAGACCGCTCCCTCTGGACTTATCTTCTCGCGGCCTCTCTTTGAGGAATACAGGCCCGAAGGCCAATGGAAAGGTATTTTCCCGCCTCAGGACTGATGATCCGAATTCCTCCGGCCTGAACCCCATGACAATAGCCTGATTTGCTCCGGGTGCGCGAGGGTTCCCTTTCTTCGGCTCCATTGATTTACCTTGACAATTAGGTGCTGCAATTCTAGAATTCCCACCAACATAATATTTGACCATTCGAACAGCTTGAAAAGCCTTTCTCATATTCCCCCTCGCACCAGGGCTTCAGGGGAAGGGAGTCATAGGAGGATCTCATGAAAAAAACCAAACCCGCCAAGAAAGCTCGCAAGGCCATGCTCATCGGGCTGGACGGGATGATTCTTCCCTTTGTCGAACGATTCGTCAAGGAAGGGAAGATGCCCACCTTTAAGAAAGTTGATGAAAGAGGGGAGCTTCGGCTCTGCCTGGTCCGAGTACCCCACCGCCACCCAGCCCAACTGGACGGTGATCCAGACCGGGGCCTACCCGGGAAAGAGCGGGGTGTACGACATGACCATCCATGTTCCCGGTGAGCCGCTCGACGTGGTGCATACCGGCTTTGACTCCCGCTTCCACAAGGCGGAATACCTCTGGCAGGTGGTGGACCGCCTGGGAAAGAAGGCCTTCCTCTTCAAGTACCCGGGAACCTGGCCTCCCCGGGTGAAACACGGCTACCAGGTCGACGGGCACTGCGCCCCCGCGGGCATCGTGGACCATCACTGGGGAAGCAGCGCCGTGGCCATCCACCCTTCCCGGGTTTACTCCACCGACAACTACACCCGGTCGGTGAAAGTGGAACTGAAACCCCAGAGCGGTTGGACGAACCTGCCGGGCACCCATTCCACCGCCCTGGAAGACACCATCCCCATCGCCCCGGCCGCAGGGGATACCCCCTTCTGCATACTGGCCATCGACTCCGCGGGGAAGGGATACGATCGCCTGCTCATCTCTCCGGCCAAGGACGGAAAGCAGGCCGTGGCCAACCTGGCTAAAAATGAATGGTCGGAGATGATTCGCGCTTCCTTCAAGCAGGGGAAAAAGAAGCGCAGCGGCGCCTTCCGCATGAAGTTGATGGACCTTTCTCCGGACGGAAGGAAGGTCAAACTCTATTGCTCCCAGGTTTACCCCACCGAAGGATTCGCCCATCCCAAATCCCTGGAGAAAAAACTGGTGAAGGAGGTGGGCCCCTTCATCGAGTACATCGGACTCCAACCCTACATCTTCGGGTGGACCAACGAGGAGACCTGGGTGGAGGAGATGGAGTACCATACCTCCCTGATGGAAAAATACGCCTCCTACGTCTTAAAGAATCATCCCTGGGATTTCTTCGCCATGCAGTGGCACGCCATCGACTTCGCCAAGCACCAGTTCTGGCACTTTGATCCGGCGGGGTCCTATTACGACCCGAAGACGGCGGACATGAAATGGAAGATCATCGAGGACACTTACATGGCCGCCGACCGCCTGGTAGCCACCATGCTGAAACACGCCACGCCCGAAACCCTGGTGGCGGTCGTCTCCGACCACGGCCATCTGCCCGGGGTCCAGGAGTTCCTGATCAACAACATCTTGGTCAAAGAAGGAATGGTGACCCTCAAAACCCGGGTGAACGAGCGGGGAGAAATAGAGACCCTGCGGGAGCCGGACCTCTCCAAGACCAAGGCCTTCGCCCAGTACGGCTGGGCCATCCAGATCTACGTGAACCTGAAAGGGAGAGACCCGGGGGGAATCGTGGAACCGGGGGAAGAATATGAAAAGGTCCGGGACGAAATCATTCGCCTGCTCTACAACGCCTATGATTCAAAGCTGGGGAAGCATCCCGTCATCCTGGCCCTGAGGCGCGAGGAAGCCGAGCCGCTCCTGCACTGCGGGCCGAACGCCGGAGACGTCATCTACATCCTCGACCCCCACTACGAGGCCTCGGCCACCATCCGGGTTCCCCCGGTGGAGTACGAAAAACCCCATTTCGCCTCCATCCACTCCACCGTTCTTCCCAACGCCACCCTGGGAATGGGAACCATCGAGGCCATGTATATCTTCCGGGGTCCGGGGGTCCGCAGGGGATGGCGCAACCCCGATGCCATCCGCCTGATCGACATCGCCCCGACCATCAGCTACGGAATGAACATCCCGGCCCCGGCCCAGGCGGATGGGAGGCCCATTTACGAGCTCTTCAGCTGAAGAAAAGTTCAATGATCAAAAACCAAATATTTAAAGTTCCTCCACCAGTGCGGGAAAAAGATGGGATCCGCATCGCCGATCCAAGGAAAATGATGATCATCGATATGCGTTGAGAAAGGTTTGAAGAATTGAACAACGACCAACTGAGCAGCGCGGTATGGTTTGGGTTGGGACTGGCGGTGTGCCTGGGTTCCCTGCAGTACAAGCTGGGAACCCCGGCATCTCCGGGAACCGGGTTCATGCCCTTTCTGACCGGAGTGGCCATCTGTTTCTTTTCCGGCATCGGCCTGATCCACGCAACTCTCCGCAAGAAACAGGGGGAGGGATGGGTTCCCCTGCTCAAAGGGGTGGTCTGGAAAAATGCCATGGTCATTCTTATTTCCCTTCTGGCCTATGCCCTTCTCCTGAAGCCCCTGGGATTCGTCATCACCACCGCCGTTTTCATCGCCTTCTTGCTCCGGGCCATCGTTCCCCAGCGGTGGTCCGTGGTGATCGCCTGCAGCATTCTGACCGCGCTGGGCTCGTATCTCATTTTTGAAGTCTGGTTGAAGGCCCAGCTGCCGAAGGGCCCCTTGGGAATGTAAGCCATGGATTTTCTGAACAGCGCATTGCTGGGTTTCCAGGTGGCTTTCCAGCCCATCAATCTCTTCTTCTGCTTCATGGGGGTGCTTACCGGGACCCTGGTGGGAGTCCTTCCCGGTCTGGGCCCGGTCGCCGCCATGTCTCTCCTTCTGCCGACGACCTTCCATGTGTCTCCGGTGTCGGCCATCATCATGCTGTCCGGGATTTACTACGGGGCCATGTACGGAGGTTCCACCACCTCCATCCTGGTGAACATTCCCGGAGAGGCGGCCTCCGTCGTCACCTGCCTGGACGGATACCAGATGGCCCGCCAGGGAAGGGCCGGGCCGGCCCTGGGCATCTCCGCCTTTGGCTCCTTCATCGCCGGCACCCTTTCCATCGTGGGGTTGATGCTCATCGCCCCCCCGCTGGCCGCCATGGCCCTCAAGTTCGGTCCCCCGGAATATTTTTCCCTGATGATCATGGGGTTGACCGTACTCACCTTTCTGGCCAGCGGGCCCATGTGGAAAGCCCTGCTCATGGCCGCCTTCGGCCTCTTCCTGGGCTGCATGGGGATGGACAACATGACCGCCTCCTACCGCTTCACCTTCGACATCCTGGAACTCTCCGACGGGGTGGGGCTGGTTCCCGTGGTCATGGGCCTCTTCGGGATCTCCGAGGTCATGCTCAATGTGGAGCAGTCCATGCAGCGAACCATCCTCCAGGCCAAAATCCAGCATCTCTTCCCGAACCGAAAAGACTGGGCGGCCTCCCTGGGTCCGATCACCCGGGGAACGGTCCTGGGGTTTTTCCTCGGCGTCCTGCCGGGCGGAGGGGCGGTGATTTCCTCTTTTGTCTCTTATGCCGTTGAAAAAAAGATCTCCAGACACCCGGAAAAATTCGGGACCGGGATGATCGAAGGAGTGGCCGGTCCGGAGGCGGCCAACAACGCGGCCACGGGCGGAGCTTTCATTCCCCTCCTCTCCCTGGGCATCCCGGCCAACGCGG
Organism: uncultured delta proteobacterium; assembly: GCA_963802665.1. Taxonomy (GTDB): domain Bacteria; phylum Desulfobacterota; class SM23-61; order SM23-61; family SM23-61; genus SM23-61. The sequence continues at coordinate 220,284 of CAWDJO010000011.1, read as the reverse complement.
TCATGGCCCTGCTCCTGGGCGCTTTCATCATCCACGGGGTGCAGCCCGGGCCCATGCTGGTCAAGGAGCATCCCCAGCTCTTCTGGGGCGCGGTGACCAGCATGTACATGGGGAACGTCATGCTCCTGATCCTGAACCTTCCGCTGATCGGGCTCTGGGTCCGGATCCTCAAGGTCCCCTACCCCATCCTCTTCCCCCTGATCCTCCTTTTCTGTCTGATCGGCTGTTACAGTCTGAACAACAGCGTTACCGAAGTCTTGATCATGGTCCTCTTCGGGCTGATTGGGTACGCATTTAAAAAGTTCCAGTACGAGGCCGCCCCTCTGGTTCTGGCCCTGGTTCTGGGCCCGATGATGGAAAACAGCCTGCGCCAGGCCCTGCTCATGTCCGCGGGGAGCCCGGTCATTTTCTTCGAGCGGCCCATATCGGCCATCCTCATGGGAACCGCCATTTTTCTCCTGATCTTCCCGCTCATCCCCAAGTTCCAGAAGAAAAGACCAGCCTTCGGAGAATAACGGGAAAAATCCCAAATCCAAGCACCAAATTCCAAATAAATTCCAACACCAAAATGCCAAGCTTCAAACCCCGGGCATCCCATCCATCAATTGTTTGGATGATTCGGGAATTGGAATTTGGGGATTATTTGGTCCCGCGCCTCGCGGGATTGGTGCTTGGTGCTTCATCGGAAATTTCGAATTTGGTGCTTATTTGATATTGGGTGCTTCGCTTTTTTGTGGTAAGAGAAGAATGAAAAAGGTCGTTATAAGAGGAAGGTCAGAGGATGGGTATGAAGAAAAAGCTTCCTTTTGCCCTGAACCAGCCGAAGAATCCGTGGTATTTAGAAAATAAATAGATAGAGGTGTAGGGGCGGGTTTCAAACCCGCCCCTACGGCGGTATTTAAATCATCGGAAAAACTGGATCACTTCCTGGATCGGCTTCCGCGGCCGCAATTCAGGAGTCTCGGCCGGGTAGCCCACCGGAATCACATCCACGAAATCCCACTCCGGCGGTACGTTCAGAAGCTCCTCGATCTCCTTCTTGGCCTGCAGCGGCCCGGCCATCCAGGTGGTGGCCAGCCCGAAATAATGCAGGAATAGGCAGATGTAGGTACTGGCCGCGGCCACCGTCTGCAGGCAGGAGGCTCCCATCTGGCGGTATTCGCGGATTTCCCGGGCTATGGGATCCGTCTCCCCCCGGGCCCGCAAAATCTGGTCGGCAATGCTGGAATATCTTCCCATGAGGACTACGATGCAAGCCGGCGCCCCCCGGAAGAAGTCGGAGGTCTTCCGCCATCTCGCCACGGTCTCCCCAAACTGCTTGGCTTCCGGCCAGGAGGCCATGAGTTCGGTCTTGGCCTTTACCGCATCCCCCATCTTCTGGATCAGCTCCTTATTGGTAACGATCCAGAACCTCCAGGACTGCTGATTTCCGCTGTTGGGCGCCCAGGTGGCCAATTCCAGGGCCTTGATCAGAAGGTCCTCCGGGACCGGCTTATTCTGGAATTTGCGGATGGAACGTCGGGTCCTTACCAATTCGGAAAGCTCTTTCCAGTCAACCATCTTTCTCTACTCCTTTTCTAGATTTTCGTATATCTGAGCCCCTGATCGTTCTATCCCCCTTTGGGGCGGGCTTTCAGCTGGAATATTGGAATAATGGAATGTTGGGTTTGTAGCATATTGGTGTTTGCCCATTATTCCATCATTCCACTATTCCATTATTCCTTTTTTCTTATTCACTCTCCCAGAAGATAAGCCCCCTTCATGGCCGATACCGCCTGGGCGGCATAGCGGCGGAGAATCCCCGGGGGATGCTGCAGCTTGGGAGGCTTCCACCTTTTCTTTCGTTCTTCGAAGACGCCCTGAATCGCGCGGGGCTCCATCTTCTTGCCCTTGATCCCCACCACCGCCAGTACCCGTTTGGGGATATCGATTCGGATCAGGTCTCCATCCTCCACCAGAGCGATGGGGCCGCCTTGAGCCGCCTCCGGGGAGACGTGCCCGATGCAGGGTCCCCGGGTGGCGCCGGAAAACCTTCCATCCGTCACGATCGCCGTGCTATGCAGATCGGGGTTGGTCACCAGGGCCTCGGTGGTGGCCAGGATCTCGGGCATCCCGCTTCCCCGGGGGCCTTCGTAGCGAATGACCACCACGGAACCGGGCTTGATCTTGCCCCGGACGATGGCCTCGTGGGCGGGCTCCTCCCGGTTAAAGACCCGGGCCGGCCCCTGGTGAGTCCGCATTTCGGGGGCCACCGCCGCGTATTTGACCACCGCCCCCTCGGGAGCGATGTTTCCCTTCAATACCGCGATGGAACCGTAGGATTTGCTGTCCTTCACCCTGCGGATCACGTCTTCCCTCTGAAGTTTAAAATTGGCCAGGTACCCTTCTCCCCTGCGGAAGAACCCTTCCTTCTCCATCTGGCGCAGGTTTTCTGCAAGGGTCTTTCCGGTTACGGTTAAAACCTTTAAATCCAGCAGATCCCGGAGTTCCATCTGCACCCGCGGAATTCCGCCCGCATACCAGAAGAGCTCGTTCACGTACTCCCCCGAGGGCTGCACATTGGCCAGGTAAGGAATCTCCCGGTTGCAGCGGTCGAAGAGCTCAGCCTCGATCCGGAATCCCAGCTCATGGGCAATCGCCGGAAAATGGAGGAGGGCGTTGGTGGACCCGCTGATGGCCGCGTGAACTTTGATGGCATTTTCAAAGGCCTCTTGGGTCAAGATGTCCGATGCTTTGATTCCTCTCTTCGCCAGCTCCATGATCTGGCGGCCGGCCTGGCGGGCCAGACGCCCGATGGCCGTTAAGCTGGCGGGAAGAAGGGCGGCTCCCGGCAGGGCCATGCCCAGGGCTTCGGACATGCACTGCATGGTGCTCGCCGTTCCCATGAACTGGCAGGCCCCGGCCCCGGGGCAGCCGGAAAGCTGGTAGTCCCGGACTTCCCGGGAAACGTTCTCTCCCCTGCGCCACCGCGTGGCGGTCTCACCCACCAGGAGGCTGTGGGACATGTTGGGTCCCACCCGGTTGCTCCCCCCGGGGATGTGAATCGCCGGAATGTTCAGGCGGCTGATGGCCATCAGGTGGGCCGGAACGGATTTGTCGCACGACGAGATGGCCACGATCCCGTCCCAGGGGATCACCCGCCCGTGGACCTCCACCAGGTCGCAGAGCACCTCCCGGGAAGGGAGGATGAAATTCATCCCGCTGTGCAGCATGGCCCACCCGTCGCAGATGTCGGTTCCGTGGAAGCGGGCCGGCTTTCCCCCTTCCTGGAAGACTCCGATGGAGACTTCCCGGGCCAGGCTGTCCAGATGGACGCTTCCCGGATGGCTGTCTCCCCACACATCTTCGATCAGGATCTGGGGCTTTTTCAGGTCCGCCTCGTCCCAGTCCATGCCGCAGCAGAGGGTGTCAAGCTGAAGCCATTCATCGCGGATTTTCCTGCTTTTCGGCTGGTACCCTTTGGCCATGGATGACCTCCTCGCAAAAGCGCTTTTCGAATTTCGGAATTCGGATTGCGGATTCCATTGAGATGATCCCGCAAAAAATCATGATCTCCGGCAGAGCCGGAGGTATGGAAAACCCGGAAAGGGATTGGAATTTCTTATGCTTTTGGTTATTCAGAATGATTGAAGGACGCGCCCGGCGCCGATTGACAGATCCGATTTTTCAGTGTAAAAATAGAGATAGGTTTGGTAGGGACATCAGGGCCCTTCAGCCTCTCTGATCTCTCCTGAGGATCTATCCGTGGACCTCCTGAGTCATGAGTTTGTGGGTCTCCAAGATTCCGAGAACTCATCCTGAATCCATGGTTATCATATCCTCTTTCCGCGCTTTTGGCCACATCCAATTGGCCTGGGGTTATACTCGGACATCTGGGCTCCCGGAACCCAGGACGGATCAGGGAAAAAACTGAAATCCTCATGCCTTGGAGAGGGAAAAAATGATAGAGATTCGCTTCCACGGGAGAGGCGGCCAGGGGGCGGTCATCGCCTCCAAAATCCTGGCTTCCGCGCTTTTCAAAGAAGGCAAGTACGCTCAGGCCTTCCCCGCTTTTGGGGCCGAAAGACGGGGTGCTCCGGTCATGGCCTTTACCCGGTTTGACCAGAAAACCATCACCCGGCGGTCCATGGTTTACGAGCCCAACCACGTGGTGGTTCTCGATGAGCCCATCCTCGACCTGGTCGATGTGACCGCCGGCCTCAGAGAAGGCGGATGGATCCTGATCAATACCCCCAAGCCTCCTTCGGAGTTTCCCCGGTACAAGAAATATCGTGTGGCCACGGTCGATGCCAACCGGATTGCCGCGGAGAACGGACTGGGCACGGCCACGGCCCCGGTGGTGAATACCGTCATCCTGGGCGCCTTCTCCAAAGCTACCGGGCTCGTGGGATTGAAGGCGGTCCTCGAGGGGATCAAAGAGTATGTCCCCTCCAAGCCCGAAGCCAACGCGGCTGCGGCCCAGACGGCCTTTGAACGGGCGAATGCCTAAATAAGTTCGGAGAAATTTAGTTCGGAGTTGGGAGTTCGGAATTCGGAGTCAAAGCGGCAAGAGCTGTAATGTGGCGAAGGGATTCGGCTTTTCCCGGTCACAAATCACTATCCACATTTTTGGGTTTTTGCTCCGAACTCCGAACTAAATTACTCCGAACTCTTAACAGGAGTACACGATGAAGAAGAAACCGGCCAAGAAGAAACCGCCGTTAAAAAACCTGCGGTCTGCCAAGAAATATGCCCTCCCTCCCTCCCATGTCCCTCTCTTTCGATGGGACGCTGGCCACGAAGACCGGGACCTGGCGTTACCTCACCCCCGCCTACCTGAACAAACTGGCCCCCTGCAACGAAGGCTGTCCGGCGGGCGAAGACGTGGAGGCGGCCATGGTCCTGTCCGGACAGGAGGACTACGGGGGGGCCTGGGAAAAGATCACCCAGGAAAACCCCCTTCCCCGGGTCTGCGGGCGCGTCTGCTTCCATCCCTGCGAGGGATCCTGCAACCGCAAAGAGTACGATGAACCCACGGCCATCAACGCCCTGGAGCGTTTCGTCGGTGATCATGCCTTCCAGGCCGGGAAACGTTTTTCTCCCCCCGCGGAGAAGAAAAATGGAAAAGTGGCGGTCGTCGGGTCCGGCCCGGCGGGCCTTTCCTGCGCCTATCACCTGGCTTCCCTGGGTTATGGGGTCACCCTCTTCGAGGCCCTTCCCCGGCTGGGCGGAATGCTCCGCTACGGGATTCCCGCCTACCGGCTTGCCCAAAGACGTCCTGGACCAGGAGATCGATCAGATCCTGGCCCTGGGCGTGGAAACCCGGACCAACTGCCGGGTGGGCAAAGATGTGAAATGGGAGGAATTGAAAACCTACGACGCCGTCTTCGTGGCCGCGGGGGCCTGGAGAAGTCTGCCCCTCCGGGTTCCCGGCGAGCAGTCCGCGGGCGTCATGTCCGGCGTGACTTTCCTGAAGAAAGTCAATTCCGGGGAGAAGGTCGACCTGGGGGAGAGAGTGGCCGTCATCGGCGGAGGAAACACGGCCATGGATGCGGCCCGCTCAGCCCTGCGCCTGGGCGCCAAACCCCTGATCATCTACCGCCGCACCAAGGAAGAGATGCCCGCCTGGGAGGAGGAGATCTCCGAGGCCGAAGAAGAGAAGATCGAATTCATCTTCCTGACCTCCCCGGTGAATATCCTTTCGGAAAACGGAAAGGTCAAGGGGATCGAGTGCATCAAGAACCTTCTCGGCCCTCCGGGGAAAGACGGCCGGCGGGAGCCCCGCCCCATCGAGAATTCCAATTTCACCCTTCCCGTCGATTCGGTGATCTCGGCCATCGGGGAAGCCCCCGACCTGTCCTTCCTTCCCTCGGAGCTGCAGAAGTCCAAGGACGCCATCCCGGTGGATGAAGCCGGCGCCACAAGCCTGGAGAAGGTCTTTGCCGGGGGCGATATGGTGGCCCAGCCCCGGACCGTTTCCTACGCCATCGGCTCGGGGAAGAAGGCGGCCATGGCCATCGATGCCACCCTGCGGGGAAAGAATGCGGCCGAGGCCATCCGCCTGGCCCGCTGGGGAGAGAAGGGAAGCCTCTCCATGGCCCGGTACCGGAGCGGAGGCGGGGATGGAATCGCCCAGGAAGTGGTGAGGTTCTCGGAGTTGAACACCGCCTATTTCCCGCGCCAGGCCCGCAAGCCCAAAGAAAGGCTTTCCATGGAGCGAGCGCACGAAGGGCTTCTCCGAGATCAACCCGGGCCTCTCCCAGGCTACGGCCCTTTTCGAAGCCAAGCGCTGCTTCAACTGCGGCGTGTGCAACCTCTGCGACAACTGCTTCTTCTTCTGCCCCGACCTGGCCATCTCGGCCCGGCCGGACAAGCAGGGGTACGAGATCAACTATGACTACTGCAAGGGATGCTGCATCTGCGTGGAGGAATGCCCCCGCGGGGCCATCTCGGTCGAGGTGAAGAAATGAAAAAGCTGCTCACCGGAAATTCAGCCATCTCCCTGGGGGTCATGCTCTGCCGGGCGGAGGTCATCTCGGCCTACCCCATCACCCCCCAGACCACCATCGTGGAAGAGCTCTCGGAGATCGTGGCCGACGGGCGGCTGAAAGCCAGGTTCATCCGGGTGGAATCGGAGCACTCCGCCCTGGCCTGCGTGGCCGCGGCCTCCGCCGCCGGCGCCCGGGTCTTCACCGCCACCTCCTCCCACGGCCTGGCCTACATGCACGAGATGCTCCACTGGACTTCCGGGACCCGGCTGCCCGTGGTCATGGTCAACGCCAACCGGGCCATCGGCTCTCCCTGGAACATCTGGTGCGACCACAGCGACAGCCTGTCCCAGCGGGACACGGGCTGGGTCCAGCTCTACTGCCAGAGCGCCCAGGAGGCTCTGGACACGGTCATTCAGGCCTACCGGATTGCCGAAGAGGTTCTCCTGCCGGTGATGGTCCTGGAGGACGGGTTCTTCCTCTCCCACACCTCGGACGTGGTGGATGTGCCCGAGCAGAAAGCGGTGGATTCTTTCCTTCCGCCCTTCAAACCCCGTTATCAAGCTCAGCCCCGAAGAACCCCATACCTTCAACATCATGGCCGACCCCTCCATGTTCATCAACTTCAAACATGAGGCCCAGCAGGCCATGAACCAGGCCAAGAAGGTCATCGCCCGGGTGGACCGGGAGTTCAAGGCCCACTTCGGCCGGGGCTATGGGTACACGGGAAATGTGCGGATGGCCGACGCCGACGTGGTGCTCCTCACCATGGGAACGGCGGCCAGCACGGCCCTTGAGGTGGTTGACGCTTTCCGGAAGCAGGGGAAGAAAGTGGGCCTCTGCCGCCTGCGCATGTTCCGCCCGTTCCCTTCGGAGGAAGTCGGCAGGCTCCTGGGGAAGGCCAAGAAGGTCGCCGTCCTGGACCGGGACAACTCCCTGGGAGCCGGGGGCATTGTGGCCCAGGAGCTGAAAGCGGCCCTGTACGGAGCGGTCAAGAAACCCAGGATCTTTGAGTTCATCGCCGGCCTGGGCGGAAGGGACATCACTCCGGAAAACATCGGTGAAATTTTCAACTATACGATGAGCCATTCCAGCCCCAACGGGGCCCCGGTATGGATGGGAGTCAAGAAATGAAAGGAATCGAACCCCAAGCCAAAGAACTGCTCGATGAGTACCTTCACTCCGGGCATGGCGCCTGCCCGGGCTGCGCCATGCCCATCGTCCTGCGCACCGTCTTTCACGCCCTCGGCGAGAAGACGATTGCCGCCATCACCGCCGGTTGTTTCGGAACCATCTCCGGCACCTATCCCGCCTCGCCCATCAAGATTCGCCGCCTACAACACCCCCTTCCCCTCTGCCGGAGCGGCCGGGTCGGGAATCCGGGCGGCCCTGGACGTAAAAGGAGACACGGAAACTACGGTCGTCGCCGTGGCCGGGGACGGTGGAACCTTCGACATCGGGATCCAGGCCATCTCCGCCGCCGCCGAACGGAACGACGACTACATCTTTATCTGTTACGACAACGAAGCTTACATGAACACCGGAATCCAGCGTTCCTCGGCCACCCCCTGGGGCGCCTGGACCACGACCACCCCTCCCTCGGAGCTGAAGACCCAGCCCAAGAAAGACATCGTCCAGATCATGGCCGCCCATCACGTCCCCTACGTGGCCACGGCCTCCATCGCCTATCCCGACGATTTCGTCCGCAAGATCCGGAAGGCCAAGGAGACCCGGGGGTTCAAGTTCATCTACGCCTTTTCGCCCTGCCCCGTGGGATGGCGGTTCCCTTCGGAGATCACCATCCGACTGGCCCGCCTGGCCGTTCAAACGAAAATTTTTCCCCTCTACGAGGTGGAGGACGGGGAACGTTACACTCTCAACGTGGAGCCTGAAGGGATCCCGGTGAGCGAGTATCTAAAGCCCCAGGGCCGCTTCAACTTCCTGCGGGAAGGGGACATGGAGCGGATTCAGGAGAACGTGGACCGGGAATGGGAACGGCTGATGAGGAGATTTTGAACAGTTTCGGGGGAGGACACGTTATGGCTCAACAGGTCATCGTTTATTTCAACCCTTCCTGACACGCCTGCAAGACGGCGAGGGAGTTTCTCTTGCAAAAAGGGGTTTCCTTCATCGAGAAGGATGTGATCAAAGACCCTAAAAACCTGGAAGAGCTGGCCCAGAAAACCGGAAGGAGGGCTACTCCCACCCTGATCATCGGCGACGAAGTCATCGTGGGGTTCGAGAAGGCCGAGATCGAGAAGGCCCTCCAGAAGGCGGGGATCGCTTAACCCGGCGGGGCCGCCTTTCCTTCTGCGGAACAGCTCCGTTTTCTCCCCGAAGAACATTGTGGTAGCGCAACAGTCAAAGGTGTATACTTTGCCCGAGATTCCGCGCCTTCCAGAAATCCCCCCTTCGCCCCCTTTTCAAAACGGGGGGGAATTCAGGGGCAATTCTGCATGATGAATTTTCTTTCCCAAATTTGAAGACTCTGCACATTCGTAGCCCAGAGGACTTTTCGCGAATGTCCCGATGGAAATTCATTAGTTTGTTGGCCATCCTTTACTGTATATCCGCTGCCCTCCCCACCCGGGCCGAAGAGAGGATCGTGGGCGAAGGGCAGCACCGGGGGTTTATTATTCATGAGGGGGAGCAGGTCCTGAAAATCGGGCTCGTCAAGCCGGGTCAGACCATCCAGGCTCAGGTATCCCCCCAGTGGAAAGCGGGAAAAGGGGGCCGGGTGGAATGGACCCTGACCGATTCGAGCGGGGCCCCGCTCCGGGCCGGCAGCCAGCACCAGCCGAGTGAAGAGCCGCTCCTCCTGGAATGGACTTCCAACTCCGACCCCCGGCCGGATGCTTACCGGATTCAGATCCAGGGAAAGGGAGGAAGTTTTTCCGGAGAGATTCTGGGCCAGTATATTGTGCAAATCTCTCTCTGGGACCAGAACGACGGCAGCTCGGGAACCGATGCCCCGGAGACTTATGAGAAAGCCCTGGAACTGCTAGCTCCCGAGCCCGGACTCCACATCTTCAATGAGTGCTTCCTCAGCGGCACCGCCGATATTTACGACATCTACAAAATCTCCCTCAAACCCAATCATTCCCTGACCCTGAAAGCCATACCGGTCCAGTGGTATGGAGGGGACAAGAGAGGGATGGTCCGCTGGGATTTTCTCAATCGGTCGTTTAAGCGGATGAAAGACGGCCAAAGCTCCCTGTCCGAGATATCCCCTTTCATGGTAAGAGTCTTTCACCCCCAGGTGCGGTCGGGAAACAAGCCGGCCATGTTCTACTTCCTGGTCAAGATCGAGGGAGAGGTCAGCCTGGTCTATTCGCTCCAGGTGGAGGTCAAAAAGGGGCGATGAGGGAGGAAAAGCATCTCTTCAAAAAATTCGGCCGGGTATTTCCTCCCGGAACCCTTCTCTTTGAAGAGGGACAGGACTGTTCGGGGATGTACATCATCCAGAAAGGCCGGGTCCGCCTCTACAAGAGGGTCGGGCAACAAAAGGTTACCATTGACATCCTGAAGGAAGGGGATTTCTTCGGGGAGATGGCCTGCCTGCTCGGCCAACCCCGGTCGATCAACGCGGTGGTGGAAGAAGAAAGCCAGATTCTGGTCGTGGAACCGGAGGTCCTGGAGGAGCTGTTCCGGGAGAAGAACGGTCTGGGAATGAAGATCCTGGGAAATCTGGCTTCCCGTCTGAGAAAGGCCTATGACATCATCAGTCGGCTGTCCCAGGAACGAGATTTGCCCCCGGGAAAGGAGCCTCTGTCGCCATGAGTCGGGAAGATCAGCTCTTCTGGAAATTCGGCAAAAATTTTCCCCAAGGAACGATTCTCTGCCGTGAAGGAGACGCCGGACACGAAATGTTCATCATCCAGAAGGGAAAGGTCCAGGTCAGAAAGAAGGTCGGAAAAGGGGAAAAGGTTCTAGCCGAGCTCTCGGACGGAGAATTCATCGGGGAGATGGCCCTTCTCCTGGGCATGGACCGTTCCGCCACGGTGGAAGTCCTCGAGGACAGCAAGGTCCTCGTGGTCGGACCCGATACTTTCGAAAGCCTGCTCAAGAACAGCCCGGAAATCGCCATGAAGATGCTGAAGAAAATGGCCCAGAGGCTCCGCGCCCTGGACGACAAACTGGAAACCGCGTTCGCCGAACATCCCCCCAAAGCAGACTAAGAACTTTACCGCATCGCAGATCGCAGAGTGCAACCTGCTAGCCCTCAAGTCGAAAAGCCGATCCCGTCAACGCTTCCCAAGGACCTGCAAGGGCTTTCGCAAATGATCCTGCGATCTCTGTTGCCTCTTCAGCCTTCTTGTCTCATCAGCGAATGCAAGGAAGAAATCCTCTCCCCCGAAATAGCGGGTAACGATCCCGGAGAGCTAGGACGCAGGAGTGATGCACTGATTTGTGTTTTTGGCCTTTAGGAAGAAAAACTCTGCTCTCTGCGTCTCGGCGGTTCAATTCGTTTTTCATCATCGGGCGGAGAAGGACCTTTTCGGCAATCGGCTAATGGATATGGATGATGCGGGCGCCGTCAAAGCCGTTAAATTTGGTCGAAGAAGCGATGCTGTAGGCGCCGATGTTCTCGGTGTAGAGGTAATCTCCAATTCCCAGGTTCCCCGGAAGTTGTTCGGAGAGGGACACTTTGTCAAAACTGTCGCAGGTGGGCCCGACGACCGCGCAGACCTCCTTTTCCCCGCGTCCGAAAGAGTGGAAATTGGGGATCCAGTGATCATAAACGACGCCCGAGAAGGTGTGGTAAACCCCGTCGTTGATGTAATAAAAAATCTTTCCGTCTCTCCGGGCTTTGCCGATGATTTCGGATATGAGCGTCGCCGCCGTGGCCACGATGAACCTTCCCGGTTCGGCGATGATCTCGATATCTTCCGGAAAGAGGCGTTGGCATTCGGCATTGATCAGTTGGCCGAGCTTTTCGAATCTGGGAACCTGCGCGTCGTAGGGCACCGGAAACCCGCCCCCGATGTCCACGATTTTCAGGTGGTATCCCTTTTTGCGGGCCTCATGGAAAATTTCGGAGGTGATCGCCAGGGCGGCGGTGTAATTGTCGAAGTTGGTGCACTGGCTCCCCACATGAAAGCTTAAGCCTTCCACCACCAACCCCGCGTCAAAAGCCTGCCGGATCAGATGATCCGCATCTCCCGGTTCGGCCCCGAATTTGGAGCTCATCTCGACCTGCGAGCCCGTATCCGGAACCTTCAATCTCAAAACCAGCCCGGCCGTTTCGCAATGTTCCTTTATTTTCTTCAGCTCGTCGCTGTTGTCATAGGTCACCAGGGGCCGGTACCGTTTGATCTTCCGCAGCGTCTCCCGGTCCTTTATGGTGTTGGAGAAAATGATTTTGTCCCAGATGAAGAAATCTTTGTCCTTTTCTTCGAAGTGCTTTATGTATTCGTAAACCTGCATGAACTCGTTGTAAGAAGCCACGTCGAAGCTGGAACCTTCATCGAACAGGGTCTTGATGATCTCCTGATTCGAATTTGCTTTTACCGCGTAATAGCACTGGACCCGCGGCAGGTTCTTCTTGAAAATCCGGTAATTTTTCCTGATTTTTTCATGGTCGAGGATGAAAAGGGGAGTTCCGTGCTTTTCCGCCAGGGCCAGGAGCTTTTTTTTCATTCCGGTCTTCCTTCCTTCACGCGGACAGTTTTTGAATGAGGCTTTTCAGCTGGTTTACTTCCCGGTTGTTTTCCAGATAGGACTGGATCAGCTTCTTATGCAGTTCCGGCCCCCGGTCATACAGTCTTTTCCGTTTTTTGGGCCGGGTGGTCTGCATCACGTAGGCAACCATCAGGGGTAAGGCCACGGTGACATCCAGGTAAGCCGTCACGGTCTCCTCCAGCTTGGTGGGATCGATCTTGCCCCAGCTGGCCGCTTCGCTCGGCGGGGCCCCCGACAATCCTCCCGTGTCCGGCCGGGCGTCGGTCACATTGATATCGTAATCCTGGCCCACTTCCGGGATCATGAGCACTTCCTGGATCTGCGGCTCCGTCTGGAGCATGAAGTTTTTCGGGCTTCCCCCGCCGATCAGGATCACCCCCGTTTTCCCGTGCTCATACAGCTTGGCGTTCAAGATGATGGCGGTTGAATCGTTGACGTCGATGCTCGGGTTGATTTTCAGCTTGAATCGATCCCGCAGGCCGGCGGCTTCGGCCAGAAGCTCCAAGCCGGCCACATTCATTCCGATGGTGGAATCCCCCGGGGATGACGTAAAGACAGGGATCCCGTTTCGGTAGGCCGCGGCGATGATGCTCACCTCTCCCAGACGATTCTTCTCCTCGAATTCATTCATGACCTTCCCCAGGTGATGATAAAACTCCCGGGTTCCCATTTCCTTCTGAAATTCAGGGCGCACCAGAATTCTTCTCAATCTTCGATCCGTTTCCATCAACACATCCTCATAATCGAAGAGGATGTCGTAGATCCGGGTCACCCCCTTTTCCCTCAAATCGGCGTCATCCACCAGATGGCTGCCCCGATGCATCGGCAGATTGAAGGCAAAATGCAGGTCGTGGTACATATTGGCGCCGGTCGCGGTGATCCAGTCGACAAAACCGTGATTCATCAGCGGAATGATTGCCGAAGGCCCTAAACCGGCCGGGGTCAAGGCCCCGGCCAGGCTTAATCCCACGGTCACATCCTGCTGGGAATATTTGTCCCTTAATAAATGGCAGGCGGCTCTCAATCTTCCGCCGTTATAAGCGTCCAGGTTGTCGATTAATTTGACGATATCCGTATCTTTAGAAATCGGCGCGGGAAGAATTCTTTTCCCGGCGAGATATTTTTTCCTCCCCGGACAGGCCGGCTTTTTGCTTTTTCATCTTTTTCCTTTCCGAAACCTGGAAAATTTTCCAAAGAATAACCCGTGGTCATAGGTCGTACCAAACGGGGCTCACGGGCTTCAGGGGTTTATTTTCCCCCGGGGCGGGTTCGATTTCAAGTAATTTCAAAAACCCGATGAAAAAAAAGCCCTCCGCTTTTGGCGGAGGGCTTTTTCGTGGATCGATTATCGGGTTGTGAGTTTTTAAATCTTTGCCCTATGCTCCATGCGCTTTGCTTTTAATACATCCCTTCCATTCCTCCTCCCGGAGGCATGGCGGGCATCCTTTCTTTCTCTTTGGGTCTCTCGGCCACCATGGCTTCGGTGGTGAGGAGCAGGGAGGCAACTGAAGCTGCGTTTTGCAGGGCCGTACGCACCACCTTGGTGGGGTCGATGATCCCGGCCTTCACCATGTCGGTGTACTCTTCATTCTGCGCATCGAACCCGAAATTCCCCTTCTCATTCTTCACTTTTTCGACCACGATGGAGCCGTCGAAACCGGCATTCATGGCGATCCAGCGAATGGGCTCTTCCAGCGATCTCTTGAGGATATTCAGCCCGAACTGCTGTTGCTCGGGCAGTTTCATCTTATCCAGAGCCGGCAGGGTGCGCAGGTAGGCCACTCCGCCGCCCGGAACGATCCCTTCTTCCACGGCCGCGCGGGTCGCATTCAAGGCATCCTCCACCCGGGCCTTCTTTTCCTTCATCTCGGACTCGGTGGCCGCTCCCACATTGATCACCGCCACGCCGCCGACCAGTTTGGCCAGCCGTTCCTGCAGCTTTTCGCGGTCATAATCCGAGGTGGTCTCTTCGATCTGGGCCCGAATCTGTTTCACCCGGCCTTCGATCCCCTTGGAATCCCCGGCGCCCTCGACGATGGTGGTGTTGTCCTTGTCGATGGTGATCCGTTTGGCCTTGCCCAGGTCTTTGAGGGTGATGGACTCCAGCTTCACGCCCATCTCCTCGGAGATCATCTGCCCGCCGGTCAGGATGGCGATGTCTTCCAGCATGGCCTTGCGCCGGTCGCCGAACCCGGGGGCCTTCACCGCCGCGCACTTCAGGGTGCCGCGCAGCTTGTTCACCACCAGGGTGGCCAGGGCCTCGCCTTCCACTTCCTCGGCGATGATCAGGAGGGGCTTGCCCATCTTGGCGATCTGCTCCAGAACGGGGAGCAGGTCTTTCATGTTGCTGATCTTTTTCTCATTGATGAGGATCAGGGCGTCCTCGAGGACGGCTTCCATCTTCTCCGGGTTGGTCACGAAGTAAGGAGAGATGTACCCGCGGTCGAACTGCATGCCTTCGACGATGTCCAGGGTGGTCTCCATGGACTTGGCTTCCTCCACCGTGATGACCCCTTCTTTTCCCACCTTGGCCATGGCCTCGGCAATGATGTTGCCGATGGTCTCATCGTTATTTGCGGAGATCGTTCCTACCTGGGAGATCTCCTTCTGCTCCTTGGTGGGCTTGGAGAGCTTCTTGAGCTCTTCGATCACGGTCTCCACACCCTTCTCGATCCCTCTCTTCAGTTCCATGGGGTTGTGGCCCGCCGCCACCAGCTTGGACCCTTCACGGTAGATCGCCTGGGCCAGGACCGTGGCCGTGGTGGTCCCGTCGCCGGCGATGTCCGACGTCTTGGAGGCCACTTCGCGGACCATCTGGGCGCCCATGTTCTCGAACTTGTCCTCCAGCTCGATCTCTTTGGCTACGGTGACCCCGTCCTTGGTGACGGTGGGAGACCCGAAGCTCTTCTCCAGGATCACGTTCCGGCCCTTGGGTCCCAGGGTTACTTTCACGGCATCAGCCAGGATATTGACCCCCTTCAGGAGCGCTTCCCGGGCTTTCTGGTCATAACGAATTTCTTTCGCTGCCATCTTTTCATTCCTCCTTTATTGATTCCTTTATGGATTCCTTTGATTATTTTTCGATCACGCCTAAAATGTCGTCTTCTCGCATGATCAGATGTTCTTCGCCGTCAATCTTCACTTCGGTCCCGGAATACTTACCGAAGAGAATCCGGTCTCCCGCCTTCACATCCAGGGCATGGACCTTCCCGTCTTCCAGGAGTTTGCCCTTCCCCACGGCGATCACTTTGCCTTCCATGGGCTTTTCTTTGGCGGTGTCGGGGATGATGATCCCGCCCTTGGTCTTTTCCTCTTCTTCAACCCTTTTGACAATTACGCGATCTTGAAGTGGTCTGATCTTCATGCTTCCTTTCTCCTTTCTTAATGAAAATGGCCGACTCCGGCCGATTTTAGACAAAAATAACCTTAGTTATTGTTTTAATTTATTTTTTTGAAATATCCATCCCTCAGTTTAAGAGGATTAGGTAAGGGAACTTTTGGAGTGACCCCCATAAGAGCCGAAACTAGCACTCATTGAGATTGAGTGCTAATGAAATTAATATAATATCCCACCCCTAAAAATGCAAGGGGTAATTTACAATAAATTTAAAATTTTTTTTCCGGGAATTTTCGCCCGTCTTCAGAGGAGGCCTGAGTCATCTGCCTCCGGCAGGGCCGGGGGCTTGAAAAACGCTAACCCCTCAACGCCGATTCCGTCCGGCTGCTTTCTAAAGGTGTCCTTCCCCCGGGTGCCGGGGCCGGACGGGCAACCAAAATGCGGAAGGTAGAATGCGGATTGCGGATTGAAAAAGAAAACCAAAAAAATTCGAAATCCCAAATACCTGGGCCGACGCTTTCGTGCAGCGCCCTTGTTTCCGGGCCACAAGTTTGCTTTTCCACAGGAAAGAGAATCGCAAAAATGAAGGGCGACAAGTCCACGAGGAACGTTGCATTGAATTCTTTTCTGTGTTAATTTGTCCGCGAACCAACCGTGGCGAATGGGAAGGCAATATCATCTCGAAAGGAAAAAGGAGGTGTCCATGGCAGGGATCACCGGTTTTGGGGCTTACATTCCTAAATACCGCATGGGAAGGGATGTGGTGGCCAAGGCCTGGGGCCCCCGGTTCATCTCCGGGGAACGGGCCGTGGCCAACCACGACGAAGACAGCCTGACCATGGCTACCGAAGCTGCCTTGAACTGCCTTGCGGGGGGCGACCCGAAGGAGGTGGACGGGCTGATCTTCGCTTCCACCACGTCACCCTATCTGGAAAAACAGGCCTCCACCCTGGTAGCCACGGCCGTGGATTTACCCCTGGAGATCTACACGGCGGACCAGCTCTCCTCGGTTCGCGCGGGCACCGCGGCCCTGAAAACGGCCATGGATGCGGTGAAAGGGGGGAGCGCCAAGAACCTCCTGGTCACGGCAGCGGATACCCGACGGGGAGAACCGGGTTCGGACTCGGAACAGCTCATTGGAGACGGGGCGGCAGCGCTTATGATCGGGGGCTCCGGAGTTGCGGCTTCCATCGAGGGGATCTATTCCCTGTCCGAGGAATTCATGGACACCTGGAGAAAGCAGGATGATGATTACGTGCAGAAAGGGGACGCGGCTTTTGTCCAGGCTTACGGATACGCCCGCATGGTCCCCGCCTGCATTAAGGGAATCCTCAAGAAGTATGAGTTGAAAACCTCCGACATCTCCCGGTTTGTCATCGCCGCCCCGGATAGCCGGGTCTATGGCCGGGTAACGAAGTCCCTGAACCTTCCTGCCGGCTCTTTTCCGGAGGACCCTCTTCTAACCACCGTAGGAGACACGGGGACCGCTGCCCCCCTGATGCTCCTGGTGGACGCCCTGGAAAAAGCCAAATCGGGGGAGAGGATCCTTCTCTGCAGCTACGGAGCCGGCAACGCCGACGCCTTCCTTCTCCAGATTTCTCCGGAGATCGAGCGTTTAAAAGATCGGCGGGGGGTCTCTTCCTATCAGTCCTCGAAAAAGCCCTTGGCCAATTACGAGAAATTTCTCAAGTTCCAGAACACCCTCCCCACCGAGCCCCTGGAACCTTACTCCTCCTGGGCCCTCCTCTGGAAGGAGAAGAAGCAGAATCTTCAACTCTACGGCACCCGCTGCAAGAAGTGCGGCACCTTCGCCTTCCCCAGACGCAGGGTCTGCCTGAAATGTAATGCCAAAGACGAGTATGAAGACGCCAGGCTTCCCCGGAAGGGAAAAATCTACACCTTTGCCAAGGACCACCTCTTTCCCAATCCCGATCCCCCCACGGTGATGGCCGTGGCGGACATGGAAGGGGGAGGCCGTTTCTACGGCCAGGTGACGGACTGCGACCCGGCACAGATCAAAATCGGCCTGCCCGTGGAACTCACCTTCCGCCGGTTCCACCAGGGAGGCGGGTTCTACAATTACTTCTGGAAACTCCGGCCAACGGAATAATTGATTCACCACAGAGGCACAGAGAACACGGAGAAGAGGCCGGAGAACTGGAAAAATGGAATACTGGAATAGTGGAATAATGGGTAATACGTAATGGGGCCATATGTTTGGGGATTCTAGCATTCCATGCGCCCAATATTCCATTATTCCAACATTCCAATAACCCTTATAACCCATATTTGGGTTGCGGCAGGGCCGCACTTAAGGAGGGAGAGATGAGTATCAAAGATAGAGTCGCTATCATCGGTGTGGGGGCCACAAAATTCGGCGAGAATTTTGAAATGACCTACCAGGACATGGCCCTGGAAGCGGTTTATGAGGCCTACCAGGATGCCGGTCTGGACACCAAGGATATGGAGGCGGCCTGGCTCGGGACCCTTTCCCCCGGACTGACCGGCCTGGAAGGAGATGCCGGCGCCTCGCTGTCTGAACCCCTGAATTTCTACCCCCGTCCGGTCACCCGGGTCTCGGCCTACTGCTGTTCGGGGATGGAAGCCATCCGCAATGCCGCTTTCGGGGTTGCCTCGGGCGAATACAAGATGGTCCTGGCGGTGGGGGTGGAAAAGATGCGGGAGGTGCCGCCCCGGGGAAGCCTGGTGGCCAGGCACATTCACGAAACCCACCCGCTGGTCTCCAAAGGAAGGACCGCCCCGGGAATCTTTGCCCCCATTGCCACGCGTTATTTCCACCAGTACGGATACGGCAAGCAGACGCTGGCCAAAGTGGCGGTAAAGAACCATTTCAACGGGTCCTTGAACCCCAAGGCTCATTTTCGCTCCCCCATCAATGAGGAGACGGTGCTGAAAGCCCCCATGGTCGTGGACCCGCTGGGCCTCTTCGACTGCTGCCCGACCACGGACGGGGCTGCCGCGGTCATCCTCACCACTCCCGAGATCGCCAGGGATCTGAAGAAAGATTACATTCTGATCAAGGGAATGGGGCTGGCCATCACCTACGGGTACTTCAGCATGGCCTTCCAGGAGGACAACGACTTCCTGGGTTTCAAGGCCACCCGCGAGGCCTCGGCCATGGCCTACCGGCAGGCGGGCATCAAAAACCCGCGGAAAGAAATCAATGTGGCCGAGGTCCACGACTGTTTCACCATCACCGAACTGGTGAATTATGAAGACCTGGGCTTCTGCGGCCGGGGAGAAGGGGGAAAGCTGATCGAGGAAAGCGTCACCGCTCTGAACGGGGAGCTTCCCGTCAATACCAGCGGCGGGCTGAAGTCCTGCGGCCATCCCGTGGGAGCCACCGGGGTGCGGATGGTGGCCGACGTGGTCACTCAGATGCGGGGCCGAGCCGGCAAGCGCCAGGTGAAGAAAGCCGATTTCGGCCTCACCCACACCCTGGGCGGCCCGGGCTCGATCGCCTGCGTTTTTGTCTTGGGAAGGCCGTAAAAAATACATTTTTTAAGGAGCGGAGAGTAGTTTTCTTGAAGTCCCGGGTTTTTATATTTGCTCTTTGCTCTCTGCTCTTTGTTTATTCAGCGGAGTGAGCCATGGACGACTTGATTCAAAAGGTTACCGACCTGATCCGCCGGTCGCAGAAGGTGATCGTCTTCACCGGCGCCGGGGTGAGCACCGAGTCGGGGATTCCCGATTTCCGCAGCCCCGGCGGGGTTTGGCAGAAATACAACCCCGAGGATTTCTATTACCAGAAATTCATCTCCAGCGAGGAGTCGCGGGAGAAGTACTGGCAGATGAGCCGGGAATTCTACGAGCCGCTGAAAAACGCCCGGCCCAATGCGGCCCATCAGGCGGTGGCGGAGCTGGAAAAGATGGGCAAGCTGGACTGCGTGATCACCCAGAACATCGACAACCTCCACCAGCGGGCGGGAAGCTCGCCCGCAAAAGGTCATCGAGCTCCACGGGACCGCCGTCTCCGTCTCCTGCCTTTCCTGCCGGAAGAAATACACCCGGGAGGAGATCCAGTCCTGGCTTCTCCGGGGAGTCAAGGTTCCGCGGTGCGACGCCTGCGGAGGAATTCTGAAGCCCGATACGGTTTCCTTCGGCCAGTCCATGCCGGTTCAGGAGACCGAGGAGGCTTTTCATCGGGCGCGGAAGTGCGATCTTTTCATCGTCATCGGATCTTCCCTGGTGGTGCAGCCGGCCGCCTCCGTCCCCCTGGAAGCCAAAGAAGCCGGGGCCAAGCTGGTGATCATCAACCGGGAGCCGACGTACCATGACTCCTATGCGGATGTAGTCATCCACGGCTCGGCCGGCGAGGTTATGAGCAAGGTTTTAAAATCCTTCAAAACGGACTAGAAAGACATATCTCTCGCAGAGGGCGCAGAGAATTAGAAAAAAATGAATAATGGAATATGTGGAACAATGGAATCATGGAAATGAATCAGGCAATTTCTGTATTTTGCCATTCGATTCGAATCAATTGATTCCATCATTCCATCATTCCATATTCCCAATTTGTTCTCTGCGTTCTCTGCGGCCTCTGCGAGAGAAGCGTATTTGTTTATGAATATTGAAAAAATTTCCTGGAAAAGCGACGGCCTGGCGATCCGGGGGGAACTCTATCTTCCTTCCGATCAAACCGGACCCTTTCCAACTCTGATCCTCTGCCATGGAATTCCCGCCAAGACAAAAGGGCCGGATGACCGGGGTTATCCCCTGCTGGCCGAACGTTTCTGCCGGGAAGGATTTCTGGTCCTGATCTTTAACTTCCGGGGGGCCGGGGTGAGCGAGGGAAACTTCGACATTCTCGGCTGGGCCGGGGACCTGGAAAAGGGACTGAACACCCTCTACCTTCGCCCCGAGGTGGACCGGAAGCGGATTTTTCTCATGGGCTTCAGCGGGGGAGCCGCCGTGTCCATCTATGTGGCGGCCCGGCACAAAGAAGTGGCTGCCGTGGTCTCCTGTGCATCCCCTGCCGAATTCCGGGACTTATCGACGGCCAAAGGCCTGGATGATTTCCTCGTCCACGCCCGGGAGGTGGGAATTGTCAAGGACCCGGCTTTCCCCCGTTCAATGGATGAATGGAAGAAGAGTTTCAAAATGGTGAGGCCCATCGACTGGATCGATCGAATTCCCCCCCGTCCCCTGCTCCTGATTCACGGGACCCGGGATGATGTAGTGCGGGTCAGTCATGCCCACCGGCTCTATGAGAAAGTAAAAGGGAAGGCGGAGCTTTCGATCATCGAGGGAGCCGGGCACCGGCTGCGGGTCGAAGAAAAGGCTATGGAGAAAGCTCTAGACTGGCTAAAAAAAATTAGGGTAGGGGCGGGTTTCAAACCCGCCCCTACTGCTGATCGCTAGGAGTGTTCATGCCCATCAAAGAAAGCTACGAAAAAGCCCTCCGGCAGGCTGTGGCGTCAGCCCCTTACTACCAGCTCCTCCAGATCAGCCTGGAGAAGATCGATACCGGCTTTGCCCGGTTCCGCATGCCCTTCCGCAAGGAATTGACCCAGGCCTACGGAGTGGTCCATGGAGGGGCCATTGCTTCCCTGGCCGACACGGCGGTGGCCTTTGCCCTGATGACCCTCATTCAACCGGGGGAGAAAGTGACCACCGCGGAATTCAAAATCAATTTCTTTGCCGCGGTAACCAGCGGGGAGATGATCGGCGAAGCCCGGGTCGCTCACGCGGGAAAGCGTCTCGTCGCAGCCGATATGGAGGTGAAGGACGAAAAGGGAAAACCCTTGGCCAAAGGCATGGCCACCTATGTCATCATAGGGGCACCGAAAACCAAAGAAGGATGAAACCCCCGGCAGATCCTTTTTTTCGCCCCGAGATTCACGAGACCCGCACCCTCCAGGGGGCTATTTCCTCGATGGTAAACCTCCCCGTTATTATTAAATTTTTCCGCTTCTCTGGCCGAATAAGAAATTGGATCTACCTTGATCCTGCGCAAAAAGTCTGGTAAAAAGAGTGGAACCCATGGAGCCGTTGAATCATTCCGGAGACCAAAAACCGAATTGGAAGTGGATCCTGAGCTATGCCCTGGTCGTGCTGGGGCTTTGCCTCCTCCTCTATTACTACAAGGAGGCCTACCTCGGTTTTCGGGATTTGGTACGCTTCTTTTCCAGCCGGACCCGGGTCAGCGTCTTTGTATCCTCATTCGGCCCCTTTGCCCCCCTGGTCTTCATGGGGATCCAATTCCTCCAAGTCCTGTTCGCCCCCATACCCGGTGAACTGACCGGCTTTATCGGGGGGTTCCTCTTCGGAACGGGAGCAGGCTTCATCTACTCCACGATCGGCCTGACTCTGGGTTCCTGGGTCGCCTTCCTGATCGCCCGCCGCTTGGGCTTTTCTTTTGTCCGCCGTTTCGTGGCCAAAGAAATCATGGATAAATTTGACTACTTGATGGAGCACCAGGGAGCTTTTTTCTCTTTCATTGTCTTCATCATCCCCGGGTTGCCAAAGGATTATTTCTGTTATCTCCTGGGTCTAAGCCCCATGCACGTTCTCACTTTTCTGGTGGTCTCCACCATCGGGAGGATTCCGGGCACCCTTCTGCTTTCCATGCAGGGGGAGGCGGTTCGGTCGGAGGATTACCGGGCTTTCTTCGTCGTCCTGGGGATGGGCCTGCTCGCCCTGGTACTCACCTTGATCTACCGGGATCGAGTCGAGAGCTGGCTGCATAAAAAGCATCCCCCCGAGAAGAAGCCCGAAGGATGAAGTCTCACCGGAGCAAAACCATCTGGTCATCGCTTTGAATTCCCAACCCGTGTCTCACCGCCGTCTTGATCTGGGGCAGGGACCAGGCGTCCATGCCCAGGTGGTTCACGGCGGCATAGTTCTGCAGAAGGCGGACGCCCTGAACATCCAGGGCCACGGGATCGCCGGAGGCCAGGATGACGCCGGGGTGGACCGCCAGCCCGTGGGCCGGCCCACCACTGACAAAAGAGATCCTGCCGTCCATGAGGATCAGGTCGGGTTTGACGGGGATGCTCATCTCCGCCGCGCGCTGGGAGACGAACTGGTTGTTTTCCGCATGAAGCAGGGACCGATCGGCCAGATGGGTAAGCCCCACGGTCAGCTTCAAACTCATGGAGAAGCCGGCCAGGTAGTGGCTCTTCATGGTGGGAAGGTAGATGATCTTGTCAAAATCCTCCAGGTCCTTCGGGTAGGCGATGACCTCGAGATACTCCCCCCCGATGGGCACATCGATGAACTGGGTCTGGTCAAAATCCAGGAGGGGGATTTGGGCTTCGCTCATCCGGGCGGATAAGCCTGAGTTTTTGAAGACCTTAGCCGTGGGAACCCAGGGTCGCCCGGCGCCTTCCCCCACGGAGATGCGGGTACAACCATCCTCGCGCAGGATTTCGATCACCGCCATCAGGAAGTCCATTGCCGTAGACCCGGGAGGGGGGTCATCGCTGTTGAAGTTGGGTTTCAAAAGAACCCGGTCCTGGGATCGGATGGCCTTCCCGAGTCCCCCCAGGACATCTACGGCCTTGCGGATATCGCTCTTGAGGTCTTTGCCGGCCATGACAAATGAGACCAGGGCTTTCCCATCCCGTACATAGGGATTGGAACGGCGATGCCGGAGGTTTACCCGCCCCTGGACTTCCTTCTTCATCAGGGGAGGATAGTCTTTGGAACGCATCGCCGCAGTGAATTTCTGGTACTCCTCCCGGTGGAAATTGAGGTCTTCGGGTTTAAATTTCATCTCCATGGACTCTTTCCTTTCTTTGTTTAGATGATAAAGGCGGACCGGCTTGGATGGTGGGTAAGAGCGATTCTCAACCTCCTTTATCCTATCCGACTCGAGCTGCTCTGCCAATGAAAATCGTCCCTTTGAAAATTATCTTGGCAATCTTCCGGGAATAGGAGAAAATATCAATCCATGGAGATCTTTCGGTCTCTTCTCCAATATTTGAAAGAGAATTTCCTCTACAATCCCATCATGTGGGGGATTGCCGCGGTTGCCCTGTGGATGATCGGGGCGGCCTTCGTCAAGGCCTGGCGGGGGAAAGACGAGGACGACGAATAGGATGACCCGTTTCAAGGAAAGGGTGAATTGCACCAACCCGGACTGCGGTCAGCCGGCGGAGATTGAATTCACCGAGGCCACGCGGAAATTGCGTTTTACCTGTTTGTCCTGCGGCCAGCTCAACCAGGTGGAAATCATCCTCTCCACGGACCAGGGAGGGGCCGCGGGCCGCTACGGCCTCCCCGAAAACGGCGCCAAGATGAAAATCGTCGTTGTTCCGGGAGATGGATAAAACCGCGAATAAGTAAGTAGTGAGTTGTGAGTCGTAAGCGCGAAACGGCAAAGGCAACTGCTCACTACTTCACCACTTACTTTTTCCACGATTTACTTATTCGCGACTTCTGACCCTCTTCCCACCATGACAACGTCCGTTATGCTGCGGGCTGCTCCTGCAGCCCGCTCTTCGGCCGGCCGACTGTCCGGTGGCGAGAGGTGCAGTAGATCACTGCCGGCAGCAAGACCACCGCCGTCCAGAGCGCCAAGGTGTCGTTCGGGTGGAACATCACCACCAATGAAACCAGGGCCAGCGCCACGCGCACCATCACGTCCGAGCCCCGGTTGTGGACAATCCTCCCGAACATAGACAAGGTGAAGCCCCAGCAGGAAATGGACACGGTCAGCATATCCACGATCATTCCCCAGCCCGGGTTCACCACCAGATCTGGAGCGGGTGAAGATGGCAAAAGTCATGATGGTGATGGGCAGGCACAGTTTCAACGCCTGCCACATGGTCTTCATGAAAGACGCCTCCGCGATCCGTGCCGAAACCGCCGCCGCAAGCGAGGTCGGCGGGGACAACTCTCCCCAGACGGCGATTAGAAAAACAAAGAAATGCGCTACCCAGATATCGACGCCGAGCTTGCGCAGGGGGTCCACGATGATGACCGCAAGGACGATATAGGTGGCCGTCGGCGGCAGGCCGGCGCCGACCAGCCAGCCGAAGGCATAGGCCATCAGGATGAGCGCGATGACGTGCCACTCGCCAAGATGCAGGAGTATGGCCCCCATTCGATTGATGAAGCCGGTCACGGTGAACAGGCAGATCATGATGCCCAGCGTCGCCAGCAGCAGGGTCAGGTAGGAGGTCAGCTCGGCATGGGTCTCGATCATGATGCGGACGTTCGCGAAAAGCGCATCCTTTTCCGCCGCCAGGTCCCGCAGCCCGTACTTGAAAAAAAGAAAGAGTAGGATGAGGAGCGCGAACATGAAAGCCCCGGTATAGAGCCCCGCAAGCTGTTCGCCCAGGCCAAGCACGCCCATCAGGATCGTGAGAAAGATGACCCCCAGGAAGAAGATCCCCGTCTTGATCTGGTCGTAGACCGGCATGGTTACTTTTTCAATCGGATCGGGAGACATCAGCCTCACGCTCATGAGATAAATGGACAGGGAGAGCGTGGAGTAGTAGATGAAGGCGAGGGCGAAGCCGCGGAGACAGACATTCCAGTAGGGCACGCCGAGGAATTCCGCCATGATGAAACCGGCGACCGCCATCACCGGCGGCATGATGAGCCCGCCCATGGAAGCCGAGGTCTCAACCGCCCCGGCGAACTCCGCCGGCACGCCGTAGCGTTTCATCAGCGGGATCGTGAAACTGCCGACCACCGTGGCGTTGGCCGCACCGCTGCCGCTGATCATGCCGACTGCCGAGGAGGCGAGCACGGCCGTCTGAGGGATCGTAGCCCGCGACTTCCCGGCGATCCGCCGCATGAAATGGACCATCGCTCCCTGGGCATCGAAGCCGCGGGCGGCGGCCGCCAGGAGTAAAAAAGCCCCGATCGTAGTCATGGCGATCTGGGAGTAGAGCCCGTAAATGCCGGTGGTAAGCTCGACCGTATTCGCGGTGATGATTCGGTAGAAGGGCATCCCCGGATGCCAGAAGAAGTCGATCGGGCTCAGATAGCCCCACAGGGTGTAGAAAACCAGGATCACGTTCACCCAAAACAGCTCGTTATGGGCCATCCGTGACAGCTCCATCACCAGGAGGAACATGAGCAAACCCACGATGAAGTCCATCCGGGTGTAAGAGCCCTGCCGCCAGATGGAGATCTGTTCGTACTCCACCATAAAATGGTAGAAGGCAAGAACACAGATGGCGAGATAGATAACCACAAGAATATGATTGGCGATCGGCGGCAGTCGCTTGTAGATATAATCCCTCTGGTACATGTGCAGGATCTGCAGCGCCAGGGCGACCGGCAGAAGGTAGGCCACGAGTTCGCTCGGTCCTCCATAGCCGGTGTAAAAGTACCAGCACAGCCAGACGAACATAAAGATCGATAAGCCGAAGATCAGGTTTTTGAGGTTGGTCTGGCGCTTGATTCCGTCAATCAGCATGGTTTTCCCCTTTTGCGCCCAAAGTGTCGGTCACCTTTTAGACCGCAGCATCTGCCCACCAAATGACGACGCTCATTTAACCTAAACGTTGCCAAAGAATATTCGCCGGAGATCACCCCCTCCCTTTCCCTCCCCCCTCGAGGGGGAGGGTTAGGGTGGGGGGGGGAATCGCACCCGAGGTGCGGTTTATTGGAGGGATCATTTGCCGCCGGAGATGATCCACTTATCGTTCCAGGCCTTCTTCTCTTTCAGGAATTTCGCCAGCCCCGGATGCACCGGAGCCGTTGGATTGGCATTGATGCCCCTTGCCTGCATGCCCATGAAGTCGCGTGCCAGGGGGCCGAAGCCCGGATCTCCCTTCACGAGCTCTTCCCGCTGATTGTAGAACGTAGTCACCATCTTGTAGACGACCTCCTCGGGCATATCCGCACGCACGTTGTAGCCGAACAGGAGCGGCACGCCCAGGATCGTCTTCACGCCCGACGTCCTTGCTGAATACCTTCTTTGGATCGATCTCCATGGGAGCGAGGTTCGCCGCCGTCAGCTTCTTGACCTCATCCGGACTCGGATTGATAACCTTGAGGTCAATGCGCAGCTCTGTTTCACGCCAGTAAGACGGGAGCGAAAGGCCTCCGGTCGTATAGGCGACCGCGCCGATGATGGTACCGGCCTGCATCGCGTCAGCCTGGGTCGCAACGCCGATCTGGACGTGTTTGAACTGGTAGCCGAGCGCCTTGAAGATGCGCTCGAAATTCAGCCAGTTCATGAACCCGGCGGGGGTGAAGAATACCGGCTTGCCGCTGAAGTCGGCCAATGACTTGTACAGGTGGCCCTTCGAGGCAACCACGGCCATAAACGACTCCATCGGGTACGCATACCAGGTGTGCACAATCTTCGGCTTGGTGGGAGTGAATCCCTTGAAGGCGCCCTCGTTTTTAACGAATTGGGTCATCCCCACGTCGGCCGTGTAGCTGATCTCCGCTTCCCCATTCATCAAGGCCTTCATGGCAACGGTAGGCGACGGATACGGATTGACCGTGATGGTGTATTCGCCGCCGAGCCCCTTCTCTAACACTCCGGCCAACTGGGCGGATACCTTGTAGCCGTAAGTACCCACTTGGGACGTGGCCAAGCGGAGCGACTTGCGCTCCGCTGCGTAAGCCGGGTCGATCGCCGAAAAAGCGAAGACGGCGGCAACGGCCGCTGCCAATACTGCAAAGCTGTAACCTGGTCTTGCCTTGAACATCACTTCCCTCCTTCGAGTGTAATATAGTGAGACGAGGTGCCACACCCGACTCCGGCACGGAGCCGTAATGGTTCTTGTCGGCGGCGGTTCTGCCCTGCGCAGCCCCCGCTGCCAGCGACACCGGATCAGCCGAGCGGCGGACTTGAGTCGGCAATCCCGGAGAATCCTGCCACTTCTTTTCCACAAACCGCGATGCCTGCTGTTCGCGATGATGGATTCGGCAACATTTATAATTAAGGATACCACATCCCACGCCGTCCTGTCGACGGGCGTCGATGCGAATAGGGATCAGGGGCATGCATCCCCCCTGTCCCTTTTTGGGGGTTGATCATTCCTGATAGATTGCGCAGAGCTATATATGAATAGCCGCCCCATGGGCGGGGCAATGAACGGATGGGATAATCACGGTCTCTTTTAAGTGCCCTAAAGATACAAGGGACAGCCTCATCATGTCAACAAATTTCTGCCTGAAATCAATCGTTGACCCTCTTCAGAGAAGGATATGGATTTCATCCCATAATCTCTAAAACAGGGATCATCTCCAAATTCGTTGATCGAATATTTTATGAAAACCTGCCAAGGGCCCGGAAGGACAAGTCAGATTGCTGCCGCAAGCATCGGCGGGATATGGATTTCCCTAGCCCCCCTGCTTGCCTTCCGCAAAGCGCAGCGGGGCGCGGAACAAGAAAACTTCGATGAGGGGACAGACACCCCCGCCACAGCTAAAAAGGGATAGGTGCCTCATGATTGCAAGCAATATGACTTTCCTTCCGGGACCTTGGAATCACCTGGCATTTCAAATTTGCCAGCCCTTTGGCTCTCGACTAATTCTGGAGATGATCCAAAAATAGAATAAAGGCTCAGAAAAACAGCCCCCAAAACAACTGCTGAAGATCAATTTTAAGAAATCCTTTTCCCCATCCGATATAAAAAGAAGGGTTGAATTGTCCGGCAGGAAGGAGGAAGGGATTCTGATGGAGGGCTTGAAAAGCAATTATCGCCGTGCCGTTTTTCTATGGATTGCCATGGTCGGCGGCCTTTTCATCTATTTATTTTTGGTTGAGCTTTTTAAGTCGGAGGTCCATTTTCTTAAAAAGGATTCCTCCTCTCCCGAAGTCATGCTCATCAAGTATTTCCTGCTGACTTTTACCGCCCTGACTCTTTTCCTGATCTGGTTCGTGCGCCGTCAAATTCTCCGGGGCGAGGCAGCAAAAAACATCAAGAGTCCCTCCTCCCGGCTTCTGATCGCCTCCGTGGCAACCCATGCCCTCTGTGAGACCGCAGCTATCACGGGGTTGACCCTCTTTCTCTTGACCCGCAACCCGCTCAGCTTCTATCCTTTCCTGGTGCTCTCCCTTACCTTGTTCGCCTATTTCTTTCCCAGTTACACGCAGTGGAAGGAATGGGTGGTGAAAGTTGAGGCGGTGGACGCGCCGGTTGTTTGGGTTCCCCAAAGCTTATTCCCGCGGCTTGAGCTCCACCAGGGTGGCGCCCCAGCTCCCGGCATCTTCCCCGGCCAGCCGGAAGGAAGCCACCTCCGGCAGCCGGCCCAGGATGGAATGCACCGTTCTGCGTAAGGCCCCCGTCCCTTTTCCGTGAATCACCCGGATCTGCAGGATCCCTTTTCCCCGGCAGGCGGCAATGTAATCGGGCAGGAGGTCCTTGACTTCCTTGGGCTGAAAAGTGTGCAGGTCCAGGACCCCGTCGATCGGAAGTTCCAGGGGCTCAGCCTCGTCTGCGGACTGATCGTCTCTTTTTTGCGTCATATTTGGCGATGTAGGGGCAATTCATGAATTGCCCCGATGAAAGCCCGGTGTAGGGGCGGTTCGCGAACCGCCCCTACGTAATGGATGATTAAGTCATGCCGGGCGGCGCTGAAAGATCGCCCGGAGGATGTTGGGAAAATTCAACCGCCACCGGAAGACCGGCCACTTGATCTCTTCCTTGTCGCAAACCGTGGACATGCTCGCCCGATCGAAAGTCTCCTTCAGGGCCAGAAGCTTCCGGGTCCGCTCCGGCTCCGGCAGGAGAATGATCTCGTCCACCTTGCCGATCATCTCCCTGGCCAGGAGGATGCGCTTCTCCGTCCGCTCGGCTGTGGCCGGATCCAGAAGGCCGTATTTTTCCTTCAGCCGGTTCAGGCGGAGCCCGGCCTGGTAGGAGGTCTGGACGATGTCGTCGCGGGTCATCCATTTCGTTTCGTAGCTGAGGGTGTATTTCCAGCTCGGGGCCAGGAGGGCCTTCCGGTAATCCTCCAGGGTCTTGCAGAAGACCCGGTATCCCACCTCGTCGGCCTTTTCGAAAGCGATGCACCCGGGATCGAGGAAGGGGGCCAGGGGAGAGATGAAGGGATTGAGGCGCCGGTCGAAGGTTTTCAGCAGGTACTCGCAGTAGTCCAGGGTCTCCAGGACCGACGCCGGAGTCTGCTCGGGAAGGCCGATCATGAAGAAGACATCGAACTTCGAGCAGCCGTGATCCAGGGCGTAGCGGATCGATTTTTCCATCGCTCCATTGGAATAGAACTTTCCGGTTGCCCGGCGGACTTGCTCGTCATGGGACTCGGGAGAAGTCTCAAAATTGAAGTTGGGAAAAGCCTCCGCCACCATCTGGAAATAGGATTCCGGGGCGGGAGTAAATAATTCCAGGACCACTTGATTTTTCGGCCGCACCGGCTTGATCCGGGACAGAAGCCGCCGGGCATACTCCTCCCCCGCCTGCCGTAAGTCCCCGACCACAAAGATGGGCGCGTTCGTGTACCTGGAGATGGCCAGGATGTCGTCGGCCACTTTTTCCGGGCTGCGGTAGGCGCACTTGTCCCGGCAGTAAAAATGGCTCAAGCCGAAATTCGACCCCCCGCAGAAGACGCAGTTGTGGGTGCACCCCCGGACGGTCATGACCGCGGTGATAGGATATTCCCACCAGTCGTGGATGGGAATCAGGGACTTCAGGTCCAGGTACCTGACCACCGAGCGGAAGAGGTTGGGATAGTTGTTGGAGTATTCGTCCAGATCGGGAAGGACGTGAGTTAAGGGATTGACGTGAACATCCTTTTTTTCATCCTTCCAGGTCAGGTTGGGAATCGCCGCCAGGGATTGCCTTTCCTTCAATGCTACCATCAGCCGGCGGAGCGGTTCTTCCGCAGAATCCCCCCGAATCACATAATCAACCTGGGGGTAACGAATCAGTTCCTCGTGGAAGTAGGACGCGGAATATCCGCCGAATACGACCGGAATCTCGGGATGATGCTTTTTGCACAGGGCGGCTACCTCCAGAGACCCATGGGCATGGGGAAGCCAATGGAGGTCGATGCCGAACATCCGGGGTTTCAGTTTCGCGATGAGCTTCTCCGCATCAAAATTCCTATCCTGCAGCATCCGGAAGGCCAAGTTGATGATCCGAACCCGAATCCCATTCCTTTCCAGGTGCTCGGCGATGGAGGAAAACCCCACGGGATACATCTCAAAAATGGGGGTGGAAGGAACCAGGTCGCTGATGGGCCCGAAGAGGATCGGCAGCTTGCGGAAGTCGTAAACCGAAGGAGCGTGCAGGAGAACCAAATCGGGTTTGGCTAACATGACAAATCAGAAGAACCTTTCGAGAAATAGCAGTCAGCGGTCAGGTATCAGCAGTCGGCAAGAGAACTTCAAAAGGCCCGTGCCCGTCGTTGAAAGCTGAACACTTTTAAAATAACAGATAAAAGGCCATAATGCCATGTCCCGGTTCATCCCAGGGGCTTGGGCATCGCCGTGTGAATGCAGCCCACCAGGCGCCCATCGACCTCCAGAGGAGACACGGTGACCAGAAGAGGTTTTCCGTAGGGCCTGGCTTCATAGGAAATGGGTTCCCGCCTGCCATTTTTAAATTCTTCGATCATCCTATCGATGCGGGCGTTGCTCTCGGGTTTCTGGTGGCAGAGGCGGATGTCCTTTCCCAGGAGTTCGGGTTTGCGGTTGATGACCCGGGGGCTGTATTCGTTGTAGTAGAGCATAATCCCCTGTAAGTCGAAGATCGTCACGGCCATGGGAATTTTGTCCAGGATCTGGGGAATCCATTTGGGGTCGAAAGGATGAATATGCACAGCCATCTTCCCTCCTTCTTTTCCTGGTTCGTTTTCTCCTTAAACCAGTCAACGATTCAACGAATCAATCCTTCTTATGAATTTCCCGGCCGCCAAAAACAGGCTTGCGCTTCTCCCCGAAGGCCCGCAATCCCTCTTTTCCGTCCGCATGGGCTCCGCAACTGCAGATTCCCGTTCGCTCCTTCTCCAGCTGCGCTTCAAAGGGGGTATGGAAGGAGTCGGTCAGCAGTTCCTTGGACCACCCGAAGGAATGGAGGGACCCCCGGGCCAGCTGGCGGGCCATTTTGATTCCTTCTTCCATGGCCAACCCATCCTCCGCAACCCGGGTCACCAATCCCCAGGCTAAGGCCTGGTCGGAAGAAATCGGCGGGTCAAAAGCCGCGATCTCCAGGGCCCGGGCGAAACCCACCAGCCGGGGGAGCGTAAAGCTTCCCCCGCCGTCGAGGCAAAGCCCGGCCGAGGTATAAGCCTGGCGCAGGGTGGCCGATCGGGCCATGACCCGGAAATCGCAGGCCAGGGCCAGGGAGAACCCGCCGCCCGCGGCAATCCCGTTGATCACCGCGATTACGGGCTTCTTCATCCGCCGAATCTCCAGGATGGCCAGGTGAAACCGGGCGGCCAACTCATGAAACCCAGCCGATGGCCCGCGGGGAAAGTTGGAAGCCCACTTTAAGTCTCCCCCGGCGCAGAAAGCCTTCCCTTCACCGGAGATCACGACCGCCCGCGCCGCATCATCCACGGAAAGAGTGATCAGGCATTCGGAAAATTGCCGGACCATATCGAGGTCGAAGGCGTTGAAGGCCTGCGGCCGGTATAAAAATACCTTGGCCACCTCATCCTCTTTAATTACCCTGACGAGTTCGGACATGTTTTCTCCCTTCAGCACGAGCCCTGATTTTTCTATCCCTTTAAAATTTCTTCTGGCCCTTCTTTTCCAGAAAAGCGCGGGTGGCCTCCTTGAAGTCCTGCGATTTGGTTGAATCGACCATCGGCAGCGCCGGGTCCTTCACCAGGAATAGATTGGGGTCCCGCGCACAATTGGCGATGACCCTCTTGGTCTGCTTGATGGAAGAAGCCGAATTTTTGAGAATCCGGGAAAGGATGGCATCCGCCTTCTCGAAGATTCTTTCCGGGGGGCTCAATTCTTCCACCAACCCGATCTGGAATGCTGTCTCGGCGTCGACCTGATCTCCGGTAAAGACCATCTTCCTGGCCCATGAAGGGCCGACGGCGCGCACCAGCCTGGTGAAATATTCATAACTCTCGACAAGCCCAAGCTTTGCTGAAGGAACCCCGAGCTTAGCATCGGTGGCTGCAATTCTGAAATCGCAGCATAAGGCCAGCTCCAGGCCGGTACCGAGGGCGTATTTCTCTATGATGGCCAGCGTTGGAATGGGAAAATTTTCCAGAAGGTCGAAGGTCCTTTCCCGCAGCTCGTGAAATTTCCGGATCCCCTCTTCATCCAGGCTGGATAGCTCCCGGATATCGGCCCCGGAGGCGAAACATCCCCCCTGCCCGAAGAGAATAAGAGCTCTTGACGGCCGGGTCGAATTCGTGCTGTTTCAGCCCCTGCTCCAGCTCCTGGAGGACGGCGCTGTTGATGGCATTGAGGGCCGACGTCCGGTTCAGGGAAACCCTCAGCGTATCCTCTTTCCTCTCGAATAAAACGAGGGCCATTGCGAAAATCCTTTCCTCTATAGAATCTCCGACGATTCCCCGCCAAGGTAGGGGCACGATGCATCGTGCCCCTACGGCTCATCTGGAACTCTATCTTCCCAAACCTTCTCCTCATCGAGGATATGGGTGATTTTCCACCCTCGCTCCTGCAGGCTCCGGCCGATGAACCGGCGATGGCAGCGCCAAGGAAGGCGCTCGGCGCAAAGGATGGCGGCGCGGCAGCGGGAAGACATTCGTTCTAAGAGTTCCATTCCCGCAAGGTAGGGAAGAGTCTGGGTATAAGCCTCGTATCCCCCCTTGCGGTATCCCCCCAGCTCCTTTCCCAGGAAGTAGTACCCGAAACCGGCCTCGGCCAGAGAAGGGTTCATTGACTCTTGCTTAAAGTGGACGAATTTGCTGGTCGGGAAACTGCGCACGTCGATCACCATTTCGATCCTGTACGCCCGCAAGAGACGGATAAACTCCTCCCATCTCCGGTTACTGGTACCCAGGGAAAAAATGGTCTTCTCTACCGAAATCATTCCTTTCGCCCTTCGCCATCCTCAAAAGTGCTGCGCCCTGAGTCCGGTCTAAGTCCCAAGCTTCAGGCCCATGCCTTTCTTTACTCAGCCTACCTTAACCTCACCTTCCTATCTTACCTCGACCTTAACCTTGACCTTGACCTTACCCTCGACCTCGCTCTTTGGACTATGCCTCTATTTATCACGTTCCTCCCGCCGAGGCAATATTTGAATAGAAAATTCCGAGGGTTAGTGGTATATTTGTTATTTGAAATTATAGGTTTATTGCCCCTTTGCCGAAAAGGAGGATGAGAGCCCCGAGGTCTCTGGGGTATCACCATGGGTTCTCCGATTACCGCCCCAAAAAGAATTTTCCCGGAAGAGAAGGCAGATTTTCTCGAGTCCATCGGCCGATGGGTGAGAGGAAAGGTGATGGTTTTTCTCAACCTTTCCACTCTTCTATACATGGCTTTCCGGGAGCTCATAACCGAGAGAAAGAAGGGGTTCTCGCTGGTCTTCGAAATCACCCTGCGCCAGGTCTATTTTACCGCGGTTCAAGCCCTGAAAGTCGTGGCGGTCATTTCCCTGGCCCTGGGAACCGTAATCATCGTGCAGATCGGGACCCAGCTCTCTTTTCTGGGGGGCGGCATTGAGTTTATTGTTCCCATCCTGGTCCTGGTCCTGTTTCGCGAAGTGGGGCCTTTGCTCACGGCAATCATCGTCATCGGACGCTCGGGCACGGCCATTGCCACGGAACTGGGGAATATTGTCATCGCCCATGAACTGGAGGCCATCGAGGTGATGGGGATCAACCCGGTCTATTTTATCGTCAGCCCCCGGATCATCGGGGTGACCGTTGCGGTGATCTGCCTGACCATTATTTTCATCACCGTCGGACTGCTGGGAGGTTTCTGGGTATCCAAGCTGATTCTGCCCATCACCTTCCCGGCTTTTCTGCGGGAACTGGAGATCGCTCTCACCGCCAACGACCTGCTCTTTGCTTTCCTCAAAAGCCTCATTTTCGGGCTCTTGATTGGTTTAACCTGCACCTATTACGGGCTCACGGTGCGTCACTCGCTCATCGAGGTCCCTCAGGCGGCGACCCGGGGAGTGGTGAGCGCCATGTTGTTCTGTTTTGGGACCAATGCTCTGCTGACGGTACTTTTTTACCTGTAAGAAGAACGAAACCGGCGTCCCCGGCCTTAGGGGCGCCGGAGAACTGAACCAAGGGATAACCGATGAAGATTCGCTGCTGGGGAGCCAGGGGGTCCATTCCCGTTTCCGGGGGGGATTATGTAACCTACGGCGGGGATACGACCTGTATCGAGATCCGGACCCAGGAGGATGAGGTCATCATTGTCGATGCCGGTTCCGGGATTCGAAGGCTGGGAAACCTGCTGATCCAGGAAAAAAGGGATCGGATTTTCATGGTCTTCACTCACGCCCACTGGGATCACATCCTCGGCTTCCCTTTCTTCAAACCCATCTACCAAAGGGGAACGGCCATCCAGATGTTCGGCTGCCCCCTGGCCCAGGAATCCATCCAGGGAATGATCTCCCGGACCATGGAGGCTCCTTACTTCCCCGTCAATTTCCAGGACCTCCAGGCGGACATCTCCTACCACGAGGCCTGTGAAAGCAGCTTCTCCATCCAATCCATGACCGTCACGCCCATCGCCCTCAGCCATCCCAACCAGGGGTACGGCTACAAGTTTACCGAGAACGGGCGGAGTTTCGTCTTCCTCACCGATAACGAACTGGGCTACCGGCACCCCGGCGGACTCCATTTCCGGGATTATGTGAACTTCTCCCGGGGGGCCGATTTTTTGGTTCACGATGCCGAGTACACGGAAGAAGAGTATCAGGAGACCCGAAGCTGGGGTCACTCCGTTTTTACCGATGCCCTCCGTCTGGCCCTGGAAGCCAAGGTGAAGACCTTCGGCGTCTTCCACCATAACCAGGAAAGGACCGACTCGGCCCTGGAGGGAATCGTTCAGCATTGTAGGCGGATCATCGGGGAGAAGGGAGCGGGGATGGAGTGCTTTGCTCTTTCCCAGCAGACGGAAATTCAGCTGTAAACATTCCTGAGAGGGGGGTTGGCCGAAGACCTCTTTCTTATTCCCCCAAAGAACGGTAGAATAAAAATGTTTAACCGACAGAGAGCGCAGAGCACGCGGAGATAAAAGCGGCCATAGGCTCAGAGCCCAGGATGCCTCGGGAAAAACCGGCCCCATTGCCAACGATTCTCTGAAGGACAAAACTGCCAAAGGGCTTTCAGGAAATGATCTCTGCGCACTCTGCTTCCTCTTTGGATCATCCTCTTGTTTTCATCCGCGGAGGATCCAGAGAAAAATACAGATTTCTATTCCTCAAAAAGAGAAAAGACCCTACAAACCGCAGATCGATCCGGGAGAACGCAGAGAGGATGAAATATTCAACAAATGGTTCATGTTCTTAGTCTTTAGCGAAGAAACACGCTCTGCGGTCTCTGCGTTCTCTGCGGTTAATATTTTTTTCTTCCGTCGAAGGAAACGATGGAAATCGCTCTTGAAGTTTGGAATGTATCATTTCGCCTCGACTCAAGAATGATCTTCCAGGATTTGAACCTTCGCCTCCCCAAGGGGCAAGCCCTTTTTGTCTTGGGGGGCAGCGGGAGCGGCAAGTCCTTGCTTCTGCACCTCTGTGCCGGCCTGATCTTTCCCCAAGAAGGGAGAGTGACTCTCGGAGGAACCGACCTGAAAACCGCTCCCAAGGAGGAGATCCAGGAGCTGCGGGCCAGAATCGGCTTCGTCTTCCAGGATTCCGCCCTCATCAGCAACATGGCCATCTATGACAATATCGCCCTTCCGCTTCGCTATCATAAAAAAGGGACGGAGGATGAGGTACGCGCGCGGGTGGCAGAGAAGATGGGGCTTTTTGGGTTTGACCGGTCTTTCGAATGGTCCCTCCCTTCGGCGCTGAGCCTGGAAATGCGCAAGCGGGCCGCGCTGGCCCGGGCTTTTATGCTGGAGCCGGAATATCTTCTCCTGGACCAGCCCACCAGCGGTATGGAGACGGAGGTTGCCCGGAGCCTGAGCCGGATCATCCGAGACTATCAACAAAGGCGCGGGGCCAGCCTCCTGGAAGTGGGCAGCGAATATCCCCTTGCGGGAAAGAATGCTGACCGGATCGGGCTGCTGGAGGGCGGCCGCATCACGGCCGAAGGAACCAGGGAAGAAATGGGGGCCTATTTGGAGAAGACCAAAAAAGGGGAAAATTCCAAAATCCAATCCCGCTGAAGGCGGGACCAAATCCCAAATGAATTCCAATCTCCAAAATTGAATCGGTTAAACTAGATCGTCCTGGTTTGGAATTTGGTGCTTATTTGGAATTTGGTGCTTGGTGCTTTTGATCCTCCAGGTATTCTGAGTCAGAAGTTGCCTCGCTTCCTTTGGGGAGAAATCCACTGAAAAGGCAAAAATATGCAGATGTTCTTCCGGGTCAAACACTTTGATCGGTATGTGGGGATTCTGGTGGTCTTCGCCATCCTCATGGCCATCGTAGCCCTGGTTTTTGTGGGACGGGGCCAGAAATGGTTCGCCAAACGGTCTCCCTACAAGGTGGTCTTCAGCAAGGTCCAGGGGCTTAAGCCGGGGACGCCCGTGACCATCTCGGGCATGGAAGTGGGAAACGTGAAATCCCTCCGGTTGGACCCCCAGAGCAAGGTGGAACTGATGATCGAGGTCCTGCAACGGTACCAGGAAAATATCCGCCAGGATTCCCAGGCCGCCATTGCCATGGCCCTCATCGGGGGGAAGACGATTGAAATCACGGTGGGTTCTCCGGAGAAGCCTCCCCTGCCTGCCGGGAGCACCATCCCCTCCCTGGAGTCCAAGGAGATCACCGATCTTCTCAAAGAGATCGATGTAAAGGGCTACCTGAAGAAGATCGACGAAGTCCTGGACAATCTGAAATCCATCACCCACAAACTGGACGACCCAAAGGGATCTCTGTTCAGGACGCTGGGCAATCTGGAATTCGTGACCTCCCAGCTCAAAAGGGGCCAGGGAAGCGTGGGAGCCATTCTCCAGGACCCCAAGATGCACGGGGAGATCAACGCGGCCATCGTTCAGGTCCGCCGGTCTCTGTCCAACGTGGAAGAGATCACCCGGAATGCGGCTCAGGTTTCCCAGAACCTGCCTCCGCTGATGGGAGAAGTGGACCGCTCGGTCAAGGAAGTTCCCAAACTGATCGAAGAGCTGAAAAAAGCCCTTGCTGAATTGCCTCCCATCCTGGAAGATGTAAAGAAGACCACCGCTCATACTCCCGCGATTGCCGAGAATGTGAAAGAGATTACCGGGAACGTGAAAAAAGCCTCCCCCCAGATTCCCGAGCTTATGACCACCACCCAGGAGACCACGGAAGACGCCGATAAACTGATTCAGGGCCTGCAGAAGCACTGGCTGCTGCGGAGTTCCATGCCCGGAGGAAAGGGGGAACCTTCTCCGGCCCTGGGCCAGCGCGAAAGCCCTTATGAAAATATAGGAGAAACAAACCGATGAGCGGATCTCAGGATCTTTCCCTGTACATTGCCTTTGCCGCAGGGCTCCTCTCCTTCCTTTCTCCCTGCGTCTTGCCCCTGGTCCCATCCTACTTGGCTTTTATCACCGGCCTCTCTTTTGAAGAACTCACCCAGGAGGATAACCGGGGGAAAAGACGAAAGACGATTTTTCTCCATTCTCTCATGTTCGGCCTGGGATTCAGTACCCTCTTCGTCACTCTCGGGGCTTCGGCGACGTATCTCGGGCAATTCCTCTCCGCCTACCGGGATACCATCCGGATTGCCGGGGGCATTCTGATCATTCTCTTCGGGCTTTTGATCAGCGGAATCTTTTCCTTCGACTTCCTCCAGCGGGAGAAAAAATTCCACTTCCACAGCAAGCCCCTCGGACTCCTGGGGTCTTACCTGGTGGGGTTGACCTTCGCCGCGGGATGGACTCCCTGCGTGGGGCCGATCCTCTCCTCCATTCTCCTCTTTGCCAGTACCCAGCAGGATATCTGGTCCGGAATCATTCTCCTCCTCGCCTATTCCCTGGGCATGGGGGTGCCTTTCCTGATCTGCTCCCTGGCGCTGAATACCTTCCTGAACACCTTCCGGAAGACCGCCAGGCATATCGGAATCATTACCAAGGTCGGGGGAGCCCTGTTGATCCTGGTGGGAATTCTTCTGCTGACCGATTCCTTCGCCTACCTGAGTGAACTGTTCAACCGTATCTTCCCCGGGTTCCCCGCCGGGTAGCTGATCATCCGGACCGGATCCCGGTTGCTGGTGAACCGGACCCGGAAGGGAAAATTTTCATGCGCCGGGAGATTGATCCTCACCACCTATTTGGTCCCCTGCTTCCCTTTCTGGAGGGACGGGAAGGCCTTTTCAAGATTCACGGACTGAAAGGATCCTCCCCCGCATTCCTTCTTTCCCGCATCTTCGACCGGGCGCAAGGTCCCCTCGTGGTCCTCACGGCGGATGAAGAGAAAGCGAACCGGTTCCACCAGGAGCTTCTCTTCTTTCTCGGACCGGATCAAAGAGTCTTCCTCTATCCCGGCTGGGAAGTGAACCCCTTTGAGCGGATCTCCCCCCAGGCCGAAGCCATGGGGCAGCGGTGGGAAGCCCGGTACCATCTGCTCTCCGACCCGGGCCGGCTCATTCTGGTGGCCTCCCTGCGCGCCGTTCTGCAGCGGGTTCCTCCCCGCGCTCTTCATGCGACCGCCGCCTTCTCTCTTTCCCCGGACCAGGAATTCGGACGGGAAGAATTGATCCGCCGCCTGGAAGGGATGGGATATACCCGGAGCAGCCTGGTTACCGAGGCGGGGGAATTCGCCGTGCGGGGGTACCTGATCGACCTCTTTCCCCCTTCCACCCCGGGCCCGGTGCGGATCGAATTCTCCGGGGACACGGTGGAATCGGTGCGCCTCTTTGACCCGGAGAGCCAGCGTTCTTCAGAAGCCCTGGAGGAGGCGCTGATCCTGCCGGTGAAAGAAGTCCTCCTCTTCCGGGAGCATTTCGAGGGGGCCGCCAAGAGGCTTTCCGCGCAGCTGGAGGAGGACCGGTCGCTGAAAGATTCCGCCCCGCAGCTCTTGGAAAGAATCCGGCAGGGCATTCCCTTCCCCGGCGTGGAATTTTATCTGCCCTATTTTTACCCCGCCCTGGAAACCCTCTTCGATTTCCTTCCTCCCCGGACCGCACTCTTCCTGGAAGAACCTGCGGAGCTGGAGGAAGAGCTCACCCGTTTCGGGGAGGAAGCCGAAGAGGCCTGGCAGAACGCTCTTTCCCGGGAGGAAATCTGGCCGAATCCCGGGGAGCTTTTTCTGCAGAAAGAAGAGTTCCAGGAATGGAGCCGCTATTATCCGCGGGCTGCTTTCCAGACTCTCGAGGTGGGGGGGGAAGGGGAGAGGCTTCGGCTGGAGACCGAGTCCAACGAGCACCTGCGGTCCGACCTCTTAGCCTCCAAATCCGAGGAAGGGATCCTGCGGCTGCTGGCCCAGCGTATTCGCTCCGGCCGGGAAAAGGGAATGGTGACTCTCCTGGCGTGTTTCAGCCTGCGCTCGGCGCAGAGGCTGGCGGAGATGCTTGAAAAGCATGACCTTTCCGTTCAGATCCTGGAAGAGCCCTTTTCCGACTGGACGCCGGCGGATTCCAAAGAATGGGAGGTCACCCTTCTCCTCGGAAATCTCTCCCGGGGGTTTATCTTTCCCCGCGCGGGCCTGACCCTGATCACCGAAAGCGAACTCTTCGGGGAAAAGCGGGTGCGGAAGCGCCCCGGGGTCTCGGTGAAAGACCACGCCCTGGCCGCTTTTAGTGACCTCCGGGTGGACGATTACGTAGTGCACTCCGAGCACGGGATCGGCATCTACCGGGGCCTGTGGAAACTCCAGCTGGGAAACGAGGAACATGACTTCCTGCTCCTCGAATACCAGGACGGGGACAA
This sequence comes from uncultured delta proteobacterium, assembly GCA_963802665.1. Classification (GTDB taxonomy): domain Bacteria; phylum Desulfobacterota; class SM23-61; order SM23-61; family SM23-61; genus SM23-61. The sequence goes on along the minus strand of CAWDJO010000011.1, from coordinate 179,936 downwards.
ACTGTATCTCCCCGTCTACCGCCTGAACCTCCTGCAGAAATACGTGGGAGGGGGCGACGGCGGGCCTCGCATCGACAAGCTGGGCGGGACTTCCTGGGAGAAGGCCAAGAAACGGGTGAAGAAATCGCTGCGCGAACTGGCCGAGGAGCTCATCCAGCTCTACGCCACCCGTTCGGTGGTCAAGGGGCACGGGTTCCCCCCCCCGGATCAATTCCTGAAAGAGTTCGAGGCCTCCTTCGAATACGAAGAAACCCCGGACCAGATGCAGGCCATCGAGGACGTGCAGAAAGACCTGACCGAAGAAAAGCCCATGGACCGCCTGGTCTGCGGGGACGTGGGTTTCGGGAAGACCGAGGTGGCCCTGCGCGGCGCCTTCCGGGCCATGATGGAAGGAAAGCAGGTGGCCGTGCTGGTCCCCACCACGGTCCTGGCCCAGCAGCACTTTCAGACCTTCTCCCGCCGTTTCGCCCCTTATCCCTTCCGGGTCGAGATGCTCAGCCGCTTCCGGTCCCGGCCGGAGCAGAAGCAGGTCCTGGAGGACCTGACCGGGGGAAAGGTCGATCTGGTCGTCGGGACGCACCGGCTGCTGCAGAAGGACGTGGCCTTCAAGGACCTGGGGCTGCTGGTGGTCGATGAAGAGCATCGCTTCGGGGTGGGCCACAAGGAAAAGATCAAGCGCCTGCGCACCGACGTGGACGTCCTGACCCTGACCGCCACTCCCATTCCCCGGACCCTGCAGATGTCCCTGGGCGGGATCCGGGACCTCAGCGTGATCGAAACTCCCCCCGCCGAGCGGCAGGCGATCCGCACGTACGTGACCGAGTTTGACGAGGAAGTGATCCGCGACGCCATCCGCCGGGAACTCCGGCGGGGCGGGCAGGTCTTCTTCGTCCACAACCGGGTGCAATCCATCGGGGCCATGGAAATGTTCCTGCGCCGGCTGGTCCCCGAGGTCCGCCTGGCCGTGGCCCACGGGCAGATGGTGGAGAGAGACCTGGAGCGGGTCATGATGGCCTTCGTCAAGAAAGAAGTGGACCTCCTCCTGACCACCACCATCATCGAATCCGGCCTGGATTTCCCCTCCGCCAACACCATCCTCATCAACCGCGCCGACAAGCTGGGGCTGGCCCAGATGTACCAGCTCCGCGGCCGGGTGGGCCGGTCGAAGGAGAAGGCCTATGCCTATCTCCTGGTACCGGCCCTCACTCAGATGGGAACCGATGCCCGCAAGCGGCTGGAGGCCCTCCAGGAGGTGAGCGAGCTGGGTTCCGGCCTGAAGCTGGCCATGCACGACCTGGAGATCCGGGGGGCGGGCACTCTCCTGGGGGACGCCCAGTCCGGGCACATTGCCGCGGTGGGATTCGACATGTACCTCCAGATCCTGGAGCAGGCGGTCCGGGAGCTCAAGGGAGAGGAAGTGAAGGAAGAGATCGACCCGGAGATCGACCTGCCCGTTCCCGCTTTCTTCCCCCAGGATTACATCGAGGATATCAACCAGCGCCTGGTCTTCTACCGGCGCATTGCCTCGGCCAGGTCTGAAGTCGAGGTCCACGAAATCGGGGAGGAGCTCCGGGACCGGTTCGGCTCTCTTCCCCCGGCGGCCGAGAATCTTTTTCAGGTGATGAACCTGAAACTCCTTCTGAAACAGGCCGGAGTCCAGCGGATCTCCGCGGAGAAGGAAAAGGTGGTTCTTACCTTCGACCCGAAATCCTCCATCGATCCCGCCCGGCTCGTGGCCGCCGTGGCCCGGGGGAAGGGCCGCAGGGAGTTCACCCCCGACCAGCGCCTGAAGCTCCGCCCCACGGCCAAAGGGTGGGAGGGGATGCTGGAGGAGACCAAAAAATTATTGCTGGAGATCCTGTGAAATGTTAGTTTTAATATTTAAGGCTCCCTTCGGAATGAAAAGAAAAATCTTTCTTGCCCTTTTTTCCATCCTGGCTCTCCTTCTCCCCCTGAACCTGCGGGGCGAGGTCGTGGACCGCATTGTGGCCCTGGTCAATGGCGAAATCATCACCCTTTCCGAGCTGGAACAGAGGGGAAAGTTTCTTTATGACGACGTCCGTAAGACCTCCACCGCCGGGGAACTGGAAGAGAAGATGAAAAAAGCCCGGTTGGAAGTCCTGGGCCATCTCATCGAGAGCAGGCTCCTGGAAGAGGAAATGAAGAAGAGAAAGATCGAGGTCCCCGAACGGGATGTGGATGCAACGATCCAGGATGTTCTGAAGTCCTCGAACTTAACGGAAAACGATATGAAGAAAGCCCTTGCCCGGGAGGGGATGACCTATTCAACCTACCGGCAGAACGTCCGGGATCAATTGGGCAAGATGCGGCTGGTCAGCCGGGAAATCAAATCGAAGATCGTCATCGAGGACGTGGTACTGAGAGATTATTACCAGAAAAACCTGGAAAAATTCACCGATCCCCTGGAAATCAAGATCCAGCAGATCTTTTTCCCTGTGCCCCAGAATGCCTCGCGGGAAGAGACGGCCGCGGTTCAAAGGGAAGCCCAGGCGATTCTGGAAAGGGCCCGGAAGGGGGAAGATTTCAGCGAGCTGGCCAGGAAGTATTCTATGGGTCCCGAAGCCAGGGATGGGGGACTCCTGGGCTACTTCAAGCATCGGGAATTAATGCCCGAGTTGGAGGAGGCGGGATTCAAGCTCAGACCCGGAGAGGTCAGCGACCTGATCCGAAGCCCGGCCGGGTTCCACATTTTGCGGGTGCTGGAACGGAAGGGAGGGGAACCCCGCCCCTTTGCCGAAGTTCAGTTCAAAATTCGGGAAGAACTGAGCGAGGCCGAGGCCCAGAAGAAATTCGAGGAGTGGATGAAGGAATTGAAGTCGAAGGCGTACATTGAAATCCGCTTGTAGTTACTCGTTATTCGTTATTAGTTATACGTTATTCGTTACTCGCTACTTGTCACTCCTTGGTCGTCATAGCCTTCTGGATCGAAAAAAATGTCACCAACCAATAAAGTGGCATCACCCCTCTTTGCCTCCCCCTGAGGGGGAGGGGAGGGCGGGGGGTAAAAAGAATAAATTCGCTTGTACTAATAACGAGTAACTAATAGCCAATAACGAATGACCAGAACCGTGAAACCCATTGTCGCCATAACCATGGGAGATCCCCGGGGCGTGGGGCCCGAGGTGATCGCCAAAGCGCTGGCTCCGGATTCTCTCTACCCGGACTGCTCTCCCCTGATCCTGGGAGACCCCAACATCCTCCAGCGAACGGTGCAATTCCTGGGTCTGGGATTGAAAGTGGCCGAGGTCAAGGAGGGATCTCTTCCCGATCTTCCCCCAGGAGCCCTGCCGGTTCTTCCCCTCTCCCGTCTTTCTCCCGGGCCAAGCCCGGTGGATATCCCCGTGGAGCAAAGCTCACGGGCCTCCTTTGCCTATGTGGAAAAGGCCGGAAGGATGATTCTGGCGGGGCTGGTCGAGGCCATTGTCACCGCGCCGGTGAGCAAGGAGGCCATATCCCGCCTGGGCATCCCCTTCCGGGGCCATACGGAATTTTTCGCCGAACTGTCGGGGACCCAGGATTTCGTCATGATGCTCGCGGGAGACCGGCTGAGGGTCGCGCTGGTGACCACCCATCTTCCGCTGAACCAAGTAAGTGGTTTTTTAACCGAAGAAAAGATCCTTTCGGTCATCGAAATTACCGGGCAGGGCTTAAAAGAATTTTGGGGATTCCGGACCCCCCGGATCGCTGTCACCGCCTTCAACCCCCACGCCGGGGAAGGCGGGCTCTTCGGGAAAGAAGAAAAGATCATCTCCCGGGCGGTGGACCGGGCCCGGGAAAGGGGCTGGGGTACCTCCGGCCCCTGGCCGGCGGATTCCCTCTTTTACCGCGCGGTGCAGGGAGAATACGACGCCGTAGTCTGCATGTACCACGACCAGGGTTTGATCCCCCTGAAGCTTCTCCATTTCGACACGGCGGTGAATGTCACCCTGGGGCTGCCTTTTATCCGTACTTCCGTGGATCACGGGGTCGCCTATGATATCGCCGGCAAGGGAACCGCCAGCCCCCGTTCCATGGAAGAAGCCATAAAGATGGCCGCCAGGATGGTGCAAAGAAAGAAAGAAAAATCGGGGAGGTAAATTCGAATATCGAAACACGAAATTCGAAACAAGCACGAATGACCAAAATTCGAATTTTCCGGCCAGGAAGTCTTCGGACATTTTGATTTCGAATTTGTTTCGGATTTCGACATTCGGATTTCGGATTTTAGAAGGTTATGTCTGACAAGATCATCATCCGCGGAGCCCGCGAGCACAACTTGAAGAACATCAGCGTGGAAATCCCCCGGGACCGGCTGGTGGTGATTACCGGCCTGTCCGGGTCGGGAAAATCCTCCCTGGCCTTCGACACCATCTATGCCGAAGGGCAGCGCCGCTACGTGGAGTCCCTCTCGGCCTACGCCCGCCAGTTTCTGGAGCAGATGGAAAAGCCCGACGTGGACACCATCGAGGGCCTCTCGCCGGCCATCTCCATCGAGCAGAAGACCACCTCCCGAAATCCCCGTTCCACCGTCGGGACCGTGACCGAAATCCACGACTACCTGCGGCTGCTCTTCGCCCGCGTCGGCCGGCCCCACTGCTACCAGTGCGGCAAAGAGATCCAGTCCCAGACCATCCAGCAGATCGTGGACCAAATCATGGCCCTTTCCCCGGGCACCCGCCTGCAGCTCTTCTCCCCCATCATCCGCGGGCGCAAGGGAGAGTACCGGAAAGAATTCGATCACCTGCGGAAAAGCGGCTACGCCCGGGTGAGGGTGGACGGGGCGATCCGCGACCTGAGCGAAGAGATTTCCCTGGACAAGAACAAGAAACACACCCTCGAGGTCCTGGTGGACCGGCTCGTGGTCAAGGAAGGGGCCGCGAAGCGGCTTGCCGACTCCCTGGCCACGGCCCTGAATCTTTCCGAGGGGATCGTCAAGGTGGAGATCGTCGGGGGGGAAGAGCTGGTCTTCAGCGAGAAGTTCGCCTGCGTGGACTGCGGCATCAGCTACCCGGAGATCAGCCCCCGCATGTTCTCCTTCAACAACCCCTACGGAGCCTGCCCCCAGTGCGACGGCCTGGGAACGACCATGTACTTCGACCCCGACCTGATCGTCCCCAACCAAGACCTGTCGATCCGGGAAGGGGCCGTCATTCCCTGGCAGGGACGGACGTCGATGTACTTTCATCAGATCCTCCAGTCCCTGGCCGATCACTACCAGATCGACCTCTACGCCCCTTTCAAGACCCTCTCCCCCCAGGTGCAGAAGGTCATCCTCTACGGGTCCAACGGCGAGCAGATCAAGTTTTACCACGACCGGGACGAGCGGAGGCATTTCTACTACCGGGAATTCGAAGGCGTCATCCCCCAGCTGGAGCGGAGGTACCGGGAGACCGATTCGGAGATCATCCGGGAAGAGATGGAAAAGTACATGAACATCCGGCCCTGCCCCGTCTGCCAGGGGGCGCGGCTGCGCAAGGAGAGCCTCTTCGTCAAGGTGGGCGGGCTGAACATCCACGAGGTCACGGAAAAATCCATCCGCCAGGCCCTGGACTTCTTCGCCCGTCTGGAGCTGAACCCGAGGGAACGGGAGATCGCCCGGCGGATTCTGAAAGAGATCTCGGAGCGCCTGGGGTTCCTGCTGAATGTCGGGCTCGACTACCTGACCCTGAGCCGGCTCCTCGGCCACCCTCTCGGGCGGCGAATCCGAGCGGATCCGCCTGGCCACGCAGATCGGGTCCGGCCTGGTGGGCGTGCTCTACATCCTCGACGAGCCCAGCATCGGCCTGCACCAGCGGGACAACGCCCGGCTCCTCGCCACGCTGAAGAGGCTGCGGGACCTGGGCAACACCATCCTGGTGGTGGAGCACGACGAAGAAACCATTCTGGAGGCCGATTACGTCCTGGACCTCGGCCCCGGAGCCGGGGTCCACGGGGGAGAGCTGGTCTTCCAGGGGACTCCGCAGGACCTGCTCCGGTCGGAAGCCTCCCTCACCGGGAAGTACCTTTCCGGCAAGCTGAAGATTCCCGTGCCGGAGCGACGGAGGAAGAGCCCGGGGAAGATCCTTGACCCTGATCGGGGCCAGGGAGAACAACCTGAAGGACATCACCGTAAAAATCCCCCTGGGCCTGCTTCACCTGCGTGACCGGAGTTTCCGGCTCGGGCAAAAGCACCCTGGTCCTGGATACGCTCTACCGGGCCCTGGCCCAGAAGATCTACCATTCCAAGGAGAAACCCGGCAAGGTCCGGGAAATCCAGGGGCTCTCGGAAATCGACAAGGTGATCGAGATCGACCAATCCCCCATCGGGCGGACCCCCCGCTCCAACCCGGCCACCTACACCGGGGTCTTCACCCCCATCCGGGACCTCTTTGCCCAGCTCCCCGAGTCCCGGGCCCGCGGGTATCATGCCGGCCGGTACAGCTTCAACGTCAAGGGCGGCCGGTGCGAGGCCTGCGGGGGCGACGGGATCATCAAGATCGAGATGCACTTCCTGCCCGACATCTACGTGACCTGCGACGTCTGCCGGGGAAAACGGTACAACCGGGAAACCCTGGAGGTGCAGTACAAGGGGAAAAATATCTGGGATGTGCTGGACATGACCGTGGAACAGGCCCTGAAGTTCTTCGAAAACATCCCCGCCATCCGCGCCAAGCTCGAGACCCTGACGGACGTGGGCATGGGATACATCAAGCTGGGGCAGCAGGCCACCACCCTCTCCGGCGGAGAAGCCCAGCGGGTCAAGCTTTCCCGGGAGCTCTCCAAGCGTTCCACGGGGAGGACGGTCTACATCCTCGATGAACCCACCACCGGCCTGCACTTCGACGACATCCGCAAACTCCTGAACGTCCTCAACCGCCTGGTGGATTCCGGCAACACGGTGATCGTCATCGAGCACAACCTGGAAGTCATCAAGACCGCCGACCACATCATCGACCTCGGCCCCGAAGGGGGAGACGCCGGCGGAGCAGGTGATTGCCGAAGGAACCCCGGAAGAAGTAGCCCGGATCCCCCATTCCTACACCGGCCAGTTTCTGAAGAAGATCCTCGAACGCGACCGCGCCCGCGACGCGGCCTGATGAAGTCATCAGCCTGCTGCGGGACCGGAGGGAGGTTCGCGCTTCGAGCGGGTGCCAGGCCCGGGGACAAGGAGCCTGTGCGCAAAAACCATGAGGCGGCTTCCATTTCATGGCCCGGGCGGGCTAACCGTCCGAATTCCTTATGAAGGCATTCTCCCCTTGTAGGGGCGACCGGCCGGTCGCGAGATCGGCCCGCCGCATCCTGCGGAAGCCGATCGAAGCCTCCAGGAAGAGGGCCAGCCCGGCCGATGCTTTTTGCGCACAAGCTCCTTGCCCCCGGGCCACAACCCCAGCATCCCGGAAAGGTCAAACTCGGTGAGCTTCTGGCAGAGCCGGGGATTTACTCTAAGGGAATTACGACCCGGTCTCCCTTGGAAAAAGAAATACCGAAAGAGGAGAACGAAATTGCCGCAGAAATATTTGAAGAAAATTCTCAACGCCCGCGTCTACGACGTCGCCCGGGAAACCCCGCTCGACTATGCGCCCGTCCTTTCCCAGCGCCTGCGTAACCAGGTCTGGCTGAAGCGGGAGGACGAGCAGCCGGTCTTCTCCTTCAAATGCCGGGGCGCCTACAACAAGATGGCCGGCCTGTCTTCCGCCGAGCTGAAAAAAGGGGTCATCACCGCCTCCGCCGGCAACCACGCCCAGGGCGTGGCCCTGGCTGCCCGGAAGCTCGGTACGCATGCGGTCATCGTCATGCCGCGCACGACCCCGCAGATCAAGGTCGACGCGGTGCGCAACCTGGGCGGCCGGGTCGTTCTCCACGGGGACAATTACGACGCCGCTTACGCCCACGCCCGTGAGCTCGAAGGCCGGCGCCGGCTCACCTTCGTGCATCCCTACGATGACCCGGAGGTGATCGCCGGGCAGGGGACGATCGGGTTCGAAATCCTCAAGCAGCACACCGGCGACCTGCACGCCGTCTTCGTCCCGGTGGGCGGGCGGCGGATTGATCGCGCGGCATCGCGGTGTACATCAAGCAGCTGCGGCCGGAGATCCGGATCATCGGCGTGGAGCCGGAAGACGCCGATGCCATGGACCGCTCGCTCAAAACCGGCCGGCGGGTGCGGCTGGACCATGTGGGCATCTTCGCCGACGGCGTGGCCGTGCGGCAGGTAGGCGAGGAAACCTTCCGCCTGTGCAGGGAGTTCGTGGACGAAATGGTGGTGGTCACCAACGACGAAATCTGCGCCGCCATCAAGGATATCTTCGAGGACCGGCGTTCGGTGCTCGAGCCCGCCGGCGCCCTCGCCTTCGCCGGGCTCAAGCGCTACGTGGAGCGGAGGCGGGTCCGGAACCAGCATCTCGTCGCCATCGCCTCGGGGGCCAACGTGAATTTCGACCGGCTGCGGCACGTGTCCGAGCGCGCCGAGATCGGGGAGCGGCGGGAGGCCATCCTGGCAGTCGACCATCCCGGAGCGGCCGGGCAGCTTCCGCCAATTCTGCTCCGTGATCGGCGACCGCAACATCACCGAGTTCAACTACCGCTATGCCGACCCGGACCAGGCCCATGTTTTCGTGGGCGTGCAGGTCCAGGAAGCCGCGGAGGTCCACAGGCTGATCCGGGCCTTGCGCAGGCACGGTTATCCCACCCTGGACATGACCGACAACGAAATGGCCAAGCTCCACATCCGCCACCTGGTGGGCGGACGCGCGCCCCACGCGGCCAACGAGATTCTCTACCGCTTCGCCTTCCCCGAACGGCCCGGCGCGCTCCTGAACTTTCTCAACAAGATGGGCGGCGCCTGGAACATCAGCCTGTTCCACTACCGCAACCACGGCGCCGACTTCGGGCGCGTGCTGGTGGGCATGCAGGTCCCGCCCCGGGACAAGCGGGCCTTCCAGAAATTCCTCGACCAGCTCGGCTACGAGTACACCGAGGAAACCGCCAACCCGGCCTACGACCTTTTTCTGAGCTGATAAGCGGAAAAAATGTTCCCCCCGGGGACATAACAAAAGCTTTTCAGACTCTGGCTTACATTTTCTGGTATAATGATTTCAAATTTGAAAGAAATCTTAAGGCTTGAATTTTATTGCCGCCATGGAAATCGTTGCTCAGAAAAAGTTATTCTGGTTTTTAAAAGAAGGAACCAGGTTTGACCTCTCCAACAAAGGCCATCGGGATATGTACATCCAGCAGGTGCTTTCCCGGGGGAGAACAGCGGATGTACAGGAGCTCTTCAGGATTGTCGAAGCCTCGGATTTTCAGGAATCTTTTAGCCGCATTCGAAACTTCTTGCCTAAAGAAGTAAAGAGGCTCTGGGAGGAATGGCTTGGAGATACTCACCCGCATTCAGAAAAAAGAACTCATCTGCCCGACCTGAGTTGTGGCCAAGGAGTTTTTATGAGAAATCAAAAGCGAATTAAAAAAAATACTGTCGAGGCTTCGTTTGTAAATAAAATCATCTCTTTATTCGCTGACAGCATAGTAAAAGTAATTCTCTTCGGCTCAAGGGCCAAGGGGATTCCCAAACCAGAGTCAGACTATGATTTTTTGGTGGTCTTGAAGAAAAAGGATCGAAGGACTTTGGAAGGAATATACGAAGTGGTTACGGACTTCCTTCTGGAATATGGCGTGGACATTTCATTGAAAATCTATTCACTGGAAGAATTTCAAAAGATGAATGCTATTCCCACACCTTTTATGGCCTCCATTATTAAGACCGGGAGGGAATTGTGGACCCCAAAGACCAGTCTTTGATCCTTGCCCAGATAGAAAAAAGCCAGGAAAAATTAAACGCCGCCAAAACTCTCTTGAAGGATGGGTTTATCGATGATGCCATCTCCAGGGCCTATTATTCCATGTTTCATGCGGCCAGCGCGGTTCTTCTATCCGAGGGCATAACCGTTGAAAGCCATAGCGCTTTGAAAACCATGTTCGGGCTTCATTTAGTCAGAACGGGGAAAATCGATAAAAAATTCAGCCGCTGGCTCAATAAGTTGAAGGACGAAAGAGAAAATGGGGATTATGATATTTTTACGTCCTTTGAATATGCCGACGCCCAGACGGATATAGAGCATGCAGAAGCATTCCTCGCCGAAATGAAACGATACCTCGCCGGAAAATATGGCATAGAGCTTTAGCCCATCGTGATCCCTTAACTTTCAGGCCCCACGGATCAATGGAAAAGCTGACCGAATCCGACACCTGCCGCAAGTTCGTGGTTCCCAAGCTGGTGGCCTCAGGCTGGGACAACGATCCCCATTCCTTTTCCCTTTATTACTTTAGCCTGATCCCATAGTCCATTCTATTTACTTCAACCCCGCTTTTTCCAGGGCGGCAGAGATGCGACCCCTGTCCACCGATTCCTTCCATGGCTGCGCCTTGCTGTACCTCGTGAGAGAAAAATTAGGGGCTATTCGCTTGATCTCCGCGACAGCAGCCCGGGCCTCATCTTCGCGTTCGGCGTACATATACAAACCGACTAGATTAATATATGCGAACAGATCATTGGGAGCGAACTTAAGAGATTTCTTCAGGGCAGTGATGCCCTCCTCATACCTTCCGGTTTCACGACAAGCGGGAGCGAAATATGAGTAGTAAATCGGAACAAAAGGATTGAGCCGAATGGCTTGCCGAAGCAGGGGCAGCCCCTCCTCCCACCTCCCAGCAAAATGCATGCATTGGGCAAGGGTAAAAAGAGCAGTAGCACTGTTGGGGTTAAGGCTCACCGCCCGTTCGGCGACCTCAATGGCTTTATCATGCTGGCGCATGGTCAGCAAGGCATAGCTCAGCGCAGCGTGACCCTCCGCCAAGGAGTTGTCAAGTTCGATGGCCTTTTCTGCCGATCTCACGGCCTTGGAAAGCTTCTCTTTTGGCGATTCACCGGGGCGGTAGTACACTTCCGCCGTGTAGGCCCTGGACAGGCGGATATAAGGCATCGCATAACCTGGGTCCAAATCTATGGCTTCTTGGTAAAGCCGGATGCCCACAGCATTCGCTTCCTTGTTGTAGGAACGCATGTACCCATCCCCTTCCAACACTTTCAAATAAGCCTCAAGGTTGTTCGTTCCCTTTATGTATATGCGGGCTGCTTCGCCGTCCGTGAGTGTCACCCGAAGTTCCGTGAGGATCTTCATGGTAATCTCATCCTGCAAGGCGAAAATATCTTTCACCCCCCGATCATAGCGCTCTGACCAAAGGTGATGGCCTTTGAGGGCATCGATCAATTGAGCCGTGATCCGAACGCGGTCAGCCGAGCGCTGAACACTCCCCTCCAGCACATACCGAACCCCCAGTTCTTCGCTGACTTGTTTCACATTCACATGCTTTCCCTTGTAAATGAAGGTTGAATTTCGGGCGATCACAAAAAGCCATGGCAGCTTGGAAAGAGACGTGATGATCGATTCAGTGATGCCGTCACCCAGGAACTCCTGCTTTGGATCCCCGCTCAGGTTCGCGAAAGGCAGCACGGCAATCGAGGGCCTATCCGGCAGGGGGTCCTGCATTCGATCAACGGAGGCAACCTCGATCGGGGCAGGGCTCAAATAGATTTTCCAAACCGCCACCGCCACGATGCCAATCACGACCGCAAGCACAACCCAGCGATACCCGGAAAGCCAGGAGATTTTTCGTTTTTGAGGCGGAGAGGGAGGAACTACGAGCGGTTCGGGAACAACCTTTTCTTTTACTGGCTCAGATTCTTCTTTCCTCTCCTTTTCCAGGCTGGAGATGAATTGATCCCACGCCTCACCGTTTTGAGAATCCCTGAAGATAATCGAAGTTTCATTCAAACCCACCCCGATCTTATCTATGGCAAACTTCAGCCTCACATTCTCTTCGCTTCCCACGTACTCAAAAAGATTCGCCCACCCATCCTTTTCTACATCGGTAAATGAATAGATCTTTCCGATCGCTCCATCCCCCTCTTCCTTTTTCCTCCCAAGCACCTTGAAAAGCGGGGCCTCTTCCAGGTTCGGAAGGGCGTCCTTCCACTTCCTGTAAATTCTGTGCAGAAGATTCTCCTTGTCGGATGATCCGGCCGCACCCCCGATGGTTTCGTTCAACAGGACGAGCAGGTCAAGGTGTTCCTGGAGAGGGATGGATTTGATTTTCCCCGATTTTTTCATCTCGTTGACGACCAGGGCGATCACGGAGAGATAAAATCTTCGAGAAGGTGAGTCGAAATGCAGGGTTAAAGGAGTTCTGCTCTTGAGATAAAGGTGGAGCTTGAATTCATTCAGGTCAATCCGGAGGTAAGGTCTCGAACTTTCGATCATTTTTATCCCTACGTCCCCGGCCGTAACCCGGGAATTTTTGGAGGGTTAGGGATAGTCCAAAAATAATCTGACGGTTCGCACCGTGAGAATTATATCAGAAAGGTAATAATGATAACAGGATTTTTTCAATTATTGGTGATCTATTGTCATAGAAAAGTCTATTATCAGTTAATGAGCGTCTTTAGAAAATATTTTTTTAAATAATGTCATGGGCTTATGAATTTTTCAGCAATTGATTTCCTTTACCTTATTGCCGATCCCAATCGGGACTGAATTTTATCCCCGCGAGGGGAGATCATGGAACAAAGAATCTTGAAAATGCCAATATGCAGGCTCCAGGGGGTTCGGAAATTCCCTTTGGAGCCTTTTACAGTTTGCTTTGGCCATCCAGTCAAATATTTTAGCTCACAAGGATAAAGGAGGTAATGTAATGAAGCGGATAATTCTACTCGGATTGTTGATTGTGGTTCTTCCAGCATTGGTATCCGCGCAAGAGAAGGTTGAAGCACCAGTCTGGAATCCGGGGGATAAGTGGGTTTTCGATCGGGAAGGCCCGATGGAGGTTGTTGGCTGCGATGCCCAGTGCTTTTCCGTTAAGTTTTCGGGGGGAATGTTCGCCAGGGATGCCTCTGGAATTGCCGTCTTCGACAGGTCAACTCTCAATGTCAAATATATGCTGGAAAAAGATCGGCGTAAAGCATACATGGGTTTCCGGAAGATGATTTTAAATTTCCCCTTAACTTCAGGGAAGCAATGGAAGGATTTATATCAGGTAGATGAGCAGGCAGGATTTGGTGGGAAATTTGCAGTTGAATATCATGAAACTTTCCGGGTTTTAGGGGGGGAAGAGATAGAAGTTCGGGCCGGCAAATTCAAGGCCATCAAGTTGGAATATAACCTCCTACCTAAATGGCGTGAAGGCATCGGCTGGCTCACTGGGAGTGAATCCAAGGCCCTGTACTGGTACTCACCAGAAGTAAAAAACTTTGTGAAATGCCAATATGAGAAGGGGTATTTTGAAGCGCTTATGGCAAGGGAAGGGAGCGAGGGAAAATTGGGAGTTGATCTCCTATGAATTAAAAAAGTAACCTTTTCAATATTTTTTTTCGAATCTGTAACCAATTTGTCTTTGCTTTTCCGATATATATTTTCCAGATTTTATAATCCTCTGAGTCCTTCTTCCGAATAAGGAGAGGGTATGCAATGGGTAATCTGGAAGTTGCCAATACGAAAGCTCCATGGGGATTTCCTTATCCCTTTGGAGCCTTTCTGATTTACGGCAAAGGTAACGGCGTTTGGCGTATTATACTGATCCGTATAAACATCGTTATCGCTTATGAAAGGAGAAGGCAAATGAAGGCAATCATGTCTTTGGTCGGCCTTGCATTGTTCTTGGTAAGCCCGGTCATCTACGCCGACATGCCCAAGGGGGAGTATCTGGAAGGAAAAAACTCGAAGGTGGGGGTGATTCTGGCGCATGGGCAAGGCTTGGATCCTGATTCCCAAGTTGTGGGTCCTCTTCGTAAATCCATCAACAAGGAACTTGGGTTCCATACGTTATCCCTTCAGATGCCTGTTTTGTCCGGAGCAAGAACCTCAGATAAATTCTTGGAATACGCCTCGACGTTTCCCGACGCTTATAAAACGATCCAGGCAGGGATCGACTTCCTGAGGAAAGAGAAAGGTGTGGAGCGCATCTATCTGATGGGCTATAGCATGGGCGGCAGGATGACCACTGCTTTTCTTGCCCAGAACCCCGAAAGTGGGGTAATTGGCTACATTGGCGTCGGGTTGATGGGGGGCGGCCCAGAGCCTCTAAATACAAATTTAAATCTCAAAAAGGTCAAAATTCCGGTGATCGATATCTACGCCGACAGCGGCCTTGATGCAAAGAGTGCGGAGTTCAGAAAACCATTCGTGTCTGACCGTTATACGCAAGTGGTCATGCGAGGAGCTAAGCATGACTATCGCGGCTATGATAATCAGATTGCGAACGCAGTGGTCGCTTGGTTGAAAAAACAAGAATCCCCTAAATGAAGCTGGACTGAACCCCTTGGACTGGACAGAATGTGTTAGAGTATCAGACAGGATCTTGAGCCCTGAAAGGGGGCAGAAAGGATCTTGTCATGAAGACCCAGAGAAGGTTCCGTCCAGAGTTCAAACGCCAAATCGTTGAAGAACTGCTAAGTGGGCACCCTGGGACGTCCATAAAATCATAAATTTCCTATCCCGGCAGGGATAGAGATCGGCCCATTCTCTGCAAGCGGGTATCCCCAATTCCAACCGCATCAGCCTTTCCCCGAACCGCAAATTAAACAACTTAAGGATGCACGCTGAATTTGCCTTCAAGCCCATAATATTATTTTCATGAAGTTGCTTCTCATCCCTTTGCAAAGGCTCAAAGACGAGGTAGAATTTATGTCGAAGGATGAGTCGAAGCCAAGATCCCTCGAGAGGATAAACGAAGGAGGAATTTCCAGGAATGCTCTACCGAAGACTGGGCAAGACCGGCTGCGATGTTTCCGTTCTGGGTTTCGGTTGCATGCGCCTGCCGGTCAGAGACGCGCATAAGCCGACCGATTTTTTCGACCCCGCCAAGGCCATCGACGAAGAAAAGGCCGTCAACCTCATTCATTACGCCATCGAACAGGGGGTCAACTACTTCGATACGGCCTACGTCTACCACGGCGGGAAAAGCGAGCCTCTCCTGGGGAAGGCCGTCCGGGAAGTCCGCCAGCGGGTCTACCTCGCGACCAAGCTGCCCGCCTGGCTCATCAAGGGCAAGGAAGATTTCGAGAAGATCTTTCAGGAGCAGCTTCTGCGCCTGGAGACAGATTTTGTGGACTTCTATCTCCTCCACGGGCTCGGCCGGGAGAGCTGGCAAAAGATGAAAGAGATGGGAGCGCTCGATTTCCTGGAGCGGGTGAAGGCTGAGGGAAGGATCCGCTTCGCCGGGTTTTCCTTCCATGACGATACGCGAACCTTCAAGGAGATCGCGGATGCCTATGACTGGGCCCTCTGCCTGATCCAGCACAACTACTACGACCGGAATTACCAGGCGGGCAGGGAGGGACTGGAATACGCAGCCGCCAGGGGGATTGGGGTGGTCATCATGGAGCCGTTGAGGGGAGGAAAGCTCGCCCAAAGAATCCCGGAGGAAGTGCAGACCCTTTGGGACTCCTCGCCCAGCAAGAGAACGCCCGCCGAGTGGGCCTTGCGCTGGGTCTGGAACCACCCGGGAGTTTCGACCGTGCTGAGCGGGATGAACTCCATGGAGCAGCTGCGGGAGAACCTCCGGGTCGCCCAGGAAGCCGTTGCCCATTCTCTCAACGCGGAAGAGCTGGCCCTGGTCGATCGCGTGACCGAGGCATACCGGAAACTGCTCCGGGTCGACTGCACCTCCTGCGGCTACTGTCTCCCCTGTCCCCAGGGGGTTAATATCCCCCATAACTTCACCATGTACAACGACCTTTTCGCCTTCCAGACCCCCGAAACCAGCCTCATGCTCTACCAACGCATGACCGCCCCCGAACAGCGGGCGGCGAACTGCGCCGATTGCGGTGAGTGCGAAGAGAAGTGCCCGCAGCACATCCCCATCGCCCGGGAGATGAAGAAGGTTCACGAGGCGCTGGGGGGATCGCCAGGGGGAATAAAGCATAAGGATCAATGAACAATTTCGGATATTTTTTGTCCGGACAGAAAAAGATCCGGAGCGGGTTGAAATCACGGATTATCATTAGAAATCCTTCGAATGTTTTTTTAAGAGGGAGAGAGAAATGGTACACATTCCAACCGATGGCCCTCCTACGCATCCGGGAGAAATGCTTCTGGAAGAGTTTCTGAAACCGCTGGGCATGACCAGGTGGACCTCGCCGAGAAAATCGGAGTATCTTACCCACGCATCAACGAGTTAGTCCGCGGCAAGCGAGGGGTTACCCCGGATACAGCCCTCCGCCTGGAAAAACTCTTTGGGATGGAAGCGCAATTCTGGCTCAACCTCCAGCTGGCCTGGGATCTTTACCATGCAGCCCATTCCCCCGCGGCGAAGAAAATCCGCAAGATTCAAGCGCTTGCCCGCCCTCGCGACAGCCGGAATCCCTTGGACGTAGAGTGCAAACTCCAGACTTCATTTTTAGCTTTGAATCTGAGAAAGGCCTACAAAATCATAGAATACCTAGCCAAGGGCTCCGATCTTTGGACCAAAGGATCATAGAGAAATAAAGCTACGATCCTGATCCTGGGAGGGATTACTTTGTTGGAAGAAAGGCTATGGTATAAGGGGTTAATCCTGAAGGATGATTGGAGGCGAAGGTCTTCAACAGGACGGCCATGCGGGAGAATTGATCGCCTGGAATGGTATAAGGAACGATAAGGATTCCGTAATGGGGTTTACGGTCGTTGAAAAATTGGAGGGTGAGTTTAATAAAATCATCTCGATTCCGGGTTACCAAGCATCTCTTCTCTTTGCCCGCAAACTCAAGCTGCTGCAAATCCGACGCCTCAACCGCTCCAATCTCATGGGCGCTTAGAGCGTCTACTCCATTTTTTCTGAGGATATCGGCAACCTTCGGGCTGAGATCTTCATCGAGATAAAATTTCATGCGGGCGGGCTCATGAAGGGATAGCGTTTCCGAATCTCTTCCTGACTCCAGCGCCGGTTCTTTTCGATTTGCCGGTCAATTTCCTCGGGATAAGCGGAGTAAAAGGCCAGGGCCGCCCGAAGCTGTTCGGCCGATAGCCAGTGGTAGGATTTCTTGAGTCTTCCGGTGTCTTTCTTCAAGCTCTGATAGGTAGCGATGATCTCCCAGACTTCGATTCCGGTCCCGGCCACTCGGGCTCTCCTCCCGCTCGTCCCCTCAACAAACACAACCCCAGGGCAGCGTCTCATCTTGATGGCTTCTTCCAGGAGATCCTTGGTAATAGCGGAAAAATCTTTCCCTGAATCCTGGGCCATTCGCTCAATTTCCCGCAAGGTTTCCTGGGGCAACCGTAAGCTCTTCTGCACACCGGCCATGATTGAACCTCTTTTGTTTTCTGTCGCTATCGTTTGGTTATATATTACGATGTAGGACAACGAATGTCAATATCATTCTATAGGGGCAAGGAGCTTTCCTTCAAGCTTCCACGAATAGTTTTTAGAAATACCTGCAAGACCTTGAATCGATCGTGGGTTATAATGAGACAAAAAGGGAATCAGAATTGTAAGGAGTCCTGGATGCCAACCCCCGATGCCCCATTCAAAATCGCCGCCGTTCAGGCCTCTCCTGTTTTTCTGGACCGGGAGGCGACGGTGGAAAAGGCCTGCCGGCTGATCGCCGAAGCCGCAAGTCAGGGCGCCCGCCTCATCGTCTTTCCGGAATCTTTCATCCCGACCTACCCGGATTGGGTATGGGCCGTTCCCCCGGGGAGAGGAAAGAATCCTCAACCAGCTGTATTCTGATTTTCTGGCCAATGCCGTCGATGTTCCCGGCGCGGCGACCGAGCGGCTGGCCCAGGCCGCACGAAAGGCCGGCGCCTACATCGTCATGGGCGTCACCGAGAGAGACACCGCGGCCAGCGGGGCAAGCCTCTACAACACCCTGCTCTACTTCAGCCCTGAAGGCGTCCTGATGGGCAAACACCGGAAGCTGGTTCCCACGGGGGGCGAGCGTCTGGTCTGGGCCCAGGGCGACGGCAGCACGCTGGAGGTCTACGACACTCCGCTGGGAAAGATCGGCGGGCTGATCTGCTGGGAGAATTACATGCCCCTGGCCCGGTACACGATGTACGCCTGGGGCACCCAGATTTACATCGCCGCCACCTGGGACCGCGGAGAACCGTGGCTTTCCACCCTGCGGCATATCGCCAAGGAAGGACGGGTCTACGTCATCGGGTGCTGCATCGCCATGCGCCAGGCAGATATCCCCGACCGGTTCGAGTACAAAGGAAAATTCTATTCCGGGTCCCGGGAGTGGATCAATGAGGGCGACAGCGCCATCGTGAACCCGGACGGGGAATTCATCGCCGGGCCGGTCCGGATGAAAGAGGAGATCCTGTATGCCGAAGTGGACCCCGCTAGATGCGGGGCCCCAAGTGGATGCTGGATGTGGCCGGCCATTACGCCCGGCCGGACGTGTTCGAGCTCATCGTCCACCGGGAGGCCCACCCGATGATCAAAGTCGCCGAAGACCGGGACGCGGGTATCGCATCAAGTTATTATCACCCCCACCCTGACCCTCCCCCATCAAGGGGGAGGGGATCGGGGGCAAGCAAACGCAAAAAATGATTGCCGGGAAAATAATCTCCAGCATTCTTTCCATGACCAGGATATGATCCGCACCTGTGATCCGGGGGAATTCGAAGGGATCTACGAAATCATCAACGATGCCGCCCAGGCGTATCGAGGGGTGATCCCTGCGGACCGGTGGAAAGATCCTTACATGCCCCGGGAAGAACTCCGGCACGAAATCCATGAGGGGGTTGTTTTCTGGGGATATGAAGAAGAAGGTCGCCTGTTGGGGGTAATGGGACTTCAGCAGGTCCAGGATGTAACCCTCATCCGCCACTCCTATGTCCGGACCGCCCGGAGGAATCAAGGTATTGGGGGGAAACTGCTGTCCCACTTGAAAGCTCAAACCGATCGCCCTCTTCTGGTTGGGACCTGGGCCGCCATCGTCTGGGCGATCCGGTTTTATGAAAAGCACGGGTTCCGGCTGGTATCGCCCGAGGAGAAAAATCGGCTGCTCAAAAAATATTGGTCCATCCCGGACCGCCAGGTTGAAACTTCCGTTGTTCTGGCCGATCCCAAATGGTTTGAGATAAGCAAACAAAATGGGGCAGGGATGGGGAGATGAGCCAATGGAAAAGAAACAAAGCAAGGAGCGCCGCCCATGAAGATCCCCGAGTTTAAAGATGTGCTGCTGGCCCAATGCCGGATCCGGCCTTACCTCCCCCGAACTCCTCTCCACAGTTACCCGGCTGTCAATCAACTGGTGGGCACCGAAGTCTTTATCAAGCACGAGAATTACCAGCCCGTGGGGGCTTTCAAGGTCCGGGGAGGGATCAATCTGATCTCCCAGCTGAGCCCGGAGGAACGTAAGCGGGGGGTGATTTCCGCCTCCACCGGAAACCACGGCCAGTCGGTGGCCTTTGCGGCCCGGAGATTCGGCGTTCAGGCCCGGATCGTGGTACCCGAGAAGGCCAACCCGGGGAAAGTGGCGGCCATGGAAGGGATGGGGGCGGAGGTGATTTTTCACGGGGCCGCTTTCGATGAGGCCCGCCTTCACTGCGAAGCCCTGGCTCAGGAAAGGGGATACCGCTACATTCATTCGGGAGACGAACCCCTGCTCATCGCCGGGGTGGCCACCGAAGTCCTGGAGATGCTGGAGGACCAGCCGGACATGCAGGTGATCTTCGTCCCCGTGGGAGGAGGGAGCGGAGCGGCCGGGGCCTGTATTGTGGCCCGGGCCGTGAACCCCCAAATTCGAGTGATCGGGGTCCAATCCGAAGCCTCCCCCGCGGCCTACCAGTCCTGGAAGCAGAAAAAAATGGTAGAGGCCCCCAACCGAACCATTGCCGAGGGGCTGGCCACCGGAACCGCCTTTTCGCTTCCCCAGGCGATCCTCTGGGAGTACCTGAAGGAATTCATCCTTCTTGCCGACCGGGAGATTCTTCAGGCCATGGCCTGGATGGTGGAGCGGGCCCATACCCTGGCGGAGGCTGCCGGAGCGGCGCCTTTGGCCGCCGCCTACCGCCTGCGGGAAGAGCTGAAGGGGATCAAGGTCGGCCTGGTCTGTTCCGGGGGAAACACTTCCCTGGAACAATTGAAACAAGCACTTTCCATTGCGGATTGCGGATTGCGGATTCGCGGATTGAAAAACAATCCTGGCAAATCCCGATTGCGGATCGCGGATTGCGGATTGAAAGGAGGGGGCAAATCCATGGCCAAAGCGATTGAGCAATTGCCCTCCGGGATCACAGTTGGTCATGTCGGCCTGGGATATCGGAGCGGGGTGGCCGGAAGCGTCCGCCAGCAAGTGCATGATGGAGACACCATCGTAGTGCGGGCCATCGGGAATTTCGGGGTCCGTTTTCTGGGGGTGGACGCCCCGGAAATCAGCTTCACCCTGCCCGGGGACCGGACCTTCATCGGCCTGTCCGATCCCCGCTGGGAAAAATTCCTTGCCAAGCCCTTCGACGAAGAATTTCCTCCTTTCGATCCTCCCTTGAGCCAGGGGCTCCGGCAGCACCTGAAAGCCCGCGTGGGAGAGGGAACCGCCCTGAACCATCACCGCCACGCCGGGGCGGCGGAAGACCTGCTGGAAGAAGAAGTCCGGAAAGACCTGGACGTCCTCAACCAATCGGAAGAAGATTTCCAGTTTTTCCTGGCCTTTGCCGGAGAGGTCATGGACCGCTATGGAAGGCTGCTCGGCTTCATCAATCGCTATCAGCCCGATCCCCTGTCCCCGGAGGAGCGCCCCCTCAGCTACAACGAGCGCCTTTTGCGCGAGGGCAAGGTGACTCCTTACTTCATCTGGCCCAACATCAACCCCTTTCGCCGACAGGGCTCACCGGTCCAAGCCGTCATCCCGCCGGGGAAGGCCAACCAGATGGCGGAAGAGGATGAGGCCCTGCGTCAGGCCCGTCAGTGGGTCCGCACCGTCCGGCAGAAGAAGCTGGGGATCTTCGACGGGAGCGACCCCCTGAGACTCCTCCCCTTTGAGGTCCGGTTCCTGGCCCGCAGACGCCCCCCGGACCGGTGGGTCATCGACCTGGGGAAGGATGATAATGTCCTGATCAAGCCCCAGAAATACTACACCGTATCCAATATGGAAGACCGTCTTTTCATTCCGGAAGAGTATGTGCCCCTCTTTGTGGAGAAAGGATGGAAAAGGCAAAGATGAAGTTAAATAACAATTCCAAGCACCAAATCCAAACAATCTCAATATCCCAATTTGATGAAATTGTTAATAGTCCAAAATACCCCCTCTCCTCGCGGGAGGCTGGGTATGAGAATCAAGAAATCGCCAATTTGTTCCCCCTCCCCCCTCCCCAGGGGATTGGAATGTTTTTTTTGGAGATCCTACCTGCTCTGCGTTTTGCAAACGAAAGGAAGGAGAAGAAGATGGCTCTCATGCAGATCGTGATTTCACCCCGGATCTACCAGGGGGAAAGCATCAGTCCCTACGTGGCGGAAATCCACAAATATTTGAAGAGGACCAAGTTCCCCCACACGCTCCACGACATGGGAACGATCGTGGAGGGGAAGGCGGGAGACCTTCTGGCCCTGGCCCGGAAGCTCCATGAACTCCCCTTCAAAAAGGGAGTGAAAAGAGTCTACACCACGATCCAGCTGGACGACCGAAGGGACAAGAAAGTCGTGCTGGGGGACAAGATCAAATCGGTGCGCAGCAAAATGCGGTAAACGGCCGAACACGGATAAAAATGCCTAAAATTAGCCTAAAATGCCTAAAGTACTAATGAGGCCCTAATTATCTGGACAGGAATTCCGTCGCTTCATCATTCTGGATTCCGGCTTCCGCTGGAATGACAGCCAGAGCCATGCCTTTCTAATGTGCGTCACTCGATGAAAGCACGGAGTCACAGTTTGAGGTTTTTAAAACGCAACGTCCTGCAATTAATGTTTATACTATAATGGACCCCTTAGTAAGACTAGGGTTTTATCGCCTCTGACTCCGAACTCCCTGCGGGCGCGCAGCTGCGGCCCCTACAAAGCTCCGAACTTTTTTGGATGCGGATCAACACGGATGAAGCGGTAATAAAAAAGCTCCGGTCCCGGATTTCCGGGGCCGGAGCTTTTTTGCTGAAGGGCTCCCCGTTCCCTTAGGTTAGATGAACCGACTGGCCGCCGATCACAATAATCACTCGCATCACGAAAATCCCGATAATCACCAGAGCCGCGGAGGCATACTGCACCGCCGGGATCATCCTCGTCCTCGGATGAGCCAGCAGCCCCAGGGGGAGAAGGCCCCCAGCATGAGCTCGATTCCCAGGAACCAGATGGCGTATTCCCCGGTGGTCAGGAGCTGCAGCATGGCGTAGGACTCCGTATCCGAAGAGGCCAGCACCGTGAGGTCGCTGCCGATGAGGAAGAGGTCGGCCACGATGAAGACGATGAACAGGCGGAGCAGGGTTCCGATCACCCCCCTGTGCTTTTCCACCTGCTCTTCGCTCATCGTGGGGGAATACCGGCGGAGCCAGAGATTGCTCAGGACAATGAGTACGGCCAGGCCGGAGACCATGGCCGAAACCATGAAGAGGGCGGGGTTCAGGGCCGTGTTCCAGAACGCCCGGGCCTTGGAAAGAGCCAGGAAGAATCCCGTGTACCCATGACCGGCGATGGCCACCGGCAGCCCGGCAAGACCCCATGCCCGGGCCATCTTGGAATTATCCTGAAGGACATAGTAGGTATACACGATACAAACGACGGCATCCAGGGTCAGGAAGATGGCGCCCCAGGTCAGGGGAGAGGTCGGGTTCATGTACACAAAGAGATGCCAGAAGCGGAACGGCTGATTCAGGTCCACGATCAGAAGGACGGGAGCGGACATGAGAAGCACCAGGGCCCCCACCGCGCCGATCTTGGCCGTGGGCTTCCACTCCTCTTTCTTCATCAGGGTGGCAATGACCGAGGTGATGTAGAGCCCGGCCATGGAACCGGTGAGGAAGAAATAAATCGCGATGGGCCATCCCATGGGCATGGCCGAATTCGCAAAGTCCGGAAGGTTATATAAAATGTTGAGGTCCATGGTTCATCCTCCTTTTCGATTTTGTCTTTGCTCTAAGGTAAGAGCAAAGGCTATGCCAAGGAGGATGATTTTCGAGGATTAAAAAAATCTAATTCATATCGAATAGTTATAGGTAGGCACCTTCTCTGTCCGGGGAGGGTTTGTCCGACAGGAGGTGGGTGAATGCAGTAATTTTACTGCATTTATTTAATTTTTAATTCAATAATTTTAGTTACTTATAAAAATGCAGCAAATAAATGGGGAATGCCATTTTTTTACTGCATTAAGAGATTCGGTTCTTCTTGGCCTTTTCCAGGAAAGCGGCCAGGAACGGGAAAAGCCAGATAATTACGGTTATGGTGCCCAGGATGGCGCTGATCGGGCGCATAAAAAAGAGGGTCAGATCCCAGTCGGACTTGATCATGCTGGTCATGAAATTCTGCTCCAGGATCGGCCCCAGGACCAGGCCCAGGACAATCGGTGCAACCGGATACCCGTTGGCTTCCATGAAGTACCCGATAATCCCCATGATCCCCAGCACCCCGATATCAAAGACGCTGTTGTTGATGGCGAAAGCGCCGGTGATGGCGAACATCAGGATTCCCGGGATGAGGATATTTTTGGGAACCCGGAGCATCTGCGAGCTGGTTTTCACCGCCAGATAGCCGAAGGGGATCATCAGGATATTGGCCACGATGAAAGACAGGTAGACGGCGTAAATGATCTCGGGCTGCTGCTCGAAGATCATCGGGCCGGGGCGGAGCCCCTTCATGAAGAGGACGCCGATGACGATGGCGGTGATGGAGTCCCCGGGGATCCCGAAGACCAGCGCCGGGACCCAGTCTCCGGCGAGGCAGGAGTTGTTGGCCGTTCCGGAATCAATGATGGCTTCGATCGAGCCGTTTCCGTATATCTCCGGCTCTTTGGACCCTCTCTTGGAGACGGCGTAGGCCAGCCAGGCCGCGATGTCCGCTCCGGCCCCCGGAAGAATGCCGATGAAAGTCCCCAGGAAGCCGGACCGCAGAACATTCACTTTATACCTTATGAAAAGTTTCCCCGTGCCGTGAAAAATCTTTCCGGCCTGGACCCGGGCAATGGCGAATTTCATCTCCCCCTGCATGACATTGCGCATGACCTCGGAAATGCCGAAAACCCCGATCATGGCCGGGATAAAAGAAATCCCGTTCAGAAGCTCCACGCTGCCGAAGGTGAAGCGGGGGTATCCCAGGGTAATGTCTACGCCGATGGTGGAAAGGAAGAGGCCCAGAAGCATGGCCAGGGCGCCCTTTACCTGCGATCCCCGGGAAACCATGACCGTGGCGCTGAGTCCCAGAGCGGCCAGCCAGAAATACTCGAAGGAAGAAAAATTCATCGCTACTTCGGCCAGGATCGGAGCCGAGGTCATGAGCACAACCGCGCCCATCAGGCCCCCGATGGCGGAGAAGACCACGTCCACCCCCAGGACCATTTCCGCCTTGCCCTGCTGGGTCAGGGCGAACGAGTCCTGGGTATAGGCGGCGGAAGAAGGGGTTCCGGGGATGCGCACCAGGGCCGCCGGAATATCCCCGGCAAAGATGGCCATGGCCGACATGGTCACGATGGAGACCAGCGCCGGCACCGGGTCCATGAAGAAAGTGAAGGGAATGAGCAGGGACGCGGCCAGGGTGGCGCTTAAGCCGGGAATCGAGCCGACGAACAAACCGTAGAGAGAGCAGATGCAGATGACCAGCAAGACCTTCGGCGCCATGAGAAGGCCGAGGCCCTGAATTAAAAAATCCATATCCTCACCATCCTAATAAACCGATTGGCAGGGGAACCCTGAGAAGCTTCGAGAAGATAAGGAATACAAAGCAGACCAGAGCAACGGAGACGATCGAGCTTTTCAGAAGGGATACCCGCAATTTCATCATGAGTATAAAGAGAATGGCTACCCCGGAAATAATAAACCCCAGTTTATTGGCTGCGGCGATAAATGCGGCAATCAGGATGATCACCAGGATGGGGTTGAAAGAATTCAGGGGAATTTCCTCCCCGGGAGGAGACTCCTCCTTAACCTTCTTGGTTTTCCATCCGTTATATACAACGAGAGACCCGAAAAAGATGAAGAGTGTGCCCAAAACTTGGGGGAAAAGAGAAGGGCCCGGATGTCCCTTATCCAGGCCCGGGAATTGAAATGTCATGGCCCAGATAAAAACCCCGAGGGCAACAAAAATCCCTCCGCCGATGTAATCATTCTTTCCCATGATGCAACCATCCTGTAAGAACGACGAAAGCGGTCCGGAGGCCCTCCGGACCGCTTCGCCAAGACAATGGGGTGGACTTATTTAATAAGCCCGGCCTCCTTCATGATCTTGCCCTTTACCGCATCCTGCTCGGCAAGGAACTTGTCAAATTCCGCGGCCGGCTTCCACCAGATTCCATATCCGTTCTTATCCATGAATTCTTTGAACTTCGGGTTCTTGACTGCCTTGTCCAGCGACTTTTCCAGGACGGCGACGACTTCGGGCGGAGTTCCCTTGGGAACGGTGATTCCCCGCCAGGCGCCCTCAGCCCAGTTCAGACCCAGCTCCTTCAGGGTGGGAACATCGGGAAACAGGTCGGCCCGTTTTTCGGCCATGACCGCTAGGGGTCGCACCTTTTTCGCTTCGATCAGGGCCCGGGCCTCTGGCAGGCTGCAGGGAACGACCTGCACGCCGCCGGCCATCATTTCCTGCAGGGCAGGAGCGGCCCCGTTGCTGGGCACCCAGGGAATCGCGTCAACCGAAATCCCGGCCGTTTTCAGCCACCCCGCCCGGGCCAGGTCCCAGATGCCGCCTTTCCCGGTTCCGGAAGCCTTCAACTTGCCGGGGTTGGCCTTGGCATAATCCTGGAGTTCCTTCAGGGTCTTCCAGGGAGAGTCCATCCGGACGTTGACCGCGGCCGGGTCAAAATTGATCAGGGCGGCTCCCTTTACATCTTTGTAATTCACCTTGGCCAGGCCCATCCAGTGCATCATGGTAATTTCCACCGTGGCGATGCACATGGTGTATCCATCCGGATCAGCGGTGGCCGCCGCAGTATGCCCGACCGCGCCGCTGCCTCCCGTCCGGTTTACTACGTTGACCGGCTGTTTCAAATCCTGCTCCATCAGGACCGCCAGCATCCGGGCCACGGCATCGGTTCCTCCGCCCGCCCCCCAGGGGCAGATGATGGTCATGGGACGGGACGGAAACTTCTGGGCCGCGCCGTCAGAGATGGAAAAACCCAGGATCAGGGCGACGATCCCGAAAACCATGAAAGCCTTCTGAAAAATACTCTTTCGCATGTTCTCTCTCCTTTCCTTCCTTTTGCTGTTTGCTTAATAATTTTATGAAAGTGGCCGGAAAAGAACAAGGCCAAATTTCATGAAAATTTCAACGGGATTTCTTTTTCTTTCCCGGGGCGCCGATCTCCTTCCCGGAGGAATACAAGACGGAAGAGGATACCTCGGCCAAGGACCCGCACCCGCCATAGATCATGGCGGTCCGCAGCTGGTCCGCATACTGGTTGAGGAGGAGCGCCACGCCTTCCTTTCCTCCCCCCACCGCGGCAATCGCCATGGGCCGGCCGACGAGGACCGCCTCGGCCCCCAGGGCCAGCATTTTCAGCACGTCCGCCCCGCTGCGGATTCCGCCGTCAACGAAGATCTTGATCTTGCCCTTCACCGCCGCGGCGATTGCGGGAAGCACGTCCGCCGTCCCCGGGGTGTGATCGAGAACCCTGCCCGCCGTGATTGGAAACGACGATTCCCGCGGCCCCGGCTTTTACCGCCAGCCGGGCATCCTGCACGGTCATGACTCCTTTGAGGATCACTGGAACCTTCACCTGGGAGATGGTCTTTTCCCACGCTTTCACCGGCCAGGGTCCTGCGGGCTGTCCCGCCTTCTTCAAATGGATAATGCCCGCCGCATCGATGTCCGTGGCAATCGCGTTGACCCCGCACTCCTCGGCCCTTCGGGCCAGGGGCAGGAAGGTCTCTTCCGGCCGGGGTTTGAGGGTGGGCACCCCCCATCCGCCATTCTCTCGCAAGATTTCCATTCCCAGGTCGAAGAACAAGGGATTGGGGCCGTCGCAGGTGCAGGCCATTGATCCCGCCTCTTTGGCGCCGGCTACCATGGCCGAGAGATACGGCCGCTCTTCCATGGCATTTCCCATATTGATCACCATCCCCGCCAGAGGGGCCACGAGGATGGGCATTTTCAAGGAACGGCCAAAAAAGTCATAACTGATCTCCGGCTCGCGGACCTCATGGATGGTGCGCATGTTCAGCTTGATCCGGGCCAGGCTTTCATAATTGGCGATGAAGGAGGAACCGGTTCCAATCCCCCCGATTCCGGGCATCTCGCCCGCACAGGCCCTCCCGTTGCAGACGGGGCAGACCCGGCAGGCCCCTTTAAATTTCTCCTTGGCAATCCGGTAGATCTCTTTTAATTCCATAACCAGTTTTCCTTTTTGAAAATATGCAGCCGAATTACTGCAAAGCTCTTTCCCTGGCGTCTTCCGATTCGGCCGCCGTTCTTAAGGATGGACATTTGCGGGACTTTCCAGAGGATGGCGTACGGGCGGATAAATACAGGATAATCCCACTCCCCCATCGATGATTTCATTGTATCTTGAATTCACAAAAAAACAAGGGGTCTGCCGGCCTTGCCCACCTTCACTTTTACGATTCTCTTTCTTGGGAAAAAGCAAGCTTGTGGCCCGGAAGCAAGGGCGTTGCGCGGAAAAAACATCGGCGGGAAAGGAAATCCACTCGGAGATCCCCCCGTGCTTCCGCAAAATGAGGCGGGCCCATCAGGCGTTACCGAATTCGGAAATCGGAATGTGGAATTCGGAATTTTTACTTCTTTTTTTCCATTCCGCATTCCGCAATCGGCATATCGCATTTAAATTGCCCGCCCGGCCCAAGAAATTAAATGCGCCTCATGGTTTTTACGCGCAACGCCCTTGCTTTCGGGCCTGGCAACGCCTGATGTTAAATCGGCTTTTGGCCTAGCTGGCGAAAAGTGAAGGTGGGCAAGCTCTGCCGGTCCCCGCTCAGGTCGGGGATGGAGGGGAGGGTTCGGGCTTGGAGAGATAGCGGCTCAGGGGAATGGTGATGGAAGCCATCAGGGCGATGGACACCAGGCTGAAGGTCAGTCCCAGCAAATCGGTCACCAGGCCGTAGATCACCGGCGACACGGCTCCAGCCCCCAGGGTAATGGCATAGTAAAGTCCGTATCCCCGGGAGCGGCCCCCCGGAGAAATGATCTCGGCTACCGTCGCGTAAAGCACGGAGGAGGTTCCATTCAACACGATCCCTACAAAAGGCAGAAGGAACCAGATCCCGGATGGGGATACCCAGAAGAATGATAAGATCCCGGCGGTGGTCAAAGCCTCGGTACCTACCACCATGGGGATGATCCCGAATCGTTCGGCCAATAATCCGCAGGCAAACTTTCCCGCGGCTCCGCCGGCAAAGAGAAGAGTCAGGGCGAAGCCGACCTGGGCCGCCGGGATTTCTTTCTGCAGCAGAAGGAAGGGCAGAAAGGTGAGCAGAGACGTCCGAGTGGCAATGTCCAGGATTCCAACCGTCAGAAGAGCGAAGAAAGCCTTGCGGTCGCGGATCCCCCAGCCGATTCCTTTGCTCTTTTGCCTCGGTTCGGCCTTCGGCGCGGAAAATTCGGCCCTCTCATTCCGGGCCAGAAACCAGAGAACCGCTCCGGCGGCGATTCCACCGAGGGAGAGGGCGAATACCCCCTCCCTCCAGCCCATCCAGTTGATGAGCAGAGCCAGGAGGAAGGGGACGGCGACTTTCCCCACGTCTCCCGAGAAATTATACGTTCCCATGGCTGCCCGGCGTCCGGACGTTTCGAAAACCCGCGACAGCACGGACGAGCTCAGGCCGTGCTGGCCGGCCGCGGTTCCCTTGGCCAGAATGAGAGTCAGAAAAACCGAAAAGAAGGTGGAGGCCCAACTCAAGAGCAGAAAGCCCCCGGCCAAGCCGAAAGTTCCAAGGGAAATGACGGTCAGCTCTCCAACCCGCTCCCCCAGGAGGCTCATGGGAAGCTGGAGAAGGCTCATGGCTCCGGAAAACATCCCTTTCAGCAGGCCCACCTGGCTGAAAGAAAGATGGAGCTCGGCGGCGATGAAGGGAAGCAGAAGGTAGATGGAATCGGCAAACCCGTCGTCGATGAAGTGGTAGGTGCAGAAGGATAAAAGGGAACGGGCCCGATGCCCGGAGTCCGTATTCTGAGTCTCGAGTTTCGAGTTTCGGGTTTCAGGTTCCATGTCGCCTGCAAACCCGTTAGGTGTCACCATTCATGGTTTAGGAACATCTGCTGAAATGTCAGTTGTCCGTGTTTCATTGTCCTTGGCTATTTATCTTCAGACCTTTTGGCCAATCCGCGGAACTCAGTCCTTCTTAATCTTTTTTGCACCCTGCCCCCTGCACCCCGCACCCTGCTCCATGCCCGATCTTTCCCTAAAGGAAGGCCTTCTGCAGCAGGGTGACGTCTCTTCGCCGGTAAGCCGAGACGACCTCGGCGCAGAACAAAAGGATGATCGATGAATAAAATACCCAGATCACCAGAATGACGATGGCTTCCAGAGAACCGTAGATCACGTTGTACTGGGATGACCGTCCTATATACCAGGTGAAGAAGTGCTTGGCCAGCTCGAAGAGAAAGGCGCAGCTCGCCCCTCCTGCCACCGCGTGCCGGAAGGAGATGGAGGTGTTGGGAATGATTCGGTAGACGGCGGTGAAGGCCAAGGCCAGGATCAGGTAGGGGAAAAGGTAGCCCACCAGGAACCCGAAGAAGGCGGAACGCCCGATCTCCCACCCAAATATATTGAGCCCGTAACTCCTCCCGATCCCGGTGAAGGCGGTCACGAAAAGGGAGAGAAGAAAAATCACCGAAGACCCCGGAATCATGGAAAGGGCCAGCAACCTGGACTTCCAATATTTCCTCCTCTGCTCCACCCGGAAGACGACTCCCATGGCAAATTCCAGAGAAGAAAAAATGACGCTGGCCGTCCAGATCATGCTGAGAATTCCCACCCATCCCAGAACTCCGGCCCGTTGAGAGATGGCCTTGACTTCTTTGAGGATCAGGGCGCTGGCCTGGGGGAAAAACCGGTCCATGAAAACGATGACCATCTGATGGGCGTCATCGGAGGAACCGAGAAAGTACCCGGCTGCCGAAACGATCAGGAACAGAAAGGGGATGAGGGAGAGGATGGTGTAGAAAGCCAGCGCGGCGGACAGGTTCATGCAGCCGTCCTTGATGAAAGCCCCGCGGGCTTCCCAGAGGATATCCCACGCCGCCCGCAACTGGAAGCGCAATCGATTATTCCACAGAGAGACGGCCGTCTGCTTCCAGGGTTCCATCAGAAATCCTTCTTTCCACCCCCGGGGTGAATGGATTTCAAGTGGCAGGTATCATTCAGCAGGGAAACGATGAAATTCCCCCGCGCATATTCCAGGCAGTTGATCGCCGTGGTGTCCTGCTTGATCTGCCAGAAATGGGAGTTGTCCAGTCCCAGGGCGGCGCAGATGAGAACCTTGGTGATCACCCGATGAGAGACGATCACCACGGTTCGGTCCGGGTTTTCCCGGGCAACCCGGAGAAGACCTTCCCAGGCCCGAGCCCGAACCGAATCCAGCTTCTCTCCCCCCGGGATCGTCACCTCCTGGGGCCTCTCCCGCCAAGCCCGATACAGATCGGGATACTTCTCTCTCACCTCTTTCAAGGGATGTCCCTGCCACTCTCCAAAGTCCAGGTCGATGAAAGCCGGATCGGAAATGACCTCCATTCTCCGCCCGGCCGCAATTGCCGCGGCGGTCTCCGCCGCCCGGGCCAGCGGGCTGGTGTAGATCCCATCCAGCTCCACTCCTTCAAAATAGGCGGCCACGGCCCTTGCTTCCGCCCGTCCGGTCTCGTTGAGCGCGCAATCCACCCGCCCCCGAAAAATTTCTTCCCGGTTCCATTCCGTGGTTCCATGGCGAACCAGATAAATCCGGGTCATCTCTTCTTCCACCCTTTCCCTTACGGAGTTGCATTATTGCCCAAGCCCGGGGGCTAAGTCAATCCGAATTCGGAATTTGCCCGCCCCCAGTTTTTGAGGAAATAACCCAGGGCCGAGAAAACCCGGAAGAGAGAGGGGCTAGCCCATGGGGTTCAGGCTGGAGGAATTCGGATCATCATCCTGAGGCGGTTGTTCTTTCCTTGGGTCGGGCCTGTCCCGGGGAGATTCGCGAGGGGAGATGGTTTCGCCCATTCTTGCCCCTGGCGCTATTTCCTCGCAGGCCTCTCTTTGCGGAAGATAGGGGGGAAGGTGATTAGAACACGATGATCCCTCCCGCCACAGGCGGGACTGATGATCCGAATTCCTCCAACCCCAACGAGCACAAAAACTGAGGATGGGCAAGGAATCCGGAATGCGGGTAGCAACGACTCGTTGCGGGTTACCGGTTGCTCGTTACTGGTTTTAAGAACGAGTAACGGGAAGCCATTTTTTGATTCTGCATTTGATTGGGTGACATTCAAATATGCCGATGTTATAATTTCTTATACCTTATTTATTCCATCTCCAGAAACTCGGATCGAGGAGGGATCATGTTCAAAAAAATTCTTGTTCCTCTGGATGGGTCCAAGCTGGCCGAGAAAATTCTCCCCCGGGTGGAAAAAATGGTGCGGTACTGTCAGGCCGAAGTCCATCTGATCCGCGTCGTCGTCAGCTACCGCATCGACCCCAAGGAAGAAAAGGAGGAACGGGAACGGCTCCTTCAGGAAGCCTGGACTTATCTGGAAAAGATCGTCTCCCGCCTCCGGAAGAAACGCGTCCGGGCCTATGCCATCGTGGTCTACGGAAAGGATGCGGTCCAGGTCTGCGACTTTGCTCGGAAGAATAAGTTCGACCTCATCGCCATGGCCACCCACGGCCGGAGCGGAATCAGCCGCTGGGCCCTGGGGAGCGTGGCCGACAAAGTCCTGAATTGTTCGGTCGTCCCGGTGATGCTGATCCGGGTGGGCTGAGACCTGAGTGCCTAAAATGCCTAAAGTGCGCTAAAGTGCCTAAAGTTAAAAGAGCCACAGAAAAGCGAGGAGGGCGGAATTGAAAAAGCCGGTGGTCAACCAGGAGGATTGCATCTCCTGCGGACTCTGCGCGGAAGTTTGTCCCGAAGTGTTTCGCCTGAACGACAAGGATCTCTCCGAAGTGCACAACCCTACCGGCGCTTCGGAAGAAAAGATTCAAGAGGCCATCGACAGCTGTCCGGTTCAATGCATC
Source organism: uncultured delta proteobacterium (assembly GCA_963802665.1). Classification (GTDB taxonomy): domain Bacteria; phylum Desulfobacterota; class SM23-61; order SM23-61; family SM23-61; genus SM23-61. The sequence goes on along the minus strand of CAWDJO010000011.1, from coordinate 147,625 downwards.
CATTGGGAAGGATGAGATGAAAGGGCTTCCTGAATTTTCCGAACACCGTCTCGCGAACGGTTTGTGCGTCCTGGTGGGCGAGGCCCATTCCCTGCCCATGATCTCCTTCCAGGTTCATTTTGCCGCCGGCTCCCGTTACGAACGGCCGGGTATCACCGGGATCACCCATCTCTTCGAGCACATGATGTTCAAGGGAACCCGTCAGGTGGGAGCGGAAGAATTTTCCAGGATCATTCAGGCCAACGGGGGATCGCTCAATGCCTTCACCACCACGGACAACACTTCCTACTATGAGAATCTCCCGGCGGACCGCCTGGAGCTGGCCGCCCGCCTGGAGGCGGACCGCCTGCAGAACCTCCTCCTGACCCAGGAGAATCTGGAGACCGAACGGGAAGTGGTGCGGAGCGAGCGCAAACTCCGTTCGGTGAACAGCCCCTTCGGCCTGCTCATTGAGCAGCTGGTCTCCCTGGCCTACGAACAGCACCCCTACCGCTGGCCGGTCATCGGCTGGGATTCGGACCTGAGAAGCCTGACTCTGGAAGACTGCCAGGAATACCACCGGACCCATTACGCCCCCAACAGCGCGGTGGTGCTGGTCATGGGGGATGTTCTCCCGGAGGAAGCCTTGAGATCGGTGGAGAGGCACTTCGGGCCCATCCCCTCCCAGCCTTCCCCTCGCCTGACCATCACCCCTGAAAAACCTCAGCGTGGGGAGAAGCGCGCCGTATTTAAAAAGGTGTCCCAGGTGGCGGCCTTTTTCGCCGCCTACCACGTTCCCGGGATCGCTCACCCGGATCTCATTCCCCTGCAGATTCTCTGTGTGATCCTCTCCGTAGGACGCTCTTCCCGTTTCTTTGAGAGGTTTGAGAAGCCGGGAAAAGCGGTGGAAGCCCAGGCCGAAGTGGGGTATCCTCCCTTCTTCTCCATGGACCCCGGCCTTCTGCAGCTCTCCGCCGTCGCTTCTCCCGCCATATCCGTGGATACGCTGGAGAAAGAAATCTGGGAAGAAGTGGAAAAACTGCGGGAGCAGGCTCTTCCGGAAGAGGAGGTGCGGAAAGCCAAGAAACAGGCCCGTTCCTATTTTCTCCAGGGATTGCAGACTCTTTTCTCCAAAGGGTTGCTGGCCGGGCTCTATCAGGTGAGAGCGGGAGACTTCCGCCTGATCTACCCGCTCCTCGACCGGTATGAATCGGTAACCCCCGACGATGTCTTTCGCGTTGCCCGGCAGTACCTGCGTCCGGAGAACCGGACCGTGGTCACTCTTCAGCCGGTCAGCCAGAAAGAGCATGAAGACCTGGGAGAGGTGGAATGAAGGCCGGCAGCCCGTCGAGAAAGTTTGCTTTACCCCCCATATCCTCTTCGCTTCTGGGGAACGGACTGAAGCTTTATGCCGTTCCCCTGCCGGACCTTCCCCTGGTCGGCATCCATCTCATCGTCCCCTGCGGCGCCGAAGCAGACCCGATAGGGCAAGCCGGGCTGGCGGATCTTTCCGCCGAGATGCTCACCCTGGGAACTCAGAAGCGCTCTTCTTTCCAGCTGGCGGCGGAGATGGATGGAATGGGCGCCATCCTTTCCGCTTACGCCGGATGGAATGTCACCTCCCTGCACATCTCCGGGCTCAGCGAAGACCTGGAGCGCCTTCTGGAGCTGCTCCGGGAAATTTACGCGGAGCCTGCTCATGCTCCGGAAGAATTCGAGCAGCTCAAGCAGCGCCGGATCGGTCAACTGATCCAGCAGAAGGACGAATCCGAGATTATCGCCGATGAGCGGTTTCAGCAGATGCTCTTCCAGGGGACTCCTTACGACCACCCCGCCTACGGCACCCTGGAGTCGCTGCCCAAACTCACGATTGAGGATGTTAAGGAATTCTACCGGAAGAGTTTTCTGGCCCCGGGAAGCTTCCTGGTCCTGGTGGGGGATCTATCCCTCGATCGTTGCCTCCCGTGGGTGGAGGGGATTTTCCCAGCGCTGGGCCGTAAGAAGCCCGAGGTCCGGGAATTCTCACCCTCTCTGTCCCGCGGCATCCGGACCCGGATCGTCGACCGCCCCGATTTAACCCAGAGCCAGATCCGCCTGGGGCATATCGGGATTCCTTTGGCCCATCCGGGGTACATTCCTTTTGAAGTCATGAACTATATCCTGGGAGGAGGCGGATTCTCTTCCCGCCTCATGCAGAAGATCCGCTCCGAGCTGGGTTACACCTACGGAATCCATTCTTCCCTGGAGCCGCGGAAATACCCGGGCCCCTTCACCATATCCACCTTCACTCCCACGGACATCACCTTCTCCTGTGTCCAGGAGATCGCTTCGGTTCTCCAATCCTTTCTCGACCGGGGAGCGACAGCGCAGGAGCGGGAGGAAGCGGTCAACTTTTTCACCGGAAGTTATCCCCGGCGGTTTGAAACCCTTTCCCAGATTGCCCAAAGGATCATCCAGGTCGAGCTGCACGGACTGGGTATCGAATACCTGTCCTCTTACCCCGATCGGGTCGCCGGGGTCTCCCTGGAGGAGATCTCCCGCACCGCCCGGGAACGGATTCATCCTCAGGACCTGCTTGCGGTCATCGTGGGTCGGGCTGAAGCTTTCCGCCAGCCCTTCGAGTCGCTCGGGCCGGTGGAAGTATTGCCGTGAACCGAAAGGTTCACTCTATAAAAACCTTATAAGGAGGGTACAACCATGGCAGCGAAAAAGGCAGCTAGAAAAACAGTGACCAAAGGCAAGAGAAAAAAGGGCGGGGGCTACGTATGCGGAGTCTGCGGCCTGTCGGTCACGGTCGATGAGGCCTGCGGATGCGCGGAAGCCCACCCCATCATCTGCTGCATGAAACCCATGAAGAAGAAACGGGGCAGGTAATCGATCGATCCTCCGCTCCCCGGCAAAGAGAGGGTGATTCCCTTCGCGGGGAGCGGAGCTATTTCTCGGATTCTTCCTTCAACTTCAGGCTCTCCTGATAGACCTGCCGCCGCGAAACGCCCAGTTCCTCAGCCACTCGGTCGACCGATTCCTTCATGGATAGCCCCATCTCCCGGGAATAATGCTTCAGGGCTTCCATGATCGAGGACGCCTCGGGCGCGGGCGAAGAAGTACATCCTTCCAGGATGACCGTGACCTCCCCTTTCACTTCCTCCTCTCCCAGCTGATCCAGAACTTCGGAGATGGTCCCTCGATAGACTTCCTCGTACACCTTGGTCATCTCCCGGGCCACCACCACCCGCCGGTCGCCCAGGATCTGAGCCGCGTCTTCCAGCAGCGAACTCAGCCTCCTGGGGGATTCGTAAAAGACCAGGGTCTCCGGCCGGCCCTGGAGCGAGGAGAGCCACTTCTTCCGGGCGGCAGCTTTGGAGGGAAGAAATCCGTAGAAAAGGAAGCTCTCCGTGGGAAGCCCGGAAACGCTCAAAGCGGAAACCAGGGCAGCCGGCCCCGGAATGGGAACCAGAGGAATGGATTCCTGGATCGCCCCGCGCACCAGATCCTCTCCCGGGTCGGAGATCCCCGGGGTCCCCGCATCGGTCACCAGGGCGATGCTCTTCCCTTCGCGGAGCTCTTGAAGCAGGGTCTTTTCCCGCATCCGGCGGTTGTACTCGTGGTAGCTGATCAGGGGTTTATGGATTCCGTAGTGGGTGAGGAGCTGGCGGGTCCGCCGGGTGTCCTCCGCGGCGATGAGGTCCACTTCCTTGAGGACCCGCAGGGCCCGCAGGGTGATGTCTTCCAGGTTGCCGATGGGCGTGGAGACGACGTACAGGGTTCCGGGAGGTTTTTCTGAGGGACTCATAAGAGGAATCCTCAGAATGCGGAGTGCGGAATTCGGAATGCGGAATTAAAACCTATCCTCCCATATTCGCGCCTTATTCCGAAATCCTCATTCCGCATTCCGCACCCCAAAATCCGCATTTCTACAGGGTTTTGGTTTTGGGTTTTCATTCCGCATTCCGAATTCCGCATTCCGAATTTAAAAGAGCTTTAGCCCAAGGTACTCGTCGATGATCCGGGCAAACATCTCCACTCCGAAGGGCAGGACGTCTTCATCGATGTCGAAACGGCTGCTGTGGAAGGGGTTGACGATCCCCTTCGCTTCATTGCGGCACCCCAGCCGGAAGAAGGACCCGGGCACTTTCTCCAGGTAGTAAGCAAAATCCTCCCCTCCCATGGAGGGCCGGATGAAATCCACGTTCTCCTTGCCGATCCCTTTCGCACAGGCCGCTGCTACCAGACGGGACATTTCCGGGTCGTTGATGAGGGCCGGGTATCCGTATTGAAAATCGAAATGGGTATCCACCCCGAAGGACTTGGCCACCCCCTGGCTCAGCTGCTCCATCCTGGACTTCAGCTCCTCCCTGACCTTTTGGTTCAGGGAGCGCACCGTTCCCAGGATTTCCGTTTCGTCGGGAATGATGTTGAAGGCTGTGCCCCCGCTCACCTTGCCGATGGTGACGACCGCGCTGTCCAGGGGGTTGATATTCCGGCTGACGATGGAATGGATCTGGGTGATCAGATGACCCGCCGCTAAAATGGGATCACGGGAGAGATGCGGGTACGCCCCGTGGGCTCCCCTGCCGATTATTTTAATGACGAACCGGTCAGTGGCCGCCAAGCCTTCCTTCTCATGAATTCCCACTCTCCCGGTTTTCAGGTCCGGGAATAGATGGGCGCCGAAGATGGCATCCACTTTGGGATTCTCCAAGACCCCCTCTTCCGTCAGGACCCGCCCTCCCCCGCCGCCTTCTTCGGCGGGCTGGAAGATCCATTTGATATTTCCCTGCACCCGATTGCGCATCGAGGAGAAAAGGCGGGCCACGCCCAGAAGAATGGTCACATGGGCATCGTGGCCGCAGGCATGCATTTTTCCTTTCACCTTGGAGCGATAGGGCACCGGGTTGGCCTCCTCCAAGGGCAGAGCGTCCATATCGGCCCGGATGGCAATGGTCTTTCCCGGCTTCTCACCCTTCAAGAGGCCGATGACCCCGGTCTTGGCCATCCCGGTCTTCACCTGGAGGGCGAATTTTTCGAGATACCCCGCGATCAGCTTGGCGGTCTCCACCTCCTCGAACCCCAGCTCGGGATTCATGTGAATGGTCCGTCGCGTTTCGACCAGCCAGTCTTTCATCTCCGCAATCTTCTCTTTAACGACATGACTCATAAGCACCCCTTATCCATGCCTTTATAAATTCCGTTTTCTCCACTTAACCTTTTCCTTTCTATTAGGATATGTTAAAAAAAGGAAACTGTCATCCGCCTTTTTGAAAAGAAACCCTGTCCATGGACAAAGGACGCTTACCTAAAATCTGGATCTTCTTCCTGCTGCTCGCAGCCATCCTGGGCCTGGCCTATCTGGCCCTCATGCCGGATATCTCCCGGCTGAAAAAGGAAAACCCTCCCAAAACTGCCTTCATGGAATACCGGGAAAAGCAATGGAAGGAAAAGGGCCGGAAAGCTCAGATCCACCAGGTATGGGTCCCCCTCTCCCGCATATCTCCCTATTTAATCAAGGCCGTGCTGATCGCCGAGGACGATAAATTCTGGAGCCACGAGGGGTTTGATTATGAAGGCATCAAGCAGGCCGTGGAGAAAGATTTGCAGTCCGGCAGATTGAAATTTGGAGGCAGTACCATCAGCCAGCAGCTGGCCAGAAATCTCTATCTCTCTCCGGCCAAGAGTTTTTGGCGCAAAATTCGGGAAGTCCTCATCACCTGGAGAATGGAACAGGTTCTCTCCAAGAAGCGCATCCTCGAGCTTTATTTGAACGTGGTGGAATGGGGCGACGGAATCTTCGGCGCCGAGGCCGCCTCCCGCCATTACTTCGAGAAACCCGCCTCCGAGCTTTCTCCCCGGGAAGCGGCCCGCCTGGCCGTGGTCCTGCCCAGCCCAAGAAAATTAGATCCGGCGGGAACTCAGCGGTATGTGGAAAGCCGCGCGGAAGTGATTTACAGCATCATGCTCAAGCGGGGAATCGTACCCCCGGAATTCGAAACCCCCGCCGATGAACCGGGAAAAGACTCATCCCCCGAGTAGACCCTCCGTTCCTTTTCCAGGGAATTCCTCCGGAGCCCCACCTTCCGAATCTTCTTCTTTTAACAATCCCTAACCCGGCATAGCCGGAACCAAACAGGTCCGAGACATCAAGAAATTCGAAATCCGAATATCGAAATTCAAAAGTTTAAAAACAGCAAACCAACAAAGGACATTTGAATTTTGAACCTTTGGATTGGTTTCGAAATTCGGATTTCGTGCTTCGAATTTAGAATCGGCCCTTTCCATTGGAAGTTTCGTTACCATCTTGCGCACAATTCGACTTCTAGGAGACTAAGCTATGGCATGAAGCTTGCTTTTTTATTATCTATCATGATCGGGAAAATTGCCCCTCAAAATTCCCTGGCGCGAAACCCTTTTTCCACCCCGGCGACTCAAATCCGGGATCGGGCTGAGTTCCTTTCTTTCCTCGAAGGAAAAATGGGCGAGCCCATCGTCATGGAGCGGCTTGCCCTGCAAATCCTGAAGAAAACCGTTGACTTAGTTCTCTCGGAAGCGGAGGCGACAGAGCCTGATTTCTTCCTTTCTTCTCCCCTTACTTTTTCCCAAACCCAGGGCCCCTCTACCTTGCCCCCTTCCCTTGAATTATCGGACCTGGAGGTTGACTGGGAGGCGTCAAATTTTCTACCGGTAGATCGGGATTTTGAATCCATTATCCAGGAGGCCGGCGCAGAGGTACAGAGTGGAACCCGGGTTGATCCGGGCCGTTATACAGGCCGAGAGCGGGGGTAATCCGTCGGCGGTATCCAGCGCAGGAGCCCGGGGATTAATGCAGCTGATGCCCGAAACCGCAGCCGAATTGGGAGTGACCAATCCCTTTGACCCGACTCAGAACATCATGGGCGGGACGAGCTATTTGCGAAGGCTTTTGGACCGCTACCGGGGAGATGTGAAGCTCGCCCTCGCCGCCTACAACTGGGGAATGGGCAACCTGGAAAAGCGCCCCGAGGCCATGCCCCGGGAAACCAAAAACTTCATCGCCACGGTCGAAAAACAACAGCGCGATTTCAACAAAGCCTAAAACCGTTCGCATCAGAGAAAACAAAGAAAATTCCAAGCACCAATCCCGCGAAACGCGGGACCAAATCCCAAATTCCAATCTTCTAACTCCCAAAAAATTTAAAAAAATATCTCGCCGGGTCCCGAGAGTTCGCAGGGACAAGAAAACCCTCCAATCTTAAATCCAAATTCCCATCATGCCGAAATTGATATCCACTTCATTCCGTGATATTCTGCTTAACGGATTGAACGGAAAGCAGAAGACAAGAAGGGGCTTCAGAACCAGCGTTCTTCCTTTCCATCGACCGCTGCCAGGAAGGGCAAAGTCATGATTGACAAAAACGTAAATCTGTTGGTGGTAAGCGCCCACGCCGCAGACTTTGTCTGGAGGGCGGGGGGCACCATCGCGAAATATGTGAAGCATGGCGCCCATGTGGCCCTTGTCATTTTAAGCTATGGCGTTAGGGGCGAATCCAATGATCTTTGGAATGTGGAAGGTCAAACCCCGGATCATGTCAAGAAGATCCGTCTGAGCGAAATTGAGGCCGCCCGGAGGCATCTGGGCGTGGAAAACATCGAAATCTGGGATTACGATGATTATTATATGGAATTCACCCCGGAACGCACGGACCGGATGGTCCGCAAGATCCGGCAGGTGAAACCTCACCATATCCTAACCCATGGACCCAAGGATGTTTTTAACCCGGATCACGAAAGCGTCTCGCGCTTTGTATTTGAAGCCAGCGTCCTTTCCATATCCAACGGAGTGAGGATCGATGGCTATCCGACAGCCAGACAGGCAAGGATTTTCGGGTTCGAACCCCATCAAACCGAGATCTGCGATTTTAAACCCGAAGTTATCATCGATATCACGGAAACCTATGAGCAGAAAGTTGCCGCCATGCAGGTCTTTAAGGCCCAGAAGCATTTGATCGATTATTACACGGACCGGGCGAAGATGAGAGGAAATCATGCCCGCAGAAGTTCGGGGAGCAATCAGTATAAGTACGCCGAGGCCTTCAGCAGGTTCTTTCCCTACGTGGGAGACGAATTGGTCTAGTTCTCATGGGGAAACTGCCTTTGGCGGTATCCATCGCAATTGCTCCGCCGATCCCGAAGATGATTTGGGCCGCTTCTTTTCAGGCTTCTCATGACCGCATTCTGTTTCAGCTCATTATTTTCCTCGCGACTTCCTCCACCCCTTTCATGACCTGCTCCCGGGTTCCCACCTCACCGAGTTTCCGCACTCCCAATCCCCGGATGAGGTGGTGGTCAGTAAAACCGTATCGCTTGAAAATGGGCTCGATCCTGGAAAAAAGATCGGCGAACATGTTTTCGGCGGGCTGCCCCTGGGTCTGGATGAAAACGAGCTTTTTGCCGGCTTTCAAACGGCTGGGATTCGGGTTGGTCGCGAAATCGGGGACGAAATAGGAGTAGGTCCGTTCAATGAAGCCCCTGAGAAGGCTGCTGACATCCCACAAGTAGACCGGGGTAGCCATGACCAGCACATCGCCTTCCCGAACGCTTTCCAGGACGGGAGTCAGGTCATCCTGGAGAACACACTTATCCGATTTGGTTTTGCAGGCCATGCACGCCTGGCAGCCCCGGTATTGGAGTTCATTCAGGACAAAGGTCTGAACTTGGGCGCCCAGCTTCTCGGCGGTATCACCGAACCGTTTCGCCAGGACCTCACTGTTGCCGTTTCGCCGAGGACTTCCGAGTACACAGGTAATCTTCATATCCGTTCCTCTCTTTTTTATGGAAATTTCCAGCAAGAAAATTGTAACCCAACGTAACACGGCAGGGGATGAGGGTCAAGCCGGGAAATAGGAAGTCCTTATCCTCAGGGTGCGGCAGCAAGGAGTTGAATTTTGGGAGGGGAGAATAAGCCCACGAAGAACCAGCAGCCAGAGTTTTTCTATCTTTATCCCTTTCACCTACGAGCCTTCATTCCATGTCTGCTCTGAAAGGAATAGAATCCAAAAATTTGGAACCTCAAGGGGGAAAAAAGGAGAGCCGAATTGCTCCGGCTCTCTCAAATTTCCTACATTCTTAGCTCCAATTCCTGGCTAAAACCCAAAGGGCTCTCTTTCTCCATTCTTCCTTTTATGCTTACTTTCTTAATCACCAAAAAAGCGGGTTATTCCCTCATCCCCTACCGGTCTCGGTCGAATCATGAACAACCCAAGATCATTCTCCCTAACGGCTCCCGGTGGAGGGGATCGTCGAACCGCCATCCCCCACCGGTCTCAATCGAATCATGACCGGCCCAAGATCATTTTCCTTAAAAACTCCTGCGGGAGGGGATGATTGAACCGCCCCTTGGGATAACACCAAAGGGAAAATTGCCGGCTCGCTGAAATTCCCTGCCCCATCTCCTACATAAACCACCAGCTTCAAGGTCACAAATTCCAAAGATTTTTCCGCGGTTACGGTGTTTAAATAGATGTATCCAGAGAACTCTTTACGGTTTTCAGGTTTAATCCTGGTCATGCTGATGGGATACGCCATACCGCCAGGTTGCTGGATCTCGGCGTAGATATATTTCATCTTCCCGCTGGGATCCAAGGCAGTCATATAAATCTTCCATGTGTCCCCAGGTCTTATCTCCTTGGAAGCGAAGGACTGGGTGATTGCTGGAACGATGGATGAATTGGCCGAAGAGAACAAACCCAAAACTGTCCATGTTCCCAAGAAGAAGACTACAGCGACGACCAATAACTTTTTCATTTCTTTTTTCCTTTTCTAAGGCCCTGCAGCATGATCGGTCCAATTTCCACTTCCTGGAATCGGCCGGGGCTTCTTCCGCCTTCGCCCCCTTGCTAACGAGTTTCGGGGTACCCTGCCAGTTCATGAAATTTTAAAGAAAACAAAAAGAAGAGGTAGGAGTAAGAAATAAAGGTTTGTCCGCTTTTATTCAGTTTGCCAGTACTTCCTTAATTTTTTGCTTGAGCCTTGTTAGATCGGATGATTTGATTACAAACGCCTCAGCCCCCCAAGTCATGAGATTCTCTTTATGCTGGGGGTAGGCCGGATTCAAGATCACCTTGACTTTTCGGTCAATTGCCAACATAGCGGTCAGAGTTTGGATGCTATCCATTCCAGGCATACGGATATCAAAAATCACCAAATCGGGTTTTTCTTTCAAGTATTTCGCCAACGCTTCTTTGCCTTCCTTGGCAAGAATTACTTTGTAGCCTTCGTCGGTGAGCTCTTCATAATAAAGTTGAAGAAGGCCTTGATAGTCATCGACGCAAAGAATTGTTTCCATGACTCCCTCCTTTCATTTCTCATGAAAAGATCACCCCTGGCATATTTTTCGGATTTCCCTACAATGGGATCATTCTTAAATTCCGATTCCCTTTCCTTTGTTGGCTTAAATAGTGAGCAGTTGTCCCTTCTCACTATACCCCGGATATTCAGCAAAATACATACCAAGCAAAATAATTGGTCCAAATGATGAGCTAAGCTACCGTAAATATTTTGTTTTTTTGGATGAAGGGGTGGAGAGAGAGAAAAAAGAAGAGGCCGATAGCTGCCAATATTTCGGCAAAATGCCGTTATTTCAGCTTCCGTTTCCGGGTTTTAAAAGGACAGAGATCGTGCCACTGTACGTAACAAAAAGATAAATACCACCGAATGGCTTCGGGGTCAATATCTGCCTGTTTTTTCTAGTAAATTAGAAAAAGGAGGCAGAGATGACCATGGAGAACGAAGCTTTAATCCGTTATCGAGATTACCCCGCCCAGTGCCGCGCCCTGGAGCGAATTTTACAGAAACTTTCGGTGCAAGATCTCCCGGGGGCCCTCTATTTGGAACCATACCTCCGGCATATGCACCGGAGGGACCTTACCGCCAACACCCTGCGTGCCGCCTTCTTTAGCATCCAAGGATTCTTAACCTTCCTGAAGAACCAAGAAAAGACCGATCTTCCTACCCTCGTCCATAACGATCTGGAAGCATTCGTGGAATGCCTGCAGGGTCGAGGGTTGAAGCCGTTATCGGTAGAAAACAATCTGCGGCATGTCAAAACGTTTCTCCGGTATCTGGTCGAGGGGAAAATGATTCCCTCCGAGGTGCTGAGCAGGCGGATTAGCATCAAGATGCCCAAGCCCTTGCCCCGGGCGATGGATCCTTTGGATGTGAAACGCCTTCTGGCGGTGGTTCAGAAGGTTCGGGACCGGGCGATGATCCTGGTGTGGTTGCGGACCGGGATCCGGATTGGAGAGCTGCTTAACCTGCGGGTTTCGGATGTCTGTCTGCCTGAACGGAAGATTCATCTGGTGGTGGGGGAGAAGAACCGGACGGGAAGGGTGGTGTACTTGAGCGTGGATGCCTGCCGGGCGTTGCAGGAATGGATGAGGAAACGGGAGGAGGAAAAACCGTTGCTCTTCTATGGCCAGGGGCGAAGCTCCCTGTCCTATACCGCAGCCCGGGTGATGTTTCAGCGGTACCTGTCCAAGGGACTTCCTGACATGCTTGGGATGCTGTACTCCAGTATTGACCCAGAGGGCAAGGATCCTGATTGGGCGGGGCCACTCCACCATGAACACATGCACTTAACAGGGCCACCATTGATAACACCAGTAAAAGCCTCTTCATGTTTCATTTCCTCCTTTCATTTCCAAGAATGCTCATTCCCAAAAGTCCTCCTCTGATATAAAAAAATCGGGAAGAGGTGATTGGCCTCTGGGTTCAATAGAAAAATAGCAGAGTACGTGCCACTTCCAAAGCCTACCCAATCCTCCCCATTTTTTCAATAAATGGTTTGCATATCGCAGCTTTTTGAACTTTCAAAAATGACACATGCATAGCAGTTATGTTCTATTTAGAAAATGACGCTTTCACCGAGTCTGCAATATAAGGTAGCTCTGGAAGGTAGAGATTTCGGGAAGAAATATGAATAAAAAGAGAGGCAGACTCATTCTTCCTCCCGCCTCAATCCCTCTGGGCGAAACAAATTTCTAATGCAATGGCGTCTCCATCTAGCTGACATTTGGTTGACCAAGGGGTTGTGAAATACATGGACATCCCGGTCCTTCTTTCGCGCCCGCGACCCTCTTAAGCCTGCACGTTAGTGGGCTCCAGATTGCTCAGGTTCAGTCTGGGCGTTCCTTGTGACTATTGTGGGATCGGCTGTCTAACGCTATAGTTCAGCGGCGGTGGAACGCCTTCCACCGGAACTGATTAGGCATCACCTTCTCTCAGGCCGGCTTGATATTCTGGTTCATGCGGAAGAGGTTGTCCGGGTCGTACTTGCGCTTCACCTGGGCAAGGCGATCGTAGTTCGGGCCGTAGGCGGTACGTACGCGAACACCCTCGTCGGCGGTGAGGAAATTGACGTAGACGCCGCCACTCGCGAAGGGGGCCGAGGCATTGAAGAAGTCGCGTGCCCAGCGAATACAACGCTCATCGTCGGCTGGGTCCTCCCAGCGGCCATGAAAGTTCATCACGAACATGGCGTCGCGGTGCGCGTATGCCGCGGAGTGTGGCGCCGGCCGTGTAGTGGCACCGCCGAGAGCCCCGAAGAAGATCTCGCTCTGAGGTGACGGCAGCTTCTTGACGTATTCGATGACGACGTCGAAGAGCCCGTCCTTAAGCGTCGAGAAATTGTGGGACTTCCAGTAGTTGCGGGCACCAGGGGTAAGCAGCGGGTCGAAGGCCTTTTGCCAGGCGGTGTAAGGCTGTACACCTACATGCTCCCCTGCGGGGGTGCCGAACTTGCGCAGCGGTTCGATGAGAGGCTCGCCCTGTTTCGGGTCACCCGCGTAGAGCAACGCGAGCACGATAACTACCTTACCGTGGACCTCCGCGGGGAGGAACGGCAGGGGCGGCGCCTGGCGCAGGACGGGCCACACGGAGAGATCCTCCGGCGCCTTGGCGATGAATTCGCGGTATTGCTGAAGCACCCGCTTCGCCTCCGAGATCGGGTAGACGATCAGGCCGCTCAACACGTCGGGGCCGACAGGGTGGAGTCGGAACTCGAACCGGGTGACAACGCCGAAATTCCCACTGCCGCCTCGAAGGGCCCAGAAGAGGTCAGGGTGCTCGGTAGTACTGGCCCGTACCACCTCGCCGGCTGCAGTCACGACCTCGGCGGACTCGAGGTTGTCGATGGTCATGCCGTACTTGCGGCTGAGCCAGCCGAAGCCGCCGCCGAGTGTCAGCCCAGCGACACCGGTGGTGGAGTTGATGCCGACCGGCGTGGCAAGGCCGTGGGCTTGGGTAGCGGCGTCGAGATCCGCAAGCGTGGCGCCCCCTTCAATGGTGACGCGGCGCGCGTCAGGGTTGACGTTCGCGGCCTTCATCTGCGAGAGGTCGATTACGATACCGTCGTCGCACATTGCATTGCCGGCGATGTTGTGCCCCCCGCCGCGGACGGCGAGTATGAGCCCGTTGTCCCTTGCGAAGTTCACCGCGCGGACGACGTCCGACGTGGTAGCGCAACGAACGATGAGCGCAGGGTGCTTGTCGATCATCGCGTTCCAGATCTTGCGTGCGCTTTCGTAGGCATCGTCGCCTGGAAGAAGAATCGCTCCCCTGAAATTACCTTTCAGCTCCTTGAGTTTCGTGGCTTGGAGTTCATTCATGTTCTCCTCCTTCGATGTATTTGCCTGATTGCGCCTAACGACTAATGATTATATGGATTCGTATAATCCCTTAAATGCCGTTACCTTTGCCATATAAGAAGACCCTAAAGCATTATTCAGATTGCGCATAAACGCAAAAATACTTATGCCATCGTGCTGTGGCTGAGAATTCATGTTCTATTTGGAAAATGACCCTTTCACCTACATATCGTTGGTCGAAACTACATTGGAGAACCGAGGATTACGAGTTGAATTTGAGGGCAACACCTAAATCAGTTGCGGCGCTCCATTGCTGGCGCTGGGACCGTCAGCTACATATGGTTGGTTGCTGGTGCTCTGCCATTTTAATCCGCACTAATCCGCTTCATGGGCTTCCTGGCCCTCTCGGCGCCACGTGACTCCTTCTTTGCGGCCATATGTCACCTCCAATCGATTCGGCATAGAGTAGTGGCTGCATGTGCGGCTTTTGCTCTCCTGGTCCTTTCGTTGAGGTTCTGATACCGCTAGAAACCGCTCAATCCGTCCTGCGGGTCACGACGATATTAGTGGCGTCGAAGGCACCCGTCCATGGAAAGCCCATCCACATCCGGATCGCCCCAAACTGTCGCGCCACCGGAAGCAGGGCCGGAATGATGCTGTAGTCGGCCTGACCTGAGGCACCCGCGCCGGAGAGGATGATCTTCGCAGTCCCCGCCGCCGCGTTGATCTTCAGGGTCACCTGCACGATGAAGGGCTGGTTGCGCGGGAAAGAGCCGAACATAGTAGTGTCCTTGTCGTCGATACGGACACGGTTGTCCTTCATGAAGTCTATGTGCAAGAAGCTCGTTAGGGTGCCGACCGGCTGGTTGAAGGGCTCAAACTGGATCGTGGCGACACCATTGCCGGCAGGAATGAAGAGAGTCGCAGAGAAGGTGTATACGCCCTCACCGCGAAACTGAGAAAAGTTGCCCTGGAGCCCGGCGACGGGGCTCTGAATGTTCGGACGTCTGACTTCCACCCACTTGCCGGACGGCGTGACTGGTGGCACGACGACAATGACGCTGCCCGCAGGGCCGTCGACGTTCACAGTACCAACCTCCTGGACGTGCGCGGGCGGCTGATTGATTGGGGTGGGGTCGAAGTTCGACTTGAACAGCGTTTCGGTCGCGCAGCCCGTGAACAATGCGAGTGCTGCGAGCAAGCCGCCGTGAAAAGCCAGTTTCGCACGGGTGGTTAGCCTGCGGCGCGCCGATGCGGGGCTCGTGACAAGGTGATCATTCATGGGAGTTCTCCTTTCATGCGGCTAGGCGATATTCGCCACTTAAAGTGTCGTTCATTGGACTATGCCGCTTCAAACCCGCGATTCAATATTTGCTCTTGTTTCATACTCGCTCCATAATAGACCAGAAAAGAACCTGACTGTTCTTAGTTCAAAAAGAATGCCAGAACCTACTAGTATTTGATTTGACATGATTCCAATGAGTTAGTAAATCCTTCCCGGGTCCTTCATAAAATGAAATAAGATTTTATCCTGTTTGATGGGACTGAATCCTACCTGGCAAGAGTTTTTCTTGTTTGAAGGGAATTTAAAATTACCGATAATTTTAAGTTTTCCTCTTCGCTCCCGACCGTGTGCCCATAATTAAGCAAGGATACCAAACGAGGATTTGTTGAAACGGACTTCGTTTGGAGAAGGGGTGATAAATTTGAACGGTCCTGGCCTTCAGGTTGGATCTTTGATGATACCCAAATAGGGTAATCGGTGAACGAGGGATAGTCTACATCTCGAATGGTAGCGGGGCTGCAAATTCTGTCAAGCGGAGTTTGGAGCCATCATAATGTCAATTTTATACCACTGATTCATGGAGAAATACCATATTTTGGGGTTGCCTTCGGACTGCTAAAAGTGAAGGTAACGTGCCACTCTACGCACCCGGCCAAAATCCCAGAAATGAAAAGTATATCCAAACCTCGATTGCCGATTGAAATCTACTCCTTCTGACAAAATCTTTCAACCGAAGAGTTCAGGAAGCATTCCTTGTTTTTCTGCCGAGAATTCGTCTTCTTCTTGATTTTGACGGCTTCCATCTACAACCGTTCATCAGTGGGTTGCTTAGGAGGTTGAGGGTTACTGAAAGAAATGACGCATCCCAATTCAATAGATGAAAATCATATCGAAACTTTTTCGGGGACTTGAAAAGAGATAAGATATAGCGAGCCTGTCGAAAAACCTTGAATCTGGGCATTTTGCGGTTTTCTGTGGCCTGTAAGTTGTTGATTTTTAATGGTGCCAAAATTACCAGAATTGGCCATTTGGACTTTTTCGACAGGCTCAGCAGATTCATGCAATATGGGCAAACTCCATGAAATAAAGAGGCAGAGCCATTTCTGACCCTGCCTCCGCTATTTCACATTATCGTCGAAAAAATCTCTCAAATTCCTCTCCACCCTGTCCCTCGGAACGAGAAGGAAGGGTGGGGGTGATAAAGGTAGTAACGCGTAAGCGTTCTCGTACAGGGCGGTTCCGAATGGAAACTAATTAGGGTTATTGCGGCTTCTTAACTCCCATTTTCGCCAGCATCTCCTTCGCGGACTCGTATTGTTGGGGGATCTCTTTTCCCAGCTGGGCCTGATCCTTGAAGTCATACGGCATGTCCGCGTTGGCCAGTGTGTTTTGAAAGTCGGCGCTCTCCGAAACCTTCTTCAACGCTTCGCCGACCTTCTTGACGATGGGTTGAGGGATCCCCTTGGGTCCCACAAAGACCAACGCGTTGGCGGGGAAGTCCTGGCAGCCTAACTCCGTGAGCATAGGAACATTCGGGAAATTCGGGTTCCGCTTCGTCGTGTTGTAGACCATGAGCTCACGAAACACCCCCTGTTTGACATAGCGGAGGTGGGTGCCCGAGCCGGCTGCGAAGTCGATGTGCTTACCCAGAAGCGCCGTGCTCGACTCCGCGCCCGATTTGTAGGGAACGTGCTTGAATTTGAGGCCCTTGCACTGGGCGAAAAGCTCCACGGCGAAATACTGCTGAGTATTCATACCCGCGGAGCCGTAGGAAAGGCCCGGATGGGCCTTGGCGTAGGCGATGAAATCGTCCACGGTCTTGATGGGCGATTCACTGAGGACGGTGAGGCCCCCTATGTATCGGCTGTACTGCATAATCAAGGTGAAATCCTTGAGCGGGTCATAAGAAACCTTCATGGTGTGGGGAAGAATCCTCAGAGCCCCCGTGGAGATCACCGCGAGGGTGTACCCGTCCGGCTTCTTGGTGGCAATCAAGCCGGCGCAGACGCTGGACCCGCCGCCAGGCTTATTCTCCACCACGACTGGCTGCCCGAGGATCTTCTCCGCCCCTGCCGCGAGGGCCCGGGTTGTCAAATCCGTCGTGTCCGCGGCGAATGCGCAGTAGACTGTGATCGGCTTTTCCGGGTATTTCTGGGCGGACGCGAGAGGAACACAGAAAAGCAGGGAAAGAGCCAGGCAAGCAATTATGAACACCCATCGATTTTTTGGTTTCATAGTATTAAAAACCTCCTTTAAATTTCCGGCCATAAGGGCAACCGGATCTCAGATTCTCGCCAAATTTTACTAAAGCGTAATCGATTAAGCAAGATATTTTGGCCCACCTCTCGCGTTGCCGCCCCACCGACCTGAAATCATCTGCCCTATCTCGCCAGGTCACAACAAATTCCCTCCCCCTCGACGGGGGGAGGGCCAGGGTGGGAGTGATAACGGGATTTTTCACACTTCCGCCGAAGCTATTCATGTAGGTTTTAGGAAAATTCGGTAGGCCGACGCCCCTGCTTTTGAGGGGTTGATGAGCATAAAAAAAGGACAGGGCTGAGGGGAGCAATCAAAGGGAATGATAATTATTTATTGCTCCCCAGTGTTTCGGATTTACAATCCTCGGTTAGATCACCGGCGACTTAGGGGTTTGAACCGGTGCTACGCTGCGCTACGGCTATTCAGGGTTCTTATCCAAGTCCTCCAGCCTATACAGTCAAACGCAAACCTGAAGGGCGGAGAAAAGGGATGCGGAGGGTCCCCCTTTCCTTGGCCGAGGTCCTTTAATTCATCCACGCCACAAAGCCTTCCGGGCCGAATGCCGGTCATGTTCCTTTTAAATGAAAGAGATCGTGCGCCCCCGGCCAAAATTCCAGAAATGAAAATCATATCGAAACCTTTTTGATGGTCCAAAAACAGAGGAGATATTTCAGAACTGAGCATTTGCTGGGTTAAAGAAGGCTGTAGCCTTAAGAACTGGTGCTCGGATGAGCCCCAAAACCACCTGTCGAGCCTCGCGCAATCGTTGAAAGCGCCCCTACTCGCCTCTACCCCCAAAATCCCCCCTAATTCCCCCTGAAAAGGCCCCCAAACAAACCCAAGATGTTGTGATAAAATACCCTTGACGCACAATTCCCTTTTTTGTATATTCACCTCACCCAAAAGCGAGTTCTTATCAATTCCCTCTTTTGTATATTCAACTCACCCAAAAGCGAGTTCTTATCAATTGGATACGGCAATGGAGGATGGGATGACGCGGAAGCTGAAAGCGCTGGTTCTTGGGGATGCGATGATCCCGGGAAGCGAGTTCGGGTCGGCAGCGAAGAGATACCTGGGAAACGTCATCGGGGACCTCAAGGTCGGTGACTGGGAATCCAACTGGGACCGTCTCCAGGCGCGCAGGCTCGAGGTCGAGAAGAAGGGCCCGGAGATCGAGTCGGTCCCCGACCTGGTGAAAGCCGAGGGCGCCGATGCCGAGATGATCATGGGGCTTTTCGTTCCCGTCTCGAGCAAGGTCTTCGACGCCATGCCGAAGGCCCGCATCGCCGGGGTCTCCCGCGCGGGCATCGAGAACGTCAACCTCGCCGAGGCGACCCGGCGCGGGATCCTCGTGTTCAACATCGAGGGCCGCAACGCCGAAGCGGTGTCGGACTTCGCGGTCGGGCTGATCATCGCCGAGAGCAGGAACATCGCGCGGGCCCACCTTGCGATCAAGAACGGAAAGTGGCGCAAGGAGTTCTCCAACTCAGAATGGGTTCCTCAGCTGAAGGAGAAGAAGGTCGGCATCGTCGGCTTCGGGTACATCGGGCGGCTGGTCGCAAGGAAGCTCTCCGGCTTCAACGTCGAGATCCTCGTCCACGACCCGTTCGTCGACAAGTCCGTGGAGCCCGAGTGCGGCGTGCGCCTGGTGGAAAAGGACGCGCTTTTTCAGAACGCCGATTTCATCACCCTTCATGCCCGGCTGGGCGCGGAGAACAAGGGCATGGTGGGCGCGCGGGAGCTGGGGCTCATGAAGCCGACGGCCTACATCGTCAACACGGCGCGCGCAGGGCTCATCGACCGGAAGGCGCTGCTTGCCGCGCTTCGCGGCCGCAAGATCGCGGGAGCGGCCCTCGACGTGTTCGAGAACGAGCCCCTCGAGCAGGGCAGCGAGTTCCTCGACCTGGACAACGTAACCCTCACCACCCACATCGCCGGCACGACCAAGGAGGCTCTCTCCGGCTCCCCCGGACTGCTGATGGAGGACATCAAGAGGTTCTTCGACGGGGACAAGCCCAGGTTCATCAAGAACCCCGAGGTGCTTTCCGATCCGTCGTTCGCTGCGTGGCTGAAGGGGGTCAAGCCGTGATGCGTCCCATGAGAGAGCTTCTCGACGGGGCGCAGAAGGGCGCGTACGCGGTCGGCGCCTTCAACGTGTATAACTACGAGACCATCCTCGGGGTCGTGAAGGCGGCGCAGGAGGAGAAGGTCCCGGTCATCGTGGCCTTCGGTGAGCGCTACCTGGAGAACATGGACTTCGAGTCGGTCGCCCTCGTCGCGGAGAGGCTCTCGCGCGAGGTCTCCACGCCGATCGCCCTGCACCTCGACCACTGCAAGTCGGTCGACCCCATCGTACAGGCGATCCGGGCCGGCTTCACCTCGGTCATGTTCGACGGCTCATCGCTGCCGTTCGCGCAGAACGTGGCCGCGACCCGGGACGTCGTGCGCATCGCGCACGCGGCGGGGGTGTCGGTGGAGGCGGAGCTCGGGGCGATCGCCCTGGGGGACCGCTCCAACGAGGAGGCCGCGGAGCAGATCTACACGGATCCGGCGCAGGCGCGCGAGCTGGTGGAGGCCAGCGGCGTCGATGCCCTCGCGGTCTCCATCGGGACCGTGCACGGCCTGTACAAGGGCGAGCCGAAGATCGACGTCGGCACCCTGAAGGCGATCCGGCGCCTGGTGTCCGTACCCCTCGTCCTGCACGGCGGGTCGGGCACGCCGGAGGACGTCCTGCGAGAGTGCATCCAAAACGGCATCTGCAAGATCAACGTCAACACGGAGATATCGACGCTCGTCGTCGATCGGTTCCGCGCCATGCTCGCCTCCGGGAAGGACTTCCATTACTCGAAGCTTTCCCTCGAAGCGGTTGGCCTCGTCACGCGGGTGGCGCGGAAATACATCGGGATCTTCAAGGGGTAGGAAAACGGCATCCTTGAACAGCATCATCGTGATCGACGTCGGCACCTCGAGCCTGCGCTCGAGCGTCGTCGGCATTGACGGAACGATGCGATACTCCTCGTCGCGCGCATGCTCCCCGCTGTTCCTCGAAGGGGACGCGGTGGAGCAGGACGCGCTGACGTGGCGGACCGCCCTTTTCGAGACCCTCGCCGAGGCGGCCGGATACGCGCGCTCGGCGGGGTGCGGCGTCCTTGCGCTGTCTGTTGCCTCGCAGCGTGCCTCGGTGATCCCCGTGGGCAGGGACGGCCAGCCGCTGTGCCGCGCCATCATGTGGCACGACAAGCGCAGCGTCGGGGAGAGCGCCGCGCTCGCCTCTTCCTTCACGGTCGAGGGGATCTATCAGCGGACCGGCCTCCGCGCCGACCCCTACTTCTCGGCGCCGAAGATGCTCTGGCTGCGGAAGAACCGGCCGGAGATCTTCTCCCGGTCCGCCAAGCTGATCGGCGTCCAGGACTGGATCGTGTGGCTCCTTACCGGGCAGTACGTGACCGACGCGACCCAGGCGTGCCGCACGATGCTCATGGATGTCGCCTCCCTGCGCTGGGACGCGGACCTGCTCGCCGCGGTAGGGGTGACCGAGGACCTGCTGCCGCGCATCGCGGCGCCGGGAAGCGTGGGGGAAGGGCTCGATGCCGGGGCGGCCGCCGCGTGCAGCCTGCCCTCCGGGGTGCCGGTGGTCATTTCCGGCGGGGACCAGCAGAGCGCGGCCCTCGCCCTGAACGTGCTCTCGCCGGGCTCGGCCGCCGCGAATACCGGCACCGGGTCCTTCCTGGTCGCGTACGCGGACCGGCCGGCCTTCGATCCCCGGATGCGCACGCTGTGCAGCTGCGGGGCTGTGCCGGGCACGTGGATCGTGGAGGCGGGCGTGCTCGTCAGCGGGGCGGCCTACTCGTGGGCGAAGGAGCAGCTTTTCCGCGATTCCACCGTGGAGGAGATGAACGCGGGGGTCGAGGCCTCTCCGATTGGGGCGCGGGGGGTCCTGACGCTCCCGCATTTCAAGGGATCGGCCTGCCCGTACTGGAACCCCCGCTCCCGGGGGGTGTTCTTCGGGGTGAGCCTCGAGAGCACCCGCGGCGATATCGCGCGCTCGATCCTCGAGGGGGTCGCGATCGAGATGAGCGAGGGCCTGGAGGCCATCGATTCGCTCGTCGGCGGCATCCGGGAGATCGGAGTCGCCGGGGGGCTGACCCGGTTCGATCTTTTCAACCAGATGCAGGCCGATTGCTTCGGCCGTCCGGTCAACTGCTTCGAGAACAGCGAGGCGACCACCCTCGGAGCGCTGATGAGCGCGTGCGTCCGCCTTGGCGTCTATCCCGATCATCCCGCTGCTTTCCGGTCCGTGTGCCCGCCGGTGAGGAGGCGCCTGGAGCCTGATCCGCGCAGCGTGGAGCTCTACCGGGGCCTTCGCGCGCGCATGCGTCTTCTCTATGAGTCCCTGAGCAGGGGGGAGTCGGGAGGTGGATTTCGGCTCTGAAGGGCCCTATGTAAGGCTTTTAGACTCAAGAGGATGATGCCCCATCAGGGGTCGACGATTACGAATAGAAAACAGCAATAAAACAGGCAGAGGCAATTCTGCCCCTTCCTTTTGCGTGACCGCATCAGACCTATTTCCCCAGTCTTACCTCCTTCAAACCGATGGCTACTTTCCTGGATGGGAAAAGGCTTTTTGCTGAAAAGAATCTATCGAGTCCACTCGCAGCATAATCCTGCCGGCAGTCCAGGAGACCCTGAGACTGTAAACTTACTAAGTAGTCCATTATAGTCTAAACATCATTGGTTGGAGGACCTTTCCTTTTGAAAACCTCGAACTGGACTCCGGCTTTCGCCGGAGTGACGAATATTAGAAAGGCATGGTTCTTTATTGTCATTCCGGCGGAAGCCGGAATCCAGGATGATGTAAAGACAAAATCCCTGTCCAGATAATTATGGCCTCATTAGTAACTTCTGTTCAGGATATTAAATCTTCTTCTTCAACTCCACCCAATTACAGGCTTTTTGTTTTTCATTCCATTCTTCTTCGGTAAGTTGTCGGAAGTCAGTACCAGATTTTCCCGCATCAACTCGGAGATAGAAATAATACTTCTTGCCTCTTTCGGACACAAATTTCACTCGTTTCCATTGGGGAACAAAAATAATTTCAGATTGACCCGTTGGTATTTTGAAAGTAACACAGTCTCCATTACCAATTCGAAACAATTGCACACCGTTGACTTGAATCGCATCTGCTATAGCAGACCCATAAAGCCTGGCCTCTCTGAACATATGGACCGTTGAATAATCATCATTTTTAATTTCAGGAAAATTGGGGTAATTTAAAATTTCGGTTCTGCTGGAACAACCCAAAAAACCAACCATTCCCATTGCCAATAGGCATAGAATTACTTTTTTCATAAAAGGTTCCCCTATCTCTTCATTTATTGTTTTATATCCAATTCTTTATTACAGGTACTTTCAATTTTCTTTGATTCTCTTTCTGAAATTTCATTCTCATTTGCGATTTACCAATTATTTATATAAACTTACACCCTATGACAGAAAATATCCACCGTTGAGGTCAGGAAGTACTGCTTTCCCGGTGCTTCTTTAAGAAGACCGGGGAGCAGGTCTCAACAGTCAACAGGGGAAATGGATGCTCCAATAATATGTGCCAAATGCTGAGACGCGCCCCCAAACTGTACAGGTTTTCAGATATTCCCAGGGTCAATAAGAAAAATATCCTCAAACCTTAGTGCTTCGATTCGCAAATACAGACACGTATTCTCAAGCTGGTCATCGATAAACTTGCTTACTCAGCACTAAGTCCAGAGTAAATAAATTCGTTACCGAATTTATGAATCAATGGACTTAGCGGTTTTTCCTCCATCGATGGGGACGGGGGCTCCGGGGAGATTATTGGCCCGCCGGCAAATACTGGGTGGCCCATTCGATATTCAATTCCACGAGCCTTGCGTAGGTGGGGACACCCGATTCGTCCCACCCAAGCATCTGATAATACAGCTTCTGGGCCTCAGAGAGCTTTTCCGGGTCCACCCCCACCCCCTTCAAATTGCTCTCCGCCGGGGAGGAAGCAAACCTTCTGGGCAAGGTATCGTCCCGGCGGGAAAACCCTTCCCGCAGGTTGAAGATCCGGGCCAAGGTCATGCCCCGTTCTACAGTCTTCATGAGTTTATAGGAACTGATGGGCCAGCCGGTAATCCCTTCCAGGGCCTGGGTGATCTGCTCGTTGCTCCAGGGTACAAAGAGGCACAGACCAATATGATTGGCCAAATGGCGCCACATGCCAACCTGGTAAAGCATCCGGGCCTTCCGCCCGCTCATTTCATACACCGGCACGGACTCCGCCAGGCCGATCCGGTCCCATTCGGCCAGCTTCTTATTGACCACATCGTCGTGCATCCCCGAGCAGTGGTCAGCCCCGGTGGCATGGACGCTGTAATGCAGCCCCAGCCCCTGTTTATAGCGGGGTTCATGCATGGGGATCTCCTCCCCTTTGACGTGCATGGCCCATTCACCCGAGCCTTTTCCAATTGCCTCGGCGGCCCTCTTCGTCCCTTCAGCCAAAAGATTTCCCAGCCCTTTCCGTAAGGCAATCCGCTCCACCATCTCCACCATGGCAGCGGCGTTGCCGAAGGTAAGCTCCAGGCCATCCGTATCCTTCAGGGTCAGAACCCCTTTCTCGAAGCACTCCATGGCGAAGGAAATCGTGACTCCCGTCGAGATCGTGTCCAGACCGTACCGGCAGCAAAGCTCGTTCGCCTTCATGATGGCTTCGATCTGCTCGACCCCGCAGTTCGACCCGAAGGCTCCCAGCGTCTCGTACTCCGGCCCTCCATAGATAGGCTCCACCTTCCAGGGCTGATCCAACTTTACCATTTTCTTGCACCGCACCGGGCATCCGAAACAACTGTCCATCTTCTCCACGTAGCCCTTTTTATACATACTCTGGGAAGTAATGCCCTCCACCTGGGGGAACCGGCCGGCAGCAAAATTCCGGATGGGCAGATTCCCGCAGGCCTCGTAATAATCCATCATGGCGCCGGTGCCATATTGCCAGAAATTGGTCTTGGTTTTGAAGTTCTTCCCCATCCAGCGGGAAAGTTCCAGGACCTTCTCCCGGTTCCCCATCTCCGGAGGAGCATTCCCCCGAACGGCAACCGCCTTCAACCCTTTGGAGCCCATGACCGCCCCCATCCCCGTCCTGCCGGCTACGTGGGAGATGTCGTTGCAAACGGAGGCATACCGCACCAGCTTTTCTCCCGCGGGTCCGATGGCCGCCGTCCGGACCCTGTCGTCTTGAAGCTCCTCCCGGATGACCTTCTCCGTTTCGGCCACATTCAACCCCCAGAGGTTACGGGCATCGCGTATCTCCGGCCGGCCGTCCTTGATCCAAAGGTATACCGGCTTATCCGACTTTCCTTCCACGATGATGGCGTCGTACCCGGACCTTTTCAGTTCTGCGCCCCAGAACCCTCCGGCCTCGCTCTCCCCGTACCCCCCGCTGAGGGGCGATTTGGCTCCCACGCTGTTTCTGCCGCTCCCCGGAAAGGGATGGCCCGGTAATGGGGCCGAGGGCAAAAATAAGCTTGTTCTCCGGCCCCAGTGGGTCCGCCCCCCGGGGTACTTCTTTCAAAAGGGTATGGACGATGAACCCACGTCCTCCCAGGTAGGTCTTATAGTACTCTTCGGACGGCTCCTCCGTTGAAACCTGGCGGGTGCTAAGGTTCACCCGCAGGATTTTCCCGTTAAACCCTTTCATGAACTCCCCCTTTTTTTGGATTCAAGCACGGCCCGTATGAAATTTATAAAGGACGTCCCGGCGCCACCCGGTCACTTCCCGGCGCGGATTTTCTCCAGCACCGGAAGGAGGTATCTCCGGAAAAGCTGGGGATTCTCCGACATGGGAAAGTGGCCCATCTCTTTCATGATAATCACTTCGGAGCCGGGGATATAGGCCCCTGTGCGCTGCGTGTCCTCCGGAGTGCAGGAATAGTCGTACTCGCCGGCGAACAAATAGACCGGGCAGATCTTGGTGTCAATACGGGCCATATAATTCAGAAAGTCGGATTCGGCCCGCTGGAAATAAAAGTAGAGATCGCCTTTGAAAACGCCCGGCCCGCTCTGCATGTAACCCCAGAGCGTCTCCCAGCGTGTTTCCTCCGGGCTTTGCGGGGCCATCAGTCCAGAGACCCGGGCAGCGCTTATTTCACCGCCGTGCACATCCGGATGATGCAGCCAGGTATTGTCAAACCAGGGCTGCACTTGATAGCCCGCCTCCAGGCCAATAACCGCGCGCAATTCCTTCCCGTACTCCGCCGCCAGGGGGATGACGATGCGCCCGCCCATCGAGCAACCTATCACCACCGGACGGTTAAGCTCCAAGGCCCGGCAAAAGCCCATGATCGCTTCGAGATAGGCCTCGGTGGTCAGACGGTATTCTTCCTCGTGCCAACCGGGCGGCGGAGTGGATTTGCCATGCCAAGGCAAGTCAAAGGCCAACACCCGGAAATGTTCGGTCACCGCCGGGTCAATCATCAGGTGCCGGTACTGACGGGTGTCGGAGCCGGCGGTGTGCAGGCAAACCAGGGGGATTCCCTTGCCGGCCTCCTCGAAATAGATCCGATAGGGCCTTCCGCCCAGTCTCAGGTGAATATAGCGACCCACGATCGATTCAATCCCGGCGGCCATGTCAACAACCTCCCTTCAGTCGTCGCGGTGTGACCAGGACCTCTTTGACGTAGCGAAGATTTGCTACCAACGGCTGCAAATCGCCTTCGATACGCGCCTCGCCGCGTCTCATTAAGCCCAAAATGTCCGTGTATCCCGGCCGGGGGATCGGCTCCCAGAGCTTTTCCCAGGCCGCGGCCGACGCCCTGACTGCAAAACGCCATGGCCGCATGTAAAAGGGACCCCGCTCCACGGACACGATACGCCCCGACTGAATGGAGACGAGGTAGGAAATGTCGCCTACCTCAATCAGGAAGTCCACCGTGAGAAACCGGCCCCGCCATACGAGCTTTTCATCCCCATTGACCAGTTCCGGAAGCTTTTCGATCATGGTCACACCTGCCTTTCCTGATTGGAATAACAGTAGGGGCGATTCATGAATCGCCCCTACACCCGGTGCCCCGAATTATGGTGTTTTTTTTAAAATTCTCTGTGTCCTCTGTGGCTCCGTGGTGATTTCTTTTAATTCAGCAGTTTGACCGCCGAGAGGGCGTACACCTTCGCCGCCTGCACCACCTTTTCCAGCGCTACCCTTTCATTGGCCTTGTGGGCCAGATCTTCTAAACCCGGTCCGAAGCAAACCGAGGGAGTCTTGCCGTAGTGGTAAAGATGGGAGGCATCCGTGCAACCCGCTTTTCCTTTGATCTGCGGGGATTTGGCCCGTCACTTCCTCGACCGTCTCGCACAGCCCTTTCACCCACGGCGAACTTGGATCTATGGCGTAGGGGTCCCAGCCCTCGTGGGTGATCCGGACTTCACTGTGGATTCCGTCGGAAGAACATTTCCCCAAGACCTCCTCGATCTCCCGGCGGACCGACTGGGACGTCTCCCCGGGCATCATCCGCCGGTCGATGGAAAAGGAGCATCGCTCGGGAATGATGTTCACCTTGGATCCCGCCTGGATCATGGTGACCGACAGGCTGGGATGGGGAATTTCGAACAGCGGATGGTGGGCCTTGAAGGTCAGGCGCTCCAGCTCGCCGATGATCCGGGCCGCGGCATGGATGGCGTTGGCCCCCACGTGGGGCCTGCCGGCATGGCTAGCCCGCCCCTTCACCGAAACCTCCAGCCAGCGCAGACCGCGGTTGCCGATGGTCACATTCAGGTTGGTAGGCTCGGAAACCATGGCGAAATCGGCCCCCGCCCCGATTTTCCTGCGGATCATGCACAGGGTTCCGGCATCGCTCCCGGTCTCTTCATCGCCCACCGCCTGGAAGACGATGCGGCCTTTGAAGGGCGAGCCGGCTTTCTTCAGGGCCCCCAGGGCGATGATCATGGCGGCCACCCCGGATTTCATGTCGCTCGTCCCGCGGCCGCAAATAAAACCATCCTTGTACTCCCCGCCGAAGGGGTCTATCTCCCAATCCTCTCCCGGCGTAACCACATCAAAATGGCCGTTCCAGATCAGGGTCTTGCCGTTTTCCTTCCCGCTAAGCTGGGAAACCACGTTGGCCACGCCGGGTTTATCCTCGATCATCTCCGCCGGAAGCCCCCGGGCTTTGAGCTCCTCGGCAATGATCCCCGCGCACTCCCGCACGTCCCCCGGGGGGTTCAGGCTCTTGGAGCGGATCATCCGGGTGAGTAGAGTACGCGTATCATCCGGATTGATGAATTTTTCAAAATCAACCATTTTCCCCCCCAAGAATGTGAGATGAGAGGTGAGAGTTGGGAGTTGATAAAAAATACACTTCACACCTCCCAACTCTCAACTCACAACTCTCAACTTACTTCTCATAGCAACGCCTTCACCGCACCCAGCACCCGATCGTAGTCCGGCTCCTTGGTCATCTCGGGAACCCTCTCGATGTAGCGGACGATGTCCTGATCGTCCACGATGAAGACCACCCGGGCCAGAAGCTGCAGTTCTTTGATGAGCACGCCGTAAGCCAGGCCAAAGGAGCGGCCCTGGTAGTCGGAAAGGGTCTTCACCTTATCCACGCCCGCCGCGGCGCACCACCTTTTCTGGGCAAAGGGGAGGTCCATGCTCACGGTCAGAACCGCCACGTTGTCCGGCATCTTGCCCGCCTCCTCGTTGAACCTCCGGGTCTCCATGTCGCAGACCGGAGTGTCCAGGGAGGGAACCGAGCTGATGATCTTGATCTTTCCCCGGAAAGAGTTCAGGGTGGCCGGCTGCAGACTATTGTCCGCCACCTTGAAGTCCGGGGCCTTGTCTCCCACCTTGATCTCCGGCCCCAGGAGGGTCATGGGTCCGCCCTTGAAGGTGACCAGGCCACGCCTTTCTTCCGGCCCCGTAACCGCCCTGCCCACATATTCTTTTGCCCGGGCCTGCAGCTCCGCGAGCTTCTGCTCGGCTTTCTTCTTGTACTCTTCGAGCTCCTTGACCTTGTCCCCCCACGGCTGGCCTTTCTTCTCCAGTTCTTCCTTCAACCGTTTATATTCAGCCTCCGCCTTCCCTTTCCATTCCATCAGGGTCTGGTCGGTCTTTTTCTTAATGGCGGAGATCTCTTCTTGGGCCATTCCCATCGCTTCTCGAACCGTCTTCTCTCCGTCCCGGAGGACCCCCTGCTTGTCCGCCAGCTGCCCTTTGAGCTTCTTGATCAGTTCATCCTTCTGGACGATAAATTTCTTCCATTTTGCCTCGATCTTTCCCGCCCCTTGGGCCGCCTTTTTTACCGGTTTGGCGGCTTTCTTGCTCCCTTTCCGCGCGGTCTTCTTCCCTGCCTTTTTCGCCTTTCTGATCGCCTTCATGTCGGGACCCTCCTCCTTTTTGAAAGACGTAAATAGTGAGTGGTGAGGGGTAAGTGGAAAACGCCCAATTTGTTCATGCGTTTTTCCCCTCACCCCTTACCCCTTACCTCTTACCCTAATTTGACCTTGCCACAATTTCAGCGCAAATTCAACCCTCTTTCCAGACCGCCAAAAGGGCACCCAGATAGCAAAGGCCGGACAGAAAAAATACGACCTGGAAACCCCAAATCAGGGCCACGAGGACCGGCAAAATGGCCCCTAAAACAGAGGCGCAACCGTTGGCGCACCATCCCCAGGAAACAAAGACCTGCCCCCTGGAGGCTGCCCGCCGAATGCCCATGGGGAAAGGCATCCCCAGGAAAAACCCCAGGGTGCCAATCAGGGCAAAGGTGAGGAACCAGCGCAAAAGTGCCGGGCTCCCCTGGAAAAAAGAAAGGATCCGCGGGTATAAAAAGGCGGACGCAAAAAGGAGAACGCTTAGAAAAAGGAGAAGGAGTTTCAACTCCCGGGAAGACCGGGCGTCGAGCCGAGGGGAGAAACGGCTTCCCAGACCGGCGGATACGAGCAAAGAAAAAATCACCATCGAGACGGAATAAATGGGATGCCCGAGGAAGAGGATGAACTTCTGAATCAGGGAAATCTCCACGAACATGAAACCGAACCCCAGGGCGCTGAAGTAGGCCAGCCACGCAAAGGGGAACTTTCCCGCAATCCCTCCTTCTTCCTTTTTTTTGAAAAAGACAGGAAGGATGATGAAGAGGACGCTGAGGAGGAGGGCCAGGAAGAAGACCACCGGGACCAGGAATCCCCCCTCCAGGAGAATCTGCCACTTTCCTCCCGCCAGCCGGTAGATCTCCTGCCAGTATTTCCACCTGAAAAAAGAATGGAAAAAAGGCCGGTCATCGGTGGCCGGGCTCAGGTCGAAAGGATACCGGGCGTAATAAATCTCCCCCTCGCTAAGCAGATTATGCAGGCCCTCAAAATAGATGGGCCGGGGGAATCGATTGTAGAGATTCACCTCCCCCGGGGAGATGCCGGGATAATAAACCAGGTCAAATCGCATCTGCCGGCAAAAATCCTTGAGATTTTCGATCTCCCGCGCCCCGACGGAATCTTTTTTCACCAGGAGCGAAAAAGTGCCCCAGGTGCGGAAAGCCATAAGATGGTCCGCCGGGTGTTTCCCTTCCAGCTCTAAAGCTCTCCGGACGGTGGAAGCCAGGCGCAGCTCCCCCCGTGGAGGAGGAAGGAGGTAGAGATGGAGAGACAGAAATCCGCCCGGTTGGAGGGCTCTCCAATATTCCTGGAAAGCTTCCGTCGTCAGCCGGTAGTCCTCCCGCAGGCCGCTGAAACCGGTGGCCGAAGCGCCCAGGCTCTCCGTGAGGGGGAGGACGATTAAATCAAAAGAAGCAGAGGACCTGCGCAAATAACTCCTCCCGTCTTCCACCACGGCCCGCACTTCCGGACGGTCATAGATCCCCCCTGAAAACTCCCGGTATGGAGTCTTCATGAGCTCCACGATCATCGGGTTGGTTTCCGCCGCGATGACTTCCCCGGCCCCGTGGTACAGGGCATTGAGGACTTCCAGCCCTCCCCTGGGCTCGAGAATCAGGACCCGCTGCGGAGGGAGGTTCCGATACGGAAAGGAAGAGGGAAGGAAATCCAGGAATTTCAATTCCCCCGCCCCCGCCGGCTCCCCTCGAAGGCGGGTGATAGCGTTGAGCTGATCCCCATCCACGGCCAGCCCCAATTGCTCCGGAAGGGGGTTGAGATACTCCAGGCTCAAGCCGGGGGCGGTCCGGGCTGCCGGGCTCTCCAGGACATCCACCCGGGAAAAAGCGTTCCAATGAGTCTCCAGTAATCGGGCCCCGGGAAACCGCAGAGCCACGCTCAGGCTTTTGTAAGGGGAGAGGCGAAGGTCCATCCAGGAAGGCTGCCAGAAGAGGAGCAGGACGAGGAAACCGGTCCACACCCAGGGGAATACAGTCCTCGGATCCTTCATTATGCCAAACAACACCGAAGCCAGGCCGCCCAGGAGGCAGGCAAACAAAAGCGCTCCCGGGCCCCCCAGGATTCCAAAGACCCCCAGCGCCAGCAGGCACCCCAGGGAAGCGCCGGCCAAATCGAAGAAGTAGAGTTTTCCGGCCATGGCATTCCAATGGGTCAGGGCGGAAGAGATGACCAGACCGGAGAAAAAAAAGGGGAAAGAAAAGACCAGGTAAAAAAGGAAAAGATAAAGGATCTGCCAGCGATCGAAGGGAACCCGGGCCAGGTCGAAGGGAATCGCATTGCCGGCCAGATAAGCCAGAAGTGCGCTGGCGGAGAAGAGAGCGCTGGCCCTGGCTAACAGGCTGAGCGGTTCGCCCTTCAGCAGGGAGGGGAAAGAGGATAAAAAAGACCCGCTCGCTCCATACCCCAGAAGCGCCATACTGACCACCAGGAAAGCAAAGTGGTGCCACTGAGCCACGGAGAGGAGGCGGATGATGGAAAGTTCAAGGGTCAGAGCAGCGGTGGAGGTCAAGAAAATTCCCAAAAGCAGGGAATTTTCCGATTGCGGATTGCGGAATGCGGATTGCGGATTCAAAGCTCCGGCCATCTTCCTTTCCGCCGGGTTGATTACAGGATGTCGAGCAGGGGCACGTTTTGTGGCTCTTGACCCGAAACTTGAAACCTGAAACTTGAAACTTCTTTTTCTCTTCGGGCCGGATAGGATTATAATATAGTCGTAGGGTCGGTCCAATCGCTAAATTTTCCCCCCGGGCCATGAAAAAATACGAAACCTTCGATCATACGGCGGATGTGGGCATCCGCGTCTTCGGGCGGACCGTGGAGGAGGTCTTTGTCAACGCCGCTTACGCCCTGTTTGATCAATGGACCGACCTGAGAAAGGTCCGGGAGAAAATCTCCCAGGAAATCTCCGTCCAGGGTGCGGACCGGGAAGACCTCCTGATCCGCTGGCTGGGTGAGCTTCTGTTTCTCGGTGAAAGCCGGGGGTATCTCTTCAAGGAATTCACGATTCGGCGCCTGGATTCAACCTCTTTGAAAGCGGTCGCCCGGGGGGAAATCTTCGACCCCTCCCGCCACCGTTTCAAGACCGAGATCAAGGCCGTCACCTACCACCAGGTCGAAGTTAAGGAGGTAGATGGAAAGTGGCAAGGCCGAGTCATTTTCGACATTTAAAAAAACATGGAATAATGGAATGGTGGAATGATGGGTAAAACAGGTGATTCCCTATTTCCCCAACATTCCATTTTTCCAATATTCCATCATTCCAGTCTTTTTTCACTATGGAGGGATGTCCATGAGCGGTCAGGACAAGATTCACCTGGAAAAGATCGATGACTACCGCTGGCGCATTCCCCGCACCGGCGGGATGCGGGTGGACGGAATCATCTACACTTCCGAAGAAATGTTGAGGGACCTGAACCAGGACGAAAGCCCGAAGCAGGTGGCCAACGTGGCTCACCTTCCGGGGATTCAGAAATATTCCCTGGCCATGCCGGACATCCACTGGGGGTACGGGTTTCCCATCGGGGGGGTGGCCGCTTTTGACTGGAAGGAAGGGGTGGTCTCTCCCGGGGGGGTGGGATATGACATCAACTGCGGAACCCGCCTGCTCCGTTCCAACCTCTCCAGGCAGGATTTGCGGGGCAGGATCAAGGATCTGGCCGATGCCCTGTTTGAATCCATTCCGTCGGGCGTGGGCTCCAAAGGAGAGCTGCGGTTGAGTTCCCAGGAATTGCGCCAGGTCTTGAAGAAGGGGTCGGCCTGGGCCGTCGACAACGGGTATGGTTTCCCTGAAGATCTGGAGCGGACCGAAGATCAGGGCCGCATGGAAGGGGCTGACCCGGATGTGGTGGGGGACCGGGCCATGGAGAGGGGACGGCCCCAGTTGGGCACCCTGGGATCGGGAAACCACTTCCTGGAAGTGGGGTACGTGGAGGAAATCTATGACCCGGAGGTGGCCCGGGTCTTCGGCCTGGAGAAAGATCGGGTGACGGTTTTCATTCACTCCGGGTCCCGGGGATTCGGCTACCAGGTATGCGATGATTTCCTGAAGAAGATGGGCGAGCGGGTCCGGCAGCTCGGGCTGGAACTCCCCGACCGGCAGCTGGCCTGCGATTTCATCCATGACCGGACCGGACAGGAATACCTCACCGGCATGGCCTGCGCCGCCAATTACGCCTGGGCCAACCGGCAGATGCTCATGCACTGGACCCGGGAGGTCTTCGAGCGGTTTCTCCGGATGAGCCCTCGCGACTTGGGCATGCATTTGATCTACGATGTCTGCCACAACATCGCCAAACGAGAGTTTCACCTGGTAGATGGAAAGAAACGGGAAGTCTGCGTCCACCGCAAAGGCGCCACCCGGGCCTTCCCCCCCGGCCATCCCGCCGTCCCCGAAATCTACCGCCAGGTGGGCCAGCCGGTTCTCATTCCGGGAGACATGGGGAGGTATTCCTACGTGCTGGTGGGAACGGAAAAGGCCATGGAGGAGACCTTCGGCAGCACCTGCCATGGAGCCGGACGGCTGCAGAGCCGGACGCAGGCCAAAAAGGCCAGTAAAGGAAGGCCCCTGCATCGGGAGCTGGAAGATCAGGGGATCTATGTTCGGGCCGCCAGCCGGGCAACCCTGGCGGAGGAGGCGCCCGAAGCCTACAAGGACGTCAGCCAAGTCGTGGAAGTGGTCCACCAGGCGGGCATATCCAGGAAGGTGGCGAAGTTAAGGCCGTGGGCCGTGGTGAAAGGCTGACCCGGTTTCTTTTTCTTCGCGTCTCCGCCTCACCCTATCTTGTTTTAGGAATCTCCTCGTCGGGCAGCCGGGTAACGCCGGAGGGCTTTGATCCGTCGGCCGAAGGTTCCGTTCCCTCCTTGAAACACTCGAAGAGCACCTTGCCCGATTTCACCCAGCGCATGCTGGCCATGGGCTCGCCGCTCTCCTTGTCCACTTTCACAAACACGATCCCGTCGGGGACCGTGAAGTCCTCCACCGGGATATCCTTTGCCGCTTCCTTCATGAACTCCAGCCAGACCGGCAGGGCGGCCACGGCCCCGGTCTCATGGGTTCCCAGCGACTTTTCGATGTCATAACCCACCCATGCCCCGGCGACCAGCTTCTGGGGCAGGTAGCCGATAAACCAGGCGTCGCGCGTGTCGTTGGTCGTCCCGGTCTTTCCGGCTGCCGGCCGCCCCAGGGCTCTGGCTCTCTGGCCGGTCCCTTCCTGGATCACGCTCTGCATCAGGCTGGTGATGAGATAGCAGGTCTGCGGGGTGATCACTTCGATCGATGAAGGCTCGGTCTCTTCCACCACATTCCCGTCCTTGTCCTGGATCTGGGAGATCAGAACCGGGTCGGCCCGGTATCCCTGGG
Source organism: uncultured delta proteobacterium (assembly GCA_963802665.1). Lineage (GTDB taxonomy): Bacteria > Desulfobacterota > SM23-61 > SM23-61 > SM23-61 > SM23-61. Next base: position 113,727 of record CAWDJO010000011.1, on the reverse strand, counting down.
CGGCAAAAACCCCGAAAGCCCGGGTCAACTCCAAAAGGGACACGTTCGCCGAACCCAGGGCCAGAGAGAGATTGGGTTCAAGTTTGGTCCTGATTCCCAGATTCCCGGCATAGTCGATCAGGTAGTCCAGGCCGATGGACTGGGCAATCCGGACCGTGGGAACGTTCCGGGAAAAAGTCAGGGCCTTGCGCACGGTGATCGGTCCCCAGAATTCGCGGTCGAAGTTCTGCGGCTGCCAGGGGTCCTTTCCGGGAATATCTTCGTAGGAGAAGGGCTCATCCACAACCAGCGTGGCCGGCGTAAAGCCCTTATCCAGGGCGGCGGCGTACACGATGGGTTTGAAGGCCGAACCCGCCTGTCTTTTGGCCTGAAGTGGCCCGGTTGAACTGGCTGGCCGAATAGTCCCGCCCTCCCACCATGGCCAGAATGAATCCCGACTGGGGCTCGAGGGCGATCAGGGCCCCCTCGATCGCTTCCCGCCCTTTTCCTTTGCCTCCCCGGGATTCGAACTCCTCCAGTCCTTTCTGGACCGCCTTCTGGGCCGCTTTCTGCAATCGGGAATTGATGGTCGTGTAGATCTTCAGGCCCCCTTTGTACAGCATGTCCTTCCCGTGCTTCTGTTCCACGTAGAGGCGGACCTGCTCCACCACGAAGGGAGCATCGTGGTATCCCTTGGGCCCCCGGGGCCTCAGCTTGATCTCCTCGGCCTGGGCCTTTTGCGCCTGTTCCTTGGTGATCATTTTTCGCTCCACCATGCGGTTGAGGACGTAAAGCTGGCGCTCGCGGGCCTTTTGGGGATTGCGCAGGGGGGAGAGGTTATTGGGAGAGGGAGGAAGACCGGCCAGGATGGCGCACTCCGCCAGGGTCAGGTTCTGCACGGGTTTGCCGAAATAGGTGGCGGACGCCGCCCCCACGCCGTAGGCACCCTCTCCCAGGTATATCTGGTTCAAATAGAGGAAGAGGATCTCATTCTTGGTCAGGTAGTGTTCAATCCGCTGGGCCAGGATCGCTTCTTTTATCTTGCGGAGGAAACTCTTCTCGGAGGTGAGGAAGAAGGATTTGGCGATCTGCTGGGTGATGGTACTGCCGCCCTGAACCACCTTTAGGGCATCGATGTTGCGGAAGGCCGCCCCCAGGATTCTCCAGTAATCGATCCCCCCGTGCTCGAAAAACCGGGCATCCTCCGCGGCGATGAAGGCTTTGGTAAGGAAGCGGGACATCTGGGAGAGGGAGACGACGGTCCTTTTTTCGACAAAAAATTCCCCGATCAATACTTCATCCTCCGAGTACACCTCGGAGGTGATGTAAGGCTGGTAATCCTTCAGGGTCGTCAGCCGGGGAAGATCGAAGACGATGGTGAAGTAAAAAGCCATCCCCGCTCCCACCAGAACCACGAGCGACAGGAGAACGACCAGAAGTAAGGTACTCCATTCTCTTTTTTTCTTGTTTGGCTGCGGCGGCGTTTTCACTTCAGCCATCTGATTTTTCTGATCTGACATCCAGCTTCCGATATCTGCCATCTCTTGCCCGTCCTCGACCCTCCGTCATCGGTCATCTGAAATCCGGTATGGCGTTTATGGTTTCCTCTTGAACACCCCGATCCCGTTGGGCACTGCCCAGCCCCCGGGGATGTCGATCTTCAAATCCTTATACTCGGCGTACATCTGCGCCGAAGGCCCTCCGTCCAGGACCATGGCATCCCGGCATTCCAGCCCACCCTGGGATTCGGGCAGGTGGAAGATCCGGGCCAGGTCCTGGGCATAGACATCGGTGTCGTCCGTGCTGAGAAGAATCAACTGATACTTCATCGTTACGCCCAGGGCGGACCGCCTGGCCGTCTGCCTTTTCATCTGCAGCTCCCGGCCGTTGACGACCAGCCGGGGGCCTACCTGCATGGCCTGGGATATGTTCCGGTCATTCTGAAATTCGTTGGTGTGAATGATTCGGGGCCGGTTCTCCTGAATCAGGAAGACCCCCCAGTCCGCCCTCCGCAGGGGGTTGACCTCTTTCCCGTCCACAATCAGCAACCCGAGGGGGCGGTATTCGGGGGTGAAAAACCCTCCATTGATCACCGCCAGGGCCTGAGCTTTCTTGGCCAAAAGCCGGATCTCCATCCGGTCGGTCCCATAAACCCGGGTGTCCAGCACCCGGACCTGGAACTTTTCCAGGCCGACCCGCAGGATCTTCAATTTGATGAGGGATTGATAGGGTTGCCCATCGATCTCGGCAGCCTTGAACTCAAACCCCTCCTCGATCTTCTGCCAGGGGAACTCGTCTGAGGAATGCCCTCCCTGGGCTGCCAGAAGAGGAAATACGATGAAAAAGCAATAGAGCGGAACTCGTTTCATCTTCTACAGCCTTTCATTTTCCTTTCCGTTTTCTATTATATTTCCAAACCGGGAGGCAAAGCAATCTTTTCCCTATACCCTGACCCCCTTCCCTTTTGCTGCCCTTATCTCCCAGCCTCGGGGTGAATCAAATAAGTTTATGACTTTATTATCATTTTCGGAAAGTGCAGGAGGCCATTTTCTTTATACCCCTTCAGGTCTCGGGGAGGGTTCCCAAATCCCCTTTTTTCTGTTAGATTATTGATATGGCAAGAGTGAACGGGAATAAGAATTACTATGAAATTTTGGGGGTTGCCCGTGAGGCCGAGCCCGAGGAGATCAAAAAGGCCTACCGCCATCTGGCTCTGAAGTTCCATCCGGACCGGAACCCCGGAGACCGGCAGGCGGAGGACCGGTTCAAGGAGATCAGCGAGGCTTACGGGGTTCTCATGGACCCGGAGAAGAGGAAACAGTATGACTTCCTCTCCCGGACCCCCTTCGGAGCAGGCCGACAGCCTGATTTCTCCTACACCCAGGAAGAGATCTTCCGGGACATTTTCAGTAATCCCATGGCCAGCGACGTCTTCTCCGAACTCGGGCGGGAATTCGCCCGCATGGGGTTCCGCTTTGACGAGCGTTTCTTCGACCATCTCTTTTTCGGGGGGCGGGGTTTTTTCTTTGTTTTCGGAGGACCGGGGGGTTTTCAGTATTCGTCGTCCGGACGACCTCAGGATTCCGCCAGAAATCCCGTGGAGATCTTCTCCCCCCTCCTCGAAAATATCATCGTTCCCCGCGGGGTCACTCTGAAGGGGAGAGTTGCTTCCTGGGTTTTCCGGAAAGGACTTGGTTTTTTCCTCCGCAGACTCCTGCCCGGTACCCTTCCATCAACCCCTGCCGAACCCGACAACCTGGACGTGACTTATACCTTCCCCCTGCCCCGCAAGGAGGTTTCTTCCGCGACGACGAAAGAAGTCTCATTCCAACGGAATGGAAAGGTGGAAAGGCTATGGGTCAAGATCCCGGCGGGAATCCCGGATGGAACCCAGCTCCGGCTGCGGGGGAAGGGAAAAATCGAGGGAGGGAAAACCGGAGACCTCTACTTGAAAATTCAACTCACCTAGGAGTCCTCCTCTATATATCTCTCCAAGGATATCTGATTCGTAGCATTTACCTAAACGTTGCATAAAATTCGCATAGATCGGCGTCGTCATTCCCGCGAAAGCGGGAATCCAGAAAGAAAACCTGGATTCCGGGTCAAGCCCGGAATGACGGAAGCCAAAAGTCTCCGGAGGTGGTTTTTGGGGGCAGCCTGGCAATCATGGTGAAACCCAATCTGATGAATGGCTTTCATTATGAGCCAGCATGAATTTATGCACCTGATGGGTTTATATATCTTTGGTCTCTGCGGAATCTGCGGAAAACCAGTTTTAGAATTCAATTGTTCAAGCTCGTGAGCGGAGCAGGGATTCGGCCGCCGGAGGGGAGGAAATGGGGGAAGACGTTGGCCATGATTCCTTTCTTTATTCCGCCGGCCGAATCTGGAATTTTTCCACTAGATGATAAGGAACGATCTTCACCCCTTCTCCAAGGCCGCGGTGAGACGCTTCAGGTGGTTCCTCTCCTGATTGGAAAGGGCCTGAAAAATTTCTTTCGCTTCCTTCCCCTCCACCTTGCGCTCCATCTTGATGTAGAGGTCGATGGCATTGACCTCCAGGGAAACGGAAAACTCCAGGATGTCTTTCAGCCCTTTCCCCTGAGCCCATTCCAGGGCTTTCTTTAAAACGATCCCGCCTTCAAGATAATCGACCCCGGACTCCAGGGAGAGGAGCGACCGGGGAAATCCCGGGTCTGAATCCTTCCCGGAGCGTCTCTGGTAGATGTTGAAAAGGGCGGCCTTGTGTTTCTCTTCGTCATCCGACAGTTCCCGGAAAAGGGCGACCGCTTCCGGACTCTTCTCCTTTTTTCCCATTTCCAGGTAGAATTTGCAGGACCCCTCCTCCAGCATCCAGGCCAGGGCGATCAACTCCTCTGCCTTCTTGGCCGGGTCGAAGTAGGCCATACCGGCCTCTGGAGCGCCGGTGGCCCGCAGGCCCTTCCAGGCATGGATGCCCCCTTCCATGCTGTAGGCTTCCTGGAAACCCTCCCGCGCAAGGACTGCGGCAGCGGCCCGGCTGCGCACGCCGGCCGTTCAGTAGGTGATCGTGGGTTTCTTCCGGTCCAGCTCCTTCCAGCGGGTCTCCAATTCTCCCACCGGAATCAGCCGCGCCCCGGGCAGATGCTCCTGTTCGTACTCTTTGGGAGTCCGCACATCCACCAGGTTGTATTCCTGCGGGCTTTTCTCATCCAGAAACTGCCGGACCTTTTCCGGGGGCCAGGTATCCACCGGTTTAAAATAATCCAGAATTCCCATATTTCACCTCCGTAACAGTAAAAAAACCTAATGGGACACAGATAAACACAACGCGGCGAGCCGCAACCAAAAGTGCCTAGAATGCCTAAAGTGCGCTAAAGTGCCTAAAGTTAAAAACAGGGCTTTATCGCCTTTGACTCCGAAATCCCTACGGGCTCGCAGCAGCGCGCCCCTACAATCTCCGAACTTTTTGGACGCGGATCAACACCGATGAAGCGTTAACGAGAAACCGGCAACAAGTAACCAGGAACGGGCTTTTTTACTCCTTTTCATCCCGCTCCCCCGAAACCTGGAATTTCTGCATGAACTTCCGGTCAATATAATCCTTCAGGAAAAAAGCGAGGCGGCCTTCCCACACAAAATTCTTCTTCCACAGGATTCCCCGCCCATCGCCCATATTGAAGATGAGCATATAGTCCTTCTGGGGGATAAAGGTCTGCATTTCCGTTCCCTCCAGCGCCGAAAGGAGGTTGTGGCAGAGAATGGGGTTCTGCCTCACCGCATAGACCCCCACTTTGGCCAGGGGATTCCCCGCCAGGCTGATGCAATCGCCCCCCCCGAATATCTGCGGGTGAGCAACGCTCTGCAGCCGGAAATTCACCAGCAGCCCTCCGTCCTCCCCGGTCGGCAGACCGGATCCGGCAAAGAGGGAAGAGGGTTTGACTCCCAAAGCCAAAAAGGCAAAATCAAAGGGCAAGGAGCGATCACCGGACAAACGAATTTCTTTATCCCCCACCTCTTTCAGGTGGCTCCCCTCGACGACCTCGATCCCCCGCCGGGAGAGAGATTGCAGAACCAAACCACGGACCTTCTCGGGTAACCCTCCCAGCACCCTTCGTCCCCCGATGAGCGTGATCTTGGCTTTTCCTTTCTTATCCTGAACCAGCCGCCAGAGGTTTGCGGTCATCTCGACCCCGGCCGCCCCGCCTCCCACCACCACGAATTTCAGTTCCTTCTCACCCAGAAGCTTGAGCAAATGCTGGCGCCCCTGGAGAAGGTTGATCACCGGCTTAACCGGCCGGATGTTCTCCCGCGGTACGGAAAGGAACGGTTGGTGGGGAACTTCGCTTCCCGTGTTGAAGGAAACAACGTCATAGGGGATTTCCTGGCCGGACTGCAAAACCAGAATTTGCCCCCCCGGGTTGATCCCGGTGACCTTATCCTCCAGAAAGGCCCCTCCCCGGTCCTGAACCATCTTCCGGATGTGAAACCGGACTTCCTGGGGACGGTACATCCCTGAAAGCATCCCCGGCCCCATGCCTGAATAATACTGGTAGGAGGAAGGCATGATCACCGTGACCTGATGTCCCCGCTCAACATAATGGGCCAGATTCAGCAGAACCGTGAGGTGCGCATGCCCGCCCCCCACCAGGACTAAATGTTTACCCATTTTCCTTCCTCTCTCCTACCGCCAACCCGGAGGCTTTTCGATTCTGCTGACTTCTATCGTGACTTTCCCTACACGAGTTTGGCTCTTATTTCCATTCCACCTGTAAATGAATGCTCACCGCATCGGGGCGGGAAATTCTTACTTCCCGCCATTCCAGAGAACCGCCCGCAGGGGGCAGCGGCCATGTCCTTCCGCGGGGGGGAATGGAACTGAACTCGAATGTCCGACTGGATGCCCAGGGCCCTTTCGAATACGCTGTTCACCGCCCCCAGCGGGTCGGTCAGGATCAAAGCGGCATGGTCATACCATTTCAGTTGGGGTTTGGCTTTGATATTCTCCCGAATGGGTTCAAAGATAAATTTCCCGACGAGTATGCCTCCCACCGGGGTGACAATCAGATCCTGGTAGGAGGGGGGTTCGAAAAAGGCCTCGATTCCGAATTCATAGAGGGCCGAAAGCAGCGCCGAGTACCAGAAGGAACCGAATTCGCCGAAACCCCTCTCGCGGGCCCGAATATAATAGGTAGCGCCAAAATAGGGGTGCCAAAGGTAGTTGATCCACCATTTATCATCATCCCAGACCGGATCTTGAACGTTTTGCGCCCATTTGTTCACGGTTGCTTTTTTCTGATCTTCCGTCCAATTGGTCACACTCTCCGGCAGAAGATATAGGAATCCGGCAAAAGCAACCTGGTAACCCACAAAAAAGGCCGTATCCCTTCCGATGCCCCTCCAATCCCGCTGAGGTTCGCTTCGCTCTTTCTGGCCCGCATCGGATAAAGGTTTCTCCCCTTCATTGAGCAACGTGTACCTCTCTCCCGACTCGATTCCCTGCCAAGAGCCCAGGGCGAAGGAGGGGGTTATTTTCGGATCCTCGGTCGTTCTCATCTCCTTGAAGATCTGCTCCCCGGAGTAGCCGGGTTCATTCCATTCTAAATAGACGTTCCAGGAGCGATGAGCGGCAGGGGCCGCATTTTCCGTTTGATCTGCTTGCCTCCGAAGAGGTCCGACCTCCTGCACCCTTTCCATCACTCCTTCGGAAGCCGTGGCCGCGCGAAAACCATCCCCATCCATCCAGAACATTCCCCCTAAGAAAAAGAGGAGAAAAACGCAAGCTCTCATAATCATGCCCTATGCCGTGGGGGTGAAATCATCGGGTAAATAAAAAAGACCTAAAATTTTAACATGGAATAACCTCTAAAAGGAAATTAATACACCGTTGAGGGGCCAAGTCCAGAAACCACACTGCAATTTTCCTGGACAAGAAGGAAGGCAGTTGATAATATGGCTCCAAAAAATTTTCCTCAGGGTGAGAATGATGCTTAAGCGTCTTCGAATTTATATTGCCGTCGCCATGGGATGGGGAATCCTATTCTTTCCTCCCTTTCTTCCAGCTGCGGAAATCACTCCTTTCTATACCCAGAACCAAAGCCCGGTGATTCAGATTTTCGGTTTGCCTTCGATCGGAGATCCCTCCGTAGTTCCAGCTCGGAAGTCCGACCTGAGGTTAATTGTTGACCTGGCGAATAATTTTATCGAAGACCAGAGTCCGCGGGAAAGCATCACCCTGGATGGAGAAAGCACCCGCATCAGCCTGGATGCGCGATACGGAATCTCCAAGAATTTTGAGGTCGGGGTGGTGATTCCCTACATAATCGAGGGGGGCGGCTTTACGGATGGGTTTATCGACTGGTATCACAATACCTTCGGTTTTGCCGCCGGGGGCCGGGATCAGGCGCCGACGAATCGGTTGCTCTACCAGTACCAGAAAGACCAGCGGGTTCTCCTCCAGGTCAACGAATCCAGCCATGGGATCGGAGATATTCAACTCATGGGCGGCTTCCAACTCTATCAAAGCGCGGTCAAACCTTCCCGGGCCATATCCCTGCGGACCTCGCTCAAGCTGCCCACCGGAGATAGCGATCAACTGCACGGAAGCGGGAGCACCGATCTTTCTCTATGGATTACTGCGGGAGATGAGTGGCGGCCGGACATCGGCCCGATTGCCCTCTTTGGGGCGGGCGGGGTCATGGGCATGACGGACGGCGACGTTCTGAAAGATCAACAGCGCAATTGGGTGGGGTTTGCGGTTTTAGGCCTGGGATGGAGTCCTGCCCGCTGGATCGCATTTAAGATCCAGGCCAATGGGCACACCTCGTTTTACAAGGATAGCGAACTCGAAGAATTGAACGGCAACTCGGTACAGCTGACCATCGGAGGGACGTTGGCTTTTTCGAAAAATATACACCTGGATCTCGGGGTCACTGAAGATCTCCTGATTCGCGCCTCGCCCGATGTGGTCTTTCACCTGGCTTTGCGCGGTAGCTTTTGAAAAGAGGGGTAGGGCGGTTCGCGAACCGCCCCCAGCCCGCCTGCCTCCACCTAGCCCTCCAGCATCTTCTTCCTGGCCTTGGCAGCCCGGGGCGGATTGAAAATCCCGCAGTCCATGCGTTTTTCCGGGGCGACCTTCATGACGCCGCTATCCCTTTCTTTCCTCTTCCTCTCAGGATGTACTTCTGCATCAGAGGATAACAGAGCGACAGGATCGCAAAGAGGATGAGCCCGGCGCTGATGGGCCGGGTGATGAGAATCGATGGGTCAAAGTCGGACAGGAGCATGGCCCGGCGGAGGGAGACTTCGGCCAGGTCCCCCAGGATCATCCCCAGAATCATGGGGGCCAGCCCGAATCCGTAGCGCTTCATCACGTAGCCGATGAACCCAAAGGTCAGGGTTACGTACACGTCGGACATGGAATTGTTCATGGCGTAGGAGCCGATCACCGCGAAAAGCAGGATCGCGGGGCCGATTTTATGGTAGGGAAAGTCCATGAGCCGGGCCATGAACTTGATTCCAAGGACTCCGGCCAGGATGATGAGCAGGTTGGAAAAAAAATAACCGGCAAAGATGGAATAGACCAGCTTGGGTTGCTGCATCATCATCATGGGCCCGGGCCGGAGCCCGTGGATCAAGAAGGCCCCGATCATCACCGCGGTGACCGCGCTGCCGGGGATTCCCAAGGTGAGCAAGGGAACCATCGCCCCCCCGGTGGCGGCGTTGTTGGCCGTCTCCGGCGCGGCGATGCCCTCGATAATCCCGGTGCCGAACTTCTCGGGGTGCTTGGACCAGCGCACCGCCTCGCTATACCCGAAAAAGGCGGCGGTCGTCGCTCCCACCCCGGGAAGGATTCCGATGATCGTCCCGATCAGCCCGGAGCGCAGAAAAGTCCACTTCAGGTATTTGATCTCCTCCCAGGAAGGCATCCCGATCCGTACTTTTTCCTGTTTTTTATACCCTTCCCGCATTCCTTCCTTCAATCCTTTCTCCACCTGCTCGAAGACTTCGCTGATGGCAAAGAGGCCGATGACCGCGGGGATAAAGGTGATCCCCATGAGCAGGCCGCTCCACCCGAAGGTGAAGCGATGCGTTCCGGATATGGGGGATGTCCCGAACGTGGCCAGGAAAAGCCCGATGACCGCCCCGATCACGTTCTTGAGAACCGATTTGCCCCCGATCCCGGAGCATACGCTGAGCCCCATGACCGCCAGGGCGAAGTACTCCGCGTCTCCAAACGCGAGGGCCATCGTGGAGAGGGGGATGGAGACAGCAGCCAGACATATGGTGCTAAAGATCCCCCCGAGGGTGGAAGCGAAGATGGCCATTCCCAGGGCTTTCCCGGCCTGGCCTTTTTTGGCCATTTCGTGGCCGTCCAGGATGGTCATGATGGCGGGGGCTTCCCCGGGGATCCTGAAAAGAATGGCCGTAATCGAGCCGGCGTACGTGGCCGTGCAGTAAAGCGAGATCATGATCAGGATTCCCGTGATGGGCTCCATAGTGAAGGTGAAGGGAATGATCAGGGCCACGGCCATGGTCCCTCCCAGGCCCGGGAGAATTCCGATCAGGAGGCCGATCAGCATGCCCACGACCATGGCCAGGAGGTTCACCGGCATGAGAACGTTGTAAAAGCCGAACATGAAAAGGTCCAACATGATTTCCAATCCCTTTATATCAATAGAACAGGTTGCTCAGGCTCTTGAAAATCCAAACCCCCCGGGGGAGGGCGGTATAAATCAGGAGGCCGAACACCAGATAGGTAACGACCGTCATCCCCAGGGAGAAGTACGCCATCCGGGACGCTTTCCGGTCCCCCATCAGGTAGGAAAACACCACCAGCGCCGCGAAGGTGGAAACCAGAAACCCCAGGTAAGGGATGCACAGGACATACAGAACCATGCCCCCCATGGTCTTGAGCATACTGGGCCGGTCCCGGGATTCCTCCGCAGAGGCCCCCTTTACCAACTCCTTCTTCTTTCCCTTCAGCACCGATTGGAGGATGAGAATGACCGACAGTCCGATGAGAACCAGGAGAACCAGCCGGGGCCAGAAGGCATCGCTCATCTGCTGGTACCCCTTCACGATGGGGAACTGGGTGGTGAGGTAAAAGAAGAAAAAGGAGAAGCCGATGAGAACCAGACCGGCGATGATGTTGCTCATGTTTCACTCCCCAAAGCCGCGGGGCCTCCCTGCCTCAAAGAATCCCGGAAGCCCAGGGGACCCAATCATCCTTAGTAATTTTCGGTTTACTTCTTGATTTGGTAGACTCCCGTGCGTTTCAGGAACTTGGTCACCGCTTCGGCATCTTCTTTGAAGAAAGCCTCAAACTGCTCCGGACTCAGGAATCCCTTTCTTAAATCGAGAAAACTCTCGGCCTCGTATTTTTGATAAGCCGGAGATTTATAGGCGGCGGTGAAGACCTGGGCCAGGTAGCGTAAGATTTCCGGCGGGACCCCTTTTTTGGCCGCGATTCCCCGGTAGATCCCGGGAAACTCCTTGGCCCCCATCTCCCCGATGGTCGGCAAATCGGGGAACGGACGAATCCGCTCCTTGGAGAAGGAGAGGAGGGGGCGGACTTTTTTGCCCTCGGCCAGGCCGATGACCGTGGCCGGTTCGTCCAGCATCACATCGATGTGCCCCCCCAGAACGGAGGCCTGCTGCCTTCCCGCCGAATCGAACGGAACAATTTTAGGGGTAATTCCAACGGCACTGGCGAAGCTGTCGGCAATATAAGCCTGGTACCCCTGGGCTGTCCCTACGACTCCCCAGCTCTGCTGGCCCGGGCGGGCCTTGGCGTCGGTGATCACCTCCTGGATATTTTTAAAACGGCTCCCGTAAGGGACCACCAGCAGCATGACGTCGTGCTGGGCGCGTATAATCGGGGCAAAGTCGGTGTATTGGTATTTGGTCATTCCCACCAGACCCCCGGTTAATAGAACGGTGGTAGAACCCGCCCATATCGTGTAACCGTCCGCCGGCTGTCCCTGAATGTATTCCAGGGCCACAACCCCCCCCGCTCCCGGCTTGTTGATGATGGGCAGGGGAACTTTCATGATCTTTCTGGCCTCGACCGTGATGGCCCGGGCAAGAAGGTCGCTCCCTCCGCCGGCACCATACCCCACCACCACCTCGACCGCCCGTTCGGGATAATTCTTAGGTTTTTCGATGGCCTGCAGCAACGGAGCAAAACTGAAAACTGCAGCCGTCACCGAGATGAGCCCGAGCAGCAACCAACGATTGCTTTTCATAATCCTTTACCTCCCTTGTTTCATTCTTTTTTCAGCCGGCAACCAGTCCCAAGGTCAAAAAAAGAAGTGGTTTTTTTGGGAATGGATGGAGCGGACAAGAATGTAGCGGGTTTGTACAAAAAATTGAGAACTCTGTCAAGCCATTTCTAAAAGCGCCACCCGGGAGACCGCGTCGATGGAATTTGCAATCCTTCTCGATTCATCCCTTCCCGCGGGCCTTCTTCACCTCGGCCACGAACTTCCGGGCATTCTCGGCGATCACCGAGAATTTTTTCTCGGCCACTGCTTTTTTATCCACCAGCTCGCCGCCGGCGGCAATGGCCGCGGCCCCGGCCTTGATGAACTCCCCGGCGTTCTGCACATTCACTCCGCCGGTGGGAACCAGGGGGATGTGAGGCAGGGGCCCCCTGAGGGCCCGGATGTAGGCCGGTCCGCCCACCTGGGCGATGGGGAAGACTTTCACCAGGTCGGATCCCGCCTCCCAGGCGGTCAGGATCTCGGTGGGGGTCAGCGCCCCCGGGACGACCACTGCGCTGTAGCGTTTGCACATCCTGATCACATCCAGGTTCAGGGTCGGAGTCACGATGAATTGGGCCCCGCTCAGCAAGGCCGCCCGGGCCGTCTCGGGATCGAGGACCGTTCCGGCCCCCAAAAGAACCTCCTTCCCGAATTTCTGGGTAACCTCTTTCATCACGTCCAGGGCACCGGGAACCGAAAACGTGATTTCAATAACCGAAATCCCGCCGTCCCGAATCGCCTTGGCCACCTCGAAGGCTTCAGCGGCCGAAGCGACCCGGATGACCGGGACCACTCCTTCATCTACTATTTTGGCCAGCACTTCTTTCATAGCTTCTCCTTCCGATGTGAATTGCAGTTCGGAGCATTTTTCATTCCGCATTCCGCAATCCGCATTCCGCAATTTCTTTATCTGGATATCCTAAGTCCCGCCCCCTTGATCTGCGCTTCCACTTCTTCCAGGGTGGACCAGTTGAAATCTCCGGGCATGCTGTGCTTCAGCGCCGAAAGAGCATTGCCGTATTTCACGCCTTTTTCCGCTCCCCCGGTCAGGTAGCCGTAGATGAACCCGGCGGTGAAGGAATCGCCCGCCCCCACCCGGTCCACGATCTCCACCGTGTAAGTCCGGTCCGAATAGATCTTCCCGTCCGCGTAGGCGATGGCCGTCCAGTTGTTTTTCCATACCGATAAGTCTTCCCGCAGGGTGATGGCCACGGCTTTGAACCCGAAGGTCTTGGACAGCCTCTCGGCCGCCTTCTGATAATTCTCCTCCCGGATCCCGAAGACCACCCCCGTGTCTTCTTCCGTAGTGGTAATGATGTCCACCAGCTTCATCAGGGGCTCCTGGCATTTTTTGGCGTCGGCGGGAGACCACAATTTTTTGCGGTAGTTGAGATCATAGCTCACCAGGCATCCCGCTTCCTTGGCCGCCTTCATGGCCGCGGCCGTGGTCTCGGCCGCTGAGGGGCTGAGGGCAGGGGTAATCCCGCTTACGTGTAAAAGTTTGGCCTTGGAAAGAATCTTCTTCCAGTCCACTTCCTTGGGCTGGATCAGGCTGATCGCTGAATTTGCCCGGTCATAAAGCACCGAACTGGCCCGGGGAGCGGCGCCGTACTCGACGAAATAAAGGCCCTGCCGTCCCTGATCGCTGAAGATCACGTGGGACGTGTCCACTCCCAGCTCCCGCGCGCGGTTGCGCACCATTTTCCCCAGGGGGTTGCTGGGGAGCTTGGAGACCCAGGCGGAGGACATTCCCAGACGGGACACCCCGACAGCGACATTCAATTCGCTCCCCCCGATCTCCACATCCAGGGAATGAGTCTGCTCCAGCCTGGCGAAATGAGGCGGCGAAAGGCGGAGCATCGCTTCGCCGAAAGTAACCACATCGTACATCATGGCTGCACCTCTCATATTTTAATAATCAGTGATGTTAGCTTAAAACTTATTTTCAGGCAAGGGAGGATTAATACAGTTCGGAGCAAAAAACGGTAAGTTGCGAATCGCAAGTGGCAAGTAGTAGAAACTTGTTGATAAAAGGTCTTTACCCCTCACCCCTCACGCCTCACCCCTTCCCTCTTTTAAACAAGAAAGGCGCTTGTGGTGAGGACCCTCATATCCTCCTCCGCGATCTTCTCCGGGGGATGAGAGAGGACCGCGAAGTCGGCCCTCTTTCCGGGCGCGAGAATGCCGACTGCTTGGTCAAAGACGGCGTGGGCGCTGCCCACGGTGAAGCACTTCAGTGCGGTGAGGGGATCGAGGCCCTCCTGCGGCGCCACGGTGAAACCGGTCTTATGCTTCCGGTTGACCGCGGCGCGCCAGCCGACGATCGGATCGCCCGGGACCACGGGCTGATCGGAGCTGAAGGCCACGGCCACCCCGGCCTGGAGCCAGGTGCGGATGGGCATCCCCCGGTCGGTCCGGTCGCCCAGTGCAAGCCGGTAGTAATGGGAGAGATGATAGAGGAACTCCGGCTGTACCGCGGCAATAATTCCTAAGCGGACCATCTTCCGGACGACCTCTCCATCGGTCAAGAAACAGTGCTCCACCCGGTGGCGGGGGTCCGGACGGGGGAACGCGGTTTGGGCTTTTTCATACGCCTGAACGGTTAATTCGACGGCCAGGTCTCCGATGGCATGAACTCCAATCTGCCATCCGCCCCGATGCGCCGCAAGCACCCGGCGGTTGAACTCCTCGGGAGGATAGATGAGGACCGTGCTTTGGGAGCCGTCGGCATAGGGTTCCTTCAAGGCCGCGGTCCGGGGGCCGAGGGCTCCGTCGATGTAGAGCTTGATGGCTCCCAGGCGAAGGTCTGGATGGAGTCGGGGAACCACCGCTTGTTGCCGATCGCTCAACCATCCGGACTTCTCCACCTGGTCGTAGTCCGGCATGAGCGTCATCCTCACCTTGACGCCCTCCTCCAGAGCCCGGACGAAACCGCGCCATTCATTTTCAATTCCGGAATACCTTCCAGTCGTGGCATCCGAAGCGGAAAGGATCCCCCGTCTGGCCATGACTTCGCCGATTCTCCGGACGGCCTGCGCAATCTCATCCACGCTCAAGGGCGGGATGGTCCGCTCCACGAGAAGCCAGGCCCGCTCCAGAAGAACTCCCGTGGGTTCCCCGGACTCGTCCCTCACGATCCGGCCATCGGGCGGGTCAGGGGTTTGAGCGGTCACCCCGGCCAGCTCGAGCGCTCTGGAATTCACCACCGTGCAGTGGCCGCTGGTGTGGCGCACCGCCACCGGCCGCTCCCGCGAGATCCGGTCGAGGTCATGGCGGGTGATGTGCTTTCCTTCGGGAAGAAGGTTCTGGTCGTAGCCGATTCCGAAGACCCATCCTTTCTGATTTCCCTTACCGATCCAGTCCCGCAGGCGAGTTTCCATCTCGGCGAAGGATGGACAGCCCCGGAGGTCGGCCCGGGTCAGGGCGAGCCCGGAGGAAAGGATATGGGCATGGGAGTCGTTGAAGGCCGGGATCACGGCTCCCCCCTCCAGGGATACTTTTTTCGCCCCGGGGAATTGAGCGGAGAGCTCCTTTTTTTCCCCCACTGCGGCGATGACCCCCTTTTCGGCGACCAACGCTTCCGCCCTGGGCTTTGGATCCCAGAGAGTGTAAATGGGGGGCCCATAAAAAAGAACCGGCATAAATCCTCCTCAGCTATTGTTCATTCAGAAGCCCCCTCTCCCCTGGTGGGAGAGGGAAAAGCCGCATTTCTGTATGAACATCAAGGAAATCCTTGCTTGGGATGACAAGACGCCGCTGGCTGGGTATCCTTCACCAGATGACATGCTACCCTGTGACCTTCTGTTACTTTCCGCAGCTCCGGATACTCCTTGCGGCACCGGTCAAAGACATAGGGGCATCGGGTGTGAAAATAGCAGCCGTCGGGGGGGTGGATGATGCTGGGGATATCCCCCTTGAGAATGATCCTCTTCTGGAGTGTTTCGGCATCGGGTTCCGGGGGAGGAATGGCGGACATGAAGGCCTGGGTGTAGGGATGAAGCGGGTTCCGATAGAGATCGTCCCTTCCCGCCACTTCCACGATGCGGCCCAGGTACATGACCGCCACCCGGTCGCAGACGTGCTCCACCACGCTCAGGTCATGGGATATGAAAAGGAGAGTGAGATTGAACTCCTTCCGGAGGTGCTTCAGGAGGTTCAGAATCTGGGCGCGAATGGATACATCCAGCGCGGATACCGGCTCGTCGCAGATGATCATCTTGGGATATTCCGTTACCATCCGCCCCACCAGGGCCCGGGCAATGCCGATCCTCTGCCGCTGGCCGCCGCTGAATTCGTGGGGATACCGTTCCAGGTGGTCGGAAGTCAGCCCGATCTTGGTGATGATTTCGGCGACCACGTCTTTGATCCGGCGGGCGGGGACGAGTCCGAATCTCTTCAGTGGCTCGCCTACGATCTTGCGGATCGTCATCCGGGGATTGAGGGAGCTGTACGGGTCCTGGAAGATGATCTGCATCCGTTTCCACAGCTCCTTGAGTTCCTGTTTCTTGAGGGAAAAGACCTCAAGGCCGTCGTAGCTGGCCCGGCCGGCGTCCGCCCGGTAGAGACGGATGAGGGTTTTGCCGATGGTGGTCTTGCCGCAGCCGCTCTCCCCCACCAGGCCCAGAGCTTCCCCTGCCTTGATCTCGAGGTCGACGCCGTCCACCGCCCGCACGTGGCCGACCACGCCGGAGAGGACCCCTCGGCGGATGGGAAAAAATTTTCTCAACCCCTCAACTTTAAGGATCGTCTCGCCGTTCATACTCTAATGGGTCCATCCGCCTGTAGGGGCGGTTCGCGAACCGCCCCTACTTTCACGATAAAAAAGGATGGTTATTCCGAATTCCGCCATGCACCACGTCGGGTGCATGGCAGCCCTGAACCCTACGTGGTTCAGGGCGCATTCCCCATACCGCATTCCTGGACCCAGCATCTGCTGAAATGCTCGACCTCCGGCGCAAAGAGCGGGGGTTCCTCGGTCCGGCAGCGGTCCATCACCTCCGGGCAGCGGTTGGCGAACTTGCACCCCGCCGGAAGATTCAGGAGGTTGGGAACGCTCCCGGGAATTTCCGGCAGCTTCTCCACCCGGTGCCCGATCCGCGGGATGGATTGAAAGAGTCCCCGGGTATAGGGGTGGAGCGGGGAGCGGAAGATCTCCCGGACAGCGGCCGATTCCACGATCCGCCCGGCGTACATCACGATGACCCGCTTCACCATGTTCGCCACCACCCCCAGGTCATGGCTGATGAGGATGAGGGACATGCCCAGGCGGGAGCGAAGATTGAGAATCAGGTCCAGGATCTGCGCCTGAATCGTCACGTCCAGGGCCGTCACCGGCTCATCGGCGATGAGAATCTCCGGGTTGCAGGCCATGGCCATGGCGATGACCACCCGTTGCCGCATGCCCCCGCTCAGCTGGTGGGGATAATCTTTAATACGGCTGCCGGCCGAAGGAATACCCACCTGCTGGAGGAGGTCGGCGGCTCTCCGCAGCGCCTCCCGCTTGCCGGCCCCCTGATGAAAGCGAAATACCTCCCCCAGCTGATCTCCGATGGTGAAAGCCGGGTTGAGGGCGGTCATCGGCTCCTGGTACACCATGGCGATCTTTTCACCCCGGACTTTTTCCATCTCCTTTTCCGGAAGAACGGTCAAGTCCTTTCCCCGGAAAAGAATGGAGCCGCCGGCGATCCGGCCCGCGGGCTCGGGCAGGATCCGCATGATGGAAAGGGCGGTCACGCTTTTGCCGCACCCGGACTCGCCCACCAGGCCCAGGGTCTCTCCAGGCGCAAGATCGAAGCTCACCCCGTCCACGGCCCGCACGACCCCGCTCAGGGTGAAAAAGTAGGTCCGCAAATCTCGTACCTGAAGCAGCTTTCCCACGTTTCTGGTCGCTTAGGAAATGGTATGAATCTTTCTTTTCATCCGCGTTTATCCATGTCCCATTTTATCCGCAGATTTCGCAGATTACGCCGATTACAGAGATATAAAGAAAATGCCGTCGCTAATTTTAGGCATTTTAGGCATTTCGAATTTTAGGCATTTTCTACTCCTTGAACCGGGGATCGAGGACGTCCCGCAGCCCGTCGCCGAAAAGATTCAACGAGAGAACCGTCAGGGCGATGGCCGCCCCCGGGAAATAGGTCAGCCACGGCGCCCGGCTCAAGACTTCTTTCCCGTCAGCCAGGAGGCTGCCCCAGCTGGGCGAAGGGGGAGGGGCTCCCAGTCCCAGGAAGGAAAGAGCCGCTTCCCAGAGAATCGCATAGCCGAAGGAGATCGTCGCCTGGATGATCACCGGAGCCCAGCAGTTGGGCAGGATGTGAACAAACAGAATGGTAAAGTCGCCGCACCCGGTCACCCGGGCCGCTTCGATGTACTCTTTCTCCCGGACGGAAAGGACCGAGCTTCGCACCAGGCGGGCGAAGCGCGGCGTGTAGACCACTCCCAGGGCGATCATCAGGTTGGCAAACCCGGCTCCCAGGACGGCCATGATGCCGATGGCCAGAAGAATGATCGGAAAGGAAAGGATGGCATCCATGATCCGCATGATGATGGAATCGATCCACCCCCGGTAATACCCGCTGATGAGGCCCAGGAAGATGCCCGCGGTGATGGCCACGATGATGGAGAGGAACCCCACCCGCAGGGCGATCGCCGCGCCGTATACCACCCGGCTGAAAAGGTCGCGCCCGTAGCCGTCGGTGCCGAAGAAATGGATTGAGCTGGGCGGCTGCAGGCGCTCCTTGATGTTCAACTTGAAAGGGTTGTGGGTGGCCACCCAGGGGGCGAGAACGGCCATCGCCACCAGGAAAAGGAGAAGGACCGCCCCGAGGACCGCCAGCTTGTTCCGGATGAGGCGCCTGAGAAACATGCCCCTCAGCCCTCGTAGACGATGCGGGGATCAAAATAGGAGTAGAGGAGATCCACGATCAGGTTAATGACCACGAACCCGCAGGCGGTGAGCAGGATACAGCCCTGGACGATGGGGTAATCCCGCTGGCCGATGGCGGTGTAAATGAGCTGGCCGATGCCCGGGAGGCTGAAGATGGTTTCGGTGATCACCGCTCCCCCCAGGATGTTTCCCAGCTGGAAGCCGATCACCGTGAGCGTCGGGGCGAAGGCGTTCTTGAGGGCGTGCTTGGCCACCACCCAGACCTTGGGCAGGCCCTTGCCTCGCGCCGTGGTCATGTACTCCTGCCGCAGGACTTCCAGCATGGTGGAGCGGGTCATCCGGGCGATGATCGCCGAGGCCAGGAGGGCCTGGGAAATGCAGGGCAGGACGAGGTAGTGCATCCCCTTCAGGAAATGTTCGAAGGGAGACACATACCCCGTCGCGGGAAACCAGCCCAGCTTGACCGAGAAAAAGATGACCAGCATCAGGGCCAGCCAGAACCCGGGAATGGAAATCCCCAGGACCGCCAGGAGGGTGAAGAGGTAGTCCTTGTAGCTGTTCTGGTTGACCGCGGCCATGATTCCCGCGGGCACGGCGAGGAGAAGGGCAAAGACCATGGAGAGGAATCCCAGCGTGAGGGTCACCGGAAGGCGCTGCAGGATAAGCTGGATCACATCCAGGTGGTAGAAGATGGAGACGCCGAAATCCCCGCGCATCA
This sequence comes from uncultured delta proteobacterium, assembly GCA_963802665.1. GTDB lineage: Bacteria > Desulfobacterota > SM23-61 > SM23-61 > SM23-61 > SM23-61. Next base: position 94,400 of record CAWDJO010000011.1, on the reverse strand, counting down.
CCCGGGAGAGCCAGATGAAAAACTGGACATAAATGGGCTCATCGAGTCCCATTTCCCGGCGGATGGACTCGACCACCCCGGGTTCGGCGCTGGCGCCCACGTAGATGGCCGCCGGGTCCCCGGGGATCAGGCGCAGGAGGAAGAAGACGATCCCGGCGATGAGAAAAAGAACCGGGATCACCTGCAGCAGGCGCTTGATCACATAGGTCTTCATGAACCCTTCTTAATCCGTACAAGGGGCAATTCATGTCCCGCCTATGGCGGGATGCCCCTACGGGATTCCTCCTCTTTCGGCATCCGCAACGCCCGCGGGCTGGCCTAGGAAAATACAACTCACTTATCCAGCCATACATGCCAGAGGCGGGCGTCGGCCGTGTAGGGCATGGGTATGAACCCCTTGACATACTTGCGGGTCGCGGGGGCCACGGAGTGGTCGTAGAGCTTGAGAAGGGGAACGTCCTCCAGCATGATTTCGTGGATCTGCTCGTAAAGCCTTTTGCGCGCGGCAAAATCATCGGTGGCCTCGGCCTTCTCCACCAGGGCGTCGACCTTCTCGTTCTTGTATCCCACGAAGTTCCGCTTGGAGTGCACCCGCACCATGTTCAGGCACGGGTCCGTCATGCCGGAGGCGATGAAGGACAGGATATCGTGTTTTCCGGCGCGGTAGTCCTGCAGCAGGGCCGGCCATTCCTTCACATCCAGTTGCACCTTGATCCCCGCTTCCCCCAGCATCTGCTCCGCCAGGATGGCGGTTTTGTAGGTATTCAGGTAAACCTTGGTCACGGCTATTTTGATCGGCGTCCCGTCGTATCCCACCTTTTTGAGGAGTTCCTTGGCCTTTTTCAGGTCTTTCCCATAGCCTTTTTTGTGCACGTCCGAGTAAAAGGGATGCACCACGTTGACCAGCGAAGGGTTGACCAAGGAATTGCCGAATACCGACCCGTCCACCAGCTCCTGGAGGTCCAGGCAGTGGCCCACGGCCCGGCGGAAATCGGCCATGCGGATGAATTTATTGGTGCTGGTGTTGACCCCGAACATGAGCATCACGTAGGCGAGCCCCGGGCTCACGTGGGTTACGATGTTGGGGTCTTTCTTGAACTCATCGATCTCCTCCCAGGCCACGCGGAGGGTGAAGTCGATATCGCCGGTTTTCAGGGCCATGGACCGCACGGCCGCGTCCTTGATGGGAACAAACTTGATCCGGTCGGCATAGGCGGGCTTCTTTCCGCCCGTTCCGGAGGTGGGCAGGTTCGACCCCTTGTAGTCTTTGTTCCGCTCGATGATCACATGCTTGTCGGGAATGTATTCCACGAATTTGTAGGGCCCGGTACCGACCGGCCGGGTCAGGGTGCCGCCTTGTTTCTCCACTTCTTCTTTGGGAACGATGGCATGAGTTCCGTAGGGATTGGACATGTAAACCATTAAGGTGATCGACGGGGCCTTCAGCGTGATTTGGACGGTATATTTGTCGATGACCTTGACCTCCTTGATATTCTGGACCTGGGGGATGAAGGGGTATTTCGTCTTGGGGTCCATGAGCCGGTTGTAGGAGTAAGCCACATCATCGGCGGTCATCTCGCGCCCGTTGTGAAACTTTACCCCCTGACGCAGGTGGAAGGTGTAAACCAGTCCGTCGGAGCTGACCGACCACTTGGAGGCCAGGCCGGGCATGGGCATGTTTTTTTCGTCCAGGTCGATCAATCTTTCATAAATGTTGTTGAGCACGATCATCGATATCTCTCCGGTCACTTTATGGGGGTCGATCCCCACGATGTCCGTGACCGTTCCCACCACCAGCGTGCCGCCGTACTTGGGCTGCTGGGCAAATGCCCAGCCCCCTAACAGGATGACCCCCGCAAAAACCGCCAGAAGAACGCCGCATTTTGTAAAGCGATTCATAACCAACCTCCTTTTAAAATGATCCCTTTCCCCTGCCCTTTGCAGAGTAGGATGGGTGGGTTTTTATTCTTTTGGTATTCACTCCCGGTCCTGTACTTTTTCAGCGGTTTTTTATAGCATTAAACACCCCCCCCTGGCAAGATTTCTTCCGGCTCATTGGACCGATTGGTGCGGAAGGGATCTGAGCCGGGTGGGCCAGGCTGGGGCGAATCAAGGTTTGGCAAGCGGCGGAAGGGGGCGCGACCCGTCGGTCGGCAGGACCCCGCCGGTGTTCAGGAGCATCGAGATCACCGTGTACGTTCCGCTGACCGCCACGAGGTCCACCACCTGCTGCTCTCCCAGCATTTCCTTCGCCTTCCGGAAGGTGTCATCGCTGACGAAATGCGTTCGGTGCAGCTCCGTGCAGAAATCATAGACGATGGCCTCGTCGGGCTGCATCGCCTCCGGCCGCTTGCCCCGCGCCAGGTCAACCATCACGGCCCCGGACAGTCCGGCCTTCGACGCCAGCCGGTGGTGCGCCCACCACTCAAACTGGGACGACCAATGGCGCGCCGTGATCAGAATGGCGAACTCGTTTAGCCGGGGCGGCAGGGAGGTCTTGAAGCGGAGGTAATCGAGAAGGTTCGTGAGCCGGTGGGCCATCTCGGGACTGCGCAACATGACATTCCACGGGCCGCCCAGGCCGCTGATGGATTGCTTGAGAATTTCGGCGGCGGCGCGCCGCTGCGGTTCGTTCAGCGTTTCCGGGTTGAGCTTGGGAAAGCGATCGTCGCCCATTTTCGCCCAAGCTACCGCCAGGCCCAGCGGCAGAATCGCTCCCATCATTCCCATGCTCAAGTTCGTCTCGATCATTGGAATCATCTGGATTCCCTCCGCAGATTCGTCATGATGTGCCTATCAGGGTGGAGTCGATTTTCTTTGAATGTTTCCCCGCGGATTTAGAAAAAAGGCCGGGATGGAGGAGAAAATCCGGCGCGGGACCGGCTAGGGACGATGCCAGCGATGGATGTTCTTCTGCATGTCGGCGACGATTCTTTGAAACAACAGCACCAAGCCGGCTGTCGCCGCAACGTATACCGTCGAGAACCTCCAGAGAAGGTTATAGTAAGGAGCAAAGCCGAGGGGGACAATAGACCCCATGATCCACAGCGAGGCTCCCTCGGCAATTCCTGCGTTTCCGGGAGTGGGGGCGAGATAGGTGAGGAAAAGGAGGGCCATCTGCATCTCGAAAATCTCACCCGCGGTGGACCCCTGGATTCCCAGAAAACGGACACAGAAATAGGCCAGAAAAAAACGCGAGGCCAGGAAAGTAAGACTCAGGATAAAAACGGCCACGAAGCTCAACTTGCCCCGGCGGAGAAATTGCCGCAGGTTGGCTTGATGCGTATAGGCGAGATCCGCCAGTTTCCCGGAAACCGAGTCCATGCAGTCCACGGGAAAACCCGTTCGGCTACGGCCGGGAGGCCACCAGTCATGCAGAGGATATCGTTTCCTCCGGACTCGCCAGATGAAGCGGGAGGCGGCGCCGATGCCGACGCGGAAAAAACCGGGCCATGCCGCCGAGAAGATCAGGAAGGCGCTTGCCAGGGCAAAAGTTGTGACCGCCCCCATGAAAAAAGGGCCCGTATCCCCGATGCGGGAAAAGAACAGGGAGTAGAGGCCGAAGCCCAGCAATGCCAGCATGGTGCCGACAAAAGTCAGGAGGGTGGTGGTCAGAGCCGTCCCGATGTGCGCGCCGCCCCGGTTCAAAAAATAGATCTGTCCGGCCCCCCCTCCGCTCTGCGAGGGAGTAAGGAGGGCGATTCCCGAATTCGCCAGGTCCGCCCGAAAGCAGGTCCAGTAACTGATCCCCGGCTGCAGAACCCGGCATACCACCCACATGCGGAGCCCTAAGGCCAGAGCTTCGAGGGGAAGAAAGCAGACAATGAGGATCAGGTAGCCCCACCGGATCTGGCCCAGGCTGGGGAGGTCATCTCCGCTTTTGATTTGGTAGATCTGATACCCAAAGATGGCCACCGTGAGAAGAAGGAAGATCAGCCCGCCGATGATCAGCCTGCCGCGATTTCTCCTGGGAAATGCGTTCCCATCGATTTTCTCATAGCCGGCCAGCTCTATACCCGAGGTGGACATTTTTCTCCGCTTTTCTATCCTTCCCGGCTTGGGATTATACCTGAAACAGGAAATTTATGATATCCCCGTCCTCCACCACGTAGTCCCGGCCTCTCTGCAGCAGTTTTCCCGCCTCGCGGACCTTCTGCTCATTGCCCAGCCGGATGAGATCTTCGTATTTGATGACCTCTGCCCGGATGAAGCCGCGCTCCAAGTCGGAATGGATGACCCGGGCGGCCTGCGGAGCCAGGGACTCCTTCCGGGGGGTCCAGGCCCTGACTTCATCCGAACCCACGGTGAAAAAAGAGATGAGCCCGAGGGCGCTGTAGCAGACCAGGGTCAGCCTGTCCAGGGCGGGTCGGCTTAGGTTCAGCTCTTCCAGAAACGCCTGCCGGTCCTCTTCCTCCAGGCGGGAAAGCTCTTCTTCGACCTTGGCCGAGACGGCGATCCACTCAAAGGTCGGCCCGGGGAAGGCCTGCACGAGCGGATCGGTCAGCGTGGGGTCATGGAGCTGTTTCTCCCCTATGTTCAGGATGAGGATCATGGGCTTCCGGGTCAGGAAGAGGTAGCCGGAAACAAGCTTCTCCTTCCTCATCGGTGAACGGAAAGGCGCTGAGGAAGCGGCCCGCCTCCAGATGGTCCTTCATGCGCAGGAGCAACTCCTTTTCCCGGGCAGCCCGGCGGGCGTCTCCGTTGCGGCCCCGCTCCTTCTCCAGGCGCTCCATCCTCTTCTCGATGAAGAGTAGGTCGTTCAGCTGCAATTCTTCATTTATAGCGGCTATATCGCGACGGGGGTCCACGGATCCGGCCACGTGGAAAACCGTATCCTCGGGGAAAGCCCGCACCAAATGGCAGATGACGTCCACTTTCTCCAGGGCCCGCCAGGTGCCGGTATTGCGGTCCGCCTGCTTTTCCAGGTCGGGCAGGAGTACAAACTCAATTTGGGCCGGGGTTTCCAGGCGGGGCCGGTAGATCTCCACCAGGCGCTCGAATCGCTCGTCTCGGACCCGGGCCAATCCCCGGGCTTCTCCTTTGCCGTTCTCCGGCTCGCTTTCTTGTCCCGTGAGCAGGCGGAATAATGTTCGTTTGCCGGCCTGCGGAAATCCAATCAATCCCAGCTTCATTTCCTATTCCTCTATCCCCTCATCCCCCCTTTTCTGTTTTTCCTGGCCTCCCTTTTGAAGGGAGAGACAAGGAAAGGGGGGCGGAATTCATTCCCTCCGTACCCTGTGGAAAACCACGTCCTGCCAGACAAATTCTCTTCCGATGATGATGAACGAATGGCGGGGAAAACCGCTCGGATGCCGAGAAGGCTGCCTTGGGACAGATTCGGACAGGAATCAATCATTATTCTATGCCGGAATGAGGCCTTTTTCAAGGGAATTCGATTCCTGCGGATTTCTGTCCCTGAAGAAAGAACAGAAATCTGGCTCCCCTTCACTTTTATGATTCCCTTTTCTGCCTAAAGGCAATCTTGTGGCCAGGAGGCAAGGGCATTGCGCGGAAAAAGCATCGGCCCAGTTATTTCGGATTGCGGATTTCGGATTGCGGATTTTTTGGTTTTCTTTTTCGATCCGCATTCCGCAATCGGCATTCCGCAATTTGGAGGCGGGCCCGTGGGCGATCCACCGGATCGCCCCTACGCGGATTCAACCCGAGGATGCGGTTCTGGCGCTGTGCCCGCCTGGCCCAAGAAATGGAATGCGCCTCATGGTTTTTCCGCGCAATGCCCTTGCTTCCTGGCCGGGCACCGCCTGAAATTCAATCGGTCTGACGCCAACCTGGCGAAAAGCGAAGGGGGGCAAGGAATAAAAATGATTTGACAGAATAGGGGGAATCAGGCTATATTATAAAAAATAAGGTGATACGAAAAATCCAAGATAGAGGCCTACCCGGACATTTGTCGAAATGTCTTTCTAACCCCCAGGTCTTCGGTTCCTCTCCGACTCCGCTATCTATTTTTTGTAACTCCTCCGATTCATAAATCCCAGCTTTCAGGCAGGATTGCGGGTTTTTGGCCGATCAACCCCAAGGATCTTTTTCCCCCGTGAAGCCGGGCGCGGTTTCTTGCCGGGCATAGGTTGCCGTTTACCCTGCAACCTCCGGGGGACATCGGCCAAATCCGGTTTTCGGGGTGTCAGATAAACCTTCACCCTTCCCGTCAGGGTGTTTAACAAACGCAGGCTCATGGCCACGGGCCACGGTGAGCCCGCGGCTACCAGTTGAAAAGATGACCCTTGCGAAATGCGGGGCATCCATTCCAGAAAGAGAGGCATATGAGTTTTACTTCGTTCCATCTCCATCCGCAGATCGCGGCCGGCGTCGAGGCGCTCGGCTATTCCACGCCAACCCCCATCCAGAGCCGGGCCATCCCGCCGGTTCTCCAGGGACAAGACGTCATGGGCGTTGCCCAGACCGGAACCGGCAAAACCGCCGCCTTCGTGCTGCCGATCCTGGAGCGTCTGATCAAAAGGCCCCGGGGCCGGATCCGCGCCCTGGTCATCGCCCCGACCCGCGAGCTGGCCGAACAGATCAACACCGCCTTTGCCGACCTGGGGCGACAGACGCATCTGCGCAGCGCCGCCGTCTACGGCGGGGTAGGCATGGACCCGCAGCTCCGGAAACTGCGCGCCGGCGTTGAGATCGTTGTCGCCTGTCCCGGCCGCCTGCTCGATCACCTCCAACAGGGCACGATTCGCCTGGCGGATCTGGAGGTGCTCGTGCTCGACGAGGCGGACCGGATGTTCGACATGGGCTTCCTGCCGGATATCCGGAAGATCCTCCGCCACGTTCCGGCCAGGCGTCAGACCCTGCTGTTCGCGGCAACCATGCCCGATGATATCCGCCTGCTGGCCCGCGATGTGCTCCAAACCCCGGTCACGGTGGAGGTCAATCCTTCCTCCCCGGCTTGCACGGTCGCGCACGCGCTCTACCCCGTCGATCCGCACCTCAAAACCGCGCTTCTCCTCGAGCTTCTGCGCCATACCGACACGGAGTCGGTCCTGGTCTTCACCCGCACCAAGCACCGCGCCAGGCGTGTGGGGCAGCAGCTGGAAAGGGCCGGCTTTCGGGCCTCATCCCTGCAGGGGAACCTGTCGCAGAACCAGCGCCAGGCGGCGCTCGACGGATTCCGCAACGGCACGGTTCAGGTCCTCGTGGCTACCGACATTGCCTCCCGCGGCATCGACGTCTCCCGCATATCCCATGTCATCAACTACGACATGCCCGATTCCGCCGATGCCTACACCCACCGCATCGGCCGCACCGGCCGGGCGGAGAAAAGCGGCGATGCCTTCACCTTCATGACCCGGGAAGACGGGGCCATGGTGCGCAGCATCGAGCGGGTCCTCGGCAAAAAGGTGGAATGCCGCAGGGTACCGGGCTTCGATTATAAAAAGCCGGCACCGGCGCGCGATGCCGAGTTTGCCCGCCTGCCGCGCGGGCCACACCCCCGGGCAAGAAGGGGACGAAAGGATTAGGCTTGACTTAAAAAACGATAAATTTCATTGGATTTCTTTTTTTTTTCATGATAATGATAGTTTTGAGGCCAAGGACTAAGGAGGGAATTTTGCCAAAACGACCTGGAGCTTATAGAAGCGAAAAACGGCGAAAAGAATTATCCCGCCAGAAAAAGCAGGACGAAAGAAGAGAGCGCAAGCTTCATAAAGGAGATCGCGCCCCGTCGGACGCCGAAAAGGTTGAGCAAGAAGAGAACCAGCCGCCCAACCCTTAACTCGTTACGCCTTTCCGGGGAAAAGAACTTCCTATTCATCTCTACCGCAAACACGACCAAGCCAGCCCCTCCGGTGGGGGAGGATGTGCTTTTATCATAGATGGGCAAGGTTGACGAAATCGGTTGAAAGGGACTCGTGGGTGAGGACTCAACCCCCCGTGGCGAAGCTTCCCGCGGCGCCGGAGGGAATGAGGGATATTGATGGCCCATCCTCTCAGACGAATCGGACATTCAACAAAGGCAAGTAAACGTGGCGAACGCCGTATGGCGGGCGCTACCCATCAACGTGCACCGCTTGAAGCGGGGCAGAAAAGGAGCAGCAGAGAGTATGGCTAAGAAACTGTTTGTAGGGGGGCTGAGCTGGGACACGACGGACGACGGCCTGCGCCAGGCCTTCGCGGCTCACGGAGAAATCACCGAAGCCAAGGTCATCACTGACCGAGATACGGGACGCTCCCGGGGTTTTGGGTTCGTGACCTTCGCCCAGGATGAAGATGCGAAAACGGCCATTTCCAAGATGGACGGCACGAGCCTGGACGGCAAGACCATCAAAGTCAACGAGGCACAGGAAAAGAGCCCCCGCGGGGGCGGCCGGCCCGGCGGCGGTTATGGGGGCGGCGGCCGCGGCGGTGGCGGCGGGCGCAACCGCTGGTAGTTTCCTGATAAGCAGGAAAATACTTTTCCGCTTCTCACCTTCTTATCAGCCCGGCATGAATTCCGGGGGCTATTACTGATTCTATGAGAAAAAAGTGATGGCCTCCGGAATTATCCTCAGGGGTAAAATCAAGGTCATTAGAAGTTTTCATCCCTTCTTTTTGTCCTCAGTGCAGTTCCTTAACCATCGCCACCCACTCCGGGCAACGCCTGAAATTCAACTCATCTTCCGCCTACTTGGCGAAAAGTGAAGGAAGGCAAGCCGGGAATAACCTTCGATTGGCAGAACTTTCATAAACTGTGATTTTCTGGCGAGTAAGGGATTATGACCCGCATGCTTCCTAGGCATTCAACTTCTCCGCCCGCAGCCGGTGCCGTGTTTCGGCGGAGAGGACGGTCTTGCGCAGGCGGATGCTGCGGGGGGTGACCTCCACCATTTCGTCGTCCTTGATGAACTCGATGGCCCTCTCCAGGGTCATGGGGATCGCCGGGGTCAGCTGAATGCTGTCGTCCTTGTTGGAGGCGCGCATATTGGTCAATTTCTTCATCTTACAGGGGTTGACATTGAGGTCGTTTTCCCGGTTGTGTTCCCCGACGATCATTCCCTCGTAGACCGGCTCTCCCGGCGTCAGAAAGAGGACCCCCCGGGGTTCCAGGTTGAAGAGGGCGTAGGACACCGCCTCTCCCTGCCGGTCGGAAACCAGGGATCCGGTCATGCGCAGCGGAAAGTCCCCGCGGTACTCTTCGTAGCCTTTCAGGTAGGAGTTCATGATCCCGGTTCCCTTGGTGTCGGTCAGGAATTCGTTGCGGTAGCCGATCAGGGAGCGCGAGGGGATGGTGAACTCCATGCGGACGCGGCCGGTGCCGTGGTTCACCAGGTTCACCATGCGGCCCTTCCGCCGGGAGAGTTTCTCGGAGACCACGCCGATGAAGTTCTCGTCGCAGTCGATGAAGAGGTGTTCGATGGGCTCCAGGGTCTTCCCGGATTTCTGCTTATAGATGACCTGGGGGCGGCCCACCATGAGTTCAAACCCCTCCCGCCGCATGGTCTCGATCAGGATGGCCATCTGAAACTCCCCCCGCCCCTTGACGATGAAGCTGTCCGCCTCCTCGCCGTCCTCCACCCGGATGGCCACGTTGCGCAGCGATTCCTTATAGAGTCGCTCGCGGATCTTGCCCGATTGCACGTACTTCCCTTCTTTCCCGGACAGAGGAGAGGTGTTGCTGGTGAAGAGCATGGAGATGGTCGGCTCGTCGACGGAGATCCGCGGCAGGGCCTTGGGCGCTTCGCGGGTGCAGATGGTGTCGCCGATCTCCACGTCTTCGATCCCCGCCAGGATGATAATGTCCCCCGGCTGGGCCGATTCCACCTCTTTCAGGTTGATCCCGTCATACACCTGGAGTTTGGAGATCCGGAGGGGGATGGCCTTCTCCTCCCGGTTCAGGCACACCAGGTCCTCGTTGCACCCCGCCGTGCCGTGAAAGACCTTGCCCACGGCCAGGCGTCCCGAGGTAGTCGGAGTAGTCCAGGTCGGCCACCAGCATCTGGAACGGCTCCTCCGGGTCATAGGCGGGCGGCGGGATCTCGTCGAGGATGGCCTGGAAGAGGGGGGTGAGGTCCTGTCCCTTGCTCCTCCGCGGTCTTCTGGGCGATCCCCTCCCGGCCGACGGCGTAGAGAACGGGAAAATCGATCTGCTCTTCCGTGGCGTCCAGGTCGAAGAAGAGGTCGTAGATCTCGTCCAGCACCTCCTTCGGCCGGGCGTCCTTGCGGTCGATCTTGTTGACCACCACGATGATCTTCAAGCCGGCTTCCAGGGCCTTCTTGAGGACAAACCGCGTCTGGGGCAGAGGGCCTTCCGAGGCATCCACCAGCAGGAGGGCGCCGTCCACCATCATGAGGGCCCGCTCCACCTCCCCGCCGAAGTCGGCGTGCCCCGGAGTGTCCAGGATGTTGATCTTGACATCCTGCCAGTAGACCGAGCAGTTCTTGGCCGCGATGGTGATGCCCCGCTCCCGCTCCAGGTCCAGGGAGTCCATGACTCTTTCCGCCACCTCCTGGCCGGGGCGGAATACGCCGCTCTGCTTGAACATCTGGTCCACCAGCGTGGTCTTGCCGTGGTCGACGTGGGCGATGATGGCGATGTTCCTTAATTTTGCGTTCTGCGCGCTTCTTTTCATCGTTTTCCCAAAAATGCTTTTTAGGGGATACCGAAATCAGGGTTTGAGAACTCAAAGTGGGACGACCAGGCAGGGAGGAGCAGCAGGAAAAACTCTTAAGGCCGAGGAGCTAAAACCGCCGCTTTGATCTTTTGAATTCTTTCCTTGATTCCTCTACTTTTAGCCCCAATCGTTCCTTTCCGCTTCTTACTATTCTCTGCAGTATAGCATACAATCTCGAAATGCACATGCAGGCCCGAAAATAAAAGCGATATGGGACTGCCCCAAGGAATCACCGGGCAACGGAGCAACGCGTGTGCTGAAGGGGCGCGCGGCGGCGCGCCCCCATACCTCCGGACTGTTTTACAGATCGACTCCATCCATCTCCGTGCCGCACTTGGAGCATTTCTTCTCTTGGATCTGGTACTTGAGAATCTGGAAGCCCAGGCGGTCCACCAGGAGCTGGCCGCAATGATGGCAAAAGGTATCCTCGCCCGGGTCCCCCGGAACGTTTCCTGTGTAGACATAGCGCAGACCGGCGTCCATTCCGATCTTTCGGGCCCGCGCCAGGATTTTCACCGACGTGGGAGACCGGTCCAGCATCTTGTACATGGGATGGAAGCGGCTGATGTGCCAGGGGACTTCTTTTCCCAGGGAGACGATGAACCGGGCCAGATCCCGAAGCTCTTCCTCCGAATCGTTCAGCCCGGGGATGATCAGGGTGGTGATCTCCACCCACACCCCCAGCTCCTTCATCACCCGCAGGGAATGGAGAACCCCTTCCAGCCTGCCCCCGCATCGCTCCCGGTAAAACTCATCCCGGAAGGCTTTCAGGTCCACATTGGCTCCGTGAAGGTGGGGATGGAAAGTCCTTAGCGCTTCCTCCGTCATGTAACCGTTGGTCACAAAAATGTTCTTTAGCCCCTCTTTACTGGCTCTCTGGGCAATATCATAGGCATACTCAAAATAGATCGTCGGTTCCGTGTACGTGTAGGCGATCGTCTTGCACCCCGTCTTCCTGGCCATGGCCACGATCTCTTCCGGGGCCACATCCTGGCCGGTGATTTGGTTCTCCTCCCGCGGCATCTGGGAAATTTCATAGTTCTGGCAGAAGTCGCACCGGAAGTTGCAGCCCACCGTGGCAATGGAGAAAGATCGGCTCCCCGGGGCGAAGTGGAACATGGGCTTCTTTTCGATCGGGTCCACGTTGCGGGAGATGAGCCGGCGGTAAACCAGGGTGTGCAGGATTCCTCCCCGGTTCTCCCGGACGGCGCAGATGCCCTTCTTTCCTTCACCGATCAGGCATCGATGGTTGCAGAGGCTGCATTTCACCCGCTGCTCGGGGAGCTTCTCGTACAGCATGGCCTCTTTCATGGGCAAACCTCTCAAATGGGTTCGGGTTCGGGAGCCTTTTTCTTTCCGAAGATTCTCACCAGCCAGATGGAAACCTCGTACAGGATCTGCATGGGGGCCATCATCAGGAGCATGGTGTAGGCGTCAGGAGTGGGGGTCAGAAGGGCGGACATGATGGAGTTGATCAAAAGGGCATATCTCCGATTCTTGGCCAATCCCCGATAGCCGATCACCCCTGCCCTTCCCAGGATCAGCATGATGAGGGGAAGTTCAAAAATCAGGCCAAAGGCAAAGATCAGGCCGATGCAAAAAGTCAGGTATTTGGCCAGCCCGATCATGGGCTGCAGGTTCTCGCTCCCATAGGTGACCAGGAAATTGATACCCACGGGAAGGACCAAGAAGTAACAGAAAAAACATCCCCCGTAAAAGAGAGTCGTGGCCGACAGGACAATCAGCAGGGAATATCGCAGGGGAAAAGAAGGAGACAACAGGGGGGACAACGCTCCCCAGAGGCCGTTGAAGAGAAAGGGCGCGGCCAGGAAGACGCCCATGAAGAGAGCCAGGCGAAGGGAGGTGATAAACGCTTCGGGAAGGCTGTACAGGATCAGGGGGAGACCCAGCGGTTTCTGGAGAAAATGGAGAGCGTCCCTCCAGAAAAAAAAAGACACCGCTGACATCACCGCGATGATGAGGAATATGCGGATGAGGGCCCCGCGCAAGCCCTCGAGTTTGTCGAAGACCTCGTTCCGGTCCAGATCTTTTACTTTGTCACGCCATCCCATACTCGAGAATTATACGCCCCCGGGGGCACAGAATTCAAATCCCAAATCTCACCCGTCAAGCAAGAACCGAGCTCCAAGCACCAATCCCGCGAAGCGCGGGACCAAACAAATTCCAATTCCCAATTTCCAAAATTCCAAACGCTATGGAAGCAGGGGTGAAATTGTTTTGGTCCTTGGTTATTGAAATTTGGAAAATTGTTTGAAACTTGGGATTTGGAGCTTGGAATTTATTGCCTTATTGGGGGTTCAGGCCAGCATGGTTCCCTTGGAAAGGACCACGATCCCCGACGGGGTAACGGTGAATTTTTTGGCGTCTTCTTCCGGGTTGAATCCGATCTGATAACCGGCGGGAATGCGAATCCGCTTGTCGATGATCGCCCGGTTGATCCGGGCTCCCCTTCCCACTTCGACTCCTTCCATCAGGATGGAATCTCGGACTTCCGAGTAGCTGTGAATTCTCACGTTGGGAGACAGGATGGACCGATACACTTTCCCCCCGCTGATAATGCACCCGCTGGAGACGATGGAATTGTAGGAGGCTCCCACCCGGTTCGAACCATACTCTTCAAAGACCGTCTTGGCCGGAGGAAGAGGGGGATAGTAGGTGCGGATGGGCCAATTGGAGTCATAGAGGTTGAACAGGGGGTCCACGGCGACCAGGTCCATGCTGGCCTCGTAATAGGCGTCCAGCGTTCCGATGTCCCTCCAGTACTTGGCCTGCTTCCGATTCTCGTCCCGGAAGCTGTAGGCGAAAACCCGGTCCTGGCCCACCATGGCGGGAATCACGTTCTTTCCGAAATCATGCTGGGAATTCGGATCCTTGGCATCTTCGATCACCCGCCGGGCCAGGACCTCGGTGTTGAAGATGTAAACCCCCATGTTGGCCAGGATGAGTTCGGGATGACCGGGAATGGTCTTGGGCGTCCCGGGCTTTTCCTCGAAACCGATGATCCGGAACTCCTCGTCGACCTGCAGGACGCCGAACTTGCCGGGAAAGGTCCTTCTCCATCTCGATGACCGCCACGGTAAGATCGGCGTTTTTTTCCAGGTGATAGGCGATCATCTCCCGGTAGTTCATCTTGTAGATGTGGTCTCCCGAAAGGATGAGGATCAGGTCGGGGCGGTCCTGCTGCAGGACATAGATGTTCTGGTAGATGGCGTCGGCGGTTCCCAGGTACCAGTCTTCTCCGACTCGCTGCTGGGCCGGAATGAGGTTGACGAATTCATCCAGCTGGGGGTTGAAGATGTTCCAACCCTGGAAGATATGGCGGTTGAGGGAAAGGGATTTGTACTGGGTGAGCAGGTTGATCCGGCGGATTCCGGAATTCAGGCAGTTGCTCAGGGTGAAGTCGATGATGCGGTAGATGCCGCCGAAGGGAACGGCCGGCTTGGCCCGATCCTGGGTAAGGGGATAGAGTCGTTCTCCCCTTCCGCCCGCCAGGACCATCGCCAGGATTCGATTGACCACCGAGAGGGCTCCTAATTCCTCAGGGTTTACCGCCTTTTTTCCGTTTATCCAGAACTTCGCGGATCTTCTGCTTGAGCTCGGTGAGGTCCGACGATTTGACCACGTAGGCCTCGGCCCCCCAGGTCATGAAATTTTCCTTGTACTGGGGGTAGGCCGTGTTGAGAATGACCGGAACCTGACGGTCCTTCCCCAGCATGGCGGTCAGCGCCTCGATGCCGTCCATCACCGGCATGCGGATGTCCATGACCACCACGTGGGGCTTCTCTTTTTCAAACTTCGCCAGGCCCTCCTTGCCGTCCTTGGCCAGAACGACTTTGTAGCCTTCTTCCGCAAGCTCTTCCTGGTACAGGCGAAGGAGGCTCAAGTCATCGTCGATACAAAGGACCTTTTCCACGGCGACCTCCTTTCAGGAATGGGGAGAAAGAGAAGGGGTTCAACCCGGTATATTGTAACACAAGTCTCCCGGGAGCCGAGAGACAAAAAATCAGGGGTTTTTCCCCCGCACATGAACCGTCCGCTGGGGGAAGGGGATTTCGATCCCTTCTTTCCGGAAGCGTTCCAGAATCCGGTGGCGAAGCTCGTGCTGGACGAAATACGGGTCCACGAATTCGCGGACCTGGCAGATGAGGGTAAAATCGAGGGAAGAATCCTTGAAGCCCGGGATGAACCACAGGGGAATCGGCAGCGAATATCCGAATATCCGGGTCATGGTCCGTTTCGCTTTCCGGCTGCAGCTTCAGAGATGCAGAAAAAGAAGATGGATGGAATAAGCCGCTCACCAATCTAAAAGACTGGCTTTATTGCCGCACCCCCGGCGGGGAGGGTAGATCCCTACACCGTGGAGGGGGGCGATGGAGGGACTTTCTTCTTTCCCCCCCCGATCCAGGCCGCCAGCGCCCCCACCAGACACCCGATCATAAAACTAACTAGGAGCGTCAAAACCGCGCTCGTCTCGAAGGTCCAGAAAAGAAATTTGAGGATCAACGGCTGGTAGTTCTGGACGGCCAAAATAACCAGCAAGGCCAGAAGAACGATGATCCCGATGAGCTTTGCATTCATCTTCTCTCCCTTTCCCGGCAGGCTTTTCTATTCCATTATAACCCAAGGAAGATCCTTAGGAAAAAGGATACTGGCGCCCGGAAACCAGGGATGGAGGGCATGGGGGAATCGAAGCTTTTCAGGTGGTCCTCAAGCCTTCCTTTTTCCCCTGTCCCGCTCCATTTGGCTGGGGGGGCGCCCCCCGGATGGAATCGGGAGTGCCGGTCACCCCTTTTTTGCCGGTCTCAGGGCTTGTTCGAAAAGCCTTTTCAGCTCTTCTATTTTATTCGTGGCGGTCGGTCCCAAGCTTTCGGCTTCTTTCTTCGCCTCCTCCAGGGCGGGGAGGAAGAAATCAAACCGGTTTTTCATCTCGCCCCCCAGAGAATTCCGGGCGGACAAGAAACCCTCCTTGGCTTCATCCAGGGCTTTGGCCGCCAATCCGAAGTTTTTTTGCCCCAAATGGGTGATACCCTCGGCCAGCTTTTCCGGCATTTCCCAGAGCTTTTCCCGGGCCTTGGCCAGAGCTAATTCCTTTTCCATGCTGCTGATTTTGGATTGCATCTCTCCTTTGGCCGCCGCCCATTCCTTCTCGGCCATCTGCAGCTTCCAGTATCCCACGCCGTAACCGGACCCGAAAGCCGCCAGGATCAGAATCATTACGATCAGAACCGCCTTGAAACTCATCGCCTCCTCCTTTCGGCCTCTCAACTCCTCAGGCTCGGCCATCTCGGCTCCCTTCACGAAGGAAAAAATTTATTCTCGGACGGGGAATCTCATTTTCCTTAGCCCGGAAGAGTGGACAGGATTCTATTCTATTCATTTTTCAGCAAATTTGCAAAACCCCGACAGATCCCTTCCCCCGCTTCCTTTGCCTCCCGCCCTTCGAATGAATCTTCGGCTTATATTCGGCAGATGTTCCTCCTCTTGAATACTCCACAAAGCCTGGAAAGGGAAGGCCAAGAAGCCCATGAAGGGAAAATCATTTTTAGGATCATGCCCTGAACCTTCTTTTCCCCCCGCCTCCTCCATCTTCCGACGGGCTCCGCTCGCCCGAGCTTTCCCGGGATTGTTGGCCCCCTCTGGAATCGGGCCGATCAACCCAAATCAATGAACTATTCCGCAGGGAGGTTTTGGGAAGCCGAGGTCCACTCTGCTGACTTTTGTTGATATAATAATAAAAGGGATTCATGATAGTACAGAGAGCACAGAGATAAAAAGCTAGGAATCAGAATAGCTTTTCAACGCTCAAAGCTACAACCCGTTTCCCCAGACGTTCGTAATTTTCCTTTATCTTTTAGACCTGAAAACTCTGTGGCCTCCGTGCCCTCTGGGGTAAAGGTTTTTAGGGTTTTCGTCTTTATAGTTCTATTTCCACTTTTTAGCTATACTATTTCAAAGAGGATACCCGCCGTCCAAGGCGCATTCTTTGCCTGCCGAATTCCGGAGGAGGACTTATGGCCCCTCGTGAACTTCCCCTGCCGCCTCACTTTGATCCCGGGAAAACCGGCCAGATCTGGAAAATTCCCTACCAGGAACGGGCCGAACAGGCCCGGGCCTGGGCCCGAGAACACGGGATTTCCCTCGCCGCTGACGACGCTTACCGGATATGCCTGGTGGCCGTGGACGTCCAAAACACCTTTTGCCTTCCCGGGTTCGAGCTGTACGTGGGCGGACGTTCGGGGACGGGGGCGATCGACGACAACCGCCGGCTGTGCGAGTTCATCTACCGGCACCTCCATCGGATCACCCAGATATGCCCCACCATGGACACCCACCAGCTACTGCAGATCTTCCACCCCATCTTTCTGGTCGATGAGAAGGGGAACCATCCCGCGCCTTTCACCCTCATATCTGAAAAGGACCTGAGCGACGGCCGGTGGAAATTCAACCCCCGCCTGAGCAAGAGCCTGGGCATCACTCCCGAATACGGCCAAAACCACCTGCTTTCCTACGCGAAGAAGCTCCGGGAGAGCGGAAAGTACGAGCTGACCATCTGGCCGTACCATGCCATGCTGGGAGGTATCGGTCATGCCCTGGTGGCCGCCGTGGAGGAGGCGGTCTTTTTCCACAGCGTGGCCCGGTACAGCCAGCCGGTCTTTGAGGTCAAAGGGAAGAATCCCTTGACCGAGCACTACTCGGTGCTGGGGCCGGAGGTCCTGGAAGGACCCGACCAGGAGCCGATTGCCCGGAGGGATATGGAGTTTATCGACCTGCTCCTGCGGTTCGATGCGGTGATCATCGCCGGGCAGGCCAAAAGCCACTGCGTGGCCTGGACCATCAGCGATCTCCTGGAAAACATCCGCGCCAAGGACGAACGGTTGGCCCGAAAGGTTTACCTTCTGGAAGACTGCACCTCCCCGGTGGTCATCCCGGGAGTCGTCGATTACACGGGACAAGCCGAAGCGGCCTTCAAGAGATTTGCCGACGCCGGCATGAACGTGGTCCGATCCATCGATCCCCTGGATCGCTGGCCCGGATTTCCACGCTGAAGCGTCACCCGGTCCGCTTGTAGGGGCACGATGCATCGTGCCCTTTCGGCCCCGAGGGCGGCTATGGCCATCCTGCCAACACGTTTGTAATAAGGAGGCGCTAAGCGCCTAATAATTCATTCAGGAGGGTTTCCTATGGAAGACGATGTTCTCATGACCCCCATCGGGGTTCTCATGGTGGAGCACCTGCTCATCGCGCGCATGATGAACTTGATGGAGGGGAAGCTGGGAGGAATCGGATCGGGGACGAAGCCGGACATGGTATTCATCGACGGGGCCATCGACTTCGCCAAAACCTACGCCGATGCCTGTCACCACGGGAAAGAGGAAACCATTTTTTTTGAAAAGCTGGCCATGAAAAATCTTCTTCCCGACCATAAAAAGGTCATGGACGAACTGGTCCTGGAGCATATTCAGACCCGGAAGATCGTAACCAACCTGGAGATGGCCAGGGAGGATTTTATGAAAGGGGACTCCGGCGCCGTCGGAAAGATCCTGATCATATGCAAGAGTCTGTGGCAAATCTATCCGGCGCACATGGAGAAAGAAGAGAAAGCCTTTTTCCCTTCTTCCATGGAATACTTCAGCAAGCGGGAGCAGGAGGAGATGGTAAAGCGGTTCTGGGAATTCGACAAGAACCTTCTCCTGGAGAAGTACATTAAATTTTTTGACCAGTACGAGAGGTAGGGGCAAAGGCATCCCCCGGGATCCCCTCCCTTCGGCATCCCTCTCCTCCTGGCTAAAACTTTAGGCTCCTCGAGTAAAATTTCAATCCGGTACGCTGCGGATAAAGGCCGCGGTTTCTTCGGGGAGGGCGGCGTTGATGAACATGCCCGTTCCCAGCTCGAACCCGGCCGGGGTCACCAGGCGGGGGAGGATCTGCAGGTGCCAGTGAAAATACTCCTCCTGCTCGTCTTTGATGGGCGCCGTGTGGATGATGAAGTTATAATCGGGATTATTCAATCCCTTGTGCAGCTTCCCCAGCATCTTTTTGAGCACATAAGCAAACTCTTTGGCCTCGTCCATGGTGATCGAACCGAAGGAAGCGTTGTGCGCCTTGGGAATGATCCAGGTCTCGAAAGGCGCCCGGGAGGCGAAGGGGTGAAAGGCGACAAACCGATCGGTTTCCAGGACCAGGCGGGTGGGCAGGGTCAATCCTTCCCGCAGAATGTCGCAGTAGACGCAGGTTCCTTCATCGTCGAAATGACCGGCCGCCTTTTCGAAGCGGTAGCGGATGGTCAGGGGCACGATGGGCATGGCGACCAATTGGGAGTGGGGGTGTTCCAGAGAGGTGCCGGCTTTGGATCCGTGATTCTTGAAGATGATGATCAGTTTGAAGCGGGGGTCCTCCCGCAGGGCCAGGTATCTCTCCCGGTAGGCGAGGATGACCTCCTCCACCTGCTTGTCGGCCATCAGGGGAATGCACAGGTTGTGCTGGGGACATTCGACGATCACTTCATGCTTCCCCACCCCGTCCATTTTGCGGAAGATTCCCTCTTCTTCTTTGCGGGACAGACTTCCTTCCGGAACCAGGGCGGAAAACTTGTTGGGGAAGGCGCGGACCCACCATCCGGGGCCATTGGCAGCCCCCCCCTTGCGGTAGGCCATGGTCTCCGGAGGGGTCAGGTTTTCATTGCCGGGGCAGAAGGGGCAGTCCGATTTGTACTCCGGGAGAGAAACCTGGACGGCGGGCTTACTGAAATCGTGGGGCCGCTTGGCCCGCTCGGTGGCGAGAATGACCCACTGCTTGGTCGCCGGATCCTGCCTCAACTCGGGCATGGCAAATTCCTGTTCCTGGGTACTCGTTGCTCGTTACTGGTTCCTCGAACCTCGTTCCGGGTTCCTTCTACTCGCCCGTCTGCACGGCGATTTCCACCCTCCGGTTCAGGGCCCGCCCTGAACCAGAATTTATGCACTGCCAAACCAATCTTAGAGAGACTCTCTCCGATTATACTCACTCCCCGGTTAGGATAGCAATTTCAACTCTTCGGTTCAGGGCCCGCCCCGCTTCCGTCGCATTATTGGCCACCGGCTGGGAAGGCCCAAGCCCCTGGGCGGAAACCAGGGAAGGGTTCACATTCTGGTAGGCAACCAGGTATTCCCTCACTTTACTGGCCCGTTTTTCCGAAACCGTCCGGTTCGTGCTTTCCGACCCGGTGCTGTCCGTATGCCCGAGCACGACGACCTTATGGTCGGGGTATTTCTTCAGGAAACCTCCCGTCTGGTCCAGAATCCTCTTCCCCGAACCGCTGATCTCCATAGCCGGGGTGAAAAGATTGATGGCCAGGACCGTGATGATGAGTTCTTTTTCTCCGGCCTTCACCGTAGCCTGGGGAATCCGGCCGGCCTCGGCCAGCATGGCCTTCTCTTTTTCCAGGGTCTCGGCCTTCTTCTGGAGGGCCGACAACTTCTCCCGGTCGGCGGCCAGCTTTACTTCGCGCGCCTTCAGGTCAGCGGCTTCCCTGGCCTGCTGAGCCGCCATCTGTTCCGCTTTTATCTTCGCTTCCGCCAAATCCCTTTCTTTCTGGGCCAGGCGGGTGGCTTCCTCCAGCCGGGAAGCCTGAATCTCCCTCTGCTTTAGGGTCTCCAGCTCGGCGCCTCTCTTCTTGGCTTCTTCCAATTCCCTTTTCTTTTGCTCCTCCAATTCGACGGTTTTCCGTTTCGCTTCCTCCAGGGATTTGCGCTCCTCCTCGGCCTTGGCCTGGACTTGTCTGGCCTTCTCCACCTCGACCGTTTTTTTCTTCAGGGCTTCAATGGCGTTCTGATAGTCGGCCAGCTCTCTGTGCCCTTCCTTCAGCGCCGCCAGGATGGCGCTCTTTTTGGCCTTGGCCTCGGCAGTCATGGCTTTGGCCTTGGCCATGGCGCCCAGGTAGAGGATCTCCTGGTCTTTGGCGTCGGATGAAGTCAACCGGGAGAGGATCCCTTTTTTTGCCTCGTATTCCTTCTCCGCCTGGGACAACCAGGATCTGGCGGCCATCAGATCATCCAGGGCCACCCGATCGGCCCCGGCCTTCCGCGCCTGGTCGATGGCAAACCTGGCTTCCTCGATGATCATGGTCGGAGTCGTGGCCGCCCGGGTCATCGAGGGAGAAAACAGGAGACAACCCATGAAGAGGAAAAACAGAATTCGCATTTTCCACGGGAATCTTGGTTTCATTGTCTCTCCTCCTCTCTACTGGGCTTTTTTCAGACGGTCGATTTCCGCCCTGGCTTTTTGCAGTTCCTCCTGAGTCGCCGCCAGCTTCTCTTCTTCCGTTTTGAGTTCGGCTGTCGCCCGCGCCAGTTCGGCATAAGCCCGGGCCAGGCGGGAAGCCTGGGCGAATTTGACGGAATCCTTGAAGCTGCGGGCGTTTTCCGCGGTCACCAGGAGGTCCTGCGCCTGCTTCAGGGGTTCCGGCGCGTATTTTCCCGCTTGGGCTTTTTGGGCCGCATCCACGGCATTCCTGGCGTCGATGAACTCCTGTTCCATGGCCGGGGAGATGGGTTGAGCCAGGGCCAATCCTCCGGATGCCAGCAGGAGGATTGCCAAGGACATCAAGAAGACAGGGAAACGCACCTTTCCGGTTGACATACAAGCCTCCTATGGGGTTGGAAAAAAGGGGTCTTACCTACTTATCGGAAAAACTGGCTAGATTATAACGATCAGAAAGAGAAGAATCAAATTAAAAAGGTTAAAAAGGATAAACGCGGTGATTCTCTGAAGAAAAACCCCCTCAGGGCCCGGAAGGACCCCTCGGGGGCTCAGGGGTTGAAATCTTCGCTTACTCTTTGGGGATCCGCATCCCGTAGAAGGACCGCGCTACAAAGACACAGGCGATGAGGAAGAATACCACTCCCACGTAGTGGGCAATCCCTTTCATCATGGGTGAAATGGCAATCTCCATGGCCAGGAGGCCGAAGAGGGTGGTGAACTTGATGATGGGGTTCAGGGCCACGGAGGAGGTGTCCTTGAAGGGGTCGCCCACCGTGTCTCCGATGACCGTCGCCGCGTGGAGAGGGGTTCCCTTCTCTTTCAGGTCCACTTCCACCACCTTTTTGGCGTTGTCCCAGCAGCCGCCCGCGTTGGCCATGAAAATGGCCTGGTATAAGCCGAAGACGGCGATGGAGATCAGATAGCTGATAAAAAACGATGCCGGGGCATTGCTGCTGCCCGGCGCGGAAAAGAAGGCGAAGGCCAGGGCAAAGCAGAAGATGGCGATGAAGATGTTGAACATCCCCTTCTGCGCGTACTGGGTGCAGATTTTCACCACTTCCTTCGATTTTTCCGTGGAGGCGCTCAGGGAGGCGCTGTCATCCAGCTTGATGTTCTTCTTGATGTACTGGACCGCCCGGTAGGCGCCGGTGGTGACCGCCTGGGTGGAGGCTCCGGTGAACCAGTAGATCACCGCGCCCCCGCACAGGAATCCCAGGAGGGTGAAGGGGTTGAGCAGGTTCAAAATGGTCTCCGGCTGGATCCCCAGGGTCTTGCGCAGGAGCAGGATGAGGGAGAAGATCATGGTGGTCGCGCCCACCACCGCGGTGCCGATCAAGACCGGCTTGGCCGTGGCCTTGAAGGTGTTCCCGCAGCTGTCGTTTTCTTCCAGGTAGTGTTTGGCGTTGTCGAAATTGGGCTTGAAACCGAATTGGCTCTGGATTTCCGTTTCCACATTGGGAATGGTCTCAATCAAAGACAGCTCGTAAATCGACTGGGCATTGTCGGTAACCGGGCCGTAACTGTCCACGGCGATGGTCACCGGCCCCATCCCCAGGAACCCGAAGGCCACCAGCCCGAAGGCGAAGATGGAAGAGTACTCCATGAACTTGTCCAGGCCATTTAGGCTGGCAAAGTAGGCGACGGACATTAAGATGAAAATGGCCATCCCCAGCCAGAAGGCGCTGAAATTTCCGGCCACGAAACCCGAGAGGATGTCCAGCGAGGCCCCCCCTTCCCGGGCCGCCCTTACGGTCTCCTGGCAGTGGATGGATTTGGAGCTGGTGAAGACTTTCACCAGTTCGGGGATGAGCGCCGCAGCGATGGTTCCGCAGCTGATAATGATGGATAGGGTGAACCACAGGTTATTGGGCAGGTGCCCGATCTGCCAGTAGCTGGCGGCAAAGGTCACGATGATGGAAAGAATGGAGGTGAACCAGACCAGCATGGTCAGGGAGATTTCGAAATCCACCTTGGTCTTGCCCGCGAACCTGGCCGTGGTGATCGCTTTGTTGAGCTGAAAAGCGACGATCGAAGTGATGATCATCAGAATCCGCATGACGAAGATCCAGGTGATCAGCTCGGCCCGGAACTGCTCGAAAACCCCCAGAACGATGAAGCTGATGAGGGCCACGCCGGTCACGCCGTAGGTTTCGAAACCGTCGGCCGTGGGGCCTACGCTGTCACCCGCGTTATCCCCGGTGCAGTCGGCGATCACCCCCGGGTTGCGTGGGTCGTCTTCTTTAATATTGAAGACGATCTTCATCAAGTCGGACCCGATGTCGGCGATCTTGGTGAAGATACCGCCGCAGATGCGCAGCGCGCTGGCGCCGAGAGACTCCCCGATGGCAAACCCGATAAAGCAGGCCCCGGCATAATTTCTCGGCATGAACACCAGAATAATGAGCATCATGATGAGCTCGACGCACACCAGAAGGACGCCGATGCTCATCCCGGCCCGCAGGGGGATGTCCAGCAGTTTTATCGGCTTCCCCTCCAGGGAGGCAAAAGCCATCCGGGAGTTGGCCAGGGTGTTCATGCGGATGCCGAACCAGGCCACGCCGTAGGAGCCCAGGATTCCCACCACGGACCAGATAAGAATAAGAATCACCCCGCCCGCGTCCATGTGCTGCAGGAACCCAAAGTAGTAAGCGATACACACGCCGATGAAAATCTCCAGGATGATGAGGAGTTTTCCCTGCTGGATCAGGTAGGTCTTACAGGTCTGGAAGATCACATCGGCTACATCCAGCATGGACTTGTGGGCCGGGAACCCTTTCACCTTTACATATTCGTAGGCCCCGAAAGCCATTCCCAGGAAACATATTAAAAACCCCACCATGAGCAGGGTGTTTTGGGAATCGGTTAGGACGGGGATTTCCAGCTCGGCTTCGCTGGCCAGGAGCGGGGTGGCCAGAAGGAGCAGGAACAACCCGGTAATCAGGATCAGCAGTCGGCTTTTGTTAATTTTTTTGCTTCTCATGCCCTTTTCCTTTCGATTATCTATTTGTTTTTATTGAAAAAAATGAAGATCCAAGAGGGAGAATGAATGATTATTCATTCAACGATTCATAGCATAGCGCTTAAAATTTTGTCAAGCCCTTTTATAGCTGCTTACAACTATTTTTTAGGGATTAGATGGCAGGTCGCGAAGGCTGGCCGGGGAGAAAGAATGGGTTCGGGAGCGCCCGGTAGCTAAAAAGGAAAGAGGCATAATCCCTTGCGGAATTATGCCTCTTCCTCCGCTCGACGAAGAAAAGCGATTCACCAGCCTTTTCTTACTTCTTGGGAGCCTCTGTCTGCTTCGGAGCCTCTTTCTTCGGTGTCTCTTTCTTCGGAGCCTCTTTCTTCGGTGCGGGCCCGGAGATGGAAGTGGCCACCATCTTGTCGCCGTCCTTCTTGTACGTGACGTTTACCTTGGCGCCCTCTTTGACCTCGCCTTTGACCTTGGCGTCGGCGGCGATGTCAAACTTCATCTCCTTGTCCTTCGCCTTCACCGCGATCATCTTGCCCGGGCTCGTAAGCCGTAACGGTTGCCCCCTTCAGCGTTTTGGGCTTATCGGCCTTGGGTTTCGCTTTCTCCGCTGCCGCTTTGGGAGCGGGCGCTGGAGCTGCCTTCTCAGAAGCCGTAGCTGCGGGTTTCTCGGTCTTCGCCGGAGCCTGCGCCATGACTCCGCTCGCGAAGGCCAACATTGTCAACAGAGCTACCACTAGAACCAGAACTCTTTTCATTCTCTTTCACTCCCTTCTGCTTTCTTAAATCACTTCCTTTGGGTTAAGGAAAGTTCCCGGAAATTACTTCTTCTCCGGTGCTTTTTCAGGGCTTCCCGGGGCCTTCTCCGGGGCCTTCTCCGGTGGTTTCACCTCTTCGGCCTTCTTCGCGGGCTCGGCGGGCTTCGCTGGCTCCTCCTTCTTGGCGCAAGCGGCCACCATGAGGGTCATGGCAAACAGCACGCACACCAACAGAGAAATCAGTTTCTTCATTGATTCTCACCTCCTTTTCTTTGAAATCCTCAACTCCCCTGGGGAGAGGAAGCAGAGTGCATATAATTAAAGGATGCCTAAAACTTTTACTTTTTCCTGTCCCCGCTCTTAAACTGGGCCCTGAAGGCCTCTACATCCTTCTGCAGGTTCTGGATTTCCTGATGAAGGGCCGCGATCTCCAGGTGCAGCTGAGCGACCCGCATATGCATCTTGGAATTATCCGATTTGAGCGTGATTAGTTCTCTCCTTAACTTTTCGTTCTCCGCGTTTACGTCAACGATCTCTTCCTTTAACTTCTCGTTTTCCGATTTCATACTGCCGCACCCGGCCAAAATCAGCAGGATGACCGCCCAAAGGGGCCAATAGGCCGACTTCATTTGATGGGGAAAGAATCTCATTTCATTTTGGCGCTGGGTATTAAAGCCTGCTTTCCCCCTAAGCAAGAAGAATACCAGAAGGAAATTTAAGGCTATGAAATCCTTCAACAATATAAATACCAAAGGAAAATCATATGGTTATAATATATTTCCGGCCCTTAACCAAAGAATAAAAAATCACTTCTCAACAAAATTCTAATAACAAGAATGCCTCACTTATTCACAAAAAGTTAAATAAGCTAAATATTTCATTGCGTTGATAAAATGGGGCACGAATGATTGGTGGGGCGAAATGTCACAATCAGCGTTTGATGGTTAGTCCAAGGCGGGTAGCCATGCGATAGAGGGTCCGGCGGTCAATTCCCAGAATGTCCGCGGCTTTTTTCTTGTTCCCCCCTGTCTCTTCCAGGACCTTCTGGATGTAGAGTTTTTCCAATTCGGAAAGGGGCATGCGGGAAGGGAGGGAACTCAGGCTCATCTGGGTGGGCTCCATCTGAACCCGCCGGGGAAGATCCTCGGGCAGGATCAGGTTGGTGCCGGAAAGGGTGGCGGCCCGTTCAATCACGTTTTCCAGCTCCCGCACGTTCCCCGGCCACCGGTGGCGGACCAGAAGATCCATGGCTTCCGGGGAGATCCGGGAGACGGGCTTGTTGTTCTGGGACGCATACTTCCTCAGGAAATGGTCGGCCAGGAGCGGAACATCCTCCGGTCGTTCCCGGAGGGAAGGAAGGTGAATCGAAACCACGTTGAGACGGTAGAAGAGGTCTTCCCGGAATTTCTTTTCCGTAACCAGATGCTTCCAGGTTCTGGTTGGTGGCGGCCACGATGCGCACGTCGATCTTGATCGTCTCCGTGCCCCCCACCCGCTTGATCTCGTGCTCCTGGAGGACCCGGAGAAGCTTGGCCTGCATGGCCAGGCTGATGTCTCCAATCTCGTCGAGAAAGCAGGTCCCCCGGTCCGCCTCCTCGAAGAGGCCCTTTTTCGTGGTCACCGCGCCGGTGAAAGCCCCCCGCACATGGCCGAAAAGCTCGCTCTCCAGGAGGGTTTCCGCCAGGGAGCTGCAATCCACGGCCACAAAGGGGCGCGCGGCCCTGGGGCTGTTGAAATGGATGGCCCGGGCGATCAGCTCTTTTCCGGTCCCGCTCTCGCCGGTGACCAGGACCGTGGAGCGGCTCTCCGCCACCCGGGCGATGGTCTTGTAGACCTGGAGCATCTGGGGACTGCGCCCCACGATGTTCTCCAGTTTATACTTGGTGATCAGCTCCTGGCGGTAGTGGATATTCTCCTCCACCAGCCGCCTCTGTTCCAGGGCCCTCTGGAGGGTCAGTTTGATTTCATCGAGTTTGAAAGGCTTGCTCACATAGTCATAAGCGCCCTCTTTGATGGCCCGGATGGCGGTCTCGATCGAGCCGAAGGCGGTCATCATGATGATGATGGTCTCCGGGCTCCTCTGCCGGTAGGCCCGCAGGACCTCCATCCCGTCCACATCGATCATTTTAATATCGCTGAGGACCACATCGTAGGAATGCTTTTGCCCCCGGTCGATCGCCTCCCGGCCGTCCAGGGCCTTATGCACGGCGTACCCTTCTTTGGACAGAACCTCCTCCAGGAGGTTGCAGGTGATTTCATCGTCATCCACCACAAGGACCCGAACGGGAGCGGCCATGGTCAGACAACCTCCGGCGAGAAAACGGGGAGTTGAACCCGGATGGTGGACCCCTTTCCTTCTTCGCTCTCGATCTCCATCCGGCCGTGATGGCTCCGGACGATATCTTCACAGATGCTCAAACCCAATCCGGCCCCTTTGCCCGGAGCTTTGGTGGTGAAGAAAGGCTCCAGGGCCTTCCTCTTCACTTCGAGAGACATGCCGGTGCCCGTATCCTGGACCGCCACCTCGACCCAATGGCCGTTCTGGCCCGAGGCGGTCGGCGAAGCGGTGACCAGGGTGAGGACCCCTCCCCGGAGCATGGCATCGAGGGCGTTGTTCACCAGGTTGAGAAAGACCTGCTGGAGAAGGCTGGGGTCGCCGGCCACGGGAGGAAGGGAGGGATCCAGCCGCCGCACCAGTTGAACCTCCCGCATGGACATCCCCGGCTGGGTGAGAGTCATCACCGTCTCCAGCAGCTGGTTGATATCCAGCGCCCGGACCTGCGGCTCGGGCTGCCGGGTCGAGTGGAGCAGGTTGCGAATCGTCTGGGTCAGCCGGTCGAGCTGGGATTCGATGATCTTCAGGCGCGTGGTCATCGACTCCGATCCCGTCTCTTCGGCGAGCATGAGCTGGATATAGCCGGAGATGGAGTTCAGGGGGGTTCCGATTTCGTGGGCCATGGTGGCCGCCACGTGCCCCAGGGCCGAGAGTTTTTCCGCCTGAACCAGCTGGCGCTGCGCCTGGAAGAGAGACTCGTTGGCCTGGCGCAGTTCTTCATTCCGCTGGGCCAGCTCCCGGGTGGCCGCCTCGACCCTCCGGGTCAGCTCCTCGTTGAACTGGCTGATCCGGGAGAGCATTCGATTGAAGTGGATGGTGAGAAGGCCCAGCTCATCCCGGGATCCCACCGGGACGGCCACATTCAGTTTCCCGTCTTCGGCTTCGGACATGGCCCGGACCAGCTGCTGGATGGGACGATGGATGGCCCGGCTGAAGAATACCGCCAGGATGAGGATCAGAATCGCCACGCTGATGAGCGTAAACAGGATGGTCCGGGTCCGCTTGTCGGCCAGGAACGTCTCCACCTCTTCCAGAGAAGTCAGAATGCGAATCCCCCCCACGACCCTTCTCCCGACGTGAAGCGGAGCCAGAATCTCCCAATGGGGATCATCGTCACGGATCACGAGGGTCGAAAGGACCATGTCCCTCTTCAGAGAATCGAGACTTTGGTGACTGATCCCCAGGTCCTTCCCCTCCCAGCTGGAGACCACTATATTGTAGGTGTTTCGGTGAAAGAGGAAGATGTCGATGGCTTTGATGGAGGGGCGGGCGTGCATCCAGTTGGCGATTTCCTCTTCCAGGAAAGCGACATTTTCCAGGTCCTTCTGAGTGTAAATTTTGGCGTCAAATTCCCGGGTCACGTAGATGGTCCTCTCCCTCCACATCTCCCGCTGGGAATGCTCGGTCAGCCGGAATTCGAGGTAGGAGAAGAGGACGAGAACGCTGACGACCACGACGGTGAAGAGCAGGGTGATCCGGGTCTGGAGTCCCAGGGGCCGCTGCCGAAAGGCGGCCCTCTCCCGGTAAAGATTGCGGATTTTCTCCCACCAGGGTTCGATGACGGACATGGAGCGGACCCCAAAAAAGATTCTCACCGAGGATTATATCCTGATTGGATCCCCTTCACGAGTTTCAGGACCCGGGTTTCGGGTCCCAAGTCGCAAGTTACAAACCGAAAAAGATAATGCCTGGGACCCGGGACCTTTGGCCCGCGACTTTTCACTCCAGGGTTTTTCCGAAGATGATCTTGTGATCTCCCCCGCGGTAATAATCCCGGAGTCTGGGCTATTTCCCGGTATCCATGCTTCCGGTAGAAGGCGCGCGGGGTTTCGTAGGGAGGGGTGGAAGAAGTCTCGATGAGCAGGAGTCGGGCCTGCCGCTGGGCCATTTCTTCTTCCGCCCGGAGGAGGAGGGAGGAGCCGATTCCCCGGTTCCCGTAAGCGGGGTGAACCACGATCCAATAGATGTCATAGACCGCATCGGTGAGCGGAGCTTTTCCAAAGCAGACGTACCCCCGAATGTCCCCCTCTTTTCCCTCGGCGCAAAGAATCACATAATCTTCCTCGCCTGGATGAGCCAGGGCAATATCAATCAGCTCCAGGGCCACGCGGATTTCTTCGGGATGGAAATGGGTCTGGGCGCTAAGGAGGGCCTGCAGGCCGGCCTGGTCTTGGGGCTGGATTTTCCGGACCTTCACGGTTTGGATCGCTCTCCCAGGACCAGAACCTCTTCCAGTTTGGACAGGTCCACCGAAGGGTTTACTTCGATGTATTGAAAAATCCCCGGCCGCTTCCGGTCCACCTGACTGACCGTCCCGACCACCAGTCCCTTGGGGAAAACCCCTCCCAGGCCGGAAGTCACGACCCTGTCGCCCACCTGAACATCTTCATTCTTCTGCACATATTTGAGGATGCAGATTTCGTCGATCTTCCCTTCCATGATCCCCTGGGCGCGGGAGCGCTGGATGACCACGTCCACGGCGCTGTTGGGATCGATGATCAGGAGCACTTTGGCGGTGCCCGGAGACACTTCGATGACCCGGCCCACCACCCCTTCGGAAGTAGCCACGGCCATGTCTTTGGCGACTCCGTTTCCTTCTCCTTTATTGATCAGAACGGTCTTGAACCAGCTGGATGCCCCCCGGGCGTAAATCTGAGCGAGCTGGCTAGGGTAAGGAAACTGGGACCGGAAGGACGAAAGCTTTTTCAGGCGCTCATCCGTCTGGAGGGCCTCCCGGAGGCGGTTGTTTTCTTCCTTCAGGCCGTCAATGGCTTTTCTGAGGTCCCGGTTTTCCTGTTGAACCTGGGAAAGAAAAATGTAGTCTTCTCCCACCTCTTTAAACCAGAGGAACGTTTTCTGCGCTCCCTGCTGGAAGGGAAAGGCAACCTGCATGAGCACCTTTTCCACCAAAGACGTCTGCCGGTCTTCCCGCGCATACAGGGTCAGAAGGACGAGGGCCAGGAAGAGAAAGAGAACGGCGGTGATGAACAGGCGGAAGCGTTTCATCAGTTCCAGCATCGTGTTTACTCACCCACAAGAGCAAGGAGCTTAGCTTCAAAGAAAGCTCATAGCTGATAGCTCATGGTCCGCAGGGCAAGGTTCTTGCTATGAGCCATGAGCTATGAGCTTCGTTACTCTCTGCTCTTATGCTCTATGCTCAATTTTGGGTCACGTTTTGATCATCACCTCTTTGAGGAGGTTGAGCTCATCCAGGGCCTTGCCGGACCCCAGCACCACGGCGGAAAGAGGATCTTCCGTGATGGTCACCGGAAGACCGGTCTCCTCCCGAATCAGGACGTCCAGGTTCCGCAGGAGGGATCCTCCTCCGGCCAGGACGATGCCCTTGTCCACGATATCCGCGGCCAGCTCCGGGGGGGTTCGCTCCAGGGTTGTCTTGACCGCCTCCAGGATGGCGTTGATCGGCTCGGCCAGGGCTTCGCGGACCTCTTCGGAGTTGAGCTGCAGGACCTTGGGATTCCCGGCGACCAGGTCCCGGCCCTTGATCTCCATGGTCCGGAGCTCTTCATCCGGGTAGGCCGTGCCGATCTGGATTTTGATCGTCTCCGCGGTGCGTTCCCCGATGAGCAGGTTGTACTTGCGCTTGACGAAGTTGGTGATCGGCCTCATCCATCTTGTCCCCGCCCACGCGCACCGACTGGCTGTACACGATTCCGGCGAGGGAGATCACCGCCACCTCGCAGGTCCCGCCGCCGATGTCCACGATCATGTTTCCCGAAGGCTCGCTGACCGGAAGGCCGGCCCCGATGGCCGCGGCCATGGGCTCCTCGATTAGATAAACCTCCCGCGCTCCGGCCGACTGGGCGGATTCGCGGACCGCCCTTTTTTCCACCTCGGTGATTCCCGAGGGAACGGAGACGATGATCCGCGGCCGCACCAGGGTCCGGCCCTTGTGCACCTGGGCGATGAAATAGCGGAGCATGGACTCGGTGATTTCGAAATCGGCGATCACCCCGTCTTTCATCGGCCGGATCGCCACGATGTTTCCCGGAGTCCGGCCGAGCATCTTCTTGGCTTCTTTCCCCACCGCCAGGATCTTGCGCCCCCCTTTCGAATCCTTGCGTACGGCCACGACCGACGGCTCACAGAGGACGATTCCTTTGCCTTTGACGTACACCAGAGTTGTGGCCGTTCCCAGGTCGATGGCCAGGTCGTTCGAGAAGAGGCCCAGGACAAAATCGAAAATCATTATCCGACTCCTTTCTTCCTTTTCCCCGAAAGAGAAGGTTCCCCTCCCGCTGAAAGGGAGAAAAGCCTTAGCATTCCTTGGAAAAAATATAATAACAAAATCCACAAATTAGCGCAAGAAATTTTAATTCCCCGGGGAAGAGAGGATTCGGCCCGAGTACCTTCCCCGAAAAATTCCTTGTCATTTTCCCCCGTTTCTTTTAAAATCATTGATATTCTTGAGGAAAGGGGTTAACGCCGTATGCTGGATTTGATGAGAAAACACGCCCAATCCCCGTGGATTTGGGCCGTCGTGGGCGCGATCGTGGTCGTCTTCATCTTCTGGGGAATCTGGGCTCCCGACGAAGGCCGCCGACGGGAGTTGCTGAAGATCGGAGATTATATCATCACCGTTGTGGAGGCGAAAAATTATTATCAGAATATGCGCGACCGTTACCAGTCTGTCTACGGGGAACGCTTCACCGAGGAGATGGCCAAGAAGCTCAAACTCAAAGAGCGGGCCGTGCAAGAGCTGGTCAACCGGGTCCTCCTCCTTCAGGAAGCCCGCCGGCTGGGGCTGAAGGTGACGGAGGAAGAGGTGGAGGCTTCCATCCACAGCAATCCCGCGTTCCAGAAAGACGGCCTGTTCGACCAAGCCACTTACGTCCGCGCTCTCCAGCGCGCCCGGCTGGCGACCAAGGATTTCGAGGCCAACCAGAAGGAGATGCTCCGGATCAATAAGCTCCAGGGGCTCATCCTGACTTCGGTGAAGGTCTCCGACCAGGAAGTCCTGGAAGCCTACCGGCAGGGTTTCGAAAAAATCAACCTGGATATGATTTCCCTGAATCCGGCCGACTTCAAGGATGTTTCCATGACCCCGGAAGAGCTGAAGGAATACTTCTCCAAACACAGAGAGGAATTCAAGCTCCCGGCCAGGGTGAAAATCCGCTACCTCCTTTTTGATCCCAAGGACTACCTGAAACAGATTCCCGTCTCCGCCAAGGAGATAGAGGATTATTACGAGAACAACAAGGAAAAATTCGGGCAGCCCAAGCGGGTGAAGGTCCGCCATATTCTCATCAAAACGGACGCCCGGGATAAGGAAGGAACGGCGAAAGCCCAGCAAAGGGCCGAGTCCATCCGCGAGGAGGCGGCCAAAGGAAAAGACTTCGCCCAGCTGGCCAAACAGAATTCCGAGGACCTGGGGACCAAGGACCGGGGGGGAGAGATCGGCTTCATCTCCAAGGGCATGGTGGTCCCCGAGTTCGAGCAGGCAGCCTTCTCCATGAAAGCGGGGGAAATCAGCAGCGTCATCCAGACTCAGTTCGGGTTCCATATTCTGAAAGTGGACGAGATCCAGGAGGCCAGCACCCAGCCCCTGGAAAAGGTGAAGGCCCAGATCGAGCTCCTGCTCAAGAACCGGCAGGCCAGGGGAATGGCCTATGACCAGGCGGATCAGGCCTTTGCCCAGGCCTCCAAGGATAAAAGCCTGGACAAATTCGCCCAGGAGAAGAAGCTCACCGTGAAGGAAACCCCTCTCTTCTCCGCGGATGACAAGATCGACCTGGATCCCAAGCTGAAGGGCTCGGCCTTATCCATGGGTAAGGGAGACATCACCCCGCCCCTTCGGGTCGGGGAAAGCTTCGCCGTGTTGCAGGCCGTGGAAAAACAGGAGGCGCGAACTCCGGACTTGAAAGAGGTGGAAGGGAAGGTCACCGAAGCCCTGCGCAAGGAGAAGCAGAAGGAGAAAGCCCTGGCCAAGGCGAAGGAGATCCTGGGAAAATTGGAAAAAGGAACCCCTTTCAAAACCGCGGCCGCTCAGGAGGGGCTGAAGGTGGAAGAGACGGGCTTCTTCCCGCGGGCTTCAGCTCCGCCCAAGATCTCCGCCTCGGAGGATCTGCGCAAAGGCCTGACGGCTCTTTCTTTGAAGAACCCCTACCCGGAGGCGCCTATCTTCCAGGACGGGAAGTATTCGATTCTCCATCTGAAGGAAGTCAAGGGGATCGACCCGGAGCAGTTCAACTCCCAGAAGGAAAATTTCCGGCGCGGTCTCCTCATGCAGAAGCAGGAAACGGTCCTGACCAACTGGCTGGAAGATCTCCTGGAGCAGGCCAAAGCTAAAGGAGACTATAAGGAACTGCAGCCGGTGAATGAAGCCATCTAAGAACCGTTACTCGTTACACGTTACTCGTTACTGGTATAAAACGAATAACGAATAACCAATAACGAGTAACGGTTTTTATACGTAGTTTATTCCCCAGGATCTCCCTGGCAATCACCAGCCGCTGGATTTCCGAGGTTCCTTCGTAAAGGGTGGTGACCCGGCAGTCACGGGCGTATCTCTCCAGGGGATATTCCTTGATATACCCATAACCCCCGAGCATCTGCAGGGCCTTGTAGCAGACCCGGTTGGCCGTTTCCGTGGCCAGGAGTTTGCCCATGGAAGCCTCCCGGGTGAAGCGGACTCCCTTTTCCTTCAAATAGGCGGCCCGCAGGACCATGAGCCGCGCCGCTTCCAGCTCGGTGAAGCTGTCGGCGATCATCCCCTGGATGGCCTGGAAGGAGGAGATGGGCTTGCCGAACTGGATGCGGTTCTTGGCGTAGTCGGTGGCGTAATCGATCGCCGCCAGACCGATCCCCACGGCCATGGACCCGATTCCGATCCGCCCCCCGTCCAGGGCCATCATGGCGATTTTGAACCCCTCCCCTTCCTGCCCCAGGAGGGCGTTCCGGGGCAAACGGCAGTCCTCGATGGCGATCTCGTTGGTGGGAGAACCCTTCTGTCCCATTTTTTCTTCGTTGCGGCCGATTTTGAACCCGGGGGTACCCTGCTCGACCAAAAAAGCGCTGATTCCCCTGGCGCCGGCGTTCTTACCGGTCTTGGCCCAGAGGAC
This sequence comes from uncultured delta proteobacterium, assembly GCA_963802665.1. Taxonomy (GTDB): domain Bacteria; phylum Desulfobacterota; class SM23-61; order SM23-61; family SM23-61; genus SM23-61. The sequence goes on along the minus strand of CAWDJO010000011.1, from coordinate 60,381 downwards.
AAAAATCCCCGCAAAATCCCCGCTGGTAATGAAAGTTTTGGACCCGTTGAGAAGGTACATGTCTCCCGACCGTTCGGCCGTAGATTTCATGGCCGAGGGATCCGAGCCGGCCGTGGATTCGGTAAGCGCAAAAGCCCCGCTGGGATACTCTCCGCTGCAGATTCGGGGGATGTGCTTGGCCCTCTGCTCCTCGCTGCCAAAGGCCGTGATCACTTCGGCCACCATGTTGGTTACGGCCATGGTTACCGCGGTGGAGGCGCAGCCCTTCCCGATCTCGGTCATGGCCAGGCTGTAACTGACAACCCCGCTCTGAGAACCGCCGTACTCCGTAGGGATGTTCATGCCCATCATCCCCAGGTCCGCCATGGCCTTCAAGACCGAAAGGGACAAGCGGCGCGTGGAGTCGACCTCCGCGGCCCGGGGCTTCAGCTCCTTCTCCGCAAAGTCCCTGGCCATCTGCTGGATCATCTTCTGCTCTTCCGTAAGAAAAAAGTTCATCCCTGTACTCCTCTCGGGTCCCTCTGACAATCGTGTTTCAGGCGTTGACGGCTACGCCAAGGAGGCAACTTCTCTTCAAATCCGAAATCCGAAGCACGAAATCCGAAACAATGACCAAAATCCAAATTTCCAAATCCCCAAAAAAGGAGGACCTTTTGTTTTGAATTTCATATTTGGGTCATTCGGATTTGTTTCGTCCCACGCTTCGCGGAATTCGAATTTCGAGTTTCGAGATTTTTTGCCTGCCCGCCTATTTACTTTTCCAACGCAGGCTAATATACTCCACTTAAAAATTTCTCACAAGGGAAAGGCCTCTATGATCGTTGCCGGAATGGATATCGGGTCCATCACCACCGAAACCGTAATTCTCCGGGATCGTGAGATCCTCACCTCCGTCATTCTGCCCACCGGAGCCAACAGCCGGAAGGCGGCGGAGCGTTCCCTGTCAGCCGCTCTGGAGAAGGCCGGGCTCAATCCGGAAGAGGTAACCGCCATCGTCACCACGGGCTATGGAAGGGCTTCTTTTCCCCGGGCGACAAAGATGATCACCGAGATCACCTGCCATGCCCGGGGGGCCTTCTTCGTTCATCCCCAAACGCGCACGGTGATTGATATCGGGGGACAGGACAGCAAGGTCATCCGGCTGGACAAACAGGGGCGAAACGTGGATTTTCAGATGAACGACAAGTGTGCCGCCGGGACCGGGCGGTTCCTGGAGGTCATGGCCCATGCCCTGGAAGTGAAAGTGGAGGACCTGGGGAGGCTCTCTCTCGTCGCTCCCAGGACCATCAAGATCTCCAGCATGTGCACGGTCTTTGCCGAGTCCGAGGTCGTATCGCTCATCGCCGAAGACCAGCCCAAAGAAGTGATCATCCGCGGGCTCCACGACTCCATCGCCGATCGGATCCTGGGAATGGTGAACCGGGTGGGAATTGAAGAGGAGGTGACCCTAACCGGCGGGGTGGCCAAGAATGAAGGGGTCGTCCAGGCCCTGGAGGACAGGCTGGGCGTTAAAATGTTCATTCCCCCCGAGCCCCAGATCATCGGCGCCCTGGGCGCTGCCCTGCTGGCCCGGGAATTAGCCCCCCTTAAGGAATAATGGAACCTGAAGAGCATTGGAAGATTGGAATAATGGAATGATGGAATAATGGGTTTCAGGGCTTCAATTTTTTGCCCAATATTCCATTATTCCATTCACCCATTATTCCATTTTTGTTCTGTTTAAACGGGAGACCCTGTTCAAGGCCTGGAGGAGATTGAAAAGGACATGCTGCTCATATTCGGGCATGAGGAAAGGGATCTTGGAACCGTCTTTCAGGAAAATGCAGGAGCCGTTGAGGGCCATTCCTTTAAACCCCTTCCATCCATAGCTTTTGAACTTGGTCTTCTCGCCCGGCGATTTCCAGGCGATTTTTTGCGCCCCCAGGCCGAACCCGTTTCCTCCAAACTCGCTCTTGGGGTAATCATAGGACAGGAACAGTTCGTCCTTATTTTTAAAGAAGGGTCTCAAGAAGGTCTTGGCGGCCATTTCCTTCCTTTTCTCCGGAAGCCCGTCGACGTAATACAAATGGGGGATCTTCGTCGACGCCTTTCCCGTCAACCCGATGGCCAATTCGAATAAAAACATCTTGACGTTGGAGCTTTTCATTTCATTATCCGGGCCGGCGAATTTCTGCGCATACCCCTCCCCTTTGAGGAAATCCGGGGGAATTCCCTGCCCCAGGAAAAGCATCGCCGCCGCCCGGATCTGCGAAGGGGCGTCCCCCAGGTCCGCCGCTCTTTCAAAGAAGGAAAAAGCTTTCGCTGGATCCCGGGGCACAAACCTCCCGTGTTCATACATGATCCCCAATCCGTAGAAACCACAGGGATTTCCCGCCTGCGCGGCCCGGGAATACATTTGGAATGCTTTTTCGTAATCTTCTCGAATCTCCAAACCGGTATAATACAAGTTTCCCAATTGCGCCTGGGCCGAAGGACTTCCTTCCTCGGCGGCCTGGATCAGCCATTCTCTGTAGATCAGCTTGTCCCTTGTCTCTTTCTGAGGATCCCAGGGTCCCCTCTGGATCCCAGCCGCATATTGTTCGGCCGCATCCTTGACTCTTTCTCTCCATCCCTTGCTCTTCCCCCTTGCCGGAGTCAGTTTTTTCAACTCCTTCAAGGCCTCCTCGTGCCCCTGGGCGGCGGCCCGTGCCAGCCATTTCAGGGCTTCCTCTTTATCGCTGGGAACACGCTTTCCGCATTGGTAATATAATCCGAGATGATACTGGGCGTCCGGATAATCCTGGTGGGCCGCCCGATGAAAAAATTCGATCCCCTTTTTTATATTTTTCTTAATCCCCCATCCTTTGGTATACCCGACGGCCAATTGATAAGCGCTTTCACTGTCTCCTCCCAGGGCTGCCTTCCGGAACCATTTCATCGCCTCCCGGGGATTTTTTTTCACCCCGCTTCCGCTTAGGTACAAGGCCCCCAGGAACCTCTGGGCGGGGGTATGATTCTGGCGTGCTGCCCTCCGGAACCATTTGACCGCTTCCTTATTGTGATCCCCCTCGCCGTATCCTCCGTGACAGAACACGCCCAGAAAACATTGGGCCCCGGCATGGCCCTGGTCAGCGGCCTTGCCGAGCCATTTTGCGGCTTCCTCCGGGGGAATCTCCGGATTATGAGCATACCACTCCCCCATTTGGTATTGAGCCGATGCCTCGCCCCGCCGCGCAGCTTCCTCGATTTCCCGGTAAGATTTCAGCCAGTCGGTGTTTTCCATTTTTTATCCTCGCCAATTCATAAATAGGGAAATGATTAAAGATTCGAATATCTTAGGCCTTATTCATCAAACCTAGAGATGAAATTAGGTTAAGGACCTTCGGTCATTATGATAAATCGGCAGAATGATTCAAAATCTTTAAAAAGCACCCTATCCAAATCAGGGAGGAAAAATTCCCCCGCACCGCCTTTCAGAGACCGAAGCCAATGGAATCCACCAAAGCCGTTTTGCAATTAAGAGATATTTAATTCCAGGAAGCAGCCCGACTTTTTTACATAACACCGTAAAAAAGTCGTGACTTATTTCCAGGCATCGGTCTATTCTTCCCGACCCGGGAAAGCGCCTCGAAAACCTCCTGGCCCTCTTTTCTTGGACCATGCTTCAAAAAATCTCGCCCGGTTTGTCCTGATCTGACAATCTCGCGTTTTATTATTATTCTAGAAGCGGGGGGAGTAGTGGTCGCGCCCTGTAACCTATTTCGTATACCTCAAGTCAAGCTCTATCGTGACGCTCCTCGAACGCGGAGTCTGCTCTTCGAGGCTGAAAGCCGCTCCTCAGTTGTACGTCTTTAACTCTGCGTGCTCTACGTGCCCTGCGAGAGAAAATTGTATTTGCATTTGTGTAAGAAAAACCAGTAGTTATTTTGGTTTTTTTGACAAATCAAGGGCCTTTTGGTATGATTTTCTAAAATTCCCTTCCCCTGAAAACCTTATCCCTGGATTCTGGAATCCGGGCTTTTCTTCCAAGAAGCGGGGAAATAGAATGCGGGGTGATCAGTTAGCCCGCCAGTCGCGGGTGATTCGGGCGATTGAAGCCAGACCTAATGGACTGATCCTGGCCGGGATTGCCGCGTGGCACATGGGCCCTACAGATGAAAAGCCCTTCTAAAGCCTGTTCCAAAAGCTGGAATGGGCTTTTTTGTTATAGGGGACCGAAGCGTTTCTATCAAAGGATTGAAGGAACAGGTAAGAAGGAACCGGGATCGTTTCCCCGAATATTTTCTGTTTCAGCTTGCCGCAAAGGAAAAGGGAGAGGTGGTCGCAAATTGGGACTACCTAAGGGAAGAATAATTCAGGTATCTGTTAGGAATGTCAAATTGTTGAGCCTGACCCCGGTTTTTCTAGCCTTCAAAGGCAGGAGGAATAATGGCGATTCAAAAGGTCGGTGATCACGCTATCCCCGCGGAAAGAATTGAAAGCTAATTTTATTTGATCCGGGGACAAAAAGTAATGCTGGATTCTGACCTTGCGGAGCTTTACGGTGTGGAAACAAAAGTATTGAAGCGTGCAGTAAGGCGTAACAGCGAAAGGTTCCCTGCGGACTTTATGTTTCCGCTGAATAATCAAGAGGTTATGCGGTTGAGGCGCCAAAATGGCACCTCAAAAATCTTCGATGCCATTCGCCAATTGATGGCTCCAAGGGAGGGTCAAGGAAAGAAGATTGGCTTTCAATTGAAAGAAAAGCGGGCGGCTTAATGAAGCAGAGAGCGGAGAGCATGGAGCGGGGAGCAGAGAGTGCAGAGGACGTTCCAATTGATCTCCCCTGCGTGCTCTGTGAGAGAAAATTGCAGTAACGTATAACAAATAACGAATAACGTTTTTGCAGATTTTTCGTTTTTTTGCCTTGAGCGAAGCGCTCCTCAAGGCCGAAGGCCGCTCCTCAAGCGCAGCGCTCCTCAAGCAAAGCGTTCCTCGAATGTTAGAATCTCGCCCAGCTGGGCCCGGTGGGTAGGGGAGAAGGTATGGCACGAGAGCCAGAAGGTAACTGGGCGACAGGGACCCATACCTTCTGGAATTAGTCCGCTATATTCATCTGAATCCAGTGCGGGTTGGAATGGTTGAGGATCCTGGAAAATATCCATGGACAGGACACTTGAGCTATATGGGAAAGGGAAAGGTTGACCTGGTGGATAAGGACCTTGTCCTAAGCCAATTTGGGAAAAAGAAATCTGTGGCTCGCAGGCGGTACCGTCAATTTGTTTTGGAGGGGCTTCCCATGGGCCATCAGAAAAGATATTATGAGGTAAAGGATCAAAGGTATTTGGGGGAGGATGAATTCATTGATCAAATCGAACGGGAGAAGACCAGCTCTCATCCCGGAATTTTTGCAATTCCGATGATGGATATTTCCGTGGAAGTGGGCAATAAGATGGCCATTCCCCGAGATCGGTTGTATTCTTTAACTCGGGATCGAATGGGAGCTTATGGGCGAGCAATAGTTGCGTTCTTGGCGAGGAAAATGGGGGGTTTTTTGGTTAAGGACATTGCCCAACATTTTCAAAGGGAGCCGATGACCATTAGTGAGGCAATAATTAAAATAGAGGCTCTGATGGAAAAAGATAAAGAATTGGCTGAAAAAATAAAAGATATGAGAAGCAATCTGATGAAAAGAGGGAAGAAGAAATACATTATTACCGTTGCCTGACCCCAGAGGTTTTCGCAGACCCAGGATCGTGAAAGGTTACCGTTGGATTTATGCTGCTAACCTGTGAACTTGCCTGAAGAGCTGGATGCGGGCAATCTGCACGTCCAGTTCTGTGAGGGGCCGGGGCCAACGAATATAGGGTTGAGATCGTGTGGCACCGCCGGGAAACCAGGCGGCTAACAGAGAAAACAAACGTCAACCTATAGTATCAGAAGAAACTGGTCTACTCGACTCTATTAAAATTCACTAAACCTGGGAAAGGAAGAGCCAATGACTGAAGGAGAACGAGCCCTGGCGGTCTTCGTCGACTTTGAAAACCTCGCCCTGGGATTCAAGGGCAAAAAAGACAAACGCTTCGATATCCAGAAGGTCCTCGAACGCCTGGTCGAAAAAGGGAAGATCATTGTGAAGAAGGCCTATGCCGATTGGACCGAATATTCCGATTATAAACGAGCCCTTCACGAGGCTGCGATTGAGCTGATCGATATTCCCAGGCGGTCCGTTTCCGGGAAGAACTCGGCCGACATCCGGCTCTGCGTGGATGCCATCGATCTCTGCTACTCCAAGGAGCATATTGACACCTTCGTCATCGTTTCCGGGGATAGTGATTTTTCTCCCCTTGTCTCCAAGCTTAAGGAGAACGGCAAAGGGGTTATCGGTCTCGGGATGAAAGAATCAAGTTCCCACCTCCTGATCAATAACTGCGATGAGTTCATCTATTACGAAGACCTTGAGCGGCCCCTGGGGATTCCTCCGAAGATCGAACAGGAACTGCCTGAACGAAAGAAGGAAGCCTTTCAACTTCTGGTTGACTCGGTGCTAGCTCTTGTGCGGGAAAACAAGGAAGTGCTTTGGTCTTCCATGGTCAAGGAAACGATGAAGCGAAAGAAGCCCTCCTTCAACGAATCCTACCATGGCTACCGGACATTCAGCGATCTTCTTGCGGATGCCGAAAAGCACGGGATCATCCGGCTTCGAACCGATTCACGAAGCGGGACCTATGTGGTCGTCGGTTTCGGCAAAGAGGAGAAGAAAATAGAGGCCGAGGAGCCGGAAGAACTGAAAGAAGCGAAAGAACGGAAAGCCCAGAAGTCGCGCTGGCGTCCGCGGCCAAGAAAAAAGAACCCCAAGGCGCCCCATGCCGTTTCTGAACAGGCTTCTGCTGAACAAACTCCTTCTGAAACAGCTGTTTTTGGGCTTCCAGAAATTGAAGGAAGCGAGCAGTAATCGATACCTTGGATTTGTTGCAGGCAGTGGGAATTCGGGGAACACAATACCTATTTTTGACCAAGCGCTAGTTTCCTCCCCGAATTAACGAATGAATGCTGCTGAGGTAAAATGGTTGTGGTTTATCCAAGCTGGAAATTTAGGAAAATGAACAAGGGGGAGATGAATGTCGACCCGATTGAGGGTGAGTTCTTCTCTACGGAAGCTCTCGGGAGTCTCCCGTAGGAAGCGGGACGTTGGTTCAAATGCAACTTTTAATAAATGACAAAGCCGCGGTACTGGAAAATATGCCGTGCATGGTATATGATTCATTGGTTAAAGTCCGAGACGGGAGTTCGGCAATTGGCCCATGTAGCTCGAAATCGGTGGACGAGCCAGCGTGCCTTTGAAAGCCCCGAATCCTCTGACTGAATTATTCAGTCAGCCTTAATGTCCGCTTGTTGGGAAGCGGGCCATTGGTTCAAAGACAAATCTGAGAAGGTCTGATCCCCTCGCTCCGCAGAAGATCGATTGCGCATCGATAGTTGTTGACAAAATATACATATAAACGTATAATGGTATAAATGGAAAGGGAGCCGAAGCCTGTTAGGTGGGTAGGATCGTCCCGAAGGGATCTAAGGGCTTTTCCAGCGCCCGTGCGGCGCGACATTGGCCAGGCCCTTTATGCCGCTCAATGGGGCGAGGAATACCCGAGCGTAAAGGCCCTGCAAGGTTTCGGCGGCCGGTCCATCCTCGAAATCGTAGCGGCCTACGCGGGCGACGCATACCGTGCGGTTTACACGGTGCGCTTCGAGGACGCGATCTACGTGCTTCATGCTTTCCAGAAGAAGTCAAAGAGGGGCATATCGACACCCCAAAAGGAAATCGACCTGATAAAACAGCGGCTTGCGGCCGCTGAACAGGATTACAGAGAAAGGCACAATTAAAATGAAACGGACCGCCAAGATCCGGGTCAAAAAAGGCAGCGGCAACATCTTTGCCGACCTCGGCTTTGTCAATCCCGCGCGCGAGGAGCTCAAAGCCCGCCTCACCCTGCAAATTTATCGCCTCATAAAAGAACGCGGCCTGACTCAGGCCCAAGCCGGCGAAGTTCTGGGTATCAAGCAGCCACACGTCTCGAGCCTCATGCGGGGCCAATCTGGCTCCTTCTCTGTTGAACGCTTAATGAGCTTTCTCGTGGCCCTGGGCCAGGACGTTCAGATCACTGTCAGGTCTACCCGGAAGAACCGAGGCGAAGTATCTGTTGTCGTCGCATAGACGTTCGTGCCGAGCGTGCATAGTCGGTTCCATCGAGGAGATGGGTAGCGGACAGTTTGCCGTGCTTGGGGGTCCGGGGTCCGGGACGTAGTTAAGAAAAGTCTGCTCTTGACTCTTAAGGATGAATTTAAAGAAGGGGTTCACAAAGCAATTCGGCGGGAAAACAAACGAATATTGCGGCAAAGTCATCGGTAATCTTTTAAAAATAAGGGATTAACCCTTTGCTAAACTTTGCTAGGTGCCAACCTTTAAGCAAAGGATTTAACAAAGCCGGACATCCATCCCCTGGTCGTCAGTGAATTGCCTGTGAAAATCAAACGATAATCGGGGAGGTCCGTGTCGTTGTTATTCCCCGTTCCTTTTTGTTTCTCTTCTATGTAAAACAATTTCCTTCAAGTTGTGGCCAACCACAAAACCATAAACTCCAACAAGGAAAATGGGGTCAGGCTAAAGTAATAAAGTATTCCAGGAAGTGGAGATTCCCTGAAAACGACCGGGACAACCGTAAGGTGAGGTACCGGACAGTATGCCGTGCATGACATTTGACTCATCGATTAAAGTCCGACCGTGGAGGTTCGGCAGTTCGCCCATGTAGCCGAAATCGGTGGAGGAACAAGCGTGCCATTGCCAGCTCCGAGTTCTTAAAACGCCATCATCCTTCAGGCAAAAAACAAGGAATCATTCCTCTGCCTGAATAAATGCAAAGGGTTGGAAAATGAAAGTGGGGGAAAGGGGTGGTTTCAAATGCAACTTTATAGAACCCAAGGACCTGACACCTTAGAAGGTGGAAGGCCCTGTTTTTATTGGAGGGGGTTTGCAATTCTTATTGGGTGTAAGGGCAGGGGTTGAGAGGCTATGACCTTATATGGTGAGAGAGAAGGGTTGGCTTTTGAGGAGTTGAAAATTCGCAGGCTTTGGAATATCATGGGGCAGGATAGAAAGATACCATAGAACCCAATTTTCGGGAACACGGATCAAGGAGAAAAGAGAATGAATGACAAAATCATTGTACCAAAAGAGAAAATAGCCGATTTTTGTCATCGTCACTCTATCCACAAGTTGGGCTTTTTCGGTTCGATTTTACGGGATGATTTTCGTTCGGAGAGCGATGTAGACGTGTTGGTCGAATTTGCTTCGGACGCCAAAGTAGGTTTTTTCAAGCTCTACGACTTGGAGCAGGAACTATCCCGAATTCTGGGGGGTCGAAAAGTGGACATCAACACCCCCAAATCTCTGAGCAGGTATTTCCGGGACAAAGTGCTTGCGGAGGTGGAAGTGCAATATGTCCAAGCATGATCCACTCTTGCGCTTCCGCCATATGCTTGATTACTCCCGTGAAGCCGTTGAGATGGCCGGAGATAACACTTCCGGAGAACTGGAAAAAAACCGGCAATTGAGTCTGGCCTTAATTCATCTGGTCGAACTCATTGGTGAAGCGGCCAGCCAAGTTCCTCGCGAAATGCAGGCCCAATATCCTCAAATTCCCTGGCCTGAAATCATTGGTACCCGTAACCGGCTTATTCATGGCTACGAGTCTGTGGATTATGATATCCTCTTCGAGACGATCAAAAATGACCTGCCCCCGCTCATAGTAACGCTTGCCAATATTCTTCAGAAAAAAGAGCAGTGAAAAGATATAGAAGGGGACGTTCGTGCAGAGCGTGCGTAGTGATTTCCATCGAGGAGATGGGGACTGGCTAGTCGGGCTAGGGGACGTTGTGAAAGCGCCGGTCAAAACGGGCATAGTGTAGGAGGTGAAATTCCATTACGAAGTAAGGGTTAGCAACCCGCTACTTCGGCATGCTCAGTACAGGTTTGGCCTCAAGCTATGCGTCGACGATTCGTGATGGGTAAATGAGTTGAGCCCAGAAGAGGATTAATTTTAGATTTTGGTCGCATGAAAGGACAGAAATTTCCCGATGAATAATTATAGTATGTGCGGCGGTAATTCCGGCGTCGGATTCGGCTTCGCCATCACCATTTGGGATCAGACTCTCGGGAGGGAATCAGCGGTGCAAACCATGTGATATGATGTGGGGCAGCATATTCCTCCTGCCCCCGGCGAGGCCCCTGAAAAGGCGGTCTACCGAACTTCAACAGGCATGTATGGCGAAAAAGTGGCTAACGATGAGAAGCTTTGAAATTTTCCTGTTGCTGTTATCGCTGGTGATGCTCCCCCTGTCAGGCTGCTCTTCTTTTACGGCCTACCTTTACAATAAGTCCGCTTCCGCCCCGAAGAACAAGCCCGACGAGATCATCCGGCATCTTGAGATCGAGCCGGGAATGCAGATCGCCGATTTGGGCGCCGGGGGTGGCTACTATACCGTAAGATTTGCTCAGCTTGTTGGTGAACAAGGAATGGTCTACGCCATAGATGTTAATGAAAACTTTTTGAAGATCATTGAAGAGGAAGGGGCAAAAAGGGGACTAAAAAACATCCGGACCATTTTGGCCAACCCGGATGACTCCTTGCTTTCTGAGAGGAGCGTAGATCTGGTCTTCGTCCGAAATGTTTATCACCACCTCCCGTCACCCGAGAAATATTTTCAAACGTTAACAAAGAAGTTGAGACCCGGTGGAAGAGTTGCCATCGTGGAATACGGTAAACTCGGTTTTTTCAGCCTCATCAGAATCTTCGGGCATTATACTGCGGAAGAGGAAGTCATTGAGACCATGGGGAGATCGGGATACCGTTTAGCCAAAAGATATGAATTCCTTGAAAAGCAATCCTTCACCATATATTCTCTGCCAGAGGCGGGAAGGTAAAAAATGATCGGTCGCGGTAGGGACGCTGGTTGCCCAGCGCCCCCCGCACAGATTCCGGCGAACAGACCGGGGTCAGGCAATTGTAATAAGGTATTTGTAAGTTGCAGAACGTTGTGGACTAGGTTTATTTGCTCTTTAACCTTGAAAGCATTTTGTCCCGGCAGATAATCGAGGATGGTGATTCTTTACTCATAATTTTTGGACACAATGAAGTTATAAATGGGAACGACTTTCAAAAGATCTGCCAACCAGCCTAACATCGGTTCATTCTTCCCTGTTGAAATATGAGCGTTTCATTGAATACCTTGTCCAGAAATCCCCCCCTTCCCCCCTTTTCCAAAGGGGGGAGGATTTCGCTCAAATGATCACCCCCACCCCTGAACCATATAAGGTCCAGGGCATTGTCCTACACCCCACGTGGTGCAGGGCCTTGCCCTCCCCCATCCATGGGGAGGGAATCTTTTTAGGCCCATAAACGAAAAAAGCCTCCCGAAAAATGCTGAGAACATTTCTCAGGAGGCTAACTTTTTCAAGCCTCACAGGGCCTGCCTTAACATAATTATTCCAAGATTTCCTTTTCCCCTTTTGCAGTAAAAAAATCTTGAATCACGGAAACAATTTTTTCTGCCGAGGCCAGAGCCTGCTCCGCTATCTTCTTTCCATAAAACTCATGTGGATACCCGCTGGGGATCCCATTTGGATACCTCGAAGGAATGTAATGCAGGTCCAGTTCCCGGGCCTGGTCCACAAGGCCTTCCAACTTTTTGAACTGTTTTTTACCCTCCAGAATCATTTCCACAAGGGAGTGGGTAAATAAGGCCGTTCTCCTCGCTCCCTGGTAATAAAGGAAGGACTTCAGTGCTTTTTCCCCAGCCTGCTGGGCAAGGAAACAGGCCGTATTATAGAACCCCCCTTTGATATTCCAGCGGGTTGCCTGCAGGTCATACCCCGCCTGCTGGAACCAGCGCCTGGCTTCAATTTTCCGCTTGCCGGTCATAAATCAAGGAACCCTCTTCCAATATCATCTCGGCGAAAGCATTTCCGTCTCTCCGCATTCTAGCAAATTCTTTCGGGGTATATACAAGAATATCCACTCCGCCCATATTTCCGGGAAGAAACTTAGATACTTCCCGGAGACGATCGAAAAATGGGGATTCTGTTTCTTTGATGATCAGCAGATCCAAATCGCTCAATTCATCCTCTTCCCCGCGCGCCCAAGAGCCAAAAAGATACATACGCTCCGGCTGATACGGGAGAAGCGAATTCAGAAGCTGGCGGACCCGCTTTTTCATCCTATGCCCACGCTGGACTCAAAGATTTTTTTAGTATATTATCACAAACGTTGCGGGATTTGAAGGGAGTCGCGAGGCCCAGGGGAAAATAGGGATTCGAGATCGAACCCTGAAATTCCCAGAGGTGAAGGGGGAGGAATTTGAACTATGAAAATCGCACCCGTCGCTGACGTGAAAGCCCGTTTTAGCGCCTATCTGAAAGAAAGCGAAGAAGGCCCGGTGATTGTGACCCGAAACGGAAAACCTGTGGCCGTTTTAATCTCCATGGAAGATGAAGAGGAACTCGAACGGATCATTTTGGCATACTCCCCCAAGTTTCAGAGCCTCCTGGAAAAATCCAGAAAACAGATCCAGGATAGGGGCGGAATACCGCCAGGCCGCACATCGAAGGACGGGCAAGCAGAAAATTGCGGTTGACACTCCAATCGGCGCGAAGATATGATCTTTTGGAATACTGGAATAATGGAATGATGGAATAATGGGTTTAGACATTTTATTCTTTGGCCATCATTCCAATATTCCATTTTTCCATTATTCCTTTCTTTTCGTGGAGGTCGGTTATGCGCAGTGATTTGATGAAGAAGGGGTTGGAGAAGGCGCCCCACCGGTCGCTCTTCAAGGCCATGGGGTTGACCGACGAGGAGATCCGCCGGCCTATGGTGGGGATCGCCAATTCGGCCAACGAGCTCATCCCCGGGCATATCCATCTCGACCGGATCGTCGAGGCGGTGAAGGCCGGGGTCCGCCTCGCCGGGGGAACCCCCCTGGAGTTCAGCACCATCGGCGTTTGCGACGGGATCGCCATGAACCACGAGGGGATGAAATACTCCCTCTCCAGCCGCGAGCTCATTGCCGACTACCGTCGAGGTCATGGCCATGGCCCATCCCTTCGACGCCATGGTGATGGTCCCCAACTGCGACAAGATCGTTCCGGGGATGCTCATGGCCGCTCTGCGGGTGAATATTCCCTCCATCGTAATCAGCGGCGGCCCCATGATGACCGGAAAGGTCGCCGACAAGGAAGTGGATCTGATCAGCGTCTTCGAGGGGGTCGGAAGGGTGGCGCGCGGCGAATGGACCAACGCCCAGCTGAATGAACTGGAAGACTGCGCCTGCCCCGGGTGCGGCTCCTGCGCCGGGATGTTTACCGCCAATTCCATGAATTGCATGTCCGAAGCGGTCGGCCTCGCTCTGCCGGGAAACGGGACGATCCCGGCGGTGAATGCGGCCCGGATCCGTCTGGCCAAAACCGCGGGGATGAAAATCATGGAGCTCTGGAAGAAGAACATCAAGCCCCGGGACATTGCCACCCTGGCCGCCTTCAAAAACGCCATGGCCGCGGATATGGCCCTGGGATGTTCCACCAATACCGTCTTGCACCTTCCGGCGATCGCCCACGAAGCGGGGATCCATCTGAACCTGGATCTTTTCAACAAAGTCAGTAACCAGACTCCTCACCTCTGTTTCTTGAGCCCCGCCGGCCCCCATCACCTGCACGACCTGGATGCCGCCGGGGGAGTTCAAGCGGTCATGGCGGAATTATCCAAGATGGGGATCATTGATAAGAAGGTCATGACTGCGACGGGCAAAACCCTGGGAGTCAATCTGAAGGGAGTCAAGGTCAGGGACTACAACGTGATCCGCTCCATCGCCAGTCCCTACCATAAAGAAGGAGGGCTGGCCATTCTGCGGGGAAACCTGGCTCCGGGCGGAGCGGTGGTCAAGCAGTCTGCCGTGGCCCCGGAGATGATGGTCAACGAGGGAAGGGCGATCGTTTTTGAATCCGAACCGGAAGCGATGGCCGCGATTCTGGGGGGAAAGGTCAAGCCGGGCCATATCGTGATCGTGCGGTACGAAGGACCGAAAGGCGGACCGGGGATGCAGGAGATGTTGTCTCCCACTTCCGCCATTGCGGGAATGGGATTGGACAAAGACGTGGCCCTGATCACCGACGGCCGGTTCAGCGGAGGCTCCCGCGGAGCGGCCATCGGTCACGTTTCTCCGGAAGCCGCCGAGGGGGGACCGATCGCCCTGGTCAGGAACGGCGACCGAATCCGCATTGATATTCCCAGGAAGAAGCTGACCCTGCTGGTGAGCGAAGAAGAGTTGCGAAGGAGAAAAAAGGCCTGGAAGCCGCGCAAGCCGAAGATCACTTCCGGTTACGCCGCCCGGTATGCCCAGATGGTCACTTCGGCGGGAACGGGGGCGGTGTTCAAGGATCGGTTTTAGCGTTTTCCCACCCACCGCAAAGCTGCAGGGGCGATTCAGCCCTCGACCTGAGCTCGGGCCGAAGGTGAATCGCCCCTACGCGGCTGCCTGCAATAACACCTCAAAATTCCCCGTTGACCGTCCATATTGACGAACAAGTAAAAATTCGAAATCCAATAGAATTTGGTCATTCCTGGCGAACCCGGATCGGGTCCGGGGCAGGCGCCGGAATTCAGTTTTTCCAAGGGGTTATCAAGTCTCTGGACTCCGGTGTTCACCGGAGTGACGATTTTTCCGAGTTCACCCGTATCGGCCGAGGGAAAATTTTTTTTTCAGGACATCATTTTTTTCTTGACAGATGGTTTTTATTTTTTTACACTGTAGAAAAATAGATCTAAATCTATTTATAAATCTGGATTTATATTTCTTGGCTACTGAAATTATAAGCTCCTCTTGGAGTTTTACCATGAGGACCTCGGATATCTTAAAAAAGCTAAATATTCCAAGGCACAAACTTTATTACTTGGAACAAAAGGGATATATCAAGCCGAAGCGGATCCCCATGGGAGAGCTGGAGTACCAGGGAATACAGCGAAGAAGAATTCAGAAAGCTTGAACTGATCTGGAAATACCTGCAGAGCGGCTTCAAGCATAAGATCGCCTACGAAAAAGCCATGGAGGAATTGCGGAGCCCCGGGCTCAAATTCGATCCGCAAGCTCAAAAATCTGGACCCCCGGAGTCCAAAACCTGAGAGGTGAACATGAGCGTTCCTGGCAGTACCGTGCTCCCTCGGGAGCCAATCCGAAGCACCCGCATGGCCGAGGCCAAATCCGCTGCCGAGGAAGAATATCAGCTGAATCCATGGAAAGACGCCACGGATGAAGAGTGGGAAGACTGGCGGTGGCAGTTAAGGAACCGGGTCACCAAGGCCGAGCAGCTCAAACTTCTCTTGAACCTGAATGACGAAGAAGTCGCCGCCATAGACGTTTCCAAGGGCCGGATGGCCACGGCCATCACCCCCTACTTCGCCACCCTGATGAGCCGGACGGACCCCAATTGTCCCATTCGCCGGCAGGCTCTCCCGACCCTCGAGGAATTTCATTTTTCTCCCCACGATCTTCTTGACCCCTGCGCGGAGGATGAAAATTCACCCGTCCATGGCCTCGTTCACCGCTATCCGGACCGCGTTCTCCTCCTGGTCACGGACAAGTGCGCCGTGTACTGCCGCTACTGCACCCGCAGAAGAATGGTGGGCTCGAGTGAAAACTGCATCAAAGAAGATGAACTGGATGAGGCCATCGGCTACATTCAGGCGACCAAAAAAGTCCGCGACGTCCTGATTTCCGGGGGCGATCCCCTTCTTCTGGAAGATGACCACCTGGAAAGAATCCTCGCCAAAGTGAGGAAGGTTCCCCACGTGGAGATGGTCCGGATCGGAACCCGGGTGCCGGTGACTCTTCCCCAGCGCATCACCCCGGCCCTGGTCAACATGCTGCGGAAGTACCATCCTCTCTGGATGAGCATCCATTTCAGCCATCCCAAGGAAGTCACCAAAGAAGTGCGCCGCTCCTGCGGTCTTCTGGCGGATGCCGGAATTCCCCTGGGAAGTCAGACCGTTCTCCTGCGGGGAATCAACGACAAGCCTTCCATCATGAAGCGCTTGATGCACGAGCTCCTGAAGATCCGGGTCCGCCCCTACTACATCTATCAGTGCGACCTGGCCATGGGAACCGAGCATTTCCGGACTCCCATTGCCGTAGGAATCAACATCATCGAGAAACTGCGCGGCCACACAACCGGGTATGCCGTTCCCAGCTTTGTGATCGATGCCCCCGGCGGCGGGGGCAAGATCCCGGTAGGACCGACCTACCTGATTTCCCAGGACAAAGGAAAGATGGTCCTGCGGAACTATCAAGGGAAGGTCTTTGAGTATCAGGAGCCCGGAGCCGTGGACTCCTGATAACGGAAAGGAGGTGGTCACCCTTAGACTGAGGACAGGCAAGAGGAGTCGTTCATCGCCAAGAGCCAATATGACCCCACACACATCTAAGCCCGCCTTTCTCGCGATGGCTCCTTTTGCGTAAAAAAATCGCTTATCACCCAGCCTAAAGCCTTCTTTCTTGCCAAAGAAAGAAGGCTTTTTTTTCAATGCCGAGTGCGCCCTGCACTCTACGTAGTGCAGGGCGGAATGCGGAATGGGAAAATCAGGCTGGATTTCGGCAGGAGGGTTTAAGATTTGAGGGATTTACCTTTTTGTTTTTCCACTCGCCCCTTTGAATCCTTTGCCCTTTGAACCCGTTTCGTGGTTTGCGGCTTCAGGGCGATCTGGATGACTTCGTCCATTTTCTGGACGAAGTGAAATTTCATGTCCTTCTTCACCTGGTCCGGAACCTCCTCCAGGTCTTTCTCATTTTTCTTCGGCAGGATGACGGTGGTGATGCCCGACCTCCTGGCGGCCAGGACCTTTTCTTTGATTCCTCCCACCGGAAGGACCAAGCCCCGCAGGGTGATCTCACCGGTCATGGCCACATCGCTTCGCACCGGTCTTCCGGTCAGGAGCGAGGTGATGGCGGTGAACATGGTGACCCCGGCGGACGGGCCGTCTTTGGGAATGGCCCCGGCGGGGACATGGATGTGGATGTCGCTCTCGTCAAAGAAATTCTCGGGAATCTGGAGAGCCTTGGCCCTGGCGCGCACATAACTCAACGCCGCCTGGGCGGACTCCTTCATGACCTCTCCCAGCTGGCCGGTCAGGTTGAAACCCTTGCGTCCCTTCATGCGCGTGGCTTCGATAAAGAGAATGTCTCCTCCGGTCGGGGTCCAGGCCAGGCCCGTGGCCACTCCGGGCTCAGAGGTTCGCTCCGCCACCTCGGAGAAGAATTTGATCGGCCCCAGGTAGGAGGGAACGCTTTCCGCATCCACGACCGTGAGGCCCTCCGGCCCCCTCGGCCACCTTGCGGGCCACTCCGCGGCAGATATTGGCGATCTCCCGCTCCAGGTTGCGCACTCCCGCTTCCCGGGTGTATTCCAGGGCCATCCGTCGCAGGGCTTCGTCTTGGAACTGGATGTTTTGTTCGGTGAGACCGTGGGCTTGAATCTGCTTGGGAACCAGGAATCCCTTGGCGATTCTCAGTTTCTCCTCTTCCGTGTACCCGGGAAGGTCCAGGACCTCCATGCGGTCCCGCAGAGGCGGGGGGATGGGGTCCAGAATATTCGCCGTGGTAATGAACATCACCTTGCTGAGGTCGAAGGGCACCTCCAGGTAATGGTCGGAGAAGGTGTAATTCTGCTCCGGGTCCAGGACTTCCAGCAGGGCGGAAGAGGGATCTCCCCGGAAATCCATGCCCAGCTTGTCGATTTCGTCCAGCATGAAGACGGGATTATTCGATCCGGCCTTGCGGATTCCCTGGATGATCCGGCCGGGCAAGGCCCCCACGTAAGTGCGCCGGTGGCCGCGGATCTCGGCCTCATCCCGCACCCCGCCCAGGGACATGCGGATGAATTTCCTCCCCAAAGCCTTGGCAATCGATTTTCCCACCGAAGTCTTCCCCGTTCCCGGGGGCCCCACGAAGCAGAGGATCGGGCCTTTCATGTCGGCCTTGAGCTTGCGCACGGAGAGATATTCCAGGATGCGTTTCTTCACCTTTTCCAGGTCATAATGATCTTCATCCAGTACTTTCTGCGCCTGTTGGATGTCCAAATTATCTTCCGTGGCCACCGCCCAGGGAATCTCGATGAGCCAGTCCAGGTAGGTCCGGGCGACGGTATACTCGGCGGCCGAAGGGGGCATCTTGGCCAGGCGGTCCAGTTCCCGCTCGGCTTCCTTCATGGCCTCCGGGGGAAGCTTGGCCTTGGCGATCCGCTGGCGAAGCTCCTCGACCTCCACGGTCCGCTCGTCCTTATCCCCCAGTTCCTTCTGAATCGCCTTGAGCTGTTCGCGCAGGAAATATTCCCTCTGGGACTTATCGATTCCTTCGCGGACCTGACTCTGGATCTTGGACCCCAGTTCCAGGACGCTGAGTTCCTTGTTCAGGAGGAAATTCACCTTTTCCAGGCGGGCCTTCACGTCCAGCATCTCCAGAATGGCCTGCTTGTCTTCCAGGGCGAGGTTCAGGGTGGAGGCGATCAGGTCGGCCAGAATCCCGGGTTCTTCCACGTTCATGGCCATGATGGCCAGGTCGGTGGGAAGATTGGGGGCCATCTCCACGAACTTCTGGAAGATCCCCTTGATCCCCGACATCAACGCCTGCGTTTCGGTAGTCTTCTCTCCTTGATCACTCAGGGTCCTCACTTTGGCCCGCAGGAAGGGCTCCTGCTGGGTAAACTCCGTCACCCGGATCCGGGAGATTCCCTGGATCAGCAGGCGGATGCTGTTGTTGGGCATCTTGAGCATCTTCAGGATGTAGGCCGCAGTGCCCACTTCGAACAGGTCTTCCGGTTTGACTTCCGTAACCTCCTTGTTCTTGATGGGCACGATCCCGATCATTTTGTTGGCCAGCAGGGCCGCATCGATCAGCTTGACCAGCCGGTCCTGGCTGACCATGAATGGCAGGAGCATTTTGGGATAAAGAACGGACTCGCGGATGGGAAGGATGGGGAGCTCTTCGGGAGTCTCCATCCCCTTGGCCTCCTCGGCCTTCTCCGCCACCTCCCGGGCAGAAAGGTTTCCCAGGATCGTTTCGATGCGGATCCTCTTTCATCGGATCTTTACCTCCACATTGGGGGAGACCGGCTCTTTGATTTTGGGCACGGTGATCACGAGGAATCCCTGGCGGTAGGAGGCCTTGAAATCATCGGACCTCAGCGGGAAAGGAATCCGGATGGTGCGCTGGAATTTCCCGTAATCGATCTCCATCTGATGGAGACGGGTTTTGGAGGGGGTAGACGGCTCTTTCCGGAACCCGCTGATGGAAAGGATATCTTTGTCAAAGATGACGTGGATGTCTTCCGCCTTCATCCCGGCGATCTCCAGGACCACGACCAGGTGGTCCTCGGTTTCATAGATATCCATCGGCGGGGAAAAGGACCGATCAGGCTGATACCCCAGGGGTTTAGCGTCCTTAAACATATCGCTCATCATTCGATAAACCTGATCGCTGAACTGGTCAAAGTCCTTCGGCGGCATGGTCTCCTCCCGATCCCGACCCCAAATATATAAGAACAGTAAGCATTAAAAGGGGGGGAGTCAAGGGCGAAGCAGAAATGCGGAATTCGGAGTGTGCAGAATGCGGAATGTCAAGACCACTGCCGATTTTGGAGGCCTAAGATGGGTTGAAGAGGGGGGGCTTTTTTGGTAGAATTTTTTTGCTCTTCTCTGCCGCAAGGAAGGTTCGGTTTTATTGATCCGGAGGTTGAATCATGGCGGAAATCAAGAGCGCCGTTGAGCTGGCCATGGAAAGGACGAAGGGGCTCCGTCTTTCCCATGAAGAAATGGAAAAAATGAAGGAAGAAGAGATCCAATCCAAGGCGGTCGGCCTGGTGAACCGTTTCCTGGAGGTGGACTTTCACCTCCGGGAAGTGGAGAAAGAACTCGCCAAATTCGATCCCCAGCTGCGCAAGCACCTCGAACGGCTGTTCCTCCAGAACCTGATCGACGCGATGAACCTGGACCGGGACAACGCCCTGATCCTGCAGGGGCTGGAAACCTTTCTTCCCACGAGCGCCTGGACGGTTAAAAAAATCAAAGACCTGCTCCAGAAATACCTGGAAAAGAAAAAGGATGAACTCCGGAAAACGGAAACCGATTTGCGGGCCGGACTGGAACGCCTCGGCATCAGCGGTTCGGCGGTCCATCCCAAAGCCGAGGGAAGCCCGGAGTGGGAGCAGGCGGTGGCGGTTTTCAAACCGGACTTTGAGGAGGAGCTGAAAAAACTGAAAAAGGGAATCCTCTAAAAAATGCGTAAAATTCGAAATGCCTAAAATGTCTAAAATGAAAAACAGGGCTT
Organism: uncultured delta proteobacterium; assembly: GCA_963802665.1. Lineage (GTDB taxonomy): Bacteria > Desulfobacterota > SM23-61 > SM23-61 > SM23-61 > SM23-61. Next base: position 39,999 of record CAWDJO010000011.1, on the reverse strand, counting down.
TATCGCCTTTGACTCCGAACTCCATAAGGGCGCGCGGCAGCGCGCCCCTACAAACTCCGAACTTTTTTGGACGCGGATGAATGCGGAGGAATAAGAAAATGGAATAATGGAAGAATGGAATATTGGAATGTTGGGTAAAAAAAATGAACCACCAGAACCCATTATTCCATCATTCCATTATTCCAATATTCCAAATGAGTGAGGTGAACATGGAACAGGTAGTCGTACCCGATGATTTTCCTTCCATCCTTTCGGGAACTGCGGTTCTGAAACGGCTGGAGCAGCATGCCCGGTTGACGGTCCATACGAACAAAGCCGCCACGCCGGAAGAGCTGGTCCAAAGGCTCCAGGGAGCCAAAGTGGCGGTCAACATCCGGGCTTACTCCAAGTTCGATGAACCCCTGCTGAAGGCCTGCCCGGATTTGAAAATGATCGCCGTTCTGGGAGTGGGCACGGACAACGTGGACCTGGGCGCCGCTTCCCGGCTGGGGATCAAGGTGACCAACACCCCGGGCTTCTCCGCGGTTTCGGTGGCCGAGCACACGCTGGCGCTCATGATGGCCGCGGCCCGGAAAATTCCGGAACACGAAAAGGAGCTTCGCGCCGGGCGATGGACGCGCCTGCCCATGACCCAGCTTTACGGAAAGAGGGTGGGGATCATCGGCTTTGGAAATATCGGGCGGCAGTTTGCGGGTCTGGCCAAGGGAATCGGGATGAAGGTTTGGGTCTGGACTTTCAACCCCAGCCCCCGGAGGGCCGAGGAAGCGGGAATTCAGTTCGTGGAATTCGATCAGCTCCTTTCCCAATCGGATGTCATCGCCGTCACCATCAAGGCCTCGGAAAAGACCCGCGGGCTCATCTCCCGGCAGGCCCTGGAAAGGGTCAAACCCTCCTGCATCCTGGTGAACACGGCCCGGGCCAGCATCGTGGACACCCCAGCCATGATCGAGGCCCTGCGGAAGGGAAAGCTGGCCGCCGCGGCACTGGATGTGTATGACCAGGAGCCCCTGCCCGCCGACGACCCCCTTCTTTCCCTGCCCAACGTGGTCATCTCCCCCCACAACGCCGGCATGACCCCGGAGGCCATCGAGAGGGGAAACGAGATGCTGGTGGAAAACATCATCTCCTTCCTGCAAGGCCGCCTGATCAACGTCGTCAACGGCTAATTTCACCACAGAGACACAGAGGAAGAAAATGAAAGATTGGAATGATGGAATCTGAAAATCATTGGAAAATTGGAATACTGGAATGATGGAATAATGGGTTTAAGCATTCTATTTTTTGGCCCATCATTCCAATATTCCATTCTTCCATTATTCCTTTTCTTGATTCTCTGTGTTCTCTGTGCCTCTGTGGTGAATATTTAAAGTCTTTCAAAGATTGTCGCCAGGCCCTGGCCTCCTCCGATGCACAGGGAGGCGATGCCGTACCTGCCGTTCCTCCGCTTCAATTCGCTGATCAGGAACATGGCGAGGCGCGTGCCGCTCATGCCGTTGGGGTGGCCGAAGGCGATGGCTCCTCCGTTGGGGTTGAGCTTCTCCATGTCGACGGTGTGCCCCTGGGCTTTCAACTCCCGGACGCAGGCCAGCACCTGGGCGGCGAAGGCTTCGTTGATCTCGATGACCTCCATGTCGGACATCTTCAGCCCGGCCCGCTTGAGAGCCTTGGGCATGGCAGTAGGCCGGGCCGATTCCCATGATCTTGGGGTCCACGCCCGAAACCCCGCAGGTCACCCACCGGGCCAGGGGTTTGTATCCCAGTTCCTTGGCTTTCTCCAGGGTCATCATCAAAACCGCTGCGGCGCCGTCATTCCGGCCGGAGGAGGTCCCGGCGGTAATGGTCCCGTCCTTCTTGAAGGCCGGCCCCAGCGCCCGCAGCTTCTCCAGGGTGGTCTCCCGCGGATGTTCGTCCGTATCGAAGACAATCTGGCTCTTCTTCTGGGTGATGACCAGGGGAATGATTTCGTCCTTGAAATAGCCGCCCCGGATGGCCTTGAAAGCCCGCTCCTGGCTTTTCAGGCCGAAGAGGTCCTGTTCCTCCCGGGGGATCTTGTACTTTTCCACCAGGTTTTCCGCGGTGATCCCCATGACCAGGCTGTCTTCCGGCGTCGGGGCCGTCTCCCGGCGCAGAATCTGCGGGGGAGTGAAGGAGTAGGCCTCATCGGGCCGGGGAATCATCCAGGGGCACTGGCTCCAGCTCTCCATCCCGCCGGCGATGTAGATGTCTCCGATTCCCGCCAGCATCTGAGCCGCCGCATGGTTGATCGCCTGCAGGCCGGAGGAGCACTGCCTCTCCACCGTGACCCCCGGGAGGCTGTAGGGAAGACCGGCCTTGAGCACCGCCCAGCGGGCCGGGTTGTAGGCCGCATGCCAGGAGTTGGAAAGACCCATGACCACGTCTTCCACCAGGTTCGGGTCAATGCCCGGTCTTGTCCACGATCCCCCGGATGACAAAAGCCCCCAGTTCCTCCGGCCGATACCGGGCAATCGTGCCCCCCATGCGGCCGATGGCCGTACGCACCATTCCCACGATGACCACTTCTCTCATCTCCAAACTCCTTTCTACTGCAAGAAATATTTAACCGCAGAGGACGGAGAAAGCTCAGAAAGTCAGAAACCCAAATCATTATGGCGTTGTGTTTCTTGCTTCTCTCCATTCTCTCCGGTTTCACGGATCCCAGGAAAGTCCAATATAATGGAAAAGCAAACCAGGAGTCAACTTTTTCCCCTTTTTGGGACTATATTGGGTGAAATTCAGTTGCAAGTTTCAAGTTCCAAGTTGTAAGTTAAAAGACAAATCTGCGGCTAAGCCCTGATAAAAGGTTCCCCGCAAAAAATACCAGGAAGCAGAGGTCTGAGTGAATGGAGCCGGAAGAGAGAGAATATTTTGAAAGAATGTTCCATCCAAAGAGCATCGCCATCGTGGGAATCTCCCGTACGTACAGCGGATTGGGAGGACAATTCTTCCTCAAGAATGTGCAGCGTGCCGAGTTTCCCGGAAAGATCTATCTCATCAATCCCACTGCGGGGGAGATCTCCGGGAGGAAGGCCTATCCCAGCATCTCCGCCCTTCCGGAAGCGGTGGACCTGGCCATCGTCTGTGTCCCGGCCCAATTCGTTCCCCCGGTGCTGGAGGAATGCAGTCGCAAGGGAGTGGGCAACATCCACATCCTGAGCTCCGGGTTCAAGGAGTTGGGAACCCCCGAGGGAATCGGGTTGGAAGAAGAGGTCCGGCGGGTTTCTATTCAGAGCGGGTTGAAGGTCATCGGCCCCAACTGCATGGGCCCCTACGTGCCCAAGTCTCGGCTTATGCTCTGGGGACAGATCCCGGCGACCGCCGGTTCCATGGCGTTTCTATCCCAGAGCGGGACGCTAACCCAGCGAATCAGCGAGCACGGACACTTCACCGGCATGGGAATCAGCAAGGCGGTCAGCTTTGGGAACGCGGCGGTCCTGGACAGCCCGGATTACCTGGAATACCTGGCCGAGGACGAAGAGACCGGGGTAATCGGCCTCTACCTGGAAAGCGTCCGGGACGGGCGGCGGTTTCTGGAGGTTGCCCGGCGGGTGAACCGGAAGAAACCCATGGTCCTCTGGAAAGGAGGAGAAACTTCTTCCGGAGCCGGAGCCGTGGCCTCTCACACCGGGACCCTGGCCGGCGAGGACCGGGTCTGGGAAAACGGATTACGGCAGGCAGGAATCACCCGCGCCCGTTCTTTGGAGGAGGTCGTAGGGACCGCCATGGCTTTCTCATATCTTCCTCCACCCAAGGGCCGGCGTCTTTTCATCCTGGGCGGCGGCGGGGGCAACAGCGTCTATTACGCGGATATCTGCATGCGCGCGGGCCTGCAGGTCCCGCCCTTAACCGGGGATACCCGGGATAAGATTTCGGGCATGGTCCCTTCCGTCGGTTCTTTCGCCCGCAATCCCGTGGATGCCTGGAGGGCGTTTTATGATCCCGAATACATGAGCCGGATGCTGGAGATCGTGTTCGAAGACCCGGCCCTGGACATGATTCTCCTGGACCGACTTATTCCCCGGATGACCTATGCTTCCCCGGAAGAGAAGGATACCTCGCAAATAACCATCCAGTATCTCCGGGAAAATCGTCATCGCAAACCCCTGGTCGCGGTGGTCGACGGCGCCGGAGAAGACCCCTATCTGGCCGGGGAATCGGCCGGGCTGCGCCAGCGCTATTGCCGGGCCGGCATTCCCGCCTACCCTTCTCTCCCCCTGGCCGCCCAGGCCCTGGCCCGGGTGGCAGCCTATTATAAAAGGAAGCCCAGCGTTGATTAAGCTGTAGGGGCACGATGCATCGTGCCCCTACTCCTCAATTATTTTTTGTCCGAGTGCAGAACCCCAGCCACGGACATGTCGTTCTTGGACATGTCGTGGAGAAGGATGCGAACCGTCTCCGGTTTGGCCTCCAGGGATTTCACCACCGCGTCGGTCATGGCGGAAACGAGTTTCCTCTTCTGGTCCAGGGTTCTCCCTTCGAACAGGTGCACGTGAATAATGGGCATCTTTCTCTCCTTTCTTTTTCTCCTGTGGATTTTGCATCCCTTTAAACCATTATAAAGATATGCCCGCCGGATGCAAACACGAATCGTTCTCAAAAAAATAAAAAAGCCTAATGGGACACAGATAAACTTAGCGCGGCAGAGCCGCAACCAAAGAAAGTGCCTTAAGTGCCTCAAGTGCGATCAGGTGCTTTATCGCCTATGACATTCGAACTCGCGTTACTGGTGCGGATCAGCATTTGCCTAACAAAATTTGAAGACTTTGTGAACGCGGATAACACGGATGAACGCAGTTAATAAAAGATGATGATCAAACCGCAGAGATTGCAGAGGGCATAGACAAAGAAAGATTTACAGTTTCCTAGGCAATTAAAAAGGGGCCCCACTCTTGACAGTAGATGATATGATTATAAAAGTTTAAGCCAGAAAAAGATCCCTTCGGCATTCAAGCGGCAGATTTTTCCATGATCGACATCCGGGAAATGGACAAACAATACGGAGAAAAGATCCTTTTCTCTTCCGCTTCCCTCCGGCTGGGGGCCCGGGACCGCCTGGGCCTGGTCGGTCCGAACGGGTCGGGGAAGACCACTCTCTTCCGGATGATTTACGGCGAGGAGCATCCCGACCGGGGAGAGATCCTTCTCCGCAGGGGGATGCACATCGGTTTTCTTTCCCAGGAGCCGGCGCCGGTAAAAGGGCTTTCCCTTCTGGAAGAGGTCCAGGGCGGGGTGAAAGACCTGGCCATCCTGGAAGACAAGATGCGCCTCCTCCGGGAGGAGATCGCCGAGGAGAAGGACCCGCCAGGCTCTGGAGGCTCTGGCCCACGCCTATGGGCAGCTGGAGGAAAGATACGCGCGGCGGGGAGGATACACGCTGGAATCCCAGGCCAAGGCCATCCTGCTGGGGTTGGGGTTCAAGGAGGAGGATTTTTTCCGTTCCTCGGAGGAGCTCAGCGGAGGATGGCTGATGCGCCTGTCCCTGGCCAAGATCCTCCTGGCCACCCCCGACCTCCTTCTCCTGGACGAACCCACAAACCATCTGGACCTGGAATCCCTCATCTGGCTGGAAGAGTTCCTGGCGGACTACCTGGGTTCGGTCATGATGGTCTCCCACGACCGGGATTTTCTGAACCGGGTCGCCAGGAAGATCGCGGCCATCGAAGAAAGAAAGATCATTCTCTATTCCGGCAACTACGACGAGTACCTCCGGGTCAGGGAAGAAAGAGAAACCCTCCGCGAAGCCGCCCTGGAAAACCAGCGCCGCAAGATCGAGCAGACCGAGAGGTTCATCGAGCGGTTCCGCTACAAGGCCACGAAAGCCCGGCAGGTGCAAAGCCGGGTCAAGCGCCTGGAAAAGCTGGAACAAATCGAAGTCGGGGAAACCCAGAAGACCATCCGCTTTTCCTTCCCCCAGCCGGCCCGAAGCGGCCGGGTGGTGGCCGCTTTGACGGGGGTCCACAAGGCTTACGGGCCGGTGAAAGTCTATTCCGGCATCGACCTGACCATTGACCGGGGGGAGAAAATCGCCCTGGTCGGGGTGAACGGGGCGGGAAAATCAACCCTCCTGAAACTCCTGGCCGGCGTGTTTCCCCCGGACGAAGGGACGCTCGAATGGGGACACAATGTCGCCACGGCATACTTTGCCCAGCACCAGCTGGAGCTTCTGGACCCCTCCAAGACGGTCTGGGAGGAGATCTTTTCCCTGGCCAAGGACGAGTCGGTCAGTTTTTTGCGCGGCCTGCTGGGTGCCTTCCTCTTCTCGGGAGAGGAGATCGGAAAAAAAGTATCCGTCCTGAGCGGCGGGGAGAAGAGCCGGCTGGTCCTGGCCAAGATGCTCATGCGTCCGGCGAATTTTCTCCTCCTGGATGAGCCCAGCAACCACCTGGATATGGCCGCCCGGGAAGTCCTGGAGAACGCCCTCCAGGAATTCGAGGGAACGATCTGTTTGATCACCCATGACCGCCACCTCATCAACGCCATCTCCAACAAAGTCATCGAAGTCAACGCCGGTCGCCTGATCCCCTATCTGGGCAACTACGACGACTATCTCTACAAAAAAGGGTTGGAAAAGGCGGATTCCGAAAATAAAAGGGTCGAGAAATCCGCATCCCCGGACACGGCCGATAAAGAGCTCCCGGGCCGCAAGAGCAAAGATAAAAAGCGCTATGAAGCGGAGGTCCGGAACCGGTTCTTTCGGCAGACCCAGGACCTCCGCAGGAGAATCCAGGAAATAGAGTCCGGATTAGAACAGGCTTCCATGGACATGCAGGACCTGGAGACGAAGCTGGCCGATCCTGAAGTTTACAAGAAAGGAGAAAACATCGCCGACCTGGTTAAGTCCCATGGAGATCTGAAAAAAAGGAGGGAAGCCCTCACGGCGGAATGGGAAACCCTGTCCCTGCAGTTGGAAGAGACGGAGCGGCGGCGGGAAGCCGAGTTGGAAAATCCGGCCTCTGGATGAAATAATTATTATTGCCTCTCAAAAATAGGAATAAATTCCCCCGTGGAGCCGAGGGTCGGACCGATGCGCGCCGCCAAAATCCGGCGGGTGAAAGTTCCCTTCGAACGCTTCCCTGGAGTTCCGCAAAGGAACGCGGGCACCAAGGCCACGCCTTCGTGAGCATCTAAAAATCGGCCCCTTGGGCAGCATCCAGCGTAAGATCCCCTTGGGCTCGGTACGCACCACTGCCTATTTTGGCGGCGCGTAGCGGTCTGGGCCTCGGCTCCTTGCACCAGGGTCCGGCTTTGGCTGCTGGTCTGCTTATTTTCGGGAAACCACAATGGAAGATAATCTAAGGAATCAAACGCTCCCGGTGATCCAGCATGAACTGAATAAATCTTTTTTTCCAAAGGACGAGGCGAATGGAGAAGGGCAGGTGGGAGTGGACCTTCTCCAAGGCCGCTTTCCAGAAAATCGTCGTCCTTCAGCAGCCTGAAGTTTAAAATCCCTGCGGTTTTGGAAAGGAGTTTCCGGGTCAGGGCAAATACCTCTGCCAGCGGGTCGTCTGCCGGAAGATCTCTTTCCTGAATCTTGGAGTCTCGGACAAATTCCCTCAGCTCCGCATTCTTGCGCATGGGGAAAGAATCCAGAAGCCTTTGAACGGACCCGATCCCCCGGTGAAGCGAACCGTTTTTCCTTCTCTCCAGATCGTTCTCTTCCCCCATCCGCTGCTCCTTCCTGTTTCTCAATAGATCGTATCGGCCAAAAATCACGAAAATGAAAATGCCTTTCAGGAATTCGGGGGCCAGGTTTTGAACAGCCGGTTTTTGCAGGGATTGGCGGATATTTCGGGGTCATGAAGCCGCGGGGTAAACAGGATTGCGGAGAGGGCAGGAATAACTTATAATGGAACGCCTGAACCCCATGACTGCACTGGAAGTCAACAACCTTTGGAAATCAAAATGGGAAGGAGAAAAGAGGAGATGTACGGATGAACTTCCTGGTCCAGGTCATCGAGCTTCTTCTCACCATCTACATTTGGATGATAGTCATCCGGGCCATCTTGTCCTGGGTAAGTCCCTACTCCCGAATTCCCATTGCCGGTCTCCTCTTTCGCCTCACCGACCCATTCCTGGAGAAGATCCGGCAATTCCTGCCCCTGCCCAGGATGGCCGTCGATCTGTCCCCCCTGATCGCCATCCTGATCCTCATGATCATCCGCTATTCGGTAATCCGCTTGGGCGGTTTGTGAAGCACACCTGCTTCGGGGGCGGGGATGACCTGGAATCCGAACCACTGGAATATTGGAATAATGGAATGATGGAATAATGGGTTTAAGTACTTCATTTTTTTTCATCATTCCAATATTCCATTCTTCCATTATTCCTCTTCCTGATTCTCTGCGGTTAAGTTTTTTCCAAGCCGTTTCCAAGCTCGTTGACAGAGTCCGAAATCCTTTATATATTAAGCCAGTCTCACACCCTTTGAGGAGGGGAAAATGGCTGAGAAATCTTCCGTCTCTGGTAATCTCCAAGGGAAAATCCGAAATCGGGATCCTCCCCAAAATGGCCAACCGCCACGGTCTCATCGCCGGGGCCACGGGCACGGGAAAGACGGTGACCCTGCGGGTCATGGCCGAGCGTTTCAGCGGCATCGGCGTTCCCGTCTTCATGGCCGATGTGAAGGGAGACCTCTCCGGGTTGCCGTTTCCGGGAGGGGAGAACCCCAAAGTGGCGGAAAGGGTCCAGAAGCTCGGGCTCTCCGACTTCTCCCCCCAGGGCTTTCCGGTGGCCTTCTGGGACCTCTTCCGAGAGCAGGGCCACCCCGTCCGCACCACGGTCTCGGAGATGGGCCCCCTGCTCCTGAGCCGGATCCTCAACCTCAACGACGTCCAGAGCGGGGTTCTCACCATTGCCTTCAAGATTGCCGACGACAGCGGCCTCCTGCTCCTCGACCTCAAGGACCTGCGGTCCATGATCCAGTTCGTGGGAGACAACGCGGAGCAGTTCCAGACCCAGTACGGAAACATCTCCGCCGCCAGCATCGGCGCCATCCAGCGAAACCTGCTGGCCCTGGAGCAGCAGGGGGCCGAGAAGTTCTTCGGAGAACCCGCCCTCGACCTCCAGGACTTCATGCAGACCGATGCCGCCGGAAAAGGGGTCATCAACATCATCACCGCGGACAAGCTGATGCAGTCGCCCCGGCTCTACGCCACTTTCCTTCTCTGGATGCTCTCCGAGCTCTTCGAGAACCTTCCCGAGGTGGGGGACCCGCCCAAGCCCAAGCTGGTCTTCTTCTTCGACGAGGCCCATCTCCTCTTCGATGAGCTTCCCAAGGTGCTGGAGGAGAAGATCGAGCAGGTTGTCCGCCTCATCCGGTCCAAGGGAATCGGGGTCTATTTCATCACCCAGAATCCCCTGGATCTTCCCGAGACCGTCCTGGGTCAGCTGGGAAACCGGGTTCAGCATGCCCTCCGGGCATTCACTCCCCGGGACCAGAAAACCGTCAAGGCGGCTGCGGACACCTTCCGCGCCAATCCCAAGCTGAATGTGGCCAAAGTCATCACCGAGCTGGAAGTGGGAGAGGCCCTCGTCTCCGTGCTGGATGAAAAGGGAGCCCCCACGGTCGTGGAGCGGGCCCTGATCTATCCACCCCGGAGCCGCCTGACCCCCCTCACCCCGGAAGAACGCTCCAAAATCATCCAGGGGTCGGCCCTCTACGGCCATTACGAAAAGGTCGTGGACCGGGAATCGGCCTTCGAAAAACTCAAATCGAGGGCGGAAGAAAAGCAGGCGCAAGCGGAAGCAGCCCCCCCCGCCAGAGGCCGGGGTGCGGCCCCGAAATCCCAGACGGAAATCATCGTCGGGGCCGTGGCCAAGAGCGCCGCCCATGCCATCGGAAGCCAGATCGGCCGGCAGATCATCCGGGGCGTTCTGGGGTCCATTTTTGGGGGTGGAGGGAAGCGCTAAAAAAGAATTTCTGTTTACTTTTTGGACCCGCTGTTCTAACATCCTTTCCCAAATCCAAACCAAAGGAGGATATTTATGAAGAAGATGCTGATGGTGATCGGACTGGTTCTGCTGATTGCTTCTTTTGCCCTGGCGGGCGCCCCCAAACCCTACCAGGTCACGGGCCCGGTGCTGGAGTTTGACGGGGATCACATCACCGTGCAGAAGGGGAACGAGAAGTGGGAAATCGCCTTTGACAAAGACGTCAAGGTAACCGGCGGCAAGGTGGAAAAAGGGAGCCAAGGTGACCGTCCATTACACCATGAAAGCCTCGGCGGTGGAGATCAAAGAGGCCGCCAAAGCAGCCAAACCCGCCAAGGAAGCTCCCAAGAAGAAATAAGTCAAAATGCCCGGGGCCGACGGATAGGTGGCTTCGAAATTCTTTGGGGCCATCAATACCGCCACCAAAGAACAGCTGGTGGCCCTTCCGGAAATCGGGGAGGTGAAAGCGCAGGCGATCATCGACGGGCGGCCGTACCAAAAACCGGAAGACGTCATGAAGGTCAAGGGGATTAAAGAAGGGACCTACGGCGCGATCAAAGATTATATTACGGTCAAGTGAATATCGGCCCCATTCCGGCATAGCGAAAAAAAGGGGACCCAGGATGAAACCTCGGTCCCCTTTTTCATTGAACGGCTGGATTACTTTCCTTTCTGCGCCCTATGTCTTTACCTCAGAACTCAGCACCCAGCACTCAGCACTTAATTCTTTCTAAGCCTCGCTCCTCGTAACTCCTTCTTTTTTCCCTATGCTCCATGCTCTCCGCTCTACGCTGCTTTTAGCTCCGAAGTGCAGCTGGGGCAGCGGGTCGCTTTGATGGGAATGCTGGAGAGGCAGAAGGGGCAGTCCTTTTTGGTGGGCGCCTCTTCCTCCTGCTTCCTGAACCGGTTGACGTTCTTCACCAGAATAAAGACGGCAAAGGCGACGATGAAAAAATTGATGATCGTGTTTACAAACAGGCCGAAGTTCATGGTTACGGCCCCGGCTGCTTTGGCGGCGGCTATGGAAGCGTAAGGCCCCGCCGCCTTGCCCTCCTTGAGAACGGCGAAGATGTTGGAGAAATCCACGTTCCCCAGCAGCAGGCCGATGGGCGGCATGATCACGTCGTTTACCAGGGAATTTACGATGGGCCCGAAAGCGGCCCCGATAATGATACCCACCGCCATGTCCAGGACGTTCCCTTTCATGGCAAATTCTTTGAATTCCTTTAACATACCTTCCTCCTCTCCTCTAATGATTTTTCCCCCTCATCCTTCCCCTTTCCCCCCATAAGGAAGAGAGAGGAAGGAAAAGGAGGGATTAAAAAGTATACTGCAAAGCCAGGATCCAGGTAAAGTCGTCTTTGATGATTCCGGGCGGCGGATCGCTGTTCCGCTCCCAGATGTTGGAGAGCTTCAGGTTCCAGCCGGCCCCGACGGGGGATAGGATATAAGCTTCATTCCGGAGGGTATATTCCCCGCCGTATTCCAGGTTGGGATAAATGACCAATTGATCGCCGAAAGTGAGGTACTTGCCGAACTTGTAACGGAAGTCGGCGGCAAGCCTGGCGGAGATGTAATCTCTATTCTGGCCCGTGTAAAGATCCTCATACGAATAGGCCAACCCACCTTCCAGCAAGAAGAATTTCACTTCATCATCCCAGAATTGGTAGCCTACACCGGGGCCGACCACGTACCTCAACCTCCAGTCCTTGAATTTGTCGTTGAAACCTTCAGCCGCCAGATATCCGTAAAATCTCTGGGTGAAGAAATGGTCGTACTTCAACAGCCCATAGGTGTTGCGGGCAGTGATATCGTCTTTGTCTTCGGCGTAATTCCAGAGAAACCGGCCCGTAAACCGGTCCGCCTCGCCCTTCCAGACGGCTTCGGCCCCCACCGAAGCCCCTTTTCTTTCCGTATTTCCGGTTTGCTGCGAAGCCCCAACGGCGATGTTCCCTTTCCATTTCGGGGGGACCTTCGGTGGAGTGACCATGCCGGCCACTTTCGACAGCTCCACCGTCGTGGGCGCCTGCCCGGGGGCGGGTTCCACGGCGATTTTTCCGTCTTCCACCGTGGTGACTTTTCCCTTCAAAGCCTCCCCGCTGACCAGATAGAGATCGATGGGTTTATCGGTGGTGATCTTCTTGATCTTGGCCACCTCGATCTCGATGGGCTGGGAATAGTCGGTCTTGAGGGTCAGTTTTCCCCCCTCCACCTTTTCAATGGTACCGGTCAGGGTGTTCCCGTTGGACAGGACAATCTCATCGGCCAGAGCCGCCCCGGCGCCCAACAGGAAAAAAGAACAAAGGATTCCCAGAACCGAAAAAAGCTTGGGCTTCATCTTCTTCATTTCATCCTCCTCTCTACGGCTTATTTCGGCGCCGAATTTTTTTTGAATTTTATTATTATCCACCAATTTTACAGCGGGTAAATGGGGTAAACACTGTATCTCCGGTGGGAAAACACGGTATTTTCGTGGGGGATCATCTCCAAATTCGTTGATCGAATATTTTATGAAAGCCTGCCAAGGGCCTGGAAGGAAAGTCAGATTGCGCCGCAAGCATCGGCGGGATATGGATTTCCATAACCGGCCTGCTTGCCTTCCGCAAAGCGCAGCGGGGGCGGGAAGAGAAAACTTCGATGAGGAGACAGAACACCCCCGCCACAGCTAAGAAGGGATAGATGCCTCATGATTGCAAGCAATATGACTTTCCTTCCGGGCCCCTGGAATCACCTGGCATTTCATATATACCAGTTCTTTGGCTCTCAATTAATTTGGAGATGATCCTTCGTGGGTAACTCTTCAAGGAGCGAGAAGGATCAAAGTGGCTTGCCTTTCCCGCCGATCTCAGATAATTTTAGGGTGGTTCTTGAAAGATTCTATTCGTAGGGAGTCCTTTATGCGTGAAATCTTTTATCCCCACAGCGTGGCGGTGATCGGCGTCTCCAATTCCCCGGACAACATGGGCCGAGGGATTGTCTTCAACCTCACCGAATTCGGCTACCAGGGAATCATCTATGAAGTGGGGCCGAAAGGCGGGGCCTTCGCCGGGAGGAGAATCTACAAATCCGTCCTGGACATCCCCGACCCTATTGACCTGGCGGTGATTCTCACGCCGGCGCGGACGATTCCGGGGATTCTGGAGGAATGCGGGCAGAAGGGAATTCGCCGGGCCGTGGTCGAGTCCTCGGGATTCCGGGAATTCGGGGAAGAAGGGAAAAAAATCGAAGAAGAGATCATCCGGGTGGCTTCCCGCTGGGGGATTCGCTTTGTCGGCCCCAACTGCATCGGGGTCATCAACATAGAAACCGGCCTGTGCACTCCCTTCCCGCCCCTGCGCAGGATCGTCCGGGCCGGCGACATCTCCATGATCTCCCAGAGCGGGGGAGTGGGCATGTCGGTCCTTAACCTCATGGGCAACGAGGGGCTGGGCCTGAACAAGTTCGTCTCCGCGGGGAACATGCTGAATGTCCAGACCGAAGAGCTTCTGGAATACTTCATCGAAGACCCGGGCACCAAATACATCCTCCTCTACCTGGAGGGGATCCAGGATGGGAAAAAGCTGATGGATGTGGCCCGGAAGTCTCCCAAGCCCATCATCGCCTTCAAGGCCAACATCGGGCAGTTCGGCAGGTCCATCGCTTCTTCCCACTCTGCCTCCCTTTCCAGCAACGACCGGGTGGTGGATGCCGCCTTCCGCCAGTGCGGGATCGTACGCGTCAACGACGCCACCACCCTGGGCAACGACCTGAAGATTCTTCGCCTCCCTCCCATGCGGGGCAACAACCTGGCCATCATCTCCCGCTCCGGGGGTCACGCGGTGATTGCCGCCGATGCCTGCGAGATGTCCGGTTTTTCCCTGGCTCCTTTTCCCAAAGAGTTCCTGGAGGAGGTGGAAAAGCATTTTCGCGCCTCGGTGATCAAACTGACCAACCCCCTCGACCTGGGCGATCTCTTCGACCTGGAGATCTATGTGAAGATCATCGACCGCACCCTGGCCCAGAAAGAGGTGGACGGGATCGTTTTCCTCCACACCTTCAATGCCACCTTTGAAGGCCCGCGGTCCAGGGAGCTTTTCCAGAAGGTCATGGAGCTTTCGCAAAAGTATGACAAACCCGTGGCCATCTACGTATCCACGGAAGACCAGGAAGTGAACTACCTGAAGCGGAATTTCAACTATCCCATCTTCACCCAGGTGGTGGAGACGGTTCGGGCCCTGGGAATCAACCGCCGGCATTATGCCGAAAGCCAGCGCTTGCGCCAGCCGGCGGAGATTCCCTCCTTCCCGGTGGACAAAGAGAAGGTGAGGCCCTTGCTGGAAAAGGCCCGGAAGGAGAAACGGGACCTCTTGATCCATGAGGCGGCCGAGATTCTGGGGATGTACGGAATCCCCATGGTCCGGGGAATCCCTGTTTCCAACGAAACGGAAGCCGTGCAGGCGGCCAAGCAGTTGGGCTTCCCCGTGGCCATGAAGGTGATCTCCCAGGAGATCTCCCACAAATCCGACGTGGGCGGCGTGCAGCTGAACCTGCGGAGCGAAGCCGGGGTCGTGGATGCCTACCAGGATATGATCCGGCGGATCCGCCAGGAATATCCCGAGGCCAGGATCGAAGGGGTCCTCATCCAATCCATGGTCACCGGGGGAAGGGAGCTGATCGTGGGGGGCCGGCAGGATGAGCAGTTCGGTCCCGTAGTCCTCGTCGGCCTGGGGGGGATCTTCGTGGAGATCTTCGGCGAGGTTTCCGTCCGGGTGGCCCCCATCTCCCACCGCGAGGCGATGGAGATGATCGACGAGCTGCGCGGAGCCCCGATCTTCAAGGGCGCCCGGGGATTGAAGCCCTCCGACATCCAGTCGGTGGTGGAAGTGCTCCTGCGCCTCTCCCAGCTTCTCTGCGATTTCCCCGAAATCCGGGAGATGGACATCAACCCCCTGCGGGTCTTCTCCATCCGGGAAGGATGCATGGCCCTGGATGTGCGGATGATTTTAGGAAAGGATTAAGGTAGGGGCGATTCACGAATCGCCCCTACTCTGGTTTTGAAAGGAATTTTTCGTCTCCCCCAACGTTGACCAGAACGCTCGTGCACCGGGCCATGCACACCGTCTTCCCCGCTTCGTCCTGGATCTCCACGTCGCTCACCGAGACCAGACTTCCCATCTTGGCGATCCGCCCCACAGCAACCAGGGTTCCCTCTTTGGCGGGCGCGAGAAAATGGACGTCCATCTGCACCGTCCGGGGCCTCTGCCCGAGGGAAAGCCGGGTCCCCACGGCCAAGAGGCCGGCTACATCCGCCAGGGAGCACAGAACCCCGCCCTGAACAATTCCCTGGGTGTTGATATGAAAAGGCTGGATGGTCAAAGAAAGCCTGGCCACTCCGTCGGCCGCATCCACAAATTCCATCTTCAGGTGCCGGAAAAAGGGGGAGCTTTCCAGCACTTTCCTCAACAGCTCCTGGTCAATGCCCTGTAGGGATTGCATTGTTCATCTTTTCCACCCATTGATTTGGAGAGGAACCATATTTAGGAAGAAGAACCTCCTGAGGCTGGCTTTCGCCGATGATTATACAGAATTCTCTTTGTTTTCCAATAGAAATTTCCCGCCATGGAAATGGGGTAAGGTGCATACCATCGAGTTTGTCAGCCCCATACGCCGGGAAGGTTTCGGCAGGGGTTTGCTGGGCGACGGGCCGCATTCCTTCCAGGGATCAGGAGAAACCCCAGAACGCAGGGAGAGTCTCTCGGTCGCAAAGTCGGGATTCCTATCCCTGTCCGTGCACAATTCTTAACTTTCCACCTGCAAAATCAATTCCTGGAGTTTGTTAAAAATCCAAAATTCAATAAAAATATAATAGTTTCATGGTGTTAATTAGGAAAAGCCGACTTTTACCTGCAGTAAAATATTTGAATATATAAATATTTAATTATATTAGTGTAAAGCCGATAAGAATACTTGATTATTTAAACAATTTTCATGAGTTGATTCCAGTATGATTCAGCCACTGAAAAAACGGACCGTTTAGAGGTCTAATCACTTTGGGAGGGAATCAAATGAAAAGAATTTTAGCCGGACTGAGCCTATCCCTTCTTTTTGCCTTCGCCCTATTCGTGAGCCCTCCGTTTTCCTTCGCCTGGCAGAATGGAGACACCATTTATGTGGATAAAAGTGCCACGGGGAATGGAAGTGGTACCTCCTGGGGGGATGCCTTTAAATCCATCAAGGAAGCTGTCCTTTCAGTGAATCCAGGAACTCAGGTGAATCTATTTGTGGCCCAGGGGGTTTATTACGAGAACAATCTTATTTTATCGGAAGGAATAAAACTGTACGGGAGTTTTGAGGGCCACGAGTCTTCCCTGGCGGATCGGCGGGATGTGTGGGACAACGACCATTGGACGGTGATTGACGCCGAACGAAAGCATCGCGTCCTGAACATGAAGGATAAAACCGAGGTCAATGGCTTTATCCTCCGGAATGGGCTTCGTGACTATACCCTGCAAAGCGGCACCACCATCGATGATTCGAGGGGAGGGGGAATCTATATTGAATGCGACGATGATGTTATCGTCCGCAATAATAGGATTGAAAACTGTGCCGTGTTTTGGCAGGGGGGAGGGATTTTTATCGAGGGGAGTTGTAACCAGACGTCTGCTGCGCCCTTAATCGAGTTTAATGTCATCCGGTCCTGCACCGGCTATTGCGGTGGGGGGATCGAAATTGCCGGAGTCCCCGAGGGTGCTCCAGGTGGAACCGATGCGATCATCCGCCACAATGTCCTGCGGAATAACCCCGATGGCGGAACCGGTGAGCTGGGCTTTGGGCTGGAATTGTGGACCGAATATGACGACCAATGCAGCCCGCGCATGGGGGATTTTTACAATAATATCATCATCGGTTTCCATAATAAGCGAGATTGGAACATCGATGCTGCCGATGTCTGGGTCTGGGCCAGGAACAGTGCGGATCGTTCCTTTATAAGCCAGGAGTGGTACCTAGGAGAGTTTCTATACGATGGTTGCTACAAGTTTGGTAATCCTGACAAATATAACATTTTCGGCTCCGATCCCATGTTTGTCGATGAAGCCAACAGCAATTATCGGCTGCGCGACGGATCTCCCTGCATGGGCGCCGGGAGAGGCGGGGTCAACATCGGGCTATTCCCGGACAATCGGGACACCCAGCTTCCGGTGATTTCGAGTGTGGCCAGCAAGAATATTACTTCCAACGGTGCCACCATTACCTGGTCAACCGATGAACTTGCCGACAGTCAGGTGGAATACGGGCCCACCACCAGCTATGGAACCCTGACCCCGTTGAATGCTTCCCTGGTTCAAAGTCACTCGGTCACCATTTCCGGGCTGAGTGCCAATACCCTTTATCACTACCGGGTAAAATCCAAAGATGCCGCCGGAAACCTGGCGGCAAGCGGAGATCTTAGCTTTACGACCGCTCCCGCAGATATCCAGCCTCCGGTGATTTCGAGCGTGGCCAAGAAGAATGTCACTTCCAGCAGTGCAACCATTACCTGGTCAACCAATGAACTTGCCGACAGTCAAGTGGAATACGGGCCCACCACCAGCTATGGAACCCTGACCCCACTCGACGGGACGCTGACCAAGACTCACTCCGTAGCCCTATCCGGGTTGAAGGCCGGCAAAACCTATTATTATCGGGTAAGGTCCAAGGATGCGCATGGGAACTTGCGCTTGAGTGGCCGATATAGCTTCAAAACAGCCGCCGCAACCTCGGGCATCGATCTGATTCCCGATGCCCTCTGGTGGTCTCCGGACCCGGTCAAAGCGGGGAATTCCGTTACCATCGGGTTCCGGGTCAAGAATATCGGCGCCCAATCCGCGGGCGCTTTCCATATCCAGCTCAAAAGAGACGGCACTCCCATCTGTGGTTGGGATGTCCCCGGGCTTGCTCCAAATCAGGTTTTCGAAAGGGGGCCAGGCATTGGGGGCTCCGCCTGTAGCGATTACTACGGAATACCCTCGGCCGAGGTCCCTGGCTATAACATCTCTTTCGTTGTTGATGATCTTAACCGGGTGGGTGAGACCAATGAGGGAAACAATACAATGACCAAATATATGTCGGTTAGCAATTAGATTCATCCCAATAGCGAAACGGGGGTGGGGGTCAAAAGCCCCTCCCCCATTCCTCAGGAAAAGCTCCCCCATCTATCCTGGATCGGCCTCAACCCCGCTTCTCGCGCCTCCCCCTGCAGAGCAGGCAACCGGAGTTTTTCTCCCGGGCGAGGATCCGCTTGTTTTGCGGAAGGAATTCTGGTATCTTATCGTCGATGGAACATTCCATCCGGCCGAACGATTCGAATCTTCTTTGAACCCAATCCTAACGGAAGGAGGTTTTCGAGGAATGATTACGGTCCCAGCCCACAAGATCCGGCAATTCGGAGTGGATTTCTACCAGACCTCTTTTACCTCGGGCGACATCCAGAAGCTGGTCCGGTTCGAAGTCCTGGATTATCCCACTCTCCAGGAAACGCAGGCCCGGCAAAAATCCCCCAGGACCTCCGCGGTCAACTGGGAGCTGTTGGAAAAAAGGATCGGCCAGAGCGAGGCGGCTTTCCAGAGGCCGATGATTCGCAAGAAGATCCGGGAATTGGTCCAATACTATGCCGATTGCCGGGAAGCCCAGAACCTTCCCGCCATTCCCGGAGCGGTGATCATGATCACCGAAAAAAGGCTCGCCTTTCTGCCCACCGGGAAGAACGCGAACCTGGGAATGCTCCAGATCCCCGAAGAGCCGGGAATCCTGCGATGCCTCGACGGGCAGCACCGCCTGCTCGCCCTGAGCGCCCAAGCGGAAAGCGACAGGGAGATTGACGTGCCCGCAGTCCTCTTCGACACCCTGGATCCCCGCCAGACCGTCGAACTTTTTGTCACCATCAACGCCAAACACACCCGGCTGAATCCTTCCCACCTGATCTCTTTGGCCGGCCGCAGACTCTATGCCGATCCCTATCAAGCCCTGGCCCACGACATCATCCGTCGGCTGAATGAGGAGGAGGGATCTGCCTTGCGGGGCGATATTAAAATATTGGGCTTGGGCAAGGGCCGCGTCTCCCAGGCTTCCCTGGCCGATGAGATGGTGGATCTCTTCGGCAACATCGAAAAGCTGGGAGGAAAGGCCCGGTTCCGGGATTTCGAGCAGAATGCCAAACGGTTCTTTGGCAACTACTTTAAAGCCATCCAGGCCACATTTCCCCAGGCGTGGGCGGGCCGAAAGTACAGCATCAAAACCGGGGCCGCCCTCCGGGCTTTCATCCGGGTCAGCCCGGACGTCATGGCCAGGTCCGAACAGTTAAAAAAGGACCCCTACGATTCCTTCGGGATCCGGGAGTCTCTCAAGCCCTGGGCAGAAGGGATCGGCGACGCCCGCTTCGAGACCGAGAGCGAATGGCGGAGGAAACTGGCGGGAGGCACACGGGGAACGGTGGAAGTGCTCACCCGCGAGCTGCGGGGGGGGCTGAAAGTATAGGGAATAGCAAAATAGCAATATAGCAACTTGGCTATATAGCGATTTATACATGACGACATAGATCTTATCGTGTTTGTCATTCCGGGCTTGACCCGGAATCCATTTTTTCCCTGGATTCCCGCTTTCGCGGGAATGACGGCTTTTGCGGGGATTAAACCCGTAAAATTTGACCGAAGAATTACCCTGCTCTTTTCAAGCCAGCACAGCTCATTGCCCCGCCTACCTTGCCTTTCCAAACTCCTTGCGCACGATGAGAAACTCGGAAAATTCCCGGTGCACCTTAAACCCGGCTTGCAGATACATCGATAGCGGGCCATGAAAGTGCTGCGCGTCGCTCGACGCTCCTCTTCGGGGATAGGCCTCCGCACAGGCATAGCCTTTCTTCTCGAAACCTGCGCACGCTTCTTCCAGGAGCCGTTTGGCTATCCCTCTTCGCCGGTACTGGGGCCCGATGACAAAACATACGATGGAACCAACCTTTTCCCGGGGGTTGCTCTCCAGGTTTTTATCGGCTGCCAGCCTGGCATAATTCCTTTTGTCATTGGCGTTGCACCATCCCACAGGCGAATCTTCAAGGTACGCCAGGTAACCCGCCATCGTCCCCGACACGACTCCTTCCCGGGTTTTTTCTCGATTTTCCTCCCCGGTTCTTTTGGCCCATTCTGCTTCGCTGCAGGCAATGTGGAAGTAATAACAATAGCAGGAAGCCCAATCCGGGTTGTCGATAAAGCCAACCCGATCGAAAAAATGGAAAAAGTCATCCAGCCTCTCGGGCGTAAGCGGTTTTACCGTGACGGTCATTCTCTCCCCCCGGAATCACAAGGCTTCATTTGAGGTTCAAAAGAAAATTGCCGGCGCAGGTCCCTTTGGCGTGCATCATGCATTTTCCCACCGGAGGATCGATGGTGTATTTAATTCCCAGGCTGTCGATCCAGCACGCCACCCGGTAGATCACCCCGCATTCGTAATCCTCGATGACCCCGATATTTTGCATGCCCCTGTAGGCAAAACACTGTTGGGGCACGAACTCCCAGTGGAAGACATTTTTTTCGGGAAAAGTCATCCTGGCGTTCATAAAATCGGCGATGAGCAACTCGAACCCGCCCGAAAAGAGGTTTTTGAATTCCTCGAAGGTTTCTATTTTTTCTATTCCCAGGAGCTTCTTGAGTCTCTTCATCTCCAGGGGAGCCAGCGATTGAATGGCCGCCTTGTTGAGTTTGTTGGTCTTCTCGATCCCGAACTCCTTCTGGCAATGGTAGAACCACATCCCATCGTGGCTCATCCAGCCTTTGTTCAGAAGGTCGGTGATTTCTTTAAGGGTGAGATCTTTAGTCGATTTCATGGCTGGCCTCAATTCATGAAGCAAGGAGCGGAGAGCAAAGAAGCTGGAATGTTGGAATCTGCAAACAATTGGAATATTGGAATAATGGAATGATGGAATAATGGGTTCTGGTGGTTCAATTTTTTGTCCAACATTCCAATATTCCAATATTCCATTTTTCCAGTTTTTCTCCTCTGCGTTCTCTGCGGCCTCTGCGAGAGACAATTGTTTTCTTTTTCTTGTTCTTTACGCTATGCCCTCTGCTCTCTGCTCTATGCTTTTTCCTGGATGATCTCCGAAATTTCCTTTACCGCAATCTTCCCTTCCAGGTTTTCGGCCTTGGCTGCATCCTCCAGCATCTTGGCGCAGTTGGGACAGGCGACGGCGAGGACGGAAGCGCCGGTATCCACCGCCTCGCGGACTCTCGCCCGGGCCGGGCTCTCCGGGCCGCTTCCCAGGAGGTCGGTGAAGAAGTTCCCCCCTCCCCCGCCGCAGCAGAAAGCATTCTCCTTGACCCGGCCCATTTCCATCAACTGCAGGCCGGAGATGGATTTCAAAACCTTGCGGGGGGCCTGGTATTCTTTGTTGTGACGCCCGAGGTAACAGGGATCGTGGTAAGTGACTCGCAGGGGAGAAGGTGCGGGAAGGGCGGATAACTTCTTTGCCTGCATGGCCAGGACCTGGGTGTAATGGAAAACCTCGAACGGATGGGAGTCCTTGGGGTAATCGTTTTTGAAGGCATGATAGGCATGGGGCGAGAGGGTTATGACTTTCTTCACCCCCCGTCTTCTGAAATTCCTTGATGTTCTGCTCTACGAGGGATTGAAAAACCCCTTTTTCTCCCAGGGAGCGAGCCTCGTTTCCATCACAGTTTTCCCCTGTCCCCAGGATTCCGAAAGAGACCCCGAGCTTCTTCAAGAGGCCCGCCGCGGACCGGGCCATCTTTGTCCCTCTCTCGTCGAGGGATCCCACGCACCCTATGTGGAATAAATATTCCTGACCGGAATAGGATTCCAGGTCTAAACCCTTCTCCCACTTCCCCCTTTCCGAAGCGGGGAGCTTGTAGGGATTCCCGTGAACCTGGAGGGCTTTCAGGTAATCCCGCACGGCCGGGGGAACAATCCCCTGGTTGACCATCTCTTCCCGGGCCGCCAAAAAAGCGTGGAGGATATCGTCCTTGAACTTGGGGAAGACGCAGTGCTCCACGCAGTTGCCGCAGGTGGCGCAGGAAAAGAGGATCTCCGCCAGGCGGGGGCTGGTTTTCATTTCCCCGTTCAGCCAGGCCCGCAGCAGCCACATCCGGCCGCCGGGAGAATAGGTTTCAAAGCGGAACTTGGAGTAGGAGGGGCAATTGAAATCCTGGTAGTTGTTCGGAAACTTGCAGTAGCCGCAGCGAAAGCACCGGTGGAGGATGTCGGCGAATTCCATCATCTCACCTCCCAGTTGCCGGGGTTCATGATGCCTTTGGGGTCCAGCATGGTCCGGACGCGGGTTCATGAGGTCAAGCGTGTGGGGGTCCATCCTTCCGATGATCTGTTTTTGGGCCGGGGCTTCGGCCTTCCAGGGAATTCCGCCCATACCCAGGACCACCCGGTTGGTCTCCTCCAGGGCTCTTCGGGCGCGGTCCACGTCCGACTCATCCGCCCGGTTGAAGGGATAGGCGAAGAAGAACATCATGCAGTGCCCCAGGCCGATGATCCGGGCTCCGGTGGAGTAGGTCGTTCCCTGCTGCGCGGCGATCTCGATCCCCGCCCGGTAGGCTTTGGGGAAGAGATCGATGGGCATGATGCCCCCCACGTATTCGAATCCCCCTCCTTTTCGGACATCGGCAAATTGGGCCAGGGTCGTCTGGGGGGCCTCCAGGAAATTTTTCTTCATGGGCGGGGGGAGCGGCAAGAAACCTCCCACCTTCTGGCCGATCAATCTCCTCAAAGACGCCCGGATCAGGTTTCTCTTCCAGATCAGTTCTTCCGGCGTATCCGCGGCGTAGTTGATGTTGACATGCTGAAACCCCTTCGCCCAATCCGGCTTGGGGGCCATCCAGGCAGTAATGTCTTCGGCCACCTGAACCCCCGTAGCCTGATAAAGAACCTCGGGGACCAGCTCCGGATCCTCGGTGACAAAGACCCCCACATCCTGATAAGGCCGGTTGGGATAAAGCTTGATGGCCAGCTTGGTCACGACTCCGGTCGTCCCGAACCATCCCAGGAAGAGCCCGGCAAGGTCCGGCAAAGGCGCCCGGCCGAACCAGTAGGGGGAAGTGGAGCAGGAGCCGATTTTGACGACCTCTCCGGTCGGCAGGACCACCTCCAGGCCGTTGAGCATCTCCGAATGGAACCCCGCTGCGTGGGACAGGTGCCCGGAGCCATGGATCAACACGTTTCCCCCGATGGTGGCCATGGGAGGGGAGTCGGGAACGGAGTGCTTCAGGGTTGGATGATTCTTCTTCAGGTAGGCCTGGAGCATCCCCTGGGAGGTTCCCGCTTCCACCAGGGCATAGCGGCTCCTTTCGTTCACCTCCAGGATGCGGTTCATCCGTTTCATGTCCAGGACAATCCCCCCTTTGAGGGCCCGGGAAAGGCCCGAGAGGACCAGCCCTCCCCCCATGGGGACGAGGGGAACTTTCTTCCGGTTGGCCAGAAGGACGATCTTCTGCACCTCGTCGGTTGTGGCCGGCAGGACTACATAATCCGGCTCGCAGGGCTCCATGGTCCCCGGGTCGCGGGAGTAGATGAACCGTTCCTCCGGCTGATTGGATACGTATTGGGGGCCCACAATCTGCGCAAGTTCTTGATACACGTCTTCCATAGGCTCAACCCCCCTTCATTCCTTCGCCCAGGGCGATCTGGCAGAGGTCGTTCATCAGGATGGGCATGATTCCCCTCTTGAGCACGGGTTCGCCCAGGGTGAAAAGGCAGGCCGGGCAGCTGAACACGCAGAACTTGGCCCCTGCCGCGGCCATGTCGTCCAGGTTCCTCTTCTGCACGTCGTCCGCCAGGTCATCCCGCTGCTGGGCCCGGAAGACCGCCCCGCAGCACAGGGCGTTCTCCCGGTCGTATTTCCTATCCACCCGTTCCGCCCCGATCTTCTTGAAGATCTCATCCACCCAGGGCTGGGTCTCCGGAACCAGGCGGTTGGAACAGGACCGCTGGTAGGCCACCTTCTGGCCGAGGGGCTTGATCTGGTCCTTCAATTCATCCAGCCTTTTGTTCAAGTAATCGAAAATATGGATGGGCTTGAATGGAACCGGAATCCCGAAGGCCGGGGCCAGATGGGTATAGGTCCCGTAGCACTCATCGTGAAAACAGATCAGCTCTTTCACCCCGCTGTCTTTCAGGTAGTGTTCCCAGATGTTGGCGATCACCTCCGGGAGCCTCTCCCGGATGACCGAGTTCTTCCCGAAGTGGAGCCACATGACGTTGCAGAAGATGTCGCTTCCCACGATGGTCGAAGCCCCCTCGAAGAGCTTTCCCCGGATGCTTCCGGTCAGCATGGGGAAGTAGCACATGTTTACCACGGGGGATTGGACTTTCTTGGGGCGTGATCTTACCCCTGGGGGCCATCATGAGGACCTGCTGCTTGGTAATCGGCTGGGGAACGGGCCAGACTCCCAGTTTCTCCTGCTGGTCCACGAGATGGTAAAAAGGATGGTTTCCGTAAGGGCAATATTCCTCGCAGGCATAGCAGGTGACACACTCTTCCAGGACCCGCGACTTTTCTCCCCGCAGGAGGCGTTGCCTTTCCTCCTGGGCTGTCTGGAGGTCCATTTTCAGGTACTGGCACCGGGTGAGGCAGTCGTAGGTCTTGCAGGCTTCGCAGATTTCCCTGGAAAACTTCAATTCCCTCCATACGTCCGGCTCCTTTCCGGGTTAATATGTGGCCCTTCACAGGTTTCAAGGATATCAGGGCTGAAGCCCTGAGCCACAGGCAACTTGCCCCCCCGTTCCGCAGGGTTGACTCCTGCACGAGGGGGGAAAGAGGAATGGTTTTTCGGGTTTAAGAGGCTTTCAGGGAACTGCTGAACTCAATTCAACATTTCTGGCCGCCCGGCCGTTGGTCTTCACCTGCCGGCTAGGATTGTCAAGGCTATCGAGTCAGTTGATCCGCACTTGGAAATGAATTGACGCGTAGGATCGGGAAAGACAACTGGAAAATAGACTCATCCCATCAAGTTGTCAAGAAAAAAGGACCCTTCAAATTGGGGAATGCGGAATTATTCTCAAGGCTTTTAGGTTTTCTCCATTCCGCATTCCGCATTCCGCATTTAAAATTGTCCTCTTGACCTTTTCCCCAAGAATCTTTATATGATATAAATCATTGGGGCTGGCGGGAAAGGTTCATATTCTGAAATCTCTAATCTTTCTCACCCATTTCCTCCCTCGAAACGATACTGGAAGCGAATTCTCTGCGACGGAGGCTGCGCTGGAATGGATAAAGACGGACTTCACCTGGGATTGGACATTGGATCGGTAAGCGCCAAGACGGTTTTGATCGATGAGGATATGAATGTCGTTGAAGAGCATTACACCCGTACCAAGGGTCAGCCGCTGGAGACGGTCCTCCGGGTCCTGACCGACATCCTCACCCGGGTCCCCGCGGAGAGGATTCGGAGCGTTTCCGTAACCGGCACCGCCGCCAAACTGATCGCCGAGCTCCTGGGGGCGGAATTCGTCAACGAAGTCATCGCCCAGGCAAAATCCACCAGCCACTTCCATCCGGAGGTGAAGACCATCATCGAGATGGGGGGAGAGGATTCCAAGCTGCATCCTGGTCGACACCACCCCGGGCAACGGCGATTACCGGATCCAGGACTTCTCCATGAACACCATCTGCGCCGCCGGCACGGGCTCCTTCCTGGACCAGCAGGCCAACCGCCTCCACTACACCATCGAAGAATTCGGCCAGCTGGCCCTCAAATCCAAGAACCCGCCCCGGATCGCCGGCCGGTGCAGCGTCTTCGCCAAGAGCGACATGATCCACCTGCAGCAGGGGGCCACGCCGGACTACGACATCGTGGCCGGCCTCTGCTACGCCCTGGCCCGGAACTTCAAGTGCAACATCGCCAAGGGAAAGAACATGGTCACCCCCGTCTCCTTCCAGGGCGGCGTGGCCGCCAACCTGGGCATGCGCAAGGCCTTCGTCGACGTGCTGGAGCTGAAGGAGGGCGAGTTCATCATTCCCGAGCACTTCGCCTCCATGGGGGCCATCGGGGCGGCCTTCCTGACCATGGAAAAGCCGGCCAAGTGGAAGAAATTTGGAGGGGTGGAACGTCTGCGGGATTACGTGAGCCGGCCGGTCACTCCGGCAAAACGCTCGAACCCCTCTTCCTATCCGAGCACCACCAGAAAGAGAGCCGCCTGGGAGCCCCTGCGCAGCACTCCGGACGGGAAGAAGATCCCCGCTTACCTGGGCATCGACGTCGGTTCCATCTCCACCAACGTGGTGGTCATCGATGAGAGCAAGAAGGTTCTGTCCAAGCGCTATCTCATGACCGCGGGCCGGCCCATCGAGGCCATCCGCCAGGGGCTGGAGGAAGTGGGCGACGAAGTGGGCGACCTGGTGGAGATCAGCGGGGTCTGCACCACCGGGTCCGGCCGCTATCTCACCGGCGACTTCGTCGGCGCCGATGTGATCCGCAACGAGATCACCGCCCAGGCCACGGCCGCGGCCGTTATCGATCCGGAGGTGGACACCATCTTTGAGATCGGCGGGCAGGACTCCAAGTACATCTGCCTGGAGAACGGCGCCATCGTGGACTTCGAGATGAACAAGGTCTGCGCCGCCGGCACCGGCTCCTTCCTGGAGGAACAGGCGGAGAAGCTGGGCATCACCATCAAAGAGGAGTTCGGCGACCTGGCCCTGGGCTCCAAATCCCCCGTCTCCCTGGGGGAGCGCTGCACGGTCTTCATGGAATCGGACCTGGTCCACCATCAGCAGAAGGGGGCCAACCGGGACGACCTGGTGGCCGGCCTCTCCTACTCCATCGTCCTCAACTACCTCAACAAGGTGGTGGGGGACAAGCGGGTCGGCAACAAGATCTTCTTCCAGGGCGGCGTGGCCTTCAACAAGGGCGTGGTGGCCGCCTTCGAGAAGGTCACCGGCAAGAAGATCACCGTTCCCGAGCACAACGAAGTCACCGGGGCCATCGGCTGCGCCATCCTGGCCCGGGATGAGAACCAAGCCGGCAAGACCCACTTCAAGGGCTTGGACCTGAGCAACCGGCCCTACGAGCTCACCTCCTTCGAGTGCAAGGACTGCCCCAACCGCTGCGAGATCCGCAGGGTCACGATCGAGGGGGAGAAGCCCCTCTTCTACGGCAGCCGCTGCGAGAAGTACGACGTGGACCGCACCCGGAAGCGGCGCGACGACCTGCCCGACCTCTTCGACGAGCGCGAAGAGGCCCTGATGGCCTCCTACGTGGAGGAAAAGCCCGTCCCGGAGGATGCCCCGGTGATCGGCATCCCCCGCCTGCTCAACTTCCTGGAGATCATGCCCTTCTGGAAGGCCTTCTTCACCGCCCTGGGGTTCCGCCTGGTCTTCTCGGACACGACCAACAAGCGGCTCATCGCCAAGGGGTGGAGAAGATCGTGGCCGAGACCTGCTTCCCCATCAAGGTGGCCCACGGCCATCTTCTCGACCTGATGGACAAAGGGGTGGACACCATCTTCCTGCCCAGCATCATCAACATGCCCCTGTCCCATCCGTCCCTGGACCGCTCCTTTGCCTGCCCCTACGTTCAGGCCTTTCCCTACTCCGTCAAATCGGCCATCGACTTCAAGGCCCGCGGGGTCAAGGTCCTCTCCCCGGTGGTCCATCTGGGGGCGGAGCGGAAGAGCCTGGAGCAGTCCCTGATCAAGATGGGCAAGGAGCTGGGCAAGGATGCGGACGAGGTCCGGCAGGCCATCGACAAGGCCGAGGCGGCCCAGGGCAGCTTCTATGCTTCCATGAAGCGACGCGGCCGGGAGGTCCTGCAGAACCTGAAAGAGGGCGAAAAGGCCATGGTCATCGTCAGCCGGCCCTACAACGGCTGCGACCCGGGCGTCAACCTGGGCCTTCCCCACAAGCTGCGCGACCTGGGGGTCATCGCCATTCCCATGGACTGCCTTCCCCTGGATGAAGTGGACCTGCTGGACGACTGGAAGGACATGTACTGGAAGTACGGCCAGAAGATCTACAGCGCGGCCCATATCATCCGCGACGATCCCCGGCTTTACGCCATCTACATCACCAACTTCGCCTGCGGGCCGGACTCCTTCATCCTCCACTTCTTCAAGGAGAAGATGCGGGGCAAGCCCTACCTGCAGATCGAGGTGGACGAGCACAGCGCGGATGTGGGGGCCATCACCCGCCTGGAGGCCTTCCTGGACAGCCTGAAGAATATCCGCCGGGACCGCCAGGTCAGGAAGAGCGGAAACCGAAGACCATCGTCGTCACCCACGACGCCAACCACCGGAAAGTGTACATCCCCTACATGGCCGAGGGGGCCCATGCCATTGTGGGCGCCTTCCAGGCCTGCGGGATCGATGCCGAGGTGACTCCCAAATCCAACCAGGAGACGATCTACTGGGGAAGGAAGTTCACCTCCGGCAAGGAGTGCTACCCCTGCATCCTGACCACCGGCGACATGGTGAGGGTGGTGAAGAGCCCGGACTTCGACCGCAAGAAAGTGGCCTTCTTCATGCCCTCGGGGAACGGTCCCTGCCGGTTCGGCCAGTACCACCGGCTTCAGCGGCTGATCCTGGACGACCTGGGATATCCCGATGTGCCCATCTACTCTCCCACTCAGGACGAACATCTCTACAAAGACCTGCACCTGATGGGGAAGAATTTCACCCGCCTGGGCTGGCAGGGCATGGTGGCCATCGACCTTCTGGAAAAGAAGCTGCGCGAGACCCGGCCCTACGAGGTTCACGCCGGGGATTCGGACCGCGTTTTCCAGACCTATTTGAAGAAAGCGTACGAAGCGGTGCGGGACAGCCAGGATGACCCCGCGCTTTTGCATGGAAGGGCTGGTTCAGGCTCTCCAGGACGCCCGGAGAGAATTCGATGCCCTGGAGGTCGTCAACCAGGGGGCCAAACCGCGCATCGGCCTGGTCGGAGAGATCTACATCCGCTCCAACGATTTCAGCAACGAGTTCATCGTCCGGTCTCTCGAGAAACTGGGAGGGGAAGTCTGGCTGCCGCCCATCTCCGAATGGTTCCTCTACCTGAACTTCACCGCCCGGCGCTACAGCCTGCAGAACCGGAGGTACGGGAACTTCTGGAAGACCTACATCACCGAACTCGTCCAGAAACGGGACGAGCACAAGATGGAGCATATCTTTGACGGAAGCCTGGTCAATCATCCCGAGCCTTCGATCAAGGAGACCCTGCAGGCGGCCAAGCCCTACCTGGATGACTCCTTCGAGGGAGAAGCCGTCCTCTCCATCGGAAAATGCGACGACTACGTGAAGAAAGGCTGCTCCGGGCTGGTGAACGTCATGCCCTTCACCTGCATGCCCGGCACCATCGTGGGAGCGGTGATGAAGCGGTACCGGGAAGACCACAACAACATTCCTTTCCTCAACATGGCCTACGACGGGCAGGAGGAGACCAACACCCTGACCCGCCTGGAGGCTTTCATGCACCAGGCCCGCCAGTACCAGCGGCAGTATTTCGGGGAAGAGAAGAAGTAAATAGCTGTCCATCCGGAAACCCCGTTCTTTCCCTCCGGCCCTCGCTCCAACCGCTCTCCCGCAAGGGGAGAGGGAATTTCCGAATGAAGACTAACCAGCAATCGGCTTCCAGCTTTCAGCGTAAATGGTGTAGAATGAGTTGCATCCCTTTTTAGGGCTCAAAGCTGACCGCTGACAGTTATCTTTTCTCCCATGCGCCGGATCATCTTTATTATTCTCCATTTTGCTGTCGCTAAACCTCCCGATCCCTCTCGCCCTCTCCTCGGAAGAGCCGAGCCTTGTTGAGGCCCGCAGGAGAATGGTCGAGCGCGACCTCAAGGGGCGGGACATCAAGGATCCCAAGGTCCTGGAAATCATGGGGCGGGTGCCCCGCCACCTCTTCGTCGAACCGTCCCTGAAAAGCAAGGCCTACGCGGATCACCCCCTCCCCATCGGGGAAGGACAGACCATCTCCCAGCCTTACATCGTGGCCCTGATGACCCAGATTCTCCAGATCCAGCCGGGAGAGCGGGTCCTGGAGATCGGCACCGGCTCCGGGTACCAGGCCGCGGTGCTGGCCGAGCTGACGGATCAGGTTTACACCATGGAAATCATCGAACCCCTGACCCGGCAGGCGGCCCAACGGCTGAAGGAGTTGGGATACGACAAGGTCCGGGTGAAATACGGCGATGGGTATTTCGGATGGGAGGAGGCGGCGACCTTCGACGCCATCATCGTTACCTGCGCGGCCAACCACATCCCTCCTCCCCTGATCAAGCAGCTGAAAGAGGGGGGACGGTTGATCATCCCTCTGGGAAGCACGACCTATTTCCAGACCCTCACCCTGCTCACCAAGAAAATGGGCAAGAGCGACATCCAGCATCTCCTGGGGGTTGCTTTTGTTCCCATGACCGGCGAGGCCCAGAAAAAATGAACCCCCTTCCACCCATCACACCGATATGACCTCCACGGACATTGCCGGCCCTTCCCCCTACCGTTCTTCCATCCTTCTCTCCTATCTGTGCACCATGCTCTTATGGGGGGCGGTTTACATCTACATGCCCATCCTCTCCTCCTATGCCAAATTCGTGAGCGGCTCCCTCCAGGCCGCCGGCCTGGTGATGGGGGCCTACGGCCTCTCCCAAATTATTCTCCGGATTCCCCTGGGAGTCTGGTCCGACCGCACGAGGAGAAGAAAGCCCTTCATCCTTCTGGGTTTCCTGTTCGACGGGCTGGCCAACCTGGGATTGATCCTTTCCGGCAGCACATGGATGCTCTTCCTGTCCGTCTTCACCTCCGGCATCGCCGCCAGCATGTGGGTTCCCTTCACCGTTCTCTACTCGAGTTACTTCCCCCTGGGTCGGATTGCCCGGTCCATGTCTCTGATCATGTTCTTCTCCCGTCTGGCCCAAATTTGCGCAAACTACACGGGAGGGAAGATCGCGGATGCCTGGGGGTGGACGATTCCTTTTTACGTGGGCTTAGGGCTGTCCCTCTTCGGTCTTCTTCTGGCCACGAGGATCTCCGAAGTCCGCCCGGAAAAGAGTTCCGACCTCACCCTCCAGAAGGTCTTGCGGGTGGGCCGGAATCGGATGCTCCTCACCGCCTCGTTCCTTTGCATCCTCATGCAGTTCTCCAACTTCGCCATCGCCTACGGGTTTTCCCCCATCTTCGCTCAGCAACTCGGTGCTTCCAAAGGGGACCTGGGGGTTCTCCTCTTCTGGTACTTGCTTCCCAATCTGGCGGGTACGCTCCTTTCCGGGACGTTCATCCGCCGCTATCTCGCCGATCGGTGGATCCTCACCGTGGGTTTTCTTCTTACTTCGGGGGCCGTGTTTTCCATCCCCTTGACCGGCCATCTCAGTACCCTCTTTATGGTCCAGGCCATAAACGGGACCGGGGTGGGGCTGGTCTTCCCTCTCCTGATGGGCCTGTCCATTCAATCCATCCCCAGGGAACAGCAGGCCACGGCCATGGGTTTTTTCCAGTCCCTTTACGCGGTCGGCATGAGCCTGGGGCCCATTCTCTCCGGAGTCTTCGCCCAGGAGATCGGCCTCACCTCGGTCTTTATCCTGAATGGAGCCATGGCCCTCATCGGGGCGGTTTTCTCGTTTATAAAAGTCCCCTCAACCCCTGAAGAAAAAACAGCCGGAATAAAAAAAACTTAACCGCAGAGGTCGCGGAGCACGCAGAGGTGGAAACGGCCAAATCCTCAGGGCCAGGATGCAGGGGGAAAAGCGGCGCTTTTTCTCACCCTTCCCGGAAGGTCAAAACGGCCAAGGGGCTTTCCAGGAACGATCTCTGCGTTCTCTGCTTCCTCTTCGTTCATCCTCTGGTCTTCATCCCCGGAGGATCGAAAGGCAAAGCGGGGTCCATATCCATAAAAGGCTTTGTGTTTTTTGTCTTTCCCAAGAAAAAGCTCTGCGATCTCTGCGGACTCTGCGGTTGATTTTTTCTTCCTCCTCGGAGGGCGCAGAGACTTTTATAATTTCCTAAGCAAGAACATAAAAGAATAGGAGGCTGGATGAAAATCGATATATCCAAGGTTCAAAGCATTGGGCGGGAAATTTTAAGGCCGGAAGGGGTGATGGCTCTGGATGATGGCAGTCTCTATGCCGCCGATGGGAGAGGGCAGATCGCCCGGATCCTGCGGGATGGGCACACGTCTTTTTTCGGCCGCCTCGCCGGGACTCCCAACGGAATTTGCCTGGATGACCGGGGGAACTGTATCATCGCCAACATCGGCAACGGGCAGGTTCAGTCTCTTCATCCCCGGGGGGATCATGAAGTATTGCTGACCGAGGCTGAGGGGACGAAGATTACGACTCCCAATTTCCCCTTCGTGGACTCCAAAGGCCGGCTCTGGGTTTCCAATTCAACCGCCCGGCAGAATGTGGATGAGGCCCTCCAACACCCCGGGCCGGATGGAAGCGTGATTCTCTTCGAAAAAGGGAAAGCTCGGATCGTGGCGGACAGAATCTACTTTGCCAACGGCCTCGCGTTGGACCCCGAAGAACGTTATCTTTACGTGGCCGAGACCATGCTCCGGCGGGTCCTTCGCTTTAAGATTCAACCCGATGGATCCTTATCCCACCGGGAGATCTACGGTGCCAATGTCCTTGCCCCGCTCGGGTTTCCCGACGGCATTGCTTTTGATGAAGCCGGAAACCTGTGGGTCACTTTCCCGGCCTGGAACGCCGTGGGCTACCTTACCCCCCGGAGGGAACTGGAAATCGTCCTCGAAGACCCCGAAAAAAAAGTCCTCCAGCGCCCTTCTAATATTTGCTTCGGCTGGGAAGAGCAGAAAAACCGCCTTCATCGGCAGCCTGGATGGAACCACGATCCCCTACTTCCGGGTGCCCCACCCGGGAGCCCGGCTCATCCACCAAAAATTATGAATCTTTATCCGTGTGTATCCGTGTTCATCCGCGTCCCAAAAAAGTTCGGAGTTTGTAGGGGCGCGCTGCCGCGCGCCCGCTCGGAGTTCGGAGTCAAAAAAGATAATGCTTTGTTTTTAACTTTAGGCATTTTAGACATTTCGAATTTTAGGCACTTCTTATCTGTGTATATCTGTGTTCATCTGTGTCCCATCAGGGTTTTTTTCAACTTTAGGCATTTTAGGCATTTCGAATTCTAGGCATTTTCTGTGTTTATCTGTTTCCCATTAGGTTTTTTATTCCTCGGCCATGAACGGGTATCGGTAGTCGCGCGGCGGGTTGAAGGTTTCTTTGATCGTCCGGGCGCTGACCCAGCGGACGAGGTTGAGCTTCGAGCCCGCCTTGTCGTTGGTGCCCGAGGCGCGCCCCCCGCCGAAAGGCTGCTGGCCCACGACCGCTCCGGTGGGTTTGTCGTTGATGTAGAAGTTTCCGGCCGAACCGCGGAGCAGGGCCGCGGCCTGCCGGATGGCTGCCCGGTCGGCGGCGAAGACGGTGCCGGTGAGGCCGTAGGGTGAGGTTTCGTCCACCATCCGCAGGGTCTCTTCCCACTTGCCATCTTCATAGACATAGGCCGTGACCAGGGGGCCGAAGATCTCCTCGACCATGAGGCGGTGATTTGGGGTCCTCGGTCTGGACCAGTGTGGGCTCGATGAAATATCCCGCCTCGCCATGCGTCCCGCCGCCGGCCAGGACCTTCGCGTTCTTCCTGGCCTCCTGGAGGTATCCGCGAGATCCTGTCGAAGGCCTTCCGATCAATCACCGCCCCCATGAAGTTGCGGAAGTCCTGCACGTCCCCCATCTGGATATCCCGGATCATGGCGATCATCCGGTCGCGCACATCGTTCCACAGGGAACGGGGGATGTAGATCCGGCTGGCCGCCGAGCATTTCTGCCCCTGGTACTCGTAACCGCCGCGCACCACGGCCACCGCCAGGGCCTGGGGTCCGCGGACGGTGGGCCACGATGAAGTTCTTTGCCCCCCGTCTCGCCCACGAGCCGCGGGTAGGACCGGTAGCAGGAGATATTTTCTCCCACGGTCTTCCAAAGGGCTTGGAAGACTTCCGTGGAGCCGGTGAAGTGCACTGCCGGCGAGGTCGGGATGGCAGAGGACGATATCCGACACCGTGGCCGCATCGCCGGGAACGAAGTTGATCACCCCGGGGGGCAGGCCCGCGGCCTGAGGAGTTTCATGATGGAATAGGCGCTCGGGATGGCAGCCGAGGACGGCTTCCAGACGACCGTATTGCCCATGAGGGCGGGCGCCGTCGGGAGGTTGCCGCCGATGGAGGTGAAGTTGAAAGGCGTGATGGCATAGACGAAGCCCTCCAGCGGCCGGTAGTCGAGCTGGTTCCACGTGGCGGCAGTGGACAGGGGCTGCTCCGAGTAGAGCTCCTGGGCGTAATGCGCGTTGAAGCGCCAGAAGTCGATCAGCTCGCAGGCTGCGTCGATCTCCGCCTGGAAGACGGTCTTGGACTGGCCGAGCATCGTGGCGGCGTTGATCGTGGCCCGCCAGCTCGTGGCCAGGAGCTCCGCCGCTTTGAGAAAGACCGCCGCCCGGTCCTCCCAGGGCCAGCTCGCCCACTCGCGGCGGGCCTCCAGGGCCGCATCGATCGCCTGTTGCACGTGCCGGGGCGAGGCCTTGTGCCAGTCGGCGAGGACATGGCCATGGTCATGGGGCATCACCGCCCTGGCCAGGTCTTCGGTCCGGACCTCCTTCCCGCCGATGATGACCGGGATTTCCATCCGCTCCGCGGCCATGGACTTGAGCCGGGCTTTGAGCTCGACCTTTTCGGGAGAGCCGGGCCCGTAAGCCTTGACCGGCTCGTTTACCGGCGGGGGAACCACCCGGGTTCCGCTGAAGCCGAAGCCGTTGGACATGGGCACCTCCTTTCGGTATGGGGGTTGGATGAAGGATGAGTCAGCACCCCGTATGCACCTGGCACTTATATCCCTTGACTTGACGGGATCAAAAAGGTATTTTATCGCAGGATAAAAAATATCTCCACTTCGAAGAAACGAATCGCTTACTCGGTTAACCTAATTTTCCCAGAAAGGAGATTTCCCATGGCCAAAGCGAATTTGAATTATGAGGTCCCCGCCCACCTGAAGCGGGAGTTCGTCTTCCAGACCGCCGGCATCCTTCCCCCCAACGGCATTCTCTTTGGTTTTAATACGATCACCAAGGTTGGGGAGCAGGCCAAGAAGCTTGGAGGAAAGCAGGTCCTCCTGGTGACGGACGAAGTCATGGTGCAGCTGGGATATGCCGACCTGGTGAAAGAGAACCTGGAAAAGGAAGGCATGAAAGTGGGCGTTTTTGGAAAAGTGGATCCCGAGCCCCACATCGAGACCGCCGATGCCCTCTATGACCTGGTGCGCAAAGACAAACCCAACCTGGTCATCGGCTTGGGCGGCGGCAGTTCCATGGATATGGCCAAGCTCACCTCCCTCGTGGCCACCAATCCCCAGGCCCCTCTGGATCTGATGAGCAAGAAGGTGGCCAACAACCCGGCCCTGAAAAAGATCCTGATCCCCACCACCTCGGGAACGGGGAGTGAAGTTTCCATGTTCTTCGTGTGCTCGGCCGGGAAGGATAAATATTTCATGGGTTCGCCTCTGGCTTACCCGGAGATCGCCATCATCGATCCGGGCCTGACCCTCTCCATGCCCCCCCGGATCACCGCCTCCACCGGGATCGATGCCCTTTCCCATGCCGTGGAAAGCATAATGAACAAACTGGCCAATCCCATGTACGATTGCCTGGGCATCGGAGGAATCGAGCTCATTGCCAAGTACCTCCGCCGGGCCACCTTCAACGGCAACGACCTCGAAGCCCGCTACTACATGTCCATGGGCGCAACCCTGGCCATGATCTCCATGACCGGCACCGGAGGGCTTTATGCCCACAGCATCTCCTACGTTCTGGCCATGTTCCAGCCCACGGCCCACGGAATCGGCTGCGGGATCGGCCTTCCCTACACCATGGCCTTTAACCTCCCGGTCATCGAAGACCGGCTGGCCTTGATTGCCCGGGCCATGGGAGAGAAGGTGGAATCCCTTTCCGCCAGAGAGGCGGGGAGGTGGGCTTGCGAGCTCGTTTACGAGTTAACCGCCGACGTGAAGCTTCCGGTGAGCCTGAAAGAGATGGGATTCAAACATGAAGACGTGGCCAAGATGGGGGAACTCAACGTCGCCAAATATCCCCGGGCCAACAACCCCCGGTCCATGTCCAAGGAAGAAAGCCTGGCCCTCTTCGAGGCCATGTGGGAGGGGGATCTCTGGAAGGTCAAATAAAATACAGGTTTCAGGCTTCAGGGTAAATCTAAAAACCTGCGCTTTTTCCGCTGCGATGCGCGGGGAAAGTTCCCTCCTTATTCAAAATCCGTAGGGGCGATTCATGAATCGCCCCTACCCGTTAGGGCAAAATAGAATCAGAGAAAATTTTTCGGGTTGCGGGGTTCGGGTTTGGGGTTATCAAACCTTAAACTCAAAACTTGCAACCCGGAACTTTTTTTAAATGCCCTTCCTCCAGCTCCTGCTTTGATAGTCAATCGAGCGTGGTTCGAACCAACCTCCAGTTATCTTGAATTCTAAGAATTCTATTGCAATTAGTAGACAAATATGTCATTATATTGCTATGAATTATGAGAAACTACTAAATATTACTCGAAACAACCCGGTTTTCTCCTCCTCTTTGCTTCTTGCGGGAAGGGGTACCGCCAATTCAATGCGGCGGCAGTTGGACCGCTGGGTCAAAACGGGCCGTCTCCTCCAACTTCGGCGCGGTGTTTATTCCGTTGCGCCACCTTACCGGGCCGAGGCACCGCACCCTTTCCTGGTGGCCAATCATCTGCGAAAACCGTCTTATGTGAGTTTGCAGTCCGCTCTGTCATACTATGGCATGATCCCGGAGTTTGTCCCCGCGGCTACTAGCGTTACCACCGGCCGTCCCGAAGAATTGCAGACGCCCCTTGGACGCTTTGTGTTCCGTCACGTTAAAAACACGGCCTTCTTTGGCTATCATCAAAAAGAGATTTCCCGGGGGCAGTCGGTTTTTTTGGCTTCACCCGAGAAGGCTTTGTTGGATTTGCTTTACCTGACGCCGGGAAGCGACTCGCCGGAATTTCTGGAGGAGTTACGGTTTGAACCCATGGATCATTTCGACTGGGAAGTCCTCCATAGACATGCCGAACGTTTGAAGAACCAAAAGCTGGAGCGGGCGGTGGAGCTTCTTTCCCGCATGACCGCCGGGAAGAGTGATCAGGAGTTTGAAAAATGAAGGATTATCTTGCGGAGATCGTAGCCCAACAGCCGAACGATTTCATGAAGGTAAGCACCGCCCGCGAATACCTGCAGGCCCGCATTCTTCAAACGCTACAGGACCACGCCGCATTCCTCACCTGGGCCTTTGTGGGCGGAACGGCTCTGAGATTCCTCTTTCGAATGCCGCGGTATTCGGAAGATCTCGATTTTTCTCTCGTGGCTCCGGGTCAGCAGGATTCTTTCACCCGCCTCCTGGGCAAGGTCAGATCGGCTTTCGAGTCAGAAGGATACGTGGCCGAAGTCAAAATCAGGGATCAGGGGGCGGTGAAATCGGCCTTGATCAAATTCAGAGGGGTCCTCTACGAACTCGGTCTTTCACCTCGCCACGATCAAACTCTCTCCGTGCGGGTGGAGATAGACACCCATCCACCAGCCGGGGCCACCACAAGCACCACGGTTATCCGGCGGTTCGTCACCCTGAACCTGCTCCATCACGACCGCCCTTCCCTTCTGGCCGGAAAGCTGCACGCGGTTCTCTCCCGCCCATACACAAAAGGACGGGACTTATACGATCTCGTTTGGTACCTGGCTGACCGGACTTGGCCCGAGCCAAACTTCACCCTCCTGAATAACGCCCTGGCCCAAACCGGTTGGCGTGGACCCGAGGTGACCCCCGCAAACTGGCGCCAGACCGTGGCTAAGCGAATGGAAAAAATCAAATGGGACCAGGCGGTAAAGGACGTTTCCCCCTTCCTCGAACGCCAGCAGGAGGTGGCCCTTTTAACCCTGGAAAACGTCAGAAAACTTCTGCGAAAACCATAAGCGTGTAGATCAACACATTGCTGGCGAGCGAGGATAAACGATATAAAAAAAGCTAACAATACACCGTATGAATCAACGTCTTCAAAGCCTTTCCTTCCTGAACTCACCGAGTGATTTTTTCTGTCAAAGGGTTTAGCCTTCTATTCATAATCATTAAAAGGTTTGAATATACTTTTTATCTCAGAAATTTTGACAGAGTGCGGATATTGGTACGTAATCGTAACCTTTAGAAGGCCGAAGCAACCCCCAACATATCGTGGTTTCCCTACCCTCTTGAGCTTGGAAAGCCTGCTTGCCAATGTTTACCGGAATTGATAGAGTTCTGGCTATGGGGAATGGTTAAAAATGATGTCATCTGGGAAATGTCGGATCAGTTTATTCCGTTCACTTGGCTGGGAACTGCTCGCTCTGGCCTTGAGGTGTATTTAAGAGAAGAAGGGCCTATGAAATTTTTTAAATATAAGGGGTCAGAATATGGACAGGAGGAATGCGAATATGTTCTTGAAAGCGGTTTTCCCCGGGAAATACATCCAAGGCGAAGGGCTTCTTGACCAATTAGCCCACTGGGTCAATTTGTTTGGGAAAAGAGGTTTGATATTAGCATCCCGTACCGTGAAAGACAAAATCCTTGCCAAGTACACCCATGATTTGTCTGCGAACTCGATTTTCATCGAGCTGTTCCAAGGGGAATGCTGTGAAAAGGAATTGAGCCGCCTGTCCCGCATTATCAGCGGCGAGAAGGTGGACATCATTGTCGGCATGGGTGGCGGCAAGACGATCGACACGGCCAAAATCGCCGCCGACCGAGCGGGAATCCCGGTGATTATCGTTCCCACTATTGCCTCGACCGACGCACCCTGCAGCGGCTGCGCCATCCTCTACTCGGAGGATGGTGTTTTCGATTCCGTTCAATATCAAAAAATGAACCCCCAGGTGGTGCTGGTTGACACGACGGTTATCGCCGGCGCTCCGCCCCGCTTTCTCGTATCCGGGATGGGCGACGCGCTGGCGACGTGGTTTGAAGCCAGATCCTGCGACCGAACCCAATCGATGAACGAATGTGGCGGATATAGCACACTGGCAGGGCTCAATCTCGCCAAGCTCTGCTATGATACCTTGCTGATGTACGGCGCGGCCGCTAAGGTCGCCGGCGAGAGGCATATCGTCACGCCGGCCTTGAACCATATTATCGAGGCGAACATCCTATTGAGCGGAATCGGGTTTGAAAGCTCGGGATTGGCGGCTGCCCATGCCATTCAGAACGGGCTTACCGCGCTGGAAGAAACCCATTCGTTTTATCATGGTGAAAAAGTCGCCTTCGGCGTGTTGGCGGGTTTGCAGCTCACGGACGCCTCACCTAAGGAATCGGCTGCCGTGTTCTCGTTTTGTGAGCAAATCGGCCTGCCGACTACGCTGGCCGACATCGGTCTGCGAAATACCGATCGGAATAAACTTATAAAGGCGGCTGAAAAGTCCTGTGCTCCGGGGGAAGCCATCCACCACGAAGCGGGCAAGATCACGCCGGAGAAAGTCCTCAATGCTATGATCGCAGCGGACGCCATGGGTGAAGCAAGAAAGAGCATCCAAAGGGACGCGCGAAGCCGTGAGCTGTAACCATCCGGAGTTTCTAATGTAGATTTCTTTTAGTATTGGAGGTTTGGATATACTTTTCGTTTCTTAAATTTTGGCCAAGTGCAGAGATTGGCACGATTTACGTTATTTTCCTAATTGACGAATTTGGGGATTTTGGATACTTTGGCCTCGTCGTTATCCCAAAGTAAGGGGGCTTAGGCTGAAACCATATAAGACACCGGCATACCCTGGTTCAGGATGAATAACGGTTTAGTTTCAAAGGCTTTCATCGTAATTCTCGGCGGTGTCTTATGCCGACAGTAGACAATATTCGGGGTCTTATTAGGAAACCATCTTAATCGTTAGCTAGATCGGCAGCGAAACACTATCATTCATAGCAGCGCTGTTCAACAATTCACACCACGAAAGGAGTAAACATTATGAATGAAGACAGTAAGAGCCCAGTAACGGGCAGGGCTCACAAGCACACTGC
>CAWDJO010000010.1:0-198683 GCA_963802665.1 uncultured delta proteobacterium | reverse complement strand
TCCTCCATTCTCTGGTGGGAATTCACCATAAGGCGATTAAGACATTTAGGGGGTCGAGAAGGGATATGGCAAAATCAATTCCGGGCCGTCTGGATGGGTTTATTGGGAGAATCGGGCAAATTATCTCTTGGTTTTATGTAGTTTTGATCGGCGTCATTATCATCCAGGTTGTCCTCCGCTACATTTTCAAGAGCGGAATGATCATCCTGGAAGAGTTGCAGTGGCACCTCTACGGCGCCTGCATCATGATCGCCATGTCCTATACGCTGGTTCATCGCGGCCATATCCGTCTCGATCTCCTTTTCCATCAGTTTTCCCCCCGGACCAAAGAATTCGTCGATATCTTCGGGACTATCTTTCTACTGCTGCCGTTCCTGATTGCGGTTTTTTATCACAGCCTGAGTTTTGTGGGCGATTCCTGGCACGTGAGTGAACGCTCCGTTGCTCCCATGGGGCTACCCGCCCGGTATATCATCAAATCCTTCATCCCGATCGGATCGTTTCTCCTTGGGCTCGCCGCTGTTTCGCGGCTGATCCAGGCCTGGCACAATATCGCCAAGAAAGAACAGGACTCCGATGGAACTCACGATTAATTACCTCCTCGTGATCTTGATGTTTGTTTGTTTTATCGCCCTTCTCTTCACCGGGTTTCCGATTGCTTTTGTGCTCGCCGGCGTATCGATGCTCTTCGCCGGGATTGGATATTTCAGTGATCTGTACCTCGGGACAGCGACCGGCATGGATTTCGGTACCCTGGGCCTCATCGTCCAGCGCATCTTCCGCCTGATGGACAACTGGGTTCTGGTCGCGATTCCTATGTTCATTTTCATGGGGCTCATGCTCGATCATACCAAGATGGCGGAGGAGATGATGAGGTCCATGGAAGCCCTCTTCGGGAAGGTAGCTGGAGGCCTCGGTGTGGTGGCTTGCATCATCGGGATCGTCCTGGCTGCCTCCACGGGGATCATCGCTTCCTCGATCGTCCTCCTGGGCACCATATCGCTTCCGATCATGTTGCAGCAGGGTTACAACAAACCCCTCTCCCTGGGTACGATCTGTGCCTCCGGAACCCTGGGGATTTTGATCCCGCCCAGCATCATGCTCGTGGTCATGGCCGATCAACTTGCTATATCCGTTGGTGATCTCTTTATGGGGGCCGTTATCCCGGGGGTCCTCCTGGGTGTTCTATATATCATTTTTATACTGGTCTATGGCTTCATCCGGCCGGAACAACTCCCTCTGGCCAAAGACCGCCCCCCATTCACCTGGATCATGGTCTGGGAGGCCCTGAAATCGTTGGTCTCACCGGTGGCCCTCATCCTCCTTGTTCTTGGCTCGATCTTCCTGGGAATTACAACCCCCACAGAGGCGAGTGGGCTGGGAGCCTTCGGCACTGTCCTGCTTGCGGCCCACCACGGGAAATTGAGTATTCAAACCATTAAGGAAGTGACCCTTGAAACGTTTAAGATGACCGGCTTCGTCTTTGGCATTTTTGTAGGGGCGACCAGTTTCGCCCTCGTTTTAAGGTTCCTCGGCGGGGACGAGGTCATATCGTCGACTCTGATGAGCCTGCCTTTTAGCCAATATGGGGTTTTGATCTTGATCCTCTTGATTGTGTTCATCTTGGGCTACTTCCTCGATTGGATCGAAATTACCCTTATCATCCTGCCTCTCATTGCCCCCGTCGTGTCTCAGCTCGGTTTTTCCGTCGAAGGGTATGGCAAGGTGGAAAACCCGAATTTGGTCTGGTTCGCGATCTGTATCGCGGTCTGCCTGCAAACATCCTTCCTCACCCCTCCGGTTGGGTTTGCCATCTTCTTTGTCCAGGGAATCGCTCCCAAGGATGTTCTACTGATCGACATTTATAAAGGCATCATCCCTTTTGTGATCATCCAAGTGATCGGGCTGGTTTTAGTGGTAATCTTCCCTGAACTCGTGACGTGGCTTCCGGCTCTTGTCTACCGCTGAAACGTGTCAGTGACTTGGAGCCGGAAGAAGTGGGAGACTAGAAGGGGAAAATAGCGGAGATCGTGCCAATTCGAAAAATCCAGAAATCAGCCTGATTTTAGCGGAAATGGTTTGTATATAGCAACTTTTTAAGTCTAACAATTTTCAGGTAAACTGGGGGGTATGCAAAGCCGCTTGTGCCCCTACGCATGCCCCCTCTTTGCTACCCAATACGCCGCTACAGACAAAAGCGTTAAAACCGCAGTCAGGCCGAAGGCCGCGCCGAAGCCATAGGCTTCCGCCACCATCCCCTGCACCACCGACCCGATACCGATGCCTACGTCCAACCCGATTCCGAAGGTGCTCATCGCCCCACCCCGCTCAGCCGGCCCCACCAAATCAATCATGAGCGCCATCAGCGCGGGCATTGCCGCACCGAGGCCCACGCCCAATATGGCCGCCGATAAGGCCAGCGACCACCACTGGCCGGAAAACGCCAGCAGCCCCATACCGGCGCTGATGAATACCATCCCCGGCCCGGCCACCGCCATGCGGCCGACCCGGTCGGACAATATGCCGGATACCGGACGGCTGAGCAGCATCACCAGGGCATAAATCGTGAAGAAGAAGCCGGGATTAGACGCGCCTTCAGACCGGCCGTAAAGGGGCACAAAGGACAAAATGCTGCCGGTGGCAAAGGACATCCCCAGTACCAGGATCAGCGGCTTCAGCACCTTCACGCTGACGAACATATTCCAGGCCAATCGTCGGGAAGGCCCGGGCACATGGTAGTCCTCCAGGAGGAAACAGAGAGCCAATGAGGTTAGGGCCATGCCTGCCGAGATGCCGAACAACCATTGGAAACCCCATGCCTCCATGATGAATAGACCGATGGCCGGGCCGAGAGCCTGCGTCAGCGTCTGGGACGTCCCGAAGTACCCCAGTGCCTCGCCCCGGCGAGAGATCGGGGCCTGATCGCTTACCAGAGTGGGAGCGCCGGTATTGAAGGTTCCGATGCCCAGGCCGTGCAGGGTGCGCAAGGCCAGCAATACGGGGATCGAGCCGGCGAAGGCATAGGCAGCAGAGGCTGTGGCGAAGGCGGCCGGGCCGACGAGCATCGTTTTCTTTCGGCCCAACATTTCCACTGCCCAGCCGGATGCGGGCCGCACCGCCAGCGCTGCTGCTGCTACGATGCCCATTAGCAATCCGACCTCGGTCTCCCGCCCGCCCATCTGTAACACGTACAAGGGCATAGTGGCCAGCAATAACTGGAAGGAGATATGTTGGCCCAGGCTGGCCACACACACCAGGACAAAGTTGCGAGTGAAGAGTCGTTCAGACATCTGCGCTATGCGGTTTATTCAGTTAGCGTTCCCGCCCGGTTGGCCTTCAGGTATTTCATGCAGTAATCATCCCGGCCTGCCAGGGTCTCGGCCACCAGGATGTGGGTCATCATCTTCTGGTCCAGGGGGTCCACGATGGCCCCG
This sequence comes from uncultured delta proteobacterium, assembly GCA_963802665.1. GTDB lineage: Bacteria > Desulfobacterota > SM23-61 > SM23-61 > SM23-61 > SM23-61. The sequence goes on along the minus strand of CAWDJO010000010.1, from coordinate 195,249 downwards.
GTCAACCCGGCGCCGATGGCCAGGACCATGAAGGTGCGGTTGACCAGAAAGCGCTTGGGCAGTCCGTAGGAGACATTGGAAAGACCGCAGACCGTCTTCACCCCCGGGAATTCCTGGTGGATGCGGCGGATCGTCTCCAGGGCCAGCAGCCCATTCTTATTGTTTACGCTGACCGGCTGGATCATGGGGTCGAGGTGGATACTCTGGATCGGGACTCCAGCCTGGGTCAGGTTTTTCACCAGAAAATGGGCGTTCTCCAGGGCCTGGTCCACAGCGTTGGGAATCCCCCGGTCGTCCATGCACAGGGCCACGATCTCGCACTCTCGTTCCTTCACCACCGCCTTCATGGCCTCGAAACGGTCCTTCTCCGCCGTGGTGGAATTGATCATGGGTTTCTTTTTCACCTTCTTGATCAGGCCCCGCAGGACTTTGGGGTCCGGGCTGTCCAGAGACAGGGGAACCTCCACCGCCGCTTCGGCCACTTCGATCAGCCAGCTCAGGTCCTCCATTTCGGTGCCGATGCGCGAGCCGGCGTTTACATCGATATAATTGGCTCCCGCTTTCGCCTGCTTCTGAACATCCCCGGTGATGTATGCGACATCCCGCTTCTCCACCGCTTCATTCACCGCCTTCCGGCTGGTGTTGATCCTTTCTCCAACGATCAGCATGGTTTTCTCCTTCCGTTTTTAAAAAATGGGAGTTGGGAGGTGAGAGTTGGGAGTTGGCGCGCTCTCAACTTATTGTCTTAAACTATACACGGCGACATAAATCCCAGCAAAATCGTCATTCCCGCGAAAGCGGGAATCTAGGAAAGAACTGGATTCCGGGTCAAGCCCGGAATGACAAATGCGATAAGATTTATGTCGTCGTGTACCAAAAACAGGGGAGGAGTGAGAGTTGTAGGAAAAAATGTCTTTACAACTCTCAACTCCCAACTCTCAACTTACATTTTTGGGATCAGATTCCCGACCCGATCTTATCCGCAGGTTCTTGCGTTCCTTTGAGCAGGTTTACAATCCCCCGGATGATCGGCGCGATCCGGCTCACCCAGCCGGAATGCCCGGCGGTCTGCAGCCTGAGGTTGCTGAATCCCATGGGGAGATCTCCGGTCAAAAGGTCCATCAATACCTCCGTGGGACCCATGAACCGGAAGTCTTCATCCTTGAAGTGCAGCAATCCCGAGCGGCCGGTGATCTTCCCTTCTTTCACGATGAAATGACCCCGGAAGGGGCTGTCCGAGGCCTCGATGTTGACGTGCATGGGCCTTTCGGCCCTCTCCAGCAAGGCTTTCATCTCCTTCACCTGCTCAGCCCGGAAGCTTACCCCCGCCCACAGGAGGTCCATCAACTGATCTGCCGCACCGGGGATCTGGTTGAAAAGCCCGGCCGCATCCGACTTTCTTAGTTTGCTCAAGAGTCGGGCCAGAAAATCCGGGTATTCCCGCAGCAGGTTCCCAATCCCATATTCCCGGATTTCATTGAAAGCCGCGGGCAGCGCAGTTTTAAACCCTTCAACCGGCAGGGCCAGGGCAAGGTTTCTATGAACTTCTTCATCGCCTCCTTGGTCATCGACTTCCTCTTCATTGGGGATAAAATCGGGAACCAGGGCGATCATGGGGTTGCTCCTACATATTCCCGAAGTGTGAAGAAATTGAATTTCGGCCGTCACCCCGGTGAAAACCGAGGTCCAGCAGTTTGTAATGCTTCGATAACACTGGATTCCGGCTTTCGCCGGAATGACGTAAAAAGGAACCAAATCATTTTTTCCACACCTTCCTCCGGAATGCGGGGGAGAATCTTTATCCGTATCTGTCCGTGTTCATCCGTGTCCAAAAAAGTTCGGAGTTCGTAGCGACGCGCTCGCTGTCGCGCCCTTACGGAGTTCGGAGTCAAAGGCGATAAAACCGTGTTCTTAACTCTAGGCACTCTAGGCACTCCGAACTCTAGGCACTTTCTAAATCTGCCTTCCACACCCGGCATAGAATCGCCCGGACCTGCGGGACCCCCACCACCGGGTCGAAGGGGGGATCGAGGGTCACCAGGGCATTGATGTTCGATTCGAAGCACCCGTGCTCCGGCTGGGGCTTCTCGGGAAACCACCACCCATGGGGGCCGGCGACCACGTCGGGATGCATCTCCGGAATGAGCTGGACCCGGTATTTCAATTTTGCCTTTCCCGCCGACTTGGGGGTCTCCAGGTAAACCCAGTCGCCCTCGTCAATCCCCAGGGCCTCGGCTCTCTCCGGGTTCATCTGGAGAAGGGGTTCGGGAGCCAGCTGGCGCTGGCGTCGGACCTGTCGGCCCTCGCTGTGCATATACCCGTGGATCCGGTAGTGGGTGTAGATGAAGGGAAATTTCTTGAATAGTTCGGGCGTCCGCCGCGGGCTTTCCGGCGGTTCCTGAAAGACCGGGATGGGATCTACCCCCATGACTTCGAAGATGGTGGAGAACAATTCCACCTTCCCCGTGGGGGTGGCGAAAGGCGGCGTGCTGTGCCGGTACCTTTCATAGTTCCGCGGGAAGGTCAGGGTGGCATTGGGCTTCTGGAGAAGGTCATCGAAGGTCATGCCCTGGTATTTCAGCATCCAGTTCAGGTAGTCCTCCAGGGTGTCCCACGGGGAAACATCCATGCCCATCCGCCTGCCGATCTCGATGGCCACCTCCCGGTCGTCCTTGCACTCGCCCTGCGGTTCGACCGCCTTCCGGAAGGCCGTGACCGTGCTGGAGGGATGGCCGAAGGCTTCCACCAGCTGGTCGCATTCCGGGTAGAAGGCCGCCGGGAGCACGATGTCGGCCAGCTCGGCCGTGGGGGTCATGAAGAGGTCCGAGACGAAGAGGAAATCCAGCTTGTTCTTGAGGATGTCCCAGATCCTCTGGTTGTCCATCTCCGCCACGATCAGGTTGTCGGCGATGCACCACATGGCCCTCACCTTTCCCTCTTCCATGGCCTTGATGGTGGTGGGGATGTGGCAGAGGCCGCGCTTGTGCATGAGGGGGTACTCCCTGGCCCCCAGCCTCTTCTCGTTGATGGCCGCCGGGGGCTTCACCCCCCAGAACATGAGGTACGGATGCCACATGAGTGCCTCCCGGAAGGTCTTGTAGTAGAGGAGGTTTCCTCCCCGGGCATCCACGTTGGCGGTGATGGCAATCAGGATCGAAATGGCCCGGCAGGTCTGGGTGGAGGTCACCTGCTGCGCTCCCGACCCCAGGCGGATGTAAACGCACCCGGGCCGGTTTTCGGCGTACATCCGGGCGGCGCTGATGATTTCTTCTCGGGACAGCCCCGTGATTTCGGCGCCCCACTCCGGGGTGTGAGGCTGGACGTGGGCCTTCAGCCGGTCAAACCCGTGGCAGTATTCTTCCACGAAATTTCGGTCGTAGAGCCCCTCGTTGATGATCACGTGGGCCATGGACAGGGCCAGCGCCATGTCGGTTCCCGGGCGCAGCCTCAGCCACAGGTCGGCCCGCCGGGCCATGGGGATGGGCCGCGGGTCGATCACCATCAGCTTGGCTCCCTGGCGCAAAGCCCGGTGAACCACCCGGGCCTGGGCCGGTGTGGCCACGTCCGGCTCCGACCCCCAGAAGACGATGCACCGGGCATCGCCGTAGTCCGGGCCGAACTCATAGGTGATCGTGTCCCCGAAGGTGACGCTGTTGGCCATCACGTCCGGATGGATGCAGGTGTAGCGCCCCAGGTGGGTGTTGGGCGTGGGCCAGAGCCTCTCGGCCATCTTCGTGGCCTGGATGCCGATGTGTTTCTGTCCGGAGCCGCAGGAGACATGGATGGCCTCCGGCCCGGAATGTTCCTTGATTTCCTTCAACTTGGCGGCAATGGTGCTAAGCGCTTCATCCCAGGAAATGCGCTGCCACTTTCCTTCTCCCCTCGCTCCCGTTCTTTTGAGGGGATACAGGAGGCGGTTGGGATGGTACAGGACATCGGGAATGGTCGCTCCTTTGATGCACACGGTGGCGCAATTGAGGCACCGCCCGGCCTCCTCCATCCCGTTCTTTTCGCGGTAACCAAGCTCCACCTCATCGAAGGATGAAAGGGCTTCCTTCAGGGGCAACGTGGGCATGACCTGGCGCTGCCGCTGGGCCGGGAAATCAACGTTGACGGTTTCTCCCGCGCGTTGCAGGGTCTCGGCCAGGGATGTTTCTTTCTCTTTCGGCGCAGACCCCGTCAGGTATTTGATGATGGAGGCGGCTGCCTTCCTTCCCGCGGCCATGCTCTCCACCACCGTGCCCGCTCCTGCCACCGCATCTCCCGCGGCAAAAAGCCCCGGGATTTCCGTGGACATGGTTTCGGGATCAACGGCCAGGGTTCCCCGGGGGCTCATTTTTAGTTTGCTTCCCAGGGAGGAAACCGCCGGGGCCTGTCCGATGGCGATGATCACCGCATCGGCATCCAGGGAGCTTTCACTCCCCGCTCCTTCCTGGAGGGTCCAGGAGAGGTTTCCCTCTTTATCCGTCTGGAGCGACGCCACCTTCCGGAAATCCACACCGGCCACCCGCTTTCCCGGACCCTTCCTGAATTTCTGGGGCGCCAGGGCGGGATGGATCTGAGCCCCTTCCCGGAGAGCGCTCTCGATCTCCCAGGGGTGGGCCGGCATTTTATCGAGCGTCTCCAGGCAGGCCACGCGAACCTCCCCGGCCCCCAGACGCACGGCGGCCCGGGCCATGTCCATGGCGGTGTTTCCGCCGCCGATGATCATCACCCGTCCTTTCAGGGATATCGCTTTTCCCTGCTTGATGCCCTCCAGCAGAGGCAGGGCATAATGGACCCCCTCGAGATCCGACCCGGGAACCTTCAGCGTCGTCGGGGTCCAGCTGCCTACCGCGGCCAGCACGGCCCGGTGTTTTTTCAGCAGGCCTTCTATCTTAAGGCTCCCGCCGACGGGGCTGTTGGTCTTGATCTCCACCCCCAGACCTTTGATGAAGTCAATATCCGCCAGGACGCTGGCTTTGGAAAGCTTGAATTCAGGGATGACCCGGGTCAGCATGCCCCCGGGCTCTGAAGCGGCCTCATAGACCGTCACCCCGTAGCCCGCCTTCACCAGGTCATGGGCGGCAGTAAGGCCCGCGGGGCCGGAGCCCACGATCCCGATGGTCTCCTTCTGCGTCCGGGGTGCGGGGATCGGTTTCTTTTCTTTCTTCCGGGCTTGGTCAGCCACCAGCCGCTTGATCCAGGCTATGGCCACGGGGTCATCCACCACCCCCCGGATGCACTCCTTTTCGCAGGGGTGGTGACAGATCCGGCCGCAGACCCCGGGGAAGGGATTCGTCTCGCGAATGATCTCCATGGCTTTATCGAACCTGCCCTGGGAGGCGGCAACGACATACCCCGGCACATCCATTCCGATGGGGCAGACTTCCCGGCAGGGGGGGGTGCGGTTGATGGGAGTCGCGTCCACCACGGCTACAACTTTTCCATCGGCCACCTCGGCGATGAGATGGCACTTCTGGTGACAGCGGAGGCAAATGGTATGGGCTTGCATGTCCAGGATCTACCTTTCGTTCCAGCGCAAAAAAACTATTGGGACACAGATGAAAAATGCCTAAAATTCGAAATGCCTAAAATGCCTAAAATTAAAAACAGGGCTTTATCGCCTCTGACTCCGAACTCCGTAAGGGCGCGCAGCAGCGCGCCCCTACAAACTCCGAACTTTTTTGGACGCGGATGAACGCGGATAAACAATTTCAGATCTTCTTACTTTCCTGACCGGCAAGAAACGGCAGAGAATATGGTAAAAAAATTATATTTTTGCGGGGTTACGCCAGTCAAGGGAAAACATGAAGGAAACCCGGAAACCGGGCTTACCTCCATGAAAACAGTTAAGATTTTCACGATTTTTCCCGAAAGAGATAGTATCTTCCCGGGCGAACTGCGGCTTTCTCCACCCTCGGGGCAGCTTCACCTGGAGCGTTTTTATCCTGGCGAAAGATGATGATCTCGTGAAAAGTCGAAATTCCATAAAATTCGTCATTCCGGCGAACCCCGGATCGAGTCCGGGGCAGGCGCCGGAATCCAGGGTTCCCGGTGAAAACCGGGATCCAGTCTCCGAGATGGTTCCCGACTTTCGTCGGGACGACGTCTGGACCCCGGCTTTCGCCGGGGTGACGCTTTAAGAGACTTTTTACGAGACCATCAAAGATTGAAAAACAAAAAGAAGGGAAGGCATAAGGGAGGGATGGTACTTTCCGGCCCGGGGGAATGAACCGGGGCGAGCCTCCGCCGGCCAAATTTCTTGACACTTCGGGCAAAAACACGATAATTTTTAACGGACCCACTGCTATCGTGTCCCGGCCCATCAAGCCTTCGCCGAATGGGTAACCCTTCATGGGGGATTGAAAATGAAAGACATCATTCTCTACACGGTCGTTCCCCAGCTTCCCTCCCGCCTGAGCCCGCTCCTGGAGCTGGCCAAAAATATCTGGTTCAGCTGGAACCTGCCGGTCATCGACCTCTTCCGCTCCATCGACCCAAACCTGTGGGAAGAAACCGGACACAACCCCCTGGCCATGCTGGGGCAGCTGAGTCACGAACGGGTCCACGAGCTCTTTCAGGATGAAGGGTTCCTCCTGGAGATGGACCGTATCCACGAAGAGTTCTGCCGCTACCGGGAGGACCACCGAAAATACGATTTCGGCCTGGAAACGCCCGTTGATTTCACCGTGGCTTATTTTTCCGCCGAGTTCGGGCTGACCGATTGCCTGCCCGTTTACTCCGGCGGGCTGGGAGTTCTGGCCGGAGATTTCGTGAAGTCCGCCAGCGACCTCCGTCTCCCGGTGGTGGGCGTGGGGCTCCTCTATCAAAAAGGTTATTTCCGGCAATACTTGAACGCCGACGGCTGGCAGCAGGAGACCTACCCGGATAACGATTTCCACAACCTTCCCGTCATCCTGGAGAGGGACGAAAACAACAACCCCCTGACCGTGGACGTGCCCATCCGGGACCGCCAGGTGAAGGTCCGGGTCTGGCGGATTCAGGCGGGCCGCGTTCCCCTTTACATGCTCGACACCAACACGGTGGAAAACCACGAAGATGACCGGGACATTACCTGTGCTCTCTACGGGGGCGACCGGGAGATGCGCCTGAAACAGGAGATCGTCCTGGGGATCGGCGGGATTCGCACCCTGAGGCGGCTGGGCATCCAGCCGGCCATCTATCATATGAACGAGGGGCACTCGGCCCTGGCCAACCTCGAGAGAATCCGGCTCCTCATGGAAGAAAACCTCCTCAGCTTTGCCGAGGCCAAAGAAGCCGCTTATGCGGGCAGCGTCTTCACCACCCACACTCCCGTCCCGGCGGGGATCGACATTTTCGATTCTTCCCTGGTGGGCTCCCTGCTGGGGAATTACCTGCGCTCCATGGGGCTCTCCCTGGACGCTTTCATGGCCCTGGGTTCTCCCAATGAACACGGCCCCCGGAATTCCTTCAACATGGCCATCATGGCCCTGAAGAGCTCCTCCAAGACCAACGCCGTGAGCCAGCTTCACCGGACCGTCTCGCGCCGCATGTGGCGGGAGATCTGGCCTTCTCTTCCCGAAGTCGACATTCCCCTCGACAACGTGACCAATGGGATTCACATCCCCTCCTTCATATCCGACGACATGAGCCGGCTCCTGGACCGTTACCTCGGAAGGCGGTGGGCCGAAGATCCGGACAACGCCTCCGTGTGGATGCGGGTCAACAAGATCCCCGATGCCGAGCTCTGGCGGACGCACGAACGAAGGCGGGAGAGGCTCATCACCTTTACCCGGCAGAGGCTGCAGGAACAGCTTCAGCGGCGCGGCGGGCAGAAGGAAGAGATCCAGGCCGCCGGCCAGGTTCTCCATCCCGAAGCCCTGACCATCGGGTTCGCCCGGAGATTCGCCACCTATAAAAGGGGAGACTTGATCCTGAAAGACCCGGCCCGTCTGGCCAAGATCCTAAATAATCCCCAGCACCCGGTGCAGATCATCTTTGCCGGCAAGGCCCATCCCCAAGATGCCGCCGGGAAAGAGGTGATCAAGCACATCGTCCACCTGGCGCGGCAACCGGAATTCCGGGACCGGATCGTTTTCATCGAAGACTACGAGCTGACCGTGGCCCGGTACATGGTCCAGGGTTCGGACATCTGGCTGAACAATCCCCGCCGACCCCTGGAGGCCTGCGGCACGAGCGGGATGAAGGCGGCGGCCAACGGGGCGATCAACATGAGCGTCCTGGACGGCTGGTGGGCGGAGGGATACCAGCAGGACGTGGGCTGGGCCATCGGGTCCGGGGAAGAATACCAGGATGCGGCCTATCAGGACTTTGTGGAGAGCCAGTCCATTTACGATCTCCTCGAAAGGAATGCCGTTCCCCTCTTCTATGACCGGGGAAAGGACAACCTGCCCCGGGGATGGATCAGCCTGATGAAGAATTCCATGTTGAACCTGGCGGGCCAGTTCAGCTCCCACCGCATGCTTCAGGATTACGTGAATCAATTGTACATTCCCTCGGCTCTAAACTGGAGAAAGATGGAAGCGGACGGGTATCGGGGGGCCCGCGAGTTTACCGCCTGGACCCAGCACGTCCGGCAGAACTGGTCGCAGCTGCGGATCCTGGAAAAGAAAGCCGAAACCCGGGGGCTTATCCAGTTCGGCCAGACCCTGAAAGTGGAAGTCGTTCTGCATCTGGGACCCCTATCCCCCAACGACCTGGCCGTGGATATTTATTACGGCCTTGTCGATTCCAAGGCCGAATTCCTGGACCGGGAGACCATTTCCCTCCGGGATGTTACCCAGCGGGACAACACGACCGTCTTCCGGGGAGAAATCCCCTGCCAGAAAGTAGGCCGCTTCGGGTTCCGCGTCCGGGTTCTCCCTTCCCATCCCCTCCTTTCCAACCCTTACTCGCTGGGACTGATTTTGTGGGGATAAATCAAATGCGGATTGCGGATTGCGCGATTGCCGAATCGAAATGCTCCGAATGCGGAATGCGGAATACCCCCTACCCTATGCCCTCCCCCGAGGGGAGGGCAAGGGGGCAAGGTCATTCTGCAGGAATGGATGAAAACAGTTTCGAGTTGCGAGTTTCGGGTTTCGGGTTAAAATGAAGAAACTAAATTGATCATATACCCAGCCCCTGCTCGTTTCTAAGGTCTATGAAACCTTCAACTCGAAACCTGAAAACTGAAACCCGAAACTTTATTTATTTCTTCCGCATTCCGCAATTCCGCATTCCGCAATCTGGTATTTCTTGGAATCGATCCATCTCTCTATTCTTCTTCCTCCCCTTGGTTCCCACGCGCAACAGAGAAGGCTGGTCTCTTCCGCCAGTCCCGCATCCTCATGGGGACTTCGATGGAGATCACCGTTTCCCAGGTCGATCCGAAGACCGCGGAAAAAGCCATGGAGGCGGCTTTCCAGGAGGTGGAGCGGATCAATCGGCTCATGAGCCACTACCGCCCGGACAGCGAGGTCAGCCAGATCAGCCGGCATGCCGGGGAAAAGGAAATTCGGGTATCTCCCGAAACCCTGGAGGTCATCGAGCGGGCCCTTTATTTTTCCCGTCTTTCCGGAGGGGCCTTCGACATCACCATCGGCCCCGTTTTCCGGCTGTGGAACTTCCGGGAGGGTAAGATCCCCGGCGGGGAAAAACTGCGCGAGAACCTAAAGAGGGTGGATTATCGAAAGATCAAGGTAGATCGTGCCAGGTCCACCGTTTACCTGGACGACCCCCGGATGGAGCTTGACCTGGGAGCTATCGCCAAGGGATATGCCGTAGACCGGGCCTGCGAAGTTCTCAAGAAAAGAGGGGTCGAGAACTTCCTGGTCAATGCCGGCGGGGACCTGAGGGTGGGAGGGAGGAAAGAAAAGGAGATCCCCTGGACCATCGGAATTCAGCATCCCCGTCTCCCCTCCGACTTCATCGCCAAGATCCAGTCGAAAAATGCGGGGATCGCCACGTCGGGGGATTATGAAAAATACTTTTTAAAGGACGGCGAGCGGTACCACCATATCCTGGTTCCTTCCAGCGGATTGCCCGCCCGCGAATGCCAGAGCGTGACCATCCTGGCCCCTACGGCCATGGACGCGGACGCCCTGGCCACCACGGTTTTTGTGCTGGGGCCCAAGAAAGGCTTCGCCCTGATCGAGGAGATGCCCAACGTCCACGCCCTCATCGTGGACCGGAGGGGATCCGTCCTGCTCTCGCCGAAATGGCCCGCTGGGGTCCTATTGCCGCCGTAAGTCGAATGCGGAATGTCGGAATTCGGAATGCGGATTAACGAATGATCGTTAAGGACTGCATCGTTTGGATGACTATTGGAAAACCTCGCTGAACTTTATTTCCATTGACCCGAAACTCTACAATTTGGAATCTGTGACCGCTAGTCATTCCTTTTCATTCCGCAATCCGCAATCCGAATTCCGCATTCAGAGGTTCCCCATGAGGAACCGAAGTGTGTTATACTTTCATTATTAATTTCCAAGGAGGAACAAAGGATGGACCCTCTACCCCGCGTTTTCAAGATTCGCCAGAAGATTGCTTCCCCCAAGCTGGCGGATGTGGAGAAAGAAATGAATGCCCAGCTCGACCGGTTCGGTTTGGCCGGAAAAGTGAAGGCAGGAGAGCGAATCGCCCTCACCGCCGGCAGCCGGGGGATCCGGGATAAGGCCAAAGTCCTGAAGGTCATCGTCGCCCGGTTGAAAGCCCTGGGCGCCAAACCCTTTATCGTCCCCTGCATGGGGTCCCACGGCGGGGCCACGGCCGAAGGCCAGGTCAAGATGCTCCATCACCTGGGCATTACCGAAGAGTTTGTGGGCGCCCCGATCGTATCTTCCATGGAAGTGAAGGAGATCGGACGGACCAGCTTCGGCACTTCCGTGCTCATCGACAAAAATATCTGCGAGAAGGCCGACAAGATCATCGTGGTCAACCGGATCAAGCCCCACACCGATTTTGACCATGAAGTGGAAAGCGGCATCAGCAAGATGATCATCATCGGCATGGGCAAGCACAAGGGCGCCTTGATGGCCCACCGCCTGACCATCAAGCACGGGTTTGCCACCATGTTCAAAGAAGTTCTGCCGGTGATCCGCAAAGCATTGCCCTTCTTCTTCGGCGTGGGCATCATCGAAAACCAGTACGACCAGACCGCTTCCCTTCACTTGCTGGAGCCGAAGAATTTCTACGATGGCGAAAAGGAGCTTCTGAAAAAAGCCCGGGAGATCATGCCCCGGCTGCCTTTCAAACAGGTCGATGTCCTGGTGGTGGATGAGATCGGGAAGAACATCAGCGGGGCGGGGATGGACCCCAACGTGACCGGCCGACTCTACTTCATCGGCAGCCCGCCGCTCAAGGAACCCAAGATTACCCGGATCTTTGTTCGGGATCTTACCCCGGAGACGGAAGGAAATGCGATCGGGATCGGTTTTGCCGAATACACCACCAAGCGTCTGGTGAAAAAGATCGACCCGGTGCCCACGATGATCAACTCCATTACCGGTATGGGACCGGAATGCGGCCGGATTCCCATCTCCTTCGATAAAGATCAGGATGCCCTGCAGGCGGCGTACGATAACTCGGGAGTGATCGACCCCAAGGACCTGCGCCTGGTCTGGATCAAGAACACCCTGGAGCTGGAGTACCTCTGGGCCTCCGAGCCCATGCTAAAGGAAGCCAAGGCGAACCCCAGCATCGAAGTGGTTTCGGGACTGCAGGAAATTCCCTACGACAAGAACGGGAATATGGTCATGGAATGGCCGCCCAGGTGGGCGGATTAAAAGCCTTTAGCCACAGAGGACGCAGAGTTCACCGAGGTAAATAAGCGTAGGGGCGACCCGTCACGCGTTTCGCGTGATCGCCCCTTTTCTTTCACCCATCTCTTCATCCTTCTCCATTCTTCCAGCGATCGAGCAAGCTTTTCATCGTCTCCCATCAAATCGCCCATTCCCAACCCGGCATAGTCGGATCCAAACAGGATATTGCAGGGGCGGCCCGATGTGGCCGCCCGCGGGATGGGCAACCACGCAGGGTTGCCCCTACAATTTTAATACCATTCGCGCACAATCCTACTGCTACGCCTAACGCCGGTTGTCCAGATTGGGTCCCACCCATGGCTTTCGCAAGGCGTAGAGAACACCATATTTCCCTTAACCTTATTTTCCTCTTTCTTTCACCCTTATCGCTGGATTCAGCTAAAAGAAAATGAAGTGAATACCGTACTTTTCCACGAGTCGCGGGGAGGATTGAGGGAGTTCCTTAATTTTTTAAAGATTCTGCCGAAAAGTATTTTAGTAGCCCATCCTTCCGTTCCGGATCAGGCGGAAGAGACGGAGTTGGCTCGGGCATTCGTAAATGGGAATGGTTTGTTCAGGAAATGAAATGTAAACGATCCATGGCGGTAATTGCTTTTCTGATCTTTCTGGGGATTCCCTATTCGATCCAGGCCTGGGATCAGGAATGGGATCAGGAAGAGATATTTTTCTGGGTGGCCCAAAAGCTCCAAATTACACCCGGAGAAGAGAGGCCCCGGGTTATCGAATTACCCGAAAAAGAGTTGAGAGAACATTTTTTGATGAGTACGGAGAAGAGCCTGAAGCTCCTCCACGAATCTTTGGTCGGAATGGGGTGGGATCGGGATTGAGGCCAGCTACCTACGTCGAAAATCTAGCCAATGATGTAGCCGGCTTTTTAATCAAAAATGACCGCAGTATTTATATCAAGAGCTCTCTAGAACCCTGTTATAAAGCGAGCATCGTGGCCCACGAGATAACCCATTTCTTCCAAATCAAATACAATCTTATGGGGGAAGAAGGCAGGGAACTTCAGGCCGAATATATGGAAAGAAAATATCGGGAAGAACATTGTACCGGCCCATGAGGCCCATCCTTCCACTCGCCTCCCTCAAGTTACTCCACCCCTTGCTTCGTTTATCCCCTCCCCCTTCGCTGAGCTTCGCCTTCTTGGATCTCCCGCTTTCACCTTTCCCGGCAAGGGAGATGGGGCAGCTTAATTAATACGGTTTGTAACACTTTAGCTCTTTGAAAAAGGTAACTTTGACCTTTTGAAAAGATTCACCAGAAATCCCCCTCCTGGGTGTGAATTTCAATTTTTTCACCCCCCTTTGCAAAGGGGGGTGGGGGGGGATTTCAGCGATGGGTATGCTAATTGATATGGCTTTGATATGATTTTCAAACGGCTAAATTGATACAACGTTTTTATTCAGGGATAATGCGGAAGTGTTTGATGTCCAGGAGGTGGCCGCGGCGCTTTTCTTCAAAGACGGCTTCCACTCTCTGCCCGATTTTGATCTTCTTCCAGTCGGTTTCGTCCAAAAAGTGGGGGAAGGTGTTGTCGGCCCCGTCAAACTGGACATAGCCATACCCGTAGGGCACAGGACGTTCCTTGCCGGTATCCGGGTCCACGAAAGAGAACATGAGACACCGAAAAGGCGGTGAGGGTACCCCTGGGAGGCAGTTCCACGAATTCGGACATCTCCACGAAGCACCTTCCGCACACTCTCCGGGGAGGGACGTAAACCTTGCCGCAGGAGGGACACTTGATCCCCAGGATCTTCTTGTGGTCCCGCAGTTCGGTCAAAAACTTGCTTCCGTGCCGGCCTACGGACCAGTTAAAGGGCTGGGCCTGCTCCCCGGAAGAAATAGTCAGGAAATCCTTCTTCTCCATGTCGCTCTCCTTTAAGCAGCTAGCGTAGGGGCGGTTCGCGAACCGCCCCTACGCCGCTATAAACTCGCTTTTTTTCTCTTTCCCATCATCATGATATCCGACCAGAAGCAGCCGCCGAAACCCGTGGCCAGGGCCACTTTTGCATCCGGGACCTGGCGCTGCCCGGCCTTGCCCTGGATGTGCATGGCTGCCTCCGCCACCCGGATCAATCCCGTGGCTCCGATCGGATTGCAGGAGATGACTCCGCCGGAAAGGTTGATCGGCAGCTCCCCGCCCATATCGGTCACGCCATCCCAGAGGAGGCGCGGAGCTTGCCCTTTCCCGCAGAGGCCCAGGGATTCGATCCAGCTCAACCCGGCGAAGGAGTAAGGAAGGTAAAGCTCCATCACGTCGATTTCCTTCAAGGGCTCGCGGATGCCGACTTTCTGGTACACCTCCTTGGAGGCGGACTCCAGGGTCTTGAGGCCGGCCGTCGGCTCCCAGTCTCCGATATACACATAGTTGTGCCGGGTCGCCGTGGCCCAGACCCAGGCCGGTTTATCCGTGATTTTCTCCGCCCGGCCCTCGGCGGCGAATATGACGGCGCAGGCCCCGTCCGTCCTGGGGCACATATCCAGGAGCTTGACGGGATAGGAAAGCATGGGGGATTTCAGTACGTCTTCGATCGAAATCTCTCCCCGTAGATGGGCATGGGGATTCTTGGTAGCATGTCTCCGGTCCCTTACCGAAACGCGGGCCGCGTCTTTCTCGGTGATCCCGTATTGGTGCATATAGACCGAAGCTTCCACCGCCAATCCGGCCACCGCTCCGGCAAAAGCAGGCCGGTCCCAGATGGGGTCGAAGGCGGTGATGATCGCCCCCGTGGTGTCCGATTCCGAATTTTTCTCCCAGCCGATGGCCAGCACCGTGTCAAAGAGGCCGGAGGCGGCGGTGTAATAGCCGGCCATGGCCACTGTCGTTCCGGTGGTTCCGCCGGTGGTCACTTTGAAAATGGGTTTCATGTAGGCGCCGGAGCCATCCACGGACCATGTATCCACGTAATTGATCCCTTCGAAATGGTCCATGTTTCCGATGACCACGGCGTCGATGTCTTTCAGGGTCAGCTGGGTATCTTCCAGTGCCCGGGTCACGGCTTCATGGATCAGTTCGATGCCGTTAACGTCCAGGCGCGCGCTTTTGTGGTAGGTCTGACCGCTGCCGACGATGGCGACTCGCTTGCCCATAAGTCCTCCAAAGAAGTGCCTAAAGTGCGCTAAAGTTCGGAGTGCCTAAAGTTAAGAAATATCCAAGTCCGAATTTCGAAATCCGAAGCACGAAATTCGAAACAATGCCAAAATTCAAATAATCAATTTTCCAAACCGCAATTCCCGTTTTGAATTTGGGATTTCGGTCATTCGAATTTGTTCCGATTTCGGAAATTCGATATTCGAGCTTATCAGCTTACTTGCCCAGAACGATTACACAATGGCTCTGTCCGCAGGGACCATTGATTCCCGTGGGCGACCGCCGTTTTGGCCCCTTCCACCTGCCGGGCTCCCGCCCCATCCCTGAGTTGGAGGACACATTCGCAAACCCGGGCCAGCCCGGCGACCAGGACGGCATGGGCGGAAAGGACTCCCCCGGAGGGATTGATGGGGAGTTCGCCCTCCATCCGGCTTTTCCCGGCATCGACGAACTTCCCCCCCTCTCCCCTCCCGCAGAATCCCAGCCCTTCGCTCCAGAGCAGTTCCATGTAGCTAAAGGCATCATAGATTTCCGCCACATCGATCTCTTTGAGGGGGTTGGTGATACCGGCCATGTGGTAGGCCTTTTTCGCCGCTGCTTCAAGGGAAGGACATTCGGCGAGCTCCCGGTCTCCGAGGAAATAGGCATCGGCACAGTGTCCGATCCCTTTGATCCAAACCGGTTTCTGGGCGATTTTTTTCGCCCTCTTCTCGCCGGCCAGGATGACCGCCGCGGCCCCGTCGGAAATCGGGGAGGCATCCAGAAGCTTGATGGGATCAGCGAGCATACGGGAAGCCATGACCTCTTTCACGGAGATGTTCAGGGGAAGTTGGGCATAGGGATTTTTTTTGGCGTTTCCGTGGTTCTTCACCGAGACCCGGGCGCACTGCTCCTCGCTGATCCCATACTTGTTCATGTAGGCTTTGGCTTGCAAGGCCGAAGAAGTGATCGCATCCAGACCCAGGGCCCGCTGATAGATCGGGTCGAACATTCCGTTGGTGATGAGGCTGGACACGCTTTCGGATCCCTTGCAATGGGCCGCAACCAGAGTGGTGCCGAAGGAGCCCGAAAGAATGCGCATCATCCCGTAGAGCACGCCGAAAGTTCCATCCCCCTCCACGGTGGAAACGTTCTTCTCGTAGGCCCCGCAGGCATCCATGACCGCCATGCTGGAGATCGTCCTGCCGTCCCAGAAATCATTGGAAACCGTTACCACATTGTCGATTTCCTTGATGGTCATCTTGGCATCCTGCAGTGCCTTGGAGGTCGCTTCGAAGACCATGTCGGCGAAGCTATCCCCCTTTTTTCGACGCTCGTATTTGGTCTGACCCACACCAACAATTGCAACCCGCTCCATCGTTTCCCCCAATCCCGGTTAAGCCCGGGATCAAATCCGAAGTCCAAATTCCAAATCCCAAATCAAATTCCAACCTCCAATGACCGAATGCCCTAAACAGATGAAAGCTGTTGGTTTCGAATTTGGTGCTTGCTGTATTTTTTAACTCAGACAGGTTGAAAATAGGCGATGTCGAGAATATTGCCGGTTCGCTTGTCTTTGAACACCGCTTTTACCTTCATCCCGATTTTCCACTTCGCCGGGTCTGATCCGTAAAGAAGGTGGGCCATTCCGGTGTCCGCGCCATCCAGCTTGATGATTCCATACCCGAAAGGAGGTTTCAGGGGCTGGACGTCGGAACGGTAGCGGACCACGGTGAACGTCTGTACGCGTGCCTTGATTTCCCACTTCCACCCATTCTTCCGTCTGCTTCGAGCATGTCCCGCAGATCTTCCGCGCCGGGACCAGGACCTTCTGGCAGGCCGGGCAGCGTTTTCCGAAGATTTTCTGGTTATCGCGAAGCTCGATAAAGAAGCGGGACCCCACTTCGCCCACCGACCAGGTGTAAGGGACCTTGATCCTTCCCTGGTAGACCAGCTCTTCCACTGGTTCCTTCCGTTTACTCATAACCCTCTCCTTTACGTTGCCGATCGAACCCGGGTGTAACCCCATTATCGAAATTGCCAAAGACCCGCTGGGACGGACTAAATCGGATATTTCAGGGGGAATCTGGAAAGATAATTTTTGCCGGTGATTCTTCCGCAGAGACGATTCAATTCCAGAAGAGGTGATGCCTTCATGGGTTTCCCTCCTTGGCTGAATCCAAACTCGACTGAGGAACAAAGGGCAGGAAAACTCAGCGCTTATATAGCAAAGTAGAGGGGTTATGTCAAATGTAAAAAGAGTGCCTTAAGTGCGCTTACCTGCCTCAGGTGCCATAGGCTAAAATGTCCGTAATAGAGAGAGTTCTCAAGCCTTCATTCTTTCGACTTTCTCTTTGTCCGGTTTTACCAGTACGGTCTTCTGATGGAAGTAGGTCACCATCCCGGGTTTGGCCCCCTTGGGACGGCGCACGTTCTTCACCGGGGTATAGTCCACGGGAAGCCGGGTGGAACCCCTCCCCCGGCTGTAATACGCGGCGATCGTGGCCGCTTCCAGGATCGATCCTTGTTTGGGCTCTCCCCTGCCGATCCTCAGGACAACGTGGGATCCGGGAACTCCCTGGGAATGGAACCACAGGTCATTATCCTTGGCCAGGTGACGCAGGAGGTAGTCGTTTCCCACGTTGTGCTTGCCGCAGAATATTTCCAAACCGTCGGAAGAGCGGAAGCGGCGCACGGGAAGGGATAGCTTCCTTTTTCTTCTCTGACTGACTTCTGTTTCTTAGGGACGCTGATGATCCTTTCCTCTTCCAGTTCCTGACGAATCGTCTCCACCTCCTCGGCATCCTCGGCGGCTTCGACTTCGAATAAAACCGATTCCAGGTAAACGATTTCCCTTTCCGCCTCTTCCATCCGCTGGGAGGTCATCTCCAGCCCCCGTTTGGCCTTCTTGTATTTTTTGAAATACCTCTGCACGTTTCCCGAGGGGTCCAGGGATTCATCCAGGGGGATGAGAATGGATTGGGGCGGGTCCTGCCGGTAATCCAGCGCTTCGATTTCCCGCATTCCCTTTTTGAGCTTCGGATAATTCGCCGTCAGAATATCCCCCCAGTCTTTAGACTCCAGGTCTTTTTGAAACCCTTCCCGGTCAGACGATAAATTCTCCCGCCGCCGCTGCAGCCGGGAGATCAGCTGCCGCAATCTTTTGGATAGGGCCTGCTTCTGCTCGGTCATCCGCCGTTTCATGACCGTTTCAAAATAAAATTGATCGGCAGCCCGGTTCAGGGAAGAAAAGGCCTCTTCCTCCGCCGGTCCCAGGCTTTTCAGGGGAAAAGCAGATAAGACCTTCTTTTCCCCCAGCAGGGTGTAGATCCTGGGTTCGCAGGTCCCTCGTTCATATCGATCGAAGAAGAGGCGCAGCTTTTCCCAAATCCCCTCCGGAGTTCCATCGCTGATGAACTCAACCTCCCGGGCGAAGAGAGGGCTCAATCCGGCGATTTTCCGGGCCAGGGTTCTCCAGCGTTCCCCGGGGGGAGACGAACATATTTCTTCCACCTTTTCCCGGCTCATTTCATCGGGAGTCCATTGACCGGGAGGAGAAAGGGGAATATAGGCCAGGCCGGGGGCGGAGGGACGTGCCGCTCCCTCCTCGACCCGGCGAAAATGCAAGCAGTCGAGGATTTTGTCCTCCTCTAAGAGCAGGATGTTGCTCATTTTCCCCACCAGTTCGGCGACCAGGACGAGTTGCCGGATCACCCCGGCATCCATTTTCTTCTGGAGGTGGAGGCGCACCACCCGTTCAAAAGGATCCTGAGTCACCCCGGAAATCCGGGCTCCGCCGATGTGTTTGCGCAAATAGGTGCAGAATCGCGGGGGGATCATGGGGTTGGCGTACTTCTTTTCCGTCAGGTGGAGACGAAAGAAATCCGGATGGGTGGAAAGGAGAAGCTGCTTTTCGTCACCCGGACGGCGAAGGCGGAAGAGAAGATCGGTGCGGTTCATCTGGTAGATCTTGGAGATGAACGCCCCCGCGATCTCCTTTTTTAATTCCTCGACGATGCCGTGAATGACCAAAAGTTCCATAGGGGTGACCCTAAAAACATATCACAGCAAATCCAGGGTAGCAACTCCGGCCCCGATGTATCCTCGAGGTCCGTCTTCGGATTTCCATGCCCGGAATGAAAATTCTTCTCTTTCCCCGCGGAAGCAACAAAAATCTCTTAACTGAGTCTTTTTGAGGGCTGGCTCAGCAAGGGAAACTCTATAAACCGGGTCATGGCCGCTGGGGCTCAGGCCCGAATCATCAAAAGCAGCTCGGACAATTTTCCTTGTTACCCGCCCTTAATAAATCCATTTAAGTGAAAAAATTGGGGAAAAAAGAGAAATTTCATTCCACTCTTTTTCAAGGTTTCCCCATGGATGCCGATAAGACCATTAAAATCAATTGGTTAGTGAATGGTAAGGGGGGCACAGGTTATGCATATATGCATATTTGAACGTTCTTGAGATAGGCATTGATAGGTGACTATGGAAAACATGGTATGCCTCGATCCGAGTGTGGATTCTAGGTGGGACACAGTTCGTGGAAAACCATCCCTTTGGGTGGATTACTCACCTTTCCGGATGGAAAAAGGTCCTGGAGAAGAGTTTTTCCCACATGAAGGGGTTTTATTTAGCCCTCCTGCATGAGGACCACCGCACCCTTAAAGCGGCTTTACCCATTTTTGCAGTCAAAAGCTGGCTTACGGGAAAAAGATTAATTAGCATTCCCTTTGCCACCCTGTGTGACCCATTGATTTCCAGCCATGAAGAATTGGAGGAACTTTTGGCGGGGGCGAAAGATTTACTAAAAGAAGTCGGCGGGTCCCATATGGAGATCAAATTTTTTAAAGGGGCCGATTTCATTCAAAACAATGGCTTGGGATCCATCATTATTACCAACACCACTTCCTCGTTTTGCCGGAAGATATAGAAAAATTGAGAACCTCACTTCATCGGACCTGCGTGCGCCAAAGAATTGCCCGGGCGTATAAAAGCGAACTGATTCTTCGAGAGGGAGTCGATGAATCGGACATGAAAAAGTTCTATCGTCTTCATGTGAAAACCAGAAGGCGCCTGGGTCTCCCCCCCCAACCTTTCCTTTTCTTCAAATCTTTGCAGGAGGAGTTTGGGGGGTCCAAATTCATGACCTTGCTCTTCGCGGAGAAAAACGGCCAGGATATTGCCAGCATCATTCTTTTTAAGTTTAAAGACCGGGTCTCGGCGGAGTTTTTGGCCACGGACGAAAGGTTCTTCCCCCTGAGCCCCAACCATTTCTTATTCTGGGAAGCCATTAAATCAGCCTATGACGGCGGCTTCCGAGTATTTGATTTCGGGAGAACATCCCCCAAAAATGAGACTCTAATGGCCTTTAAGAAACACTGGGGAACCCAGGTTGTCAGTCTGCCCCAGTTCATTTATCCAGCAAGACTCCTGGGAAAGGCCATCATCAAGGAAAAATCCATCGGTTATAGGATGCTCACCAAAATTTGCAGATATCTTCCCGATTCCGCCCTAAGGCCCATAGGTAATTTTTGTTATCACCACCTGGGATAATCAGCAAAGTGTTCCGCCTGGAAGCATGATTCCCTCCCGCGACGCCGGTTCGAGCCGGAAAGCCAGCAGGAAAGACGCAACCATAGAAGGCCGGACTCAGTCTTGCGATTAAGTCTGCTTTTTGGTATAGAATCGAATTGAAAGGCCGTTTCAAGTTTCCGGTAACGAGTCTCGACTTCCGCCTTCGGAGCCCGGTATCCGGCATTCGTATTTTTCTTTTACTTCATGGAACAAAAGGAAATTTCCCAGCAGAAGTTTTTTTACGGCTGGGTCATCACCGGCCTGGTGTTTCTGAATTTGGCCGTTTCTTATGGGGCCCAGTACTCCTTCGGGGTCTTCTTCCCGGCCCTGATCGAGGAATTCAAATGGAACCGGCAGAATCTGGCCGGGGCCTTCTCCCTCTACACATTCATCTACAGTTTCCTGGGGATCATCCTCGGGAGGCTGACCGATCGTTTCGGCCCGAGGATCGTCCTCCTCTGCGGGAGCATTTGCCTGGGTCTGGGAATCGGATTGATCAGCCAGGTCAAGGCCCCCTGGCATCTCTACGTCGTCTACGGTTTTCTGGCTTCCTGGGGAATGAGCGCCGCCTACATGACCGCAAGTCCTCTCGTTGTAAAATGGTTCATCGAGAAGAGAGGGCTGGCCGTGGGGATCGCCCAGTCCGGGCTGGGGGTGGGAATCATCGTTGTTCCTCCCGTCGCCGGCGCCATGATCTCCGCCTTGGGCTGGCGACAGGCGATTATCCTTCTGGGAGCTCTCGGTCTTCGCCGTTCTCTTCACCACCGCTTTGTTCCTGATCGGCCACCCGGAGAAGGTCGGCCTTTTGCCTGACGGCCGGGAACCCACTCCCCCGGGCGGGCGGCTAAGCTCGGGCATGAAAAATATCTTCAGGAGGTCAACTGGTCGGCAGCGGAAGCCATTCACACCCGGTCCTTCTGGGTGCTGACGGCCCTCTTTTTCTTTACCTGGCTTCTGGTCTTCCTCCCTCTGGTTCATCTGGTCATTTTTGCGCTGGACATCGGCCTTTCCCAGAAATCAGCCCTGTTAGCCCTGGGCTTCCTCGGCGGTTCGTCCACCGTCGGCCGTCTGATGATGGGCTATGTTTCCGACCGGATCGGGAGGAAGCGCACCCTGGGCTTGAACCTCGCCCTGCAGGTCTTTTCCTGGCTCTGGATCCTGAGCACCAGCAACGCCTGGATGCTGATCGTCTTCGCCGTCTTTTTCGGGTTTTCCTACGGAGGAGTGAGCGCGGTCTTTCCGTCGATCGTGGGGGATTATTTTGGACGGCTCAAGGCCGCCTCGGTGATCGGCGCCATTTTTACCATTGCCGGAGTCGCGGCCGCTTTCGGGCCCATCGTCGGAGGGTACATCCATGACCTGACGCACAGTTACAAGCTGGCTTTTCTGCTGGGGGCCCTGACCAACCTCTTGGCCCTTTTCCTCTTGTTCCTTTCCAAACCACCGAAGAAATGAGGGTGAGGGGCAAGGGGTGAGTGGAGAGAACACGCTTTTTCACTCCTCCCTACTTACTCCTCACCATTTACTACTCACGGTTCTTAATTCGGCGAGGAAAATTCCGCACAGGATCAGGCCCGCGCCCATCCATCCCCACAGTCCCATCCTTTCACCCAGCCAGAACCAGGCAAAAAAGGCGGCGAAAACCGGCTCCATGGATAGGATGATCGCCGTGCGGGTCGGCGTGGTCCGGGCCTGGGCCCAGGTCTGCCCCAGGTAGGCCAGGACCGTGCAGGATCACGGCCAGGTAAAAAGCGGCTCCCTAGACCCCGATGGAGACCGTTAAATCGAGTTTGCCGGTCAGGCTGACCCATCCCAGGCTGCCGACACAGGAAGTGACCAGCTGGACGAAGGTCAGCCAGAAGGTATCTCCCCCGGGCGAATAACGGCCCAGGGCCAGGATGTGGGCGGCCCAGAAAAACGCACAGATCAGGGTGAGAAAGTCTCCCCAGTTGAAAGGCAGGGCCTGAGCCTGGTCGGCAGAGGTCAGGAGGTAAAGCCCGAAGAAAGCCAGGCCCGCCCCCACCAGGGCCAGACCGGGCGGGCATCTGTCGAAAGACGAAGATGGACAAGAGGGGAACCAGGATGACGCTCAGTCCGGTGATGAAGCCGCTCCGGGAAGCGGTGGTGAAAACCAGCCCCCACGCCTGGGTGAAAAAGGCGGTGAAAAGAAAGAAGCCGATGATGATCCCCGGTTTCAGGAATTCCCCGGACCAGGTCTTCCGCCGGCCTCCACCCGACGGGCAGGAGGACCAGGCAGGCCAAGAAGAAACGGATGAAAAGAAGGTTCGCGGGCGTGGTTTCCCCCAGCGCCTCCTTGATGATGGCGAAAGAGGTCCCCCAGAAAACGGAGACCCCGAGCAGAACGGCATCAGCGGCGAGATGAGACGGGGATTTCTTTCTTCAGCAAAGACGGCCTCGGGTCCGGAAATGAGCCTCATTGTACCAACGGCCGAACCCGCCGATCAATCGGAATCGACAAACCAGTTGACTCTCTTCGATACCCTATGCTATCCCAAAAACAGGATTAATGGGACGCAGATGAATGTCGACGAGATATGCAAAACAACAGATAAAGGTTTCTATCTTGCGCTTGAATTTTCTATCTGTATCTGCACCATGAATGCAGATCTTCTGTAAGATCTTGGAATGAGGGATCTCCCCTTGTCCGCTCTTGGCAACTAAGTTCCTCTAGACGATTCATGCTCGTGTTCATCTGCGTCCCGAATAGAGAATGAAAATGAACCGATTTGCCGCCGCCCGAATGCAGAGAATCGAGCAGTCCGGCATCCGCCGCATGCTGGAGCAGGCCATGGCCATGGAGAGAGCCGGGCGCGAAGTCATTCACATGGAGATCGGCCGGACGGACTTCGATACTCCTGCCGCAGTTAAGGAAGCGGCCAAGAAAGCCCTGGACGACGGGTGGGTGCATTACACCTCTTCCATGGGGATGCTGGAGTTGCGACAGGCCATCGCCGAAAAACTGCGCCGGGAAAACGGGATCGAGGCCGACCCGGAGAAGGAAATCCTGGCCGTGGCCGGCGCCTCCCACGGCATGGCCATTACCCTCATGACCGTGCTGGAGGCGGGGGAGAGATCATCATCCCCGAACCCATGTACCTCTTCTACCTCGACTGGGCCGAATACCTGGGAGCCCGAACCGTTCCCCTTCCTTGTTCGCCCGAACATGGGTTCCAGATCACGCCGGGAATCCCTGAAGGCCTGCGTAACCCCCAAAAGCAAGGCCATCCTGCTCAACAGCCCCCACAATCCCACCGGGTTCGGTGTTGGATCGAACCAGCCTTCAGGCCGTCGCGGAAGTGGCCATAGAGCATGATCTCCTGGTGATTTCCGATGAAATCTACGAAAAAATCATTTATGAGCCCTGCCAGCATTACAGCATTGCCTCCTTTCCCGGAATGAAAGAAAGGACCGTCACCCTGAATTCCTTTTCCAAGGGGCATGCCATGGACGGATGGAGGATCGGCTACCTGGCGGCGCCGGCCGACCTGGTCTGGGAGCTGGAAAAAGGCCAGCAGCACACGATGATCAACCCGACCACCTTCAGCCAGATCGGGGCCATTACGGCGCTCAAAATGGGAGACAGTATCATCCGCCCCATGGTGGAGGAATACACCCGCAGGAGACAGCTGATGATGGAAATGGCCGATCAGGCCGGGCTTTCCTATTTTCCTCCGCAGGGGGCTTTCTACTTCTGGCTCCGCCACGGAGTCACCAAGGTCGACGGCTGGGCATTGGTCGACTACCTCCTGGACCAGCATGGGGTGGCCCTTACTCCGGGAGAGATTTTCGGCCCTTCCGGGAAAGGGTATCTGCGGATCTCCTATTCGAATTCCATGGAGAACCTGCGAAAAGGGATGGCCCGAATCATTGAACCAAACCCTGGAAGAACTAGATGTCTCTCGACAGGCGCCCGTTGCAGATCCGTTATTGCTTCATTGGGAAATGCAAGGGCGTGTTTCGAATACCCGCGCCTACGTTTCGGGGAATAACAGCGGCGTAATCTCTTGAATTGCCCCTGCAGCCGTTTCGCAAGTCAGGACCTTGAAATGGATCCTCCAGGAGCTCTGCAGTTAAGGAATGGATCGTGGCCAATTGGCAGGAGAATAACAATATTGAAGGATGTTTTTCTTATTCTTGACCGACGGATCACTCCACGCGGTCCGGGGCCATTGCGCTTTGATCCTTCCGGCATCATCGCTGTGGGGGATGTGGAAGCGGTGTCCGGGAAAAGGCCGGGAAGAATGCCCAGGGTCGATTTCCCTCCCCGGCGCCCTGGTGATTCCCGGGATTTGTGGACGCCCACACGCACATGCTTGCCGGGCCCTGCAGCTTACCCGGATCGACCTACGGAGCGGTGAACAATCGGGATGAGTTTACCCGCAAAATTCCGAACCTGGGTCAAAGAAAATCCCTCCCTTCCCTGGGTCCTCGGGCAATGGTCCGACATTCTTCTGGGCGGAGAGCTGCCCAACCG
Organism: uncultured delta proteobacterium; assembly: GCA_963802665.1. Lineage (GTDB taxonomy): Bacteria > Desulfobacterota > SM23-61 > SM23-61 > SM23-61 > SM23-61. Next base: position 170,321 of record CAWDJO010000010.1, on the reverse strand, counting down.
AGACTGGGTGGACGACGCCTCCCAGGACAAGCCTCTCTTCCTGGCCCGATTCGACATGCACAGCGCGGTAGCCAATTCCCGGGCGCTGGAAATCGCCGGCATCGGCAGGAACACCCCCGATCCGTCCGGCGGAAGGATCGTTCGCCATCCCCGGACCGGCGAGCCCACCGGCCTGCTTTTGGAAAAGGCCATGGACCTGGTGGCCGACAAAATCCCTCCCCTGACCGATTCCCAGAAAGGCCACTGGCTGGAGAATGCTTTCCAGTATGCCCACCGTCTCGGGCTCACCGCGGTTCATGACGTGTTCTTCCATTCCAAATGGGAAGACCTGGATATCTACCGGCAGGTCCTGCAGAAGGAGAAAGCCGGGGTCCGGGTCTATCTGCGGGTTTCCCTGGGCGATTTAGACCGCTTCCTTTCGGCCCTCGAAGGAGCCCCACCCGGATCGTCTCATCCTGGACGGGGTGAAGGGGTTCATCGACGGCACCCTCGGCTCCACCACCGCCTGGCTGGAAGAACCTTACGTCCACAATCCCATCGGAGAGCGGAATCCCCTGCATCGATAATCCCGAAGAATTCCGGGAAGGGGTGAAAAGGGCAGCTTCCCCCGGAGTTACCGTCTCCCTCCATGCCATCGGCGACGCGGCCATCGGATTTGCCCAGGAAGTCTACTGGGAGTGCATTCAGCAAGGGCTGGGCAAACGCCCCCCTGCGAATCGAGCACTTTCAGCATCCCGGCGAGAAGCACATCGCCGCCATGGACCATCCCCGTCTCTTTGCGCTCAGGAAAACTCCTGGAAGGGATGGAGGCGCACCTGACGGTCCTGGACCGGGATATTTCTTCGATTCCCCCAGACCAGATTTCGAAAGTACGGCGAGTTTGCAGGCGCGATTCATGAATCGCCCCTACATCAGAAATCGGAAATTAAATCAAACAACAGAAAGGAGGAAAAAATGAGTCATTGGCTCAGGATGTTTGCCTTGATCTTGGTGATCTTCCCCTCCATCGGATGGGCTCAAACCGGAGGGGGCAGTTCTCTAGGGCCTGACATCGACCGGCTGGCGAAGGAGGTAGAGTCCAGGGTCATCGAGTGGCGGCGGGACTTTCACCAGAACCCGGAACTCGGCAACCGGGAGTTCAGGACTTCAGAAAAGGTGGCTGAGCACCTGCGCCGTCTCGGTATGGAAGTCCAGACCAAAGTCGCCCACACCGGGGTCGTGGGCATCCTGCGGGGGAAGAAAGATACGCCCGTGGTGGCCCTGCGGGCCGACATGGATGCCCTTCCGGTGACCGAGCTTGCCGACGTTCCTTTCGCTTCGAAGAACAAGGGAGTCATGCATGCCTGCGGCCATGATGCCCACACGGCCATTTTGATGGGCGTGGCCGAGGTGTTCTCGAAACTGAAGGATCGCTTGCCGGGAACAGTCAAATTCATCTTTCAACCGGCAGAAGAAGGCCCGCCCCCGGGAGAAGAAGGGGGAGCCTATCTGATGGTCAAAGAAGGAGCCCTCGAATCGCCCAAACCCGACGCCATCTTTGGCCTTCATGTTTCCCCTTTTGCTCCTGTGGGTGTGATCGCATTTCGGGCCGGCGGCATGCTGGCCAGTGCAGACCGGTTTAAGGTCGTCGTGAAAGGAAAGGGAACCCATGGGGCCATGCCCTGGGCGGGAGTGGATCCGATTGTTACCGCTTCCCAGATCATTCTGGGGTTCCAGACGATCATCAGCCGTCAAACCAACCTGACCGTAACTCCCGCCGTAGTTACCGTGGGAACGATCAAGGGAGGGACGCGACCCAATATCATTCCCGGGGAAGTTGAAATGGAGGGTACGACGCGCGGATTCGACCCAAAGATCCGCACGGAAATCCATGAAAGCATGGAAAAGATGGCCAAATCCATCGCCGAAGCAGCCAGGGCAACCGCCGAAGTGACCTTTTATCGAGGAATCCCGGTAACCTATAACGATCCCCAACTGACCGCTCAAATGACCCCAACCTTGCAGAGAGTGGCCGGTCCGGGGAAAGCGGTTCCAGCTCCACAGAATACCGGGGCCGAGGATTTCGCTTTCTTTCAGGAAAAAATCCCCGGCCTGTTTATCATTCTCGGAACGAATCCTCCAGGAAAAACACCGGTCCCGAACCATTCACCGCATTTTACGATTGACGAAAGCGCTCTAGTACTCGGGGTCCGGGCCCTGTCCAACCTGGCCGTAGATTTCCTGGAGAGCAAGAAGTAAGGCTTCCCCGTAGGGGCGGTTCATGAATCGCCCTACTTGGCAAAAAGCATCCCGCCACTGAGAGGAGGAGATCCTATGAAGTTATCACTCCGGAAGACAATCGTTTCCCTCTTTATCCTTGGGTTCCTCGCAGCTATGGCTCTGACAGCCTCGGCCCAGGATTCCTACGACATCGTGATCGCGGGCAGGCCGGATTGTGGATGGGACCGGAGGCCCCTGGTACTACGGGGATGTGGGGATCCAGAATGGACGGATCGTGAAGATCGGAGACCTGAAAGAGGTCCGAGCCGCCAGGCGGATCGATGCGAAAGGCCTGGTGGTTGCCCCTGGGTTTATCGATATTCATAACCACACGGACGAGGACATCGAAAAACTCCCCCTGGCCCGAAACTATATGCAACAAGGGGTTACCACCATCGTAGGGGGGAACTGCGGGGATTCGATCTACCCGGTGGGAGAGAAACTGGCCGGCCTGGAACGATTGGGCCTGGGTATCAACTTCGGCCTCCTGGTCGGGCAGGCCACCATTCGAAAGCAGGTCATGGCCATGGCCGACCGGGCGCCGACCGCCGATGAATTAGCCAGGATGAAGGCCCTCTTGGCTAAAGCGATGGAAGAAGGGGCCGTCGGTCTATCCACCGGTCTGTATTATGCTCCTGGCTCTTTCTGCAAGACGGACGAGGTCATTGATCTGGCGCGGGTCGCTGCCCAGTACGGGGGCATCTACACGAGCCACATCCGGGATGAGAGTGATTACAACATAGGGCTGGTCGCCGCCGTGAAGGAAGCCATCGAGATCGGAGAGAAGGGCAAGATTCCCGTTCAGATTTCCCACCTCAAGGCTTTGGGAAAGCCGGTATGGGGAAAATCGGTGGAGATCCTGGACCTGATCCGGCAGGCCAGGGCGCGGGGCGTCGATGTGACTTTCGACCAATACCCCTATGTGGCCTCAGCCACCAGCCTGGTGGGAGCCACGGTTCCCCGGTGGGCCCAAGCCGGGGGCAAGGAAAAACTGGAAGAACGCTTCCGGGATCCGGCAACCCGCGAGAAAATAAAAAAGGACATGTTTACGTCGATCGACAAGCGGGGAGGGCCGGAGAAACTTTTCATTGCCCGATTTACTGCTGACCCAAGCCTGGAGGGAAAACATCTGGCCGAGATCGGAAAGATCAAGGGGAAGGAGCCCGTGGATGCGGCCACGGATCTTGTCCTGGCCGGAGGACTTGGCGTCGGCGTGGTTTCCTTCAACATGCTCGACGAGGACCTGATCCGGATCATGCGCTCCCCCCATGGCCTCGTGGCCTCCGACGGGAGCCTTGTGGAGTTCGGGAAGGGAGTCCCCCATCCCCGGTATTATGGCACCTTCCCGAGAGTCCTGGGCAAGTACGTGAGAGAAGAGGCCATTCTTCCTCTCGAAGAAGCAGTCCGCAAAATGACCTCTGCCCCAGCCAACCGCATGGGGCTGGTGGACCGGGGCCTGATCAAAGAAGGGATGATCGCCGACATCACCCTTTTTGATCCCCGCACCGTCAAAGATAAGGCCACGTTTGACAAGCCGCACCAGTATCCGGAAGGGATCGACTATGTGATCGTGAATGGTCAGGTTGCGGTAGCGAAGGGCGAATGGACGGGAATGAAGGCGGGAAAGGTTCTCTATCGGCAGAGATCTTTTACTTCCGCCAGGACGATGCCATAAACCCGTCGTAGGGGCGGTTCGCCGAACCGCCCCTACGCTCTTCTATTTTTTCCTTTTCTTGCCGGCCAGCTTCTGTACTTCTTTGGGGTCCATGCGGAAGAAATTTTCTTCCGCGGGGAATTTCCCTTCATCAACCTCTTTCTTGAACTCTCCGAGAACCCGGACCACGTCCTCCGCCAGGTTGAGGTACTTCTTGGCAAAGCGGGGAACGATTCCCAGGGAGAGGCCCAGGATGTCATAGAGGTTGAGGGACTGGCCGTCCAGGTACGGGCCCGAACCGGCGCCCAGCGTGGGGATCTTCAGCCGTTCGGTGATCATTTTAGCCGCCTCGGCGGTCACGCTCTCCAGGACGATACAGAAGGCCCCTGCCTCTTCGATGGCCAGGGCGTCCTCCAGGATCTCTTTCGCCGAGGCCGCGTCTTTGCCCTGAACGCGGTACTTTCCTTCGAGGGAAACCCTTTGAGGAAGGAGGCCGATGTGGCCCATAACCGGGATTCCCGCTTCCACGATCGCCTCTACCTTTTCTTTGATCTCCACGCCCCCTTCCATCTTGACGCAATCCACCCCGGTTTCCTTCATGAGCCGGCCCGCATTCCGGACCCCTTCCTCGATGCTGGTCTGGTAGGACATGAAGGGCATGTCGCAGACCACCAGGCAGCTTCCGGCTCCCCGGACAACTGCCTTGGCATGGTGAATCATCTCTTCCATGGTCACCGGGATGGTGTTCGAGTACCCCAGGACCACCATTCCGATGGAATCCCCGATCATGACCATATCGATTCCCGCCCGGTCGGCGAGTACGGCGGTGGGATAATCATGAAGATTAATCTTGGTGATCTTCCGGCCTTCCTTTTTCATTCGCAGGATGTCCGGGACGGTGATTTTCTTTCGTTCCATGGGAAAGCCTCCATGGTTTTCCTTTGAATTTGTCCCCTACCCTATCTCTTGGGGAGAGTCGATGCTTTTTCCGTTTCATCCATCATGCCTATTCGGTAGCACAAGTATCGATTCATTGCAACCCGCCTTTTCGTCTTGCGCTCAGTTTTGAGGTGCCTTTCTTGTGGCCCGGGGCAAGTCCCGCCTTGGCGGGGCAGAATCGGCGGGTGGCGAAGATCCGATGAAAGGTCGCTTCCCTTACGCATAGAGATGGCGGTTCAGGCTGGGCCATTGCGCACCATCAGGCCGATTCCGCCCGGACCGATGAGAATCCGTGCTCTCATCATGCCTGAGATTCACGGCCTTGCCCCCGGGCTGGGCAAGGCCTTCAAACTATGGACATTTATCTGATTTTCGGCAGGCTCAGGCGAGAGCCAGAGCCTGTTCGGTTTTGACAGGCAACTGGCCTCCATGCTGTTTAGACATAATGCGACTGCCCTTAGTATGTAGGGCAATTCATGAATCGCCCCTACGTAGGAGAACCCATGAATCTCTTGAATGATCAAAACCTGACGATAGCCAAGATCGCCCCCCTGCTCCGCAGGAAGCAGATTTCACCCGTGGAATTGACCGAGTTTTTTCTGGAGCGGATCCAGCGTTTGCAGCCTGCCCTGAATGCCTTCCTGACCGTCACCGCCGACCTGGCCCGGAAACAGGCCCGGCAGGCGGAAAAGGAGATCCTGAGGGGAAAATATCGCGGCCCCCTCCATGGAATCCCCCTTTCCCTGAAGGACCTCTTCTACACGGCGGGGATCCGCACGACCGCGGGGTCAAAGATCCTGCGCAACTTCGTCCCCGGTGAAAATGCCGTCGTGGTAGACCGGCTCTTTGAGGCCGGGGCTGTTCTCCTGGGAAAGACCAACCTCCATGAGTTCGCCTACGGCGTGACCAACAACAACCCCCATTACGGCCCGGTTCACAACCCCTGGGACCTGAAAAGGGTCTCCGGCGGCTCCAGCGGCGGTAGCGCGGCGGCCGTGAGTGCGGCTCTGGGGATCGCCTCTCTGGGAACCGACACGGGTGGATCGATCCGGATTCCTTCAGCGGCCTGCGGGGTGGTGGGATTGAAACCCACCCGGGGCCTTGTCTCCCTCCACGGGGTCATCCCCCTGGCCTTCAGCCTGGACCATGTGGGGCCGATTTGCCGCTGCGTGGAAGACGCGGCTTTGATGCTGGAAGTGATTGCCTCACCAGCCGGCCGCAATTCAACCAACTGGCCCCAGATGGGGCGTCTGTTCTCCCGGCCTTTGCGCCAGGGGGTCAAAGGGATTCGGGTTGGAATTCCCAAGCAATATTTTTTCGATCGCCTGGACAAGAATGTCCGGGGATACGTCCTGACCGCCTGCGCGATTCTGTACCAGCTGGGAGCGGAGCTGCGGGAAGTGGAATTCAGGGGGATGAAGGACGCAGCCCCCCTGGTGGGGGTCATCACCGTGGGCGAGGCCCTGTCCTATCACTGGAAGTGGCTCCAGTCGAGGGCCAGGGATTACGGGGCGGATGTTCGAGAACGGATGGAGGCCAACCGGACCCAGCGGACGGTCGAGTACCTGCAGGCCCAGGAAAAGAGGAGGATCTACACGGGAGCTTTCCTGAAAGTGTTCGAGTCTGTCGATGTGGTGGCCGCCCCAACCCTTCCGGTCCTGCCGCCCTTCATCGGTCAGAAGGAGATCGCCTGGGGGCGCACCAAAGAGGATGTCCGGGCCGCCTTGTTGCGGATGACCCGCCCCGGGAACCTGACCGGCCTGCCGGCCATATCCCTTCCCTGCGGGTCCACAGCCGACAACCTTCCGGTGGGGCTGCAGCTCATCGGCCGCCATTTCGATGAGGCGGTCCTATTGCGCGTGGCCTACGCCTTCGAGCGGGCCACCCCCTGGCACAAGATGTTCCCGCCCCTCTAACAAATGCGGAATTCGGAATGCGGAATTCGGAATTTCGACTCTTATCGTTTCCGCACTCTTGGGACCGCGATTGGTTCCCTTCTCTGAAGCGGGCGGACGCTATGCGGCTCCGACAACGAATGGGTGTCCGGAATGCTTTTCCAATCCGCATTCCGCAATCTGCAATCCGCAATTTAGTTGAGGAAGATTCCCCCCAACAGACGGGTCAATAGACCTAAAACGGTGGCGGTGCCCAGGGTCAGGAGCACGGCCAGGAGGGCCCCTCGCCTGCCGATTTCTTTCCAGAGGACCCCGATGGTGGCCAGGCAGGGGATGTAGAAGGTCACGAAGATGGTGAAGGCCAGGATCTGGGTCTGGCTCATGACCGTGGAGACCTGGCTGGTTCCCAGGGCCTGGGTGAGCATGATCAGGGAAAGCTCTTTCCGCAGGATGCCGAAGAGGAGCGTGGTTCCCACCGCGAAGGGAAGGTCGAGGAGGCGGGTCAGGGGGAGCAGCAGGTAATTGATCAAAAGGTCCAGCTTCCAGTATTCGATCAGGGAAAGCACGACGCTGCCGATGATTAAGAGAGGCCAGGCGATGACGATGAACTCCTGAATGCGACACCAGGACTTCTTTAGCGTGGTTCCCAGCGCGGGAAACTGGTAAGCCGGCATCTCCAGGATAAACCCGAGGTTGCTCTCCGGCGAGAAATGGGTCATCACCCTGCCGAAGACGGCCACGATCAGAAGGTTGAGGGCGAAGACGGCCAGGGCCGCGTTGGGGCCGATGAAGAAGGCGACCAGCCCGAAGATAATCGTGATCCGCGCGGCGCAGGGGATCATCGTGGAAAGGATGGAGACGATGAAGCGATGCTGGGGGAGCTCCAGGATCTGGGTGGACATGACCGCCGGAACGCTGCACCCGTAGCCCAGGATGAAAGGAATGATCGATTTGCCGTGGAGGCCGATGCGGTGCATGAACGTATCCATCAGGAAGGCCACCCGCGGCAGGTAGCCTACGTCTTCCAGAAGGGACAAGCCGATGAGAAAGGGGACCAGATAGGGGAGCACGATGGCGATGGCCCCCGAGATCCCATGCAGGATCCCGTTAACTAAAAAGAGGGTCAGACTTCCCGCCGGGAAGAGACTCTGGAGGTGATGGTTCAGACGCTCAAAATATTTCAGCAGCGGCTCTTCGATGAGCCCCCCGATTCCGAAGATGAAATGAAAGAAGCCGTAAAAAACCAGCGCCAGGATCACATATCCAAAGACCTTGTCCAGAACCCAACGGTCGATGGCCGTGCGAACATCCCTCTTGGGTGAACGGACGATCCGCGCGACCTTCTCGAAGATGTTCATGGCCAGGGCGTGGCGTTCCGAGGAGATGACCTCGTCCGAGGACGCCCCGTGGCTCTCCTGGAGTTTTTCCTGGAAGGGAACCACCTGGAGGTAAAAATCCCCTGCCTGCTTGACCTCCTCCACGAAGGATTCGTCCTTTTCCAGGAGCTTGACGGCCAGAAAGCGGGCGGGGACCCTCTCGTTCACCCGTTTCTCCGGCCCCAGCAGCGAAACCAGCGGCTGGATCACCTCCTCGACGTCCTTGCTGAATTTCTGGACTCTTCCTCTTTTCTTCTCTTCCCATGCCCGGCGGACCTGGGCAAAAAGCTCCCTCACTCCTTTGCCGGTGGTGGCGATAGCCGGGACCACGGGGATCCCGAGGATCTCCTCCAGCTTCGGAGCATCAATCTGGACCCCTTTCTTCTCCGCCTCGTCCATCATGTTCAGGCAAAGGAGCATGGGGGCTTCCAGCTCCAGAAGCTCCAGGGTCAGCTCCAGGCTCCGGCTCAGCAGAGAGGCGTCGATGACATTGATGATCAAATCGACCTCCCCGGAGAGGAGGTGTCGGCGGGCCTCCCGCTCGGCGGGCTCCTCGGAGGTGATGGAGTAGGTTCCGGGAAGATCGATGCAGATGCAGGTCAACCCGTCGATTCGGGTGCGGGTTTGGGTGAAGGTGACGCTGGTCCCCGGAAAGTTGGCGGTAATCGCTTTGTACCCGGCGATATGGTTGAAGAGGGTGCTTTTCCCGGAGTTGGGCTGGCCGGCCAGGGCGATGGTCATCTCTTCGCTGATTTCCACGAAGACTTGAGAGGCCACCCCCTTCCCCAGGGCCAATTGGAAACCGTGCACCTCCACGACAATGGGGCCGCCCAGGGAGCCCTGCCGGGTCACGGTAATCAGGTCCCCGGCATGAATCCCCATCTGATTCAGGCGCCGTTTGACTCCCCAGCCCCCCTGAATCGCCACCACCTTGGCTTTTTTCCCCGGTTCTAATCGGGTCAGGGGAATGCCTGTTTCCCTCTCTGGGGAAGGAGGGGAAGAATTCGGCTGCGGGGAGTCTTGTTTGAGTTTAGGAAATGATTCCGGCATTCGGCTGTTAAGAATGAATGATGAATCCCCGGAAAATCCATTCAGGGATTTTGCTCGCTCCGTTTCTAATGATCATTTTATTCGGAAAGAGGCGGTTAAGCAAATCAATTTGGTCAAGAATCATGTCCGGGAGGATGCTTTTTCAGGGCTGAAGCCCTGAGTGGCCTCCTTCGCCCCTTTGTAACTTATGGGCTTCGTTTCGCGGGGGTGATCGGGGAAGGAAGGAAGGATCCGAACGGATCACCCTGGAGGGGAAAGCCGGATTTCTCCGGAGGTCATCAGGGAACAAAAACCGCCGCGGCCATCACGGTGGTCCATCCGGTTTTCACGATGGCCGACTGGGTGATGTTGGTGGTGCGGACGATGGCGTCGCTGAGGCGGTAGAATTCTTTCTTTTCATCCCAGCTCTTGTCCGCTTCAAATTCGATGCCCAGGGTGGAAGCCAGCATGGCCGCCGCCAGGTCTTCGGCATAATCCCCCGATTCCTTTTCATTCCGGCCGAAGGCATGATGCTCGCTCAGGTACCCGTAGACCGATCGATTGGAAGGAATCGCGCAGCCGATGGAGGCGGCCAGGAGGCGGCGCGGCTCATTACTGCTGCACCGGGCCAAGACGCAGTAGGTGATGCCCCCGGGAATCAGCAGCTGCAGCCCTCGCTTCCGGGGGGTAACGCGGCACCGGGGAGGGAGAATGCTGGAGACCGAAACGAGGTTGCACTTCTCGATCCCCGCATCCCGCAAGGCCAGCTCATAGGAATGGAGTTCCTCCCTATGGGTGCCCACGCCCTTGGTGAAAAAGACCCTTGCCGGGACATTCGATATCAAAGTTCTCTCCTTCCCAGATTGATCTTTTAACCCAATCGCCAAGAAAACGCAAGCCCCAATAATCCTTGCCCCCTTTCACTTTTGAGATGCCTTTTCTTGTGGCCCGGGGGCAAGGCCGTTGGTTGGAAGGCAGGATCGGCGCCTTCAAAGTCCGGAATGCGGAGATGCGCATTCGGATTCCGCATGAAGCGGTATAGGCTGTGGATATTCCGGGTCCGCAGTCCGAATTCCGCATTCCGAGAGGTTTCCGCCCGGCCCGATGAAAGAATCCGTGCCTCATCCTGCCGAGAACCACGGTCTTGCCCCCGGGCCGGGCAAAGCCTCCAAGCTATGAACATTGATCTGATTTCTGGAAAGTGAAGGGGGCAAGCCAATAATCGATTGATAATTCAACCAGACCTGTGGTAGGGGTAGAAGAAAACGCCGGAAATCTCTTGCCGGGAAAGATCCGCGCGGGGGCGGTTTTTTCTCCGCCAAGAGGGAGGATGGAGATTGAAATACCGAAAGCTTTACGGCATCGTGGTGGCCACGGTCACCCCTCTCACCGGAGACGGCCGGATCAATCCGGAGGCCCTGGGCAAGCTCAATCACTTCCTGATTGACAAGGGGGTACACGGGCTCTTTCCCTGCGGCTCCACCGGAGAGGGAGTCCTCCTTTCCACGGAGGAAAGGAAGAAGGTGGCCGAGCTAACGGTGAAAGAAGCATCCCCCAAGGTCCCCGTGGTCATTCACACGGGATCGGTCAACATGCAAGAAGCCATCGAGCTGACCCTTCACGCCCGGGACATCGGAGCCGACGGGGCGGCCCTGGTCCCGCCCTATTATTTTACGGTGGACGACCAGACCATTTTCCAGTTCTACAGCCGGATCGCCGAAAAGGTGCCGGCCTTCCCCCTCTACATCTACAACATCCCCCCGAACGTGAAAAACGCGGTCTCTCCCAAGGTCCTGTCGCAGCTGCTATCGAAGTATCCCCATATCGTGGGGGTCAAAGACAGCAGCATGGACTTCATGAACTTTATCGGCTTCAAGCAGGCGGTGCCCGAAGACTTCTGCGTCCTCATGGGGAACGACGCCCAGATCTACGCCAGCCTCCTCATGGGGGCCAAGGGAGCGGTGGCGGCGACCAGCACGGCTTTCCCCGAACCCGTGGTGCAGATTTACGAAAACCTCAAAGAGGGAAACCGGGATAAAGCCCTCCAGGCCCAGGAGGTGGTTATCAAGATGAGGGCCGTTCTGCGGAGCTACCCGCCGATCGCCGCCTACAAAAAGGCCTGCGAGTTCCGGGGGATCCAGGCCGGTCCACCCCGCCTGCCCCTGCGCCCCTTGACTCCTGAGGAGGAGAAGAAGCTGCGCGGAGAGCTTGAAGGACTGGGGCTTCTTCCCGTATAATGACCCCGTGGGCCGTCCGTTTGCCTTCCAACCGTGATTCCCCACCCCCTTCCAGCCAAGGGGTGGAAGATTGAAAAGGAGGAGAAAAGATGAAAAAGAGTATTTTCCTTTGTCTCTTATGCTCAGCGCTGATTCTGGCCGGCGGGGTTCAGGCCTCTTTTGCCCAGGAAAAATACCCTTCCAAACCGGTTGAGATCATTGTCGCCTGGTCCGCCGGGGGAGCGACAGATGTGATCTTCCGGGCGGTCAGCACGGTATTCCCCCGGTATGCCAACAACCAGCAGATGATCGTCAAGAATATTCCCGGCGGAGGCGCGGCCATCGGGTACACCGAAGCCATGAAGGCGAAGGGCGACGGGTATACCACGGTTGTCGTAGCCACCCCGATGATCACCAAGATCCATATGAGCCCGGTCAAGTTCAGCGCAACGACCTTTGCCCCCGTGATCCAGATTTCGGATAACTCCTGCTTCCTGCTGGTGCACAAGGACTCCCCCTACAAAGACCTCCGGGATTACATCGCCGACGCCAGGAAGCGGCCCGGGCAGATCAACATGGGGAACGCCGGAGCCGGCGGCGGTTACCATCTAGCCTCCCTGGCTTTCCAGAGTTTCGCGGATATCAAGCTGACCCACATTCCTTTCGAGGGTGGCGGTCCCTCGATTACCGCCCTCATGGGAAAACATGTGGATTCCATCATCGTCTCGGCCCCGGAAGGGGTTCCCCAGGCGCTGGCCGGGGACTTGAGGCTTCTGGGGGTCTTCGGCGACCAGCGGCTGGAAAAATTTAAGAATGTTCCCACCGCCAAGGAACTGGGGATCAACTTCAACATCGGCATGTGGCGCGGCGTGGCGGTGCCAAAGGATACCCCTGCGGCCATCCAGGCCCAGCTCCATGACATCCTCAAGAAATGCATGGCCGATGCGGATTTCAAGAAGAGGTGCGAAGAGCTGAGCGTGCAGCTGAGCTACAAGGGTCCGAAGGACTTTGAGAAATTCATCGTGTCCGAGGACGCCCGCTACAAGGAATTGGTCATCAAGGCAAAACTCGGCGACCGGTATAAATAGACCCGGCGAAAAGGGCCAAAGAGGGAAAAGGGGGAAAGGGAAGGAAAGCCTGTCTTTTCCCCTTTTTCGTTTTTCCGCCCTTCCCAAGGAAATTGGGAATTGGAATGTTGGAATAATGGAATATTGGAATAATGGGTTTTGTTTTATCCATCATTCCATCATTCCATGATATCCGTTGATTTTGTTGAGGTGTTAGGATGCGCCGCTGGGAAAGGATCGGTGCCGCTTTTTTGATTTTTCTGGGCGTTGGCGCCGCGGCCATTGCCTATCGGTTGGGCTTTGGGACCCTGCACCATCCCGGGTCTGGCTTCTTTCCTTTCTGGCTGTCCCTGGTCCTGGCCTTCGTCGCTTTTATCTATTTGCTGAGCCAGCGGGGACCGGATTCCGAACGCGTCTCTCTCTGGAGCAAAGAGTTCCTTCTCCGCCCGGCCCTGGCCGCGGGGGTGATGTTTCTCTATGCCCTGGCCATGGACTGGATCGGATTCTTTCCCTCCACCTTTCTCCTGTTCCTGGCCTGGTTGATCCTGGTGGAGCGGGAGAAATGGCTGACCATCGGCCTGGTCTCCATTCTGGGGACGGCGTCTTTATACATCATCTTCAGCCTTTTCCTGAAGGTTCCTCTTCCGAAAGGAAGCCTCTTTTAGGATGGAGAAAGCCTCCAATATCTTACTATTCAAAATTGTGGACAGGTGGAGTCAAATAGCGGATGAGCGCAGAAATTCGAAAAATAAATTCGAATCTCCAATGATCAAAATTCTAAACTCCGTCTCGTAGAGAGCCGTTTCGGTCATTTGAAAATTCCATTTTCGGGATTGTTTCGGATTTCGGATTTTGGAATTCGAATTTAATCAATCTACCTTCATAGAATGCGACCCCGGTGTTCGCCAATCCCGGCTATGCGTGAAGATCAGTTTAACATAAGGAGTAGGTAGGTTGGATTCCATCGCTTCATTATGGAATGGGTTCTCCCTGGCGGTCACGCCCCTCAATCTCCTTTTTGGATTCATCGGGGCATTCCTGGGGACGGCGGTGGGCGTGCTGCCGGGATTGGGCCCGGCGGCCACCATTTCCCTCCTCCTTCCCCTGAGCTATGCCCTGGGCAATCCGGTGACCTCCATCATCATGCTGGCGGGCATCTATTACGGGGCCATGTATGGCGGGTCCACTACGTCCATCTTGCTCAATATCCCGGGCGAAGCCGCCTCGGTGGTCACCTGCATCGACGGCTACCAGATGGCCAAGAAAGGGCGCGCCGGGGCCGCCCTGGGGATGGCCGCCATCGGGTCTTTCATCGCCGGGACCGCCGGGGTTATCGGCCTCACTTTTGTCGCTCCCCCGCTTTCCGCCTTTGCCCTGAAATTCGGCCCGGCGGAATACTTCTCCCTCACCATCCTGGGACTCATGCTGGCCACGTACCTGTCCGGGCAGTCGGTCCTGAAAGGGATCCTCATGGCTGTCCTGGGACTGCTGCTGGCCACCGTGGGCATGGACCCGGTCACCGGGAACCTGCGCTACACTTTCGGCCTGCTCATCCTGGAGGATGGGTTTGACTTCCTGACCCTGGGCATGGGGCTCTTCGGGATCGGTGAAATCTTCTGCACCCTGGAGGGGAAGGTAAAAGCGGAGCTGGTGACCAGTAAAATCACCAATCTATGGCCGACCCTGAAAGACTGGACCATTTCCAAGTGGGCCATCCTCCGGGGCTCCGGAGTCGGGTTTTTGGTCGGCCTGCTGCCCGGGGGAGGAGCGGTGATTGCTTCTCTCCTGGCTTATGCAGTGGAAAAAAGGGCTTCCAGGGAACCGGAGAAATTCGGCCAGGGGGCGTTGGAGGGGGTGGCCGGGCCCGAGTCGGCCAACAACGCCGCCGCCAGCGCCTCCTTCATCCCCATGCTGACCCTGGGGATCCCGGGCAACCCGGCCATTGCCATGATTTTCGCGGCGCTTCTCATCCAGGGAGTGACCCCGGGACCTCTTCTGATCAAGGACCATCCCCAGCTGTTCTGGGCGGTGATCGCCTCCATGTACATCGGGAATGTCCTCCTGCTGGTCCTGAACCTGCCGCTGGTCGGCGTCTGGGTGCAGATGCTCAAAGTCCCCTACTCCATCCTCGCCCCGTTCATCGTGATCATCTGCTCCATCGGGGTCTACAGCATGAAAAACGATGTGTCCGACGTCCTGATGATGGTGATCTTCGGGGTGGTGGGTTACGTACTCAGGAAGCTCAGGTTTGAACTGGGGCCGCTCCTCCTCGCCTTCGTCCTCGGCCGGATCCTGGAGAGGTCCCTGCGACAGGCGCTTCTCATCTCCAAGGGGGACATGGGCATCTTTATCCACAAGCCCATCTCGGCCTTCCTCCTGGGGATTGTGGCCCTGATGATCCTCTTTTCCGTCGCCTGGGCCCTCTACCGCCGCTTCCAATCCAAGCCCGCCCCATCCGGCCCCAAAGCCTGATTCCCGCCCCGTCTTCGCCACCCTTTATTTGGGGGACAGGATAGTACTACAGCGAATTTTCCGTCATTCCCGTGAAAACGGGAATCCAGGAGATAGATTTTGGCTCAATAAAAACCAAAAACCACTGGATACCCGCTTCCGCGGGTATGACCGAGTGAGGGGAAGTATTTCTTGGCGGGGACAATGACATTATTTCCAAAAGGTTCGCTGTAGGAATCGGATGCCTGCCAAAAGGGAAGTTTCCAGGGGGGGTTATCGGGCCAGCGCGACAATGACCAGGTCCCCGGACTTATCTTTTTCGAAGGGACTGCCGTCCAGTCCCCCGAAATGCCGAAGGTCTCCAAATCCGGCCTGCTCCAAAGCTTCGTCTACATCCCGCTGCAAGAGCGGGCGGTGGAGCGTGCTGTTCACCTGCACCGACCAGGAGACGGACTCCTGGTTGGCTCCTTCCATCTTCCGTTCGAATAAAGCCGTGTGAAAGGTGATGAACTCCGGGCCGTAATCGGCAAAGCGCCAAACCAGAGCCTCGTCGTTTCCGTTGGCCGAAAAGAACCGCGGTTTTTTCACCATCCTCATGTCGTAATTCAAATTATGGAGGATCAGCACCCCCCCCTTCTCGAGCTTGCCGTGCATCTGCCGCAGCGCCTCCACGAGGGCCTCCTGGGAAAGCAGGTGCGGCAGCGAGTTGCCCAGACAGAGGACGGCGTCAAACGTTTCGGAGAACTTGTCCAGCTGGTTAAAATCGGCGACTTCGAAGCGGACCTTTGCTTGAGCCTTTGCCGCATTGGCCCGGGCCTGTTCAATCATCTGCGGGCTGGCATCGCATCCAGCGGCGGTGTACCCTTTCTGCGCCAGGGTGATCGCATGCCAACCCGTGCCGCAGGCCGTATCCAGGATGGTCCGCGCCCGGTGCCGGTCCAGCGTCCGCTGGAGGAAAGGCATCTCCAGGGCCAGCCGCTTCTGCCAGTCGGTCATCACGTCGAAGACCCTGGCCAAACGATCGTAGAACTCGTTGCTGTGGAGTGTTTCCATGGTTAACTCCGGGATGGTGGACTGCAACTGCCGCGAGGACGGGAAAAACATAAACCAATCATTCCCCGGGTGTCAATCGGATAATGATTTCCCTCCGCCTGGAAATCGCGGTGGTGGTGGACGGGAAAATATGCCTCTCCCATTCCAATTACGATGAAATCTCCCAGGTGGATGGGGTGGACCGTGGGCTAGGGGATAAAAGGTATCCCGAGGGACTGGCCCAGGGCGGTCAATTCCTTTACCGTGTTGGGTGCCAGGGGGATTCCCTCCTTTAAGAACTTCTGTTCCGTGCGGTACTCCGGCTCTCCGGGAACGAGAATTTCCTCTGTCCCGGAAGCCCTGGCGCTTCCCTTGATGGTCTCGATATAGGCGTCCACGTTCTTCTTGAATTCTTCCCGCCCGATGAAGCAGTCCGGGTCCAGGGCCATGAAGGTGTGGCAGGTGCCCTGGATGCCGCTCTTATCTTCTTCATAAAGGCTCTTGATATTCCGGGTCCACTTCCCTCCGGTCAGCACGGAGGTCAGCATCTCATGGACCAGGACCAGCCCATACCCTTTGTGCCCGCCTACCGGGGCTAACGAACCTCCCCCTTCATATCCCTCGTAGGGATCTTCCGTGGGCAAGCCGTTCTTATCGAAAGCCCAGCCCAGGGGGATTTTCTCCCCTTTCTTCCGGGAGAGGATCAGTTTGCCCGAAGGCACCACGCTCAGGGAGAAATCCAGGACCACGGGCTGGTACTTCCCCGCGGGGATGGCATAAGCCAGGGGGTTGTTGCCGATGATCCGCTCCCGGCCTCCCCAGGGGAACATCATGGGGGCGGAGTTGGTGAAGATGTAGCCGATGAAGTCCTTCTTCAAAGCCATCATGGGGAATAGCCCGGCCACGCCGAAATGGCCGCTGTCTTTCACCGACACCCAGCCGATCCCGAACTCTTCAGCCTTGGCGATGGCCTTTTCCATCCCCCGGTAGGCGGCGATGTGCCCCATGGACCCGTGGGCATCCAGGTACGCCGTCGGTCCCTTCTCCTTCACCACCGTAATCCTGGCTTCCTTCCGGACATACCCCTTCTGCAGGCGCTGGATGTAAATGGGCAGCCGGGTCACCCCGTGAGTCTCGACGCCCCGCAGGTCTGACCGAACGAGCAGGTCGGCCACGATCTCCGCCTCGGAAGGAGGCACCCCTGCCTTCTGGTAGGCCTTCTTGCAGAAATTTTTCAGGACTTCGAAGGGCATTCTTTGCACATCATTTTGAGCCATGAGATCATCCTTTTAAATCATTTCTCGATCCCCGCCAGCCGTTTGGCGATGTTCTTTCGGTGGTTGAGGTCCGACTCCCGCATGATGGTCAGGCGGTGGGCCTGGGGGGAGCCGCCGCCGTGGAGGTCGGAGACCGTGTCGGCGCTTTCCAGGGCCAGCTTCTCCACCAGCCGGAGCATCTGCACCCGGTGTTCCACGGGGGCTTCCGCCGTTCCCTTCAGGTATTTTTTCAGCAACCCGGAGATCTCCGGGTTTTGGAAATCCCGGTCCGAGGGCAGGTCGGCCACATACCCCCCGGCGATATCCACCATGAGACGGATGACTTCCGCCATCTCTCTCCCCTCGTGAATCTTGGAGGCGTTGGCCAGGACCGAATTGATGAAATAGGTTCCCGGAAGGCTCCTTTTTCCCTTCATAAGAAGCGGCCAGGCTGCAGCCGTAGAGGGTCTCCGCCCGGTAAATCATGTCCACGATCTTCTCCCGGAGATGGGTGACCTTGGCCGAGCCGTTGTAATCCATCATCGCCAGGGCGGCTCCGGTCATGACATCGATCTTCCCCGATTTGCAGCCGCCGTGGGACTGGCGGTGGAAGGCGGAAAAACGGTTCACCATCTCCCCGGAGAAATCGATCTCCCCGCACATGAAGACCCGCTCCCAGGGCACGAATACATCGTCATAGATGACCGTCGGACAATATTTGCTGTACCGGGCATTTCCGCAGTCCACCCCCTCGATCTCCCGGGTGTCGAGGGTGTTTCTTCCCACCACATGGATGATCCCTTTGGTATCCGCCGGAACGGCAAAGGCCACGGCATAGTCTTCGTCCCCTTTGGCCATGGCGCGGGTGGGCAGGACGATGAGCTCATGGGAACTCAACGACCCGGTCTGATGCACCTTGGCCCCCCGGACGATGATCCCGTCTTTCTGCTTCTCCACGACCCGGAGGTAAAGGTCTTTATCCGCCTGTTCGTGAGGGCCGAGGCTGCGGTCTCCCTTGACGTCGGTCACGCTGGCGTTGGCCGTGAAATCGTTGCGCTGCATGTGCTTCAAGAACTCCAGGAAACGGCTGTAATACGGGGTGCCGAATTTCTTATCGATGTCATAGGTGACGATGGAAAGGGCGCTCATGCAATCCAGCCCCGTGCAGCGCTGGTGGCAGGTTCCCACATGGTTTCCCAGGGTGCGGTTGATCTTCACCCTGCATACCAGGTCCTCGATCGACTGGGGCGGCAGGGTGAAGCGGTTGATCCGCTCTCCGGTGAAGGGAGAAACGGTGGTAAACAGGTCCCGGTGTTTTTCCGAATTCGCCAGTTCATAGGTCGCCCCGGTGGCGTTGATTCCCCCCCGGATCCGGGGGTTGTCCACCACGTTCTCCAGTTTCTCCCCGAACATGTAGGCCGTCGGCTTCAACTTCCGCAGACTCTCCACGTACTCCTGCAATGTTTTAACCGCCATACCCCTCCTCCTTTCAAAAAAATGCCTAAAATGCCTAAAATTCGAAATGCCTAAAATAAAAGACAATGGGACGCAGATGAACACAACGCGGCAGAACCGCAACCAAAAATCTCTTATCCGGACACAGATGAACACAGATAAACACAGATAGGAAAATTAAAAATCCTATATAGGTCATTTATTATCTTTTATCATCTGTGTTCATCTGTGTTTATCTGTGTCCAATAAAAATTTTAAAATTCCAGTCCCCGCCGGAAGGCTTTGAGGTTCATCTCCTTGGCTTTCGGGGGGACGTTGGCCTCGATGGCTTTCTCCATGGCGCCAATCGACAGAATCCCTGTTTTTTTGAGCAGCCCCCCCAGAAGAACCAGGTTGGCCACGACCACGTTGCCCATTTCCTTGTCCGCGATGCTGGTGGCGGGAATGGACAAAATCTCGAAATTCCCCTTTTCCACCTCCTGCACCAGGTCCGAGTCCATGACCAGAAGCCCGCCGGGCTTGATCTTCTTCAGGTGCCGGTTGATGGCATCCTGGGCCAGGGCCATAAGAATGTCCGGTCTCCGGACCTGGGGGTCGGTAACGGGCTCGTCGGATAGGATGACCTCGGCCCGCGCCATCCCCCCCCTCTGCTCCGAGCTGTACGCTTGAGTCTGAACGGCCTTCTGGTTGTCGAAGACGGTGGCGGCCGATCCCAGCAGAATCCCGGCCAGGATGACTCCCTGTCCCCCCACTCCGCCGATCAAGATTTCGGTTCGCTTCATGCCTTTTCCCCCGAGACTCTCCTTTTCATCTTATTGAGTTCGTCGAGCATCTCCGGCGCCTCTTTGTCCACCAGCTCCCCGACCACGATCCGCCCCCGCAACTCATCCTTCGAAAGCTTGGCCGCCTCTTTCACGAGGATGGATTTTTCCTTATACTCCTTCATCATCTGCACCGCGCTGCCGGACCCGGTCTTCCTTCCGTACTGCACCGGGCACTGGGTGATGACTTCGATGAAGGAGAAGCCTTTCTTCTGCATCGCCTTCTTGATCGAGGCGGTCAGCTGCCGGGCGTGGTGGGTCGTCCACCGGGCCACGAAGGAGGCTCCCGCGGCGATAACCAGTTCGGAAATGTCGAAGGGATTCTCGAAGGTCCCGTAGGGGGTGGTGGCGGTCTTCAGCCCCATGGGGGTGGTCGGGGCCGCCTGCCCTCCGGTCATTCCGTAAATCCCGTTGTTGAGGCAGATGACCACCATCTCCACGTTCCGCCGGGCGTTGTGGATCAGGTGGTTTCCGCCGATGGCCGCCAGGTCCCCGTCCCCGCTGGTGACCATGACTTTCTTCTCCGGCAGGCCCATCTTGATTCCCAGGGCGAAGGCAATGGGGCGGCCGTGGGTGGTGTGGAGGACATCCACGTCGAAAAAGGGACTGGGAATCCAGGCCGAGCACCCGATCCCGGTGACGAAGATGAAATCGTCCAGGGTCATGCCCAGCTCATCGACCGCCCGCAGGATGGCCTGGGCGGCAATCCCGTTGCCGCAGCCCGGGCAGTTGGTGGTCGAAGTCACATAGGGACGGATGAAACGATGAAGGGGGTGAACGATCTCGCTCATTTCAGGACCTCTCGGATTCGATTCAGGATGGCCTCCGGGTCCTGGATCTCGCCGATGACCCGGGGGGCTAGGAAAGAAACGTCCGCATGGCCTGCGGCCTCGGCTTTGATGAAGGGATAGAGCTGCCCCAGGTTGTTTTCCAGGACGATCACCTTCTTCGCCTTCCGGGCCATCTCTTCGATCTCTTCACCGGGAAAGGGCCAGGCGGTAATCAGCCGGAGGGTCCCCACCGGGAGACCCTGCTCCCGCGCCAGATTCGCCGCCATCCTGGCCGCCCGGGACACGGCGCCGTAGGAGACCAAAACCACTTCGGCCCCCTCGTAGTCCCGCTCGACTCTCACGATGTCTTCCTTGTGCTTCAGAATTTTATCGGAAAGTTTCCGGATGAAGTTGTCGAGGGCCGTAAGGTCGCTCAGGTTCCGCTTTCCATACTCATCGTGGCACGAACTGGTCACGTGGGACCGGAATCCCTTGCCGAAGATGGGCATGGGCGCCACATCCTCGTCCAGGAACCCTTTGATCTTCTGGGGGTCCGTCCCGATCTCCGGGATCCTGCGGTGGACAATCTCGATCTTCTCGGCCTCGGGGATGACCACCTCTTCCCGCATGTGCCCCACAAAGGCGTCGGAAAGGATGAAAACGGGCACGCGGTATTTTTCGGCAAAGTTGAAGGCCAGAACGGTGTGTTCGAACATCTCCTGGGGAGAGGCCGGACAGAGGGCGATGATCTCGTAGTCCCCGTGGGAGCCCCGCTTGGGCTGGACCATGTCCGCGGGGACCCCCGCGGTGGGCATCCCCGTGGTAGGCCCTCCGCGCTGCACGTTCACGATCACGCAGGGCGTTTCCACCCCGATGGCAAAGCCGATGTTCTCCAGCATCAGGCTGATCCCCGGGCCCGAGGTGGCGGTCATGACCTTCTTCCCGGTCCAGGAGGCCCCGATGATCGCGGCGATGGAGCTGATTTCGTCTTCCATCTGGAGAAATATCCCTCCCACCTGGGGAAGCCTTTCGGCCAGGCGGTTGGCGATCTCCGTGGCCGGGGTGATCGGATAGCCCGCGGCGAATTCGCACCCGGCGGCGAGGGCCCCCTCGGCGCAGGCTATGTTTCCCATCATGAAATATTTTCCCGTTTGAACCCGTTTCTCCTTCATTTCTTCGCCCCCTTGGCGGCCTTTTCCTTCTTCACCGCAACGGCCAGGTCCGGGCAGTAGATCATGCAGTTCTCGCAGCCCGTGCAGGCCGCCTCATCCTTCATCTCCGGCGGCCGGTACCCTTTGGGGTTCAAAGCGGCGGACGGTTGAAAAAGCTTCTTGGGGCAGACCGAGACGCAGATGCCGCACTCTTCCACCCCTTTACAAAGATCGCGGTAGATTCGTACCTTGGCCAACGTGGTTCCTCCCTCAGTCTCTTACAATGAAACCTCTTCTTAAGGTGGCAACAAAAATCTAAATGGAAAGGGTCGATTCCAATCCCGCGAGGCGCGGGACGAAGCACGAAACTCGAATTTCGAAACAACCTCAAATGATCCAAATCCGAAACATTTTTTCTTGTTTGTTTGCCTGTTTTGAACCTTTGGATTTCGAATTTGTTTCGGATTTCGATATTCGGATTTCGAATTTTTCGACGCTGCTAAACTTTCTGGCCCCGACGATATCGGCTTAGGGTCTATTCCTCGGCTCCGCCGGGCTGACCTTTTTCCCCGCCATCATGGGGAAGGGGCTGCCCGTGTCCGATTGCGCATGATTCAGCCCTTTCAGCTGGGCCTGATAACTCCTTTTAGAGAAGGTGATGTGTTTCACCACCAGTTTCTCCAGCCGGGCCCGGTTCCGTTCCTCGATGGCCCGCAGAATCGCCCGGTGCTCCAGGATCGATTGCTCGATCCGCTGGGGCAGGGACCAGGCGTTGTACCCCACGATATGAGCCTTGGTGCGGAGAAAGTCGATGGTCTCGCAGAGGTACCGGTTCCGGCAGGTCTGATAGACGGCCCGGTGGAATTCCAGGTCTTTTTCGATCATCTGGGGGCTCTTGCGCCGCAGGTGGCTTTCCAATTCCCGGAGCAGTGCTTTCAGCCTTTGGATCTCTTCCGGACGAATGTGATTCAGGACCAGGCCGGCGGCGGTCTTCTCGATGGCGACCCGGGCGAAATAGAGCTCTTCGATCTCCTCCACCGTCAGGTCGGCCACCGTGGCCCCCCGGAAAGGGGCCGTCCGGATGAGTCCCCGGGCTTCCAGGCGTTGCAGGGCCTCCCGGATGACCGTCCGGCTGACCCCGTACCTGGAGATGAGGTCCATCTCCACCAGCCGTTCCCGGGGCTTCAGCTCCCCGGAAAGGATGGCCGCCTCCATCTTCTGCATGACTCGAGTGGATTGAACCGCGAGCATCAAAATGAGTTTCCATCCGGACTGGGATTTTTTAAATACAATTATGTATACAATCTCCCGGGAGGCGTGTCAACCTCTTTTTTCCGCATCCCCTTTCACCCGGCCCACCGTTTTTCTTGACATCCCGAGCCCTTCTATTATACCTTTCGGTTATTCAAGCCCTGCCCGTTGTGGATTGGGGGCTGTTGATGTGTTCGCTCGGTGATTCAAACAAACATCTTCTGCTCTCATTTCCATGAAACCATCGAAGTTCCAGAAAAAACGATTTGGGGAAGAGCTCCGGCTACAGATTACAATTCCTCCAGGAAAGGAGAAAAGGCATGGAGAGTAAAAAATTTCGCAAATGGACCGGGTTGTTTTTTTTATTGGCTCTCTCCCTGGCGTTCGGCTATGCCCAGGCCCAGGATTACCCCGTCAAGCCCATTGAAGTGATCGTCGGGTATCCCCCCGGGGGCGGAACGGACATGATCGCCAGGGCGGTGGCCGACGCGGCCCCCAAATACGTGGGCCAACCGCTCGCGGTCATCAATAAAGCCGGGGCCACGGGAACGATTGCGGCCCAGTACGTTGCCTCGGCGAAGCCGGACGGTTACATGCTGCTCGTGGCCGGGGGAAGTGAAACGATCTCCGTACCCCACTTTAAAAGCCTGCCCTACGACGCGATCAACGATTTTGTTCCCATCATTCGGTTTATGATCGAACGGGTGGGCTTTTACGTGAAGACCGACAGCCCCTGGAAGATCCATGAAGGAGCTCGTCGAGGATGCCAAACAAAACCCCGAGAAGTATACCTATGCCACTTCGGGCATCGGCGGCATCCACCATTCCACCGTGCTGGTTACGGAGAAAAGGACCGGGATGCGCATGCGCCATGTTCCTCACAAGGGCGGGGCGGAGACCCTCGCCGCTCTGGCTGGAGGCCATGTGAATGTGGCTATGGCCTCCCCCAACGAAGCCTATGCCCTGGTTCAGGGGGGAAGGATTCGCCCCCTGGCCCATTCATCGCTGGCCCGTTCTCCGGTGGAGCCGAATACTCCCACGCTGCGGGAGCTGGGTTACGACGTCTATATCGAAAACCAGAAGGGCTTTGTGTTTCCCAAAAATACCCCGAAACCGATCGTCCAGAAACTCCACGACAGCCTGAAAAAGGTTTTCGACGATCCGCAGTTCAAGTCCAGCGCCCAGAAACTTCAGGTGGAGCTGGCTTACCTCAGCGGGGAAGATTTCCACAAGAGCATGAAAGCCATGTACGAGCAGGTGGGGGCTTCCCTGAAAAAGTAGGCTCAGGAGGAGAGACGATGAGCCGGGTGGACAGGGGGGTCGGCCTCGCCGCCCTCCTGGGTGGGATCCTGCTCGCGATCGCGGGTTGGCGGCTCGACCTGGGAACTTCTAAACTGCCGGGACCGGGTTTCTTTCCCCTGCTCATCGCCTGCACCATGGGCGGCCTGGGGATCTGGCTCCTCCTGCGTCCGGGATCCGGAGAAAAATCCGTTCCCCCCGGGCCGTCGCGATGGAGCGCTTTCGCCATCGCCCTGATTTCCATCCTGGGTTACGCGATGGTCCTCAACGACCTGGGCTACCTCGTTTCCACCTTCGCGCTTCTGGCCGTCCAGCTTCGCGGGGTGGAAAAACAGAGATGGTCAACCTCTCTCTGGACGGCGGCGATTGCCTCGGCGGTCTCCCTGATCGTGTTCCGGGTGCTGTTAAAAGTTCCCCTTCCGGTGGGATTCTTCCCTTTGCCCAAGGGGTGGTAAAAGGCGACGGATGGAAATCCTTGGCTCTCTGTGGACCGGTTTGGCCACCACGCTGGCTCCGGGAAATTTCCTGCTCGTATTCCTGGGAGTGGTGATCGGGACCGTGATCGGCGTTCTGCCCGGGCTCGGCCCCACGGCCTCCATCGCCCTGCTCCTCCCGGCAACCGTGGGAATGGACATGATTCCTTCGCTGATTTTCCTGGCGGGGATTTATTACGGGGCCATGTACGGCGGGTCAACCACTTCCATCCTGGTGAACATCCCGGGGGAAGCCGCCTCGGTGATCACCTGCATTGACGGCTACCAGATGGCGCGCCAGGGGCGAGCCGGGGCCGCCCTGGGCATCGCGGCCTTCGGATCCTTCATCGGAGGGACCCTGGGAGTGCGTGGCCGTCATGCTCATTTCGCCTTTCCTCGCCGAAGCGGCCCTGAAGTTCGGCGCGCCGGAGATGTTCGCTCTTCTTTTCTTCGCCTTTACCTGCATCGGCACCCTGGTGGGCAAATCCGCGGCCCGGGGGCTTCTCATGGCCGTCTTGGGACTGCTCCTGGGGGTCGTGGGAACGGATGATATCCATGGCGTGGACCGTTTCACCTTCGGAACCCTCTACCTGCGCGACGGCATCGGCCTGGTCCCGCTGGCCATGGGTCTCTTCGGCCTGGGGGAGATTTTTTACAACATTGAACAGCGGGAGAAGACGGGCTCGGTCTTGGCGGTCCCCAAGAACCTTCTTCCCACCCGGAAGGATTGGAAGGAATCCTTCTGGCCGATCCTCCGCGGCAGCGGCCTCGGCTTCGGCATCGGAGTGCTGCCCGGCGGAATGCCGGCCGTTGCTTCCCTCATGAGCTATGCCGTCGAGAAACGGGTTTCCAAGCACCCGGAGCGATTCGGTACGGGGGCCGTCGAAGGGGTGGCGGGTCCGGAAACGGCCAACAATGCCGCTACGGCGGGCGGCTTCGTTCCTTTGCTGACCCTGGGCATCCCCACCAATTCGGTCCTGGCGCTCCTGCTGGCCGCCCTGATGCTCCATGGCGTGACTCCGGGTCCGCTGCTCCTTCTCAAGTGGCCCCATGTTTTCTGGGGGGTCATCGCCAGCATGTACATCGGAAACATCATGCTCCTGATCCTGAATTTGCCGCTCATCGGAATTTTCGTCCAGCTGCTGCGTATTCCTTATGCGATCCTGTCCCCCCTCATCATCATGTTTGTCCTCCTGGGGGCGTATGCCCTGAACAACAGTATCGCCGATGTTTTTATGACCCTCTTCTTCGGAATTTTAGGTTACCTCCTGAGGCGGTTCGCTTTTGAACCCGCCCCCCTCGTCTTGGCTTTTGTGCTGGGACCCATGATGGAAGTCAATCTCAGCAAGGCCCTGATCATGTTCGGGACGGGAAATCCGCTGTATTTCTTCACCCGGCCGATTTCCGGAGTTTTGTTGACCTTGGCCCTGGCGGTCCTGTGCTTCCCCCTTCTGCGCTGGTTGGGAAAGAGAGTTTTTCGCCCCGTCTGAAGAAACCTGAAGAGACCCGGGCGGCATCCGCACCCCCAAGGATTGGATGACTGCCCGGCCCCCTTGCGGGTGGGGGCTCCGGGATGAAAAATGGAAAGAAGCCGCTCCTCCCCAAACTAAAAAACCATTCTAACTTCGATAGGTTATAGAACCTAAACGGGAAATAAGACTTGACTTCCCCGCCCAAAAAATTTATTCTATTGTATTAGGAGGTTAAAAGGGCTTGGCTCCCGAAAAGAAAAGCCGCCTGGCTCTTTAGGGCTGAGGTGGCATTTTTTTGGCGGCGGAGGCATTTGTGTCCCGGCAAATTCCCAAGCAAACAAACTTTTACCGGGCTTTCCGCTCCTCCCCTCGGGGAAGGACAAATCAAACATGAAAGGAATACGAAATGAATAAGAACCTCTATATTGGGAACTTGCCGGCCAAAGTCACCGAAGAGGACCTGAAGGCGAACTTTTCCGAAGTGGGAAAAGTCGTAACCGTAAACGTCATCAAGGACAAATTTACGGGACTTTCCAGGGGATTTGGGTTCGTGGAAATGGAGACCGAGGAAGCGGCGAAAGAGGCCATTCAGCGGTTCAACGGCGGACAGCTCCTGGGAAACACCATCACGGTCAATGAAGCCCGTCCCAAGAGAGAATCCGAAGGCGGAGGACCCAGGCGGGAAGGCGGGCGGGGCGGCGGCGTTCAGAAGCGGCCGGGGCGGCGGAGGCGGAGGCCGCCGGTATTAATTCAATTGCGGAATGTCGATCGCGATCCAAATAGGTTAGAAAAATTAGGTGAAGGGAAAGATGAAATTATTTGAACGCCTTTTCAATAATCAAAAACCAGCCGACAAGAAGGAAAGCTTAGGCCGCAACGATGTCTGCTGGTGCGGCAGCGGGAAGAAATACAAGCGTTGTCACCTGGATTCCGACGCCCATAAGCAACGAATGAGAAACGGGTTGGGCGGAAAACCAAAGTAGGACAGGCAGAGAAATACGATTCCTCTCCGTTAAAGCATGGCCCCCAGGCAATCCGTAGCGATCATCTTTTGGGTCTTCATTACGGCCGGGCTGGGGGGCTGTGCTTTTTTTGTTTCCTCCCAAGCCCGGGTTTAAAAAATATCCGCAGGACAAAACTTTCCTTCTCTGTAGCCCCCGAGAGATTCAGGAGTACAGTGCCTGGACGGCACCGCAGCTCAGGGCCGGAGGTTTCCAGAAGGTCTACCTTCTGAAGGGCAGCCGGGATGCAGGGTACAAGGCGGGCCTGCCCATCGAGCCCCAAAAGCCGATTGGCCCACGGGCCCGAATTTCCGGTTTCAATTAAACCGCGACCTATGGAGGGCGGAACGATGTGGAAAAAAATTCTGAGATCATTTTTCTCTTTATGGCTGGTCGTCGCCGTGGCCGGATGCGCGGGCATGGACAAGATGGGCGAGGCGCCCCCGAACCAGACAGGCCAACCCCTCAAAACCCCTCGGGCCGTTCCGGTGATTACCCGATCCTTTGCTTCCCCCCAAATTTCCCCGGGGAGTAACTGGAAGGTCTACCTCCAGGCTTCGGACGCCGATGGGGACATGAAAGAATTCGTCTGCACGATCCATCAGCCGGGAGTGGGGACCTACCGGGTAAGCATGACCCGGATCAAAGAAGGGAATCAGAAGGAATTGTCGGGATATCTTTTTCTGAACGTAAACGCCTTCAAGAATTTGGATTTCGTGGAACTCACCCTTACCGTTCAGATTCACGACCGTGCCGGGCAGTTCAGTGAACCGGTGAATTTTCCCCTTTCCATCAACTCCCTCTACGCCCAGGAACCCCCTCCCGAGGGAGTCTTCCAGGAAAACAACCTGGGCCCCATCATGATTCAGCTCCGCACGGTAGGAGAGGATGACCGCCCGGACCGCTTCGACCGCTTTCGGAAGTAAGAAAAGTGTCCGGGTCAGTGGGGATAGATCATGAGCAAATTATTTTCTCCGCTCAAATTGCGGACCATCGAATTTAAGAACCGGATTTTCGTCTCCCCCATGTGCCAGTACAGCAGTGCGAGCAGTTTTCCCGAAGACTGGCACTTCGTTCACCTCGGCAGCCGGGCGGTGGGCGGGGCGGCCCTGGTGTTCACCGAAGCCACGGCGGTTTCTCCCGAGGGGCGGATCTCCCCCCGGGATCTCGGAATCTGGTCCGAGGCCCACATTCCAGCCTTTCAGAGAATTGCCTCCTTCATCAAATCCCAGGGCGCGATCCCCGGGATTCAACTGGGCCATGCAGGCCGCAAAGCCTCCAGCGATGTTCCCTGGAGGAGCCGGGACTCTTTAACCCTGGAAAAAGGAGGCTGGGAAACGGTAGGCCCCAGCCCCCTGCCTTTTGACGACCGATCCCCCCTTCCCCGGGAGATGACCGCGGCCGAGGTTGAAGAAACGACCGCCCAGTTCGTGGAAGCAGCCCGACGGAGTCTCAGGGCGGGTTTTGAGGTCCTGGAACTACACATGGCCCACGGATATCTCTTCCACCAATTCTTATCCCCCTTAACCAACCACCGGAAGGATCGGTATGGCGGCTCCCCGGGGAATCGCTTTCGTTTTTCCCTTGAAACCTCCAAAGCGGTGCGGGATGCCTGGCCCGACTCCCTACCCCTCTTCGTCCGCATCTCCTGCACTGACTGGATGGAGGATGGGTGGGATCTTACGCAATCCATTGAACTCTGTCGCCGGCTGAAAGAAATCGGGGTGGACCTGATTGATTGCTCCAGCGGTGGGCTGGTTCCGGATGCCAAAATCCCGGCGGCTCCCGGCTACCAGGTTCCCTTTGCCGCGGCCATCCGTCAACAGGTCGGAATCGCCACGGGTGCGGTGGGCTTGATAACCGAACCCCTGCAGGCGGAGCAGATCGTCTCCACCGGCCAGGCCGATGCCATCCTTCTCGCCCGGGAGTTCCTGCGCGATCCCTATTGGCCGCTCCATGCGGCCCGCGTTCTTGGGGTTAACGTTTCCTGGCCGAAGCAGTACGAACGGGCCAAGAAATAAATCCCATTGATTTTGATCGACTCGTAAATAAGGAAGAATATTCCCTTCCAATGACCTTCCGACGCTCTCTCCAGGGGAAGGGAATTCCTGCTTTTGGCAAAATCATCAATTTTGACATTAAAGCCTTTGGGGGGAGTCCATCGGGGGGCTAGGAGGAGAGAAAGGCCGGTCGATCCAGCCTTTAAATGACCTTGAAGTTGAAATGGTAACTTCCCAGGCATTTCCTCTTGAGGACCGACATCTCATTTTCGGTCTGGGTCACCCGGTTGAGGAGGAGGCTGCCGTCCGGACTGTTCAACCCCCCCCGGGTATTGATGGTATCCCGGGCATCGGTGAGCCACTGGGCGATCCCCGGGAAGTCGGGATGGTGTCGGGGGTTGTTGTCGATGGGATAAAGAATATACTTGGCCGCCCAGTAATCCAGGGCCACCGGGTCCTGGCTGGCCAAGATCTGGTTGGCCCGGAAAGTGGTGTCTGCCGGGTAACCGGTCAGGGAGGAATGGGAGACCCATAGGGCGTCGAGAAGGTTCAAAACCGGAGACCGGACCGACGCGATCATCTTCCCGCAGGTTTCCCCCAATCCCTGGTAATGGCGAAATCCGCTCTGGCCATCCCCCATGGATAAAACGCCGTAGAAATGCTTCAGGGAAGCAGTGATCTCTGACCCTCCCACGTCGTGATGTTTCAGGACCGGAACGTTGATGAGCTTCAGATTCTGCTGATATCCTTTCCCATCCCAGAGGCCCTCCCGCAATTCAACCCTGCGGCCTCCGGCGGTGGTGAAACAAGGGTACGAAACGTTCTCATAACTCCGGTACCCCTGAGCATCATGGTCATTCCCCCCGATGAACACACTTCGGAAGGGATCCAGCAGGAAGGCCGAGACCCGGGAGTCTCGGAAAACTTGCTGGACCAGGTACAGCAAGCTGTGGCTCTCGTCGTTCGCATTGGCGTGGACCGCCGCATCCGGGTAGGATCCGCTGGTATCGCAGTTCAGGCTTCCTCGCCCCTGGCCGTTTTCGAAGACCACCACCTCTCCTCGAAACCCGTCGGGGTGGTCCAGGATCCGCTGGATGAGACCCCGGATGAGGTCGCTGTTGGTGCAACCCCGGTATTTCCACTGGGCATTCACCTTGATCAGCACCACATCCCCGGAATCGATCATGCCGTTCGGGCCGCTCAGGGTGGTCTGTTGGGACGATCGGTAGAATTTCAGCCCGCTCCTCCCCATCCAGTGGAGGAGGGTCTCCACCCCCGCGTGGCAGTTCCCGTTTCCCCGGCTCAGAAAGGGCTGGCCGGGAACATCGGTAATCCAGTACAGAGGACTGGCAGATGCCGCCCGGAGCCGGGAAACGAAGGGGGGGAGCATGGAAAAGCAGACCCCGGCTGAAGCCAGCTTCAGGAAATTTCTCCGAGTTAGGGGCCTCCGCAAGAATAATTCCCTCATCGCATCGTAATTTTATTCATTCTGCCCGCTTCCCCATATGACCCGGATCATGGCTGGAATGAAAAACCAAAAGGAGAATGGGGGAAAATGGAGACCCAAATTGCTTTAAGGCAGGAAGGGATGGTTGCAAAGACGAAATTTTATTTTTTGATGGGCCTGGTCTCCTTCATTCTATCCGCCTGTGGAGGGGGCGGGGGGGGCAGCAGCTCCACCTCCAGCAGCAATCCGACCGAAGGGACAACTTCTTCCATCACTCTCTCCTGGGAAACGCCGGTTTCCCTGGCTGACGGCAAACCCCTGGCCGACCTCTCGGGGTTCAATATTTACTACGGAAAATCCCCTCTGGGCTACAGCGAAGTGATCGATACGGGGGACGTTCGAACCTATACCCTGCAGAACCTGCCCGCGGGAACCTACTATTTTGCCATCACCGCCTATGATTCAGCGGGAAATGAGACGGACTTTTCGCCGGAAGTGAATAAAAGCATACCCTGAAAGCAGTCTCTCGCCCCCGAAACACCCCCGCAAATTAATATAACGCCTCTCTTCCGTGCCTTTCTTTCAAGAATTCCCTCAAGAATGCCGATAAGTTAGGTGCCAAACCTGGGGGATTTATCTCACCGGAGACACTTCCCTGGTTTGGTAATTCTGTGACCGGCTCCGGGAGAAGAATGAAGCCAGTGATCGCCCTCATCCTTTTTTTTCTCTTCGCGCCAGCCCCATCCTGGGCGGAGACTTACGACAAATGGGTCGAGAAGTGCGGGACGTACAAGGACGTGGCGGAATGGCTGAACAACAATTTTCGCTACGAGCAGGATCGAAACGGGGACGGTCAACCTTTCAGCAAGGGAAACAAAAAACGGGCTAAAATTCAGGGACTGGAGGAAACCTTCCGGTACCGATGCGGGGGGACTCTGGACGCGGCTCTCTTTACCAGGGAAACCCTGAACCGGATTAACCCCGATTACCGGGCGGTGGTCATCTATCTTTCTTTAGACCGATCTCAGGTACATTATCTCTGTGGTTTTTTCTTGGGGGGGAAACTCTTCGTCATGGATTACGGGAATCCCCATGAGAATATGATCGGGACCCACGGGCCTTTTGAAAACCTGGATGATTACGCTCAAAATTTCTATCTCCGCAGGAACCCTTATCAAAAGAGGCCCCAGGCTTATCGTTTCGGATTTCCTTCCATCCATTCCTCCAAGGCGCGCTGATTCCTTTTTCACCCGCCGATTTGCACTGTCCCGCGGATCCTTTTCAGCAGAGAAACCACGCTGAGACAGGAAAGGAGGAGAGCAGGGACGCGGGGTTTCACTCCCTCCGCGTCTCGGCATCTCCGGCCTCCGCCTCTGATTACTTGGTTTTGGATTCTGGTTTGGGAATCCCGTTGATGAAGTCGATCAACTGCTTGGCAGGCATCATGCCGGTGTGAACCCGGCCGTCGGGCAGGGCCAGCGCCGGGGTCCCGGTGATGCCCAGAGACTGGGCCACCTGGATATTATTGTCGATCTCCTTGGTATCGCATTCCGGCTTGGGGATTTCCTTCTTGGCGAAGGCATCTTCCAGCATCTTCAGGGACCGGTTGCAAAGGATGCTCTTCGATTTCCAGTAGGCGTCTTTGTGAAAGTTCAGGGGGTAGAGGATAATGTAAAAAACGATTTCTTTGCTCTCTTTGACAACCTTCTCCATCTCCTGATGGAGTGTGCCGCAGTAGGGTCAGTCCGGGTCGGTAAAGACCGCGACTTTCTTGGGAGCGACCGGGTCCCCCATGACCAGGGCCTGGTTCAGGGGGATCTTGGAGAAGTCCACCCTCCGGCTCTCCTGCAGCTTGGCCATCCGCTCCGCGGTCTTGTTCTTCCCGGTCTTGAGCTCGACGATGGAGCCCGAAACCACGAGGGACTTGGAAAAATCGACGTAGAATAGGCCCGGTCTCCCTTTGTTGATGATTGAAACTTCCCAGAGCCCTTTCAGGGGGCTCGCCTGAATTTTAAGAATCTCCGCATCCGGGGCCTTCAGGCTCTTCAGGATTTCCTTAACTTCCTGGTTGGATATGGTGTGGCACTTCAGGCAGTCCTTCTCACAGCCGGTCTGATCGAAGGCCATCAGGGGAGATGGATTCAGCGGCAGGAGGGCGCAGGCCAGGAAAACCGCTGACAACAGGAGAAGAAAGGTTCGAACCATAAGGATCGGTCTCCGTTCCGTTCGGGATTGAATTCCATTATAACCTATAAGATTTGCAATTTTCATTCCAAAAAGGGGAGGATTTTAAATTAATCGACCTGGAGAGACAAAAAAACAATGTTTTTCCTGCCCTCCGCATCCTCTCGGAACTCCATCCCCCGAACGCCCTTGAATACGATCGGTCCGCCTTTGAAGTCGTCTCCGAGGCATCGGATACGTCTTGCGCTCGGGGCAAAAATCTCTTAGCCTAAAAGAAAGGGGTTTTTTCGCTCCCCGGTTTCATGGAGGTAGGATATGGGAAAAAAACCTTTCATCTCCACATTGATCTTGATTGGGGTCCTTTCCCTTCCAGGCGGGATGGCCGGGACGGTTCGAGCCATGGGAAAAGGAGCGGAGGTTCCCCGGGTAACCAAAGAACAGCTTCTCTCCATGATGGGGAAACCGGACGTCGTCATTCTCGATGTGCGCGAGTCAGGGTCCTGGAAAGAGAGCAAGCAGAAAATTCAAGGGGCGGTACGGGAGGACCCGGAAAAGGACATCCAGGGATGGTATGACAAATATCCAAAAGAGAAAACTCTCGTATTTTACTGTTCCTGACCCAACGAGGAAACCAGTGCCTGGGTGGCACGGCAGTTTATCTCCCGCGGATACGAAAAAGTGCTCGCCCTGAAAGGCGGCTGGGACGAGTGGGAGAAGGCCAAGCTCCCGGTCGAGCCCAAGGAATCCCCCCGTTCCGGCGGGCTGAAATTCTTGAACCTGGTGGAGGCAGGATGAATGAGTACCTAGGGAAACACCCTTTGCTCTTGGAGCGGTGAAGCCAGGGTCATCAAAGCCTTCTCTGCCAGAGCCCTTCGAGCCCTGTGGGCAGGTCTATGCAGCGAGAGGGAGGGGGTAACGCTTGGATCGGGGTGCGACCCTCGGGTGAAAAGGCCGAATCCGGCTCCCAAGGGCAGCCTCCATCCGGGAAGATATGATTTCTTGAAAATACTTGCCCATCCCAAGTTTTTGTGCTCGTTGGGGCTGGAGGAATTCGGATCATCAGTCCCGCCCGTGGCGGGAGGGATCATCGTTTTCTAATCACCTTCCCGCCTATCCTCCGCAAAGAGAGGCCTGCGAGGAAATAGCTCCAGAGGTCAGACTGAGCCAAAACATCTCCCCTTGCGAATCTCCCCGGGACAGGCCCGACCCAAAGAAAGAATAACCGCCTTAGGATGATGATCCGAATTCCTCCAGCCTGAACCCCATGGGCTACCCCCTCTCTCTTCCGGGTTTTTCTCGGCCATGGGTTCCTTCCTCAAAGACTGGGGGTGGGCAAGCTTGAGCATATACTTGACAAAAGCAGATAATTAGTTGACAATGGCTTTGATTCATAAACCCAGGGCGGAGGAAGATTTCCAGGATGACCAAGACTGGGCTGCATCAACGAGTGGAGACCGTACGCCGCTTCAACCGGTTCTACACCAAACAGATCGGCGTATTGCACGAGAAGTTATTGAGAAGCCCCTTCTCCCTGACGGAAGGACGGGTCATCTACGAACTCGCCCACCATGAACAAACAACCGCCACCGAATTGGTCAACGAGTTGGGTCTGGATGGGGGCTATGTAAGCCGCGTCTTGCGTACATTCGAAAAACGAGGCCTCCTTGCCAAACAGCCTTCCGAGACCGATGGACGGAAAAGCATCTTGCAGTTGACGGGGAAAGGGCAAAAGGCCTTTGCCACGATCGATACACGCTCCCGCAAACAAATCGAGGGGGTCCTGAAGGGGCTATCCACGGCCGGCCAAAACCGCCTGGTGGAGGCCATGAACGCCATCGCGAGGATGCTCGGCGCCCAGCCGGAGCCCAGGGTTCCCTATTTGCTCCGGCCGCACCATCCCGGGGATATGGGCTGGGTCGTCCACCGCCACGGCGTGCTGTATGCCGAGGAATACGGTTGGGACGAGCGATTCGAGGCCCTGGTGGCGGGCATCGTGTCGAACTTCATTCAGCGCTACGACCCGAAGAGAGAACGGTGCTGGATAGCGGAAAGAGAAGGGGAGATCGTCGGCTCCGTGTTCCTCGTCAAGAAGTCAAAAATAGCCGCGAAACTACGCCTGTTGCTGGTCGAGCCGGAGGCACGCGGGCTGGGCATCGGCACCCGCCTGGTTCAGGAATGCTCGCGTTTCGCCAGGCAGGCGGGCTACCGGAAGATCGTGCTGTGGACCAACAGTGTGCTGCATGCCGCCCGCCGGATTTACCAGGCAGCGGGGTATCGCCTGGTCCGCGAGGAGCCTCACCATAGCTTTGGTCACGATTTGATCGGAGAAACATGGGAACTCAGGCTATGAATCCTTCCCGGCCAAAGGCCGAGCGGCGCGGAGGCCGTAGGCCTCGCCTCTTACCCCTTCCCTAAAGCGAATATGGGGGCGCGGCGATCTTCCATAGCCGGGATCTTGCCTATGGCCGCGGCGGTCGTGACCGCCATCCTCGTCGGGTCGGCGATGGTGGCCACACGGTTCGTCATTGACCAGACTCATCCCGTTTCGCTGGCGCTGTGGCGATACCTCATCGGCTTCTGCTGCCTGCTCCCGCCGGTGCTCCTCTCTCCGCGCGTCCGCTTCGAGCGCCGCGATCTCCTGCCCATCGGGTTGCTCGGGATCACCCAGTTCGGCATCCTGATCGCCCTCCTGAATTACGCCCTGCAATTCATCCCCTCGGCCCGCGCGGCGCTGATTTTCGCAACCCTGCCCCTGCTGACCATGATCCTCGCGTCGGCCCTCGGTCAGGAAAACCTCACCCTGGCAAAGACCCTGGGTGTCCTCGCGACCATCATCGGGGTGGGATTCGCGCTTGGGGAAAAGGCGGTTCCATGGGGTGGCGGAGTCCATCAGTGGGTCGGTGAGCTGGCCGTGTTGGCGAGCGCCCTGTGCGGCGCCGTCTGCAGCGTCCTCTACCGGCCTTACCTGCGGAAATATCCGACCCTGCCGGTCAGTGCCTTTGCCATGCTTGCCTCGGTCGGGTTCCTCGCGGTGCTGGCCGCCGGGGAAGGATTCTTCAACTCCCTGCCCCGCTTCACCGCAGGCGGTTGGTTCGCCGTCTTCTTCATCGGGGTTAGCAGCGGCGTCGGTTACTACCTCTGGCTGTGGGCATTGAACCACACCACCCCGACAAAGGTAACCGTGTTCTTGGCGCTCAGCCCCCTTAGCGCGGCGGGACTAGGGGCTTTGTTTCTTGCCGAAGGGGTGTCGGCGATGTTTTTTCTGGGCCTTGCCTTCGTGACCCTCGGCCTGTGGCTTACCCAGAAGCGGAATTGAAATCGGAAAGCTGGAGTCAACCGTTATCCGGCCGTTGGCCACAGAACCGGCACCGATGAAAGCCGATAGGGCCTCCATCTACCCCGCGCCTTTTTTCGACTCCTGTTCGGGATCAGACCGGTACAGAATATCTTCCTTGGGGGATGAGATCTCCTTGCTCTTGGATCGCGAAAATTGTCTCTTTCACTCCCGGCCCGTGGCTGTGCGCACGGGAGTCTTGATGATCAAGGAGAGAAAAACGGAAATAGACACCATTCCCGCACTCAGAGCGAAGGGAACGAAATAGGTTCCCGTCACATCCTTCAGGAACCCCCCGGCATAGGGGCCTGCGAACCCCGCGAGGCCGAATGCAGTAAAAAGGAGCCCATAGTTCGTTCCTTGCGATTTTCCCCCGTAAAAAGCCAAGCAGGTTGCCGGGAATAGGGTGAACATCCCGCCATAATTCCAGCCGATCACCGCGGCTATGATCCACAATTGCCAGTGGGTTGAGCCCGCCGGGTACAGGAGCAGCAAAGCACCGGCCTGGATTCCAAAATATATAAGGAACAGAACCCGGGTTCCGAGTCGATCGACAAACAGGCCGGTTACGATCCTTGTGACTGCGTTGCAGCCCGCCAAGGCGCTCACCGCCCAACCCGCCTGCATCGCCGTGAGTCCTGAATCCAACCCGTGGCCGGCAATATGGCCGATCACCAAGAGACCCCCAAAAGAGGCTGAAAAATAACTTATGTAGAGGAGCCAGAATTGAATCGTACGGATACTTTCTGCAAAAGTGTAATCCCCAAGGATGTTCCCTTTGGACTGAAGATCCGGAGGGTCCCAACCCCGGGGGCTCCATCCCCTGGGTGGATTTCCCAAAGTCAGCGATGACAGGATGGCCATGATCCCCATGGCAACGCCCACGTACCAAAAGACATGCCTCCAACCCAGGCTTTCAATAATCGCCGTGGCCAAAGGCCCCATGACAAAGGATCCCAGGCCCAAACCCACGACCGCGCACCCGGTCGCAAAAGCTCTCCGATCGGGCCACCATTTGGGCGCGGTGGCAATGGGGGGAAGGTAAATCATTCCTCCCCCGATCCCGGCAATGACTCCGTAACTCAGGTACAGCCAGGCCTTGGAGTCTGTAAAACCGGCCAGAAAAAAACCGATTCCCAGGATGATTCCGCCGACAAATACAATGATTCGAGCCCCATACCGATCGCTCAACCGCCCCGCCGGATAGCTCACCAGGGCAAAAATCAGGATACAGATGCCGTAGGCCATGGCAATCTCGGCGCGACTCCATCCGAAGGTTTGGTTCAAGGGTTTGATGAATACACTCCACGCGTAGAGCAATAAGCCGCAGGTTGTGCTGCTGACCATGCCTCCGAGTAAGGGGAGCCATCGGGGCATGGGCGCATGAGAAATTCTTTCGGCTTCGGCCATTTTTCTGCAATCCTCTCTCTTTATCGGTCGCTGGGGTCAACCCCCTGTTTTTCCGGGGGGAATGTAGGGGAACCAATTTCGTGTTCCTCTATCCCGATTTTCAGCTTTACTGCAGTCATTTCCACCCCCATGCCCATCTTACAATAAGCCGGGAATCTCTTGCATAAGAAACCACTCGCCGGGTGAATCATCACGCTTTTCATGGACCAAGCCCTTCTCCTCGCTCCCTGGCATATTCCACCCCAGCCGGGGTCATTCAAATCTGGGGATTCTATCGAGATCGAACCGATTCCCGGTTTATTCGGATAAATTGAAATCCAAAGATTGCAAGCCTTTTCCCGATGAGCATCAATTGGGAATTTTACAATTTGTATATCCTTGACTATCAACCGCCAACCCATTATGATCCGGCTTGAATCGGACCGTTTTTGCCTTTCCTTCTTAGCCGCTACCCTTATAAGGTCTTGCGTTATGAGACGTTGACATAATGAAAAAAGGAGGGTTTGGGGGGATGGAAACGAGAAAGGAATATCGGAAGATCTCCACAGTAGTTTTGGGAATGGCCTTCCTGCTTTTAGCTTCTCCGGCCTTTCCCGAGTACCCGGACAAACCGATCACCATTTACTGCGGCTACGGCCCCGGGGCCAGCACGGATGTCTCCTCCCGGTCCCTGGCCAGCGGCCTGGAGAAGATGTGGGGGGTTCCCGTGGTCGTGGAGAACAAGCCGGGCGGGGGAACCACGGTATGCGCCGGGCTGGTGGCGAGCAAGAAGCCCGACGGGTACACCCTGGGAGCGATCAGCGAAGGAGCCCTTACCGCCAGTCCCCTCCTCCAGAAACTCGCCTACGATCCGCTCAAGGACTTTACCTTCCTGGCTCAGTACGCCACCTACTTCGGGGCCTTCGTCGTGCGCAGCGAATCTCCGTGGAAGACTCTGGATGAATTTATCGCCCACGCCAAAGCCCATCCCGGAATGTCCTACACCTCGACGGGCATGCACACCCGGCAGCAGATCAGCGCCGAGCTCTTGGCACAGTGCAAGGGTCTTACCTTCCGACATGTCCCCACCAAAGGGGGGACCGACGCCAGCACCATGCTCATGGGCGGTCACGCGGACTTCTCCACCGGTTCCAGCCAGATTGTCTACGTGCGACAGGGGGTCTTCCGCCTTCTCGTTCAGGTCAACGCGGAGAAGCGCAATGCCTCCTTTGCCGACGTACCGACGCTGAGGGAGATCGGCTGCCCCGATGTTCCTCCCGCGGGGATCGATGTGATTGCCCCCAAGGGCTTGCCCTCGGCCATCAGCAAAAAGCTCGGTGAGGCGATCCGGAAAGTCACCCTGGAGCCTTCCTTCCAGAAGGTCCTGACCAACTTCGACGTTCCCTACGATTACCTCGACCAGGAAGGGCTGGAGAAGAAGGTAAGGAACCAATATGAGTGGTTTAAAGTGTACTTGACCAAGGCCGGGATCAAAACGACCAAATGAAAGTCCCGGATCTCCGGAAGCAGCCCTTCATCCTAGTGCCCCCGGCTCGAAGCCGGCAGAGGGACGCTCCCCTATTTCCATGAGGGGAGTGCACATTCGGGCACTGCAAGAATTGCTGGGCCATAAGACGTTGGACCTGACGCAGCGTTATTCTAACCGGGCACCGGAACAGTTACCGAATGCGGTCAAACTGTTGGATGGGGTGATTGGTGAAAAACGGGAGTTGGTTGGTTGTGAAACTACCGGTGTTTAATTAGCGGATGATGCTTTCGTTAGTGATAATATTTTTTCCATTTGTTTAGGGCATGCGGGACGTTGTGTCCTGGATTGCAAAACGCTCGACAGCCGCCAATAAGCGTTCGGGGTGGTTGAATGGGCAATATCTATGGCGAAGATAGCGCGGCACGTGCGAGTAAGCACGTCTAGCATCGTCAAGGCGGTTGCACGATTGGAAGAAAAAAGAGATTGTAGCAGAGCTTATAAAGACACCTAGGACACAACGTCCCCTAGGCCAGTCGAGTCGGTCCTGGGGATCCTCTCATGACTTGCGGGACAGGTTATCCAGAAAGCAGCGATATTTATAAAGAGCAGCCAAGCTGGCCACGGCCCGGCGAACTCCGACGAAGACCGGGATATTCGCCTCCTCCATGATTTGAAAAAGACGATGGTAGAGGGATGCCTCGCCGATGATACATACCGCTACCGGCTTTTCTGGATGGGCCCGGGCCACCTCAACCACATAATCTGCATGAATCTGGGGCGTTCGGGTAGTGCTCATGATCAGGAGTGCCAAGTCTACTCCCGGGTCCGACAGAAGGACATCTAAGCTTAGTCTATAGGCCCCCTCTTGGGTGACCACCTCGGAGAGAGGCTCAATGTCGAAGGGGTTTCCCGGTTTGGACCAAGGGGGCATCTTCTCCCTGAACCTCGCCAGGGTTTGCTCCGCGGGGGAGGCCAGAACGAGCCCGCTCTCGGGACAGGCATCCGTGGCCATCACTCCCGCCCCGCCAGAGAGGGATATGATGGCGATCCGGTTTCCCTTGGGCAAGGGCTGATAGGCAAAGGTCTTCCCGAGGTCAAGGAGCTCCTCAAAGTCTTTCACCCGAATAGCGCCCGCTTGCTTGAATAAAGCTTCGAAGATTTCATCTCGCCCCGCCATTGAGCCGGTGTGGGATTGGGCCGCTTTGGCCCCCTCCTTGGTCTTTCCCCCTTTCATAACCACCAATGGCTTCTTCTGCACTAACCGATCAACAGAGGCCAGAAAGCGCCTCCCATCCTTTACCCCCTCTAGGTACATGATGACCACTCGCGTGGCTTCATCCTGAGCCAGATAGTCAAGAGCATCGTGATCGGCCACATCCGCTTTGTTGCCCAGACCGATTACCTTGCTCAGTCCAAAGTGTTGGGAAGAAAAAATCCACTGGAACATCATACCGGCAAACATGCCCGTCTGAGCCACAAAGCCTATGCTCCCTCTTTTCACCCCTTTCAAATCCACGAAGGTCGTCGTGAATCGACCTTCGGGATTCAGGATGCCGGTGGTATTGGGGCCGACGATCCGGATTCCCGCTTCGGCGGCCAACCGTACCAGCTCCCGCTGCCGCTCCATTCCTTCCTTCCCAGCCTCCGAGAATCCCGAGGAGATGATCACAACCCCTTTCACCATCTTCTTTTGACAGTCCCTCATGACCTCCAGAACCAGGTGGGCTGGTATGGCCATCACCACCAGTTCCACAGCCTCTGGGATAG
Organism: uncultured delta proteobacterium; assembly: GCA_963802665.1. Taxonomy (GTDB): domain Bacteria; phylum Desulfobacterota; class SM23-61; order SM23-61; family SM23-61; genus SM23-61. The sequence goes on along the minus strand of CAWDJO010000010.1, from coordinate 129,844 downwards.
CGGCTACCGATGCATAGCTTCGCAGTCCCTCGATCTCCTCGGCTCGCGGGTTTACCGGAAAAATTTGGCCCTCGTAGCCCAGCTTGAGCAAGTTCCGCAAGATGGTATTCCCGATCTTTCCGGGCGTCCGGGATGCCCCGACCACAGCCACGCTTTTAGGCTCGAAGAAAATTTTCAGACCCCTGGGGTTTTTTTCTATTCTCCCATTCACCATTCCTTACCCCCCCTGATTGCTTTTCTCCCTTCCGAAAAATCCCCATTGGGGCGCTTGGCGACAAACTACTCCTTGCTGGCAAAAATTGAAATGCCTCTGCACCATAAAATCCCCCCATTCGCCCCCCTTTGAAAAGGGTTAGGGGGGATTTGGAGCCCGTAGGGGCATTCCGCGTAAATATCAAGGTTAAAGCCAGAGAAGGGACCGATTCATTCAAGGGCTGATCCGGCGAAGGATGTCCCAAAAAGCGCCCCGGTAACCTTCGGCAATCGCCTTCGCCAGGATACTGTTGTCGTTGTAATTGTAATTCCGATCTACTCTCTTTCGATTACCGAATAGGAAGCGGCGATCATTGCCAACCAGTCCGTCAATGTAATCTTCGATATCTTCCCCCAGCTCCGATTCGAGATAAAAGATCGGACGAAGGAGTTCCGGATTTCCTTCCACCGAACCATGCAGGTTGGGGTTTTCCTTCCTGAGGCCTTGGGCTTGGATTTTGAGAAAAAGGCGGGTTCCCGAATAGAGGCGCAACCCCAGGCTGATACCCACCCGGTCGGGAGAGGTTTCTTTCATCAGCTCGACCGCCTCGGCAATCGTTTTCCGCGTCTCGCCCGGCCCGCCCAGAAGAAGGTCAAAAAGCAATGAAAAGCCAAGGGCCCTAGCACGACGAGCCAAGGAAATAATATCCTCATCTTTATGGGAACGCCCAAGGGTTCTCAGCATGGCCTCATTGGCATGATCCACTCCGAAATCAATACCCACGCATCCGGCTTTCTGCATCCAGTGGGCGAGCTCTTTGGAGAACGGCTTGGGACTGAGATAGGCATACCATCTGATCTTGTCTCCCAACCCTTTCTGTACGATCTGCTTGCATACCTCAATCGCATGGTTTTCGGGAAGATTGAACTCACTGTCGCAGGTATGGAAATGATCAATCCCCTGCCGATAGAGATTGGCCAGTTCTTCGGCTACCAGGCTTGGATTTCGCAAGCGCACCCGCTTTCCTTTGGCGATGGGGTCGGCACAGTAGGTACATCCTTGATTGCAGCCTCGCTTGCTTTCAAACCCCACCATCCCTCCTTCCCTGAGATAACGGAGATTATCAATTGCCTTGCGACGGCCAAGGGCAGCATCTTTCAAAAAGAATGAACGCATCGGATTTCTATGGAAGCCCGTCCCATCTCTGAAGACCAAGCCGGGGATATTATGAAAATCTCCTTTTTTCGCTACTTGCTGGGCCAACGCAGGTAAAGCCTTCTCTCCTTCGCCGCATATTCCCCAATCGACCTGGCAATAATCCAGTACAGCTTCAGGAGCAATGGAGAATCCAACGCCCCCCAGAACCAACATGGCTCCGGAATGGGACTTTATTAGATCAATGATTTTCCTGGTGCGTTCCAGGCAAAAATCCTGGCTGGCCAAGTAGGAATCATCGAGATTGCGAACTGTAACCCCGATCAATAAAGGATCCATTCTTCTCAAAGCAGACTGGATATCCAATTCCGCATCGGTGGAAAAGGCCAAATCCAGCACCTCCACCTCAAACCCCTCTTCCTCTAAGGATTGGGCCAGATAATCAAGGGCCACCGGAGTGACCGGAGGCTTCATCTGATTGGGGTTGACTAACAAGATGGTTTCTTTTCTCATCTCTCACTGCCCTGCAAGCTGGGTGCTCCTCTTCTGGACTTTCCACATAACCTTTACTGTTTCAAAAAATACCTATTCTATTGATTATGGACTGAAACCTACACCTTTTGGCAGGTTAGGTCAAATAATCCTTTCCGGAAGGAAGCCTCATTTTGTTTAAAATTCGTCCCCCAAAAGGGAGAATTAATTCCCGGAGTTGATCGGGCGGTGGGCGATTGTCAGGCATGTCCGGGGAAAGGGACGGGGGTGATGAGAGTGACCCAGTTGCTTTTTCTACGAAAATCGGTCTTCCGAGTCTCGAACTCTTCTCAACTCCATGACCAAGGGATTCAGGGGATCCGGGCAGGCTATATGGGCAAGGTCCTTGTTTTCTTCCCAGGGAAACTCCCCGCCGAAAAGCGCCTGCCGTCTTTTGTGACTTTTTTTCGTTCAGCCCATGGCTTCTGCTAATGGCCCCTTCGGCTTTCCACTTCCCTTGAAATCGATGTAATGTCTGCTGCCCGACCGGATGGCTTGATTCACAATCACCACGGTTCCAATGTTTGTTTCAAACTGATGCTGGTTCATAGGCCAATACTTCTCTGTTATACCGCTGCCAAACCAGTCGCGCAATCCAACAGAAGGGGAATTATAGGTTACGGTAACCGGTATTTCCAAGAATCCAGAAATCATCATGCCTTTCCATTTTCCCATCGTCCACTCTCCTCACGTATTTGAGTGATATTATAACTGATTGGCGAGGTGGACTCAACAACAATCCGGTATTCCCACCCTCTCCTTCAATGGACCTTTTTGCTGGGAGGCGTTTTGATCATATACAAATTCAAGATTCCATTCAAGACTTTCCATGACCTACCCCTGACCGTTCATCCACAACAAATCTATTGTTCCGTTCCCAAAAGCGCCTGGCGAATCTTTCCTCTTGCTTCGCAACCTCTTTTCCAATATACTCCTACTATCCAGTTTTATAATCCATCCAAACAGGAGGTCCAAAGTGGCTAAAAAACCCATGACCAAATCTCTGATCGTTTCCCATTTTGCGGGGAAGTTCGAGCTTTCCAAGAAGGCAGCAGCTGCAATCATTGATGAGGTGGCAGCCTTGGCGGTTTCCGAAACCAAGAAGGCGGGATCCTTTACCCTTCCTGGAATTGGAAAACTTGTCCTGGTCAAGAGGAAAGCGCGTATGGGGCGTAATCCGGCTACGGGGGCAACGATTAAGATTCCCGCCAAGACCGTTGTGAAAATGCGGGTGGCGAAAGCGGCTAAAGAGGCGATTGTACCGGGGAAGAAGTAAGGAGGCAGGGGGGATTCTCATCTCTGTGCTTGGAGATAACCATTCGGAAAAGAAGTATATAAAAAGTATAAGAGGAGGGTATTTTTGTGCCAGAAGGAAAAGTGAAGTGGTTCAACGAGAAGAAGGGCTTTGGTTTCATCGAGCAGGATGGCGGAAAGGACCTTTTCGTCCATTACACAGCGATTCAGGGAGATGCTTTTAAGACCCTGTCGGAAGGCCAGCGGGTAAGTTTTGAGGTCGAAGAGACACCCAAAGGCCCCAAGGCTAAAAACGTCCAGGTCATTTAATTATTCGGGATCAAGCCTAATCAAAAGGACATCTCGGTTTTTGGGATGTCCTTTTCTATCTTCTAAAAACCTTCCGACAATACAGTCTTGCCCAAGGTTTCTTCGGTTGGTCATGCCCTTGAGTAAAGGATGATTTCTTTTCAATTCTTGATAAAATATAGGTCTAAACTAATTTTCCTTTATAACGCAAATCCAATTCGGATGATCATCCGCCTTGCCTTCATTGTTTTTCCAGTGAAGGGGTTGAAGGTTATGGAGCTCATCTTTTCCTCCCTTGGAAATCGGCAAAATATGATCAACTTCCCAACCGAATTGGCTATCCTTGCCAAAGGAAGATTTAACCATCAAGGCGCCGCAATCATCCTTCCTGAATTTGTCTGGATTAGATCCACCTATGGGGTGAGCTTTTGCCCAAACGGCCTCAATAATGGAGGGTCTAAATGGTTGGCCAAGTTTATTCGTATTCCTTTCCCGTTCCATGCTCAACTCCCCCCTTTTTCCTGGTCCAAGATTTCTCCCCTTTCGGCTATTATATCCTTTTTTATATCTTGGCTCTGGTTCTATTTCTATTCTCATTTAAATTATAGGGCAAATCGCAACGCTTGTCAGGGTATTTTTTGAAGAGGATTTGGTCAAATTTTGTTTTTCTGAAAGATCGGTGATAGGATGACTATACGTGGGGAAATAGGGACTGAGGTAGTTGATGCGGGCCAAAGGTTGGAGGAGCAAATGGAGGTGGAACCCATCCATTCCGAGGAACAACCGGAACTAGCGACCGAGGACGTGGGAAAGGCGGTCGATCCCGTGCTTATGTACTTGCGCGCGATGAGTTCTGTTCCTCTGCTGGCGCGCGAAGAGGAGGTAGAGATCGCCAAAAGGATCGAAGAGGGGGAAAAGGAAGTGATCGACGCGGTCCTATCTTCCCCTTTGGCCATCAAGGAGATCGTCCAGTTTGGCGAGCGGCTCAGATCGAAGAAACTATGGGTCAATAATTTTCAGGAACCGGAGGAGGATTATTTTCTGCAAGAAGAGTTCAACCTGCCGCATATGCTTTCCCTAATCGAGCGGATCAAGAAGCAAGATGAGCGATATCGGCAGGTTCAAAAAAATCTCGGTAAAGGGAAAATCTCGGAATCCAATCTCATTCAGTTGAAAAGGCGGCTGCTGGGCTACAAAGGGAAGATTGTTTCGTTGCTGGAAGACCTTAATGGGAAAACCAAGTATGTCGAAAAGATCACCCAAAAGCTTAAACGGCTTGCCGAGGAGGTGGAAAAGGCCGAAGAGGAGATACGGGAAGTTCAGAATCGGGCCAGAATTCCCTCAGGCCAGGTTCAGGACTACCTCTGGCTGATGAAGGAAAAACCGAAGGAGTTTCGTGTGAGGACACGCAAGTTAGGAATGAGAGAGAAGGAGCGGGAGGAGTACGACCGGGTCTTCAAAAGTGTCAAGCAGCAGGATTCGCCGAGTGGAGGCGGAATCCAATCTATCCGTCGAGGAATTGAAGGCGGTCATTCAGGCTATAACGAGCGGTGAGACAAAAGCCGCAGTTTGCCAAGAAGGCGTTAATCGAAGCCAATCTACGCCTGGTCGTTTCCATCGCCAAAAAGTATGTGAATCGGGGGCTCCACTTCCTGGACTTGATCCAAGAGGGAAATATCGGGCTGATGAAAGCTGTGGACAAATTCGAATATAAAAGAGGGTATAAATTCAGTACGTACGCAACTTGGTGGATTCGCCAGGCAGTCACCCGGTCGATTGCGGATCAAGCACGGACGATTCGTGTTCCCGTGCACATGATTGAAAAAATCAACAAGCTGCATCAAGCCTCGCGTCACCTCGTTCAGAAGCTAGGAAAAGAGCCTACCCTCGAAGAGATTGGCGGGCATATGGGTATTTCCTCAGAAGAGGTGCTCAAGGTTGTGAGTATTGCCAGAAAGCCGATATCCCTGGAGACGCCCATCGGGGAGGAAGGGAACAGCGGTCTGATGGATTTTATTGAGGACAAGAACAGGGTCTCTCCTGCAGAGGCAACAGCCCATCTAGACCTCACGGAGCAAACTCGTAAAATTCTACCTACTTTGACGCCTCGGGAAGAAAAAATCTTGAAAATGCGTTTTGGGATCGACGAGAAAGGCGGTCATACTCTTGAGGAGGTAGGGAAGGTCTTTGACGTCACTCGGGAACGTATTCGGCAAATTGAGAACAAGGCGCTAGGCAAGCTGCGCCATCCGGCCCGTTCCAAGCAGCTGAAGGTCATTTGGAAAGAGTGGGCCATCGTGAACATCTCGGCTCCTTAAGGCGAGTTCTTATCAATCCAGAATGGTTTTGGTTTTTTGATCCGCTGTCATGGCGTTTGTTTTGGGGATTTTCTTTCGGGAAAATATACAGTACATCGCCAAAATTATTGTTTAAAGGTTTTGATTTTCTGCAAATTTCAGCTATAATTAGGGTGGCCTGTGGCATACAAAGTAAAGAAACCAAAGTAATTAAGAGCAACATAAATTTAGTTAAAAAAATGATAAGGAGTGCGGGTATTATGTGTTTTGGGGACTATCCATGATTTAAAATGACGATCTTGGTCATTTTAGATAGAGGTTATCGTATTTTTCCTCAACGTTGCCCGCGATGAAGACAACAAATCTAGATTTAACCAACATTAAAATTCAGCCTGGGGTGTCTGAAAAAAATGGAAGGGTGGGGTTTTGTGACCGAAAGCCGGATTCAAAGCGGACTGTATTATTTTTTTCAAAAGATTCTTTTGACTTTTGCTTATTTTCTTCTTCAGATTTTTGCAGATTTAAAAATAGACGGCAGGGAAAACGTCAAGAATATAAGAGGGGGGCCGCTTATAATTATCGCCAACCATAAGAGCTTTCTGGATCCTTTAATAGTCGGGCTTTGTTTTCCGTTTTTTTCGAAAATATTTCCTTTACGGTTCATTGCCAAAGACACATTTTTCAAGAATCCTATTGGCTGGATTTTTTACAAATCTATGGGGGCTTTTCCTGCCTGCAAAGGTCAAGGGCTGGCGGCATCCCTAAAGATACCTTCACAAATCTTGAGAGAAGGGGGGTCGGTCATTTTTTTCCCCGAAGGAATACGTATAAGGGAAGATTGTTTAGGCCAACCAAAGATTGGAGCGGCTGAATTGGCCTCGAATTTTCCAGAGGTCCCGATTATTCCTATGGCAATTTTCAATACCCATAAGGTTGGCCATTTGGGATTGCTTTATAAGAGGTCGAGACTACGGGTCAAGATCGGCGAGCCGTTCGATTATAAAGACAAGGCTTTTCAGCTTCCAGCGGAAACCGGCATCAAAATTTTGATGGGGGAGATTGAAAAAAGTTACAAGGAAACACCGACACGTCGTCTTCAGCATCCCGAAAATCCTGCGCCGGTACTTCCTCTATGACCGGAATCTTCTTTCCGATCTGAGTCGTTGCGCCTGGGAATCCCTGAAGCTCTTTCTTCAGGAGGCGTTGCCGGAGAGGAATCCCATCCCCGGTGCCGTCATTGCTATCCAGACTTTTGGCGACTTCGTTTGCTTTAGTTCATGCGTTCGGCCAAAGGCCCCTTCGGTTTTCCAATTCCTTTGAAATCGTCTTCCTGTTATTGACCCTCTCTTCTTAGATGGGCGTAGGACTTGATCTTCCAGTATTTCCAGCGTAAACCATCTTGCTCCGCACCCATTTGAACCTTTGGCATCGATTCCGCATATGATCTGGCGCTTTTTGGCCGGAATGCCTTGAACCTCAGTTTGGGAATATCCTTCCAGCAGGACTCTTGTTTCCACAATTTGTTTGCAGCTCGGGCAATATCTGTGTCCGTCTTTTCGGGGAGCAGGGGACGTTGTTCGCTAGCTTAAGTAGGAAGGAAATTGCAAGGCGGTAGGGAATTTCGACTTCCGCCATTTCCCAGATCTTGCGTAGAAGAATAACCACTTAGTCAGCCTAGTCAACAACGTCCCCAAAATATAGTAATTTTACCCGATAGACGATTCAAGAAAAACAGATTTGTTGGATGTTCGAAAAGGATTTCTCCTGCGCTGTTATACGCCGGACAAAAAGGGCCTTCTCCGTTGTCGCCCCATTAACCCTCTGCAACGTGGTAAGCAATAATTTAATGAGCCAACAATTTTCTTACCGCGCTCTGCACTAATTCGATCAAATCATTTTCCGACCGGCAAAATTCCGATACTGCCCTTTCTGATTTGGCATTTTGCGTGTCAAAAATGTTCAGGGAAAGGGAATACCGGTCTCCAATTTTTCCGATTCTCCCGGAAACGAGTTTGGAGATGTCCATTTGGCCCAACGCTGTTAGGCACTGGGTGCTGGTACAACCCAGTTTCATCCTCTCTTCAGTCCATCCAGCCAGCGTGCGGACATTCTCCTGGCTGTATACTTCATAGGCTCCCAGCTTTGAGATTTCGCTAACCAGGATGAGCGTTAAATCCTGCGAATAGGCCCCTTTTATGTCCCCTGGCGGTAATGGATTTGAACCACCGACCTCCGGTATGTGAGCCGGTTCCACAGGATAAGGCATAATTAACCAATCGGGAAAGCCTGGCTCCGTTCTGGCAGCCCCAAACAAATGAGACGAAACTTATCCCTGAGCAAGAGATGCTAAAATCCTTCACCAAGCCTTGATGATTCACACTCGCAAGAATATGGATGTTTATCCATAGAGTAAATTTCATAAGTATTTGGGGCCAAACGCATTTCTTTATAAATCTACCCACTTACCGAAGGGATCATTCTTCTTAAATTCGGCATGTGTCTTGCTCATCCCATTCAGAGAAATTTCTACAGAGAAAATTATCCATTTGTCTTTGACTTTTATGTTGAACCGACGGGAAATTTTAGCTCAGCTGAAAAGAATTGGAGTAAAAGAGCCTGCCTTGCGCAAAATTTACCTACGGGATTTTGAGAAATATATGGAAATAAATTATGGGCTGAAAATTGGGAAAGAAGAGAAATTTCGGCTAAAAAGCAAGGAAGTGCCTAAATTGGATTAGAACTGGTTATTAGCTTGGGTCTTATCAATCGGCTAATCATGTTTATTGAGAACTATCAAGCGCTCATGAGGTTATTTTGCCTAACAAATTCAGGGAGGGGGAAGATGAAAATTGTCCTCAATAGTCTGAAGGGACGTGCGGTATGGCTCATTGCTTTTATCTTGACCATCGCCTTAGCCGTGCCTGTAGCCGCTGAGAACCTGCACCCATTTGGGAAGCCAGTAAGAGGTCCCAGCCATACGGCAAAACAGACGCTACCAATTCAGCTTGGTACTTCAGGGGGCTGGCAGGATGACCTTGCGAACGGATATTGCTGTGGCGGAACCCTTGGATCTCTTGTCAAGGATGCGCGAGGTAGGCAATACATCCTTAGCAATTATCATGTGTTCGCAGGCGATGCCGATTGTTTGGATGGTGTCTGTTCCCATACCGGTGACTTCATTATTCAGCCCGGTCTCATCGATGTGGCCTGTAACGAAAACAAAGCGCAGAATGTGGCGACGCTTTCAGCGTGGGCGGACCCCCTGGCCAATACCAATATTGACGCTGCAATCGCCGAAGTTTTTTCTGGTAGTGTTCGTGAGGATGGCGCGATCCTTGAAATCGGCATGATCTCGACCTCAACGCTTGAAGCATCACTCAATCTTGCCGTGAAGAAGAGCGGCCGGACTACGGGTCTTACGCGAAGCAAGATCACTGGCCTAAATGCCACGATTTCCGTAAGCTACGACACCGAGTGTGCGGGATTACTAAGAGGCACAGCCACATTCACAGGTCAGATTGTTATCGGCAACAGGGCCAGCAAATTTCTTGCAGGCGGCGACTCAGGGTCACTTATGGTCGAAGATGTGGCCACGAATCCTCGCGCTATTGGGCTCCTTTATGCGGGCAGCTCCTCTGTCGCGATCGCGAACCCGATCGATGAAGTCCTAACCCATTTCGGCGTAACAATGGTTGGGCTTTCAGGGGCTAAGGGGGCGGAGGTTCCGGTCGCCGCGATAGAAGAAGGAAAGAAAGCGCAAGCCCGACATGCCGCACACCTCGAACGTGTACCAGGCGGCGTGGGACACGGAATCGGGCTCGGGCGAAATGGCCAAGTCGCGATCAAAGTATATGTTGAGAAGGATACCCCTGAGGTGCAGGCAGCCGTGCCGGATTCAATCGATGGGATTCCCGTGGAGATTGAGGAGACAGGTCGAATCGTGCCCCTCTCACATTGCCGATAACAGAGGCGTGAAAAAAGAAAGGGGATGATCTTGGGTTGGATCATCTTTGTTTTGGGTTCTATTGTCTTGGTCATGGGAGCATACGCTAGGATCGGATATTGGGTATGCTTATTGATAGCGGTTTCGTGGTACACCAGCCTGCATCAAAGTTCTGTGAAAAGAAAAAGAAAGAAAGAACTCTTAAATGGGCTTGAGAAAATTGAAGGGGGGCCCTGACTCGATTGAATCAGGACACTTGATTTCTTAGGGAAAACTCTCTTTGGTCATAAAAGGCTACCTAAGGGAGAGAAGATAAAAGAATATTCCCATAGTACAAAATCTTCTTATGAACTTTTTAAACCCTTTAATCGATTCATAAGATTGCGGATAAAGCGAACAAGAACTTAAAATGTTGAGAAGAAGCCTAAACATTTAAATGAATAAAAGCATGGTCATAAATGGCGATGCTTTTTGGGGGGTGTTTCCCTCGGAAGGAGGATAAATCGTGAATGAAGCGATCTCTATCCCAAAAGCAATCGTAATGGGAACAAGGGTTCGCTTAAGGAATGAAGCCTTGAAGGATATGAGGGTCAGAGATTGGCAATTTTCAGGGGTGGAAAAAGGGAAACTTGTCCTCTGGCGTCCGGAAGGTCTTATTCTAAGAGTTAAGTTGGAGGATATTGACTGGGAAGTTCATAATAAACCGAAAATTGAGGATTGAATCCTCAAAATAAAAAGCATACCTTTCAGAGTCCGGATTAGAGTGGCGCCTTTTATTTCGATGTTCATCTACCGGGAAAAATTCTCCACCCCCAAAAAAGCGGCGGCCTCGCAGCCCGTCTCACCGCTCTTCCGGCCTTCTTAAAAGAGGAAGGTGGAATCAAAGGACACAAATTATGATAGTCCGAATTAAGGTTAAGATTGAACGTGGCGGAGAATTTTCCCCAGCCATTTTGACCAATGAACACCCTGAATCATCTTATGGTCTGCCGGTTGTCTTAGTCGATGGGGAAAATCGGGTACGAAAACCTGACCAAGTTTATTGTCTCATGGTAAGCGATTTCCGAATGGCTGATCTTGCCAGAAAGGCTGGGTATTTAGCCTTAAAGGGTTGACTGGGCAGAAGGAGTCTGAATTATCAATTTATGAAATTTTTTGAACCATCGACCTCCGGTATGTGAGCGCATCAATACCACTTTGACAAGGGGTTGCTTTTACTTAGGTTTTAAAGGCTTATGTGCACCGCGTGGACGCTGAAACCCTCGCCAGTGTCTTTAAATGCAGTTTGTGATTTGACACTATTGTGACACCGCCCGGCCCGGAAACCTGTTGAACCCGCCGAATGGCGCCTGCCCTCTTTTGTGACTTCGTTTCGTTCAGGCCATGGCTTCTGCTAATGGCCCCTTCGGTTTTCCAATTCCTTTGAAATCGATGTAATGTCTGCTGCCCGATCGGATAGCTTCATTCACAATCACCACGGTTCCAATGTTTGTTTCAAACTGAGGCTGGTTCATAGGCCAATACTTCTCTGTTATACCGCTGCCAGACCAGTCGCGCAATCCAACAGAAGGGGAATTATAGGTTACGGTAACCGGTATTTCCAAGAATCCAGAAATCATAATGCCTTTCCATTTTCCCATCGTCCACTCTCCTCACGTATTTGAGTGATATTATAACCGATTGGCGAGGTGGACTCAACAACAATCCGGCATCGCCCATAATCAGCATCAATCGACGCTAATTTTGGAACCCGCCGCATAATCCCGCCCGCAAGAAAAGCCAGGGGGCAAATGGGCGACGTTGTTGACTAGCTTATGTGGGAAAGAAATTGCGAGGCAGTTGGGCGTCTCGACTTCCGCAGTTTCCCAGACTTTCGTAGAAACCAGAAGTTTAGTCAATTTAGTTAACCACGTCCCCAAAATGCCTTAGGTAGTATTTATTTCAGGATTCCCAGACGTTTGCAATGTTTGCTTATATCTCAATAATCTCAATTGAATTTGGCAGGCCTTCGCGTATTCTTCATGCCTCCCACTTCGGAAGCTCGTATCCGCCCTCTTTAAGCAACTCCAACTCCTCTTGGGTGGCAGACTCTAGAAAAAACTCTGCCTCATCCGGGCTGAAGGGTTCATCGTTTACTAGCAAGACAGGAAGTCCGTCTCGGCTCACCGGATATTCCCTGGTCAGCTCCCCTTGAACTGATTCGCCCTCAAAGGTTCTTAATTTCAAGAAACTCTCCTTTAGTCAAGGAAAACGAGTCTTCTCCGCCCGATCTATCTATTTACCTCCCTCGCCCCTCGTAAATATCTGAATGCCTTGCGTGGTCTTGCCGGTTTTTGGTGTATTTCTCGGCTAGAGCCTTATCTTTTATTACCAGCAGGTTCTCTGCGTCCTTTTCCTCAGTTGCCCGCTTGAAAATGAAGCTACAAGTGATGACTGTTTTCCCCCTTCATTATAGGAAGAAATGTACGCCTTGTTTGGAGTGGCTGGAGAAGGCGCTAATCTGTTATTCGATTTTCTTCGCAAGCTTAAGCTCAATCATTTCGCCAAGAAATTTCGCAAGGACATCGATAAGCGTCCTTTCTTCCAGGTAGAAAGGCCCTTCATCTTTTGCTGGTTTTTCCTGGAGATAACTTACTGCCAAAATACCTTTGGGCTCGCCGTTAACCAGGATTTCGGCGGTCTGCCTCCACGGCGTCTCTTTGAAATTATCCGTTTTGTATTCCTTACCTTCAAGAATAATTTGCACACAGGCATCCTCCGGATACTGCCAACCAGTCGGGATGAGTTTCACAATATCATGGATTTTTTCCTCACCTGAAGCATATTTTTTATTACCCAGGAGCTAATAACAGAATAGAGACAGCTTATTTCTTTAACCCGCTCACTAAGAAGGGGTTCTTGTTGTCGCAGAATTTCCACCGCATCCTTCCGTTTTTCTATTTCTTGCCTTAGTTGCTCCTTCACGAAGTCGAGTTCCGCATTAAGCTTCTTTATTCGCTGTTCCGTCGCGTCGGCAATTTTTCGTATGGCTTCTCTTATCTTCTCGCGATCGATTTTATCTTGAACCTGAACTGAATAATCATTCAAGAATGGTTTAGTTTTCTCCTCAAAGAGAATTTGCTGTTTTGTTTTGCCTTTCTTTTGCATAGCATCCTCTAAAAAACTCTACAAAATCAAGGAAGGGAATGCAAGGGGGGTGGGAATAGAGTCGGAGCCAGAGAATTAATTAGACCCGATGGGATGAGCGGATAATCACCCAAACACGTTCCCCGTATCGCCCTACCCTCAACTAAGATTAATCACCCCTGATCCTGAGCCCCTTCGATGGGGCTTTTTTTGTCTTGGCAAATGCGAACTTGCCTCCAAAGCTGCGGTCCTGTCTAACCGAGACAGCTCAGGGGTTTTGCTTGAAAGTAATCTGTCCCCGATTATTTTACCACACTCCAGAGTTAGGTCCGTTGAATTGCAATTTGGCCTAATCGCCTCGGGTGCCAACGACCCATTAAAAGTGTGGAGTGCGTGCCACTGTCCGCACATCGGACATGGTTTCTAAATGCAGAGGATCTCCGAACATCGCCCATTGTTGAATAGCCAGAATGTGCACCCTTTTGCCGAGCCTGTCAACCGGTGATTTCACGAAGCAGGCACCGCCTCCTTGGAACCCCCCTTTTTTCACTCAGCCCGCCTCAAAAAACCATGACCCTATTTTGACACCAGCCCCAAAAAACAAAAGGGGAGTTAACTAACTCCCCTTAATAATTGGTAGGCGGTAGAGGGATTGAACCTCCGACCTGCAGTATGTGAACCCCTTGTTATTACTGGTAGGCGGTAGAGGAATTGAACCTCCGACCTCCGGTATGTGAGACCGGCGCTCTAACCAACTGAGCTAACCGCCCAAAATAAATGCCTAAAATGCCTAAAATTCAAAATGCCTAAAATTGAATAGAAGGCGCGTGTCAGTGTCAGCGTAAGTGTCAGTAAAATTAGAATACAAAAAAAACAGGAAAAAGTCTAGAGGTTTTTAGGGGGGAGAGGGAAATTGGCAAACAATCTCCTTGAAATCCTTCCGTTCTTTGGTAGAATGGGCTGACTTTCGGAAGAAAGCGGAAAAAATCTCCGTCGGTCATCTGCAACTATGCCTGCAAAAAGTAAACCCTCATCGCTGCGGACTTTTTTCTTCCTCCTGAAACGGGAACGATTGTTTTACATCCTGGGGGGTATCCTGGTCATTCTCCTGGGGGGTGCCGTTGCCCTGCACCTGCTTGAATCCAGCGTGAACAAGGGCGTCGCCAATTTTTTTGATGCCGTATACTGGGCGGTCATCTCCATGACCACCACGGGTTACGGGGACATTGCCCCCACCACGGTGGCGGGTCGGATCGTGGCCATTATCGTGGTTCTCTCCGGACTTCTTATGTTCTCCATGGTTACGGCCACCGTTGCTTCCGTCTTTGTGGAAAAAAAGATCCGGGAGGGGAAAGGTTTGGAAACGGTTAAAAGCAAAGACCACATCGTACTCTGCGGCTGGAACACCCACGCCGAGGAGGTCATCGAAGGCCTCCTCCGCTCCATTCCCATGAAAAAGCTCCCCCTGGTCCTGGTCAACGAGCTCTCGGAGGACGAAGTGGAGTCCCTGAAGTACAAATACCGGGACCAGGATTTCCGATTTCTTCGGGGAGACTTCACCCGGGAGGATGTCCTGGCCCGGGCGAATATCACTCAGGCCCGTTCAGCCATCCTCCTGGCGGACACATCGGGTCAGCGCTCCCTGGAGAAAGCCGACGAGCGGACCATCCTGGCCACCCTGGCCATCAAGTCCATGGCCCCGGAGGTGAAGACCTGCGCCGAACTTCTCAACCCGGAAAACAAGCAACATTTGAACCGGGCCAACGTGGATGAGATTGTTTTGCGGGGCGAGCACATCGGGACTCTGCTGGCCAGCGCCAGCGCTTCTCCAGGGTTGCCCCGAGTCATCTCCAGCCTTCTCTCCTCTCATGAGGAGAACAAGCTGTGGAAGGTGGAGATCCCGGAGCGCTTTGTGGGAAAGCCCGTCTCCGAGTTGTCGGCCTACCTCAAGGAAAATTCCCAGGCCCTGCTCATCGCTCTTCTAAGCGAACGAAAGGGGCTGGTTCTGGACGACATTCTCACCGACGACTTATCGGCCATCGACCAATTCATCAAGCGGAAGTTCGAGGAGGCGGAAAAGGACCTCCCGGGGAAAAAGGACCGAGTCCTGGTAACCCTGAACCCGCCCGACCATACGATTCTCACCCGGGAGCACTCGGCCGTGGTCATCGCCCGAAACCGTCCCTGAGAGGAAAAGAGCCATGGAAGAGATCGCCTTTCTGAAAAAAATCCCCATCCTCCGAGACCTAAACGAAGAGGAGCTGGGCCAATTCCTGAAGATCGCCCGCCGGGTCCGCTTCCCCAAAGGCCAGCTGATCCTCACCGAAGACCAGACCGGTGAGACGATGTACATCATGGAAGAAGGAATGGTGGAAATCTCCAAGACCCTGGTCATGATCAAAGGCCAGGAAAATTCCCGGGACCGGGACAAGGTGCTGACCAAACTCTCGGCCGAAGACCACGCCATCTTCGGAGAGGTCGCCCTTTTTGAGCAGAGCAAGAGAACCGCCACCGTCATTGCCCTGGCCGATTGCCTGCTCTTGGAGATCTCCAAGGCCGGTTTTTTAAAACTGGCCGAGGAAAATCCCCGCATCGGGTACAAGATAACCCGGAATGTCGCCCAGCTTCTCTGCTCCCGGCTGCGAAAGGCGGATGAGGATACCATAAAGCTAACAACGGCCTTGTCGATGGCGTTGAGCAGATGAATCAGTGCGGAGTGCGGAGTGCGGAGTGTCGGAGGTAAGAAACTTCGCGAAGTAATGCGATTCGAGTGGAAAGGTTAGTCGAGGCTAATTGAGTCAATAAGACTAAGGACAAATTCAATGATTGGGAGAATAAGCATGAAAATGGAAGTGGATTTGGAAAAGGATTTTTTGTTTAAGAGCCAAATGCCGGGGGCATGA
Source organism: uncultured delta proteobacterium (assembly GCA_963802665.1). GTDB lineage: Bacteria > Desulfobacterota > SM23-61 > SM23-61 > SM23-61 > SM23-61. The sequence continues at coordinate 114,154 of CAWDJO010000010.1, read as the reverse complement.
AGTCGTCACCGATCAGCAGGAAAAGGAAGGCGGAACGGATACGGCCATGACCCCGGCGGAGCTTTTTATTGCCTCTCTGGGAAATTGCATCGGGGTATTTGCCGTGCGTTTCTGCAAACGGCACAACCTTCCCACGGAGGGGATGAAGGTTTTGCTGGATTGGACCTACGCCAAGGACCCGGTTCGGATCGGCTCCATCAAAGCCGAGCTGCATTATCCGCACAACATCCCGGAGGACGAAAAGAAGGGCCTCCTGCGCATGGCCGAAACCTGCTTTGTCCACGAGACCATCCTGCACAAGCCGGAAATCACGGTAGAATTAAAAGCTTAAAGAACTTCTTGCCACAGAGGACACAGCGCGGCAAAGCTGCAACCACAAAATTTTTTATCGGGACACAGATGAACACAGATAAACACAGATTTTTTATTCGCAAAAGACTTAAAGATAAAAGAAATAATGGGACGCGGATGAACACGGATAAACACGGATAAAGATTCATAAAAAATCTTAGCAAAATTTAAGGATTTTACACCACAGTAGTACAGAGTTAAATATTTAAAGCCAGCCACATTCAAACCCAATAAATCCAAGTTTGCCGTTTTTATTCATCCATCATCTGAGGCCTCTGTGATCTCTGTGGCGAAAAATGTTGGTCTTTGAATTGGAACACCTTATTGATGTAGCCAGGGGCGAGGTGGCGGCTGACCTCTTGCTGAAGGGGGGCCGGATGGCCAATGTCCTGACCGGTGAGGTCTATCCGGCCAACGTGGCCGTCGCCGGGGAATGGATCGCGGGGGTCGGCCAGGAGTATACCGAGGGGATAGAGGTCCTGGATCTATCGGGGCTAATTCTCTGTCCCGGACTGATCAATGGACATCTCCACCTGGAGAGTTCCCTCTTGACCCCGGCCGAGTACGCCCGCCTCGCTCTTGCCCACGGCACCACCACGGTCATTCTGGATCCCCATGAGATCGCCAATGTCTTGGGAATGGCCGGGATTCAAGCCCTGATCGAAGCCACCACTCCCCTCCCCCTTGATTTCTTCTTCATGGCTCCTTCCTGCGTACCCGCCACCCCGCTGGAAACTGCGGGTGCTACCCTTTCCTCAAGAGAGGTTCAAAAGCTCCTGGAACAAGAACGAGTTTTGGGCCTGGGGGAGATGATGAATTTTCCGGGAGTCCTCGGAAAAGATCCTGAGGTGCTGAAAAAGATTGCAACCGCCCGGCGAAAGAAGAAGCCCATCGACGGGCATGCTCCTCTCCTTTCCGGCAAAGGCCTGAACGCCTACCTGGGGTCCGGAATCGAATCCGACCATGAATGCACGAAGAGAGAGGAAGCCGAGGAAAAGCTGCGCCTGGGCATGTGGCTGATGATCCGGGAGGGGACTGCCGCCAAGAACCTGAAAGACCTGCTGCCGGCAGTCACGCCCCAAAACTCCCGCCGATGCCTCTTGGTCTTGGACGATCTGGAGGCCGGGGATCTTTTACAGAATGGAGAATTAGACCATGCCGTGCGCCGGGCTATTTCCCTGGGGCTGAATCCTCTGACCGCCCTCCAGATGGCGACTCTCAATACTGCCGAGAGATTCGGGTTGAAGGACCGGGGGGCCATTGCCCCGGGAAAAAGGGCAGACCTTATAGCGGTCCCTGAGTTAAAGGAATTGCATGCAGCCTTGACGCTCAAAAATGGAAAAGTCGTCGCCCGGGAGGGGAAAGCCTATCCCCTCCATCACGCCGCCTTCGGTAATCAAGTTCTTCACTCGGTTAAAATAAAATCCCTCGCCCCCTCGTCGTTTCATCTTCCCCTGAAAACAGACCGGGCCTGGGTTATTGGGATTGACCCCGATCAGATCATCACTCGGAAGCTATCCCTTCCAGTTAAAAGGGATCCAACCGGTATGGTCGTCTCCGACCCGGAGGCGGATATTCTGAAGTTGGCGGTCATCGAAAGGCACAAAGCCTCCGGAAACATCGGCCTGGGGCTGTTGAAGGGGCTCGGGCTAAAAGCCGGCGCTCTGGCCAGCTCCGTGGCCCACGACTCCCACAATATTATCGTTGTGGGGGTGAACGATCAGGAAATGCGGCACGCGGTGGAAGAGATCGTACAGATGCAGGGAGGATTCGTGGCGGTGCAGGGAGGAAACGTAAAAGCTTCCCTTCCCCTCCCCGTTGCCGGCCTCATGTCTCTGGAGTCAGCTGAGACCGTGGCTTCGCAGATGGAAAAACTAAAAGAGGCGGCCAGAGACCTTGGCTGCCCTCTGGCCAACCCCTTCTTGGCCCTCTCCTTCCTAGCCCTCCCTGTGATTCCCGAATTGAAGCTGACCGACCGGGGATTGGTGGACGTTTCCCAATTCCGGATTATACCCCTGGAAGCCTCCGAGTAATCCCTCACCCCTCACCTGAGAATGCCTAAAATTCGAAATGCCTAAAATGCCTAAAATTAAAAACAGGTTTTTATTGCCTTTGACTTCGAACGGGCGCGCAGCAGCGCGCCCCTACAAGCTCCGAACCTTTTTGGGGGCGTATAAACACGGATAAAGCATGAATAAAAAAACCCCCTCCGGAAAAGGAAAGGGGGTTTTTCAACCTGCAACCTGAAACCTAAACTTTATTACGTCGACCGGATCTCCTGGCGCATGAAGACCGCGTAGGAGATGGCGAAGCACACCAGGGTGATCGCGATGAGGGTGATCAGGTGAGGCAAGACGATGTAGATGCTCTCGGACAGGGGAAGAGGATTCTGGAAGCGGGAGATGGACAGCCTCTCGAAGGGCCCCATGAGGATGAGCGACTGGGTCGTCTTCCGCAGGGGGTCCAGGATGATGGTCGTGGATTCGCTGTACAGGGTCATGGGAGACACCAGGGAGATGGCCTTCTTGGTCTGCTCGTTCTTGATGATCAGCTCCGGGTTCTGCGAGGCCTGGTTCGGATCGAAGGGAGAAATCACGTCGGCCATCACTCCCGCCCCCATGGGCACGAAGAAGAAGAAAAAGATCCAGCAGGCGATGGAGGCCAGGATCGAGGTGGCCATGCTGCGGAAGCTCACCGAGAAGAGGATCGAGATCCCCAGCCAGAAGCCGATGTAAAAAATGCTGATCACCAGGTAGATGAGCAGCCGGTAGATCTCCTCCGGGCCGGGCACCACCCCGATCAGGAGCAGCCCCAGGCCGGAGATCATGAGGACAATGGCCACCATCATGATGATGATGGTGACCAACCCGGCCAGGAACTTCCCGTTGATGATGTAGTCCCGGAAGATGGGCTGGGAAGCCAGCTTGCTGAGCGTCCGGGCGCTCCGCTCCCGGTTCACCGCGTCGAAGCCCAGGACGATTCCGATGATGGGGCCGAAGATGGAGATGAACTGGATCAGGGAAAGGAACTTCCCCGGGGAAGTAAAGAGCATCAGGAATACGAAGGTGGGCTTGGCCACATCTTTGAGTTCTTCCTTCAGCCCGGTCCCCACCATGAAGGCGATGACCATGCTCACCATCAGGATCAGGTAGAAGAGGAGGGTAAACCGGGTGCTGCTGAAGTGGTCGGCCAGCTCCTTGCGGCAGATGGTAATCATTCCTTTCACGGTTGGCCCTCCTTGAAGTACTTCATGTAGAGCTCCTCCAGGGTATATTTACCCTCTTCCAATCCCAGCTTCTCTTTGCCCAGGTCTTCGATCCGGCCCACGGCGACCATGTTCCCTTTGAGCATGATCCCGATCCGGGAGGAGATCTTCTGGACCTGGTCCAGGAGATGGGAGGAGAAGAAGACGGTGATTTTCTTTTCCCGGCTGAGGGACTGGATCAATTCCAGCATCTGATGGGATCCGTCGGGGTCCAGGCCCAGGGTCGGTTCGTCGAGAAAGACCACCTGGGGATTTTTCAGCAGGACTTCCGCAATCCCCAGACGCTGCCGCATGCCCCGGGAGAACTCCCCCACCTTCTTCCTCGGCTCGGGTTTTAGATCCACCATGTTCAACAGCTCTTCGATTTTGACCCGAGCTTGCTTCGTCCGGAATCCCGTTCAGCCGGCTGAGGTACAGGAGGTTCTGGACCGCGTTGATATCGTCATAGAAACCCACGTTCTCCGGAAGATAACCCACCACTCTTTTGACCTTCAACGCCTCCCGGGTGGGATCGAAGCCGCATACCCAGGCTTTCCCCGAAGTGGGCTCGCTCAGGCCCAGCAGCATGAGGAGCGTGGTGGTCTTGCCGGCTCCGTTCGGCCCCAGAAACCCGAAAACCTCTCCCTCGTTGATCTTGAGGTTCAGGCGGTTTACGGCCGTCTGTTCCCCGTATATCTTGGTCAGGTCCTGGGTCTCGATGACTGTCTGCCCGTTCACGTTATCTCCTCCCCAGCCACAGGAACAGCCCGCCCAGGCCGGCGATGACCAACACGATGATAATGATTCCGACCCAGCCCCAGGCGGCAGAAGTTTTTACCGATACCCTGATTTCCACCGTCTTGCTGCTGCCCTTTTCCCCGTCCACGGAAAGGCCGACGGAATAGTCGCCCACCAGCGCCTGGCCGGCCGAGGTGATGATGACTTCGACCTGCTTCATGGCCCCGGGTTCAAGAGCCTCGATCTTCTCGGGCTTGAACTCCACCTTCCAGTTCTCCGGTTTGAAGGAGCTGAAGCTGATATTTTTGTTGACCGCCGAACCCGTGTTCTTCACAAAAAGAGACATGTTGGCCGGTTTGCCCGCCAGGGCCTCCAGGGACAGGAGCCCGGTGGGAGTGCCCGCGTCGAGCTTATAAATCCCCGTGAGAACGACCGTCAGTTTCACGTCCTGTTTCTTTTCCCCGGAAGCGATGCTGACCATAATGGGGAAAGAACCCGACTGGGCGTCTTTAGGCGGGGTCACTTCCACGGCCACGGTCTGGCTGGAGCCGCCTTTGATCCGGAAGCTGGAGATCTGCTTCTGCTCGTAAGCCGGCTTGAAGTTGATCTCCCATTTGGCCGGAGCCTGGGCGGAAAGGTTGAAGTTCCGATCCGCTTCGCTTTTGTTGTTCACTTCGAGGGAAAATTCAAACTTGGCGTCGGTCTGGCCCTGCAGGACCGGGTAGGAGGTCGTGACCGTAAAGTCCTCGCCGGCAGCCAACTTTTCCCGGACGGTCACGTTGATCTTCTGGGTGGAGGTGAATTTTCCGTCCTCGGTCTGAGCATCGATCTGGAACATGGTAGTTTCCGGGTTTCACCGTCTTATCCGGCTCGGCCAGGAAGGTCAGGGTCCGGGTCTTGGTGGCCGGCACCGGAACCGCATCGACGGTGAAACTGGGCGCCTTCAGAGAAGCCCTCCATCCCTTGGGGACCTGGGAGATCTTCATGAGAAAATTCTCGTCCCGTTTCCCTTTGTTATCCGCGGTCAGCTCCATCCGGACCGCTTCACCCGGGGGTATCACGACCCCGGAAAACTCCGTGTAAATGGCAATTCCCCTCTCCGGGCGGGGGAGAACATCTTTATCCTTATCCGACTGGGCCAGCACTGTCGCGACTCCGGCAACCGAGAATAAAATAAGGATAGACAGGAACAAAACCGATTTCAGCCCAATGCTTCCCCGACGCATGTTCAACCTCCTCCAAATGTAGTTAAATTAAATTCTGGTATTCTTTTTGAGGGCTTGGTGAATTTTGGCTCGAGGCAGTCCCTCTGCAGTTCAGGTTATCCCTCTAAAAAACAACCTTAAAATAATGGCAAAAGAGAAATTTGTCAAGCTCATTTCCGACTTTCCCAGGACCGGGGCCGAATTTTAGCCCCGTGCTTCCACCCGGGGGCCCTTCCCCCAAGAAAAGAAAACCCCCCAAGCCCACCCGTTCGAAGCGGGCCTGGGGGGATTGAAGCCCTCAAAATTGCTAAACTTTCATCAAACGGACCTTGGAGTCATAGAAAACCGCGCTTCCTCCCACCGGGTCCTGGAGGGGAGTATTTTTCAAGTACGGGTCGATGAACATGGCGGCATTCAGGTGCACCCCCGCCGCCCTCCTCGGGTCACCCTTGACGACCTTTCCGTCGATGGTGACATCGGAGGCCCCCGTGGCCCAATGCCCATGGCCGAGGGTAAAGGTGATCACGCCGGGCTTGATGGTCTGGGTAACCATGACCCGACCCACCATGGGCTTTTTGACTCCGTTCTTGAAATCCCACACCCCTTCCGGATTGGTGGCGGAGACCACTTTGACCCGGTCCCCATCCTTCAGACCCAGCCGGTCGGCATCGGCTTTGTTGATGATCACCCCATTTTCCGGGGAGAGGGTCAGCAGCCAATAGTCCGGGATCGTCCTTGATTTGCAGTGGGTGATGATCCGCTGGGTAATGAGCTTTAAATCGCCGGTCAATCCGTCCGCCTCCAGGGATCGTCCCAGGGAAGACTGAATGGGAATATACGTTGGGTACCCCGGGTTCGATTTTCCCGTAAATGCGTTTTTCGTTCCCGCCGTCTTCTCCTGGTACATATTGATCAGCTTGCCGTATCGATTGGCGACCTGGTCGCCCTTGAAGGCGTCCGCATAGTCCTGGTACCTCCCGCCCCGGTTGAGAACGTAGATGACCTTGCGCCAGTTCTTTTCACCGCAGGCTTTCTTCCACTTCTCCGGATCGAAGACGCTTTTGGGCAGGTGGGACCGGGTTTTGAGGAAAAGGTCCACCTCTTTATCATCGGCATCGGGTACCGCTTTCCCGTCCGTGGCCACATTGGCTACCATCTTGAGGTAGAAATCCTCCGGCCGGGTGAAGTCCATTCCCGGGCCGAAACCGTCTTTTCCGAAGCCCGGCAGTTTCATCTTTTCCGCAATGGCCATCATCATCGACTCGTAACAGATCGGCATCTCTTCCCCGAAGACGGTAACCGTCTCGGGGATGGGGGCGATCACGGGATTGCGGACTCCCTGCAGTTTGAAGGGCATGTTGGGATGCGATCCCTGGAATTCCCACCTTTCGAGGTAACTGAAATCCGGGAAGATATAATCGGCATAGATGCTGGTCGGGCCAACCAGGATATCCCAGGTTACAAAGAGAGGAATCTTGGTCGGGTCCACCAGGATCTCATTCAGAGCATGTCCGGCGGGCAGGGAATAATTGGGCGCCCCCATGTAGAGGAAGTAGGCCTTGGCCGGGTACGGGTAGGCGTCGCCCATGGACGGGATGACCTCCTGATAGACGTCCGAAGCCAGGGGCCACCAGTTGCGTTTGGCCGGATACCCGGAAAAGATCGTCGTGTCCTCGTACTTCACGTCGTGGCGGATGATGCTGATGCCGAAGCTGGACACCTTCCCAGGATGCATCTTGCCGAAGGCGAAAGGCTGCCCTTCCCTGCCCCCCGTGGTGTTGAAGGTGGAGGCGGCGATCAGCCCGCCCCGGTAATCGTAATTCCCGATCAGCAGGGCCAGATTGTAGAAGGCGATCACGTTGTAAAAACCGTTGGTGTGCTGGGATACCCCCCGGTGAATATCCACCGAGGCTTTCCGGCCATGAGAGGTGAACTCCCTGGTCACTTCCTCGATATCCTTGACTGAAATCCCGCAGATCTTCGACCATTCCTCCATGGATTTCTCATTGGCCGAATCGGCCAGGATCTGCAGGGCCGATTTGACCTGGATCTCTTTCCCTTCAGGGCTGGTGATCTTGACCGATACCAGAAGATCCCCCTTGGCCGGCTCCTTTTCATCATTCGGGTCAACCTTCTGCGGTTTGCCGTCTTTCAGCACGACCATGTAGTCAAAGTCGTACTCCTTCCCGTCTTTGGTCTTCCTTTTCTCTTTGGGAGCCAGGCCGATCTCCGATGCCCGGACGAAGGGCCCCGGCTTTCCGTCCTGGATTTTGACCAGCCAGGTGGCGTTGCACCAGGTGGGTTCATTGCTCGCCTTGGCTGCCGCCCGGTTGGCATTGGCCAGGTAAGCCGCGTTGTATTTCTGATTTTTGATGATCCACTGAATCATGGCCAGAGCCAGAGCCCCGTCGGTTCCCGGATTGACCGGCAGATACTTCCAGGCTTTGGAAGCCAGTTTGTTAAAACGGGGGTCGGCCACGGCGATCTTGGTCTTTCCTGAAATGAGGTTGGGAATGAGCCGGGCGGTTCGGTTAGGCGGTCCATAGTTGCCGTCGAAGAGGTTGGCCCCCACAAAAAGGATGAACTCCGCCCCTTCAATTTCGGTCTGCCAGTAGAACTTCGCCCCGCCCCTCCAGGAACCTTCATCATACTGCTCGCTCATGGCTTTTCCGGAGAAGTAAAGAGATCCCTGGCATACCGTGGTATGGCCGTGGCGGTTGGCCGTTCCCAGGGCATCTCCGAAGAACCGGGCGGCAAAATCGGCCCGGCCCCCCTTTTTCCTTCCCCATCCGTAAACGAGCTGGTTGTTCTTGGACCCCAGGTCCGGATGGTTGGGATCGATCAGGTACTGGAGGTTGGCGGCGTGCTTCTTTTTATACTCTTCCACGGCCGCCTTCTTGGCTTCCGGAGTCTTGGCCCGGCGAATGGGCCCGAGATCATCGGCCAGAGCTTTGAAAATTTTCGGGTCTTTCAGAACACAGATATCCTTCAGACCATCCACATTGCGGTTCTCTTCTCCCGGAACATGCCTGAAGAGATATCCTCCGGTCACGATCTCCTCGATGGCCTGATCGAAGGGGATGGCCGTCCACTTCCCTTCGCCCCTCTTCCCCGCCCTTTTAAGGACCTTGGTGATCCGGTACGGGTCATAGGCCGTCTGCAGGCCTGCCTGGCCTTTCGGGCAGATGGCTTGGTCCATGGTATTCACTTCATAGGGGGAGGATTGATAAGGGATGTGAGGGACGGAGACAAAGGGATCGTAGGGATTTCCGTCAATCTTCAGGGCAACCGCCGTGTTATTCTTACGGTAGAGCTTCACCTTGATTCCGCAGCCCGTGTTGCATTGCAGGCATTCGGTGTAAAGGGTATTCTCCGCCCGGATCAGTTCGTACTCCTCTTCCGGGGTGAGCTGTCCGGCCTCTGCCCTTCTCATCAGGTCCGAGGCCCACTCCATCTGGGAGGTGAGGAGGGCACCGCCGAGCACTGCTGAACATTTCAGAAAATCCCTTCTATTCAAACCATTTCCATTATTTTTCTTGTCTCCCATTCCATTGACCCCCTTTAAGAAACTATGTAATAGACTCTCGGTTTTGTTTTTGAAGAATCCGCAAAAACAGGACCTATGCCAGGATAACCGGCTAGTTTGCCTATTTCTTTAGGGCTCTTCCCTTTCAGAGCCTCATATTTCACCTTGATCTCGCCTTTGCCTTTTACCGCCTGCAATACTTGCACCTTGTTTGTTTGCATCACTTTGTAAATGAGGCTGTCTTTATCCTTCAGGTCCCCGAAATAATTCGCCCGGGCGATGCAGGTGCTCACGCACATGGGAACCATTCCGTTTTTCAACCGGTGGTAACAGAAGTGGCATTTTCGGGCGGTTCCATAAGGAAGATGAAATTTCTGCCGCGGCCATTTCCGGCTGTATTCCCAGGTGGGGGCTTTTTCGTACTCTTCCACCTTGGGTGTCCCTTCCGTGTAGAAATCCCCGGCATCGAGATTTCTGGCCTTATAAGGGCAGGCGATGACGCAGCGCCCGCAACCGATGCATTGCTCATAATTGATCATCACAATTCCGGCGCTGATCCCCTTATTGCTCTTCCAGGTCGCCTTGCCCTCTCCCTTATTCGGACAGGCTTCCACGCAGGGGGGGTCGTCGCACTGGAGGCAAGGACGCGGGGTAAATCGCCTCTTTACCTTTGGGTAGACGCCCATCTCTTCCTCGTAGACCGGCCGGTACACAATGCCGGGCGGGCTCTTCTGCTCGGCCACGCACCCTGCGGTGCAGGCATGACAGAGGACACACCTTCGAAGATCGATGAGCATGGCCCATTCCACCGAAGGCCTTCCCAAAGCCCTTTTAATATCTTCCTGGGTTATGGCTAATTCATCTCGGCCCTCAAACATTTATTTTACCTCCCGGTTGTGGCAAATGTAGCAATTCGACCTAAGGTCAAAAGCCTGTTTGCCGTTGTGGCATGTCCCGCACGACACGAGACTGCCGCCGGTGGATCATCTTGGCCTGCTTGTGCTGCTCCTTGGTTACAAAGGTGATGGGGTGGCATTCGGTGCAGTTGAACCCCATGGCTTCCACATGGGTATCATGGCTGAAAGTGACCTCCCCCACCCGCTTCACCGGATACTTGATGTCGCCCCCCCCGATTCTCGCCAGGGCGAAGCTGGAGATGACCAGGATTCCGATTAACAGAAACCAGAAAAGAAGACGTTTCACCGCTCTACCTCCATAAAAAGTATTTTGAACTCCCCTGAAAGCAACCCATCCGACGGCCAAAAGGGGCTCCTCCCCCGGAAGCGGAGGTTCTTTCCCCTGGGGAAGAGACAATAGGCCATCGCCCATCCATGGCTCCTGGAGAGATCAACTGGGGATTCTCCCCTGAATCAAGGCTTTCTGCTTCTGGTAATGACTAAAAAAACCGACTGGCGGTGGGCTGTAACCCTTTCTTGACTATTTTAGTAAGTTTAAAAAGAGAGGCGGGAAAATGCAAGAGGAATTTTGCCCGGCAGGAAATTTTTTTTGGGGGGGGCGGGACGGGTGACCCCCCCCTTTTTTTTCGATCAGGCGGCTCCGGCTTCTTTCAGCTTTCCCACGATCGAATCCTTGTCCCAGGCCCCCACGTGGCGAAAAGCCTCCTTCCCTTCCTTGTTGAAGAAGATCAGGGTGGGAATGAGCTGGACCCGGTGCTCCCGGGCCAGGTCTTGATACTTGTACACGTCGATGACCAGGATCGAGGCTTTCCCCGTGTATTCCTTTTCGATTTCCTTCAGGATGGGACGAAGCTGCCGGCAGGGCATGCAGGAATTGGCCCCGAAGTCCACCAGGACCGGCTTGCCGCTCTTCATGGCCTGATTGAACTCTTCCTTGGTGTTCATGGGAGGAGGGGCGGCGGTAATGTCCTTCAGGCGGCTCTCATCCACTTCGATTTTGGCCTTGTTCTTCAACGAAGCCACATATTCTTCCACTTTTTCCTTTCCCTTGAGCTCCCGGATGGCCTCCTCGATCATCGGGGCCACTTCGGCAAGGGACTTCTTCCCCATCTGCTCCTTGTGCTGCTTGTAGACTTCCGCGACCTCCTTGGGGTCGACCTGGATTTTATCCAGGACTTCTTTCTTCAGCAGGTTCTGCAGGATGGACAGGTCAACGTCTTCCCCCTTGGCCGACGGATCGGCCTTCACCTCCAGCCGTCTGGCCTCCTGAAGAAGAACCTCTTTCATGATGATCTGTTCCAGATACTGCTTGGGCTCTTCCCGGAACACTTCCTGAAAGGGAGAAGGAACCTTGGCCAGTTCCCGGTCGAACTGGGCCACGGTGATATTCCGGTCGTTGATCATGGCCAGTTTTTGCCGCTCCGGGTTCCAGGCAAAAAATTTCAGGTATCCGAAAAGGATGACCCCAACTACCGCCGCCAGGACCGGAATGAGCCACTTCAAATGCTTCTTCATTCTTCTTTTCCTCTCATCCTCACAAATAAAATTTCCCCCTCACCCTTGCCCTAAGGCTGTCGGATTCTCATAATCATAAGCCTGGTTCGGGAGCTGAGAAAGTGCGGGTCGCCAAGGTCGGCATCACCGACGATAAATCAACGAACCTCAACAGAGATTAGCAGGAATCTGGAGAAATGTCCATCCTCAATCCTTATCGATCCCCGCGCCGCTGATCCACCTTTTCACTTCTTCATTCTCGGGAAGAACCTTCTCCAAAGCTTCCAACTTGAAAAGGAAGCGGTTTCCCTGGATCCCGGCCTCTTTCGCCCGTTTCAGTTCTTCCTGGAGGGCGTTTCTCTGGCGGGTGATCTCCTGGATGGACCGGTTGACGTTGGAGGGGTCCTTTCCGGATTGCCTCTTCTTGGACTCCTCCAGCCCGCGAATATGAAGGTCGAGACCGTCGATCCTTTCCTGAAGGTACTGGACTTCTCCGTCGTCTTTGAAGGGTTTGGATGGGTTTTCCAAAGTCAGCTGCAGCTGGCCCACATACATTCCTTTGTAGGAAGATTGAAAAAAGTGGGTCATCCCGGCTCGAACCGCTCTCCGGGTAAAGCGTCCTTCATGACCTCCCAGGATGAAGTGAATTCCCGGCACCTCTTTAGCCACCATCTGATCCTTGTAGAGGCCGAGGTCGGAAAGAATAATGACCAGATCGGCTTTTCCCTGAATTTTCCGCAGGGTCTCCCTGGCCGCCTCGACCGGGTCGGCAATCAGAATCTTTCCTTCATTGGCCCGCCGGATGGCCGGGCTGATCTCCGGCCCCGAATCGGGCGGCAGAAGCCCGATGAAGGCGATCCGCACCCCCCCTACTTCCTTTATTATATAGGGTGGAAAGATGGGGGTTTTCGTGGAGGGGTTCAGAAGGTTGGCGGATACGAGGGGAAGCCCTTGGGAATATTCCTGCCGCAGGAAGTCCACGCCCTGGAGGAGGTCCAGGCATCCCACGTTCACCGCCGCAGCGCCCATATGGCGGTAGGCGCGGCCGATCATTTGGGCCTTTTTCAACGCCTTTTCGGAATCGGAATAGTTTTGAAAATTGAAGAAAAGATCCCCCGAATCCACCACCAGCACCCGCTGATTTCCACTCTGGACCTTTTCTACGTAAGCAACTCTCCGGGCCAGACCGCCCAGCAGCCGGTCCCCTCAGGTCGGGCAGGGGAAAAGGTAGCCGGTCACGTTGTTGGTGTGGAGGATCAGGATTTCCGTTTCGGCTGCCTTAGCGATCGGAGCGGGAGAAAGGAGAAGAGACCCAATCAAAAGGGCGGGCAGCAGGCCATAGATCTTTTTTCCTTTAGGAATCCATGCCTTCAAATTCGACACCTCATTATTTTCCCAGAATCTCCCATATCATCGGATATATTGTCGCATAACTTCATCGATCCGGGTAGGGGCAATTCATGAATTGCTCCTACGCTCCTTGTTTTGATAAGAAATCAACGACCTCTTCCCGGATTTGATCCCTCAACTTCCGGAAGAAGGAGACCTTCTCCTCCTCAGTGCCCTTGACGCCCGAGGGATCGGGGAAGCCCATGTGCATCCTCCGCGTTCCGCCGAAAAAAACCGGGCAGCTTTCTGCTGCGTGATCGCACAGGGTTATGACAAAATCGAATTTCTCATCCGCAAACTCGTCAATCGACTTGGAGCGATGCCGGGAAATATCGATACCCACCTCCTTCATCGCGGCTATGGCCAGGGGATGAACGAAAGTGGGATCTGTGCCGGCGGAGAAAGCCTGCACCCTCCCCGCCAGGTCATGGTTGACCAACCCCTCGGCCATCTGGCTCCGGGCGCTGTTATGGGTGCAGATAAACAGAACTCGTTTCATGGGCGTCCTCCCGGGTAGGGGCGACCCGGCGCGTCGCCCCTACATAGACATTTTTCATTCAGCGGCGACCGGATCAGGGCTTGCATGTTAGATGGCATACCCCCGTGGGAGTCTCCACCGCGTATGGGAAATATTTCCTTTTGAACCATAAGGCCACGTTCACCAGGCTGATCAAAACCGGGCACCTCCAGCAGGGGCCCGATGACCGCGGCAAAGGCCTGGCCGGAGTTGATCCCGAATACGGCCACCGCCACCGCGATGGCCAGCTCGAAATTGTTCGAGGCGGCGGTAAAGCTCAGGGTCGTGGACTGCTCGTAGGTGGCGCCGACTTTCATGGACAGCCAGAAAGAGACGAAGAACATGAGCACAAAATAGATGAACAGGGGAATGGCCACCCGGACCACATCCATGGGCAGCCGAACGATGTATTCCCCCTTAAGGGAGAACATCACCAGGATCGTAAAAAGAAGGGCGATCAAGGTGATGGGGCTGATCTTGGGAACGAATTTCTGCTCGTACCACTCCCGCCCCTTGGTTTTTAACCCAATCAGCCGGGATAGCACTCCGGCAATAAAGGGTATCCCCAGGTAGATGAAGACGCTCTCGGCGATCTGGCCGATGGTGATGTCGACCACCACCCCCTTGAGTCCCAGCAGGGGAGGGAGGATGGTTATGAAAATGTAGGCATAAATGGAGAAGAAGATCACCTGGAAGATGGAGTTGAAGGCCACCAGGCCCGCGCAGTATTCCCGGTCCCCCAAAGCCAGGTCATTCCAAACGATGACCATGGCGATGCACCGGGCCAGGCCTATGAGGATCAATCCCACCATGTACTCGGGATATCCCGCCAGGAACAAAATGGCCAGGACGAACATCAGGATCGGGCCGATGACCCAGTTCTGAACCAGCGAGAGGCCCAAAACCCGGTAATTGCGGAAGACCTGTCCCATCTCTTCATACCGGACCTTGGCCAGCGGAGGGTACATCATCAGGATGAGCCCAATGGCAATGGGAATATTGGTTGTGTCAACCTGGAACTGGTTCCAGAAGTTCACCACCCCGGGATAGAGATACCCCCACCCCACTCCGATGAACATAGCCAAAAAGATCCAAAGAGTCAAAAACCGGTCCAGAAAGGATAACTTTTTTACTGCCGTGTTTTCCCCCATCCGTTCCTCCCCCAAAAGGTATTCAAAGGGATTTTCTCTAAGCTCTCTGCTCCTTGCCCTGTGCTCTTTACAATTCTAATTCACCAGCCAGATAAAATAGAAGCCGATGAGAATGATGAGGACCCCGCTCCCTTTCCGCAGGTAAGCGAGGCCGGTATTCAATCCCTTGGACTCGATGATCCGTTTGGCGAGCCCCATGGAGGTTCCCGCGATCAGAATCAAGAGACAATGGCCCAGCGCATAGAGGAAAAGAAGCAAGCCCCCATAGGCCAGGTTTCCCTTGGAGGCTATGTAAACCAGAAGGACCGCCAGGATGGGAGTGGCGCAGGGCGTGGATACGACGCCGAAGAGAAGGCCGAGCAAAAAAGCTCCCAGCGGGCCGGCCTTTTGGGGCCTCCAGGCCGTGACCAGGGGAAGGTCAAACTTCAGAATGTCAAGTAAATGCAACCCCATGACCAGGCAAACCGCGGCCACCAGGTAGGGCCAGAATTTTCCCACATCCCCCACCATCCTCCCCATCAAGGCCGCCACCAAACCCAAGCAGGGTAAAAGTAATGGTAAGTCCCAGGATAAAAAGGAGAGAGAAGCTGAAGGCCTTTTTGGCTCCGCTGGTCCCCTGGTAGGCTCCCACAAAAGCCATGGTCAGGGGGATCATGGCCAGAACACAGGGATTCGAAGCGGTGAGGGCCCCTCCCAGAAAAACCGCCAGGGGAGCCAGCCAGGGGCTGGTCTGGATGATGACGTTGATGTCTCCGAGGATAGATTCCATGGCTCAGATCGTCCCGGCGTCTTTTAGTTTCTTCGCGATGGAGGCTTTATCCCAGACCCCCGAGCGACGAAAGATTTCCTTCCCCCTAGCATCAAAGAAAACCAGCGTAGGGATCAAGTTGAATCCGATGTTCCCGGGCCAGCCCCTGGTGTTGGAAAACATCGATGATCAGGACATGGGCTTTCCCGGAAAATTCCTGAGCCACCTCCTTTAGAATGGGACGAAGTTGCCGGCAGGGAATGCATTTATTCGACCCAAAATCCACCAGGACCGGCTGGCCGCTCTGCAGGGCTTTTTTAAGCTCTTTATCCGTATTGGTGGGAGGTTCTAAACAGTGGCTGGGCTTGAAGTGTGCTCTCCGGGATACCCCATCATCCCTCCGAACCCGACTGCCATATAAAGATCCCCAGAACGAGAAGGATCCTTCTTAAAATATTTACCCGTTTATTCATTCCCTATCGCCCCTTCATCCTAGATCAATACAACTTTCAGTATTTACTCTCTGCTCTATGCTCTCTGCCCTATGCTTTTTTGGTTTGGCGGCCCAACTGGCCGCAACGGATCTCATCATCACCCGGGGGATGAAACCAGTTCGATCCGATCCCCTGCCTTGAGGCGCAGGTGAAACCGGTTTGAATCGGAAACCGCGATCCCATTGACGAGGGTGACCAGGTCCGGAGATATCCCTCCCTCTCCGCTAAGAAAAAGATCTTTCATTTCCGGACCCGCCCCCGATAGGATGTGTTTAATGAGTTCCCCCAGGGAATTTCCCGGGAAATCGACGGCAACTTCGTTCGATGGCTCGAAGCCTGGAAGAGGTTCGGACAGGCCGACGATTTTGACCGTCACTTTCATACTTTCCTCAATGCGGATCCCTCACGGGCATCGGATGACTCCCCTGCAGCCCGAAGCATCCGCCGCATCCGGGGAAGAATTCCCAAAGCCCATTGGTTTCTTCCGATAAATCTCGCGCCTGTCGCTGGGAGGCCGGGAGAAAAATCAGCAACTTCCGGGATCAGGCCGCCTTTCTCTGCGAATATCCGGTCTTTCAGATGGCTGGCCACTTTATCGATCTCGGACTGGGGATAATCAAAACCGTGGTTCTTCTCGATCCCCATCTCCGTCACCTGGACATACTCGTCGGCCTTGAAAGCCGGCATGTTCCAGGATCTTTTTGGCGCAGGCTACCGGGCAGCCGTCGATCCCCACGATCATCTTCCCGGCTTTGGTGGACTCGATCATCCCGCTGACATGTCCTCCGATGCCGGCCAGGCAGAACATTCTCCCCACTTTATCCCGGGTCAATTTTAGCCCGGCCAGGTTGGCGATCTGGCCCACATTTGAACTTCCGGAGCAGGAAAAGATCAATATTTCATCGGGTTCGCACATGCATTTTTCTTCCATGGCTGATTCCTTTCTTTATTGGATCATTTTCTTGATCTCTTCCACGGAGGGAAGCTTCCCGGCCACTTTCACGGTTCCATCCACCACCAGGGCCGGGGTGATCATCACCCCGTAGCTGCTGATCGCTTTGATATCCTTTACCTTTACGACTTCGGCCTCGACGCCGAGTTCTTTGACCGCTTGCTTGGCTCGATCCTCGAGCTGGTTGCACTTGGGTCAACCCATTCCCAGCACTTCGATCTTTTTCATCGTCTCCTCCTCTTCTATTTTACGAAATTGAGAAATTCTCCGTAGATAAGCCCCGCGGCAGTGCAGAAGAAAATAATCAAACCCACATAGACCATGAGTCGCTTGGGGCCGATTAATCGGCTGATGACCAGGATGCTGGGAAGGGAGATGACCGGATCGGCTAAAAGATAAGCCAGGAGAGGTCCTTTGCCCATGCCTAAATCAAGAAAGGTCCTGGCCATGGGAACTTCGACGAGAGTCGGGAAATACATGAAGACTCCGAAGAGAACGGCAAGCAAGTTTGAACTGACCTGGTTTCCCCCTACATAGGCGGTGATAAAATTTTGCGGAATTACCACTTTCAGAATACCCGCCACAAAAACGCCAGCAAGAAGCAGGGGGACGATTTTTTTCGCGAAAGAATAGGTCTCGCTGAGCCAGGCTTTGGTATCTTCGCCTGGCAGCCAGAAGATAATGATAGCAAGCAAAGCCGCTATCGAGGATCGACAAGATGATTCCCTTTGTGGTCCAATCGATAAGAGAGGAAGCTCCAACGAGGAGGATGGCCACCAGAATGAGGAAGAAGGCCCAAAACCGGCGGGATTTTCCGTCCTCTTCATGAATCTGGACGGCTGCTGAAACGGGTGGGTCTGGGTGAGTTGGGCAGGATCTTTTCTGCCTCTTCTTTAAAAGAAGCAGCCAGGATCATTCCGATGATACTGGCAAAGCTCACCGAAAGAATGATCCGGGCCAAAGCCAAATCCGCTCCGATGAGTCCGCCGGTGTATATAATGGCCAATATATTCGTCGCGGGAGCAGTATATAAGAAAGCGACCGCAGGCCCGATCCCTGCCCCTCTCTGGCGGATTCCGGCAAATAGGGGAAGAACCGTACAGGAACAGACAGCCAGAAATAGACCGGCCACAACAGATATGGGATAAGAAACATATGCCCTGGTCTTTTCTCCGAGGTAACGAAGTATTTTATCCTTGGGAAACAGGGCAGACATGGCCCCGGCAATAAAAAAAGCCGGCACCAGGCAGGTAGCCGTATGGGCCAGGATGTAGTCTTCAAGAGCATCCAGCCCCGCCTTCATTAGATAAACAAAACTCTCCATCTCTATTTTTTTCCTTTATTTTTCTGGGGAAGGATGCAATCAGAGGGCCCGCATGAGGCGGCTTTGCTCCTGCATCTGGGTTTTTAGAAAAAGCCCCACGGTATCCAAGATTTCAAAGATTCTTGGATCCCGGACTTTGACCATCACCTTGACCCCGTCCTTCCGCGTGGTGATCAGGTGGCTCTTCTGCATCACGGAAATGTGCCGGGAAATGTTGGACTGCTCCCCGTTGATGGCCGGCATGATCTCACAGATGCACTTTCTCCCATTCCGAAGACATTCCAGGATCTTCAGGCGCGTGGGCTGGGCCAGGGCTTTCAAGACTTCCGATTTCAAATGAATCGCTCTTTCTTCCATATTGAGCTCTCCATGCAATTATGATTATTTAATCATATATTAATAAGGGAAACCTGTCAAGAAACTTTTTCGGGATTTTTTCTTTTAAACCCCCAAAAAAACTTGACAATAAGAAGAGGCCAGGCTAATTTTATATATAGATAGTCGATATATAAACGACATCTATATAAGGCGGCATTATGCAACTTCACGATATCCGAGTATTGGAAATCGCTTTTTAACATCGGCCTGACCAAAATCCTCGTTTTGAAGATCCTCTACCGAGGACCCAACTACGGATATGGAGTCCTCAAGGACCTTCAATCTTTGACTCAGGGCTGCTGCGTCCCACTTTCGGAACCATCTACCCGATTCTTAAGAACTTGACGCGGCTGGGATACGCGGAAGTAAAAAGCGATAAGCAACTCAAGGGCGGTCAAGCGAGGCGGGTATACACCCTGACCCCTGCGGGCCGAAAAGCCTACCGGGTTGCGGTGGAGGCCTGGCGGTCCACCATTCCTTATATTCATCGAGCCATCGAAAAGGATTAAGCGGACTCCGCCGCACAAAATGAAATCCTGCCGGCAAAATGGCTAGGAGATGCAAGCATTTTTCCTTACTATGGAAGGAGGAGATTAGGATGTTGGCAATAAACAACTTGAGGACGGCCGGGGAATTTTTCCTGATCATTTCCGGAGAGCTCATCCTCATATTCATCGCCGTTTCCTTTCTCATTGGGGTGCTGATGGAATATCTTCCCCCGTCGCGCATAAGGGAATTGGATGATTTCATTTGCCTGGCCTTATTTCAACTTGACTTTTTGAGCCCGTTTTTCTACCTTTAGAAAAGAGGAGGGGGGAAAATGGCAAGCGTTACTTTTCAAATACCCTCGGAAGTTAGAAAAATCCTGGCGAAATATCCAACAATCAAATGGGATAAAGTTGTAGCGGATACTTTATGGAATTATGCCCGAAAGCTCCGCCTTATGGATAAGATCGCCGCCAAGAGTAAGCTTTCCAGCCAGGACATCGATGAATTGAATAAGACGATTAAAGCCGGACTGTGGAAACATTATAAGAACCTGTCATGAGAATAGTCGTTGATACGAATATCCTCATCTCCTCCCTCATCAAAGATTCCATAACCCGAGAAATACTCCTCCTCCCTTACATGGATTTCTACCTCCCCGAATTTGCCCTTGAAGAGGTAGAAGCACACAAGATAAAAATCAGCAAGTTGAGCGGTTTATCTCCCGATGAAATTGATTTCTTTTTGGACCTGAATCCAAAAGCCGACCGCCTGCGGCAGGGCAGGAAATTCCTTCCCCGTCTAACAGAACATCTTGCCCCCGCCGCGCCTTCATCAACGCCTGGCAATAACGATGCTGCAGCAATCTTTCGGCTCCCGGCGAAACCTTTCCATCGCTGAAGAGAAGCCGAACTCCCACTGGTGAGCTGGAAAGGCCCAGGGTGGAAACCATCCGCGCGCCATACTCCCGAATCTGTTTCAGTTCCAATCTTGAGTCCATCGGATCATCTCCTCGTCGCTCGTAAGGCCCCTTTTCTCTCACTCTTTGGAGGTTGAAATATCCCATCCCTTCGATAACCGCGTCAGCTCTGTAAACAGGCTCATTTAAAATTGGGCAAACCTGAACCGGGCCAAATATTCCTTCAGTTCTTCAGCCGGCCTCTTCCTGCATGGGAGGACAGTCCTCCGGCCCCTTGGCCCCTTCCGCAACGAGGTTGGCAAACACCATGCAACTGGGCTGCCCGCAGGCCCGGCAGCCTCTTTCCCGGGGCAGCAGCTTCAGAATTTCGATCATCTGGGGTTGGGGCGCGCTCTCGTAGCTGGGCCGGATCTGATCGCGTTTCTCCCAGGCCTCGTTGATCTCTCCTTTCAGCCAGTTGAGTACTTTGTCCGCTTCTTCCTCGTCCTTGAGGGCGTTGACCGCGATCCGGTCGCCGTAAACGGTGATGAGCTTGCCGTGCACCCGAAAGGTGACCGAAGGCGGGTCCTTGATGTAGGTGAACCCGCCCAGGGAAGCGTTGAGGTAGGGAAGCGCCTCGCTTACATCCTGGTCTAATTGGGCGATGCAATGCAGGGATTCAAAACTCGGGTTGCATTCCGCCCGGAAGATCCTTTTCCGATAGCCTTTCAGCAACATGGGCCACCTCCCTTCACCCGTTGTTTTGCTCCATACCCCGGAATCCCGTACCCGCGAACGAGAATCCTGCCTTCGTTGCTTCACGGAAGAAATATGTAATTATGTTTAAATAATCATATAAGCATTAAAAGAATCTGTCAACAATAAAAACTTAACCACAGAGGTCGAAGAGCACTCATAGGTAAAAATGCCCAAAGGCTCAGGGCGCAAGGCTAAAGCGGTCCCGTTTCCAAAGCTACCTGGAAGGCCAAATCTCCCAGGGGGCTCTCAAAAAAGGCCTTCCGATTTTAAATGAATGGCTCTTTCTTCCATATTGACTCTCCATGCAATTATGATTATTTAATCATAATCTCAATAAGTAAATTTGTCAATATTTTTTCAGGCTAAGGGAGGAGGGAAATCCGAGCCCCTTTCACTTCGAGGCTGGGCAGCGGACTTTGGCGAGGTACGGGGCGTAATCGAAGTTGGGGCTCTTGGCCGGGTTGTGGCAGACCAGGCACTGCTTTTCGCTCACGGCAGGACCCTTTTTCCCGTCGTCGGGATGTCCCCTCCTGGGTCCGTGGCAGGACTCGCACTGGACGTTCTCCAGCACATCCGCGAAACCGGAGACCTCCCCGAACCCGGTCGTGTGGCAGGGAAGGCAGGTGTGATCCGACTCCCTCTTTTCCCGGACCAGGGTTTGATAGGCCTTGGCATGGCCGGTCTTCTTCCAGTTATCGTGCTGCGGCTGATGGCAGGAAAGGCAGGATGCGTCCCCCATGTATTTGGAGATCGGGTAGGCATAGGGACGATTCTGCATCCCGGGGTCTTTTTCCGGAGACGGGCTTTTACTCTCCGCAAAATACAGGGGCTTGGAGTCAATCCTGAATTGATCCACCAGCTTGGCCGTTTGGGGGTGGTCCCATAAAGAAATCCTGGAGGGTTACGATCTGGTAGTCGGACAAAAGACGGGTTTCGTCCGGTTTCTCTTTGAGGAAAAAATCCATTTGCCCCAAATACTCTCCCCTCGTTCCGGCGGTGAGGATCTGGGCGTTACGGACCTCCACCGGCTGCCGTTTAAGCCCACGCTCATGTCCGCTGACCACGAAGTAAACCTCCCGGAACGTTTCGGCGAGCTTCCTTTGCTCGCTCTCATCCATGTGGGCGACGACAATGATGGCTTTGCATTTTTTCTTCTTCAACTCGGCGATGACCTGTTTGGCTGCCTCCATTGGGTCGGTAAGCTGAAAAGCCACTTTATCATGGGGATCCAGGCTTCCGGAAAAGCGGTTGGAAAGCAGCCCGAAAAGCCCCACCCGGATGCCCCCCATTTCCTTGATGAGGTAAGGCCGAAACACGGGCTTTTTCGTCTTCAGGTCCTGGAGGTTGGCGAGGAGAATCGAAAATTTCGCCTTCTTCTCCATTTTTTTCAGTTCCGCAACGCCCCAGGAGAGATCGACCTCCCCCGGGGTGAAGGCGTCGTATCCCATGAGGTTGTAGGTTTGAAGGAAGAGGTCCGCCTTCAAGGCGGTAAGATCTTGATCTTTTTTGGCAAGGCCGAAAATATCGTACCCGGCGGGATAGAGAAGATCCCCGGAGTCCACCACAATGACATTCTTTCTGTCTTTGCGCAGGTTTTCCAGGAAGGAAGCCCGCCTGGCCAGACCGCCAAGCTTGCCCCCTCCTCAGCCGCAGGGCTCGTACTCCCCGTACAGGTTCGAGCTGAACACCAGGGTGATAATCTGCTCGGGCTTCGCCCCGGGAGGCTGCCCCCAGGAGGAGAAGGGAATCAGGCAAAGGAAGAGAAAAACCAAATATCTCTTCATCAAAACCTCCGAAGACCGGGTTTATCAATTCATTTTACCATTCCCGTCAGTCCCGCAATCATGCTTTGACCTCTGACCTTCACTCGCCCTTTTTACCGGGGAGGGTTGGATGAGTCCTTATTTTTCTTGCCATTTGCAGCCTTCCCATCTTTGGAAGGGCCCGCGGGGGTCTTCCCGAAATTATCTCTCAGGATCTCCAGGGCCTTGATCACCTCCAACCCGCCTACATGAGTCTCTTTCAGATCCCCGTGGAGAATCACGCAGGAGGGGGTGGAGCGGATCTGGTCTTCCTGCAGATAGCGATTCCAGAGGATGAAAACCGGATTCAAATCGACGGGCTTCAGCCCGATCTTTTTTTCGGTTAGCAGATTGACCAGCTGGTTCTTATCGGCCACCTTTTTTCCTGCCGCTTCAAAGAGGATCCTTCTCGACCTGCAAGGCGGAATCAAAATCCTTTTTCTCCGCTAAAGCAGAGAGAAAATACCGGGCATACAGAGTGGTGTGCTGGCTGGCGGGGACATCGATAAAGGTGAGATGGATGGTCCCGTCCTTGACCAGATCCGAGGAGGAGGGGTTCAAGGTCGGGTTCCATGTCCCGGCAGGGGGAGCAGAAATAATCGGTGTACAGCCGCACCTTGATCGTGCCGCTCCCGAAAGAAGATAAAGGGCTTTCCTGTCCCCCAGCCATCTCCCATCCCGCCGCCCCTGAACCAAGGACAAAAAGAACGGCCCAAGGGATAATCGCGAACCATTTCCTGGAGCGTTGGTTCCTGTTATGACTCAGGATATACCTATTCATGGTCATGCTTCCTCCATCGGCAGAAAAATGCGAGAGTTGAATGTTGATTTGGACATCTTTCTCCGTCCAGCCGACGGCCTTGAGAATGCCGATCTCCCGGAACGCTCCACCAGGTTGCCGAGCATGGTTTTGATGATCAGGAAAATACGCCCCTCCGAGAGCAACGAGGGAAGCAAGCAGGGAAAATTGATCGGAGATCTTCGAGACTCCCCCCATTAGTTCCAGAAACGAATCTGAGCTGGTGACCGAAACCCCGCTCAGTTCTCTGGCAATCTGGGTCTTGACCTGGGAAAGAAGCGAGGGGTTTTTCAATCGCAAATAGACGAGGTTCACGCCCTTTGTCTCTCCGGCGAGCAAAGTCTGCGCCTCTGCTAGGGAAAGATAGATATTTGCCGAAGCGATCTGAGACCCTTCTTTAATCTCCAGGAGCCCGACCACCTTGAAAGGACGGTTCCCGATTGAAAAAGCATCTCCCAGGCGGGCCTGGTGGAACTTGGCGTAATGTTTTTCCAGTACGACTTCTCCCGGAGTTTTCGGGAAAACGGCCTTCCTTCAGCCATTCCTTCACTTTAATCGGCCCCAGGCTCGGCTGCGCCAGGTCCACGCCCATGATGGTTCTGAAGCCCCTTTGTTCGAACTCCCAGAGCAGCAGGGAAGCAGCCATCGAGTCCACACCTTCAATCGATTTAAGCTTTTCCAGATCCTGTGCCGGAAGAATCTGGTTGGAAAAAGGCAGGCGGATTCCGCGCATCGATGCGGGCGCCTGACTCGAATCCACAGCCCGCTTTTCCGGCCGTTGGACAACGATGTCCGCCCCGAGGTTCTTGAAGGGCAGGCTGACCGCTTCTTTATAGGCGGCCGAGACCGCATTGATAGAAACAAACAGAGCGATTCCGATCCCGATCCCCAGAATATTCACCAGAGTCCGGTGGTGGTGATGGCGCAGTTCATTCCACACATAGCGATAATTCATCGTTTCCTCACTTTTTCCCGGTTAATTGGTCCAGGACTTTCTGCGAAGATCACCCATCGTCCACTTCCCCTGGAAAGAATGCGGGGCCTGATCCGGTAGGGAAACCCGGCAAAGATGATATCTTTGCCGTCCACCTGGAATTTAACCTGATCGTCCATCCAGATCACCAGGGGAATATGCTGGGTTATCTCTTTCTTGGCCATGAACTCGTTCTCCGTCTTTGCTTTCAAAATCGTACCAGGAGACGGCAATTTTCTCCTTGTATTGGGAAAACACGTTCTTGATCTCCTGCAAGGAGTCCTGGAGCGGACCGTGGTTCATGTAAAGAACTTCAATCTTAACCGGTTTGCCCGCCATGGCGGTGCCAGGGAATCCAGACCAAGGATAAGGGTCAGTAAAAAAGAACCAGATCTTTTTTCATGAGATCACCTCCCCGTCGTGCATGCGAATCAGCCGGTCCGCTGTCTTGGCGAGTTCGGCCTCATGGGTAACCATCAGAATAGCCACCCCTTCCTTGGTATGCAGCCGGTTTAAAATGTCCATAATGGCGTCGCCGGTTGCGGAATCCAGGTTGCCGGTGGGTTCGTCGGCGAAGATGATCTTCGGTTTGTTGATCAACGCCCTGGCAATTGCCACGCGCTGTTTCTCCCCCCCGGAAAGGGCCGAAGGCCGGTGTTCCATCCGGTGCCCCAGTTCCATCTGTTCCAGAAGTTCCGTCGCCCGCCGCTTCCTTTCCTCACCGGACATCTTCACCGGGAAAAGGGGAAGGGCCACATTCTCCCAGGCCGACAGGGTTGGGATTAAATTAAAAGACTGGAAGATAAAGCCCACATTCTCCCGGCGAAAGAGCGCCAGATCATCCTCGGAGGCGCCGTTGATCTTCTTTTCCGTTGAGAATTACCTGCCCTTTCGTCGGGTGTTCCAGACCCGAGAGCAGGGAAAGGAGCGTCGTCTTGCCGCAACCGGATTTCCCGACCAGGCAGACGAATTCGCCGGCAGCAACGGAGATGGAAACGCCTTTGACCACCTCCAGCTCGCCGTACTTTTTGCTCAGGTCCGTCGCCGGATAAAATCTTTGAATTATTCATGCCGTAAAACCTCCGAAGGTTTGATTTTGGCAACGTGCCTGCCCAGCAGCCCGCCCGTCAGGCCCCCGATAACGATCGAAAGCAGGACGGCAAAGGAAGCCAGGGTCCAGGGGATGTGAACAGGAAGCCGCAGCGTTTTGTAGATCTGGTCGCCGCCGCCGGGCAGAAAATGAGGATTCGGGGCCATGTCCCAGGGGATCGGGATATTGATTTTCATGAAGCTCAATCCGAAGGTGACAACCAAAGCGATCAGGAGTCCCAGGATGCCCGGCCAGGAAGCATTGGATGACTGATTCCGACAAGAGCTGGGTCACCACATTGCGGTTGGTCCAGCCGACCGCCTTCAGAACCCCGATCTCCCTCGCTCGCTCGGCAATGTTCCCGGCCATCGTCTTGAAGGCGATCAGGACGGCCACGATGATGGCGATCAGAGAAGCGACCAGGGTGAACTTGTCCGAAAGGGCGAAGAGGCTGCCCAGAGCTTCAGGAAAGAGTCCGGAGTGGCCACGGTGGCCTTTTTACCGAGAATGCCCTTTAAGGAAGCCGCTAAGTCCGCGATCTTCTCCTGGTCCGCTTTGATGAAAAGCAGGTTTACGTCCCCGGGAGCGAAGGGGGAAACGGTTTGCAGGTTTTTGGACGAAGCGGCCAGTCCTCCGCATCCGCCAGCGGCAGGTAGAGATTGGCCACCGCGATTTTGGCGGCCCGCGATGCATCCATAAGGCCCACGACCGGAAATTTGCTGCCGTTCACCGATACCGTATCCCCGACCCGGATGCCGAATTGCCGGGCGTAGGCCGCCTCGACCAGGCTTCTGATTTTCCGTCCTCCAGGAATCTCCCCTCGGCCACTGCCGATCGGAGGATCGCCGGGCCAATGGTATTATTCTGCTCGATCCCCAGGACAATCCAGGCCTGTTTCGAATCAAAAACCCAAAGGAGCACGGCTTTCCCCATTCCTTTAATACCGGGCAGAGACCTGGATTTTTTCCATCTCTTCCTTGCGGATGGTCACGGCGGAGCAGGGGAAAACCGCTCCGGTCAGATCCTTGGGAACATCCCCCGGCCGTTGCACCGTAATATCCGCCCCGATCTCCTTCAGGGGAGCATGGGCCGCCTGGCGGTAGGCCATAGAAAGGGCATTCAGGATGATCAGCAAGGCAATGCCGATCGAAAGCCCCAGAATGGCGGTTAAGGTCCTTCGCTTCTGATTATAGAGTTCCCTGACTAAGTACCCTGACGTTCATTATTCAGCTCCTCTATTCTGGTTATAATTGATTTTCCCTCGGCCATGCTTTGACGCATAAGAGCCAAAAAACGCTCCTGCTGTTTGGGGTCGAGGATCTTCTTGGACTCAAGGATGTGAGCAATGACTTCCTTTTGAATCTCATCCTGAATGCTCGGCCATTTCTTTCCGCAGTCCCTCTACCTGAACCTGGATCGACATCTTTCTGCCCCAGAAGTTCTACCAGGCGACTATTCTTCCCTTTCATGGCCGTTCCTAAGCTCTGCAAGCCGTTCATGGAATTTTTGGCCAGCGGTTCCATCTGGGCCAAGTTGGAGCGTCGGAAAGGCCAAGTTCCTGGTAAAGGTGCTGGTGCGTTGGCGATATGGGGCAAGGGGCGGATTGCGGCCACCAGGAATCTCTCGGTAGTAATGGTATCCCGTAGTGCCCAGGATAGAGGCGTTAATTGCCAGTGACAAAACCAGGACAACCATTAGACCTTTCTTGTTCATCGGCGTCCCTCCTCTCCATAATTTGCCATCCGCAGGTATTTATCTCCCAGGGTGCCCGGAGGGATTGGATCGAAAGCCCTTAAGGAAAAGACTTCGATTGCCGCCTGAGAATGGGCGATTCGGTTTTGCTGGAATGGGAATAGGTCACTTTTCACCAGGATATTTCCCAAAAAGGTTCCGATTAGGATTCCTGCGATCAAAAGGGTAGAGGTGGCCCAGGGAGGACGAAAAGAATTGGAAAAGCCATTGGAAGCCTGCCGGGAAGCGGGTTTCATTGGATTCGTTGATCTTCTTAACCAGTTGCCCATAGAACCCCGGTTCCGGGGGGATCTCTTTGAAGTCCCCTAACGCCTGCCAAACCTTTTCCATCTCTGCATATCGTTCACGACAGGCCGAGCAGCTTTCCAGGTGCTCTGCTGACTTTCTCCTGCTCTTGCGGGCTTTAGTTCACCATCCTGGAAAGCTGAAAGTCTCTTTTGTACCTGACGGCATTTCATCGGAACCATCCACCTTCTATATAATTAAACAACTCAGAATGGAAAAACCTGCGCTCATTTTTCATGGGAAGAACTCAATTTTTCTTGAAGATTTCTTTTGGCCCGGACCAGCAACGATTCCACGGCCGAGACCGAACACTCCATTATCTTGGCGATTTCATGGTAAGAGAGGTTGTCATATCTCTTTAAAATCAAAGCCATTCTCTGATTTTCCGGGCAGGCTCTGGAGGGCGTCGGAGATTTGACGGCTGCGCTCCTCGGCCAGTAGAAGATCCTCCGCCGATGGGGAGACATTGCTTTCCTCGTTCGGGATCCGGCCTTCTTCGGCGGACTTTCCGAAAAAAATAATTTCTTTCTGCCGGAAGACTTCAGCTCATTGAGACAGAGATTGGCGGTAATGCGGTAGATCCAGGTGGTAAATTTAGCCTGCGGCTTGTATCGGGGAGCCGCCTGCCATACCCGGATAAAGACTTCCTGGGCCAGGTCTCTGGCCTGGGTGCGATTGCCGACGAAGCGGTAAATAAGATTCAACATGCGGCTCTGGTGCCGCTTTACCAGAAGCTCAAAGGCATACTCGTCCCCCTGGGCGGTCCGCCGCCATCAATTCTTCGTCGGAAATGAGTGGGTCAATCATTTTTCGGAATGGGCGAAAGATGGGAATACGGCTTGTTCCCCTTTTTATAAAAGGGCATTTAATAATACCGCATTTGATTACGGAATTTCAAAAATAATACCGCGCCCGGAATTCCAGGCGGTAGTCGTTGGGCTTCTCCCCGAATTCCGTCCCCTCCCCTCCGACCAGGAAGGTGGCCTTGAGGCGCAGTTCCAGGTTGGTAATGCCCGTGTAGGCAATCTCGGGAGCGATGGAAAAACTGGGATCATTCAAATTGATAATCGTAGTCAGAGCCGGGGTGAAATAGAGAATATCGAAGGGCTCTTTCTGGCTGACCCGCAGGTAGAGATAATCCCTCATCGGGTTGGGCCGGCCGTAATTACCCTGGCTCTGATTCAGGGCCCTTCCCAGGAAAGCGGTGCTCCCGGTGGCCAGATACTGATCATAGGCCCGGTCGACGAACCGGTAAAAATTCTGGGATTCTTCCTCGGTAAACCCCGTGCCGTTTCGATAATATTCGAGGATATAGGTCGTATCCCGCTGGCTCAGGTAGCGGACTCCCAGCAGGTAGCTGGTGGTATCGTAGGTCGAGCTGAGAATATTCCCCCTGGCGTCCATGTACCTCTTTTGAAAGTCCTCGATGTAGGCAAACTCCCCATGGATTTCCAAGTTCGGGGTGATGTTCCGGGAAAAGTCCACCCCGTACCGGGTGGTGCGGCTCCCGCCGGTAAAGACGATGAAATCGATATCCGTGTCATAGAGAAGGAGGTAAAGCTTGGCGGCAATGTTGGCCTGCCCGGTCTTACCAAAATCGTCATTGACTCCTTCAAGGACCGGCAGGAAAACGGGAGTAAAGGAAAGGGTCTTCAAGGGCCCGGAAAAACTCCGGATCCAATCGGCGGAAAGGACCCAGTATCCTTCCAGGGCCAAATCCGGTTCGTCCGGGTCCTTCGGCCGGTCGATGAAGGCCACCGGATTCCAGGCATATCCCTTCCCCCACTTGGCCACCTTCTTCCCCGCATCCAGGGTCAGGGAATGGGAGGGCTTCAGGGACAGAAAGGCTTCGTAAGGGCGTAAGATCATCCTTCCAGCCCAGGTAGGTGTTGTTCAGGTCATAGCTGAGGCGCAGGAAAAAGCGGGCGTTGTCTTTTTCGTAACTTCCATCGACCAGCAGCTTGAAATTGTATTCCTCGGTTGTTTTCCCTTCGTCCCGGTTGTAGAACCTCAGCTTGTAGAGCGCCGCATCATGGTCCAGGCCGTTCACAATCGGACGGAACTCCCCGTATCCTCCCAGGTGGTAGGGTTTCTTCTCGATCTCTGAGATATCGAATTTGTATTCTTCCTTTTCCTCTGCAGCCCAGCCCAAGCAGGGCAAGGATAGAATAAAGA
This sequence comes from uncultured delta proteobacterium, assembly GCA_963802665.1. Lineage (GTDB taxonomy): Bacteria > Desulfobacterota > SM23-61 > SM23-61 > SM23-61 > SM23-61. The sequence continues at coordinate 84,707 of CAWDJO010000010.1, read as the reverse complement.
CCGAGAGGATGATCCAGTGAATCGTTCGGCCCACAGGAGTTCCTTCAAGTTAAGTCCTATCATGCCTAGAGTGCCTAAATGCCTAAAGTTGAAAAAAGGAAATTCCTACGCTAAATCATTGCGTCGTCTATTTTCGCAGGGAATCGATGTTGGGCATGAAGGTCAGGGTAAAGACCTCATCCTTGTAATCTTTCTTCTTGATCTTGGCATAGATCATGACCGACTTATAGTCCTTGTACAAAGGGCTGTCGGTCTCGAGGTACGACGGCCGCACAATCCCGCCCCCAAAATCCTTCACCTGCTTGAAATAAAGGGTCTTGATGAGCATATCCGCTTCGGTGCGGCATTCGATTTTGGTGGGCAGCTTCTTATTTTTATCCGCCCACATCTTCAGCCGGTCGTAGGCCACAGTCTTGTTCTTGGCTTTCAGCTGCAGAAAATATTCGTTCCCGGTTTCTTCCACCTTTTCCACGTCGTATTCCGCTGCATAATCCAGTTGGAGGATATCGGCAGTTATTGAAAACCCCCCCGATGACGGACTGGAGGCTGGTGATGCGGATGGGCTTCCCCACGTTGGGGATGTAGAGCCACATGTTCTCCCCCAGCCGGAGGGTGCTCCGCCCCTTCTCGCTGGCCGGCTCCAGGAAGAGGGCGGCGATTTTATCCACCCCTTTCTTGACCGAAAAGAGGACGAATTCTTTCTTCCGCCCGTCGGGTTCGACGTTGATGAGCTTCCGGTACATCTCAAACGACTCGGGGTTGAGGTTCCGGTCGATCTGTTTCAAAAGCTGGGTGCCGTCCAGGGCAAAAGCCGGGACGGCAATGATTAGAACAAACAAACAAATCAGAATTTTCTTCATATCCAACCTCTTTCTATATTTTGGATTTCGAACTCAAGTCTAAGGGCAAGAATCATTTGCCCTTTGTGTTTTCCTTTCACCTTTTACCTATTCCCTTTCTTCTTCCACCTTCTTCTATACATGTCTCAGCGCCTTGATGGGCTCCATCCGCGAGGCCTTCAAGGCCGGCTGGAGGCTGGCGACCACGGAGACGAAGATCACGATGGCCGAGATAACCAGCATATTCATGGGATTAAGGGTAGGGGAAAGCACCAGCCCCTTTTGCATTCCGAAATCGAAGGTCACCCCTCCCGAAACGTTCAGGATGAAGATAATGGCCATCCCGATGATGTTTCCGATCACCACCCCGATGACTCCAAGGCAAAATCCCTCCATGACGAACATGGAAAGGATCTTCCCCGGCAGAGTGCCGATGGCGGCGATCGTCCCGATCTCCCGGATCCGTTCATACACGGCCATGATCATCACGTTCATGATGCTGATCAGGACCACGGCGATGAGCAAGATCTGGATGAAGAAGGTCATCATGTCGATCATCCGGGCGATATTGTAAAAGGGAGATAATTGCTCCCAGGAATGGACTTCAAAGGTTGGTTTCCCCTGCTTGTTCACCTCCCCGGAGAGCAGCCCGTCGAGCTTCTGGGTAAAGGCCTCAACTTTGCCGAAATCCTTAATGCGGATCGCCACCTCGCTGATCTCCATCTCACCCATGCGCAATACTTCCATGGCATCTTCGATATGGACGTAACCGTCTCTGCCGCCGGGCCCGGTGGCGCTTTCCAGGGTTCCGGCGACCTTGAACTGCTTGCCGTTGACCGAGCCGTCCTGGTTGGTGGCCACGATGACGATCATATCCCCGATCTTCGCTTTCATCCCCCTGGCGAGCAGTTCAGGGAGAAGAATTTCGCCCTTATTCAGGGTCTTTTGCCCCTCCGTGATTCGCGAAGCCAGAAGAGGAACGGTCTTGAATTCCTTCTCCGGATATACCCCGTTCAAGCGGATGTTGGTGGTCTCCACAAAAGTGCTGAACATCCCCCCGAATTTGATCCGCGGTGAATAGGCCTCAACTTCGGGCTGCTGGTTCAGGATTCCCTCCAGCTTCTTGACCGCCTGGGGTTTCAGATTCAGGTTGAGGGGAAGGTTTTCGATGGAAGCCACGTACCCTTTGCGATGAACCTGCAGGTGGCCGATCATGGAATCGGTGATCTGCCCGATCATCATGTTCTTGAAGGAGCCGGAGATGGAGATGTATCCCAGGACGAAGATCACCCCGATGGCGATCAACGACACGGTCAATAAAGTCCTTCTCTTATACCGGAAGAGATTCCGGACGGCAATTTTAAAAAGATTACCCATTCTGCTTTCCCCCTTTCACCTGCTTGTCCACCAGTTCTCCATCGGCCAGAGAATAGATGATCTCCGCCTCGCCCACGATCTTCTGGTCATGGGTGGAGAAAATGAAAGTCGATCTTCAGCTCATCCCGCATTTTTTTCATGAGGTCGATGATGGTATAGGCGGTCTTCGAGTCCAGGTTGGCCGTCGGCTCGTCGGCCAAAACCAGCTTGGGGTCGGAGACCAGCGCCCGGGCCACGGCCACCCTCTGTTTCTGCCCCCCGGAGATCTGGTCGGGATACTTGTCCTTCTGGTCGGCCATGCCCACGGCCTCCAGAACGGCCATCACCCTTTTCTCCTTTCTCCGGCCGGCGTATTCTTGACGATGATGAGGGGATATTCGATGTTCTCAAAAACCGTCAGAACCGGAATCAGGTTGAAGTCCTGGAAGATGAAGCCGAGGTTGTCCCCCCGGAACTGGGCGCTCTCATGACGGTCGAGCTTCAAGACATCCGTGCCCACGACGGTCAAATTCCCCTCCGTAGGCTTGTCCAGGCACCCGATCAAATTCAAAAGCGTCGTCTTTCCGCTTCCCGAGGGGCCGACAAAGGAAACAAAGGAGGCCGGCTCGATCTCAAAGCTTACGTCCCTCAAGGCCCTGACGACGTTTTCCGCCGCGCCGTAATCTTTGCTCACTTTGGTTGCGACTACCTGGTAGTCCTTGCTGATATTTTCCGCTACGATCAAACTCATACGCCTATCTCCTTTCACCGATTATTATTCCCTTACAAGTTAAGTTGATCTCAAAATGGTCATAAATTGCAGGAGCAAATACTCGAAGCGCGTGATGGTTGCCCACCCTGAGGGCGGCCATCCCGCCATGGCGGGCCCCTACAACAGTCTGTTTGGTTCCGGCTTGGCCGGTGTAGAGGCAGTTCGCGAACCGCCCTTACGGATGCTGCCCGCTGACCCTTTTTTCTCGCGCAGGGTCGCGGCAAAAGCCTAGATCTCGGAAGTCCCCATTTCCTTTCTATCTATTATTGTAACACCAGGGGTCATTTTCAGTCGTTTTAATATTATTTCTTCATATCTGGCCAGGTACCGGGCATGGAGCACGTTGAGGACAACAAACGGCGGATATAAGACCACCACCATCTGAGCAATATATTGGGCGGCTAAAAGTCGGGAATGTTCTTCAAATAAATTGATGAGGCCGTAAAAACCGAAGAAGATGGGCAAAAGGAGGCCGATGTACCTTCCGATCATCCTTACCTCCTGTGTCTTCCTGTTGTGATAGCGAACCCCCAGATCGTCCAGCGCCCAGAGAAAAGAAAGCAATAAAGATACAAGGATGGCGATGGCCGTCACGCTGAAGCAAACGTTCGGGATTGAAATGACCCTGAGGGGAGTAAAGTCTCCAAGGTAACCCTGCTACCCGTGTAGATCTCCAAAAAACCCAGGAGCTTGGTGGCAATCAGCATGGACAGGCCGATGCCCTGGAGGGGCCGAAGAATCCAGTTCTTCAGCGGGCGAATGGAAAGGTCTCGTTCCTGCTCTACCTGAATCAACTGTCTGCTTCCCCGGTTGAAAAAGCCCTCCAGGAGAGAACAAACTTTGGGAAGCAGGAAAAGAGGGAGCGTCAGGAGCGCCGAAAGGCGCAGAAAACGAAAGAGGGTCTTCCAAATAGCTTGCCAGCCAGATGTAAAGGTAAACTCCATTGCCAAAGTGGAGACGACCAGCGTGGCCAGGACAATCCCCCAAGCAGGCATCATGGCGTGGATATTTTCTTTTACAGATTTCTTCTTCCAAAGTGCAAACATGGCTGAAGTAACTCTCCTTCCTAGCGAATTCCTTTTTGACGTCCCTTTCCCATGCCTTTTCCCATGCCGAGTCCGGTCCTCATTTTTAATGGACAGTCCGCGGGAAACCGTTCGAATTGCTCCTTGGTGAAAATGGCCCGGGCTTTGACCTGGTAAGAAAATAGGAGATTCTCAAGCCGGGCCTGCAGGGCAGAAAACTTCCGCTGTTTATCGAGAAGGGCTTGAGGTTGGACTTGCGAGTCCGACACGGCAAACCGCAACTCAAGCCGCAAATCCCTCATTTCACTCCATAAGGGTTTGGCCTTCTCCAAGTAGGCACGCTGAAGGTTTTCAAGTTCCTTTGTCTGCTCCTCGGTGAAGGTAATGGATGGATCTATTCGACAGGCTCCTTTGGGTTGGGTTTCGGAAAAAGATCTGCCCATTGGAACCTTGGAAGGCTGGGCTTCTGCAGCCTGCTCCATCAACCCACTTAACAAAATAAGCCCGATTATGAAGCCGAGACTTATGATCTTTAGGTTCTTCATTTTCCCACCTCGGTTACCGAGGGATCAGGGCGGAGTTATTTGCTCCGCCCTGGTTAGGGGTTACCAGCGACCCATGGGGCCCAATCCGGGGCCAAAGCCCATGCGGGGACCCATTCCCCGGCGCGGGCCGAAGCTGTCAAATTGGGCCTGCTGATCCGGGGTCAGGACTTCCCGGATTTGCAGCCTGAGGTTGTTGGTCATTTCCTGGAATTTGGACCGAAGGTCCCAAATCTCCTTCTGCTTGGCGGTGATCACCGCCGGGTCAGCATTTGGATTCAGCGACAAGCTTCGCAGTTCTGTTCCTTTCGCCAGAAGCTCCTGCTGAACCGGCGCGATGCCTTGCAGATGAACCTGCTGCAGGGTCTGGATCTTTGCGGACTGCTCCGGCGTTAAGTTGGCGAAGACATTTCCCGGGGGGCCGTATCCGGGCCCCATGCCGAACCCGCGGCCAAATCCCGGTCCCCAGGCCATCGCAACGGCGGCCACCAAGACCATGGCCAAAATCAGGCTCAAACCAATGATGACGATCTTTTTCATGGAAGTTCACCTCCTTTCCTTCTGGATTTTCCGCAACCCGACCTTATGCCGGGAAAGAAATACACCTCAACTCATGAAGAAATGTTTAAGAAAGGCGGGTAGAGGCTTGCGCCCCGCAGGGCATGGATCAGCAGCGGAGGGGTACGGAATCGAAGGTGATTACCGATGGGAAAAAGAAAGAAAGCTGGCTATTCTGGAGGACAAAAACAATCTCAAGACTTCCAGAGTCTGTGTCATTAGAAACGGCCGTTTCACCGAAGTAGGGTTTATCTTTGGTGAAGGTAACCTGATGACCGCAGGCCCCCATTTTAGCGGCCTTCTTTTCCTGGAAGATATTGCAGGCCGTGGGCAGCTTGGTGGCAAAGGCGACTGGCGGGCCGGCCAAAAGAGCGGCCAAGAGAATTAGAATCAAAGCGGTCAAATATGGTTTTAAAGAGCCCGACATTCTCATATACCTTCCTTGGAATTCACATTCTTGCAAGAGCAACTTCTGTGCCACCCGCCGGCGGAAATGAAACCCCTCGCAATTTCAATCGTTTATTGGGATATACCAGGTTGGGAGAAATAATCAGGTTCGACAATTTTGTCGAGATGGGAATAGAGCTTTTCGATAAAGGGCTTGAATTATGGAGGAAAACGTTTCGACGGGATGGGGAGAAAAAACAGATTTGTCGAGGGTGAATGAAGGTTATGTGCCTTTTTTTTGCTACATTGGCGATGGCTTTTCCTTCGGGAATGCCTCCAGCGAGTCCAGGATTTTCTTTTCTTGGTTCCGGGGGATATTATGAGGTCTGCAGATTGCAAACTTACCTTGCAACCTGCAAAAAGACAATCATTATCTTGCACGGCCCTAGATTTCGAGGAGGATGAACAAAGATAATGATCACCTCTCCTGGCCCACCCTTTGGGGGTTAACAACGGGCGCTCGCGGCGACTCTCAGCAAAAGAGCGGCAGGATCCGGGTCACATCATCTTGATCTTCAATTTCCTTTAAGAAAAGGAGGATCTCTCCAACTCGATCCTCAGGCACGGGATTTCTGGCGAATCGGGCGCATTGGCGGAATTTTTCCTCGATTTCTTCCATCGTCAAGGGATGGGTCGGGGCCCCGCGCCGCTCCACCACTCGCCGGAGGAGTTAATAATTCTGCATCTTTTGTTTCCGGGGCGGGGACTGCTTCAGGTTTAGTCCCAACTTTTCTCCGAGTGCTTTGTATTTCGGTTTCAGGTCATATTCTTCCTTGTACTCCTGGAGCATGGGGAGGCCCCAATTATGGTCCTGGAGCCAATGAATCCCCTTGATGAAGTCGGGCAGGAGCTCCGGCAGGATGGTAAACAGAATCTCATCATCCTGCGCGCCGGCCAGACGCCGGTCTCCCTTGCAGGGGATGGCGATCTGGCATTCCCGTTTCAACAGAGCGGGAACGACGGCGTACACACACGCCGCATGCCCGGATAGCTGGGCGTAAATATCCTTCCCGTCGATCCAGTTCTTGACGATGATCAACTGGCTGGTCTGCATGCCGTTGACATGCATGGCGATCACATCGGGGATGAAATTGCATTTATGGACGGGGGCGGACACAATTCCCCGGTACCGGCCAAACTCCAGATGAGGCATGTTCTTGCACCACTCGGCGGCCGCCTTCAGATCCCGAACACTGTCCGGGTAGCGGTGGTGCCCTTCGTGAAAATATGGGGTCAGCTCCGCCAGACCCAGGCCGATCACCGGCTCGGCACACCAGTTATCTTTTTTGAACATGGCGATCGTCTCTCCGTCCCGCTGCGAACGGGCGAAGGCCTGGCAGAGGGAATACTTATGCTTCCAGTCCCGGGTGGGAATGATCGCTCCCTTGGGGACCTCATCCCGGCTCTTCAACATCTTGATGGCAATGGGATGCACCCGCATGCGCAGCCACTGCTCGAGCTCTTTGCTGCATTCGTGAATTTTCTTCAGAGTAATCATGTTGTTCCTTTCCTTTGGTTTTTTCACTCCTGATTCCAACAAGAATGACTCTTCCCCAAAATCTCGGGATTTGTCACCCTTTTTTAAATTTGGATTTCCTCCAGGGTGGGGGGAGGCCCCCGAGGTTATTTCTAAACTATTGAAGATCTTTTTGATGGAATCGCCCGGACAAACATATCCCTCCGCAATCCATTCCTGCGCCTTTTTTCATAGGGGCAACCTAAAAAAAGAAAGGCCGAGGTTGATCCTCGGCCTTCCCTCCCTCTCTTTCACGTTTTCCATATACTTATTGGGCCCCTCCTCTTACGAGCCTAACAGGGCCCCCCAATACTTCGCCGGGTCTTTCTCGAATCGTTTGGTCATCATCGTTTCCAGCATGGCATGGTGGATTTTCTCGTCATTCCAGATCTGTTCGAAGATGTATTGCAGGGCGGGGGTATTGGAAAGCTTCCTCATCTCGGAAAGAAAATCCTTATGGTTTCTTTCCAGGTCTGCATGTTTCTTCAAGAGGTCCCAGACTTCTTTTCTTTCTTCTGCTCCCGCGACTTGTTTGTACTCGAGGATTTCCAGGGCGGCTCGGCCCAAATCGGCATGTTTTCGGGAATCGTGCTGGATGGCCCGAAGCAAATACTTGACGGTTGAATTCGCGGCTTGACCGGCCGTTTTTTCGGTCAGAGCAATCACTTCCTCCTCAACTCTAATCAGCTGATTCACCATTTTCTTAAGCTGTGCGCTCTTTTCTTCCTCTTTCATTTCAACACCCCCCTTTCATAAAGATGAACTGCTCCACCGTGAGTATGGGTAAAAAGGGGGAGGCTGTCAAGGGGGAACTTGGGGCTGGAGTCCAGGGAATTTATGACCGTTGGGAAGAACTGAAGTCCGGCTTTCGCCGGAATGAAGGAAAAACACACTTCTTTACTTTTTACGAGTTCATCAAAACTGATGGGCGGCAAGCCGATTTTTATCCTTGACTTTCAGATGGGGGTAATTCATCTTGATAATACCGACTAATTTCGTAGCCTATCTCCTCAAGCCGCGACTCTGAAACCACAAGGAGTCAAAACAGGTCCCGGAGGGTCCCGTGACCTAAAGGGGGGAATACTAAAGTAAGGAGGAAAGGAAATGCCGAAAAGGTATGCATTGCTGGTGGACTTGAGGCGCTGCGTGGGCTGCACCTCCTGTCAGGTGAGCTGCAAGATGGAGAACGCAGTCCCTACGGGCTATTTCCGGGCCAAGGTGGATTTTGCCGATACGGGCGGTTACCCTGTGGCCAAGAGACATTTTTTCCCAAAGCTCTGCAACAACTGCGACGATCCCCCCTGCGTGGTTCCCTGTCCGGTCCCCGGGGCGACCTACAAGAGAAAAGAAGACGGGGTGGTCATGGTCAACCGGGACCTTTGCATCGGATGCGGAAGATGCGTCAAGGCCTGCCCCTATGGAGCCAGATTCCTTCATCCCCGAATTCCCGTCAAAAATGACCCGTCAAAATATGCCAAAGAAGTGGAGGAAGTCCGGGAAAAGCGGCCAAGGGCTTGCGGGTCGTGGACAAGTGCGATTATTGCAGCCACCGGCTGGCCGCGGGGATCGAGGAGCCGGCCTGCGTTCGCAACTGCGTGGGAAAGGCAAGGGTATTTGGCGACCTCAATGATCCGAACAGCGAAATTTCGAAGCTCGGTGCCTCGGTAAAAACGGAAGATTGGCACCCTGAGTATGGAACCAAGCCCATGACCCCTTATATCGCCCCGGATAAAGAAGCCCTCAAAGCGGCCGACGGGCCGCTCAACGGATAGGAGGAAGAGCCATGGAAATTTCCCGAAGAATGTTTTTAAAGTATGCCACCGCCCTTGGCGGGCGTGACCGCCCTGGATCAGACCGGTCTTTTATCCCTGAAAAAGCTTTCCCCCGCCGAAGCCGAAGCCGCCCAGAAGGCCATGGGGAAATATGAAGTGAAATACACCGCCTGCGCCATGTGCCCGGCCGAATGCGGCCTGGAAGTATGGACCCAGGACGGAAGACTGTCCAAGATCTACGGCAATAAAGAAGTGCCATGAATGACGGCATTGCCTGCGCCAAGGGCGCCGCCAGCGCCCAGCTGGTCTATTCCCCTTACCGGTTGAAATATCCCATGATCCGGGTCGGCGAAAGGGGATTGGGGAAATTCAAGCGGGTGACCTGGGGAGAAGCGATCGAATACATCGCCAAGAAATTGACCGACATCAAAAAGAAGTACGGCGCGGAATCGATCATCATGGACACCGGCGATGTGACCGACCGGGATCAGTACTGGCGGCTGTTCTTTGCCTACGGATCCCCCAATTGCAGCGAGCACGGCTCCATCTGCGACACCCCCCGAAGGCATGGTCCCAGGCTCATGCTGGGCGGGAAAAGGATAGAGCCGGATATCATGAGGCCGGTCCTGGTCCGGCAGTCCGATGGTTCCCTGAAGAAGGATTACTCCTACAAGACCAAGCTCATTATCTACAACGGCTGGAACCCCTTCGTCGCCACTCGGATATTCTACGAGAACCGGGGCACCGTGGGCGCCCAGGTGGAGAACGGGTGCAAGGTCGTGGTGATCGACCCCAGCCTCAGCAACACGGCGGCCCGGGCCGACATGTGGCTGGCTCCCCGAGCCGGAACGGATGGGGACCTCTTCGGAGCCATGCTCCGCTATATCCTGGAGAATGACAACCCCAAGCGATCCCAACCGAAAGTACATCGATTGGGAAATGAAGAAATATGTTACCGGATGGGATGAATTCATCGCCGCCTTCAAGTCCTGGTGGGACAAAAAGGATCCGATCAACGGCTTGAACTATTTCAGCCTGAGCTGGGCCGCGGATCGAACCGGCCTTCCCCGGCCTCAGATCGAAGAGCTTTCTCATCTCTTCGGGATCACCAAGCCCGCGGCCCTGGTCTGGGGCATGCAGTCTCCGGGGCATCATTACAACGGCTACTGCTGTTCCATCCTGGGGACGGCCTTGAACGTGGTCACCGGAAACTACGAGGCCCCCGGGGGGGCCATCGACACCGAGCTGGTCAAATCGGACAAAGGCGGGTCGGCAACGGGAAAACAGTTCAAGAACCGGAAAATCAAACGGGTGATCGGCGGGAAAGAGGTCGAGGGTACGGTGGAAAACCTTCACATGGACCTCTTCGGGAGCAAATACCCGGCCGCCTGGGACGACGTCGTGGCGGACTATCCCAACGCCTTCCTGGAAGGGCGTCGATATCAAATACGGTCCCTTCCGCGGCCATCCTTACCCGATTAAGGCCTACATTCTGCGGACCGGGAACTCAGTCATCACCGGCACAACTCCTCAGCACTGGATCAAGGGCCTCACGGGAAAAGATTCTTCCGGAAATTACAAGGTGGAGCTGAACGGTCTTTATTGATTCCCTCTACCTGGAAAGCGCTCTCTATGCCGATGTGATTCTCCCCGAGGCCAGTTCGCCGAACGGAGAGCCTTTCCGATATTTATCCTTCCCATCAGGTCGTCTACAACCGGGACGAAGTGATCAAGCCGCTCCATGAGTGCAAGAAGCCGACCGAGATCATGAACCTCCTGGCCAAGAAACTCGTTGAGCTGGGAGACCAAGATCTCAAGGGATCGGATTTCTGGGAAAAGTACAAGATCGAAGAAGATTTCGTCAACGAAATGCTGGCCGTGTCCCCCGGGAGGGTGAATGTGGGAACTCCTCTTCCCTATCCCAAATATCCCGAGGGGTACAAGCTCCTCGGAACTCCGGAATCCCTGGAAAAAGGAGATGTCACCATCGACGACAAAGAATAAGATCGTAAAAGGAAAACCGGTGACCGTGGAATGGCTGAGGAAGAACCACGGCGTCGCCGTATGGCCCATGGGGTGGAAGCGATACAAGAAACACAATGCGGAAGAGCCCAACCAGGCGTTCCCCAACACCTCCACCAAGCTCATTGAATTCCGTTTCGACTGGGAAGAGGGCGGGAAACGGTACGGTGGATACAGTTCCCACAACGCCAAAATCGAAAAAGCCGGGGGAGATGTCCCTTAGGGTTGAAGGAAATCGGATTTTCCAAATTTCCCTCCACCTTTTACTGGTTTGAGACCAAGTGGAACCCCTATACCAACCCTGAATTTAAACCTTACGCAAAGGATTATCCCTTCCAGCTCATCTGCGGGCGCGTCCATCACGCGATGAGCGGGACCCAGATGGTCCCCTGGCTCGGAGAGATCAAGACCGAGGGAATCTGGCAGCCCATGAACGAGGAATTCGAGGCCGAGGTCCCCGAGGCCATGCCTTCCGGAAAAGAACCCATGAAAACCATGAAAATGAAATTCAAGGCGAACACCTACTCCGTGGGGACGATCTGGATGAATGACGAGGATGCCCAAAAGGCGGGGATCAAAAACGGGGACCTGCTCACCCTGGAAAACCCCCTGGGGAGGTACACCAAGGGGACGGGCCTTTGTTTCCGGCGGGATTCGTCCGGGGGTCATCAAGATCGGCTTTGCCACGGGAGGAAGATTCAGCCCGGGTCTGGGGCCGGCCTATAAATCCAGGACTTTACACCCCAGCCATAACGATATGGTGGACCCCCATTGTCTGAGCCCCATCATGGGTTTCCCGGCTTATGCGGACATGTTGGTCCGGGTGAAAAAGGGTTAAGAGAACCTTTGGAGTAAACCTCCTGCACAAGGCCCGTTCATTGGACGGGCCTTGTTTTATGAACCCGGGACACGACGATGGAAGAAGCAAAGGCCGAATTGCCGGTGTTAAACCTCTTGCGGCAGGTTTTCTTAAAAGAGCCCGGGAATGATCTTTTGGAAGGGATCGGCCAGGTCGCTCTCACCTCGCATGAGAATGAGGAGGCCGGGGGATTGCAGAGAATGATTGATTCGGTCCGAAAAAATAAAAGCAGGCTGGGTGAATGGAAGGATGAACTCTCCCTGGAATTCGCCCGGTTGTTTATCGGGCCCGTCCATCCTCCCGCTGTTCCCTACGCTTCCTTCTACCTATCGGAAACCCGGTCCCTGATGACCCAAGAGACTCTGGCAGTCAGGAACCGATATCTCGCGGCCGGCCTGGCCCTGAAGGACTTATACCAAATCCCCGACGACCACATCGCCATGGAGATTGAATTTTTATACTACTTGACCCGAGAAACGGTTCAGTCCATGGAAGCAGGAAGAAACGAGGAAGCTTCTGAATTTTTAACCATGCGGAACGATTTCTTGAAGGAGCATATGGCTCTCTGGGTTCCTTTATTTGTGGAAAGGATCATCCAATCTTCCCAAGAAGATTTCTTCAAAGGAGCGGCTTTCCTGCTTCGAGAAGTTATCGATGCTTATCGTTGAGTGACCCAATGGGGCTAAATAGTTTTCGTCCGGCCCCCCCTCTCCCCTGGCGGGAGAGGGAGTTTTCGAACGAAGCCTAAATTGCAACCGGCTTCACCGCCGATACCTTCATGCTGGCCACCGACTTTGCTAAATCTTTGGCTTTCTCTTGGGAAAGGTTCAGTTTCTGGACGATATCCCTGGCCGTAGGATCATTGGCGAACAGTTCCACGGGGAAGGTCTCTTCCCCCAGAACCCGGGTTTCCTGGAATCCCGCCTCGCGGATCGCTTTTAAATACCCCTCCTTGCTGATGGCTCCGGCCACGCAGCCCAGGTAGGCGGTCACGGATTTCTTCACCTCTTCCGGAAGCTCCTTTAAAAGAACGATGTCCGACACCATGAGCCGCCCTCCCGGTTTGAGCACCCGGAAAGCTTCCTGGAAAACCCTCTTCTTGTCCGGAGAAAGGTTGATCACGCAGTTGGAGATCACCACATCCACATGGTTATCGGCCACCGGCAGGTTTTCAATCTCCCCCAGCCGGAACTCCACATTTTTGTAGTTCCCCTTCCCGATGTTTTCCCGGGCTTTATCCACCATCTCCGCGGTCATATCCACCCCGATGACTCTCCCGCCCGGACCCACCTGGTTGGCCGCCAGGAAACAATCGAACCCGGCCCCGGCCCCCAGATCGAGGACCACTTCCCCCTTTTTCAAGGAGGCAAGAGCCACGGGGTTCCCGCAGCCCAGGCCCAGGTTGGAACCGTCCGGGACGACCGCCAGCTCTTCTTCGCGGTATCCGATCTTTTTGCTGACTTCCTGGATCAGGTCCGAGCCGCCGCAGCAGGAAACCGCCGGCCCGCAGCAGGAGCCGGATTTTTGCGCAACCTTGCCGTAGCCTTCCCTTACTACTTTTTTGATTTCTTCTTCTTTCATTTCTCCACCTCCGTTATTTCGTTTCGGTTTTGGATAGATCCTGCATTATCGGACTAAGAAAATCCCGGATTCCCCCGGCCAGGGAATCGGCTTTAATCAAAAAAAAGCAACATACAGCCCCCTCCTTTTCCCAACTGATGAGCGCCAGTTTATCCCCGGGCTGGATTCCGGCCTTATCCCGCAAATCCTTCGGCAGAACCATCTGGCCCCGTTCGTCCACGCTGATCAGGGATTCGACCCGGCAGCAATTGGCGCCTTTTTTCCCTGGTATAAAGCACTCCTTTTTTCCTTTCTTGACCATGGTCGACCTCCTCAATAGAATATATCAGATAATTATAAATATTCAGTACATTCTGATTATACTGATAAATATAATCAAACGGAAAGGATTTGTCAAGTCCTTTTTTCCTTCATCGATTGTCTTCCTCTGGCGCTCGGAAGAGGAGATGATAATCTTGGATTCTCAACTCGGAAGGAGAAAAAGGTGGCTGCCGGGATTCCAATAGGCTTCTAAAACTTCAGGACCTTCTTTTCCACCCCATAATAAAGGACAAGGCCGGCGAGATAGGCCACCCCCATATTCCACATGGCCAGGCCGGCGGTGACCAGCATGATATAAACGTCCGAACGCTGGTTGCCGATGTCCCGGCTGATGGAAGCCAGCTCCAGGCCGGTAAAGAAAAGGATTACGCCCAGGATGGCGGGAGGAAAGATTCTGAAGAGGGTGGCCACCGAGTCGCTGAAGAAGAGCCCGAGAATCAAAACAATTATCCCCAGGATGACCAGCGCTCCGCCAGTGCGTGCCCCGAAGCGGACATGACCGGCCATGCCCCCGGCTCCGTGGCAAAGGGGGATTCCGCCGATGGCGGTGCTGAAGATGTTCATGACCCCGTGGTCCACGGCGATCGTTTTGACTTTGGCCGGGCGGTCCGGGAAGAGTTCGTTGTTCTCTTCGGCCGTACCGATGATGGCGTTTCCCAAAGTCAGCGGGGCCTGGGGCAACCCCAAAATAAGCGTCCCGGCAATGAGATCCTGCCAGGTGATTCTGCCCAGGTAAATCTCCGGGATTCTCAAACGGGCGGAGATTTGGGTAAGCTCATTCCAGAGGGAAGGGTTGGAAATCAGGGCTACGCTCAGTCCGAAGGCCAGCAGGACGAGCATGGCCGGGATCTTTTCTCTGGAGAGTAAAAAGAAAGTCCCGGCCACGGCAATCACCGCCACGACCGGCTGGTCCCCCATCATTTTGACCCCTTCGAGGACGAAAGAGAGGCCCAGCCCCAGCATGATCCCCCGGATGATGGGCTTGGCCGTAATCTTGTGCAGCCAAGAAACCGCCCCGGTAAGCCCCATAACCAGCCAGAAGACCGCCGTGAAGATCCCCGATCCCCAGATCATCCCATGGGTGATGCTTTCCGGATGGGCGATGGCCATGCCGCCGATGGCTTTCATGGGCTGGACCGGCATGGGGGTTTTGAAATACTGGCCCACGAAGATCTTGAAAACCCCGAAGGCCACCAGGATGCCCAGGGGGTCCATTTTGTTAAGGGTGATGTAAGCGGCCACAAAGGGGATGAAGGTGCCCAGGTCCCCGAAGGCCCCGGCCAGTTCATTGCGGTTGTATTCGTTGCCTAAGATGCGCATGGTTAGAGAACGTGGGGGCAATTCATGAATTGCCCTTACTCCGCTTATTTAAAAGCTCTTCTGAATTTTTCTTCGATATATTCATCCAGGCCTTCACGAAAAGCCGAGTACTTCCGCAAGAAATCCTTTCCCTGGGGGGTCAATTTCGCTCCTCCCCCTTCCCTTCCGCCGATCTGGGTTACCACCAGCTTGATCCCTCCCCGCTTCTCCATCTTCTGCAGGAAGCCCCAGGCGTGGCGATAGGACATTCCAATCTCCCCCGCGGCCTTCTGGATGGAACCCGTCTCTTCGATCCTTTCCAGCAAGTTGATCTTCCCGTCCCCGGCCACGACTTCCCCGCCGGCTTCGATCCACACCTTCGACTTCACCTGCATTTTTTGATTTTTCATCTTTCCAGCCTTTCCTTCCCGACCGGCGCTATGTTTTTATAAACCGAACGGTATCCCGGCGTCAAGGAAAAAAGGGGGACCTCCAGAATTGCGGATTGTTGATTGCCGAATGCGGATTGAAAAAGAAACCGTCAAACCCGAAATTCGCCCTTCGAAATCCGAAATGGGCATGCCGATGCTTTCTGCGCGGAACGCCATAACCTCCGGACCCGAAACTTCTCTTTGCCCAGGAAAGAGAAATCCTAAAGTGGCGGTGGACAAGGCTCATAATTTCCTTGACTGATTATGAGCATATGCTTATAATGGTTTTTATGGCCAGGCCGATGAAATGCCGTTGCATAAAATGCCGTCCCCATTCCTGTTATTTCAAGCCGAGAGGAATCCCCTTGACGGCCTTGGAAGAGGTTTCCCTGCGGCTGGATGAATTGGAAGCCATCCGACTGGCCGATTACCAGGGGCTTTACCACGAGGAGGCCGCCGCGAAGATGGAGATATCCCGGGCCACCTTCGGCAGGGTCCTGGACGAAGCCCGGCGCAAAGTGGCCGAGGCCATCCTCCAGGGAAAAGCACTAAAGATCGAAACGCCAATGGAAGAGAAAGGAGAACAAAATGAAGGTCGGTTTTGCCGTGCAAAGCGACGAGGGGCTGGAGAGCAAGGTTTATAACCACTTTGGCTCGGCGCCCATGTTTGTCGTTGTCGAGACCGGGGCCGCGAAGGTACAAACGATCCATAATCAGGACCTGAATCACTCCCACGGAGCCTGCAGCCCCATGAAGGCCTTGGGCGGCCAGAAGATCGACGCCCTCATTGTCGGGGGAATCGGGGGAGGCGCTTTGATGCGGCTCAACGCCATGGGAGTCAAGGTCTATGCCGCCGAGGCCCAGACGATCCGGGACAATCTCGAGCTGCTGAGCCAGAAGCGTCTCCCGGAGCTTTCCATGAACAATGCCTGCCAGGCCCACGAGGGAGGCTGCGGACCCCACGGGCCGAATAAGAATGAGGATGGGTTTCCGGTAATCAAATAGGAGGGAGGGAGCGCGTAGGGGCAATTCATGAATTGCCCCTGCCTGGTTCCATTGGAGCAATTTTCTTACCTGCCAGGTCTATCGAAAGAAAAACCGCGATGGTTTCTCTGAGTCTTCTCTTGAAACGATTTTTGAAAATCGGCGCCACGGCCTACGGCGGACCGGCCATCGCCGGGCACATGAAAAACGCCATCGTGAAAGAGTACGGGTGGATGAAGGAATCGGAATTCCTCCAAGCCCTGGCGTTCTGCCAGATGCTTCCCGGCCCCATCTTTCTCATGCTCTCGGCCTATATCGGATACCGGCTCCGGGGAATCTGGGGGGCCTTCTTCTGCGCCGTCGCCTTTATTCTTCCCTCCTTCGTGCTGGTTGTTTTCCTCTCCTTCCTTTACTTCCAGTGGGGCAGTATGGCTATCATCCAGAGCCTTTTCAAAGGGCTGGGGGCGATTGTCGTGGCTCTCGTTCTCCATGCGGTCATCAACTTCGGCCGGCCGATTCTGCCGGACTGGAAAATGATCCTGATCGCCGGCCTTTCCTTTATCGGGTTCATCCTCCGATGGAATATCTTGCTGGTTTTTGTTTTGGCGCGCCGGTCTTGCCCTTCTCCTCCGGGTGCAGACGGCCAAAGCCGAACCCGCAAGTTCCCCTTCCGCGGCGATACCTCTCCCCGGCGTCAGGGAGAAGATTTCCTTTTTCTGGGAGGCCTGGCCATCCTCCTCGGGGGGACCTATCTGGCCTGTTCCTGGCTTCAACCCCGGATGGCGGATTTTTTCTCTCACCCTGGCCAAGATCGGGGCGCTTTCCTTCGGCGGGGCTTTCACCATCATCCCCCTGATTCAGTATGAAGTGGTCGAACGGTTTCAGTGGGTCACCACGAAGGAATTTGTGGACGGGATCGCCCTGGGCCAGGTGACTCCCGGACCCATCTCCATCACCGCCACATTTCTGGGCTACAAACTGGCCGGGTTCTGGGGCGCCATCGTCGGCACCCTGGCCATTTATTTTCCTTCTTTTTTCATCGTGATTCTCCTGATTCCGCAGTATGACCGTCTGCGGGGGTGGGTCAGCGTGCGGAGGGTGCAGCGGGGAATCCTGGCCTCCTTCGTGGCCATGCTGGGGCTGGTCTTCTATAATTTCGCGCGGACGACCTTTGTGGACATTCCCAGCGTGATTTTCACCGTCGGGGCCTTCATCGCCCTTCATCAAGAAGGTCGACCTGGCTTACATCCTCGCAGCCGGCGCGGGCCTTTCGATTCTGGTCTTCAGCTTTTAACCTTTGGGGACGGCCCGGGGGATTCCGGAAGGAGACCTGTGGAAAAGCGGGATTTCAGCAGCCCTGGCAATTTTTCTTCAGGTAGTCATGCAGACGGAGATGGACTTCTTTGGGGAGGGGTTCGGAACTGGCGTATTTGAAGAGGCTGATGGTCTTCTTGAGGGTATTCACGAAGATCAGGCAGGGGTTGCAGTCGGCCATGTGCTTTTCCAGGTCCTCGCAGAGTTTCGGGTCCAGCTCGCCGTCGATGTATTCGGAGAGTTTTTCCAGCATCTCCTTGCATTCCATGCCCTTGCAGGCAAAGACTTGGGTCGTTTTTTCGTCTTTTTCCATGATTCAGGCCTCCAGACTGGATTCGCGCACCCGGATTTCCCCTCTTCTTTCAAAATAATCAGACAACATCCCGCGAAGGGCCAGCCGGGCCCGGTGAAGCCTGGATTTCACGGCGGCGACGGAAATTCCCAGCGCCTCTCCGGTCTCCGCGTTGGAAAAACCCTCCATGTCCCGGAGAACAAAGACGGCCCGGTATTCAGCAGGCAGCTTCTCCAGGGCTTCCATCATCTTCTCCCGGGATTCCTTGCTCAAAAGGGCCTCTTCCGGCCGGTCTGTCCAGTCTACCATCTGGGGGATCTCTCCCTGCTCCTGCCGGGGAAGATAATCTTCCAGGGGTAACAGCCTGGACGGCTCGGTCGCCCGATGGCGGATCTTCATCAAGCACACATTGGTGGCCAAGCGGAACAGCCAGGTGGAAAACGCCGAACGTCCTTCAAAACCGGACAGACCCCGGTAAACCTGGATGAAAGTCTCCTGCAGGGCATCCTCGGCATCTTGCGGGCTGCGCAGCATCCGAATGGACAGGCGGTACACCTTGGATTCGTACCGGGTGACCAGGGATTCAAATGCCTGGTAGTCCCCGTTCTTTACTTTATCGACTAAAACTTGATCGGATAAATCCAAAATTTAGATGCTCCTCCAGGGAAAAAAGTTTCGCTCCAAATTGTGCCCCCGGTACGCCCCTTTCCCGACACCCCGAATATAGCCAAGAATCATTTTTGTTTCAAGGGAATTTATTCGATTGCGGATTGATGAAAGCAGCCGGGCCCGGTAGGTCAAGGCCGGGGTAACTTCCGGAAATTTCTGGAAAAGAAAATCTCCAGGAGGTAAATCTTGTCCATGTCAATGGTAATGACCCGGAATACTTCCCGTTTGATCGGATGGGTGCGGAATCGGTTGACCGCCTGGGCGATGCGGGCCTGGCGCATGGCCAGGTAAGCCTCCAGCGCCTTCTCCCGGCTCTTCTTTTTATCCTTCCCCCCGAATAGCTCTCCCATCAGCATGGCCGTTCCCCCCTCCAGGACGATATCATCGGACACACTCAACTCCGAAAACCAGAGTTTCTGACCCGTTTTGGAGTCCACCAGGGTAAAATTCCCGTCTAATTTCAGGTGAACGGCCGCCTGGCGCCCATAGCCCGAAACCGTAATGTAAAGGAGGCCGTCGGCGCCCACGGCTTCTCCGACCTCCTGGGGGGTCAAGGCTTCGATCATACCGGCTTCTTCGATCCCTTTTTCTCTCAGGGCTTCGTCGATTTGCGAAAAATCAACCAGGGCATACCCTTTGTCAGCCAGCTCCGCCTGGGCTAAAATGCGAAAGACGATCGGGGCATCCATGTCGGCGGTTTCGTTTCTAACGGGAAGGACAGCAATCCGGGTAGGTCTCAGGGACTTAAAATCCTGGGCTACTTCGGTGAGTGGGGTGGCGCAGGCCGCCAGAAGGAGAAAGACGGGCGCCCAAAGAAATAATTTTTTCATAGAGAGATGCATCCACCGCTCCTTCATGCCCCCCGGAAAACGCTCCCGGTTCCGCCGCCGGACTTATTCTACTTCCGGTGCCCCCGGAAAATCAATCACTTCGGGGTTTGACCGTCGATCCTTTTTAAGGGAAATGCTCAACGCGGAGGATCCATGGCCCCCACCTAAAGGTGGCCTTCCCTCTGTTGCCCGGCCCGGGGCCAAGGGCATTGCGCGCAGAAACCATGAGACGCCTTTGATTCCATGGAACGGGCGGGCACAGCGCTAGAACCAAGTGCTCGGATCGATTCCCTGCAGGAGCGATCGGCAGATTGCCAAGGACCCCTGCCTTCTGCGAAAGTCGAACTAATCGCCCGGAAAATGATTCACCGAATGATCCTTTCATGTCGCCAATTCCGAATTTGGAAGCGCTCCCGGGCCACGATCCAGGCATCCTGGAAATATCAAACTTTATGAGTTCCCCGGCAGAGCCGGGGGTTTACCTTAAAAATTATCGGTAAATTCATTTTAATCTTGATTGATTTCAGGAAATTTTATAAAATCGCTCCCATATGTGTGCAGGAGGGAATTTTCTCCCTCCGGGGCCTGTTGGCGTCAACATCCTTCAACCTAAATAGAGATGATCAAACAAATCGAACGCCAGATTCGGGACTTGCAAAGGGAGCTGACTGAGGTCCAGAGAGAACAGACATCTCTTCGCCTCCAGCCATGCAAGGGAGACACGGAGCTTCGCCGGAAGGAAGGAAAGCTGGAAGAGTTGGACAAGCGGATTCGATCCCTCAGGGAATCGGTCCGCGAGCTGGAGCGCAAGCGGCAGGAAGTGATGTCCGAACCTTTCAAAAAAGAAGGGTACGAATCTCCTTTTGTTTAGTCACCCGAATCGGTCTTTGGGAAAGGGCTGTTTTCTCCGGACGCTGGGGGCCAAAAATTTCTTTTTCAATTTTTGGGTTTACATTCCAAAACATTTCATGGTATAAATCATGGAAAATACATAAGAACTCATTTTTTCTAAGGAGAAGGAAGAAATGACCAAGTTTCAACTCATTCAAAAGCTCATGGAAAAGTCCAACAATCTGGCCCAACAGGACGCCAAGACGATTGTAAACACGATCTTTTCCTCCATGTGCGACGCCTTGGTGAAGGGGGAAAGGATCGAGATCCGCGGATTCGGGAACTTCACCGTGCGGACCTACCAGTCCTATCTCGGGCGAAACCCGCGCACCGGGACCAAGGTGGAGGTGTCCCCCAAAAGACTGCCTTTCTTTAAGGTAGGAAAAGAACTCAAGGAGCGAGTGGATGCACCCGCTCCCGGCCCGACGACAGAGTAATCCTTCTTCTCTTTCTTCCTTCTCGAGAAGAGTTCTTTTACTTGCGTTTTCTTCTCTGGACCCGGGTTCTTTTCAGAAGCTTACGGTGTTTGTGTTTGGAGATTTTCTTCCTTCTCTTCTTTACCACGCTACCCATCGTCTGACTCCTCTCATCGAATGCTTTTATAAGATATCTCTTTACCGTTCCCTTCAGGACTTTCGCCCTATCTTTTTCCGCCAGGCCTCCAGGCGCTGGCCGATGATCTTTTCCAAGCCCCTCTCCGTCGGATGGTAGTAAGTCCGGGTCCCCAGTTCCTCCGGGAAGTAATTCTGTTGCACGATCCCTTCGGGGTAATCATGAGCATACTTATATCCCCGGCCGTATCCCAGGTCCTTCATCAGCCGGGTGGGGGCATTCCGGATGTGGAGAGGGACCGGAAGGGCTCCCTTTTCGGCCACGTCTTTTTTGGCCCGATCATAAGCGGTGTAAAGGGCGTTGCTCTTCGGGGCCGTAGCCAGATAGACCGCGGCCTCCGCCAGAGCCAGCTCTCCTTCGGGAAGCCCCACGAAATGAAAAGCTTCCATGGACCGGAGGGCCACCCCCAGAGCCTGCGGCTCAGCCAGGCCGATATCCTCGCTGGCAAAACGAACCATCCGCCGGGCTACGTACAGTGGGTCCTCTCCTGCTTCAATCATCCTGGCCAGCCAGTAGAGCGCCGCATCCGGGTCGCTTCCCCGGAGGCTCTTGTGAAAGGCGGAGATGATATTGTAATGTTCCTCCCCTTCCTTGTCGTAGAGCAGCGCCTTCCGCTGCATCGCCTCCTCGACGATGGGAAGGGTGAGGACCCGAACCCCCCGGTCATTCGGAGAGGTGGTCACCACCGCTGCTTCCAGGGTGTTCAAGGCCACCCGGGCATCCCCGTGGGCCATCTCCTGCAAAAACTTCTGCGCCTCGGGGGTCAGCTCCGCCTTCCATTTTCCCAGCCCTTTTTCTTCATCCTTCAGGGCCCGGATGAGGATGCGGTCGATCTCCTCGGCCGTCAGGTTCCGCAGGGTCAGGACCTTGCAGCGGGAAAGGAGGGCCGAATTGACCTCGAAGGAAGGATTCTCCGTCGTTGCCCCAATCAGGATGATCGTGCCCCGTTCCACGTGAGGAAGAAAGGCATCCTGCTGGGCCTTGTTAAAGCGGTGAATCTCATCCACGAACAGGATCGTCCGCCGGCCCCGCCTTTTGTGTTCCTCCGCTTCCTGGACCACCTGGCGGATCTCCTTCACCCCGGAAAGCACGGCCGAGAAAGCCGATGAAGCGGGACCGGCTGGAGTGGGCGATGATGGAAGCCAATGTGGTTTTGCCCGTGCCCGGCGGCCCCCAGAGGATCAGGGATTGCAGCTGATCCTTTTCGATCAAAGAGCGGAGAAAACGCCCCGGACCGAGCAGGTGCTCCTGCCCGACAAAATCTTCCATGCGCTCCGGACGCATCCGGTCCGCCAGAGGAGTCAAGTCCAGCTTTTCTTCTGCCCTGGGTCTGGCGGCCTCGAAAAGCTCCATGGGTCCGTGGTCTCCAAAATGAAATCAGCCTATCACAGATATCCCCCCCTTTCAATCCTCATCCTTGGCTTGCCCATTCTCTCTTTTCTTTTGCGATTCTCTTTTCCCCTAAAAAGCAAGCTTGTGGCCCGGGAGCAAGGGCGTTACGCGGAAAAAGCATCGGCGGGAAAAGAAAACCATCCGGAGATCACCCCGTGCTTCCGCAAAGTGAGGCGGGCCCATCGGGCGTCCAACCGGGCGCCCCTACAACGGAATAACCCTGTTCTTGGGCAAAGAACGGATTGCCCGCCCGGCCCAGAAAACGAGGCGCGCCTCATGGTTTTTTCGCGTAACGCCCTTGCTTCCGGGCCGGGCAACGGATGAAATCCAATCGGTCTTACGCCCGCTTGGCGAAAAGTGAAGGTGGGCTGCGATTCTTGCTCCCCCTTATCGCCAATAAGACTCCGGGAGCAGCGAGGGGGTGTCCAACGAGCTAAGCAAATTCAGGGTGGGCCGGCTGGAATTCTTTATGGACAGTCCTTCCGTTTTGTAATAAAATCCCCAAACAACGGGACCGAATCAATGGTTCAACCCAGGAGGCCCCTGTCCCCCTATTGAAGGAGGAATCGGTGATAAACCGAATCGGGATCGTTATCAAACCCAACAAGCCTGAGGCCCTGGCCCTGGCCCGGGAGTTGATCGGGTGGCTGAACCAGAAAAACATCCGGGTCTACCTGGATACCTCCGTCGCTTCCTCCATCCATCACGCTCCCTCTTGTCCCCCCGAAGAAATCAGCAAGTGCGTGGATCTGCTCATTGTCCTGGGCGGCGACGGAACTCTCCTGAGTGCCGCCCGCTGCATGGAAGAAGAGGAGGTTCCCATCCTGGGAGTAAACCTGGGGGGGCTCGGTTTCCTGACCGAGATTACCCTGGAAGAACTCTATCCGGTTCTGGAGAGGGTCCTGGAGGGGAAGGTGGAAACCGAAAAACGGATGAAGCTCCACGCCGCCGTCCTCCGCCAGGGGAGGACAATCGGCGAATACGCGGTTTTGAACGACGCGGTCATCAGCAAAAGCATCCTGGCCCGGATCATCCATCTCCGCAGCAGCGTCAACGGGGCCTATGTGACCACCTACCGGGGAGACGGGGTCATTATCTCCACCCCGACCGGTTCCACCGCCTATTCCCTGGCGGCCGGTGGCCCCATCGTGTATCCCGCCATGGAGTCGGTCCTCATCACCCCGATCTGTCCCCACACGCTGACCAACCGTCCTCTTCTCATCCCGGACAAGGCCACCGTGGAATTCATCCTGGAGACCGAGGAGAGCGACGTCCGTCTCACTCTCGACGGGCAGGTGGGCTGCGACCTCCTCCCCTTCGACCGGGTGGTCATCCATAAAGCCGACAAGCACGTTTCTTTCATCAAGTCTCCCTTCAAGGACTATTTCCAGATTCTTCGAACCAAACTGAAATGGGGGGAACGCTGAGGGAGTTGAAAAAGCTTTCCCATGCTCACCGATCTGACCATCAAGAATTTCGCCATCATTGACCAGGTTCACACCCAATTCGGCCCCGGGCTGAATGCCCTTACCGGGGAGACGGGTGCCGGCAAATCCATCCTGGTCGATGCCATCAACCTCCTTCTGGGAAGCCGGGCTTCTGCGGAGATGATCCGGACCGGCCAGGAGGAGGCCTCGGTCGAGGCCTTCATTGAACTGGAAGCAGGGAAGGAACTCTCTTTTCTGAAAAACCTGGGGCTGGAAAAATCGGAAGGCCTCCAGATCCGGCGGATCCTTCACCCCTCCGGTAAATCCCGGGCCTTTCTCAATGGAACGGCCATCACCCTGCACATGCTCGAAGAGCTGGGCGAGGAGATGATCCAGATCTACGGGCAGCATGAGCACCAGCATTTCCTGGACCCCGTCCGGCACATTGACATCCTGGACGGCTCGGGGGGGCTCCTGGACCTGAGGAACCAATTCCAGGAGGTCTTTGCCCGCTGGACGAAAGCCGCCTCGGAACTCGAAGATCTGATCTCCCGGCAAAAGCAGCGATCGGAGCGGATGGAATTTCTTGCCTTCCAATCGGGGGAGATCGGCCGGGCCGACCTGAAAATCGGGGAGGATGAAGAACTGGCTGCCGAGCGGTCCCGTCTGGTCCATGCCGAAAAACTTCAATCCCTTGCCCACTTTGGAGCCGAGGTTCTGTACGGGGAGAGCGGGTCCGTGGTGGAGCGTCTGAAAGCCACCCTCCAGCGGCTTAAGGAAGGGGCCAAGGTAGACCCGGCCCTGTCCCCCCTGGTGGCTTCGGTGGAGTCCATCCTTTTTCAGTCCGAGGATGTGGCCTCTTCCCTGCGGTCTTACGGGGAAAAGATCTTTTTCGACCCCAAGCGCCTGGAAACCATCGAGTCCCGGCTGGACGAGCTCAGCAAGCTTAAAAAGAAATACGGTCCGACCCTGGCGGATGTCCTCGCCCATAAAGAGAAGATCGACGGGGAGAGGAAAAACCTGGGAAACCTGGAAGAGAGAATCTCCCAGCTGGAGAAAGTCGCCTCCGAAGAGTTCGCCCGGGCCTTGACGATAGCCCGGCAGCTATCCCGACAGAGAAAAGGGGCGGCCTTGGAGCTAGCCTCCAAACTGGAAAAAGAGCTATCCACCCTGGGGATGAAAAAGGTTCGTTTCCAGATCCAGGTTGTCTCTGAGGCAGGAAAAGGGGCCGAAGGAGGGCCAGGTCCCCCCTTGCATGAAAAGGGATTGGACCAGGTGGAGTTCCTCCTCTCCCCCAACCCGGGAGAAGACCTGAAACCCCTGGCCAAGATCGCCTCGGGGGGGAGCTCTCCCGGATCATGCTGGCCATGAAGCGGATCTTCGCCGAGGAAACGCTGGTCAAAACCCTCATTTTTGACGAAGTGGACGCCGGGATCGGGGGGGGAATCGCCGAAATCGTGGGCCGGAAGCTCAAGGAAATCTCCCGGCAGCATCAGGTGTTCTGCATCACCCATCTACCCCAGATCGCCTGTTTTGCCGACACCCACTATAAAGTCACCAAGAAAGAGTCCGGGGGCAGGACTTACGTAGAGGTAAAGCGGCTCTCCGAGGAGGAACGCCTGGAGGAGGTCGCCCGAATGCTCGGGGGTCTCAAGATCACCGGGAAAACCATCGACCATGCGAGGGAGATGCTCCGAAATGCCAGAAAATAATGTAATGTCATGGTTATCTGGTTACTCGTTACTGGTTTGCACGGTCATTGGATTCGATCCGGTTATGCCTTTCAAATCAAGCTCCGAATATCCAGTATCCAGTAACGAGCAACGAGTAACGTAGAACCAGGTAACGAGAACATGCCCATCCGCAAAGCCAAAATCAGCGATGTCCGGGATATTCAGAAGCTCATCGAACGGTCCGCCAAGAAGGGGGAGATGCTGCCCCGCTCGCTGAGCGAACTATACGATAACCTTCGGGATTATTATGTTTACGTGGAAGACGGCCGGGAAGGGATCATCGGCACCTGTGCCATGCACATCTGCTGGGAGGATCTGGCCGAGGTCCGCTCCCTGGTCGTACAGGAAGAGAGCCAGCACGGGGGAATCGGGAGCAAGCTCATCGAGGCCTGCCTCTCCGAGGCCATTAGCTTGGGGCTCTACCGGATTTTTGCCCTCACCTACCGGCCAGGGTTCTTCCAGAAGCATGGCTTTAAAGTGGTGGACAAGGCTGCCCTCCCCCATAAAATCTGGGCTGATTGCGTCAAATGTGTCAAATTTCCGGAGTGTGACGAGGTCGCCGTACTTCTTGAGGTGTAAAAGAGGGTAGTACCTTCCTGAAGCAAGTTTTCTGCCCGGATTGGAGGCCGGGGGAGGAAAGACCCAACAGGAGGTCAGGCGCTCAGCGCCATTTAATACCAACCTATTGATAAGAAATGGATTTCACACTCCTTTGGCATTCCCTCTCACTCAATATTGGGGGAGAGAGACGGGGTGAGAGGGCGGCCTTTGAAACCATTTTCCCCCCCATAGTTGCGGAAAAAAATCTAGAACATAATAATTCCATATACTTATAATTTTTTTTAAAAAAAAGGGCTTGACAAGGATTGCTTGCCTATGATAAATGGATCCCTCAATGGGGCATAGTGTAAACGGTGGTTTGTTTTTGGGTAGGAAATGAAAATTTGTCCCCATGAAAGCCCCCGTGAGGAATCCCGTCAATCTATTGGAGCTGAGGTTTGGGCAAAAAACATTACACCGTTCTGGTTTTTTCCCAGCAGGCCGCCAAGGTCAAGAAGTTTATTTTTTCACCCCTGACCCTCA
Organism: uncultured delta proteobacterium; assembly: GCA_963802665.1. Classification (GTDB taxonomy): domain Bacteria; phylum Desulfobacterota; class SM23-61; order SM23-61; family SM23-61; genus SM23-61. The sequence continues at coordinate 58,140 of CAWDJO010000010.1, read as the reverse complement.
AGGTGGGGGCCGCGGCTCTGGTTCTTCTGCTTATTTTCTCCGGGTACCTTTTTTATGATTATGTCTCCTACCAGAAAAAAGTCTTTGATCTGAAAACCCTTCGCGGCGAACTGACCTTCCAACAAGCCGAAATTCAATCCTTCCTGGAAAAGATCACTCTCCTGGAAGAGCAGCTGACCCGGCTCAAGCTGGTGGAAGAGCAGGTCAAGAAGGACTTGAAGGAAGTACAGGAATTGAAAAAAGAAAAAAAGGTAAAGAAGCTTTCCCCTCCCCCCAGTCTGCCGGAAAAATCCTCAAAAGCATCCGAATCTTCGGAACCCATGCAGTACTCCTCGCCCATCCGGGGAGAAGAAGTCTCCATCCTGGAAAAAGAGCGGCCCAAGCTGGTCAGCCGGCTCCACCTGGATCTCCTGGAGCTCTCCAAAGAAGCCTTTCAGCGGGAACAGACCCTGAAAGAACTCAAAGAGTTTCTGCATTCTCAAAAATCCGTTCTCCTTTCGATGCCTTCCCTCTGGCCGGTCCTCGGCCGGATTACCTCGGCTTTCGGAGAAACCCGCTTCAGCCCGTCCTCCGGGGGAACCAGGCCCCACATGGGAATCGATATTGCAGCCCCCTCGGGAACCCCGATTGCGGCGCCTGCGGACGGAGTGGTCAATCATTGCCGGCAGGGAAGCGGAGTACGGCCGTCTGGTATGCATCGACCATGGCCACGGTTATACCACGATGTACGGCCACCTAAAGGATTTTCATGTCAAAGCCGGGGATAGAGTCAAGGCAGGCCAGATCCTGGGAACCGTAGGCACTTCGGGAAATACCACCGGCCCCCACCTCCATTATGAAGTGAGAATGTACGGAAGGCCGGTCAATCCTTATTCCTACCTCACCCAAACCCTGTAAATTTCCCTTTTCCTGACCGTAAAAATATGATATTTTAACCCTGGGTTTGTTTTCCGACCCCGATAAGGGTTTCCCGCTTTATCGGGGTTTTTCTTTTAAATTTTTTGAAAATGAAGCGCAGAAATCGCAGAGCCCGCAGAGATTAAAGAGACAAAAAGAAATGGAATAATGGAATGGTGGATAAAGCAAATGGTTTCCCCAACATCCCAATATTCCGTCATTCCAATTTTCCTGTTTTTTCCTCTGTGTCCTCTGTACCTCTGTGGTGAAAAAGAAAATTATGTTTTTTGATGCCTTACAGAAGATATTCGGCAGCAAGAACGAGCGGGAGATCAATCGCCTGAAGCCCCTGGTCCAGGCCATCAACCAGCTGGAGCCGGAGATCCTGAAGCTGACCGACGCCCAGCTGAAGGCCAAGACCGCGGAGTTCCGCGAGCGCCTCGCCCGGGGAGAGACCCTGGATGACCTTCTGGCGGAGGCCTTTGCCGTGGTCCGGGAAGCCTCCCGGCGGACCCTGGGGCAGCGCCATTTCGACGTGCAGCTCATCGGAGGGATGGTGCTCCACCAGGGGAAGATCGCCGAGATGAAGACCGGTGAAGGAAAAACCCTGGCGGCCACCCTCCCGGTTTATCTCAACGCCCTCAGCGAAAAGGGCGTCCATGTGGTCACCGTAAACGACTACCTGGCCAAGCGCGACGCCGCCTGGATGGGCGCCATCTACAACTTCCTGGGCATGTCCGTGGGGGTCATCGTCCACGAACTGGACGATGCCCAGCGCCAGCAGGCCTACCGCTGCGACATCACCTACGGCACCAACAACGAATTCGGGTTCGACTACCTGCGGGACAACATGAAGTTCCGACTGGAGGACATGGTCCAGCGGGAGCTGAACTACGCCATCGTGGACGAGGTGGACTCCATTCTCATCGATGAGGCCCGGACCCCCCTGATCATCTCCGGCGCCGTGGAGAGGGTGATGGAGGATGGGTTTTACGAAGAACTGAAGCCCCTGGTCACCCGGCTGCGCCAGAGCCAGAGCCGGTTGATGGACGGGATTCTCCACGAAGCTCTGAAGCTCCTGAAGGAAGAGCCGGAGAGTGAAGAGGCGATTGAGAAACTCCTTCTGGTGAAGAGGGGGGACCCCAAGCATCCCGGCTTCCTGGACCTCATCGCCCAGGAACCCGCTCTCAAGACCAAGATCGATCGACTGGAATCCCTTCTCTCCGGCCAGAAGACCCTCTCCCAGTTTCTGGGAAAGCTCTACTGCTCCATCGACGAAAGGTCCAACGCCGTAGAGATGATGGAAAAGGGGATGGAGCTCCTTTCCAAGGGGCAGCCCGATGCCTTCATCGTTCCCTCCCTGGAGGAAGGGTACGTGGAGATCGACTCCAGCCAGGCTCTCTCGGTCGCGGAGAAGATCCAGGCCCGCGAAGCCCTGGAGACCCGGTACCGGCAGGCCTCCGAGCGGATTCACACCGTCCACCAGCTGGTGAAAGCCTACTGGCTCTTCCAGAAGGACGTGAACTACGTCATCAAAGACGGCCAGGTGATCATCGTCGACGAATTCACCGGGCGGATGATGCCCGGCCGCCGCTGGAGCGACGGCCTCCACCAGGCCATCGAGTCCAAGGAAGGGGTGAAGGTCGCCGAAGAGAACCAGACCCTGGCCACCATCACCTTCCAGAACTACTTCCGCATGTTCAAGAAGCTGGCCGGGATGACCGGCACGGCCGACACGGAAGCGGCCGAGTTCCAGAAGATCTACAAGCTGGAGGTGATGGTCATCCCCACCAACAAGGACATGATCCGGGACGACTTCGCCGACGTCATCTACCGGACCCAGCGGGAGAAGTATCAAGCCGTGGTGGAGGAGATCAAAGACTGCTACCGCCGGGGCCAGCCGGTCCTGGTGGGAACCATCACCATCGAAAACTCGGAGAAGCTCTCCCAGATGATCAGGGCGGAGAAGGTCCCCCACCAGGTCCTCAACGCCAAGTACCACGAGATGGAGGCCAACATCATCGCCCAGGCGGGCAGATATAAGGCGGTCACCATTTCCACCAACATGGCCGGCCGGGGAACGGACATCATGCTGGGCGGAAACCCCGAGGGACTGGCCCGGGAAGAGGCCCGGAAGCGCAAGATCGACCCGGCCGCCGATCCCGCGGCCTGGCAGAAGATTCTGGAAGAGATGCGGGCCCTCACCTCCCAGGAGTACCAGAAGGTCATCGAAGCCGGAGGCCTCCACGTCCTGGGCACGGAACGGCATGAATCCCGGCGGATCGACAACCAGCTCCGCGGTCGTTCCGGTACGACAGGGAGACCCGGGGACCTCGCGCTTCTACCTTTCCCTGGAGGACGACCTGCTCCGGATCTTCGGTTCCCAGCGGATCTCCGGTGTCATGAGCCGTCTGGGCATGGAAGAGGGACAGCCGATCGAGCATTCCCTGATCACCCGGGCCATCGAAAACGCCCAGAAAAGGGTCGAGGCGCACAACTTCGAGATCCGCAAGCACCTCCTGGAGTATGACGATGTGATGAACAAACAGCGGGAGGTGATCTACGGCCTGAGGAAACAGGTCCTGGCCCGGGAAGGGGTCCCCGAGGAGATCCAGGAAAGCATCGAGGAATTGGCCGAGAATCTCGTGGATTCCATCGCCGACGCCAAGACCTACGCCGAAGAATGGGACTACCGCCGGCTGAGTGAGTCGGTCATGCGTCTTTTCGCTTTCGTCCCCGAGATTCGTTCGGAGGAGACCGCGGCAATGACCCGGGAAAAGCTCCTGGAAAAGGTCCTGACCCGGGCCAAGGAGGTGTACCGCAAAAAGGAGGCCGAGTTCGGCGCCGAGACCCTTCGATACCTGGAGCAGGTGATCTACCTCCAGACCATCGATACCCTGTGGAAAGAGCACCTGCTGGCCATGGACCATCTCAAGGAGGGAATCGGCCTGCGGGGCTACGGGCAGCGCAATCCCCTCCAGGAGTACCAGAAGGAAGGGTACGATATGTTCTCCGAGCTCGTCTCCAGCATCAAGGAAGAGACGATCCAGAAACTCTTCCGGGTCCAGATCGCCCGCCCCGAAGAGGTGACCCGTTTCGAAAAAGTCCAGAAGAAACCGCTGGTCATGAGTCACGGAGCGGAAGAGGTGGCCGAGAAGGCCCAGCCCGTGAAGAGGGAGAGCAAAAAGATCGGCCGCAACGACCCCTGTCCCTGCGGCAGCGGGAAGAAATACAAGAAGTGCCATGGAAGATAAGACGAAGTAAGTTGAGAGTTAGAGCCGAGTTGAGAGTTGTAGAATACCCGCTCTTTTACAACTCCCAACTCTCACCTCCCAACTCTCATTACTTTTTTTGGAGTGCAGATGAACGAACACATCCCCCCCGATTTCCGCGTCCCCGGCTTTCTCGCTGCGGGCCTGGCCGCGGGCATCAAGAAAAACCAGGTCAAGGATTTCGCCCTTCTCTATTCCGAGGTCCCGGCGGCAGCCGCCGGGGTCTTTACCACAAACCGGGTGAAGGCGGCCCCGGTGCTTCTTTCCCGGGAGCGGGTGAAATCCGGGAAGGGACGGGCCATTCTGATCAATTCCGGGTGCGCCAACGCCTGCACCGGCAAAAAGGGAATCAGCGACGGCCAGCGCCTTTCTCGTCTGATCGCCTCTTCCCTGAAGATCGATCCCCGGGAAGTTCTTCTGGCCTCCACCGGGGTCATCGGAAAGGTCCTGCCCCTGGAAGTGATGGAGAAGAGTATCCCCTCGCTGGTGGCTTCCCTTTCCTCCGAGGGCCTGGCCGATGCCGCCCTGGCCATGATGACCACGGACACCAAGCCCAAGGCGGCCCTTGTGCGGGGCCGGGTAAACGGGAAAGAAGTCACCCTGGCGGGCATCGCCAAGGGGGCCGGGATGATCTCCCCCAAAATGGCGACCCTCCTGGTCTTTGTCCTGACGGACGCCGCCATTTCTGCCGGGGCCCTGCGGAAAGCCTTGAAGGAAGGAGTCCAGGGGTCCTTCAACCGGATCACCGTGGACGGGGACACGAGCACCAATGATACCCTTCTGATCCTGGCCAACGGGCGGGCCGGAAACGGTCAGATCCAACCCGCCACCCCCGGCTTCAGGAAGTTTTCCGCCCTCCTCCACGACCTTCTTTTGGCGCTGGCCAAAAAGACGGTGGCCGACGGAGAGGGGGTGACCAAAGTGGTCCGGATTCTGGTGGAAAGAGCCCGCACGGCTTCCGAGGCGGAAAAGGTGGCCCGGGCCGTTGCCAACTCCCCTCTGGTGAAGACGGCCTTTTTCGGAGAAGACGCCAACTGGGGCCGGATCCTCTGCGCCGCCGGGTATTCGGGCGCGCCCATCGACGCGGAGAAGGTGGATATTTTCTTCGACGATGTCCAGGTGGTTCGGAAGGGCCAGGGAGCAGGGCCGGAGAAAGAGGAGCCGGCGACCGCGGTCATGAAAAAAGGAGAATACACGGTTCGCCTCGACCTCCACCGGGGGGCCAAACGGGCTTTTCTCTTCACCACCGATTTTTCTTTTGATTATGTAAAGATCAATGCTTCGTACCGGAGCTGAGAAATGGGAGTTGAGAGGTGAAGGTAGGTCGGAAGAATCAGGGAAAGGGTTTTTACAACTCCGCAACTCTCAACTCTCCGAACTACATCACTTTTTTCAGCTTGCGGTCGGGAAAAAGCTTGGTATAATTAAGAGTTGTTAAAAAACGCACACTTCCCCGCCGCCCCGGGGTGTCCGGTCGGTTCGGATCGACGGTCGGCAAAAAGGGAAGTGGAGGAAAAACCCAGGAGGAAAAATCTATGTCCACCGTCACCATGAAGCAGTTGCTGGAAGCCGGGGTTCACTTTGGTCATCAGACCAAGCGGTGGAACCCCAAGATGAAGGAGTACATCTTCGGCTCCCGGAACGGGATCTACATCATCGACCTCCAGAAGACCGTCCGGCTCTTCAAGGAAGCCTACAAATTTGTGGTCGAGACGAGCGCCAAGGGGGGCACGATCCTCTTTGTGGGAACAAAGAAACAGGCCCAGGACTCCATCCTGGAGGAAGCCTCCCGGGCCGGAATGTTTTACGTCAACCAGAGATGGCTCGGCGGGACGCTGACCAATTTCCGGACCATCAAGAAAAACATCGACCATCTGAAAAAACTCGAGGCCATGAAGGAGGACGGGACCGTGGAGGCCCTTCCCAAAAAGGAAGTCCTCCAGATGGACAAACTGCGGGCCAAGATGGAGAGGACCCTGGGGGGAATCAAGGAAATCGGCAAGCTGCCCAACGGGATCTTCATCGTGGACCCGCGGAAAGAAAGGATTGCCGTGCATGAGGCCCGCAAGCTGGGGATTCCCATCGTGGCCATCGTGGACACCAACTGCGACCCCGATGAGATCGACTACATCATCCCCGGCAACGACGACGCCATCCGGGCCATCCGGCTGATCTCCTCCAAGGTTGCCGATGCCTGTCTGGAGGGCAAGCAGCTCCGCGAGGCCCAGCTCTCGGCCGAAGGAGCCGCGGCGGCGACGGAAGGAGCTCCCCCGAAGGTCGAGGCGGCGGAGCCGGAAGCGGGTAAAGAAAAAGGCGAAAGCGAAGAAGCCAAAGAATAAGAAGGGAGTATCTCGTGGAAGTATCAGCCAACATGGTTAAAGAACTCCGGGAAAAGACCGGGGCCGGAATGATGGACTGCAAGAAGGCCCTGACCGAGACGGGCGGGGACTTTCAGAAGGCTTTGGATTATCTGCGGCAGAAGGGGCTGGCCACGGCCGCCAAGCGGGCCGGCCGGGTGGCCTCGGAAGGAAGGGTCGGATCCTACATCCATGCCGGCGGGAAAATCGGCGTGATGGTGGAAGTCAACTGCGAGACGGACTTCGTGGCCAAGACGGACGATTTCCAGGCCTTTGCCAAAGATGTCGCCATGCACATCGCCGCCAGCAATCCCTCCTACATCCGGAGGGAGGAGGTCACGGCGGACGTTCTCGATCGGGAAAAGGAGATTTACCGGGCCCAGGCCCGCGACGCCAAAAAGCCCGAAAAGGTGATGGAAAAAATCGTAGAGGGAAAGCTGGAGAAGTTCTACGGCGAGGTCTGCCTTCTGGAGCAGGCCTTCGTAAAGGACCCGGATATTACCATCCAGGATCTGCTGAACGGGTTGATCGGAAAATTGGGGGAGAAGATCGAAATCCGCCGTTTCACCCGCTACCAGGTGGGAGAAGGGATCGCCAAGAGTTGAAAGCTGCGGCCAAGCCGGTTTACCAGCGGATCCTCCTGAAGCTCAGCGGCGAAGCCATGATGGGCAACCAGGAGTACGGCATCGATCCGGCCGTGGTCCAGATCGTGGCGCAGGAAATCAAAGAAGTCAGAGCCCTGGGAGTGGAAGTGGGTCTCGTTATCGGCGGCGGCAACATCTACCGGGGCGTCGCGGCCAGCGCCGAGGGAATGGACCGGACCTCCGCCGACCACATGGGGATGCTGGCCACGGTGATCAACAGCCTGGCCCTCCAGGATGCGCTGGAGAAGATGGGCATCTTCACCCGGGTCATGTCGGCGATCGAGATGAACCGGGTCGCCGAGCCCTACATCCGCCGCCGGGCCGTCCGGCACCTGGAGAAGGGCCGGGTGGTGATTTTTGCCGGGGGCACGGGCAATCCCTTTTTCACCACCGACACCGCGGCCGCCCTCCGGGCCATGGAAGTGAAGTGTCAGGTCATCCTCAAGGCCACCAAGGTGGACGGGGTCTACGACCACGACCCGATGATCCACCGGAAGGCCAAGAAATTCGCCAAGCTTTCCTACATCGAAGTCTTGAACCTCGGCCTCAAAATCATGGATGCCACGGCCATCTCCCTGTGTATGGAAAATCACCTGCCCATCATCGTCTTCAACCTGACCCAGCGGGGGAACATCCAACGAGTGGTGCTGGGCCAGAAGATTGGAACCATTATTGGGGGGACATGAATGTTTAAGAAGGAATCGTTTATAGGCGAGCTGAAAGCTAAGACCGATAAGTCTCTGGAGTCCCTGCGAAAGGACCTGGGCCGCGTGCGGACCGGACGGGCCTCTCTGGCACTGCTGGACGGCGTCCGGGTGAATTACTACGGAGCCCCAACTCCCCTGGCGCAGGTCGCCTCTCTTTCCATCCCCGACGCCCGGACCATTGCCATTCAGCCCTGGGACTCCAAAGTCGCGGGCGAAATCGAAAAGGCCATCCAGAAATCGGATTTGGGCCTGACCCCGCTGAATGACGGGAAAGTGGTCCGGATCAATATCCCGCCCCTCACCGAAGAGCGGCGCAAGGAACTGGTCAAGGTCATCAAACGGATGGAAGAAGAATGCAAGGTGGCCCTGCGGAACCTCCGCCGGGACGCCAACGAACAGCTGAAGGGGGCCAAGAAAGACAAAGAGATCTCCGAAGACGAACAGTTTAAATACCAGGATGAAGTACAGAAGTGGATCGATAAATCCATTCAAAAAGGCGAGGAGATTGTCAAAGCCAAGGAAAAAGAAGTCCTGGAAATCTGATCCTTTCATCTCTTGTCCAGCGGCGAATGATTGAAATTTTTTTTTCATCCTCAAAATCTCAAAGGAAAAATCCCAAATTCCGAATAAACTCCAAATTCCAATCCCCAATGATCCAAACGAAGCCATGGGGCAAGCCGTTCCCCTAGGGATGCAACTTACCCATCTCAAGATCGACTCGTTTGGAATTTGAATTTTCGTTCATTGGAATTCATTTGGGATTTGATGCTTGTCATTGGGTGCTTGTTTAAAGCTATGCATCGTCTCATCAAAGAAAAGCTCCCTCCCCATCTGGCCATCATCATGGACGGAAACGGGCGTTGGGCGGAAAAACGGTCCCTGGATCGGGTGGAAGGGCATCGCCAGGGGGCGGAGTCGGTTCGGAGGATCGTTCGAGCTTCCCGGGAGATCGGGATCTCCTACCTGACCCTTTTTGCCTTCTCTTCCGAAAACTGGAGCCGGCCCCGGCTGGAGGTGGACGCCCTCATGCTCCTCCTCCGAAACTACCTGGAAACGGAGCTCCAGGAGATGCTGGAGAACAACATCCGCCTGATGGCCATCGGGGACCTTGCCCGCCTCCCTGTAGAGGTTCAGACGGCTCTCCACGAAACCATGAAGAAAACGGCCCGGGGAGGGGGAATGACTCTCACTCTGGCCCTGAGCTATGGGGGAAGAGACGATATTCTCCAGGCCGTGCGCAGAATCATGTCCCATGGCCAGGACGGGAACCTGAAATCGGAGGAGATCCAAGAAGAGCTCTTCTCCAAATATCTCTGGTCCCATAACCTCCCGGATCCGGACCTCCTCATCCGCACCAGCGGAGAGATGCGGATCAGCAATTTTTTCCTCTGGCAGCTGGCCTACACGGAAATTTATTTCACTCCAACCCTCTGGCCCGATTTCACCCGAGAGGAATTCATCCAGGCTCTCCTGAGCTACCAGAACCGCGAGCGGCGGTTCGGCCTCACCAGTGAGCAGGTCCGGGTGGGGGGCGGGTAACCCCATGCACCTCAAACGATGGATATCGGGGTTGATCCTGGGGCCCAGTCTGATCCTGTTCATTGTTTTCGCTCCTCCCTGGCTCTTTCTTCTCTTTATCCTCCTGGTGATTTACCTGGGCCTGCGGGAGTTCTATGCTCTCTCCCCGGCGCCGATGTCCCCCCGGGAAAAAGGAGCGGGCTTCATCCTGGCTTTTCTCCTGGCCATCGCCCTCTCTTCCCGGGATCCCCGCTGTTTTCTTTTCACCCTGGTTTTCGCCCTTTTCTGGTTCCTGATCCAGGCCCTTTTCCAGCCGGAGGAATTCCCCCTCCGGGTGGAGAGGGCGAGCCGGCATCTGCTGGGTCTGCTCTACATTGCCCTTCTGCTGGCCCATTTTGTCCTGATGAGAAAGATGGATACGGGCAGGTTTCTGATCCTTTTTACCCTGGTGGCGGTTTACTTCGGGGACACCACCGCTTTTTACATCGGCCGGGCTTATGGGAAAAGGAAGCTGGCTCCCCGGATCAGTCCGGGCAAGACCGTGGAGGGAGGCCTGGGAGCGGTGGCCGGCTCGGTTGCCGGTGCGGTCCTCTCCAAGCTGCTCTTCTTTCCCCAGCTTCCGCTGATTCACGCCCTGATCCTGGGAGCGGCCGTGGGGGGGATCGGACAGCTGGGGGACCTATGGGAATCTCTGCTCAAGCGGAGCGCCCAGGTCAAGGATTCCGGATCCCTGATTCCCGGCCATGGAGGGCTGCTGGATCGAATCGACAGCGTCCTCTTCGCCGCCCCGTTGGTGTATTACTATGCCTGGGCGATCGGAATACGGTAAGGAGCAGTCTATAACGATTCAGTAATTTAGTAATTTAGTTCGGAGTTCGGAGTAAGAAAATACTCTCCGTTGTGAACCCAATTACTTCAAACTAGACCACTCCGAACTAAATTGCTCCGAACTTTTTTTCTTGAACCATGAAGACCCTAGCGATCCTCGGCTCCACCGGTTCCATCGGGGTCAACACCCTGGAAATCGCCGCCCGGTATCCGGACCGGTTCCGGGTCGTGGCCCTGGCCGGCGGAAAGAATATTCAAAGAATGGAAGAGCAGATCCGGCGCTTCCAGCCGGACCTGGCCTCGGTTGGGGATGAAGGCCATGCCCGTCAGTTGCGGCAGAACCTCTCTTCCTTCCCGACCCGGATTCTGTCGGGGATCGACGGGCTGATGGAGGTGGCAACCTGCCCGGAAGCCCGGATGGTTGTTTCCGCCCTGGTGGGCAGCGTCGGGCTCCTTCCCACTCTCGCCGCGGCCAAGGAAGAGAAGCAAATCGCCCTCGCCAACAAAGAGGCGCTGGTCATGGCCGGGGAGATCCTGGTCAGGGAAATCCGCGATCACGGCGCGAGTCTCCTGCCGATCGACAGCGAGCACAGCGCCATCTTCCAGGTCCTGGCGGGGCACCGGAAAGAAGAGATCCGCAGGATCATCCTGACGGCTTCAGGGGGACCTTTTCTGAACACCCCCTGGGAGGACCTGAAGCAGGTCACGCCCCGGCAGGCCCTGAATCATCCTCAGTGGCGCATGGGGAAGAAAGTGACCGTTGACAGCGCCTCCCTGATGAACAAGGGGCTGGAGGTGATCGAGGCCCACTGGTTGTTTGGAGTTCCGGCAGAGCAGATCGAAGTCTTAATTCATCCCCAATCCATCGTCCATTCTATGATAGAATACATCGACGGGTCGGTGATCGCTCAGATGGCTCTTCCGGACATGCGGGGGCCCATCGCCTATGCCCTCTCGTATCCCGAAAGGCTGGATTTGCGCCATCCTTCCCTCAATTTGCTGGAAACTGGCCCGCTGACCTTCAACCCGGTGGATGGGGAGCGATTTCCGGCTTTGGGCCTGGCTTACCGGGCTCTGAGAACGGGGGGCACCATGCCCGCCGTTCTGAACGCGGCCAATGAAATGGCCGTGGACGCCTTCCTGGAGGAGCGGATCGGGTTTCTGCAGATCCCCCGTTTGATTCAGGAGACCATGGAACGGCACCAGACGAAGCAGTCAATTTCCCTGGAAGACATTCTCCATGCTCACTCCTGGGCCCAGCAGGAGGCCCGGAAGATCATCAACCGAGGTAAACTGTGACCATCACCATCATTGCCACCATCATTGTTTTAGGAGTTCTGATCTTTGTCCACGAGTTGGGCCATTTTCTGGCGGCCAAGTTGTCCCGGGTCGGGGTGCTCACCTTCTCTCTGGGTTTTGGCCCCAAGCTCTTCGGGAGAAAGGTGGGGGAGACCCAGTACCAGGTTTCGGTGGTCCCCCTGGGGGGGTACGTGAAGATGATCGGAGAAGAACCGGGAGAGAAGCTCCCTCCCGAGCTCCTTCCCAAGTCTTTCTCCGCCCAGCCCGTGGGACGGCGCCTGGGGATCGTCTTCGCCGGCCCTTTCTTCAACTTTCTCTTTGCCGTGGTCGCCTTTGCCGTTGCCTTCGTGGTGGGGCTGCCCACTCTGCTTCCGGAAGTGGGGGAAGTAAAGCCGGACTTTCCGGCCTATCAAGCCGGTTTGCAGACCGGAGACCGGATCCTGGAAGTCAACGGCTCCCCGGTCAAACGCTGGGAAGATCTGGCCAAAGTCATCCATGAAAGCAGTGACCGGCCCCTCCACCTCAAGGTGGAACGGGAGCAGAAAACCTTCCCGGTTTCCGTTACTCCCCAAGTCTCCACCCAGAAGAATCTTTTCGGGGATGACGTGCAGGTTGGGTTGATCGGAATCTCCCCGTCCGGGAACACTTTTATCGAACGCACCGATCCTTTTACCGCCCTTTACCGGGCGGTCCTTCAATCCTGGAGGGTGACCGAACTGACCGTGATGAGCATCTATAAGATCATCGAGGGAAAGATCTCGGCCAAAACCATCGGCGGCCCCATCCTCATCGCCCAGCTGGCCGGGCAGCAGGCCAAGGCCGGCCTCTTGAGCCTGGTCATCTTCATGGCCGTCATCAGCATCAACCTGGTCATCCTGAATATCCTGCCCATTCCGGTCCTGGACGGATGGCACCTCCTCATCTTTCTGTTGGAAGGCGTCATCGGCAGGCCGGTCAGCCTGAAAATCCGGGAAAGGGCCCAGCAGATCGGGGTCTTCATCATCATCTTCATCATGCTGCTGGTCTTCTACAACGACATCTCCCGGATCATCGGAGCCGAATAGAGAGATGCTCATCCTGGCGGTCGAAACCTCCACCCTCACCGGCAGCGTGGCTTTGGTGGAAGCACTCGGTGGAAGGAGGGGTCTCTCCGAGTCTGCGGGTCATCGGGGAAACGACTCTGCAGGTCTCCGAGACCCACTCTTCCCGGTTGATGCCCACGATCGACCGCCTTCTCCGCGAAACCTCCCTGCCGGCGCAAAAAATCCAGGGAATCGCCGTGGGACTGGGCCCCGGTTCCTTTACCGGCCTTCGGATCGCCGTCTCCACGGTCAAAGGACTGGCTTTCGCCCTCCGGGTGCCGGTCGTGGGAGCCCCCACGCTCGACGCCCTGGCGAACAACATCCGCTACGCCTCCACCCAGGTTTGCCCGGTGCTCGACGCCCGCAAAAAGGAGGTGTATGCGGCCCTCTTCCGCGGCGATGGGGAAGGACAGTTGAAGAAGATCAGCGAGGATTGGGTCTTGAGCCCGGAAGACCTCTGCTCCCGGATTTCCGAAACAACGGTACTGGTAGGGAATGGGACCGAGGTTTATGGGGAGATTTTCAAAAAGAGGCTGGGTCTCCCGGGCCCTCTTCGCTCCCCCGGAGCTTTCCTTTCCCCGGGCGGTGCAAGTGGCCCGGTTGAGCCTCCCCGCTTTTCAGAGGGGGGAGACGCTGGACCTCTTCGCGTTTACTCCGATCTACGTCCGCCGCTCGGAGGCCGAGATTCACCGGGAGAGAAAAGAGCGCGGAGAAACCTCGTCCCCGGCTTCGTGAGGAAGTGGCCCGGCTAATTCTCCTCCCTAGCCTCGGGGGATACAAATTCCCGGCGGACCTTGCGGCGCCGATCCTTCGGAAAGTAGAGGGTCACCGTGGTGCCTCTTCTCAACCGGCTGTCCACCCGGATTCTCCCCCGGTGCTCCTCCATCACCCGCCGCACAAAAGTCAGCCCCAGGCCCACTTGACTGGGGTGCGTGGAGAAGAAGGGCTCGAAGATCAGGTTCAGGTTCTTCTTCGAAATTCCCTGTCCCCGGTCGACAACGGATACCCCCACATTATCCCCGTCATCAAAGAGGGACACGTCTACCACTTTGTTCAGGCCTCCCCGGGTCCTCGCCTGGATGGCCTCGAGGGAGTTTTGCAGGAGGTGGAAGATCACCCGGTGGATCAATTCCCCATCGATGAAAAGCCGCCCATCTCCCTCCATTCCCCGGGTATCGACCCGAAAAGAGGCTTCTTTCTCCTGGGCCTTTTTGGAAAATTCCGGGAGGACCCGCTCGACCACATCCTGGATCTTTTCCCGTTGGAAGACCGGGCGGGGGATCCGGACGTATTCCTCCACCCTTTTCAGGATATTCTCCAGCCGGTGGGTTTGCTTCAGAATCTGGTTGAGCCAGGCCTGGCCTTTGGCCGAGGGAGATAAATTCTTGGAGAGCCGTCTGCTGTAGCCTCCGATCGAGGCGATCGGATTGCGGAACTGGTGGGAGATCTCCTCCACCATCCTCCCCAGGCTGGCCCATCTTTCCATCTCCAGCTTTTCCCTCTCCAGGACTTTCAGCCGCTGAATTTCCTGGAAAAAGAAAGTCAGAAAAACCTCTCCTCCTTCCTTGAAGGAAGAAGTGGATAGATGGACAAAGATCTTGGTGCCGTCTTTCTGTCTTAGAAGGACCTCTCCTTCAAACCCGTTTTTGTAGCGGGTCAGGAAAACGATATTCGGAAGAAAGTAGAGCAGATCCTCTTCCAGGAAGAGGAACCTCAGCCGCTCCCCTTCCAGTTCTTCTTTGGCGTATCCGAAGAAAAGCTCTGCCTGCTGATTGACATAGAGAATCCGGGTGTGGATATCCGTCAGGATGAAGGAAGCCGGAATGGAATCAAGTAGTTTGGGTCTGCCTTTCAAGGTCTCCGCCATGATCGCCCCCTCTTCCCTGCAATCGATCGCCCCCTGGTTTTTTCCGGAGAGGCTTGGTGATGTACCGCCCTTCGATCAACTTATTCTACCTTGCACTCCGAAAATTGCAAGATAGATATTGGAAAAACCCTATTCTCCTGGCGGCTTTGGCCTCTTTCATTGTTCATATTATCTTGATTTATGGGGCCTCGAAAAGTCAACCAAAAATACCATTCTTAAAAGTCTTGTAGTCTCGCCATCGTTTGATAATCGCATAGCCGGATAGGGTATCCTCTTCTTTAATTTTGGGACTGCCCGACGATACGACTAGGTGACTACCCGACGATTCCTCCCGCCCCCTAGAAAAAGAGGAATCCCCGGACTATAATAAAAAATATGGAAAAGAAGACTTCGAAAATCCGCGGTGTCATCTATGACTGCGACGGAGTTCTCTTTGATTCCCTGGAGGCCAACCGATGGTTTTATTCCTCTTTTTGTACGGCCCTGGGACGGGAGCCCCTGACGGAGGAGGAGCTTCGTCATGCCCACTCCCACACGGTCCGGGAAGCCATTCATCATATTTTTCGGAACGCCCCGGAGAAGGAACGGCAGGCCCTGGAACGGTTTTCCCGGATGGACCCTGAGGAGTCTGCGGCCCGCTTGAAATTGGAGCCCAACATCATCCCCGCCTTGGAGGCCCTGAAGGCCAAAGGGATTCGCCGGGCCATCAGTACGAGCCGTACGACCAATATGGGGTATATCCTGAAAAAGTTCGCTCTGGAGCCTTTTTTCGAGCTTGTGGTCACGACCCGGGACGTTCAAAACCCCAAACCGCACCCCGAATCCATCGAAAAGATTCTTCAAAACTTCTCTTTGGAAAAAGAAGAGGTTCTTCTTGGTGGGGGATTCGGAGACCGACCGGAAGGCTGCCGTTGCCGCGGGAGTGAGATTTATCGCTTACAAGAACAAGGAGATTCCCGCCTTCGCCTATATGGACGACCATCTGGCCATTCTAAATTTTGTTTAGCCGCAGAAAACACAGCGAAATCGATGATTGCCCCGCAAACGAGCAGGGGCCGACCCTACCTTTCTTTATTTTTTTCTTTCGGCGATGGCTTTGACCTGGGCGGTGAGGTTGATGAGGAAGGGCCTTTCCTCCTGGTTGATCAGCTTCTTCTCGACGTAGTCTTCCTGGAAGATTTTTTTTACGGCCGTTTCCTGATTTCCACCGCTGGCCTTCAGCTCGCTTTCGATCCGTCGGCCGAAAGCTTTCGTGGCCTCGACGGCCTTGGGAATCATGCCCTGGGCGTCGGCGGTCAGGGCATAAAAATGACCCAGGAGCAAGAGGTCTACTTTCAGTTTCATCAGCTTCTCGAGCGAGGAAAGGTAGTCGTCATAGCTGGAAAGGAAAACCGGGCGGACGTTGAAATGCCGGTCAAAGCTTCCAACCGCCTCCCCGCCGACCAGGGCTTTCAGCTTCGGGAGGTAATAACAAACGGTGTCCCGGGTGTGCCCGGGAGTGGCGATGACCTGGATTTGGGTTCCGTCTTCCAGCTCTGATTTCCTCCCCGTCTTCCAGGATTCGATCCAACTCCAAACCGTGGAAAGTCACATCCAGGTCGTCCCCCTGGGATTTCATCTTTTCCTCCATGGGCTTGCTCAGGCTCTGGATCAATTGGATGGCATTGGGCCTCTTGAAGATGTCGGCAGCCGCCTTTCCGGCAGCTACCTTCAGACGGGGAAGATTCCTTTTGAGGAAGGGAGCGGACCCGGCGTGGTCAAAATGGGAATGGGTGAGAAAGAGGTAAGTCAGCCGGTGGGGGTCCCCGAGGTATTTTTTCAGGTCCTGGAGATAGAGAGGGCCCATGACGGTCATTCCCGAGTCGAAAAGGACCGGTGAATCGCCCAGGAGAAGGTAAGAAGGAAGCGCCGGGTTTCCCAGGGCGTAGAATTCTTCGGTGATTTTACCCTTGCTTTCTTTGATCATATCCCCCCCTTACATAATCATGACCTCCGGCAGAGCCGGAGGTACGAAAAACAGTAAACCCCTCAAAGCGGATTGAAAGGGGCACCCCCGAAAGATGGCCTCTGACCGGGTGCCAGGCCCGGGGACAAGGACCTTCTGCGCAAAAACCATGAGGCGGCTTCCATTTCATGGACCGGGCGGGCCAGCCGTTCGAACCGCCGATGAAGGGTTTTCTCCTGGTAGGGGCGACCGGCCGGTCGCCTGATCGGCCCGCCGCATCCTGCGGAAGCCGGTCGAAGCTCCGGGGCAGAGGGCCAGCCCGGCCGATGCTTTTTGCGCAAAAGGTCCTTGCCCCCGGGCCACGACCCAAGCATCCCAGCAATGTCAAATGCTGCGAGTCCCCCCCCAGAGCCGGGGGTTACCCTCAAAGAAATTAGCCACCCGATGAGTAGGGGCGGGTTTGAAACCCAGCCTTACAACGGAAAAAACAAGCAAGCCCCTAGGGGCGATTCATGAATCGCCCCTACCCCCTGACCATCTTCTCCAGCAGTTGCTCCGCCCGGACCGGGTTGAAGGCGCCGCACTCGCAGCACTTGGCCATGATGTTCGCCGCCTTTTGGGGGGTCAACCTCCGCAGCTTCACGTACTCCACCATCTTGCGGATGAGGTTGAAGGAAACCATTCCATGGCCGCACAGGGTGTTGACTTCCAGAATTTCCCGCTCGGGCAGCCGGTCCTTGGCCCCCCAGATCCCGAGGGAGTGCTCCACGCTGTGGCGTTCGATCCCCGCCTTGCGGCAGCATCCCTGGACCTCCTCCAGAAGGCCGCTTACATTGATGGAGATTCCCAGGTCGGCCCGGATCAGCTCATCGATGACTTTCTGCAGAGTGTCCAGGTCGGTGAAGACGGCCGCCGCCCCCTCCCCGTCGCCCCGATCGGCCAAGAACTTCTGGGCCCCCACATCCTCCTGGAGAATGTTTCCCATGTGGCCGTCACCCATGTTGACGGGGTTATACTTAAGGCAGATGCGGATGAACTCCTGGATCTTGGGCCCCGATCCTTTCGAATTGATCCCCTTGGCCATGGTGCAGAAGATTACATAGTCATTCTTCAGGCTGGTCGGAGTTCCCCTTCTATGCAGCGTGTTGGTCATGGCTCAATCCTCCCTGAAAAAAGGCCGGCCCATTCCTAGGTTGGTCTTTCCGTTGGGGGAAAGGCTATAGCCCGCCTTTCTCACCCCCTCTTCATGGGGAACGGACCCGTCGGGGAGGCACTTGGAGGATACGCCCACGCTGATCACCGTGTCCACTTCCTTCTGTACCCCTTCCAGTACTTTCAAGAGCTCGGGGATCTTTTCCTGGCGGATTTTCATCTCGATGATCGCGGACATGACTTTTTCTTCCAGGATCTCTTCCTTCATCTTTCCGGTTTTTTGATCGGTGATCAGTTGGGTGACGGGATTTTGGGGCTCGAAGAAGGGCTCCAGGCGGGCCATGGCCATGGCCACGGTCTCCACCTGCCGGAAGGTAGCCCCGATTCCCGGACGGCCCATCTCCACTACGATTCCCGCCTCCCCTTTGCGGATCCGTCCGGTCACATCGTTGCTCTTGATCTCCTCCGTTCCGCGGCCCCCAATCCCCGTCCCGGGGTGGATCGTCGTGGGATCGCTGAAGGCGGCCCGAAGGTTCCGGGGCCATTCCAACTGCGGCGGGGTCAGAGCGCCGGTGGGACAAACGTCCACTTCGGCCAGGTAACCGAGGCGGAAAGCCGAAAGGATCTTCCGGATGACCCGTACCAACCACGGCGAATACCCTTCGTTGCGCAAGACCCGGTAGCAGGTATTGCACTCCACGCACTCATCCTGATGGACCACGGATTTTCCATCTTCCTCTAAATAGATGGCTCCCATGGTGCAGACGGCATGACAATTCCCGCAGCCCACACATTTTTCCTTGTCAATTTCCATATAAACAGGTACCCCTCCAAAGGCGGAATGCCGAATGTGGATTACGCTGTGCGGAGTAAAGCGCAGGGCTTTCCGCCGTTAAAGATTTTTCCCCAGCTGGATTGATTTGTCCTGATAACCTATCGGTTGGATGGAGGTAGGTTATTGGAAGCCTACCAGCGGTTTATTATATTATAGCTCGAGCGGCAACTTCCTTCAATTGTCGATTTCGATTTTTTCAATTTAAGCTTTTTCAAATCCGCAATTCGCAATCCGGAATCCGAAATGATCTACGCTTCGGTGGGCCCGCAGGCCCGTCCCCGCAAATGAAAAAAGAAGCGAAGGCCTTTCTTAATCCGTTCGGAGAAGATCTTGCTGGAAAGATAGGTTCCCGCCACCTTCTTGTTGATCTCCCCCAGGGTGGGATAGGGGTGCACGGCCGCAGCCAGGGTCATGGGCTTGACCCCTCCGTTCAGGGCGGCGACCCACTCACTCACCAGGTCCCCGGCCCGCGGCCCCAGGATCTGGACGCCGATCGGTTTCCCCTTCTTGTCCAGGAGCATCTTGATCTTTCCCACAGGCTCTCCCTCAGCCAGGCTCCGGTCGTTGTCCTTGAATTCTTCCACCCATACGTCGTATTCGACCCCGGCGGCCTTGGCCCTTTTCTCGTTCATCCCGATGCTGGCCAGTTCCGGATGGGTGTACGTGCACCAAGGAAGGTAGGTGTAATCCACCTTCCGGGGAAGATGGAAGATAGCGTTGCTGACCACGATAGACCCTTCATACCCGGCCGCGTGAGTGAACTGGTAGGTTCCGGTCACGTCTCCGGCTCCGTAGATGTGTTTGTGGTCGGTCCTCAGGCGGGCATCCAGCTTTAATCCCTTTTCGTCATAGGGAATGCCGATTCCTTCCAGGTTCAGTCCTTTCAGATTCGCTTCTCTCCCCAGGGCCACGAGGATCCTTTCCGCCTTCAGGGAAAGAGGGGCTCCCCCCTTTGTTTGAATGACCACTTCCTGCTCGATTCCCAGGTCCTTGGCGCTGAGAATCGCAGTGTTGAGGTAAATTTTGACCCCTTCTTCTTTCAAGACCTCCATGACCCCATCGGCCATGTCCTTATCCTCGTTGCTCAGGATCTGGCCGCTGCGTTGAATCACCGACACCCGGGTTCCCAGACGGTTGAACGCCTGGGCCATCTCGGCGGCGATCGGCCCCGCTCCGAGGATGATCATCGAGGCAGGAAGTCGATCGAAGGAAAAAAGGTCGCGGTTGGTGAGATAGGGGATTTGTTCCAATCCCGGAACGGGCGGGATCGTGGCGGAGGAACCCGTGGCGATCACCCAATTCTTTGCCGATAGGGATTTCCCGTTTAGATCGATGGTATGTTCGTCCTGGAAAGTCGGGGTCCCAAATTCCACTTTCACCCCCAGCCCGCAGAATCTCTCCTCCGAGTCATGCTTCTGGATGGTCTGGATGACCGACTGGATTCTTTGGGCCACCTCACGGAAATCGACCGGCTTGACCTCCACCGGAGGAAGTCCGAATTCTGGGGCCGTTCTTCATCAGGTGGTAGACTTTGGCGGTATGAATCAGGGTCTTGCTCGGAACGCAACCGTAGTGAAGGCAATCCCCGCCCAGAGCTTCCTCCTTTTCCACCAGCAGGGTCCTGGCTCCAAGCCGGGCAGCCCCAGCTGCAACCGTCAAACCGCCCGAGCCTCCCCCCAGGATGCCGATGTCGTAGTCATAGTTGGCCATAGCCCCCTCCTCAAAACCAATGGAATAATGGAATGTTGGAATTATGGAATATTGGGTAAGAATATTCGTCTCTTACTTTTTGCATTATTCCATCATTCCACTATTCCATTATTCCTTTTCTTTCTTTATCTTTTTTATAATCTTGGGAATGAAGAGGGAGAAGAGAAACAGTCCGATCGAAAAGAAAACCTTAAAAGACATCAGCTGCCCCCAGTCTCCTCCAGCCCAAACCTCTTTGATCGTACCGACAAAAAAAGTAAGAATAAAGGTCCCTACCAGGATGCCCAAGCCAGTGCCCGCAAAATAATCCCCGAACCTAACTTTGGTCAGCCCCATGCCGAAATTCAGGAGAGTAAAAGGAAAATAAATCAGCCGCAGATAAAGGACGGTCGCAAACCCGTGGCGTTCAATGGCCTCATCGTACTTTCTGAGCCTCTCTCCAATCAGAGAAGCGGCAAAATCCCTGCCCAGCGTTCGTCCAATCCAAAAAGCCACGCTGGCCCCGGCCATGGCCCCTACATAAACAAACACAAACCCCCAATAAGCGCCGAAAAGTGCCGCCCCCAGGGCCGTGAGAAGGGTACCCGGCAGAAACAGACATATTCCTGCGGCATAAACCAGCATGAAAACCAGGGGCGCCCAAAAGCCGGCTCGATCCAAAAACTGGCCCAATGCTTCCTTAGCAAAAAATTCCTTAACCGGGGTAAAGCGGATGAGGCCGATCGCAACTGCGATGAAAGTGACCAATAGAAGAGCCTTAATCACTGCTCCTTTTCGGCTCTTGGTTGGTCGGGGAATGATATCTACCATGGGATTCTCCTTTCCCCTGGCAGGAAAGCCATCTTTACCCCGCGAATCCGCTTCCTGCCCAGAGCCGGAAAATTTATTCATTTTCCCGCCCGCCTGGGGAAGTTTCCGCCTAAAACTGTAATATCTCGGCCAGACCATTCAGCTCTTTATTCTACTCTATTCTCCCTCGAATGGACAAAGGGGGGAATTGGGATTAATTCGTATTTTTGATGAAAAAATATGGTATTTAAAGGGCGTTCTACATTCGGCCGCTAAAATTCGCCTCATTTCCAGGAAAGAAAGCAATTTTTTCTTGACGATCTGTTTCCCCCTCTGCTAGCGTTTCTTAGGACTACCTGAATTTCTCCTCCCAATCGGATCAGACTCAAGAAAGGGAAAAGAAGCCATGACCGGAAGAGCAATTGCGCAGATGGCCTTCGAGTTGAAGAAGCCTCCCCGCCTTCCGGTGACCCTGATCGGAGGGGGCGCCTGGGCGGTTCATCACGCGGGCAAGACCTTCGGACAGATCAAGAATGACCCGAAGCAGATCGCCGATGCCTTCATCCGGTTTTTCCGCCTCTTCCAGAACGACCTGATCTGGACCGGGTCGAACTTGCTGAACTATCCCGTTCATTTTTTGGGATGCCCCATCAAGGATGACTCCGCCGACAGTCCCGCGCTGGGGGGGACGGTCATCCAAAGCCTGGACGAGATCGACCGGCTGAGCATCGAAAAAGTCCTTCAGAACCCAACCATGCAGGCGATCATTCAGTCTCACCACCGAGTGGCGGATGCCATCGGCAAGGAAACCATGATCGTACCCACCCAGTGGGCCCCCTTCACCCTCACGGCACGGATTCTGGGCATGGAGCCTCTGTTGATCGCCACCATTCAGGAGCCGGAAAAGCTCTCCCGGCTAATCCAGTTTTCCACCGAACTGACCTGGGCCATTCTGGAGCGCATCCTGGAGCACCCGGATATTCCCGGGGCTAATTTCTCCGACCCGGTCGCTTCGGGGGACGTGGTATCTCCTCTTACTTTCCGCAAATTCTCCGCCCCGGCCATCAAAGAACTGGTAAACAGAGTCAAAGCGAAAAAAAAATACAGTATGGTTCACATCTGCGGCAACACCACTCAGGTTCTGAAAGACGTCCTGGAGATCCGCCCGCACTGTTTCAGCCTGGAAAATAAGGTGGACCTCAAATCGGCCAGGGAGATCCTGGGGGGCAAAGTCTGCGTGGCCGGAAACGTCTCTCCCATCGGAGCCTTTCTCTCCGGAAAGCCGGAGCAGGTCAGGGAAGAGGCCCAAGCCTGCCTGGCCGCCTGGGGAGAAGAGGGAGGATATATTCTGACGGTAGGCTGTGATTTCTCCAAAAACGTTCCCCTGGAAAACATGAAGGCCTTGATGTCTTTCCGGAAATAACCCAGCCCGGAATTCTCTTCATCGACCGCGGGAATCGACTTAACGACGGAATATGGAACCGGATCATCCGAAAAGCACCTTGAGCACTCTGCTCGGCGGACTGCTTCCTCTTTTTGTCCTCGCCCACTGCAGCCATCACTTGTTGACCGCCCTGACCATCCCCCTGTCGCCCATGATCCGGAGCGATTTCTCCCTGGACTACACCTACTCCGGCCTGGTGATTTCGGCTTTCAACCTGTCTTACGGGATCGGGCAGTTGCCCGGGGGATGGCTGGCCGACCGGATCGGCCCTCGGATCATGATCACCCTGGGAATCTGCGGGGTCGCCGTGGCCGGCTTTTTCGTGGGCTTGTCCCACAGTTTCTGGATGATGATCGTTTTCCTGGCCCTGATGGGAGTCCTGGGGGGCGGGTACCATCCGGCGGCCCCGCCGATGATCTCCTCTTTCGTGGAACCCAGGCACCGGGGACGGGCCCTGGGTCTCCACATGATCGGAGGGGGGGCCAGCTTCTTTCTCTCCCCGCTCGTTGCCACGGCCATAGCCGCCTACTGGGGCTGGAGGGGTTCGTTTATCGGTCTGGCCGTTCCCACCCTGGCATTTGGAATTTTCTTCCACCTTCTCCTGAAAAAACACGGGGCGGGAGGGCCCGTAGAACGGACCCAGGCCCATCGCGCCTCCGAGACGATCCCGACGCAGCGCCTGCTGCGCCCCCTGATTGTGTTCATCTTCCTGAGCACCTTTTCCGCGGCGATCCTGTTTTCGGTCATGTCCTTCATCCCCCTTTTCCTGGTGGACAAAATCGGATTCAGCAAGGAGACGGCCGGCGCCTTCTATGCCATCATCTATTCTGCCGGACTGTGGGTCAGCCCGATCGGGGGGTACCTTTCCGACCGGTTCGGCTCGATCCCGGTGATCCTGATCGTCCTTTTACTGACCGGCCCGGTTATCTTTTTGCTCAACTTTGTATCCTCCTGGCTGGGAATCGGAATCCTGCTCCTGGCTCTGGGGGTCATCATTTACGTGCGCATGCCGGTGTCCGAAGTCTATATTCTTTCCCACACTCCGGAGGGGAGACGTTCCGCGGTCCTGGGAATTTACTTTTTCAGCAGCATGGAGGGGGGCGGGATTCTCACTCCGGTCATGGGCTATCTCATCGACCATCTGGGCTTTTTCGTGAGCTACACCCTGGCCGCATCGATCATCATTCTGACCACCTTGATCTGCGGGGTCCTTCTACGCGGTGATCTAAAACCCAAGCCGTAACCGCCAGAGCGGATCATCCTGGCTTTGGAATTTCTTCCTTGCCCTTCCATAGATGTTGTGGTATATGATTTAAAGCATACAATATCTTGTGTAAATGGTCATATAAAGGCTAAATATCCAAAACATCATACCCAGCCTGTCTGAATAAGGAGTCCCTGCCGAGATGGGAAACGATTGCGCTGCCGGGGTGAATCCTTGTCTTTCGAAAAACGCCATTACCGTCCTGGAAAAGCGCTACCTGATCCGGGAAAACGGGAAAATGCTGGAAACTCCTGCCGAGATGTTCCGGCGGGTTGCCGAGGCCATTGCCTCGCCCGACAGCCAATTCCATCCCCAGGCCGACACGGCCAGACTCGCCGATGAATTTTACCGGCTCATGGCCGGGCTCGAGTTCCTCCCCAACTCTCCCACGCTCATGAATGCCGGCCGGGAGCTGGGACAGCTTTCGGCCTGCTTCGTCCTGCCCGTCGGGGATTCCATGGATGACATCTTCGACGCGGTCAAATACACCGCCCTGATCCACAAATCCGGGGGAGGGACGGGGTTCTCCTTCTCCCGCATCCGCCCGGCCAACGACGTGGTCCGCACCACGAGCGGCGTTTCCAGCGGCCCCATCTCCTTCATGAAGGTCTTCGACATGGCCACGGAGACAATCAAGCAGGGAGGGACCCGGCGCGGCGCCAACATGGGCATCCTCCGGGTGGATCACCCCGACATCCTGAATTTCATCCAGTGCAAGACCGATCAGAACCAGCTCACCAACTTCAACATCTCCGTGGGGCTCACCGAGGTTTTCATGAAGGCCGTGGAGAAGGGCGAGCCCTATTCCCTGATCAATCCCCGGAACGGGGAGGCCGCGGGAACCTTTGCCGCCCGTGAGGTCTTCGACCTGATCGTCAGCCAGGCCTGGCAGAACGGAGAGCCGGGGATCGTGTTCCTGGACCGGCTCAACCGGGACAATCCAACGCCCCATGCGGGGGTCATCGAATCCACCAATCCCTGCGGAGAGCAGCCTCTTCTGCCCTACGAATCCTGCAACCTGGGGTCCATCAACCTGGGGCTCATGGTGAAGGAGGGGCGGATCGATTGGGACCGGCTGAAGGAAGTCGTTCGGCTGGCCGTGCATTTTCTGGACAACGTGATCGAACTCAACAAATATCCCCTTCCCCAGATTGCCGAGATGACCTATGCCAACCGCAAGATCGGGCTGGGGGTGATGGGGTGGGCGGACATGCTGATCGCCCTGGGAATTCCTTACAAATCCGAGGAAGCCATCG
Source organism: uncultured delta proteobacterium (assembly GCA_963802665.1). Taxonomy (GTDB): domain Bacteria; phylum Desulfobacterota; class SM23-61; order SM23-61; family SM23-61; genus SM23-61. The sequence goes on along the minus strand of CAWDJO010000010.1, from coordinate 33,274 downwards.
CCCTGGCGGAAAAGGTCATGGGGTTTATCAACGGGGAAGGCCACGAGGCCTCCCGCATGCTGGCGAAGGAGAGGGGGGCGTTTCCCAACTTCAAAGGCTCCATCTACGATCAGCGGGGGGAACCTCCCCTCCGCAACGCCACGGTAACCACAATTGCCCCCACCGGCACGCTCTCCATCATCGCCAACGCTTCCTCGGGCATCGAGCCGATCTTCGCCGTATCCTTCTTGAGACAGGTGCTGGACAACAATACCCTGATTGAAGTCAATCCCCAGTTTGAAACCCTGGCCCGGGACAAGGGCTTCGATTCGCCGGAACTCATGAAAAAAATAGCCGAGCAAGGATCGATTCAGGACCTGGAAGAAATCCCTCCGGAAGTTCGCCGCCTCTTTGTCACGGCTCATGACATCACCCCGGAGGATCACATCCGCATGCAGGCCGCCTTCCAGAAATACACCGACAACGCCGTGAGCAAGACCGTCAATTTCCCCCGCCATGCCACGAGGGAGGACGTGCGGGAGGTCTTCGAGCTCGCCTACCGGCTGGGCTGCAAGGGGGTGACCATCTACCGCGACGGTTCGAGGGATCAGCAGGTTCTCTCCACCGGCAAGAAGGCCGAGAAGACGGAGGGCACGGCGGATAAGGAGAAAAAAATAGTCCGGAAACGCCCCATGGCCCTCAAAGGCTGGACCTACCGGATGCAGACCGGCTGCGGGCCCTTGTACGTAACCATCAACGAGGATGAAAACGGGCTTTTTGAACTCTTCACCACCATGGGGAAAGCGGGGGGCTGCGCCGCCTCCCAGAGCGAGGCCATCGGGCGAATGGTGTCTCTGGCCTGGCGGAGCGGAATCCACGTCAACTCGGTGGTGAAGCAGCTGACGGATATTTCCTGCCACTCCCAATCCGGTTTTGGGGAGAATCGGATAAGGTCCTGCGCCGATGCCGTGGCCAAGGCCATCCAGCAGCATATCTCTTCCAACGGTCATGGAGAAATGGAAAGCGAAGAGATCGAAAAGGCTCCCCTCTTTCAAAGGGGCCTGCCCGGAATGCGGCGGAATCGTGGAACACGAGGGGGGATGCTCGGTCTGCCATGCCTGCGGGTACAGTGAGTGTGCTTAGAACGGGTCCCACGTCGGCAGGCCATAGATAGTTGCTGGTTGCTGGTTTCTAGTTGCTGGTTGACTCATTGTTCATTGATCATTGATTCATTGTCCATTGATCATTGATCATTTCAGAAAGGGTTTTTCATGAAGACTTGCGCATACTGCTCTGAACTTCTGGATGATTCGGTCATGGAATGCCCCCAGTGCGGGCGATCGATGTTTATTCAAGCCCGCACCAAAGCCCCCTCCTCCGGCGTTTCCCTCCCAGAGGATCTAGCCCTTCCCAAAAGGGGCCTCAATGACCTGCAGCTGGCGATCCTGGAAATGCTGTCCGCCCAGCGGGACTTCGTGAACGCCTCCCAGTTCATCATGTCCCTCCCCCTGGAGAATGAATCCCAGGCCCAGATGGCGGTGATGGCCATTGAAGAGATGGTGGGAGCGGGATTGATCGAGGTGAAGGGGCGCAGCAAAATCCGGATCACCCCTCAGGGCAAGGAGATCTACGACCGGGAAAAGGACCTGCCCAGCCCCGAATAAAAAAACTCAATTGGACACAGATAAACACAGATGAACACAGATAAAAAATGCCTAGAATTCGAAATGCCTAAAATGCCTAAAATTGCCTAAAGTTAAAAATAGGGCTTTATCGCCCGTGACTCCAAACTCCGCACGGGCGCGCAGCAGCGCGCCCCTACAAACTCCGAACTTTTTTGAACGGATCACAGGATAAGAACTACGTACTCTGACATACTGGGTAAGGACTTAAGAGGCTGAAATACTGGACGGTCTGGGACGCACTTAGACATGGCTCTTGAGTCTTCCGCGAAGAATCCAATATGAGCGGAATTCCTGCAGTTATGGCTCTTATATTTATGTTCTCTATCTGCGTAATCTGCGGAATCTGCGGATAAAGAGTTGCAAATAAAAAAAGGGCGGCCGAATTCGGTCGCCCTTTCCTTTTCTGAAAAGACTTTCTTCTAGCGGCCTTCTTCCTGGGTGATGCCGCCCAGGACCCAGTTCTTCTCCCCCACGTTCCGGCTGAAGGTCCAGTATTCCACGAACTTCACCGGATCGCTGGAGCTTCCGGTCACAATCTGGCCGGTCTTTTCATGGACGGTGTAGTCCAGCAGATTGGCATAGAACCTGACGGTGACGAACTCTTCCCCCGCTCCTGCCCGGCCCCCGCAATCTCCACTTCCCGGACGGCGATGTTCTCCAGGCGGTTGATCTCCTTGTCGGCGACGAGCCGGTCTAGCTGTTCTTTAAAAACACCGTACATCGCCGGGGAGAGGAGAGAGCGAATTCCGCCCAGGTCTCTTCTTGTCCAGCCGCCCTGGATCTTGAAGAACAGATCTTCCGCTAGGTCCTTGAAGGCCTTCTCGTTGAAGGAGGGGTCCATGGACATGATGTGGCGCAGGGCGTCGACGGACGGGCTCCCTTTATAATTTTCTTCAACCGGAGGCGGACCCAAGATGGGACCCGGGGAGGGACCCGGTCCAGGATAGGAATAAGGGGAGCCGCCTGCTCCGGCCATGCTCATCTGCATGGCCTGGCGGGAACGGAAGCGTTTCACCACGAAATAGATAATCCCCAGGACGATCATAATCAGGAAGATGTCCGACAAGCCGAATCCTCCCCCCATACCATCGCCGGCAAATCCCAGGCTGCGGAAGAGCATTCCTCCCAGAAGCCCGCCGACCATCCCGCCCATCAAGCCGGAGAAGAAACCTCTGCTGGGAGATGCAGGAGCCGCAGGCTGAGCCGGCTGGGTCTGCTGGTACTGCTTCTGCTGGGAAGGAGAAGGTTGAGTGGGGCTCGTGGAACGCGAGGTGGATCCGCCCGAGCTGTAGCTGCGGCTTCCGGAAGACCTCCCCCCGCCCGCCCGGGCGAAGACTTCCGAATCCAAGCCCAGCCAGACCAGGAAAAAAAGAGCAAACGCCGCGCCCAGAATCGCGCGGCGATGGAGCCAGAATCTTTTCATACCCGACCCTCCGAAAATTGAAAAAGTATACGAAATTATTTAATTATTGCCCATTCATCAAGAGATTGCAAGGCTTAAATTATCATGCTCATTTCCACACTGTGAACTCTGAACTCGGAACTCAAAACTCCGAACTGTATTTAGATACTTGATATTTTCCGGCAAACCGAGCAAAATATTTTTATCCCGTGGGTCAAGGTAAAAATCTCGAACTATAAGGAGCAACATGACGACAAAAAATCGTAAGGTCTGGCGCAACGGCAAAATGATTCCCTGGCAGAAAGCGACCATTCATCTCATGTCCCACAGCCTCACCCGGGGATCGGCGATATTTGAGGTTCTCGCGGTCTATTCAACCCCCCGGGGACCCGCGGCCTTCCGCCTGCCCGAACATGTGGACCGGCTGTTCCGAAGCGCCGAACTTCTGGGCATGAAGCTCGTCCAGTCGAAAAAAGAGATCCTGCGGGCAGTCGTGAAAACCGTTAAGGTCAACCGGATCCGGGAGGGGTACGTAAAAATCGTCGGCTCCTTGAGCAAGGAGACCTTTTTTGTATCCGTCTCCGACCCCCGGCTGGACCTTTCCATCTTCGTCATCCCCGCCGATGAGGTTCAGAAACATACATCCTCCAGCATCCGCGTTTGCCTGAGCCGCTGGCGCAAGCTCCATCCGGAAACCGTTCCGGTGGAGGCCAAAGTGGCCGCTAACTACCTGAACGGGATGCTGGCCCGCCAGGATGCCCAGCGCCGCGGTTTCGATTTAGGAGTGATGCTCGACAGCCACGGCTTTCTGGCGGAAAGCAGCACGGAATCGGTTTTCATCGTCAAGGATGGAGTATTACTGACTCCCCCCCTGGGGTTGATCCTGTCCAGCATCTCCCGGCGGTCGATCCTGGAAGCCGCCCCCACCGCGGGAATCAAGGTCGTGGAAAGGGCGATCCCCCGGCAGGAGATTCTGGAGGCGGATGAACTCTTTACTTCGAGCACCACCCACCGGGTTATGCCTGCCTCCCGCATCGAGGATCGGGTTTTGCGGAAAGCTCCGGGCCCGGTGAGCCGAAAGTTGCTCACCCTGATGAATGCGGTGTGCTCGGGAAAAGAGGACCGGTTCAAGCACTGGCTCTACCCGATCCAATAAAGACGCAGAGAGCATCGGGCAAGAAGAACTGCACAGGCAGCGCAAAAAGCGCTTCGCGAAGTAGCAAAGACCAAGCATCATTTTCCCTCCCCTGTTCAACCCCCTCACCTTGCCCTCTCCCCCGCTTCGGGGGCGAGGGGACTTTTTTTAGGGGACAGGGGTGGAGAGGAAAGAAAATCGATAGAATGACTCACCGAGAAAGAATCCTCAGGGCCATCCGGACGGACTGCGAAACGGCCGTCCCCGTTCTGGGGGAGACCGAACCGGGCCATTTCCTCGGCTACCACTAACCGATCAACTCCTGAAGGAGGAGATCCCTCCCCCTGGCTTCCTTCCCTCTTTTGCATCCGGCCGTGCTTATGATACAATTTCATCCGGCTTAGTTTTGAACCTTCTGTCCCTTTCGTCCATCCCCGGAAAAAGGAGGAGCGGCGTGGCCAACATTCTCTGCATCGGAGCCGGTTACGTGGGCGGGCCCACCATGGCCGTGATCGCCCGGAAATGCCCGGAGCACCGCGTGGTCGTGGTGGATATCGATGGCGCCAAAATCACCGCCTGGCAATCGGATCGTTTGCCGATCTATGAACCCGGCTTGAAAGAAGTGGTCCTCTCCTGCCGGGACAAAAATCTCTTCTTTTCCCCCGAGGTGGAGCGTCACATCGCCGAAGCCGACATCATCTTCGTCAGTGTCAACACCCCTACCAAAACCTTCGGGCAGGGAGCGGGAAAAGCCGCCGACCTGCAGTACTGGGAAAAAACGGCCCGGCTGATCCTGCAACACTCCCGGACTCCCAAGATCGTGGTGGAAAAGAGCACCCTTCCGGTTCGAACCGCCGAGGCGATGGAACGGATTCTCCATTCGAATGACCGGGGCCTTCAGTTCGACGTGGTCTCGAACCCTGAATTCCTTTCGGAAGGGACGGCCATCCGGGACATGGAAAACCCCGACCGGGTGCTGGTCGGAGCTCGGGATACCCCCTCCGGGCGGAAGGCCATGCAGGCCATCACCGGCATTTACGCGCACTGGGTTCCCCGGGAGCGGATCATCACCACCAATTTGTGGTCCAGCGAGCTTTCCAAACTGGTGGCCAACGCCTTTCTGGCACAGCGCATCTCCTCGATCAACTCCATTTCCGCCCTGTGCGAAAAAACCGAGGCCGACATCCAGGAGATCGCCCACGCGATCGGCCTCGATTCCCGCATCGGGCCCCGCTTTTTGAACGCCAGCGTGGGGTTTGGGGGCTCCTGCTTCAAGAAGGATATTCTGAACCTCGTGTACCTCTGCGACCATTATGGTCTTTCGGAGGTTGCCCGGTACTGGGAACAGGTCGTGCGGATGAACGAATACCAGCAGGCCCGTTTCCATTCCCGCATTCTCTCTTCCCTGTTCAACACCGTGGCGGGCAAGAGGATCGCCCTTTTCGGGGCCGCCTTCAAAGCCAACACCAGCGACACCCGGGAATCCCCCGCCCTGAATGTCTGCCGGGCTCTGGTAGAGGAGCGGGCGGAGGTGGTTTTGACCGACCCGTACGCTCTGGATAACGCCCGGATCGACCTGGGAGAGGTTGCCCGGCGGGTGATCTTCGAGCCCGATCCTTATGTCGCGGCGGCGAACGCCCATGCCATCGCCATCCTGACCGAGTGGCCCCTCTTTGCCGATCTGGATTATGAAGCCATCTACCGGTCCATGGCCAGGCCGGCCTTTATCTTTGACGGCCGAAATATCCTCAACCATCGGGGCCTTTTCTCCATCGGGTTTAATGTCCAGGCCATCGGCAAGCCCCCGCTCATCCACCCCGCGAGGTAAAGGTATGCCCCCTTTTCCGCAGCGTCTGAAAGATCTCGGTATTACCCGACCCACCCTGCTTCTGGATCGCAACCGGTCCTACCTGACCCTGGAAGGAAAGAAGATCGAACGAAGGCAATCGAACGACCCGGAACTAAATTATTCATTGGACGCAGATAAACGCAGATGAACACGGATAAAAGATTTTACAGGCCCTATTTTAGGGCTTGAAATTTTTCTTTCAAAAAGGTTATTTTCTCTGTGTTCTCTGTGTCCTCTGTGGCTGCATGATGTCTTGAATCCAAAGGAGGAAGCATGCCTGCCGACCTGAAAAAAATTCTGCTCTTTGCCGACTTCACCGAGGAAGAACTGGAGAAGGTCCGGGGTATCTCCCGCAAGGCGAAACTCTCCCAGGGGGAATATGCCTTCCAAGAAGATAAGCCGGGAGACACCCTCATCCTATTGGACCTGGGAACCCTGAAGCTCACCAAAAAAGCCAGGAAGGGGGAGGACCAGGAACTGGTTCAGCTGGGCAGCGGCAGCTACGTGGGCGAAATGTCCTTGTTCGACCAGGGACTCCGTTCCGCTTCAGGCGTGGCCATGGAAAACTGCCGGATCACCGTCATCCCCATCGGTGAACTCCGGGCGCTGCTGGACAAGAATCCCTCCATGGCGGCTAAATTCTACAAACGGATGGCCATGGGCATCGCCCAGCGCTTGAGATACATGAACGAAGACTTCGCCTCCCTGAAGACTTTCCTGGCCAGCGGCAAGTAACCTGGAATATTGGAACAATGGAATATTGGAAAATTGGGTTTCAGAGGTATTTCTTTATTCCCCATTATTCCACTATTCCATTATTCCTTTTTTTAATTCTCTGCGTACTCTGCGCCCTCGGTGGTTAAGTTTCTTATTGCGAATTCCGAATTTTGGAGGCTTTCATGGCCCTGCTGACCGGCAAAGAGTATGTGGAAAGCCTGAAGGAATTCTCTCCCGAGGTGTACATCCGGGGAGAAAGAGTTCAGGAAGTCTGGTCCCATCCCCTTCTCCGTCAAACCGTGAATCACATCGCCGCGGGATACGACTTCGCCCGGGACCCGAGATACCGCGCCTCCGCTGCCGTTCAATCCCCCCTGACTGGAGAGGAAGTGCCGAGAATCCAGCTCCATATCCAGGAAAGCCTGGAGGATGTGGTCGCCAAGGCCAAATTGACCCGGGAGGTCACCGGCCGAAGGATCTGTGCGGGGTGCATGTCCAATATGCTCTCGGTGACCTGGGCCTTGATCTATGACATCGACCAGGCCCATGGAACGAAATACTTTCCGAGGTTCCGGGAATTCGTAAAAACCCTCCAGCGAAAGGGACAGATCATCGCCTGGGGAATGATGGACCCCAAGGGGGACCGGTCCCTTCCCCCATCCCGCCAGAAGCGTCCAGCAGATCTGAGGATCGTGGGAAGAAAGGCCGACGGGATTGTGGTCCGGGGAACCAAAGTTCACACCACCTATGGTCCCGCCGCCCATCAGGTCGTGGTCGTTCCCTGCCGGGCCCTTGACCCAGAAGATAAGGATTACGCGGTCTCCTTTGCCATCCCCATCGATACCCAGGGACTCAAGATGATCGCCCGCCCCTCCCCCGGACCGATAAACCAAACGGAAATGGAAAGCCCCCTCAGTTCCCGATTTCTGGGGGTCGAAGCCATGACCGTCTTTGAAGATGTTTTTGTCCCCGAAGAAAAGATCTTCATGTGCCACGAATGGGACCAGGCGTTGAAACTTCCCCTCTATTTCGCCTCCCTTCACCGGCAGTCCAAGTGCGCCTGCAGCGCCGGACACACCGACCTGTTCATCGGAACCGCGGCCCTGGCCGCGGAAGTCAACGGGCTGACGATGAAAGTCTCCCACATCCGGGACAAGATCACCGAAATGATGATGGCCGCCGAGACCGCCTTCGGGTGTTCCCTGGGAGCGGCTCTGGAGGGGAAGAAACATCCCAGCGGGGTTTTCCTCCCCGATCCGGTGATTGCCAATTCCGGGCTGAACTTCATCCGCTCCCGCATGGGAACCCACCTGAGTTACCTTCACGACATCGCCGGCGGGCTAATGAGCACCATGCCCACCGAAGCGGACTGGAACAACCCCGAACTCCGGAAATACATCGAAGACAGCCTCCAGGGTAGCCCGAAGTACACGACGGAAGAGAGGCTCAAGGTCCTGAACCTGGTCCAGGACCTGGCCGCTTCCCGTCTCACCGGCACCCTGATGGGCTTTACCATCAACGCCGCCGGCTCCCCGGTGACCAACCAGATTGTGGTGCGGAATCTTTATGACCTGGAGAAGAGGATTCAGGTTGCCAAGGAGATTGTGGGGATGAATAAAAAAACCTCATGGGACACAGATAAACACGCAGATGAACACAGATTTAATATTGGAAAAAAGACCGAAGAATAAAAAATTGAATGGGACGCGGATGAACACGGATAAACACGGATGAAGCGTTAAAAAAATGCCTTGGTAGGGGCGACTGGCTGGTCTCCCGCTTGGTTAAATTTTTCTTCCCTTCTCACCTTTCCTCTTTCCCCCTGCACCTTACGCCTCTTTATTCACCAAACGCTCCTCAGGGCTCCTTCCCCTCTTTGCCCGGCAGGGGAAACAAATGAACACATCCGATGAAAGGCTTGGGACCCCCGAAGAGGTCGGTAAATTTTATTTGCTTCTCAGGGGATGGGGTTTTCGGAGCGGGGGGGAATCAGAACTCGACCTCTCCCTCCACCTCCTCGGCTTTTGCCCCGACGCGTTTGGCCATCCGGCGTCGCTGCCAGAGGGAGTACCCGAAGGACAGGACCGAGAGGGCCATCATAGCGCCCGACCAAGGCCGGGTGAAGAAAAGGGTCCAGTTGGAGTCGGTCATCACCGCCCGAATGTAGTTCGTCTCGATCTGGTCGCCCAGGATGACGCCCAGGATGATGGGCGCCAGCGGGAATCCCGTCTTCACCATGAAGTATCCCAGGGCCCCGAAGATGAAGAAGGTCCAGACGTTCTCCATGATGTTGTTCAGGGCGTAGGAGCCTATGACGCAGAGAACCAGCACCACCGGCGCCAGAATGTACAGGGGGAGATACACCACCCGCATGGCAAACCGGAGAAAAAGCCCTTCGAGGACCACCATGATCGGATGGGCCAGGAAATAGGCGGCGAACATTCCGTACGCGATGGGGGCATTGGTGATGACGAACAGCGGCCCCGGCTGGATTCCGTGGATGATCAGGGCTCCGAGCATCACCGCGGTGACCGCGTCCCCGGGGATGCCGAAGGCCATCATGGTGATCAGCGACCCTCCCACGTTGGCGTTGTTGGAGGACTCCGAGGCGATGATCCCGTCCGGAATTCCGGTCCCGAACTTTTCCGGATGCTTGGACCCCTTCTTGGCCTGATCATAGGCCAGGATGTTGGCCGCGCTTCCTCCCACCGCCGGAAGGATTCCGATCCACAGGCCGACCAGGGTGGAGCGGATGAGGTTGACCGGCTGGGCGAAAATCTCCCGGATGATGGCCAGATGGGACACTTTCATGCTGGCGGATTTGCTTACCCCCGTTTCTTCTGTGGCGGAACCCGACTTCTCCAGATCGGTCATGATCTGGGAGAGGCCGAACACGCCGATCAGGATGGGGAGGAAGGGAAACCCCGTGCGCAGAAACTCCCACCCGAAGGTCAGGCGCGGGATGGCCATCAAGGGGTCGGTTCCGATCGCGGTGACCAGAAGGCCGAAAACGCTGGCGATCAACCCTTTGACCAGGGACTGCTCCGAGAGGCTCGCCACAACGGACAGGGTCAGGATGAATAGGGAGAAATACTCCCACGGGCCGAAGTCCAGCGCCAGGCGGGCCAGCTGGACCGCCCCGATAATCAAGGGGATCCCCGCCAGGGCGCCCCCGATACACGAAGCCCAGATGCCCAGCCACACCGACCGACCCGGCTGGCCCTTCCGCGCCATGGGGAAGCCGTCAAAGGTCGTGGCGATGGCCGAAGGCGTTCCCGGAATCCCCAGGAGGCAGGCCGAAATCAGACCTCCCGCCGACCCTCCAACGTAGACCCCGATCATGGTCGCCAGGCCCTGCAGGGGGGGCATCCCGAAAGTGAAGGGCAGGGTAAGGATGATGGTCATGGTGATGGTGATCCCCGGAATGGCCCCGCCCACGATGCCCGCGAGGGTCCCGGCGCAGAGGGAGAAGAGCATCGTGGGTTGGACGAAGGCCAATAGGGTGTTCAAAAGAAGGTCCATGGACGGTCCTTAGAATAACAGTCCCCGCGGGAGGAAGACATAAAGGTATTTTTCGAAAAGCAGGTAGCACACCAGGGCCGTCCCGGCGGCCACGGCGAAGAGTTTCGGAATCTCGCGGGCATTGCGCGGTCCGATCGCCCAACTCAATCCCAGAATGAACAGGAAGGTCGAGGTTACGAATCCGATAAGGTCAAGGCAGGCCACATAGCCCAGGAAGATCAAAAACCCCCAAAGGACCCGCCGGTAATTCGGCGCGGGGCCCGTTGCCTTTTTCGTTTCCCGCGCGGACTTCCGTTTTTTAAAAAGATCCTCGGCAATCAGCCACACGGCCAGGCCTGCCAGAAAAATCGCCATGACCCGCGGGTAGAAAGAGGGCCCGATGGGTATGAACGGAGGCACGGAGACGAGACCGGCCTGCCAGTAAAGAAGACCGCATAAGGCCAGCAGGCCGACCCCGATCGAGGTGTCGCGTCCCATGATATTCCCTACTTCCGCTTATAGCCCAGGGCCTGCGCCAGGTCGGCGTTGATCTTGTCGTTCTTCTGAAGGAAGTCGGCGTAGGCCTTGCGGTCCATAAACTCGACGAAGGTTCCCTGTTTTTTCATCGACTCCATGACTGCCGGGTCCTTGGCCGCCTTGGCGCAGGCCTCTTCCAGCTTTGCCAGCGCGGCCTCCGGCGTTCCCTTGGGAGCGAAGATTCCCCGGTTCACAGCGTACACAATGTCGATCCCCAGCTCCTTCAGGGTGGGGACATCCGGGATCTCCGCAAGTCGCTTGGACGTGGCAATGGCGAACATCTTCAATTGGCCGGCCTTGACTTTGTCGAGCTGGGTCAGGTTCGTCTCGCCGAGGAGGACGTGCCCTCCCAGCAGGGCGGTCATCCGGGGAGCGGTCCCCTCGTAACTCACGAACTTCCACTTGATTCCCGCTCGCCTGGGCGATCATGGCCGGGAAGAAGTGGCTGGTGGACCCCAGGGTCGCCCCCAGGGTGATCTGTTCGGGTCGCTTCTTGGCGTCCTCGACCAGTTCTTTAAAACTCTTCCAGGGGGCCTTGCCGTAGGCGGCGAGGACCGAAGGGGTCGAGGTCTGGAGACAGACGGGCTCAAAGTCCTTGTAGGACAGCTCGGACACCCCGGTGTAGTAGGTGGTGTGGATGAAGTCGTGGACCGAGAGGATCGTGTACCCGTCCGGTGCCGCCTTCCTGGCTTCGCGGGCCCCGACGGTCCCCGAGGCACCGGTGATGTTGACGATGACCACGGGCTTCCCCAGGTGCTTCTCCATGTTGCTGGCGATGACCCGGCAGATGGCGTCCGTATCGCCACCCGCGGCCCAGGGCACGATCATCTTGATCGGCCGGTCCGGATAAGCGGCCTCAGCGGACGTCAGGCCCAGCGCCAGAAGCCCCAGGGTGACCAGGCAGATGAGGGCAAGAAAATACCTACCAGCTGAGCGACCTTTGTGAACCATGGGAATTCCTCCTCGGTCTAAGAATTGGACAAAAAAGCATGTTGGTGTCTCTTAAAAAGTCTTTCCCTTTGCCTTTCCGTCATTCCCGTGAAACCGGGAATCCAGTTTTTTCAATGCCTTTCCTATATCCTGGATTTCCGCCTGTGCAGGAATGATGACTTTTTACGGATTCATCGAGCATGCTTTAAAGTGGTTTAGAATACGGAGACCGGGGGCAGTGTGTCAAGAGGAAAGATCATCTTATAAAGATCCTCAAAAAAAGATTGGGATCCGGCATTTATTGGGGTTTGCAAAAGGAATCGAACTTCATCCGGTTTACGATTCCCCCCTCACGGGCTCCAGGCCATTGCCGGGCGCAGAAAATCGTTTCCCGATTTCCAATGGTTCACAACGTATACCATACCGCCAGGTAGTGGGAAATACTTCCGCCGATCACAAAAAAATGCCAAACCGCGTGATGGTACGGCAATTTTCGCCAGCCATAAAAAGTCAGGCCGATCGTATAAGACAGCCCGCCGAAAATGAGCAGGGTCAGGCTGAGAGGTGGAATGTGGGTGAATATTTCTTTAAAGGCAATGATGGCCAGCCAGCCCATAAAAACATAGAGGGCCACTGAAATCTTCCGAAATTTAGAGATATAAAAAATCTTCATGAGGATTCCAAGGATGGCCAATGCCCAAATAACTCCCAAAAGGCTCCATCCCCACGGGCCTCGGAGGTTTAGCAACATGAACGGCGTGTAGGTCCCCGCGATCAGGAGGAAAATCGCCGAATGATCGATAATCTTGAAAACCTGTTTGACTCTGGGCATCGGAAGGCTGTGGTAAAGCGTTGAGGCCAGGTAGAGAATGATGAGGGTACCCCCAAAAATGGAGAAGCTGACAATCTGCCATCCGCTCCCGGATCCCGCGGCCCAGACGATGAGAAGAACGAGGCCGGCGATACTGAGAAGCGTACCGATGCCATGGCTGATACTATTGGCGATTTCTTCCCCCATCGTTTGTCGGTCAAGGTTACGATTCTGTTGGCTTAACATTTTTTTCTGTTGCCCGCATTCCTTCCTGCAAAACCCTTCCGGAAATCATCTTGGGGAAGACCTGCCTTATTCTGCAGCTTCAAAAAGCAGGGGCCAGTCATGATTGACTATGCCATATTTGCCGCGTTTACGCTATCCTTTTTGATGCTGCCGACTCATGTCATGTCTGCCAGGCCGGCCAACAGAGCGAACCGGCCGGTCAAGCGCCGCTCATGAAGATCTTGACTTCGGCTGTTGATTTGCAATATATGATAATTTCATAAGGCGGGAGTTTGTATTACCGGCGACCGGCCGGTCGCCCGTGCGGAACTCGGAGGAAAAGCGGCGGGGGGAAAAGGGGGTCTACCCACGGCCCCCCCTCACTTCTAATGATTTTTGTCCGGAGAAAACATGGAATACAAAATTGATTCGATGAAGCCGGAAGACTGGGAGGAAGTCCGGGCGATTTATGAAGAAGGGATCGCCACCGAGAATGCCACTTTCGAGCCCGTGGTCCCGGACTGGGAAAAGTGGGACTCGGCTCACGTTGCCGAGCCGCGGCTGGTGGTCAAGGTAGAAGGCCAGGTTGCCGCGTGGGCCGCCCTGAGCCGCGTTTCCGCTCGGAAAGTCTACGCGGGGATCGCCGAAGTGAGCATCTATGTGGGCGAGAAGTTCAGGGGAAGAGGAATCGGAGATGCGCTTCTCGCCGCTTTGGTCGATGCTTCAGAAAAGGCAGGGTTCTGGACCCTCCAGGGCGGCATCTTCCCGGAAAACACAGTCAGCATTGAACTGCACAAAAAGCATGGGTTCCGGGTGTTGGGCATCCGGGAGAAAGTGGGTAAGATGGCCTTCGGCAAGCTGCAGGGAAAATGGCGGGACGTGGTCCTCATGGAGCGACGGAGCAAGGTGGCGGGGATCGATTAGACCCCTAGGACACAACGAATGCCAACATTTTGGTAAGAAGGTTTCAGAATGTAGGGGCGGTTCGCGAATCGCCCCTACGCTGGCTGCCCAGCAGGGGCCACTTTCCCCACCTAGAGTCGCGGGAAAAGCCTCGTAGCTCACCATCCCTAGAGTAATGATATAATTTAAACATGGAAACCCAAGTCATCAGCAGGGATGAAGCCGTCCGGCAGGGCCGACGGCTGGAATATTTCACCGTGGGTTGGAACCTGATCGAGGCAGCGGTGGGCATCGGAGCCGGGGCTGTAGCGGGCAGCATCGCCCTCATCGGCTTTGGCATCGATTCGTTGATCGAGACCTCGTCCGGAGCGGTCCTCCTGTGGCGGCTCCAGGAAGGGGAGGAAGGTGAAAAGCGGGAGCGGATGGCTTTGAAGCTCGTAGGGATCAGCCTCCTGGCTCTCGCCGCTTACGTGGCCATCGATGCGGCCAAGGGGCTGCTCCAGAAGGAGTCTCCGGAGAAGAGCTTGGTCGGAATCATTCTTGCGACCGTGTCCCTCGTGGTCATGCCCCTGCTGGCCTGGGCCAAGCGGCGGGTTGCGGCCAGACTCAACAGCCAGGCTCTGGTGGCTGATTCCCACCAGACCGATATCTGCGCTTACCTCTCTGCCATCCTTCTGGTCGGGCTCGGCCTTAATGCCCTCTTCGACTGGTGGTGGGCCGATCCCCTAGCGGCCCTGGCCATGCTCCCGATTATCGTCAAAGAAGGACTGGAAGCGCTGCGGGGGGAGGCGGGCGAGGATTGTTCGGAGGATTGTAAAAAGAGCGAAAAAGAATAGACTGTCTTCTTATTCAACCATCAAGGGGGATTCGCTCAGGCAAATAGGCTCTCCCCATTCTGCTCGTACCAATCGCAGATGATCTTCCAAATCTCTTCCGCCGTCTCGGCAAAAACGAAAAGCTCGGCGTCTTCCGGATCGATGGTTCCTTCTGCGGCCAGAAATTCAATGTCGAAAACGCGACGCCAAAACTGCTCGCCCACCAGGACGACCGGTACCGGCTTAATTTTTCGCGTCTGAATCAGGCAGAGCGTCTCAAAGAGCTCATCGAGAGTGCCATATCCCCCGGGAAAAGCAACCATCGCCTTGGCCCGAAGGTGAAAATGCATTTTGCGCAGGCCAAAGTAGCGAAACTGGAAACAAAGCTCCGGAGTGACGTAGGGATTGGGATACTGTTCCTGGGGAAGGGAGATGTTCAAGCCCACGGATTTGGCTTCCACATCGTAGGACCCACGGTTGGCGGCCTCCATAAGCCCTGGCCCGCCACCGGTGACAATCGCCAGCCGGCAATCCCCGGGTCCATGCCCGGCCTTTCCCACGAGCCGCCCCAGTTCCCGGGCTACGTCGTAATAATGGCTCTTCGCCAAGATCCGCTCCGCTACCGCTAACCGGTGCTTGAGCTCGGGGATTTGGGGGTGCTGTTCAAGGGCTTTCCGGGCCCGTTCGACATTGTGCCGGGCGGCCACCGGTTCAATGATCCGGGTCCCCCCCATGACTACGATCGTGCCGCAAATCCCCTGCTCCGCGAGAATCAGCTCCGGTTTCAAGAACTCGAGCTGGAGGCGGGTGGGCCGGAGTTCATCCCGTTTGAGCAGGTCGAGATCCTGATCGGCCCGTCGAAAGCTGGGATGATCCATGATCTGACGGACCCTTTCGGGCGCATCCGGATCTTCCTCGAGGGGCTTGGGGATGCTTGAAGGCAGCTGCTGCCGCCGTTGTTTTGGCGGATAGGGGGATTCTTTTGCAGAAAATGGTTTTCCCAATTTGCTATTTCCCATCTTTTTCCTCCGGGTGGCTGTCTGAACCTACCAGCGAAAAGCAAGCCAGGGGGCGATCCTATCGAAAATCTACCCAGGTTGTACCTAAGTCCATAGGTTTGTTCCTAGAACCGCATGTTGCTGCCCGTCAGGCCAAAGGCTGACGAGGACGCCCCCGGTAGTATGAGGGTTCATTATCTTTATGATGGAGGTTCTCTATAATTATATCGACATTCTGAGGGGTTTTGTAAAGCGCAGATTGAAATAGGCCCGGCGGCCTGGAGGAACCAATCCCGCCCTGCCCGTTTCCTTTCTTTGGGGGCTTTTCGCGACGGGCCATGAATTCAGAGGGCCTCCGGCCGCCCCATCGAATCAAGGAGATTGAAGAATGCATCCTTCCCGGCAAAATGGTATAATTCC
Organism: uncultured delta proteobacterium; assembly: GCA_963802665.1. Lineage (GTDB taxonomy): Bacteria > Desulfobacterota > SM23-61 > SM23-61 > SM23-61 > SM23-61. The sequence goes on along the minus strand of CAWDJO010000010.1, from coordinate 17,367 downwards.
TGTGCCTAAAAACGATCAGAGGCAAGAGGCCCTTTCCCCGAGAAGGGGGGGATGTTGCCTCGGAGGGAACAAAATGGGCGTCCCTATTTATCAAGTTGATGCTTTTACGGAAAAACCATTTTCCGGAAACCCGGCGGCGGTCTGCCTTCTTCCCCAGGCCCGGGAGGCGGCATGGATGCAGGCCGTGGCCAAGGAGATGAACCTCTCGGAAACCGCCTTCCTCCTCAAACAGGAAGACGGCTATAACCTCCGCTGGTTTACTCCCGCCGTGGAAGTGGACCTGTGCGGCCATGCCACCCTGGCCAGTGCCCACATTTTATGGGAGACCGGCATTCTGCGCCGGGAGGAGCAGGCCAGGTTTCACACCCGCAGCGGGTTGCTCACCGCCGTTTCCAAAGGTGGAGAAATCGAGCTGAATTTCCCGGCCAAAACCGAGGAGCCTGCCGAAGCCCCGGACGGCCTTCTGGAAGCCCTGAAGGTGAAAGCAAAGTATATCGGCAAGAGCAAGTTCGATTATTTAGTTCAGGTTGATTCGGAAGAAACCGTCCGCGGCCTGAAGCCTGATTTCACCGCCCTTAAAAACATCCCGGTCCGCGGAGTCATTGTGACCAGCCGGGCTGTTTCTCCCGGCTATGACTTCATCTCCCGCTTCTTCGCTCCCGCCGCGGGAGTCAATGAAGACCCGGTCACCGGCTCGGCCCACTGTACCCTGGGCCCCTTCTGGAGCCGGCACCTCGGAAAGGAGGATTTCCTCGCCTACCAGGCTTCGGAGCGCGGCGGAACTCTCCGCGTCCGGGTAGCCGGGGACCGCGTTCATCTATGCGGGAAAGCGGTGACCATTTTCCAAGGAGAGATGATCGTCTAAAGACCATCGAGCCGAAATCCAGCCGGGTCCTCCGGTAAATAAAAAAACTCAACCGCAGAGGTCGCAGAGCACGCAGAGGTAATAATGGCCAAATGCCTTGCACCAGGATGCAGGGGCAAAAGCGGCCCTCTTTCCCGCCTTTCCCGGAAGGTCAAAACAGCCAAGGGACTTTTCAGGAACGATCTCTGCGCTCTCTGCCTCCTCTTCGTTCCTCCTCTTGTCTTCATCCTCGGAGGATCGAAAGGCAAAGAGGAGTCCATCTTGATAAAATGAATTGTGTTTCTTGTCTTTACCAGGAAAAAGCTCTGCGGTCTCTGCGTACTCTGCGGTTCATTTTTTCTTCCTCCTCGGAGGGCGCTGAGAAAGGAAATTTTTCATAATTTCTCGGGCAAAAACCAAAACCCTTATAGGAGAAGAAAATCTTTTTTGAAAGGAGGGAGCCATGGAAAAGGAACTCTCTAACCTGAAGGGTGTTTTGCAGGAGAACCGGAACCAGCTTTTAGCCCGGGCGAACGTGGTCGCCACTGGAATTGGTTACAAAGCTTCAGAAGGCAAGAAGACGTCTACTCTTTCCCTCATCTGTTCGGTCGTTCAAAAACTGCCTTCCTCCAAACTGTCGGCCCGGGAAATGATCCCCTCCACGATCGGAGGGCTCCCTACGGACGTGGTGCAAACCGGCCGATTCCGGGCCTTCCAGTCCCACACGGCCCGCTATCGTCCGGCCCCCGGAGGGATCAGCATCGGACACAAAGACATAACCGCCGGGACCCTGGGATGCCTGGTGAAAAAGGGCGGAGAATTTTTCATCCTTTCCAACAACCACGTCCTGGCCAACAGCAACGCGGCCCAGGTGGGAGACCCCATTCTTCAGCCGGGCCCCTACGACGGGGGCCGTTTTCCCGACGACCACATTGCCAATCTGGAGGCCTTTGTTCCCATCTCCTTCACCGGCGGGTCCAGCGGATGCTCCACCGCCCGGGGAGTCGCCGATTTCCTCAACTCCCTAGCCAGGGCCCTGGGCAGCGACGCCCGGCTGCAGGCCATCACCACCCAGGCGGAAGACAACCTGGTGGATGCGGCCATCGCCCGCCCGTTGAATCCCACGGAGGTAAAGGATGAGATCCTGGAAATCGGCCCCCTTTCAGGAGTGGGATCGGGGGCCCTGGGGATGGCCATCAAGAAGAGCGGGCGCACCACCGGCCTGACCACCGGGGAGATTCAGCAGGTGGATGTCACCTCCACCGTACAATACGGGGATAACAAAACCGCCCGTTTCACCGATCAATTGCTGGCCGGGGCCATGAGCCAGGGGGGAGACAGCGGATCAGCCATCCTGGATACGCAGAATCGCCTGATCGGGCTCCTCTTTGCGGGCAGTGAAAACAGCACGATTATCAACCGGATCGAACACGTTTTCTCGGCCCTCGGAGTGAGCCGGTGAAGCGATGGTTGTGGATTCCACTTCTTCTTCTCTGCGCTTTCTTTTACCCAGGGGATAAGATCATGACACCTTCCATCCAGGATGTGAAGAAAAAGCACGAGGCCCGCTTGATGTCCCTCCCCGGGGTGGTCTCCGTGGGAATCGGGCGGGATCCTCAGGGGAATCCGGCCATGATCGTCGGCCTGGACAGCCCCCGGCCCGAGACCCAGGTGCGGATCCCTCCCCAATTGGATGGATACCCCCTCCTCATCCAAATCCTGGGACCTTTGAAGGCTCAGTGACCCTTGGAGATTCACCCGGGGCTCGGAGAAAAGGGCGACCGAATCCAGGTCCTCCTTTTTTGCCGCAGAGGCGGCTGATTCCAGGGGGTGAATGGCTCAAATCGGATTCATCCTGGGGGCCGGTGACTTCGCCGCCAACCCCGGTGCGGTTGTGGGGGCACGATGCATCGTGCCCCTACGGCCCCAATGATGGCTATTTCCTTCTTACCAACATGTTTGTATGAATGGGGCGCTAAGCGTCTAATCAAAGACGGAGTAAATATTTTTCCCTGGATGGGGGGAGATACAGGCCGAAGTCCGGTTGAAAAAATTTTAAAAAAATGGAAGAATAGAAAAGGACTTGTTTCCTGACGGGAGAACAACCTCAATATCCAGCGCGGAAACTCAGGAGAAGAAGCGGTGAAGACCAAAAAAGGCAGCCTCCTCAAAAAAATTTCCGTTCCCCGTGGGTTGAAAAAGCAGAGAAGGCGGGCGAACCCCCGGGCGGCCAGCAGAATTCGTCCCCCCGATCTTCATTCCCTGGCGGACCTGGCGAAGGAAATTCGGACTTCCCTGAACAGCCTCCAGGCGATGAACCGGGCCCTCCTGGAAACGAACCCGAGTCTCGAGCAGCGGGAGTATGCCGAAAAATCCCGGGTTGCGGCCGATTCTCTTCTCACCCTGGTCAATGACCTCCTCGATTACTCCCTCATCGAAGAGCGGAAATTCACCCTGGCCAGGATGAATTTCGACCTGCGCACGACCGTGGAAGACACGGTTCAATTGCTGGCCCTCCGGGCCCGCGAGAAGGGGCTGGAGCTGGACTGCCTGATTCATCATGAGGTTCCTTCTCTTCTGTTCGGTGACCCGGGGCGACTACGCCAGATCCTGGTCAATCTCACTCAGCTTGCCTTCCGCCCCAAGGAGAAAGGGCAAATTCTGATCCAGGTGACCCTGGAGAAGGAGAGTAGAACCCGGGCCACGGTCCATTTCGCGGTGATGAAAGCGGGGAAAGGAATTTCCCCCGGCCGTCAGGCCCGGCTTTTGGACCTCCCCCTGCGTCCGGGCAGGCCCGGGAAAGAAAAGTGGGGAGGAACGGAGATCGGACTCGCCCTGTCTAAAAAGCTGGTGGAGAAGATGGGGGGCAAGGTGGGCATGGAAGGAAGCAAGAAACAGGGTTCCACCTTCTGGTTCACTGCCGTTTTCCGCAAGCAAAAGACGAATGGGGCCCTTCCCTGGATTACCCCCCAGGTTCTCCAGGGAAAGCGCATCCTGGTGGTGGACGAAAATACTGCCAACCTACAGGCCCTGCAGGGACAGCTTCAATCCTGGGGATGCCTGGCGGAGGTCGCCGCCGGGGGGAGCGAAGCCCTGGTCAAGCTCTGCCAGGCAGTTGAAGACCACGCCCCCTATTTGCTTTGCGTCCTCAGCAAAGAAATGGAGGAAATGGACGGCATCGCTCTTGCCCGGGAGATCAAGAAAGCACCCGTCCTGTCGGAAACCACTCTGGTCTTGTTGACCTCCCAGGGAAACCGGGGAGACGGCCGGCTGATGCAGGAGATCGGGGTGGAAGGCTACTTAACCAAGCCAGTGAAAAGCTCTCAGCTCCGGGACTGTCTGGCCCTGGCGGTGAGCCGAAAAACCTCTCCCGCTGACTTCGCAGGGGTTCCCCTCATCACCCGTTATTCTCTGGCCGAGGAGAAAAAGCACCGGATTCGAATCCTTTTGGCTTCGGATGACGTTCATGTCCAGAAAGTGGGCCTGCAGACGCTCCAGAAGATCGGCTATGGGGCAGACATGGTGGCCGGGGGGAACGCCGTTCTGACGGCCCTGGACAAGGCCCCTTATCACCTGATCCTCATGGACACCGAGTTGCCCGAATTGGACGGCCTGGCAGCTGCCGCCGCCATCCGCCGGAAGGAGCAGGCAACGGGTCAGCATATCCCCATCGTGGGAATGACCCCCCTGGCTGCCGGAAAGGAACGGGAGAGATGCCTGGAAGCGGGAATGGACGATTATATTCCCAAACCAATCCAGGCGATCGACCTGGCGGATGTCCTGGATCGATTTCTCTCTGAGGCGGATTAACCCTCCCGCCTTTTCCATTTTCCAGTCTCGGAGAACGCCTCTCTGGCCTTATTCCCGCCTTTTCCCGCGGGCCATGGGGAAGAGCAATGAACTTCCCTTCCCCTGATTCCTTCCGCATCCCAAAACCCCGAAGCCATCCCCAAAACGCCTTTAAAACGAGCCGGTACCCCCGATGAATGGGAAAGGAACAGATCCCTTGGCCATCCCGAGTTTTCTGGGGTCGTTGGGGCTAGCCCCTCTCTCTCCTGGCTCTTCTCGAACATGCGTTCTTCCCTCAAAAACCGGGGGTGGGCAAGGAACAGATCCGGGTAGACGGGGACCCGTAAAAGAGCTAAAATATAACTTATAGGAGATGGTTCATCCATGATCATCTTTGATTTAATCTGTTCCCAGGGTCACAAATTCGAGTGCTGGTTCAAGAGCAGCAAGGCCTTTGAAGAACAGAAGGCTTTCCGGGTCATTCACTGCCCCGTCTGTGAGGACAACCGGATTGAAAAGGCCGTTTCCAGTTTTGGTATAAAAAAACACGGCGACCCGGCTCCCAAATCGGAAAGCCCCGCCCAACCCCACGAAGAAAAAATCAACCCCTACCAGGCCCTTCAGGTCATTACTGAGTATGTGAACAAGAATTTTGAAGACGTGGGGTTGGACTTCACCAAGGAAGCCCTGAAAATCCACTGGGGAGAGTCCAAGAAGCGCAACATCAAAGGCACGGCCCTGCCCCAGGAAGAAAAGGTCCTGGAAGAGGAAGGAGTTCCTTTCCTCAAGCTTCCCGTCTTGAAGCGGCTGGACAACTGAGACGGGAAAGACTTCTGCCAAATTCCAAGGTTTCGCATCATCCCCGCTTCCGGAGCCGGGAACGGGGACTTTTCGTTTCCGGGAGGCCTCATGAAGCGGCGTTGTGATTGGAGCGGAACGAACCCCCTTTATGTAAAATACCATGACCGGGAATGGGGGGTCCCGGTGCACGACGACCGCCGCCTCTTTGAAATGCTCATTCTGGAGGGGGCGCAGGCAGGGCTGAGCTGGCTCACCATCCTTCGGAAACGGGAGGCCTTCCAGCGGGCCTTCGATCACTTTGATCCTTCGCGGGTGGCAAAATACGATGGAAGAAAAATCCGGGAATTGCTCCGAAACCCCGGAATCATCCGCAACCGGCTGAAAATCCAGGCCGCCGTTCAGAACGCCAAGGCTTTTTTAGAAGTCGTGGATGAGTTCGGGTCCTTCGACCGGTATATCTGGCGGTTTGTGGGGGGCAAGGCTATTCAGAACCGGCGGGCCCGTTTGAAAGACATCCCTGCCCGGACCAAAGAATCCGACGCTCTGAGCAAGGAGATGAAGAAGAGAGGGTTCAAATTCGTGGGTTCAACGATCTGCTACGCCTTCATGCAGGCAGTGGGAATGGTAAACGATCATGTGGTCGAATGTTTCCGGTATAAAGAAATAAAGAGCGCAGCAGTTCGTAGGGGCGATTCATGAATCGCCCCTACGGCCGGGTTTCTGAAACAGGACGTCCCGCAAAAGGGACTTTTATCCCGCAGCACCTTCTTTAGAACTTTCCTTTCAATCCCTTCTTTCCCAGGAAGTCGGCCCTCTTGCCCAGCTCCGCCTCGATCTGTAAAAGCCGGTTGCCCCGGGGACCCGTGGCGCATTCGCGGATCGTTCCGCAGTTCAGGCCGACGGAGTAATCCGCAATATCGGCCCCTTCCCCCCGGCTGTCGCAGGGCATGACCCCGTAGCCGTTCCGGTAGGCCAGTTGGACCATCTCGAAAGCCTCGGTAATCGTGCCGATCTGGTTCACCTTGAGGAGAACCGTGTTCGCGGCCCCGGCCTCAATTCCCTTCCGCAGGCGTTCGGAGTTGGTGGTAAAGAGATCGTCCCCCACGACCTGAATTCCAAGCTCTCGGGTCAGAATGGCGTGTCCTTCGTAATCATCCTCATCCAGGGGGTCTTCCAGGATGATGAAGGGATAATCTTTCACCATCTGCCGGTACAGGTTCATCAGGTCGTCGCGGGTCTTGTCCTCGGCCGAGAAGAGGCCCACGAAGCGGTCCTTATCTTTTTCATAATAGGTCCCGGCGGCCACATCGACCTGGAAACCCACCTTTCCCCCGTAGCCCAGCCGGTGGACGGTCTCGGCCATCAGGTCCCAGATTTCGCGGTCGTGCCGGATCACCCCGGCCTGGATGACCGGGTGGCTCGCCCTCGAGACCTTGGGGATTGCGAATTTCTGGTTGAGCCTCTCCCTCCATTCGGTCGAGATATCCCAGATGGCGTAGGAAGCATCCGAGAAAGTGTCGAACCCATAGGCCATGAAGGAGTAACTGGGCTTGCCGCCCGAGCGTCTTCCGCTCCCGTACCGGTCGCTGCCCATAAAGCTGATTTCTCCCGGAACGGGCAGGGTGCAGGCGTTTACCCCCCCGATGTGCCGGTAGAGGGAGATTCCCAGGCTGGCCGCTCCGGCCTTCAGCACCGCCGCCGACACGGCGGCCATCGCGTTTCCGCCCAGCCGCAGCTTGGCGCCGGGCCCCCCGAGGTTGAGCAGGGCATCATCCGCCTCCAGCTGCTTTGCCGCGTCCATGCCTTTGAGCGCCGGGGCGATGATCCGGTTCACGTTGTCCACCGCCTTCTGCACGCCCCTCCCGCGCCACTTGGTTCCGCCATCGTAGGCAAACTCCACTTCATGCTGACCCACCGAGATCCCGGCCGTGCACCCGGCAACCCCCACGGCCCCGTTCTCGGTTTTCACCGTCGCCTCGATCCCGGGTGCCCGCGGTCCGAATAGACCTGCCGCGCGGTCACCGATACGATGGTCGTTCCCGAATTCACTTTTCCCTCCCTTTTTTGTCGACCAAGCCAACGCCGTCAGGCATTTGGTCTTATGCCTTTGCATTCTGTCTTTTTATGTTCCTTTACTCTATGCTCTCTGCTCCACGCTCCCCCCCTCCTTCGGTACTAGGACCACTCGCAGGTCTCCACCGACGATGCCCGTGTTGCCGGTATAGATTCCGCTCTTCAGTTTTAACAAGACCGGAGTGGAATTGTGGTTCTTCAGCTCCGCCTGCAGATCTATGCCTTCGGCCCGGGCCGCAGACAGGGTGTTTCCGTCGACCATCCCCCCGGCCAGGGTGCGAAAGTCGGAAGCAGCGCCGGGTGCGAACTGGATTCCCGGGCCGTCGGTTCCATCCGAGTCTATCGAGCCGACCACAATTCCCGCGCCGGAAACTTCCGCAAGGCGAACCGCCGCCGATAAAATGAACTCCTGGTTCCGGCCCCCGATCCCCTTGGCCTTTCCCACCGGCACGGTCATTTCCCCGCCGGAAATGAGGGCTACCGGAGGCGGGAACGGGGTTCCGTACCGCAGGCAGTCCCGAGCGATGCCGGTCATGATTTCCGCGGCATCAGAACTCTGGACCATCCACCAGCTTCCCAGGATGGTCCCGTGGAATCCGTACTCTTCGGCTTTTCCTTTGGCCGCTTCCAGCATCCGCCGGTTATCCACGGGCTGCCAGTAACTGGACTGGACCCGCCGAAAATCTTCCAGGCTCGGAACCTCGCACTTCGGGTCGCGGCGGTCCAATGCCGCCCTCATGGCCGGCGGCAGCTCCTCCCACCAGGGCTCGGCCTTCATTTCCTCCACAGCGTCCTCAAGCCGCCGGGGTCCTGGCGGCCAGGGGGGGATCCAGTCACCCTCCTCGGGCATTCTTCCCCGCCAGGGCTCGTACCCTCTTATGGACATGAGGAGGGTTACCACCCGAGCCGGATGAATCATCATCATGATTCTTCCGCTGTTTACCGCCGAGAAATACCTCATCACCCTCCAGATAATGCTCTGGTCTCCGTATTGGATGGCCAGCTCGTAGACCGCTTTCATTTCTTCCAGACTGTATCCGTCCAGGGGAAGGGCGAAGAGGGAAGAGGATCCGCTGGAGAAAAGAACAAAAATCAGGTCTCCTTCTTTCGCCCGGCGGGCGATTTCGACGATCTTGCGGGCCCCCTCCAGGGATTTTTCATCGGGGACCGGGTGGGCTCCCTCGGTTACCTCGATCTTCTTGAGGAGATTCTCCTCCCCGTTCTTGATGGTAACGGCCCCTGCGGTCAATCGATCTCCCAGTGTATCTTCCAGCGCCTTGGCCTGCCGCTGAACAGTCTTGCCCGCCCCGATGACATAAATATCCCCTGCCCGGGACAGATCGATGACCTCATCCCCGTATCCGGAAAGGTCCATCTCCGGATGGCCTCCGATGAACAATTTTTCATTCTCGATGCGGATCAGCTTGCGGGTGTTCGAATAAGGGTCCACGGCCGCAAGCCCCGCTTCGATAATATCCACGACGATTTCCCGCCCCCGGGAATTCTCATGGGCGACGATTTCATCCCGGTTCTTTATGTGCATTCCCTTTCTCCGCCTGAATCCCCGATTGAATATCTGTCAGTATAGCAATATTCATCCCGTTCACAAGTCCTCATCGCCTTTTGCCCGCCATTTCCCATACTGATTTTGGATTGCGCCATTCGTTTCCGAAGTAGAAGGGGATACAAGGTAGCGCACCGGTAGTGCTCGAATCATGAAATAACAGGTTTAATTAATAGGGAGGGGGGCTGGCAGTGATTCTTGGTTGGTGAATAGTTCAGGTTTGACCCCATTTCCATCACTTGCTGCTTTCCGGATGAAAAGCATTGACAAGGTGTAGCCATGCGGCTACAATACATTTGTGAATGAAATTCGCAAAACCGACGTTTACGCCCGATGGCTTGATGGCCTGCGCGACATTCGTGCACGCGCGCGCACGGTAATAATTTTGCTTGCCGGGGGTGACAAGCGCACGCAGGCCACCGACATCAAGACCGCGTTGCGCCTCGCCCGCAACCTGTAGGAGGGAAACATGAGCAAGACCAAAACAACCCGCTACGATGTTGCCGAGCATCTCCGGACCCCAGAGGAAATGGCTGCATATCTGGAGGCCTGCCTTGAGGAGGCCAACGGCGATGCTGCGCTCATTGCCAAGGCGCTGGGCGATATCGCCCGTGCTAAGGGTATGGCGCAGGTCGCGCGTGACGCCGGGCTGTCCCGCGAAAGTCTTTATAAGGCACTCTCCGGCGAGCGTAGTCCCGGTTTCGACACGATCCTCAAGGTGATGGCGGCACTTGGATTAAAATTGCATGCCCAAGCTCATAACTAATACCGCTCTGCCCAACCAGTCTTTCAACACCGGCTCACCTGCGGCTCGCGGATTAACTTATCGTTATTGCAGATCAACTATTTTCCGTGAAATTACCAGGGATTAAAAAGTTTCGATATACGAATCATTCATTGAAAAAATGGTAGAGATTTGCTAAGTTTCCTAAGTGGCACGTATCTATTCAATTTTAGCGATCCCAAGGGACCCACAAGATATGGTATCTCTCCATCCTGTGGCGTAATGAATTTGGCACTTTGATGGGCCCAAAAATCAGCTTGACAGAATTTGCAGACTTGCTAAGATTCCCACTGTAAGCTATCTCCAGTTCACAAAAAACCTCCCAACCCAACCTCTAACCTTCTGGAGTCTAAAATGAGAAGGTGGGGTTACCAGAAGATGATCAAGTGAAGCCTCCAAGGGGCTTAAGATTTCCCTTTGGGGGTGCCTCCCGGTCTCGTCCTTTTTAAATAAGGCTTTCTAAATTTATTGGCTTCTTCACCCGAATCCCAAACATTCTGAAAGAAGTCTTCGGAAGGTGCTACGAATGCTGAAGTGAACCTCCCAATCTTGATTTTCAATTGGGATTATCGAAATCCAGCCGGGAATAGCAGCCGAATCATACCTTCGGCAATTCCAGGCTCGTATTTATCGAGGGCAGAAGAAAGGAATTTTAACTACCAAGTCGAAGTAGAGAAGGAGGTGCTATTATGAGAGATATGAGTGTTCGCGAAGCATGGGTCCGCATACCGAGCGAAGAGGAAAGACGAGCGCAATTACCCCCTGGCGCGCCAGCAAGTGCTTATAATTTCGGATTTATTCCCGCCATGGCGCGTCTTCAGGGTGCTCACGACAAAATTGGGCCAGCATTAGGCCCATTGTTCAGGCAGGTTATGTTCGAGCCAGGACACCTCAGCCGTCAGGAACGCGAGATGGTTGCGGCCGTGGCTGCCGCTGCGCAAGATTGCCAATATTGAACGCATTCTCACGCAGAGTTTCTGCGTGCGGAGAATGGCAATTCTGAATTGGTTGAAGCCATCAAGCAAAGACGTTGGCGTGAGTTACCCGGGCTTTCGCAGCGGGAGCGTGCGTTGTGCGCGATTGCCGAAAAACTCAGTGCGACGCCAACACGCATGGTAGAGCAGGATTGGCAACCACTCCGGGATTTGGGATTTGATGATCGGGCCTGTCTTGAAGTAGGACACATTGTTGGATTATTTAATTATCTTACCCGATTAGCAGATGGTTTTGGCCTGCAATTGGATTCTAAGACCCAGGATGCGGCGAGAACTGGGATTCCATTGAAGCGACCATAAAAAGCCAAATTCGTTCTAGGCATCGTTCCAATAGTTCATGAAGCGTGTGAGGAAGCCTTTCAACTTTGTTGCTACTGAGGAAGGGGGGTACAAGATGGGAAAAATACTTCGCTGTAGGGATGTTGGGCTGGATTGTGACTTTGAAACCCGGGCGGGAACAGAGGAAGAGATTATGAAGAAGGCCGCCGCCCATGCTCAGAGCGTTCATAACATGAAAGACATTCCCAAGGAAGTCCTTGAGAAGGTGCGTGCTGCGATTCGTGACGAGTAGGGATGACGAATATTTTAAGGGGCCTAAAATTGGCTTCCTCACCCCTTAAATTAAAATCGCCCTCAATTATTCGTTGTTCCGTTTTTGAAAGCTCCAAAATTGCTGATAATATTTTTATCTCTGGCAAAATCGGGCTGAATTTGGGGGTTGCCTAACTGGCACGATACCTTCAATTTTCTTGTTGACCCAAATTGGGGATTTTGGTACTTTGTTTCCGTCATTGTCCTACCCTTAAACGAGCAAGCCAACAACCTTACCTGAACTTCTGGGGGATTTATGAAATGGATTTTCCAGAAGATGCCAATGTGAAGGCTCCAAGGGGATTCAGAATTTCCCTTTGGAGCCTTTTTATTGGGCAAACAATGGGAAGTATTTTTTGGGGTTTTGGATAAAAGGGAAACCTCATGAAAAAGGGATTACTCAGTCGTAGAGACTTCATAAAGTCAAGTGGCGCCAGTTTAGGGGGTTTAATCTATCTTGCATCTAACGAAAAAGGCGGAGAAAAACAACAAAAGGAAAGGAAATTCATCTATCGCATCCTTGGTAAAACAGGAATAAAACTCCCGATCATAAGTATGGGCGTTATGAACCCTCATTCTGATGGTATAGTTCGGGCTGCCTTGGATGCGGGTATCATCCACCTGGACACTGCCGCACATTATAGCCGGGGTCGAGTGGAAGCGATGATTGGAGAAGCAATTAAAGGACGAAACCGAGAATCCTTATTCATCGCCACAAAAATTAATCTCCCCAGAGATGCGGGGTCGGGGAAATATATCGAAACGGCCACAACCCAAGAATTCCTGAGGAGATTGGACAACAGTCTTGGAAGACTGGGATTAGGATATGTGGACATCCTTTACCTGCATGAAACCTATACCCGAGAAGCCATCTCTTATGAGCCCATCTTAAAGGGATTTGAAAAGGCAAAAAATGATGGAAAAATTCGCTTAATTGGAGTTTCAACACATTCAAAAGAGCCAGAAGTGATTCAGGCTGCGATTGACTCCAAGTTTTATGAAGTTATTCTGACTGCCTACAACTTTACGCAAAAACATCATCAGGCAGTCAGAGAAGCCGTTGCTAAGGCGGCTAAGGCAGGATTGGGAGTCATTGCCATGAAAGTCATGGGAGGGGGGATGTATGAAACAAGGCCAAGCAAAGTCGATGGAAAGGCAGCCTTAAAATGGGTATTGCAAGATCCCAACGTACATACCACTATCCCAGGATTTGCCTCTTTTGAAGAGATGGCGATAGACCTATCAGTAATGGAAGATCTTATGCTTACCGATCCGGAGAAAGAGTATTTGCAGAAGCATGCAGCGATCAGAGGTTTTTACTGTCAGGGATGCCGTCAATGTGTGGAACAATGTCTTATTAAACTCCCAATTCCTGATATGATGAGGGCATACATGTACACCTATGCCTACCGGAATCTACCCCTCGCGCAAGAAACCCTTCTTTCCCTTGACCTTCCTCAGCGAATTTGTGAAGATTGCGGAAGCTGTTCGGTAAAGTGTTCAGTCGGATTTGACGTCTCCAAAAGGATCCGAGATATTATGCGGCTTCGGGATGTACCGGAGGATTTTTTGGCCTAATCAAGTGAAGCCTCCAAAGGGATTATGATTTTTCTTTGGGGGGGGCCTTCCCGTATCATTCTTTTTAAGCCAGGCTTTCTAAATTTTTAGCCTTGCGGCCTAGTCAGGGGTGATGGGATTAAAAAAATCGACGATGGTGTAAAAAACAAAGTACCGTTCACCAGAAAATGGGGAAGTCAGCAAGGAAGGTGAATTGCCATGGCAAAGAGAGTTCTATACTCCACCCTTGGGGTCGCTGCGTGCATTGCGTTGATCCTCGTGTCCGTGTCCCACGTTGTGGCCCAGACCGCGGAAGGTGGGTATAAAATATTCAGGCCGGAAGGGCCAGGGCCTCACCCTGCCGTGGTCTTTCTGTCTGGATGCAGCGGCTTCACTCCGTCCTTTGCCCCCAAACATTACGAGTTGGTCGCAGAACAATTTCGGACTAAAGGATATGTGGTTGTCTTCGCTGACTATTTAGGCCGTCGTGGCCTAACAGATTGTTTCGGGTTTGGGGCTTCGGATGCCGCTGGGGATCTCGTAGCGGCCGCAACATGGCTGAAATCCCAACCATTCATTGACGCGGCGCGGATAACGGCTATAGGGTGGTCTTTTGGCGGCGGTGCCGTGCTCGCTGCGCTCAGCGAGTACAAAATCGAGCGGCTTATCTTCACTCGGGCCATAGTCTATTACCCCATGTGCATGGATCCGCCATCCAAGGTGCCTGTCTTAATGCTTCTGGGAGAGGAGGATGATGTGGTCCGAAATAAGTCGTGCCAAGAGGTTGCGAAGAAAAGCGATATCCCCGAAGCGGTAAAGATTGTGATATATCCCGGTGCTCACCATGGTTTCGATATGTCCGAACTGCCACCAAAGAGGGGCTATGCATTCGGGACACTTGGTTACCATCCGCAAGCCGCTGCCGCTGCATGGGAGGAGGTTCAACGGTTCCTGCAACCTACGAAATGAAGTGCGGAGACAATAAGGCCAAGCCCTGACAAGGGACGAAGGTAGAAGACTATTGCCCAACAAGGTAATACAGCCGACCTCATACCTCGTCGGCTGATTTTGTTGTTATTCCAGGTTTTGATTTCTGCTCTCCATGTTCAAATTTGGAAAATCCAAAAAGCTACGATATGCAGAACATATCCTGCAAAATTCGGTCGCGTCTCTGAGGTCAAAGTATTGGCACGATAGTTTCAGTTTTTGGAGGTCAGTACTACCCCCAAGATGTAGTCCTTCCCTTTGATCCTACGTCTAAAATTGGACGCCAAAAAGAGCCCCTTGACAGAATTTGCAGCCCTGCTACCATTCAGGGGTAGACTATCCCTCGTTCAATAAATACCTCCCAACCAAACCTTTAACCTTCTGAGGCGTAAAATGAGAAGGTGGGGTTATCAGAAGATGATCATGTGAAGCCTCCAAAGGGCTTAAGATTTCCCTTTGGGGGTGCCTTCCTGTTTCGTCCTATTTAAATCAGGCGTTCTAAATTTATAGCCTTACTTATCCTACCCCTAAACCTTCTGGAGGAAGTTATGAGAAGGAGTTTCCGGAAGGTGCCCATAAGAAAGGGCACAAATGGCCTTGAATAATCAATTGTAAATGTTTGCAAAGTTCATACGAGGAGTATATGGCTGATTTATTTATCTTTCCAGATTAGGTTAAAGAGGGAATTGGGGATGGGGTGGCGCACTAGCTATATCTCTTAGATGGAAAGGAGGGCGACGCGATGCCGACCTATATCGGATTATACAAAGTGACAGATCAGGGGGTCAAGGCCATCAAGGATGCACCTGGGCGGATCGAAGCAGGCATTAAAGCCGCCGAAAAAATGGGAGGCAAAGTAATCGGCTTCTACGCGGTGATGGGGGAATACGACTACGTAGCCATAGGTGAATTCCCCAGTGATGAGGTCGCAACAACCTTCTCTTTGGCGATTAGCTCGTTGGGAAATGCCAGGATCACGACGCTCAAGGCGTACACGAAGGAAGAGTTTGCAGCGATCGTGAAGAAGTTGCCTTAGCGGTGATAGCAAGGAATGACCACCTATGCTGGACGGTAGTATGATTAAATGCTAGTGCGCCCCTCTAAATGAAAGTAAGAATCATTACGGATTGTCCAGCACGGGTTTATAACTGAGGTCTCGACCATTCCGCAAGGAGGGGTGAGGTCTCTGGTTTCTCTCTTTCAATCGGAAATCAACAAATCTTTAGGATTTTAGCTCCCACTCTTTGTAGGTGCTATACGTAACAAAACCTGCTTTTTCTTTTGATATTGGTTAGTTATGCAGTTATTTAATTCATTTTTTTATTCTCTGTCAAGATAATTTGTTGTTTTGAGCGAAAATCCTTGGGTTATTTAGTTTCTGCGGGACCCCCGATTTCCGTTTCGTCCGCATCCCCTCCTTGTGCCTGTGTCCTT
This sequence comes from uncultured delta proteobacterium, assembly GCA_963802665.1. GTDB lineage: Bacteria > Desulfobacterota > SM23-61 > SM23-61 > SM23-61 > SM23-61. The sequence continues at coordinate 1,948 of CAWDJO010000010.1, read as the reverse complement.
TGCAGGACCACCTCCATCGCCTTGTAGTAGTCTCGTTGGACTTTGAGGTTCGCGACCCAGCAGTACCGTTGTGTCGTAGTAATCTGACCATGCCCCAGGAGGTCCTGAATGGTCGCCAGACCCGCGTCGGCGTTGAGAAGCTGAGTGGCCATCGTGTGGCGAAGGCGATGGCAGGACACGTTCAGTCTGCTTTTTCGCGCATAGTATTCCATCCTCTTCTGGATGCCGCGGATCGATAGGGGGTTCCCTCTCATGGGTCCCTTCTGTACCAGGAATAATCTTTTCCCTTGCGATGGTCGTTTCGAGAGATACGCCAAAAGAGCCGAACGAGCATCTTCACTCACATAGACGACCCTATCCTTACTCCCTTTTCCCTTGGAGACAAAAATCTGTCGCCTCTGATAGTCTACCGCGTCCGCGGTCAGGTCAGCGACCTCCTGGACCCGCAGGCCGCAGCGGAGCATCAACATGAACATGGCCCTGTCTCTTACGTCCCTGAGGATGGCCAAGAGTCTCGTGACCTGGTCGTCCTTGAGGTGCCGGGGCAGCGGCTTGGGGAGACGGATGGAGATCCTCGTGACGGGATTGACCATAGGGAATCCCTCCGCATCGATGAGATACTCAAAGAAGAGGCGGATCGTTTGCAGGTGGCAGGTGATCGTCTTGGGGGTTCGTCTTTTCTGGAGGAGATGATCCACATACAGGCCTACCTCCTTCGAGGTTACCTCCGAAAGAGGCATAGAAGTCCATTTTACGAAGTGATCAAGGATATTCATATAGCTCTTGAGGGTGTGAACCGAGTAGTTTTTTCTCTTCAAAGCCCTCCGGTACCGGATCAGCTCAGTATTCTCCATCGACTCCTCCCTTTTCGATAATCGCCATGGCGCGAAAATACTCTTCCTCCCGGGTCCGGTCTGTGAGCCGGGCATAGCGGCGGGTCACCTCGATATCTTGATGACCCAGGAGCTGCTGGAGACATTCCAGACGCATTCCCGCATTGAGAAGCTCGGAAGCGAAGGTGTGACGAAGACAATGCACCGTGTAGCCCTTCTGTTCGAGTCCCGCCTTCTGAATGTATCTTACGAACCGGCTCCGTCCGGTACTGTAACAGACGGCCTTATTGCCCTGGCCATAAAAGACAAACTCTTTATTCTGATCCCTTTGGCGAAGCCAGCGCTTTAGGGCCCATAGAACATCGTCACTCAGATAGACCACCCTTCCCATGTTATTCTTTTCGCCCTGGAAGAGATGGACCTTTCGGTCCCGCATATCGAGATCGTTCAACCGAAGCCCAAGAGCCTCGCCAATCCGCATGCCTGTGCGCAAAAGCAGAAGGATCAGGGCCCGATCCCGGATATCGTCAATCACAGAAAGAAGCTTTCTTACATCGGCGGGGTGCATGGCTCGGGGCAGGACCTCGGGAAGCTTGAGCTTAATCCGTTTCTTCAGGACGGCCCCGGAAATGACTTCCTGTTCCATTAGGAAATGGAGAAATGCAATAAGGCAGGCCAGCTTCGTCCGCGCCGTGGAGATTTTTAATCCGCAGTCTTGCAAGTGTTCGACGAAGGCCTCGAGATCGGCCCGCTCCATCTCTGAAAGGTCTTTCTTGCCCGACCTTCTATACAACTCGAGAAAAAGCCTGATCGATGCAAAAGAACCCTGGAGGGTGCTGCGCTTGTGGTTCAGACGCCATTTGTGGCGCAGGTAGCTCTCGAAGTGCTCTTTGGCGGGGAGCTCAAGTCGGGAGAGCTTCTGCAGGAACCTCTCAATCGGGGTTTGTGTAGAATGCTGCTGATACGGGACTCCACTTTCAATTTTGATGGATTCATTACTGGCCGACTCTACCTGGATCATGTCTCCTCCTTTTTCTTTTTTCAAGAAAAAGCAGGTAGATCATGATCTTAGCCGCCCTAATGATCAAATCAATTTTGTTACGTATAGGTAGGTG